>NZ_JBFUFE010000014.1:0-647 GCF_056403595.1 Polaromonas sp. P2_G11 | reverse complement strand
GCCGTATCCCAGCGCCACACAACCGCATCATCAATTTGCCGCGTGATGATGCGTGGCGCACCGAGCTGATCCGTCGAGACGTTGTACAGGCCGATGGCAATGTCACTTCCGGCTCCCGTTCCCGTCTGCTTGATCACCCCGACCGGCATGCCCATGTAGATGGTTTCGTATTGGGGAACCCCATTGGCATCGTACTCTTGGCATCGCTTGCCTCCTTCGTCATAAACGTAGTAAGCCGCACCGGTAGGTACCAGGGCCGTCGGCCCCGTCTTGCTCATCCTCAGCTCCAGCGCGCTGTAGCTGTAGTTCACAGTGCCACCGGCGTTCGTCATCGTCGCCAGCCTCCCGCGGTCGCTGTAGGTGTAGCTGTTGGTCCCATCACTCGTGATGTTGCCGGCCGCATCRTGCACCACGGTGGCGACGCCGGTGCTGTCCTGCGTCTGGTTCAGCCGGTTGCTGGTGCTGGCAATGGTGTTGGGGTAGCTCGTGCCGCCAACGACTTTGGCCGTGCGGTTGCCCGTGGCGTCATAGCTGTACTGGATCGCACTGCTGCCCAAGGTGGCGCTGATCAGTCGGTTCAGGTTGTCATAACCAAAGCTCTGGTCCAGTGCGGGCACCGGGACTCCGTTGCTGGGACTCCGTTGCTG
>NZ_JBFUFE010000013.1:0-687 GCF_056403595.1 Polaromonas sp. P2_G11 | reverse complement strand
TGCACCACGGTGGCGACGCCGGTGCTGTCCTGCGTCTGGTTCAGCCGGTTGCTGGTGCTGGCAATGGTGTTGGGGTAGCTCGTGCCGCCAACGACTTTGGCCGTGCGGTTGCCCGTGGCGTCATAGCTGTACTGGATCGCACTGCTGCCCAAGGTGGCGCTGATCAGTCGGTTCAGGTTGTCATAACCAAAGCTCTGGTCCAGTGCGGGCACCGGGACTCCGTTGCTGGTGTGGGTGTAGCCGGTGATGCGTCCCGCTGTGTCACGAAGAATGGTTCGGCGAATCCCAGTTGTTGTTGGATCACCCAGGTTGTACGCGCTGATCTGGCCGTTGGCATCATAGGCAATCGCCTGAGTCTTGCTGCTGGCCCAGCTCCAGCCAGTCAGTTTGCTTTCAGCATTGGTGGTGATTCCACTCAGCAGCGGCAGGGTGGTGCCAGTGTTGGTGCCCACGCCATTGGCGTTGGGCGGATTGACCGTGACGGCATTGACCACGCCCTGGGCATCGTAGCTGTAGTTGACCTTTGTTCCGCTGGGGTAGGTGATTGCCGTGAGTTTGTCCAACGCACTTCCGCTATCGCCCCAGCTGTAGCCGACGGTGAAGGTCTTGCCGCCTATGGTCTGGGTCTTGCCTGTCTTGCGGCCCAGGCTGTCGTAGCTGTAGACGGTCTGGCCGGAGGCGTCGGTG
>NZ_JBFUFE010000012.1:0-1141 GCF_056403595.1 Polaromonas sp. P2_G11 | reverse complement strand
ATGCACCCAGCCCGACACATGCGCAAACTGTTCGGGCAGGTCGATCGCCAGGGGAACGGCCGGCGGCATCTCGGGGCTGACCGCATTGCGTTTTTCGTACAGGTAATGGTTCAGGTTGAAGGTGCCCCAGCCTTCGGAAGCCACGCCATCTTGCGTGCGGCTGACCCACAGCGGGTGCTCGTCCGACATGATCAGGCACTGGTCGCCCAGGCCGCGCAGCTCGATGATCTTGCGCGACATGCCCAGCACCGGCTGCTCCAGCGCGGCCACCTTGCGGGGGCCCAGGTTCGTCATCACCAGGTCGCCCACGGCGACGTCTTCCACCGGCTTGCTGGAGCCGTCGGCCATCAACACACGGTTACCGGCCAGGAAGCAGGAGCCGGTATCGCAGGAACCGCATGAAGCTGGAATGAGGTCATCCTGGGCCGTCTGACCCTGCGGCTTTGAGCGATAAGGCCGCTTGGTAACCGACCAGCCTTCGTTCACGTCGTCCTGGGCATTCCTGCTCGGGATGTATGACTCGTCTTTGCCAACAAAAAGACCGCCTTTGAAAATGCCACCCATTTTTAACTCCGGTTAATTGCAATCATGAAAACTTGCCGGGATCCTTGGAAATCCCGCAGGTTTCCTGATCTCACAAGCAATATATCCGCTGTTCCAGGGTGATGTTTAGCTGCCGCGAAGCAGGTGGGCAGGCTTTTGAAGCCTGCCCTCCCCCACATCCACCAAAGAAAAAGCGCCTGCAAGCCGCTTGCAGGCGCTTCTGGCGTTGTCTCAGCCTTGCTGTGAAGCCAGTGCTCAGGCCTCAGCTGTGCTGACCTGCGCTATAAAACTGGCCGCAGCCGCATCAACGGCCAGGGCTTGCCACGGCGCACCCAGTTGCACGGGACCCTGCTGGCAAGGGCTGAAGGCCAGGAAGCCTTCTACAAACAAACCGCAGCCCTGCTCAGTGATGATGTTGTACAACCGGGTTTCCGGCGGCATGTGGTGAAACACCGGACGCGCATGCACCCAGCCCGACACATGCGCAAACTGTTCGGGCAGGTCGATCGCCAGGGGAACGGCCGGCGGCATCTCGGGGCTGACCGCATTGCGTTTTTCGTACAGGTAATGGTTCAGGTTGAAGGTGCCCCAGCCTTCG
>NZ_JBFUFE010000011.1:0-3734 GCF_056403595.1 Polaromonas sp. P2_G11 | reverse complement strand
TGCCCGTGGCGTCATAGCTGTACTGGATCGCACTGCTGCCCAAGGTGGCGCTGATCAGTCGGTTCAGGTTGTCATAACCAAAGCTCTGGTCCAGTGCGGGCACCGGGACTCCGTTGCTGGTGTGGGTGTAGCCGGTGATGCGTCCCGCTGTGTCACGAAGAATGGTTCGGCGAATCCCAGTTGTTGTTGGATCACCCAGGTTGTACGCGCTGATCTGGCCGTTGGCGTCGTAAGCAATCGCCTGGGTCTTGCTGCTGGCCCAGCTCCAGCCGGTCAGTTTGCTTTCAGCGTTGGTGGTGATGCCCGCTATCAGCGGCAGGGTTGTTCCGCTGGTGCCCACGCCGTTGGCATTCGGCGGATTGACCGTGACAGCGTTGACCACGCCTTGGGCGTCGTAGCTGTAGTTGACTCGGCTCCGCTGGTTAGGTGGCTGTCAGCGTGGGTACGCGAAACGACGCGTCCTCCGCATTCACTCGTAAATCTTTGCCGCCCGAATCATAGCCTCCACAAACTTCCAAGACGGCTTGTCATCGACACGAGGCCCCATCGTCGCCAGCCATGCATGCATGGCCTCCAGGAATTGCTCTAGCGTAGGGGTTCTCCCAATCTTCAACTTGCCCTTGCAATAGTTCGTTGCGAAGTTGCTCAATAGCGTTGAGTACTACGTCTACTGAACCGTCGTCCTTACCTAAAAGGTCTAACAAAGTGTTTTGTTTCATGGTCTCACCGATATGAACTGGCCCCATCCCTGAGCCGCAGTTCAACCTCGGCGGCTATCTAGCCATTGCAAATATTGATGCCTTAATTCAATAAATCTTTCAAATTCCCAATTGTCTTCAATTGGTATCGACTTCAAATTTCGGAATAATTTTTTTTCACTTAAAAACTCGTTCCAAGACAATTCATGAGGCAATCTTTCGTTAAACAACAATAGATTTTTCATGTTGTCCACAACAAAGAACATCGCAGAAATGTCGGCCACGGAGCCAAGCATTCCAGGTCTGATGTCTAGGGTGTCATCAAACCATTTGATGAAATCGAGGCAGCTTTGATTTTCCATCTTGGTAAGTTTCGCGTCGGTGTGACCCATTTTTTTCGCAGTCGCTGACCCTCATTAAAACCCTGAAATGTGGATCGCCAGCCCTGCGAAAAAGGGCGTCATCGGTAGCTCAGCGCTCAATGAAAAAACGGATCAAACAAGCACGAAAATCCACAGCGGATTGACGTCGCTACAGATCGAGCCGCTTGTTGATATCTGCAACCAGCGCTCTATCCCAACGTTCCTCGATCGCATTGGGATAGATGATCAATCCGCAGGAATTGTCGGGAACACCATCAATGTGGAACTCAAGCTGAATCATTACCCTCCATTGAGAAAATGCTTCCAACGCCCTCTGAATAGCGACGATCAAGGCAGGCTTCAAAAACGACTTGCGATGCACGCACAGCTTGTGCGTTGTATCTCCGTAGTCATCGTCAACCAACCAGTAGTCCGCATCACCAAAGGCATTCTCTAGTCCCAACGTCGCCAATGACTTGTGAAACACGTCATAAAGGCGTTTCCACTCCTCATCACGAAAACTCATTCGACACTCCTTGGTGGCATTCTCCGAAATCCTGTTAAGTTTCGCGTCGATGTGACCCACCTTTTTCGCCATCGCTTGACCCACATAAAAACCCTGAAATGTGGATCGCCAGCCCTGCGCAAAAGAGCGTCACCAGTGGCTCAGCGCTCGATGAAAAAACAGATCAAACAAGCACGAAATCCACACGCTGTAGGTGTAGCTGTTGGTCCCGTCACTCTTGAAGGACGTTATATCCCCCTATGGTCAGGTGTATGCGCTGGCATTGCTATTACACCCACGCGCGGGTTAGCCACGATCAATAAGCTCTTCTGTTTTCCAGCCAATATCTTCCTCTGGAATTGCCAGCAATGTCATACAGATAAATGCCAGTCGGCGAAATATTTCTGGGGAAGAACCAACAAGCCCCTGCCGGCCGGAGCATATGCGGATGCGCTCAGGAACTATCGCATACTCTCCCACCGCAGCGCTCATACCCGCTAATATCGCAGCGTGATATTCATCGTCAATCCATGGCACAACCTTATCCACCGTGCCGGCCAAGGAATCGCTAACGTGGGTTATCGGTGGACGAGAGAAGATCGGAATCTCTATTCTGGTCTTATCCGCCGATTTACCTAATGACTGAATTCCCAGCAGCCCATACAGGAATCGACCGCCTGCAGGTACAAAAATCTCAACGGCAATTGTCGTACGCAAAGGGCGAACGCTGCCTTCGCATTGCACTACCTTCTTACATGAAAGCTCATCCGTCTGAAATGATGTAGGTAGTTCACTCAGCCAAACGCGTGCCTTACGCTCTTTAGTCAGGTTAAATGACTTCATTGAATTCCCCAGAAATTTCTCCACGCGTTATTGAACTCACCAGGCAGACTCTTTATCACTTCTGGATGATAGAGAGAAAAAGGTGAAATGCTGTACTTTTCAATCGCAGCCGCATGAGCCGCGTCATAAGCCAATCCCGCTCTGCGCGCTGTACCTTCTGCGATCTCGTGGAGGTAAAAATTTGCATCTGCACCTATCGCTCTCGCACCCGTTTGAAGGCTTTCCTTCAACCTATCGACCATTGCAACGTTAGCTGCGGTTGGTTCAAATCTTGCCAAGTTCGCCTCAACAAGTGACATGCCCTTTTTCGATACTCTGACCCCTTCTGCTACACACGCTTCAGCCACTTTCGTCCCGGCTTTTGCAACGCCGCCACCGATCAGAGGCGTATCACTATTGGCAATCTCATACGCTATAAATGCGACCCCAAGCACCCCAAGTACATGGTTTAGCCCACGTGGATCAACAAACATCAGAGGATCCCCGCCCACATAGGCAAAGGTATTGATTCCACCCCCAAGCCCAATGGGATCGGACTGCATATAGCGCCCGATCCTCGGGTTGTACTCCCGGTTCCAGTTCTGGAACAACCCACTCTCGGCATCAAAGGTCTGCCCAGGCAGCCGCTGGTTAAAGGCGAAGGCCCCCAGGCTGCTCGGATTCTGATCAGGCGCCGTCGCGCCAAAGGGCTCCGCCGTATCCCAGCGCCACACAACCGCATCATCAATTTGCCGCGTGATGATGCGTGGCGCACCGAGCTGATCCGTCGAGACGTTGTACAGGCCGATGGCAATGTCACTTCCGGCTCCCGTTCCCGTCTGCTTGATCACCCCGACCGGCATGCCCATGTAGATGGTTTCGTATTGGGGAACCCCATTGGCATCGTACTCACCGAGCAGTTTTCCTTCTTCGTCATAGATGTAGTACGCCGCACCGGTTGGGATCAAGGCCGTCGGTCCCGTCTTGCTCATCCTCAACTCCAGGGCGCTGTAACTGTAGTTCACCGTGCCGCCGGCGTTCGTCACCGTGGCCAGCCTGCCGCGGTCGCTGTAGCTATAGCTATTGACCCCGTCGCTTGTGATGTTGCCGGCCGCATCGTGCACCACGGTGGCGACGCCGGTGCTGTCCTGCGTCTGGTTCAGCCGGTTGCTGGTGCTGGCAATGGTGTTGGGGTAGCTCGTGCCGCCAACGACTTTGGCCGTGCGGTTGCCCGTGGCGTCATAGCTGTACTGGATCGCACTGCTGCCCAAGGTGGCGCTGATCAGTCGGTTCAGGTTGTCATAACCAAAGCTCTGGTCCAGTGCGGGCACCGGGACTCCGTTGCTG
>NZ_JBFUFE010000010.1:0-4763 GCF_056403595.1 Polaromonas sp. P2_G11 | reverse complement strand
GCCGCGTCATACACGTACTTGACCACCTCGCCCAGGGCGTTGACCGTGGCCGTGAGCCGGCCGTCCCTGTCGTAGACGCGGTTCTCCACCAGGTCCGAGCCCGCGGCGGCAAGCACCCTGGCCTGGATTTGCGCCACGCTGGCGGCCGCCGGCAAGCCGGCCATATCCGCCGGTGTGATAGCCGTTGCATAGACCGTGGTCTTGACGACGCGGCCTTCCGCGTCAAAGCCGCTCTGCCTGACGTTGCCCGCCGCATCGACGGTGAACACCAGCCGGTCTCCCGCGTCGTAGGCGTAACGCGTGAGGTTGCCGTTCGCATCGGTGGAACTGGTGACGTTGCCGGCCTTGTCGTAGGCATAGCTGCGCGTGAGGTTCAGGCCCGTCGGGTCGACCTGCTCCAGAGTGCGGCGCCCGAGCTTGTCGTAGGTGTAGCGGGTGACCGTGCCGCGGGGGTCTGTCACCGTCAGCGTCTTGCCGCGCCCGTCGTAGCTGTAGGCCGTCACGAGGTTCAGGCCCAGGGGGTCGACCGCCTGCTGGGTCAGCTGGCCCTTGAGGTCGTAGCTGAACTGGGTGACGATGCCCAGCGGGTCGGTCACGGTGACTTGCTGGCCTTTGGCATCGTAGCCGTAGGTGGTGGTGAGGTTCAGGCCCGCCGGATCGACGGTGCGCGCCAGAACCCGGTTGGCGGCGTCATAGCCGAGCACCACCAGGTTGCCGTTGGCGTCCGTCGTGCTGGCCAGCCGGTTGCTGCGGTCGTAGCTCTGGCTGGTGGTGGTCAGCGCTGTTGTCGTGGTGAGCAGGTTGCCGTTGAGGTCGTAGGCAAAGCTGGTGGTGTTGCCCAGGCCGTCGGTCACGCTCTGGGTCTGGCCCAGGCGGGTCTGCACCGTCGTGACGCTGACGCTCTCGGGCGTGGTGACCGTGACAGAGCGCGCCACCTTGTCATAGCTGTAGCTCGTGACCTGGCCCAGGCCGTCGGTCTGCGTGAGTACCCTGTCGAAGGCGTCGTAGCTGCTGCTGCGCGTGACATTGAGCGGGTCAACGCTGGTGACGGCGCGGCCCAGCCTGTCGAAGGTCCGGGTGCTGGTGTGGCCGTTGGCATCGGTGCTGCTGGTCAGCCGGCCGAAGGCGTCGTACACGGCGGACGTGATGGCGTTGATGCCGCTGGCATCCAGCACGGCCCCGGTCGCCAGGCCGCGCCGGTCTACCGTGGTGGTCCGCGTCAGGGTTTGCGATGCGCCCAGGTCCTGCACGCGGCTGACTTCATTGCCGAAGGCGTTGTAGCCCAGGGCGGTGACATTGCCCAGCGCGTCGGTGCTGCTGGCCAGGCCGCCGAAGCTGTTGTAGGCATAGGTGGCCTTGCTGTCGAGCGCGGCATTCACCACGATGGCGGCGGTGAGCGCGGCATTGACCAGCCCGCCGGCATTGGCGCCTGTCAGCCCGGCCAGGTTGATGCGGGTGCCGTAGCTCACCGTGGACGTCAGCTGCCCCAGGGCGTTGTACTGGCTCTCGCGTACCTCGCCGAGCGCGTTGACCGTGTGCGTCAGATGCCCGTCGACGTCGTAGAAGAACAGCGTCTTATTGCCGTAGCCGTCGGTCGTGCTGGTGCGACGGCCCGCGGCGTCGTAGGCGTGGGTCAGGCCGTATTGGCTCCAGACGGCGTCGATCTGCGCCTGCGTCAGGCTGCCCGTGAGCAGCGCGCTGCCGACACCGGTGAGCTCGCCGACCAGGCGGCCCTGCAGGTCGTACTTCGCTGTCAGCGTGCGGGCCTCGGAGGTGCCGGCGGCGGACACCTTTTGTGTCAGGTTGCCTGTGCTGTCATACGTGAACTGCGTGACGGTGCCGGCGGCGTCGGTTGACGTGACGACGCGGTTCAGGAGGTCGTAGGTAGCGCTGCTGCTGCGGTCTTGCGCGCTGGCGGCCGGGCGAAGATCGGCAACCGTCGTGCTGGAGGTGAAGGCGGCCAGCGCGCCGGCGCTGACAGCCGTGGCGTAGCGGATGCTCTGGGTGAGGTTGCCGTTGGCGTCGTAGACCTTCTCGGTCAGGTAACCCTCGGCATCGATTTCGCCGGCCACCTGGCCCTGGGCGTTGAGCACCAGGCGTGTGGTGATGTCCCTGGCATCCGTGGCCGGCAGAAGCTGGGCCAGCGTTCCGCTGGCGCGCAGGGCCTGGGCGGTCACCGTGGCGTAGGCGGTGCGGCTGGCCAGGCGCCCGGCGCTGTCGTACCTCAATTCCGTGAGGTAGCCTTCGGCATCGAGGCTGGCGCGCAGCAGGCCGTCGTCGTCGTAGAAGTTTCTCTCGACGCGGTCGGCAGCGGCGTTGGCCGTGGGCGCAACACTGCCGGCGGCCGGTGCTGCACCCAGCGCCGCGGTTGAGATGAGGTTGGCGTAATGCGTGACGGATACCAGGCGGCTGGCGCCGTCGTACTGCATCTCGGTGACGGCGCCCTGGCCGTCCACCGTCTTGAGCAGGCGGCCGGCGCTGTCGTAGACGCGCCAGGACTTGAGGTCGGCGGCAACACCGGCCGGCCGCACCGCCGCCAGCGACGGGTTCAGCGGCTGGCCGGACCCGTTGACGAGGCTGGCCACATTCACCGCGCTTGCGTAGGCAATGGTCTGCGTGACCTGGTTGTTCTTGTTGTAGACGTATTCCGTCAGGCTGCCGTTGCCGTCGATGTCGGCGGTCTTGCGGCCGGCTTCGTCATACAGCATCCAGGCCCGCACGCCGCTCGGGTCCTGCGTCATCGTGAGACGGTTGTCGGCGTCGTAGACGTAAAGCGTGGTGCCCAGGTTGGCGGTCTGCGCGCTGCTTTGCGTGACGCTGATGAGGCGGCCAGCCGCGTCATAGGTGCTGCTGGTCGACAGGCCGTTGGCGAAGCTGACGGTGGTTTTGCGGCCGGCGTCGTCGTAGCTGGTCAGCGTGGTCTGCCCCAGCGCGTTCTGCACCGACAGCACGCGGCCCAGGCCGTCGTAGGTGTACAGGCTGACGCCCGCCGTCCCCGAGATGGTCTTGAGCAGCAGGCCGGCCTGGTCGTAGATGTATTGGGTCGTCGACTGGCTGCCGTCGGCAACGCCGTTGCCCGCGGCGTCGACCCTGGCGTACACCGTGACCGACTGCAGTTGCCCGCGTGCGTCCAGCACCCGGTCGGAGCGCGTGCTCAGGAGAAGGTTTTGCGCGCCGGCCCAGGTGGCCATGGCCGCTTCTGTGGGCACGGCCGTGGCGCCCAGGGCGGCCACGTTGTAGGCTGCCGCGCTGTACTGGATGCTGGCAACCTGCTCGCCCCAGGCGTTGTAGCGGAACTCAGTCACGCGCCCTGTCGGGCTGAGCACAAACCTCAGGAGGTTTTTGTTGGCGGCGTCGTAGACGTAGCGCGTCGTGAGCGGCAGGGCGGGCTGGCCGGCACCGGCGCCGTCCGGGTCGGCCACGGTATAGGTGGACTCGGTCAGCAGCTGGTTGCGGGCATCGTAGGTGCGCGTGACGGTGTTGCCACTCGCATCGCGCTGCAGGACCTGGTTGCCGTTGGCGTCGTACTCCATCGCCGTCGCCTGGCCCAGCGCGTCGGTGACCTGGGTCAGGTCGCCGGCGGCGTTGTAGGCAAAGCTGCTGACCCGTGCCACGCCGCCGACCGCGGGTGCCGTGATCTTGGTGAGCTGGCCTGCGCCGTCGTACTCGTAGCTGGTGACGAGGCCGAGCGGGTCGGTCACCGTGGTGCGATTGTTGACGGTGTCGTAGCTGTAGCTCGTGGTGTGGTTGAGCCCGTCCCTGACGGTGGCGACCCGGTAGTCGGCGCCCACTTGCACGTAGGTGAACGTCAGGCTGGTGCCGTCGCTCTGGGTGACGCTTGCCACGCGGGTGCTGGCGCCGTCGTAGGTGTAGGTGGTCTGGTAGTAATAGTTGTCTGCCGTGCTGGCGTCTTCCGGACTGAGGTCCACTCTCACCGAAGATAGGCGGTTGCTCGTGTCGTAGGCATAGGCCACGCGGGTGAGGGTCGTGCCGTCGGCCCTGACGGTGCGCACTTTGGAAACGTTGCTGCCCACGTAGTCGAGGTAGGTGACGTCGCCGCTGGCGCTGGTCATGCTGGAGAGCAGGCCCGAGGCGTTGTAGGCGTAGCTGGCGCTCGTGCCGCTGGCGTCGGTGGTGCTGGCCAGCCGCCCGGTGGCGGCCTCATACGTTTCGGTCAGGCCGGTGTCGCCGTCGGTCCAGACGTAGTCGCTGCCGACCGCCTTGATGGTGTCGTAGGCGCCGGCGCCGTCGGTGCTCACATAGGCGAGCCTGCCAGCGTCCCAGCTGTAGACCGACTCGCTGCCGTCCCGGGCGGTGCGGGTGAGGGTGCTGCCGGCAGCGTTCAGTGTGCCCGCCAGTTTCACCTGCTGGGCATAGGCCCCCATGGACCAGTTGTCGGCATTGTCGTCGTTGAGCTTGCCCTGGCTGTTGTAGGTGCGCAGCGCCGTCAGGTTCACGCCGTGCGCAACCAGGTAGTCGTCCCGGTCCTGCAGCACCAAATTACCATTGGCCACATTGACAAACGCCTGCTCGCCGCTTCGCCCCTGGCCGGCCGCCCCCAGCAGCCCGCCTCGCCCCAGCGTGGCCAATGACGTTGAACCCAAGCCCAGGCTATTGCCGCTGACGATCGCAACCATGTGATCTACCTAATGGTGAACCGCCGGCTCGGGCCCCTGCCCCTCACCCCTCCTCCAACCCTTTGGAGAACTGCTCAACGGTATTTCATCAATACATCCTCACATTTACCACTTTGTTTAGGAAAA
>NZ_JBFUFE010000009.1:0-8504 GCF_056403595.1 Polaromonas sp. P2_G11 | reverse complement strand
ATTGACAAACGCCTGCTCGCCGCTTCGCCCCTGGCCGGCCGCCCCCAGCAGCCCGCCTCGCCCCAGCGTGGCCAATGACGTTGAACCCAAGCCCAGGCTATTGCCGCTGACGATCGCAACCATGTGATCTACCTAATGGTGAACCGCCGGCTCGGGCCCCTGCCCCTCACCCCTCCTCCAACCCTTTGGAGAACTGCTCAACGGTATTTCATCAATACATCCTCACATTTACCACTTTGTTTAGGAAAATTTGCATCCGACCGCACGCGCCGAAAAATCGCTAAACAAATTCAAACCGGCATGGATATATTGATAAGCGCCGCTGGCATGGACGCTGCGACCCTGCGCGTATCGGCATTCAGCCAGGGCGGCTCCACGCCCTTCACTTTCTGACCGGTATCCCACAGGCAGCATCACCCCGGAGACTCTTCCATGTTTATCGCGATCACCATGAACCACATCCGCGCCGTCAAGGCCTGGGCAGAGGCTCATGACGCGCTCGTCAATCTCAATGTGTTGACTTTTGAGCTGGAAGTGAAGGCGCGCAACCGGTACTTCACACTGCATCCCCAGTTCCTGGCGCGCATGGACGGTCAGTTAATGCACGTCCCCCAGATGGTTCGCGAGGCAACCGGGTTTATCGGCTGGCTGCCTTACCGCCCCCTGCGTTGGCCGCTCGCTTCGGACAAGCTCGTCTTCAAAAAGCGCCTGGCGGAGTCCGGGCTCCCCACGCCCCGCATGTGGCCGACGCCGGGCGAGGCGACGGCCGCCTTCATCGTCAAGCATTCGGTCGGGTCTTTTGGCGAGGAACTGGCCGGCCCCTATCATCCTGGGCAGGAGCCCGATGCGGCGCGAATGCAAATGCTGACGAAACAGGGCAGCACCGGTAGCCTGTACGCGGAATCGTTCGTGCACGGAACGAACATCAAGGTCTGGTTCTGGGGGGCGCGCGCGTTCCATGCGCAGTTGCATCCCTATCCGTTGATACACGGCAACGGGCGCGACACCATCGCAGAGCTGATCGACGCGCGCCTCAAAGACATCAAGCAAAGCTGGGCCGACTACCCTGAAAAGCAGGCGGTGGAACAGGCACTTGCTTATCAGGGCCTGGACTTGAACACCGTACTGACGCCAGATATGTCTGCCTGGCTGGACTATCGCTACGGACGCCGTTTCGCGCCGGATGCGGCTACGGAAGAGGAAGACAATTTCCTGCGTCACATGCCTGCGACTCAAATAGCCCAACTGGAAGTAGCCGGCCAATGGATCGCCGCAGAGCTGCGAGAGGAACTCAGCGCACCTGTTTTGTGTTCGCTCGACGGCGTGCTCGACACGGACGGAAAGATCTGGTGGCTTGAGGCCAATTCGAACCCCATTTTCCCGCCGACCGGCTATTCGGCCATGTTTTCAACACTTTTCGGCACACCCATTTCCGCCCCGGAACCCGGCTCTGCCATGGCACCGGCATCCGGTCAGACCATACCGAACCCAATGCGCGGGTCACCAGGCGGCATAGCTATTCCGGCGGAACGCCCCGCGCAGATCAGGCTTAGCCCGGGCATCGGCGAAAGGGTGTCGGCATGAAGCCTGAATTTTCTGCGTCCGGTTCGCCAATCCCCGCGCCATCGGCTACCAGGATCGGCGGCAACCGAAATCGCGTTCTGAATCACCGCATTCCCACCCAGGTGCAGGCCTGCCTTGACGCTGCAGACCGTTTGTCGCCCATGTTTTCCGGCGCCAGCCGTATCCGCAGCAAGGGCCGCCTGGCAACGTTGGTGGTTCGCACAGCCAACGAAGACATCGAAGTCCAGGCACCCGCACTGCTTTTGGACCAGGCCTTCAGCCTGTGCGACGGAACACGCACTGTCGACGAAATCCTGAAGAGTTTCGGGAACGCGCAGGAGCGCTCTGAGTTTGCCCAATTCATGGAATTCCTGCTCGCCGAGGGCGCTTTGATCGACGCCAGCCTGGTGAGCGCACACGCTGCGCACTACGCCTTTCAGTTCAGCCCTTTCGGCCTTTCAGCGGCCGCCAAATTGACAGGCAGCATTGCAGCACGCTTTTTGTGGAATGAAGAGCAGTCCGAGGAAACCCTGCCCGAGTCTGCCGCCAGAGTGGAAAGCACGCCGCTTGACCCTTTCTTTTCCGCGCGCACAACAAGCTATACCTTTGATGACAAGCCGGTATCCATTTCCGCGCTGCACAAACTGCTTTGGTCCCTCGCCGGTGTAGTCCGGGTCAAGCATCCGCGAATAGGATATGCGATGCCGCAACGCACCATCGCGTCTGCAGGTGGCATGCACCTGGTGGAGGTTTACGTGGCGCTGCAACGCCAGGTCGGTGACTATCTGCCCGGCGTGTACAAGGTTCAATACCCCGACGAGCGTACGGTATTGCTGCACCCCGTCGGGAACACACCGCCGCAGCTGGCCCTGGCCTTCGGCAAGCCCTGGGAGTTAACCTACGCAACGGGTGCCGTTTTCCTCGCCGCCGATCCGGCGATTGCAGCGACGCGCTACCGCAACCGCTCGCTCCAGTACCTCTTTATGGAAGCCGGTGCAGCGCTGCACAACGGCGCACTCAGCGCCGGTGCCCTGGAGCTGGGCTACGCAACAATAGGCGGGTATTACGAACGGCCGATCGCGCGCATGTGCGGACTCGGCCGGCAACTGCTGCTGGGTTCGGCCATGTTCGGTGTCAAGGCTACTTCCGAGCAAATTGCCATGATGGAGCGGATGCCGCTGATCGATTTTGCCTGGGTCAACGGCGAATCCGCGCTTTACTCCATGGGTTTTCACCTGGCGCGTGCAAAAATTCTCGATGAGAATGACGAGCGGCCGCACACCTGGGGCCGCGGAACAGACCCATTGCTGGCGGTACGCAAGGCCATTGCCGAAGCCATAGAGCGCGAAGGCTTCCGGCAACCGCGAGGCATCGTCGAAGGTAGCATCGCCGAGGTCGAGCATGCACTGGATCCCCGACAGTTCGTCTGCTACGCGGAGAAACAGTACGAGACTTCGAATTTCTTCTATCAACCATTCTCAGAAACACAATCCTATCCTTGGGCAGATGCGTTGAACCTGGAGACGGGCAAAAGGGTCCGGGTGCTGGCGGAACTCGTTTTTTCACGCAACAGCCTTGCTGCCCTCGGACACGACACCTCACGCCCGTATACCCAGGTGACATCCTCAGGTTGCGCCGCCAGCACCACTGTGGAAGACGCTACCGTTAGAGCACTACTGGAGGTGGTGGAGCGCGAT
The DNA here is from genome assembly GCF_056403595.1 of Polaromonas sp. P2_G11. Classification (NCBI taxonomy): domain Bacteria; kingdom Pseudomonadati; phylum Pseudomonadota; class Betaproteobacteria; order Burkholderiales; family Comamonadaceae; genus Polaromonas; species Polaromonas sp. P2_G11. The sequence goes on along the minus strand of NZ_JBFUFE010000009.1, from coordinate 5,244 downwards.
GCGTTCATGCGGCATTGGCTTGCTCAAAAGCCAGGAACCCTGGTTCCCGCTGAACAATGGCCCGAGGACATTGCGCAGCGCATCGGCACCTTGCAAGCGGCCGGCTGCAGGGTGACGGTCCAGCATCTGCAAGTGCCATGGGCGCACGTGGCACTGGTTTCCGCGCAGCATGACGCCCAACACTTCACCACCATGGGAACCGCAGCCAGCGACAGCTTCGGGGATGCCGTCCACAGCGCGCTCGATGAGGTGGAGGCCCGGGTGTATGCCTGGATCCATGGCCACCTGCCTGGCATCAGCTCCCCAGACGAAGTCGAGACCACCGAGCATCACTTTGAACTTTATGGCCTCAAACGCTACTACCGGCGTGCCGACCGGGTGCTGTTTCCGGTCACCGCCTCCACCTCGACTCAGTGGCCCGAAAACTCATGCGAGACGTCACTTTCTACGCTGGTCAGGCGCTTTACGGCGCAAGGCCTGCGTCCCCTTGCGGTCGACATCACGCCCACGAAAAGCCATATCGACCAAGGTCGCACCCACCTTTCGGTGGTTAAGGCCCTCATCCCCGGTTTGCTGCCGATCTCGTTCGGTTATCAACGAGAGCCTCTGGGAATGGTTCCTCGTATCCACTCTGGATCGAAATTCCCGCATCCGTTTCCCTGATTTTTCAACCTGACTAAAGGAGTCATTTCATGCAAGAAAAAGCAAAGCCCCAGTCCGACGCGGCTTCCACGCAGAAGAAACAGGCCAGTCCAAAAGCGACTGGCGACAACACCAACGGCAGCGGCAGTGCAAGCGGCCGCTGGACTGCAGTTCATCGTGCACGCCTTCCCCACAAAGCCGGCTTGCCCCTGAGTTCCGGTGGCTGCGGCGACAACGTTAGCCGATAAATCATTGCCCAACCGCAGCGCATCGAGAGTGCCGGGTGAGCCCTGCGCTCAACGAGCTCCTCGATGCCTGCTTTCATCCCGACTATGCATACCAACAACCCGAACATCACAGTTATTGACGATTTACTGCCTGAAGCATTAATGACGTCCCTGATCGAGGCCGTCTCGTGGATGCCCATGCATTTCCTGAATCGATGGGAACGCTTTAAATCGCATGAGCTTGACATGCATTGGTACTACCCCGTTGCGTTCGCGGACGAGCCGTTTATCGATGATGTGGAGCCCAATATGCGCGCACTCGATGACACTCTCCAGTCAATCACGCAATGCTGGGACTTGATCAAGGCCAGCCATGATCACCCGGTACGACTGTACGAATGCATGATCAGCGCCAATACCTTCGGCACCGAAGGTCGGTTGCATCAGGATATAGGCGAAGCAGACAAGCGCCCCCTGCACAACACGGCGCTGGTTTACTGCAACCGGGAATGGAATGTGGCCTGGGCCGGCGAAACCCTTGTTTTCGATGAGCAGAACGAGATCACCGCTGCCGTCATGCCAAAGCCTGGCCGCATCATGAAGATCATCGGTGACCCGACGCATGTCGGCCGCTCGGTCTCCCGTATTTGCCCCACAGACCGGCGCGTCATCGTCTTCAAGTACTGGACCGTCAAGTAGCCGCCGGTGGGCATAGTATTAAATTGCATTGAAGCCGGTCCGCCCCTTGGAGTACTCATACGCCGTACCGGCGTGGCCGTGTCGTCAATCCCAGGCGTCCGGTGCGCGGCCCAAGCCAGATCAAGGCGACCCGGGACCATGTTGCGATAGAGGTTCCGGAACTTGGCCATTCGTGTTGCTGTCAGCGTTTGCACGACATCAACCGGGCAACAACTCACCCCCCGCCGTGCGATTGAAAATGTCACTCAACATGACGTCATAGCCCGAATGCGGAAACATGGGATGGGAATTCAGCTCGAGCCACCACAGCTGACCTTCGTCGTCGAGCACGGCATCTACCGAGTAGGCCAGGGGTGCCGGCCCGACTTCCTGCAAGGCAGTGCGCATCAGTGAACCCATTTGCGCAATCTGTTCGCCACACACGGTTTTTAATTCCGCCAAGGCGCTGCCGGCTTTGGCGCCCCCTTGGCGTGGTGCGAAGCTGCGGCCGTACCGGAAATCAATCCATATCTCTTGCCCGGCAGGCGGGACATCTGTGGGCGAGAAGCCCTGGTAGGCCATGCACGACACCAGTATTGCCTTGTCGGCCAGAATGTTGGCACCGACGTCCTGCCTGACTTTTGCTTCGGCCAGCGCGCCGGCTGTTGACACGCCATCGCCGATGACCTTGGCGTAGTCTTGCATGTCGGCGAAGAACGGTGTGTGGCCCCAGTACCAGATCTTCACGATCTTGCCGGCGACAAACTGTTCATGGAATGTGCCGGTATCAGAGCTGTCTGGCTCAAGGGGCGGCACCGGGACGGCTGCCAGAAATGGCCCCTGGATGTCGTAGCCGAACGAGCCTCGGGATTTTTTCCGGATGTAGCTTTGCGTCGGCTGCTGGCCCGGGGGCCACATTTGGGGCGTGCGAACACCGGCCTGGTCAAGGTGCTGCTTGAACAGCCGCTTTTCGGTAGAGAGCGGCGTGGAATAAGGCCTGTAAGGGCGCCATCCGCCAAATGCAATCACCGACTCCATCAGGTCTTCGATGTGAACCAGCTTGTTGCGGACAGACGCTGCAAAGATCGGGTAGAACCGGAAATACACGTTGGCACAGCGTATTTCCAGTTGCACGGTCTGAATGTCTATCTCAACCTTCGCGTCATGCTGGGCCGCCCATCCGCGCACAGCGCGGAAGTGGTCAAAAAAAGTAGGGAAGGCCATGAGTCCTCAGTCGTTGTCTATTGCGGGGGGCGACTTGTCGCTAGTTGAAAGGATGGGGGAACTTTCCCCCGGGTGCGATTTTCTCGTCCATGCCCAAAGGCAAACCGTCATACCCAAACCCTATGGGAATAGCGCCCGGAATCAGCACCCGCACCGAACGTATGACCTGACCATCAAGTGATTCGGGAGCCGCTCGCTGGGTTAAATCCACCCACACGGCCTTGGGGGGCCGTGGCGCGACCTGCAGCCTTTGCGCCAGGGTCGCGGGCCATGTTGCCTGCAGTTGCGCGAACCTCACCACGTCCCCCCCCTCAGTGATTGCCGCCGTCTTTAAATAGTGGGCCGGTTGCCTGAAGAGAAGACCGTGGTCTGTTGGCGTCTGCACCGCCTTCGGCGCCAGCCGCTTGGGCGGGCCGGATTTCACGGAGAGCAATCCGATGGTTTCTGCTTCGCTCAGCGCATGCGTGATGGATGCCTCCATAGAGCCGAAGCATGATGCCGCGATCACGGAAAATTGGTGGACGGCAGAAGCAATCGCGATAAAAATAACCGGCCCCCACGCGCCCGCGAAGACGCCGATGCGCAAGGTGCAGCCGCGCGCCTCCCAGCCGCGCGCCTTGGCCTGAATGCCGGCCGGAAGTGAATCGGGTGCCACCAGGCGGCCCGGGCGCTGTGCAAGCCAATGCCTGACGAAAGCATCCCGCTCAATCACTTCGAGGCCCGCGCGCTCAATCGCCACATCCAGCGATACGTCGCTGGCGCAGCCCGATGAGGTTTGCCGCATCAACATGCCGAACTCAGACGCTCGCGGCAGATTCGCCCCTGAAAAAACACAGTCGGCGGGCACCAGGAGCTTCTCATCGCTACCCAGGCAGTTTGCTTCAACCCAGAAGCGCTCGGCGTCGTCGCTGTAGGGCCGAATGCCCAGGCTCGCCTTGTCACGGTATTGCTTGTCCGAGAACCGGATCAGTTCGGTGGGGTTGAGCTTGCCGGCAAGCTCACAGCCTTTTTTGAGCAATAACCCGGCGGGCAGCTCGCGGTAGGCATGACGCTCGACCGCCTCCGACAGTGCCTTGGCACATGCCACCTTGACATCAACGGAACGCCCCCAGCCTGTTCGATTGGCGCCGCCATCGCGCTCAACCTGGGCCGCCGCCAGATAGTCCCCACCGGCTTCGCCGCGGTCGATGATCCTGACCATCGGCTTGAGCAAAGCGGGGTTCCCGGTGCCTCCATGACGTGGTGGCACGCCGCCGAGAAATGCCGCGGCAATGAAAAGATGCTTGTCTGGCCCGCACAGTGCACTCACTGCCTGTCCATAGGCGGCCCCTGCCTCAACATACGCAATACTGCTGGCGGTAGCCGCAGAAGCCAGCCTCTGCAGGGCCGCCCCGCCAGCCGTCAACGCCACATCCAGCGGGCAGTCCGGAAGGTTGCTTTCAGCAAAAATAGCCAGCAGCGCCTGGCTGCGAAAGAAGTCGTAGAGATTGGGAAAAGCCTGGTATGACGCCGCAGTGGCTGGCATATCGAACGGCCGGAGAAAGGCTCCGGCCACGGCCCAATGCACTTCATAAACGCCAGCCTCAACAACGCCCAGGTTTTCGCGGAAGAAAACTACAAAACGCAAACCAGCCAGGCCCTCTGCCTGCGGCCCTACGGCCAGCAGGCTGGCCAATGCCTCAAAAGACAGCACCCCGGCAGGGCCGGCCTCTGCAACGCCCGAATAGCGAGGCACCGTCAGTTCAATATCTCCGCCCTGCAGCAAGGACACCTCGAACCCGCCCTGGACCGCTTTTTGGTAGGGCCGCTGCATCCGCCTTTCCTGAAGCAGCCTATCCGCCACAAACCGATGGTCCACCAGCACGCCCGCCTCCAGCATGGCGTCCATAAAGCCGCCAAATCGCGAGGCTGGCCATTTGGCTTCGGCCATGCTTGCCAGTTCTGCCCGTGTTTTGCTGCCGTCGCACCAATGAAAAAGCGCCCGCAAGAATTTTGCAGGCGCCTTGATGGTCAGCTCTTCATCTTTGGCCCGTAGCGTTAAAACACCGCCCTGAATCAAGGCGGCGCCTGCCAGCACGGGCGTGATTCCGGCGTCGAACTGAGTTTGTTCCTGGTGATTTACCTTTTCGCTCACGCGGCAATGGTACTCACCTGGTCAACAAAGCTGGCCGCAGCCGCATCAATGGTCAAGGCTTGCCACGGCGTACCCAGTTGCACGGGACCTTGCTGGCAAGGGCTGAAGGCCAGGAAGCCTTCTACAAACAAACCGCAGCCCTGCTCAGTGATGATGTTGTACAACCGGGTTTCCGGCGGCATGTGGTGAAACACCGGACGCGCATGCACCCAGCCCGACACATGCGCAAACTGTTCGGGCAGGTCGATCGCCAGGGGAACGGCCGGCGGCATCTCGGGGCTGACCGCATTGCGTTTTTCGTACAGGTAATGGTTCAGGTTGAAGGTGCCCCAGCCTTCG
>NZ_JBFUFE010000008.1:0-10667 GCF_056403595.1 Polaromonas sp. P2_G11 | reverse complement strand
GGGCAACGTCAGGCAGAGCGGCTTTGACGCGGAAGGCCGCGTCGTCAAGACCACGGTCTATGCAACGGCTATCACACCGGCGGATATGGCCGGCTTGCCGGCGGCCGCCAGCGTGGCGCAAATCCAGGCCAGGGTGCTTGCCGCCGCGGGCTCGGACCTGGTGGAGAACCGCGTCTACGACAGGGACGGCCGGCTCACGGCCACGGTCAACGCCCTGGGCGAGGTGGTCAAGTACGTGTATGACGCGGCTGGCAACGTCATTGAGCGCGTGGCTTATGCCAACCGCGTGGCGATGTCCGGTGGTGGTGCCTGGGTGGCGGGTACCCTGCCCGCGCCGGTGGCCGATGCCGCACACGATCAGCGCCTGCGCACTGTGTACGACCAGCTCGGCCGCGCTGTGCTGTCCGTCGACGGAACAGGCGCCGTCGTCAAGCAGGTCTACGACAGCAACGGCAACACCGTCAAGACCATCCAGTACGCCACGGCCATCGCCGCCTCAGCCGCGCCGGCCAGCGTCACGGCCAGCGCCGCCGACCGCATCACCGTGTTGGCCTATGACAAGGCCAACCGCCAGACCTTCAGCGTCGACGCGCTGGGCGGCGTGACGAAATTCATTTACGACGCCAACGGCAATGTGGCGCAAAGGCTGGCCTATGCAACAGCCGTCACGCCGCCCGTGGCCGCAACCACGCCGGATGCCGACACGATTCAGGCCGCCGTGGTTGCCAGTGCCGCCAACGACCGCATCGAGCGCTTTGCCTACGACCGGGCGAATCGCCAGGTTTTCCGCATCGATGCCGGTGGGGCCGCGACCGAAACCACGTTTGACGTCGCCGGCAATGCCGTGCAGACCCGGCGCTATGCCGCGCTGGTGGACGTGTCGACCCTGCCGGCCGTGGCTTCGACCTCCGCCGTCGCGCTGCTGGTGGTGGCCAGCGCGGCGAACGACCGCGTGGAAAAGCGCGCGTTCGACGCCGGCAATCGCCAGGTCTACGGTGTTGACGCCCTGGGCTATGTCCGCAAGACGGTGTACGACGGCAACGGCGCCATCAAGGGTGTGACCGAATATGCCTTGGCCATACCGGCAGCAACGGCCAGCACGGCCACCGCGATCGCAGGGGCCATCGTTGCTTCGGCCGCGAATGACCGCAGCAGCAGCTTCGTCTATGACGCCGCGGGCCGCCTGACCAGTAGCACCGATGCCCTGGGCTTCACCGAATCCAATACCTACAACGCCATCGGTGAAAAGCTCACGTTCACCAACAAGAACGGCGCCACCTGGAACTACGGCTACGACGCGGCCGGCCGTCTCGTCACCGAGACCTCCCCCCAGGTTGCGGTGACCGGCCTGCAGGTCAATGCCACGACCGGCCAGCTGGAAGTCAACCCCGCGCTCAGCGGCAACGCCAGCATCGTGACCCGCATGACGTACGACGCGCTGGGCAACCTGCTGTCGCGTACCGAAGCCTTGGGTCGCGCCGAAGAGCGCACCACCAGTTACGAGTACGACGCTGTTGGCCGCCAGGTCAAGACGATCTTTCCGCCGGTTTCGGTCTACAACGCTGCTGGCGACAACGTCACCGTCAACGGCGCCACCGGGCTTGCCACCCGCACTGAAACCCTGCAGACGCTGAGCAGTCAGACCACTTACGACGTGTTTGGCAATGCCGTCGCCAACCGCGACGTCGCCGGCGCCATGAGCTACAAGGCCTACGACAGGCTCGGCCGTCTCAGCTATGACGTCGATGCCCTCGGCTTTGTGACGGGCTATGCGCGCGACACTTGGGGCGAAGTCACCACGCTGACGCGTTACGGTTCGGCCACCACGCTGCTCACCGGCAACCCCGCGCGGCTCAGCAGCACGCAGATCGGCACCGCCCTGGCCGCGGTCGGCTTCAGCCATAGTACCGACCGCATTCTGCTGACCGAGTACGACCGCCTGGGCCGCGTCACCAAGGTGATTGAGCCACAGGGCTACGCCTACGATTCAACAGCCACCGCGGGCGCGCAGTATTTCACCGCAGGCAAGACCACGCGCAACAGCTACAACGCCTTCGGCGACCTCAGCCGTGTCGCTTTGCTCAAGAATGCCGTCACCGACACCTGGACCGCGACGGAGTATTTCTATGACACCCGGGGAGGGCAGACGGCCATCGTCGATGCCCTGGGTTACCTGACGACGCAGGCTTTCGATGCAGCCGGCAATGTCGTGGACCGTACCGAGTACGCCAGCGCCATCGTGGGCTGGAACAGCTCCGTCGCTCACACCGCGGCGCCGGCTCCTGTTGTTTCCGCCAACGACGACCGCAAGACGACCTCGATTTTTGACCGCGGCAACCGCAAGCTGTCGGACACGCGCGTCAATGTGCTGTACAGCGTCTCCACCGCCAGCACCACCGGCGTGCGCGGGAACGCGGTCACCAGCTACCTTTATGACGCCGTCGGCAACAAGACGGCCACCACTGACGCCACCGGCGCCACCACTTACAGCTATTACGACGCGATGGGTCGCGTGACAGCGGTGGCCGAGCCCTCGCGCATCGACGTGGTCACGCCGGGCACCAACGTGGTCCTCACACCGCTCACGCTGTTCCGCCGCGATGCCTATGGCAACGTGGTCAGCAAGGTGGAACTCGCCAACGGCGCGGCAGTGGCGACCGCCACAGCGTTCACGCAGGGCGCGGCATCCGGCTCTGACCGTACGACGCTGGCCGCGTACGACCGTTCGGGCCATGCCACCCAGGTGACCGACGCACTGGGCTACAACCACTACAGCTCCTACGACGCGCACGGAAACATCGCCAAGGAGTGGCAAGCCGTCACCGGCAATGACGGCGTCGCCAGGACCAAATTCCGCGTCTACCAATATGACAAGCTGGGCCGCCAGACCCACGTCATCGATCCTGCCTCCACCACGGTGCTGCAGAGCGGCCTGACAACGGGGTTTTCCTCGGATACCTACACCTACGTTACCTATGACGAAAGCGGCGCCTATGCGCTGACAGGCGCCGGCAATAGCGCAACACTCGGCTGGTCGTCGCTGATTGACGCCGGCGGCGGCCTTGTGCGGGTCCAGCTGGATTACCAGACCGTGGCCGTACCCCAGTACATCGGCCGCGATGAAAACGGCGTTCTTCTTTTCGACGGCGGCTATTCTCACGCGGCCAGTGTGACGCGCGACTTCAACGCGGCCAATGCGGCTGGCGGCGTGACGCTGGCGTGGGGCAATGCCAGCTCCGTCGACGGCGGTATCTCGCAGCTGTTCACCATACGCGTGTGGCAGCAGGATGCGGTCGGCAATTGGGCCATGAAGTGGCAAGGCAGCCCGGCGCAGGCAAACGGTTCCGGCATCACCACCGTCAACCAGGCGCAGGCCGGCGTGGTGGACACCGCCGTCGAATACAACGCCTTCGGCGAGATGACGCGCAAGGGCATCAATGGCGGGCGCGAAGAGTACTTCGACTACGACAGCGCTGGCCGTCTCTGGCGCACCAACAGCGGTGACGGTATCGCCAAGGTTTCTCTGTACGATTTGCAGGGTAACCAGACGGCCGATATCCGCAGCGCGGGCTCCGGCCGCGGCAACCTGAATCTGCTGGCGTATACGAGCGCTGACCAGGTAGCCGGCCTGGCCGATGTCCGGCGCACCGACGTGCAGTATGACGCGCTCGGCCACGTCACCCAGCAACTCCAGGCCGAACGCCTGACAAGCCAGGGCGGTGTGGCCGTCCGTGCGAACCAGGCCAACGCGGGCATTGCCTCCGTTTCTTATCCCGCATACGACTGGAATGGCAACAGCACCGGCTGGTACGGCAGCAACAACGTCTACCTGAGCTGGTCGTCTCTGGCCAATCTCGGCGGTGGCGATATTCAGGTCACGATTGACTACGTGACCCAGCCCTACACCTACGTGTCGGGCCAGACCATGGTCTATGGTGAAGACGGCACGTATACCCCCGCCAAGGACGAATCCGGCAACGTCATTGGGACCAGCTCATATGTGGGCGCGGTCGCCTCCAGCATTACCCGCACTTTGACCGGGGACCAGGCTCCCAGCGGCATGACCATGAGCTGGGTCGACTCCGGCGTGGTGGGTGGCCTTTCTGCTGTGACTCGCATGCGCCTGTACAAAAAAGATTACCAGGGCAACTGGCGGCTCATCACCGACCGCAGCAGTTTCGGCACCAACGGCAGCAGCATTGAGCTGACGGCGCCGACAGATGCGTCGACCACGCTGCAGCTGCAGTTGCGCCCGGCTGGCGCCACCACACCGGTTGAGACTGTCAGCCTTGTGAACTTCGGCGACGCACTGCGTTATGACGCCGGAACGCGCAACCTCGCGGCCTATGAATACCAGGTGCTGACAACGGTTTCCGGCGGTGCCACAACCAGCTCGGGCTGGTTGCCTGTGCCGGTGTCCGCGGCAACGGCGGGCACCAGCCAGTGGAGCCGGCCGGTCGTCAACCAGAAGACCGACCGCTGGGGCAATGTGCTCGAGATCAACGACCCGCGGGCCCCGGGCTGGAAGACCACCTACAGCTACAACGCCAACAACCAGATCGTGCGCCAGAGCCAGGCCGATACCGACGGAAACCAGAGTGCGGCCAGCCCTGTCACCGCCATTTACTACGACCGCATGGGCCGGCAACTGGCCATGACAGACGCACGTGGCAACAGCAACCTGCAGGAGTTTGACGCCGCCGGCAACCTCGTCAAGGAAACCCATGCCGATGCGGGCGTGGTGAGTTACCGGTATGACGTTTTCGGCAACAAGGTACAGGTCAGGGACGCGCGCGCGTTTGTGACCACCTTTAACTACGACAAACTCAACCGCCTGCTGAGCACGGTGCGGCCAACAGAGGCTGTGTACACCGTAGGCGCATCCAACTGGCTGGCGTATGTCAACACCCGCGCCATCACCGAGACCAGCACCTGGGACCAGGCGGGCCGCAAGCTCACCTCGACCAATGGCAACAACGAGACATTGAGCTACGCCTACGACATGCTCGACAACGTCGTGGCGACCCGCCAGCCCCTGGGCCAGACCGTCAAGGCCACCTTTGACCTGCGCGGCCGCAAGTCGGCCGAGGTTGACGCCAACACCAACAGCGCCACCTGGAACTACGACTACTTCGGCCAGCTTTACAGCCACACCGATCTGGGCGGCGCCAAATTCACCTATGCCTACGACAATGCGCGCCAGCTGGTTTCACAGACCAGCACCCGCGGCCAGAACCTGCAATACGCCTACGACGCTGCCGGCCAGCTGGTCCGTAACACTGACGCAGCAATGGGCAAGGTCACCACTTATGCGTGGGACCTGGGTGGCCATTCGGTACGCGAAAAAGTGGTGCAGGGCGGGGTGACCTACCAGGACAACTCCATGGCCTATGACGCGCTGGGCCGCTTGCGCTGGGTGGGCGACACCCGCGCCTTCATCAACCTGGAATACGACAAGATGGGCAACCGTACCCGTATCCAGACCCACGTCATCAACGGGGGCGGCGCGGTGGATGCGGACCGCTACTTCCAGTACGACGCCATGAACCGGCAGACCGTGGTCGATGCGGTCGATGCCGCCGGCAACCTGGGCACCACAGGCCACCGCATCACCTACGACGGCAGCGGAAACCGGATGAGTGATACCTACTATGGCAACCGTGTTACCTCTGGCCAGGTGGTCGATCACTACGACGCCGTCTATGGCGCCATCCCCGTGCTGGATGAATCGGGAAATTACACCTATGACGAGTCGGGTAATCTGATCACGACCTGGGGTGTCGTCGGCTACACGCCGATTTACCGGACCGACTACTACGCCAACCAGGGCACCACCGTCGAGACCTACGGCTACGACGGCCTGAACCGCCTGATGGGCGTGGTGCGCGACGGTGTGCACCTGGACTATCGCTACTACGACGGAGCCGGCCGCGTTCTGCAGACGGGCCCCGCAGGCACCCTGCCGGTAGGCTATGTCAATGCCCTCACAGGCGGCGCATCAGGCGCCAGCGGCAGCGAAACCCGCATCAACCGCTTTGATGCCAACGGGCGCATGCTGTACCAGCGTGTGCTGCGCAGCGACAACGGCGCCAAGTACGACATCAACTACACCAGCTATGACGCCGCAGGCAACCTACAAAGCTACGCGTTGCAGAACTACGAAGGCACGGCCTACACCAACTATTACAGCTACGCGCAAAACCGCTTTGACGGCTACAAGGAAGCCAGTGTCTACGGCACCAGCACCTACTTCTCGGCCGGCACCACCAGCAGCTACTACGACGTCAACGGCAACCTGACGGCCATCACCGACAGCACCAACGGCGCTGTCAACCGCAACTTCGTCAATGATGCGTCGGGCAAGGCCCTGTACACCGCCCAGAACGGCCAGGTTCAGCGCCAGCTCATCGTTGCGGGCGAAGTGCTGGGCCGCTACGGCAATGCCTCCAATGGCGCCAACGTGGTGGACTTCAACTTCGGCTACCAGCCCATCAACGGCAGCTATCCCAAGCCCAGCCCGGGCACCTACATCGTGGCGCCCAACGACACCCTGCAAAGCATTGCCAGGGGCGCCTACGGCGACAGCTCGCTCTGGTACCGCATCGCCGAAGCCAATGGCCTGGCCAGCGACAGCGACCTGAGGATAGGCCAGACCCTGACCATCCCCAACCGGGTCGGGACCATCAACAACAACGCCAATACCTTCAAGCCTTACGACCCGAGCGCGATCGTGGGCGACACCACGCCCAACCTGCCGACGCCTCCGCCGCCTGCGGCGCAGAGCGGCGATGACGGGTGCGGCTTCTTTGGGCAGGTCCTTGTCATTGCCATCGTCGTGGTGGCCGCAATTTATACCGCTGGCGCTATGGCGGCCTCTGGCGCGCTGGGGAGCTCGGCAGCGGCAACCGCTGCTGCAACGAGCGGTGTTGCCTTTGGGACCGCTGGAGCCACCACATTTGGAGCAACATTGGCCGCCGGTGGTGCCGTTCTGGGAGGCGCCGCAGGAATAGGTGTCGCTGTTGCAGCCGGCGCGATTGGCAGCGCGATTGGCTCCATTGCCGGTCAGGCTGTTGGCATTGCCACCGGCATGCAGCAGGATTTCAACTGGGATGGCGTTGCCTTGGCCGCGATCAGTGGCGGGGTAGGCGGTGCCCTGTCAGGCTTTGCGCCACTGGGCGGACAAGCCGGCAGCCTCGGCAATGTCATGGTGCGTTCGGCCGTTGGCAATGCGATAACGCAAGGTGTGTCTGTCGCGACCGGTTTGCAAGACCATTTTGATTGGCGTGGTGTGGCTGCCAGCGCCGTGGGTGCCGGTGTGGGTTTTGAGGTTGGCGAGAGGCTCGGCAAGACGAATATCAACCCCTTTGCGGCAAGAATGTTGACCGGCTTGGCCGCAGGCACGGCCACCGCCATTGCCCGGGGCGGTAGGATTGCCGTGCAGCAGATTGCGACGGATGCATTCGGGAATGCGTTGGGCTCGGCGTTCCGAGACAACTTGGAATCAAGTACGGTGGGTTACGACCAGACAGTTGGGGGAGGCAGTAACAATGAGCCGTGGAATGGGGGTGAGAGTTGGGCTGCGGACGTAGCTAATAGACGGGCAGCCAATCCAATCTACGTAGCGCAGGGGGACCAGTTGGGTGGCCTGGACGATATCAACGGGATGGATCTTCAAAGCGACAACTATCGCGCGCCGCCAACTCATACTGTCAAGACTGGTCAAACTCTGTCAGGTATTACGGGTCGGAACGACGCAGCGTATCTGGACAAACTTGCCCAATACAACGGGCTGGCCTCTCGCCACGATCTTGGTGCAGGTCAAGTTTTACAAATACCCGACGATACAACCTTGGCTGGTGTAGTGGTATCGCCAGAGGTGGCCGGCCGTGGGGCCATGGGCGGGACCTACTTTGCAAAACGTCAAGCGGATGCCATTGCGCGTGAGGCAGGCCCGGATCGCTGGCGTAACTATGACGACCCAGTGGATCTTATGGATCGATACTTGTCACATCCCGCTATTCCGCTAGATCGACCGATAACGCTGGATGATGTCCTGTCTGCTGCAGGGAAGACTGCAAAATGGGTGGTGGGTGCGGACTATGCGAAAACCGGCAAAGGTTTAGTCCCGGATATTGTCAATGGCACCATTGCTATCGGCGGTGCTGTTGGGGATTTGATAGGCTACAGCGAGTTCACCCGATTGAAGGCTGAGGGGGCTATTCCGAGCGATAGCAACTACGAGCCTATGAGTGATTTTGGTCGCGCCGTAAAGCAGTACGGACCTGGTGCGGTGGGCATTGAAACTCTCAAGAACCTGCCGGGTGTCAGGTCATTGCTTGCGTTTGATCGTGGGGACAATGTGGGGGGCCTCTCCTCGTTTGGAGAGGACATCATAATGTTTGGCGGAGTTCCAAAGGTTATTGCTGCGTTCAAGGAATCGATGGCAATTGAGGCGGGGGCAAATAGGTTGCCCCTGTCATTCGAAGATAGCTTGGTGGTGCAAGGAGATGCGTCTCGTGCTCAAATCGTAAAAACAATCGGCGATGCAGCACAGCCGTCGCTTGAAAGTATATTAAGACTTGACCCTAATGCGCGTATTGGGTTTAGAGGAAGTCTTGTTGATGGATTGAAGAACGACACGAAACTGGGCGTGAATGGCGAACGAGTTGCATTTGATGGCACCGTCGCCACAAAAAATGGTAAACCCTACACAGGCCCGCAAGGCTACGACGCCGATTTCTTCGTCGTTAGCGATGATTTGGCCGCTCAGTTTTCGAAAAAGACTTTCTTCAGGGATATAACTAAGTTGGATGGATCATTGAAGAGTACGTTTCAGGAGTTTGGGAATACCATGCAGAGTAGTCCAATTCTTGGAGGTATGAAAACTGAACTTCCTGGGTTCAGGGTCTTCAGCACGGCTGAAATGGCAAAAAAATCGGGATCTCAATATTACTTCTTACGAGGTAGACAGTAATGGGTGAAATTCGATGAGAAACATACTAGCTACAGTGGAGGTTTCAGGTGTTATGCCGTTAGAAGAAATGGCAGGCAAACTCGGTACTGTACTTGGTGGACTTATTTTTAAACGGGAAGAGACTGGGCGTTTTGAAGAAGTTCCGGCGTTCGTTGCAGAAGACGGTAATTCTGGAATGACGTTTATCTTGTTTGGAATACCGGAAGGCGAAACTAGTGATGCTTACACTCTGGAGTGTTCGGCTGAAACCGAATTATCCATTCAGGAATTCCGAAAAAATTCATTTGGATTAATAAGTAAAATTCTTACTCCGAAAGAAGTTAACTCAAGAGGATATTTTGATTATTCGAATGAGTTGGCAACTGCTCTGAGTGCCAGCGGAGTTAGCGCTTCGAAATCGGCCCCCTAAACCATAGGGACGAATACAGTATGTTGAGTTCCGTCGAAATCTGACCCACTGGGGATGTGGACAAAAACTTGGCCTTCACGGGAGCCTAGCCCAGTTTCCTCAGTGGATACCCATCAAAAATAATATGCACACGCGGCGTATCGGATGGATTGGCTGCCCTGTGCATCACTTGTTGTCAAAGAACCAGAGTTCCCTGGGCTTCACATTGAATCGATTGTTGCCAGACTCCAGTAGATTGCGCTCGCCGCAGCTAAGCACTAGGTGGTAGCGGTCTCTTCCCTCGAGAGACTCTTCGTCGTCGTAGTCGGTAAAGCTGGTTGTGGGCCGGAAGCTTGCGGCTCAGGGCAATCCGAGCGCATGCGCCAGGGTGTCCAGTTGAAGCTTCAAAAACCACGCCTCAAGTGGCTCCCCAAGAAGGGTTGACCTACTCATCGAATTTGCTATCAATTCAATAGCTGCTTGCGCACATCCCTATTGGTCTACAGCCATTATTCGTTTGAAGATCACTGATTTGCAGGTCGCCGTACGACGCTATGAGCCGACAGGCGGTTGCATACCATCGAACCTGACCTAGCTTGTTGCCAGACTCCAGCGCAATCCAACACTCGCCGCCACGATAAACATTCTTCAGGGCGCCGGATGTATTGGGTGGGAGCCATGGATTTCCAGTGCTCCCAAAACAAGTGTCTGTGTTCCTAACTAACCTAACTGGAGTTAAAAATGGGTGGAATTACCAAAGGTGGTCTTTTTGTGGGCAAAGACGAGTCGTACATCCCGAGCAGAAATGCCCAGGACGACGTGAACGAAGGCTGGTCGGTAACCCGGCGGCCTTATCGCTCAACGTCGCAGGGCCAGACGGTCCAGGAAGACATCATTCCCGCTTCGTGCAATTACTGCGACAGTTGCTCCTGCTTCCTGGCCGGCAACCGTGTGTTGATGGCCGACGGCTCCAGCAAGCCGGTGGAAGACGTCGCGGTGGGTGATCTGGTTATGACAAATCTGGGCCCCCGCAAGGTGGCCGCGCTGGAGCAGCCTGTGCTGGGCATGTCGCGCAAGATCATCGAGCTGCGCGGCCTGGGCGACCAGTGCCTGATCATGTCGGACGAGCACCCGCTGTGGGTCAGCCGCACGCAAGATGGCGTGGCTTCCGAAGGCTGGGGCACCTTCAACCTGAACCATTACCTGTACGAAAAACGCAATGCGGTCAGCCCCGAGATGCCGCCGGCCGTTCCCCTGGCGATCGACCTGCCCGAACAGTTTGCGCATGTGTCGGGCTGGGTGCAT
>NZ_JBFUFE010000007.1:0-106510 GCF_056403595.1 Polaromonas sp. P2_G11 | reverse complement strand
GGCTACACCCACACCAGCAACGGAGTCCCGGTGCCCGCACTGGACCAGAGCTTTGGTTATGACAACCTGAACCGACTGATCAGCGCCACCTTGGGCAGCAGTGCGATCCAGTACAGCTATGACGCCACGGGCAACCGCACGGCCAAAGTCGTTGGCGGCACGAGCTACCCCAACACCATTGCCAGCACCAGCAACCGGCTGAACCAGACGCAGGACAGCACCGGCGTCGCCACCGTGGTGCATGATGCGGCCGGCAACATCACGAGTGATGGGACCAACAGCTACACCTACAGCGACCGCGGGAGGCTGGCGACGATGACGAACGCCGGTGGCACTGTGAACTACAGCTACAGCGCGCTGGAGCTGAGGATGAGCAAGACGGGGCCGACGGCCCTGGTACCTACCGGTGCGGCTTACTACGTTTATGACGAAGGAGGCAAGCTGCTAGGTGAGTACGATGCCAATGGCGTTCCTCAGTATGAAACCATCTATATGGGCAGCCCGGTCGGGGTGATCAAGCAGACGGGGACGGCAGCAGGAAGCGACATTGCCATCAGCCTGTACAACGTCTCAACCGATCAGCTGGGTGCGCCACGAATCATCACGCGGCAGAGTGACGAAGCCGTCGCTTGGCGCTGGGATACGGCAGAACCCTTTGGCGCGACGGCGCCTGATCAGAATCCGAGCAGCCTTGGGGCCTTCGCCTTCAACCAGCGACTGCCGGGGCAAACCTTTGATGGCGAGAGTGGGCTGTTCCAGAACTGGAACAGGGAGTACAACCCGAGGATCGGGCGCTATATGCAGTCCGATCCCATCGGGCTCAGAGGTGGCATTAACACATACAGTTATGTCGGAGGCAACCCAAACAGCTTTACCGACCCGAGTGGGTTAGTACCCGCGGCAGCCGGTTTGTTGTGTCTTGTTCCCGGTGTTGGATGGGTGAGTTGTGCAACCGTTGCAACCGGCGTGGTGGTAGTTGGTGGGACATATTTTTTTATTAAGAACTATGGCTCGGCGATTGCAAATGCTACTTCTCAGATGTGTGAGGCTACTTACAATGGTGTTCGCAATTGGATGGGTAATAGCACGAACTCGGAAAGCGCTAATGAAGGAAATAGATTTCCTGATCGAGATCTTCCAAGACACCCAAGACATAACACACCAGTACCAGACCCCGAAGCGGAGGGTCGCCCACATACTCAGCTTGGACAAAGAGACGGACGACGAGGAAGATATGACCAAGCAAGAGAGTTTGATGAAAAGGGAAACCCAGTGAGGGATATTGATTTCACTGATCACGGTCGAGGACATCCCAACCCGCATCAACACCAATATGAGCCTGGCGCAACGGGTGGAACACCCAGCCGTGGAAAATTTATACCGCTCGACTAAAGGAGGTTTTCATGAGTGATTCCTTAAAAGATTTCCCCATCACGGGAGAGGCTTGCTGCATGGTTCTTCGCAAGGGAGCTGAACTCACTGAGATGTGGATTCTTAAAGATATAGAAACACTGTCCGATGGCGATGCGTGGGAGCTTAGTCGGCTTTGGAAGGAAACAAGAGAAAGGTCGGTTGAAATTAGCACGAAGGATTTATGCGAGGCGCTAAAAGGAGCGTCGCAAGTTATTCACCTAGATATGGCGTCGATTAAAACTCCCGCAAAAGAATTGTTTATTGAGGATGGAGAGTTAATAGCGCGTCATCTAATTTAAAGACGTGATGCTATGCACCTTCGCCCGGGCCGACACCGCATAGCCTGGGCCGCCCCATCCAGACCCAGCAGCCCGCCAACACCGGAAGTGCGACGCCGACCACCACCGGCTTCGCCTACAACGCCAATGACAACCTGACCCAGGTCACCGACCCCCGCAACCTCGCCACCACTTACAGCCCCAACGGCCTGGGCGATGTCACAGCGCAGACCAGCCCGGATACCGGAGCAAGCCAGTACACCTACGACCTCAACGGCAACGTCCTGACCAAGACCGACGCCAGAGGCAAGCTCACCCAGTACACCTATGACAACTTGGACCGCCTCAAAACCATCAGCTATGCCACCGGCACGGCCAGCGTGCTCGAGTACGACGGCGGATCCACTCCCACCCCGGCAGCCGTAGGCGAACTCACCAAAATCACCGACGCCTCCGGCCAGACCGTCTACAGCTACGACAGCCTGGGCCGCAAGACAGGCAAGACCCAGACCATAGGCGGCAAGACCTTCACCGTCGGCTACAGCTGGGGCGATAGCGGAAGTGCGTTGGACAAACTCACGGCAATCACCTACCCCAGCGGAACAAAGGTCAACTACAGCTACGATGCCCAGGGCGTGGTCAATGCCGTCACGGTCAATCCGCCGAACGCCAACGGCGTGGGCACCAATACCGGCACCACCCTGCCGCTGATAGCAGGCATCACTACCAATGCTGAAAGCAAACTGACTGGCTGGAGCTGGGCCAGCAGCAAGACTCAGGCGATTGCCTATGATGCCAACGGCCAGATCAGCGCATACAACCTGGGCGACCCAACCAGCACTGGCATCCGTCGCACCGTTAACCGGGACAGCGCCGGGCGCATCACCGGCTACACCCACACCAGCAACGGGACTCCGGTGCCCAGCCTGGACCAGAGCTTTGGCTATGACAACCTGAACCGGCTGATCAGCGCCACTCTGGGCAGCAGTGCGGTGCAGTACAGCTACGACGCCACCGGCAACCGTACGGCCAAAGTCATTGGCGGCACCAGCTACCCCAACACGATTGCCACCACGAGCAACCGGCTGAACCAGACCCAGGACAGCACGGGAACAGCCACCGTGCAACACGATGCGGCGGGCAATATCACGAGCGATGGGACCAACAGCTATACGTACAGCGACCGCGGGAGACTGGCGACGATGACGAACGCCGGTGGCACGGTGAGCTACAGCTACAGCGCGCTGGAGCTGAGGATGAGCAAGACGGGCCCGACGGCTCTGGTGCCCACCGGTGCGGCTTACTACGTCTATGACGAAGAGGGCAAGCTGCTAGGTGAATACGACGCCAATGGCGTGCCCCAATACGAAACCGTCTACTTGGGCAGCCCGGTCGGGGTAGTCAAGCAGACGGGCACGGCTGCGGGATCAAACATCGCCATCAGCTTGTACAACGTCTCAACTGATCAGCTGGGTGCGCCGAGAGTGATCACACGTCAGAGTGATGAAGCCTTCGTTTGGCGCTGGGATACGGCGGAACCCTTTGGCGCGACGGCGCCTGATCAGAACCCCGAAAGCCTGGGGACCTTCACATATAACCAGCGACTGCCTGGGCAAACCTTTGATGCCGAGAGTGGGCTGTTCCAGAACTGGAATCGGGAATACAACCCGCGCATTGGCCGATACATTCAATCTGATCCTATTGGGCTCGCCGGAGGCATCAACACCTTTGGATATGTCGCTGGAAACCCAACGTCCTTTGTTGACCCTTATGGAAAGCAAGCATCGTTAGCGTGGTGTTTTGGAGGACCTGCTGGATGTGTGGCGGGAGTTGGAGTTGCTGGCCTGACGTGGATGGCTGTACAGGAAGCAAATAAAGACAAAGGTGCATCAAAGGTCGAGGCTTCACCCGAGAAAAAAGAATGCTGTGCGTTATACACTGACGTTTACGATGTCGGAAGAGAGAATGCACCAAAGCACGGGAAAACCCAAATTGGGAACCGCGGAGCCGAGCCTGCAAATCCGGAGTTCGCCCTGCAAAATTCGATGGGCGCAGGCGAATGGAAGCTTGGATTTGACGGTCTGACCGGAGAACTTGTCATGTTTCGGTTGCAGCGTACTGATGAGCAAAAATGTATCAAGTACTGGCACGGATATGTTGTCAATCAGCGTGAGTTAACTCACGAGCAATGGAGAGCGGGGCGTGACGCTGGCTTTCCGAACTGGACAAGAAAACCAGGGGCGAAATGATGGATGTAAACAGTGCTTCTTATTACTTTAGCTTGATAGGTTTCTCGATCGAAGTCCGTGTCAATATTCAATCATCTATAGATTTCACAAAGAGATTTCATCATCATGGCCCAGACTTTGTGTTTGCCGTTGCGGAGATATGGCTTCACCGTGAAGAGGCGAAGCATCTCATCATTCCGGCGACTCATCCGGGAAATTTTTTGGAAAGCTTGAGATCTTTGGATAAGCTCATATCAAATCCCCCGTCAGCTCTAGGTATGGAGCAGCTTGTTCCTTGTGGTGGGTGGTGTTCGTGGATGGCGGGCTATTGGGATCGAGTTGATAAAGAGTGCAATACGGCCGATGACGAAAAGCTATATGACCTTCTAATTCCCTTGTCGTTTGTCGAAAGTAGAGTCGGTCATATTGCCCTGTACATGTATGGAGGCAAGAGAATATTTGAAGTTGCCACTCGTCTAGGTGAACATGAAGGACGCCAAACGGTCGGCGCTTGGTCGGAATTCAGTTCGGATGCTCTAGGTAATGAAATTGCGCATTTGAAGAAGGTTATTGCTGCGGATATTCGTGATGCGATAAAGAGGCAATCCCTATAGGCACCAGCGCCCGGTTTCCTCTCGTTCTTCAACCAAAAAAAATTCATCCACAGCCCCAGCTGCTAAAGCTGAGTTTCCGGATGGCCGTTGAATTGCACTGAGGTCTGCCCCGAGTTTTGGAGTGACCCCTCGGGCTGGGACCAGCAGGTTACGGGAGCCAGCCAGTACACCTATGACGCGCTCGGCAACCTGCCCACCAAAACCGATGCCAGGGGAAAGCTCACCCAGTATGTGGAATTTCGTGCTTGTTTGATCCGTTTTTTTATCGAGCGCTGAGCCACCGATGACGCTCTTTTTCGCAGGACTGGCGATCCACATTTCAGGGTTTTGATATGGGTCAAGCAACTGCGAAAAAAGCGGGTCACATCGACGCGAAACTTGACAGTCGTGGGTTGCCTCTCGCCTCCTACGGCGAAGTACGCTCAGGCCAAACTCAACACCGTCTTGACCAGCGCCTGCGCACGCGGCACCAGCGTATCGAGGCAGCAGTATTCGTTATCGGTATGCGCCTTCGCGCCGACCGGGCCGACACCACACAGTGTGGGAATACCCAGCGAGGCGGTAAACCCGGCATCGGAGCAACCGCCCGTTGCTTCACCGGCCACGTCGAAACCGACCAGGGCCGCGCTGGCCTTGTAGCGCTGCATCAGGTCGCTGCTGGCTTCGGGTTCCAGGGGCAGCGACTCCGACATCTGTGTGATGCGGATGGTGGTGCCCGGCACACCGGGCGCGGCGGCCAGGGCGTGGATGCTGGCGAACACCGCCTGGCGCTCGGGCAGGGTGCGAAAGCGCACGTCCAGCTTGGCCTGCGCCGCTGGGGCCACGGTGTTGGTCGACATGCCGCCGCTGATCAAACCGACATTGGTGGTGATGCCGCAGCTGTAGTCGGTTAACGCGTGCAAGGCGGTGACCAGTTGCGCCAGGGCGCCGATGGCGCTGGCGCCGTCAGCGTGGTTCATGCCCGAGTGGGCGGCGCGGCCGGTGACTTCAATCAAAAAGGTGGCGCCACCCTTGCGCTCGGTGACCAGGTTGCCACTGACGCGGCCGGGTTCTGAGTTGAAAACTGCCCGTGCACCGCGCGCATGGGTTTCGATGGCGATGCGGCCGTTTTGCGAGCCGATTTCTTCGTCGGCCGTGAAAAGGCCCAGCACCGGGAAGGGCAGCGGCGGCAGCTTTTGCAGCGCCATCATCACAAAGCATTGCAGCACCAGGCCGGACTTCATGTCGGACACGCCGGGGCCGTAGCCGCGCTCGCCGTCCACGCGCCAGGGCCGCTGGGCCACGGTGCCGGTGGGGAACACGGTGTCGCGGTGGCCCATCAACACCACCGGCGCTGCCGCGGCTTGCGCGCCAGGCAGGCGGGCCAGCAGCACGTCGCCCTCGGCGACATCACCGCGGTGTTCGGCGCTGATGCCCGCGGTTTGCAGCCAGCCCGCCATGGCCTGGGCCACGCGGTCGGTGCCCGGCTTGTCGTGGCTGCTGGAGTCGATGTCGACCAGCGTGGCCAGGGCCGCCTGCATGGCGGGGCGCTGGCCGGCCAGCCATTCGGTGGCGGCGCAGCCTGGCACTTGTACGTCGTTCGTCACGGCATTCATCGCGGTACTCATGCGCATTCCTGCATCACGCCGGCGCCTTCTTCGGCCAGGTCCCAGAACATGCCGGCCATGATCTGCAGCGACTCGCGGGTGGTGTCCACCAGGATGTGTTCGTTCGGCGCGTGCTGGGAGCAAGCGGGGTAGGAATGCGGCACCCACAGCGTGGGCAGGCCCAGCGTTTCAGAAAACACGTCGTTCGGCAGCGAGCCGCCGAGGTTGGGCAACAGGGCCGGGCGGCGGCCGGTGCTGCGTTCGATGGACGCCATGCCCCAGCGCACCCAGGCATTGTCGGGGTCGAGGCGTGTGGCGGCCATGTTCATGTCGGTGCCGCGCACTTCCACATCGTCAAAGCCGTGGGCCAGCAGGTGCTTGCGGATGTGCGCCAGAAAATTCGCCGGGTCGCTGCCCACCACATAACGCATGTGGCAGTGCGCGCGCGCCTCGGCCGGAATGGCATGCACCGGCATGGCCGGGTTGCCGGTGGTAAAGGCCAGCACCTCCAGGCTGTTCCAGCCGATCACGCGCTCGGCCGGCGAGAGGCCCGGCTCGCCCCAGTCGGGATCGATCTCGGGATCGTTCGGGCCGCCGCCGACCTCGATGTCCTGCAGCGCGGTACGCACGCTGGCCGGAATGGCGGTGGGCAGCAGGCCGGGCACCAGGATGCGGCCGCGGGCGTCCACCAGGCTGGCAATCGCATGGGCCAGGCGGATGCCGGGGTTGCGCAAAAGGCCGCCCCAGTTGCCCGAATGGTGGCCGCCGTCGCGCAGCTTGAGGTGCAGGTCGAAGTTGAAGACGCCGCGCGAGCCGAGAAACAGCGTGGCGCGCGAAGCCGACACACGCGGGCCGTCGGAGGCGAGGAACAGGTCGGCCGCCAGCGCATCGCGGTGCAGGGCACACACTTCGTTCAGGCCGGGCGAGCCGTCTTCTTCACCCATTTCCAGGATGATTTTCACGTTGTAGCCCAGGCGCCCGCTGCGCACGGCCAGCACTTGTTCGAGCGCGGTCAGGTTGATGGTGTGCTGCCCCTTGTTGTCGGCGGTGCCGCGGCCATACCAGCGGTTGCCGTCCACCACGATCTTCCAGGGGCTCAGGCCTTCGCGCCACTGGGCGTCGTAGCCGCGCACCACGTCGCCGTGGCCGTAGGTCAGCACGGTGAAAGCGGCGCCGGGCTCGATGCGCTCGGCCAGCAGGAAAGGGCTTTTGCCCGGCACCGGGTTGTCGACGATGCGGCAGGCAAAGCCCAGCTCCGTGAGCTTGGGCGTGATTTCGTTCTGCAGGTAGGCGTGCAGGATGGGGCCGCTGGCGGCGTCCTGGCTTTCGGTTTTGTAGGCAACGCGGCGGTCCAGCGTTTGCTGGAAACGCCCGTCGTCGAAACAGGCGAGGGTCTGGGCCACGGCTTGGGTACGGCTCATGAGAGGTCCTTGAAATTGAAGGGAAATTGCGCGGTTGAAATGGAGAGGTAAAACGTCAGCCGATGGCTTCGGCGGCAATGTCCGGCACACCCAGCCCGGGCTCGGGCGTGAGGGCAGAGGCCAGCAGCATGCGGGTGTAGGGGTGCTCGGGCCGGGCAAAGACCTGCTCGCGCGTGCCCAGCTCAACGATGGCGCCGCGGTGCATCACGGCCACGCGGTCCACCAGGTGTTCGACCACGCCCAGGTCGTGGCTGATGAAGAAATAGGTCAGCCCGAACTCGGCCTTCAGGTCCATCAGCAGGTTGAGGATCTGCGCCTGCACCGACACGTCAAGCGCCGATGTCGGTTCGTCGCAGATCAGGATGTCGGGTCGCAGCACCAGCGCCCGCGCAATCGCCACGCGCTGGCGCTGCCCGCCCGAAAGCTGGTTGGGGTACTGGCTGTGCGTGCGCTCGGGCATGCCGACCAGGTCGAGCATCTCGCGCACCTTGCGCTGCTGTTCCTGCGCAGTGCCCACCTTGTGCAGGGCCAGCGGTACACGAACGATCTCTGCCACCGTGCGGCGCGGGTTCAGCGACGAATACGGGTCCTGGAAGATGGGCTGGATGTGGCGCGCCAGGGCGCGGCGCTGGCTGCTGTCGACTTCCTTGCCGTTGACCAGCACATTGCCCGAGGTGGGCGGCAGCAAGCCCAGCAGCATTTTGGCCAGGGTGCTTTTGCCGCAGCCGGACTCCCCGACCAGGCCCAGGGTTTCGCCCTTGCGAATGCGCAGCGAGACGTTATTTACCGCCCTGATTTCACCGGGCGCTGTGAACAGCCCGCGCTTGAGTTTGAAGACGCGGCTGAGCGCGCACAGCTCCAGCGCAATGTCTTCGCTGCCGCCCGGGGGCGTTGCCAAAGGGGTGGTGGGGTTCATGCGGCCTCCGCCAGCAAGGGTGAAGCCGCGACGCAGCGCACGGCATGCTCCGCGTCCAGCGCCACATAGGGCGGGGTGGCAGCGCAGCCTGCCTGTACCTGGCTGCAGCGGTTGGCAAAGGCACAGCCCTCCACCTTGCCCACGAGGCTGGGCACCACGCCCGGGATGGCCTGCAGGCGGCTGCCGGGCAGGGTTTTGCCGCGTACCGGAATGCAGTTGAGCAGCCCGCGGGTGTAGGGATGGGCGGGGTGGGCGAACAGCTCGGCCACCGGCGCGGTTTCCACCACCTCGCCCGCATACATCACGGCCACGCGGTCGGCGATGCGCGCCACCACGCCCAGGTCGTGGGTGATGAAGACCACCGCGGTGCCGAACTCCTTTTGCAGCTCACGGATCAGCCTAAGGATCTGCGCCTGGATGGTGACGTCCAGCGCGGTGGTGGGCTCGTCGGCAATGATCAGGTCCGGCTCGCACATCAGGGCCATGGCAATCACCACGCGCTGGCGCAGGCCGCCCGAGAGCTGGTGCGGGTACTGCCGCAAACGGTCGGCGGCCTGCGGAACGCCCGCGCGTTCGAGCAGGTACAGCGCACGCTCACGCGCCTGGGCCATGCTGACCTTGCGGTGCGCGCGCAGCGCCTCGCACAGCTGGTCGCCCAGCGTGTACGACGGGTTCAGCGCCGTCATCGGCTCCTGGAAAATCATCGCCATGCGCGAGCCGCGCAGCGCGGACATTTCCCGCTCGGGCAAGCCCTGCAGGTCCACGCCGTCAAAGCGAATGTGGTCGGCGCTGCGCACCGCCTTGCGCGGCAGCAGGCCCATCAGCGCAAGCGACGTCATCGACTTGCCGCAGCCGGACTCGCCGACCAGGCACAGCATTTCCCCGCGCCGCACCTGGAAGTCGATGCCACGCACGGCGTGCAGCATGCCGCCCGGTGTCGGCAGGTCGACGCGCAGGTTTTTCACGTCCAGCAAAATTTCCATGGAGGTTCCCTTTCAGTTGCGGCCGTCGGGCGCGGTCAGGTCACGCAGGCCGTCACCCACCAGGTTGATGGCCAGCACCAGCAGGGCCAGCACCACGCCGGGCACCAGGATCACCCAGGGCTGGAAGAACATGTAGGCCTTGCCTTCGGCCACCATCAGCCCCCATGAGGGCGTGGGCGGCTGCACGCCCAGGCCCAGGAAGGAGAGGGTGGACTCCAGCAGGATCGCGTGCGCCATCTCGAGCGTGGCCACCACGGTCAGCGGGCCCATCAGGTTGGGCAGCAGTTCGCGCACCAGGATGTAGGGCGTGGACGCGCCGAGCGCCTTGGCGGCGGAGATGAATTCGGCGTCGCGCAGCTGCTGCGTGGCCGAGCGCGTGACGATGGCAAAGCGGTCCCACAGCAACAGGCCCAGCAGGATGATGACCACCTGCAGTGAACCGCCGATGAGGGAAGCGGTTGCCAGTGCCACCAGCACCACCGGCATGGCCAGCCGGGTGGTGATGATGTAGCTGACCACGGCGTCGGTGCGGCCGCCGAAATAGCCCGCCAGCACGCCCATGGTGGTGCCGATCAGCCCGGACACCAGCGCCGCGACCAGCCCGATGCCCAGCGATACGCGGGCGCCGTACAAAAGGCGGCTCAGGTAATCGCGGCCGAGCTTGTCGGTGCCGAAGACGTGCTCCCAGCTGCCCTTGTCGTGCCAGAACGGCGGGATCAGGCGCTGGGTCACGTCCTGCGCATACGGGTCATGCGGGCTGAGCCAGGGCGCAAACAGGGCGGCCACCACGGCCAGGCCCAGCAGGATGCTGCCCAGCGTCATGCCGCGGTGGCCCAGCACACGCCGCAGGCTGCGGCGCCACGCGGGAATGGGCGGCAGCGGCAGCCCGGGCGCGGCGGAAACGGTCAGGGAAGGAGCGTTCATGGTGATGTCCTAGCGTGTGCGCATGCGGGGGTCGAGCGCGGCGTTGAAGACATCGGCCAGAAAGGTCAGCCCGATGTAGAACACGGCGATGATCAGCACCACGGCCTGCACCACGGGGTAGTCGTTGCGCGAAATGGAGTCCCAGGCGAGCTGGCCCAGGCCCTGCATGGAATAGACCGACTCAATGACGACCGAGCCGCCCAGCATGAAGCCCAGCTCCACGGCCGCCAGGGCCACAACCGGAATGATGGCGTTGCGCAAGGCGTGCTTGAACACCACGCGTGCCGGGCTCAGGCCCTTGGCGCGCGCAGTGCGGATGTAGTCTGCGCCCAGCACGTCGAGCATGCCCGCGCGCGTCAGGCGCATCAGCGAGGGCATGGCGTAGTAGCCCAGCGCGACGGCCGGCAACACAAAGTGCTGCCAGGTGGTGTTGCCCGCAACGGGCAGCCAGTGCAGCCCGACGGCGAAGAGCAGGATCAGCGTCAGCGCAAACCAGAAGTTGGGCATGGCCTGGCCGACCACCGCCACCATCAGGGCCAGCCGGTCTATCCAGGTGTCGCGGTAGACGGCGGCCAGCACGCCCAGCGGAATCGCCACCGACACCGCCAGCAGCAAAGACACGGCGCCCAGCTTGAGCGTGATGGGCAGGCGCTCGCCGATGAGTTCCATCACGGTGTTCTGGAAGAAGAACGAACGCCCGAAGTCCAGGTGCAGCGCGCCCCACAGCCAGTCAAAGAACTGGGTGGTGATGGGGCGGTTCAGGCCGTACTGGACGCGCACTTCCTCGACGGCTGCGGCGTTGGCCTCGGCGCCGGCGATGGAGGCCGCCAGGTCGCCGGAAAGGTGCAGCAGCATGAAACTGACGACGGCCACCGTGAGCATGACGCTCAGGGCCACCAGAAAGCGGCGGAATATGTATTGCAGCATGGGAAGGCCCCGGTTGTTGCGTTAGCGGACTGCGCGGGTCAGCCCAGCCGTGCGGCGCACGGCTGGACCATCGTGGCTACTTCCAGCTGGCCTGGCCGAAGCGCGGCAGTTCGTCCGCATGCGCCGTGAATTTGAGGTCCGGCGTGAAGGCGTAGTTGGTGGAATAGGAGAACATGGGCGCCATGTAGGCCTGCTCGCTGATGCGCTGCAGGGCCTGCGCATATTTCTTCTTGCGCTCGGTCTTGTCCACCGTGCTGTCGGCGGTTTTCAGCAGTGCAATCACCTGCGGGTCTTTGGCCGTGTCGTCCGGGCCGCCTTCAAAGTAGTTGCCGACAAACGCGGACGCGTCGTTGATGGAGAACGATCCCCAGGACTGGAAGGTCAGGGGCGCGCGGCCCGAGTAGATTTCGGTGCGCAGCACCGGGTACTGCACAAAATGCAGGCGCGCACGTATGCCCACCTTGCGCAGGTCGCCCACCATGGCTTCGGCATATTCACGCTCGCGGTAAGCCCACAGGTCGGTGTCGAAGCCGTTGGGGTAACCCGCGGCCGCCAGCAGTGCCTTGGCCTTGGCCGGGTCGTAGGTGTACTTCACCTCTTTTTCGGTTTCGCAGCCGAACTGGGTGCGAAAGCACGGCGAATACACCGGCTGGCTGCCGCCGCGCACCAGGCTGTCGGCCAGGCCCTTGCGGTTGATGGCGTGGTTGACGGCCTGGCGTACACGAATGTCCTTGAAGGGCAGGGCCTCCGGCGTGGTGCCGTTGCTGTTGATCGACATGAAACCCACGCGCATGGTTTCACCGCTCAGCACGGTGGTGTTGGGCCTGGACTTGAGCGACTCGGCCTGGTCGGACGGCACGCGCCAGATCCAGTCCACCGCGCCCGTCATCAGCTGGGCCACGCGCGCTTCCGGGTCGCGGATCACCACAAACTTCACCGTGCCGATATTCGGCTGGCCGGCCGGGCTGTCCTTGAAGTAGGCCGTGTTCTTCACCATGGTTACGCCCTGGCCTGGCACCACCGCGGTGATCTTGTAGGCGCCGGTACCAATGGGCGCCTTGCTGTAGCCCTCCAGGCCCACCTTCTTCATGTAAGCGGCGGGATAAATCGGTGTGGGCCCGGCCAGGTAGTCCATCGCGGCCGGAAACGGCGCCTTCAGATTGATGCGGACCTGGTAGTCGCCGAGCTTTTCGACGTTTTTGATCCAGCCCGTGTTCTGGCGCGTGGCGATCTTGGCCTCCGGCGCCGTGACCACATTGAAGGTGTAGGCCACATCGTCGGCGCTGAACTTGTCACCGTTGTGGAAGGTGACACCCTGGCGCAGGGTGACCAGCAACGCGGTGGCGGATTCCCATTTCCAGGCGGTGGCCAGCTGGGGTTTGAACTCACCGGTTTTGGGGTCCCGGTAGACCAGCGTGTCCCAGGCCAGGTTGGCCAGGATCACGCCTTCACGCATGTTGTTGTGGTACGGGCTGACGTTCTCAACCTCGCTGTCCGAGGCGTAAACCAGGGTGTCGTTGGCTTTGCCTGCGTGGGCTGCAGTCAGGCCGGCACCGAAGGCCGCAAGCACAAAACTTTGACGCACCATCGTGGTGAAAAATTGCTTCATAAAAGTCCTTCGTCATGGCGTGGGGAGTGGAGACGGCTCATTCTGCGCAAGAACCAGACCGAAAGACCATTCCATGCATTAGAGAATATGTATGATTGCGTTGCCAAATCGGCAATGCTCTGGCTGCCCATGCCCTGGCAGCTCCGCCATCACCCGACGCCCATGACCCTTTCTCCCCAGGTTGCCCGTCAATTGCAGGACACCGCGCTGCGCTACTTCCTGGAGGTCGTGCGCTGCGGCTCCATCAGCGAAGCCTCCCAGCGCCTGAATGTGGCGGGGTCTGCCATCAGCCGCCACATCGCGCACCTGGAAGACCTGCTGGGTGCAACCCTTTTTGACCGCCATCCCAGGGGCATGGTGCCCAGCGCCGCCGGGGAGATGCTGGCCGTGCACGCGCTTAAATCGGCGCACGACTCGGAGCGGGTGGTGCATGAGATCCAGGCGCTGCAAGGCATGCAGCGCGGGCGGGTGCGCCTGGCCTGCACCGAAGGTTTTGCGATGGAGTTCCTGCCCAAGGCCATAAGCGACTTCATGAAGACGCATCCCGGCATCCAGTTTCACCTGGGTGCGCACCCCCCGGCGGAATGCTCGCGCCGCGTCCTGCATGGCGATGCCGACATCGCCCTCACCATGAGCCGGACTCCCGAAAGCGGCATTCAGGTAGAGCACGTGCAGCCGTCACCGGTGATGGCGGCCATGCGTTACGACCATCCGCTGACCCAGTTCAAGCAGATCAGCCTGAAGCAGCTGCTGGCCTATCCGATCGTGCTGCCGGAAACAAACACCACCGTGCGGCAGCTGTTTGACATCGCCTGCAGCCTGCAGGGCCTGACCGTGTCGCCGGTGCTGACCAGCAACTACGTCAACAGCCTGAACGACTTTTTGCGCCATTACCCGGAAAGCGTCACCATTGCGGGCGAAATATCGGTCCGCTACAAGGTCCAGCGCGGCGAGTTTGCCTGCATACGCCTGCGTGACCGCGGCCTGGATTTGCGCAATGTGGAAGTGCAGACGGCCGCGGGCCGCACGCTGTCGCGGGCGGCGCAGGTCTTTCTGGCGCATTTGAAAACAGAGCTGTCGGGCTCACCGGCCTGAGCTGCCAATTGCCGGGAAGTTTGTGCCGGTTTGCTATCAATACGATAGCTGCTTGCGCCCGATGTTATTGGGCTGGAGCCAATTCTTGTGCCTGAAAACACCTCAAAAGTACCTTGAATGAGGGTGTTGTGGCGGTGTTTGGACGCTACCAAGGTGCTTGCGGCGCGACTATTGGATGAAAAAATGGCCGGTAACCCAATAGCGCTGTGCGCAAGAAGCTATCAAAACAATAGCACCGAAAAATACCAATCCCTTGAATTGTTATTCGATTATTGAGATAAATTAAGAGCGATATATTCTTTTGAGTTTTAACGCTTGCTCCCCACAATGCTTTGATCAGCAATCAAGGAGCAAAGCATGACCACTCTCAGACTCGGCGACACCGCCCCCGACTTCACCCAGGACTCCACCGCCGGCAAGATTTCCTTTCACCAGTGGGCTGGCGATTCATGGGTGGTGCTGTTTTCGCACCCCGCAGACTTCACGCCCGTCTGCACCACCGAACTGGGCAAGACCGCAGCCCTGAGCGGTGAATTTGCCAAGCGCAACGTCAAGCCCATCGCCATCAGCGTGGATGCGCTGGAGTCGCACGGCAAGTGGGTCAACGACATCAACGAGACGCAAAACACCACGGTGAATTTCCCCATCCTGGCCGATGCTGACCGCAAGGTGGCCAACCTGTACGACATGATTCACCCGAACGCCCTGAGCACCGGCCCCACGGCCACCGTGCGCAGCGTATTCATCATTGACCCGAAAAAGGCCATCCGCACCACGTTTACCTACCCCGCCAGCACGGGCCGCAACTTCGACGAGATCCTGCGCGTGATTGACTCGCTGCAGCTAACTGACGGCTACAAGGTGGCCACGCCGGTGAACTGGAAAGACGGCGACGACGTGATCATCGTGCCCAGCCTGCAGGATCCGGCCGAACTTGCCCAGCGTTTCCCCAAAGGTTTCAAGGCGATCAAGCCGTACCTGCGCGTCACACCGCAACCCAATAAGTAATCAGACGGGTTCACGCGAAGTGCGCTTCATCATCGTCCCTGGCTGGCGCGACTCGGGCCCCGGCCACTGGCAAAGCCTGTGGGCCGAACGCCTTAGCAATGCGGTGCGCGTGCGCCAGGACGACTGGATCACGCCTTCGCGCAAGGCCTGGGTGGCCTCGCTGGCCAACACCATCGTGCTGCAGGACGAGCCGGTCGTCATCGTGGCGCACAGCCTGGGCTGCATTGCCACGGCTCACTTGCCGCCTGAGGCGGCAGAGCGTATTCATGGCGCCCTGCTGGTGGCGCCGGCAGACCCGGAGCGGCGTGCCGTGCTGAGCGACTTTGCGCCCGTGCCCTACCAGAAGCTGCCTTACCGCAGCGTGCTGGTGGCCAGCAGCAACGACCCGTATTGCCCGGTGCGCCTGGCGGGTGCCTATGCCCGCGCCTGGGGCAGCGAATTTGTGCGCATGCAGGACGCCGGCCATATCAATGTGGAGTCGGGCCACGGCGAATGGCCGCTGGGCATTGCGCTGTTGCAGTCGCTGGCAGGTGATGCGTCGCTGACGGCGCCCCATCTTGATTTTTCTTCTTTGGCAAATTCTTCGTCTTCTTCTTTTGGGTCCCTGGAAACGGCATGACTTCTTCAAAAATAAAAATAGCCCTTGCAACGCTGGCACTGGCCGCGGGCGCTTCATTCTCCGGCACGGCCTCGGCACAAACGCTTCTGAATGGCTCGTATGACGTGGCGCGCGAGTTTTACAAGGAATACAACGCCGCCTTCATTGCCCACTACAAGAAGACCACGGGTAAAGACATCAAGATTGACCAGTCGCATGGCGGCTCCAGCGCCATCGCGCGTTCCGTGGCTGACGGCCTGGACGCCGACGTGGTGACCATGAACACCTCGACCGACGTGGACTTCCTGGCCGGCGCCGGCGTGGTCGCCAAAGACTGGGCGAAGAAGTTTCCCGACAACGCTTCGCCCACCACGTCGACCATGCTGTTCCTGGTGCGCAACGGCAACCCCAAGGGCATCAAGGACTGGGACGACCTCATCAAGCCCGGCATCCAGGTGATTCTGGTGAACCCCAAAACCGGCGGCAATGGCCGCTATGCCTACCTGGCCGCCTGGGGATACGCGAAGAAGAAGGGCGCCACCGATGCGCAGGCCGCCGAGTTCGTCGGCAAGCTCTACAAAAACGTCCCGGTGCTGGGCAAGGGCGGGCGCGACGCGACCACCGTGTTCCTGCAACGCAATATCGGCGACGTGCTGATCACTTTTGAATCCGAAGTGCTGTCGGTGAACAGGGAGTTTGGCGAAGGCAAGGTGGACGCGGTCTATCCGTCCATCAGCATCGTGGCGGAAAACCCGGTGGCGGTGGTGGAGCGCACCGTGGCCAAGAAGGGCACGGCCGAGCTGGCCAAGGCCTACCTGAACTACCTCTATTCAGACGAAGGCCAGGAGATTGCCGCACGTCATGCATTGCGCCCGCGCTCGCAGGCCATCCTGAAAAAATACGCCAGCACCTTCAAGCCGCTGCAGCTCCTCACGGTGCAAGACGTCTTTGGCAGCCTCGGTGAAGCACAAAAAGTGCACTTCAATGACGGCGGCCAGTTCGACAAGCTGTACACCGTCAAGTAAATAACTGGCCCCCACGTTCGCTCGCTTCGCGTAGCTCTCTGCCCCCCGAGGGGGCTAATTTTCCTAGGGGCGGCCCGTCGGAAAATTGTCCTTCTTCGTTTGACTCCCCGACAGGCCAGTGCTGTTTTTACATGTTTACTCAAACAATTCATCCCTCGTCACTAGCGCAGTCAGTGCCGGGTGTTCCTGCGGGTAGCAAACGCGCCGCAAAACGCGTGCTGCCCGGTTTCCGCCTCACGCTGGGCTACACCGTTCTCTACCTCAGCCTGATCGTGCTGATCCCGATCTCGGCGCTGTTTTTCAAAACCTTCACGCTGAGCTGGGACCAGTTCGTCACCGCGGTGACGTCCCCGCGCGTGCTGGCGTCTTACCGACTCACGTTTGGGGCATCGCTGATTGCAGCACTCGTCAACCTGGTGTTTGGCCTGCTGCTGGCCTGGGTGCTGGTGCGCTACAAATTTCCGGGCAAAAAAATCGTCGATGCGCTGGTGGACCTGCCGTTCGCCTTGCCGACCGCCGTGGCCGGCATTTCGCTCACGGCTTTGCTGGCCGGTAACGGCTGGATAGGCCAGTACCTCGAGCCCATGGGCATCAAGCTGGCGTTCACGCCGGCCGGTGTAGTGATCGCGCTGATTTTCATCGGCCTGCCGTTTGTGGTGCGCACGGTGCAGCCGGTGCTGGAAGACGCCGAGAAAGAACTCGAAGAAGCCGCCACCTCGCTGGGCGCCACGCGCCTGCAGATTTTCACAAAAGTCATCCTGCCGCACATCACACCGGCGCTGCTCACCGGCTTTGCCATGGCCTTTGCGCGGGCGATCGGCGAATACGGTTCAGTCATCTTCATCGCCGGCAACATGCCCATGATTTCTGAAATCACGCCTCTGATCATCATCGGCAAGCTGGAGCAATATGACTATGCCGGCGCAACGGCCGTGGCGGTGGTGATGCTGCTGGTGTCGTTCGTGCTGCTGCTGGTGATTAACGGCCTGCAGGCCTGGCAGCGCCGTAACACGGGAGCACCAGCATGAAACAGGCCCCCACGCTTGTCGCTTCGCGTACTGCGCTGCCCCCCGAGGGGGCTGAGCTTGCTCGGGGCGGCCCTTCGCTGCGCTCGACTGCTTCCTCCTCCATTAAACGCCGTGTCGCGTCCGGCACCACCGAAGCACGCTGGGTGCGCTACACCTTGATCACGGTGGCGTTGCTGTTTGTGTTCCTGTTTTTGATCCTGCCGCTGGCCGCCGTGTTCACCGAAGGCCTGCGCAAGGGCTTTGGCGCCTACATTGCAGCGCTGCAAGAGCCCGACGCCTGGTCGGCCATCAAGCTCACGCTGATTGCCGCCGCGATTGCCGTGCCGCTGAACCTGGTGTTTGGTGTGGCGGCGGCCTGGGCCATTGCCAAGTACGAATTCCGCGGCAAGTCGGTGCTGACGACGCTGGTGGATTTGCCGTTTTCCGTGTCGCCGGTGGTGGCCGG
The DNA here is from genome assembly GCF_056403595.1 of Polaromonas sp. P2_G11. NCBI lineage: Bacteria > Pseudomonadati > Pseudomonadota > Betaproteobacteria > Burkholderiales > Comamonadaceae > Polaromonas > Polaromonas sp. P2_G11. The sequence continues at coordinate 88,412 of NZ_JBFUFE010000007.1, read as the reverse complement.
CCTGATTTACGTGCTGATCTTCGGCGCGCAGGGCTGGTTCGGGCCGTGGCTGCTGGCGCATGACATCAAGATCATCTTTGCCGTGCCCGGCATTGTGCTGGCCACCGTGTTTGTGACGTTTCCGTTCATTGCGCGTGAGCTGATTCCGCTGATGCAGGCGCAAGGCAACGACGAAGAGCAGGCCGCCATCGTGCTGGGCGCCACCGGCTGGCAAACCTTCTGGCATGTGACCCTGCCCAACATCAAGTGGGGCCTGGTGTATGGCGTCATCTTGTGCAACGCACGGGCCATGGGGGAGTTTGGTGCGGTGTCGGTGGTGTCGGGCCATATCCGCGGGCAGACCAACACGCTGCCGCTGCACGTGGAAATTCTGTACAACGAATACCAGTCGGTGGCCGCATTCGCCGTGGCATCGCTGCTGGCCATCCTCGCGCTGGTCACGCTGGTCATCAAGTCGGTGGCCGAATGGCGCCATGAAGCAGAAATGAAAGCTGCGGCCGATTTGCCGCCTGAGCGCCCGCAGGCGCTTGCTACTTGATTATTTCAACAAATCTTCTACCAAAATCTAGTATGCGTATTTTAGAAACAGTACTAATTTGCATCGCCGTGATGTTGGGATTAGCAAGTGCTTTTCTTTGCTTCTTATGGGCTGTTCTGATCTTCCCCAGTCTTTTCGTTAACTGGGATTTGAGTAACCCAATCGACGAAGCACTCGCTGCCTATTCAAATTCCAACTTCAAGTTGCTTTTTCATATTTTCCGCACTTACTTTGCTGCAATAGCAGGTCTGCTTGGGTGGATAGCGCTATTTGCTCTCTGCTTATATGCAAATCGAGATTGGCGCACCCTGCCAAAGTGGGTACCGGTCGGCTGCCTCTTCGGTGTTGCCGCCGTTCTAATAGGCCCCTATTTCTGGGGACTTGCTGTACCGCCTATCTCACTTGCGATTTCGCTCTTGTTACTTATGAAGGTCAAGGCTAAAGCTAAGTCCGCCGAATTGACATAGGTTCCTGAAAAACACGCTGGAAAACATCATGAGCATCGATATCCGCAACGTCAGCAAACATTTTGGCGACTTCCAGGCACTGGGCGATGTCAGCCTGGACATTCAATCGGGCGAACTGGTCGCCTTGCTCGGCCCTTCGGGCTGCGGCAAGACCACGCTGCTGCGCATCATTGCCGGGCTGGAAACCGCCGACCGCGGCAGCATCCTCTTCAGCGGCGAAGACACCACCGACGTGCATGTGCGCGAGCGCCAGGTCGGCTTCGTGTTCCAGCACTACGCGCTGTTCCGCCACATGACCGTCTTTGAGAACGTGGCCTTCGGCCTGCGCGTCAAGCCCCGCGGCCAGCGGCCCAGCGAAGCGCAGATCAAGGAAAAAGTGCATTCGCTGCTCAACCTCGTGCAGCTCGACTGGCTGGCCGAGCGCTTTCCGTCGCAGCTTTCGGGCGGGCAGCGCCAGCGCATTGCCCTGGCCCGCGCGCTGGCGGTGGAGCCCAAGGTGCTGCTGCTCGATGAACCCTTCGGCGCGCTCGACGCCAAGGTGCGCAAGGAGCTGCGCCGCTGGTTGCGCCGCCTGCACGACGACCTGCATGTCACCAGCATTTTTGTGACGCACGACCAGGAAGAAGCGCTGGAAGTCGCCGACCGTGTGGTGCTGATGAACCAGGGCAAGGTCGAGCAGATTGGCTCACCGCAAGAGGTGTGGGACCACCCGGCCAGCCCGTTTGTGTATGGCTTTCTCGGTGACGTGAACCTGTTCCACGGCCGCGCCCACGAAGGCGAAGTCCAGCTCGAAGGCCTGCGCCTCAATTCACCTGAACACGCCGGCGCCCAGGACGCCAAAGCCTTTGCCTATGTGCGCCCGCACGACCTGGACGTGCAGCGCTATGCGCCGGGCGCCGAAGGCATCGTCGCCCACCTGGAGCGCGCCATCGTGATCGGCCCCATTGCGCGGTTGGAGCTGATTCCCGCCGAAGGCTATGAACAAAAAGGCAATGTCTCGGGCGATTCGATCATTGAAGCCCAGATGACCTCGCAGCAGTTTGCCGAGATGGGTTTGCGCGAAGGCGACATGCTGGTGGTGACGCCGCGCAAGGCGAGGGTGTTTGTGGAGGGGTAAGGTGCCTAACGCCGGAGCTGGGTCGATTGCAAAGGCTTGCCGTCGCGAGTCGACTCGGACGACCGGCTAAGCCGCACTTTTTGCCGCCGTACGTCGAGCTTGAGCTTCGCTCACCAACTGTCCACGGGGCCATTGCAGATATGGACGGATGGTAATCCGGTCTTCATTGGTGAGCGGGCGTGCCAGAGCATCGAATAGGGCGCGGACCTGCGGCCAAGGGGCCTGCTTGGTTACTGCGGCATAGAACTGCATCAACTTTTCTATGTTCTCGATCGCGGGGCGGGTCTCAAGCGGGCTCAAATCGCACATAAAGTTGAACTCAAAAGTATTTCCTCGCTGGTGCCACTCATCTCGGTGCCAGGCATGCTCGGGGTTCTCGCGAAGCATGAGGTTGACGATATCAACGCCTTTGGCTTCTGGGCCGCGAAGGTGCTCACGAATTGGTTTTAGGCGGCGAGTGAACCATTCCGCAAATCCCCCATGCGATGCGGTCAACCTCAGTTCGCGCTGATGGGTCATTGGATAGAAGTAGATTCGGGTGCTTGCAATCGTCATGTGCGGGGACCCTATTTGGGGTTTGTGCCTTGTGATGTCCGAAAGGATATTGCAATGGCTTGCGTGAAGGCGACATGCTGGTGGTGACGCCGCGCAAGGCGAGGGTGTTTGTGGAGGGGTAACTGTGGACTGTTCCGAGGCGACCTCTAATCAACCACTTTTAACCGGATCTTGGCACCGTCCGGCAAATCCCGTATTTGCCTTGAAAGGTCGCCGGACCGTCTCACAATCTCGGACAGTGGGGCAGTTTTGATATTGGAAATGTCGTAAGCCCCGCCCAGGATTCCGGGCACCACCAGACAGTATTTACGCCCGACAGCGAGAGGGCCATGCTTTTCATTCGCAACCCTGACCAGCGCTGCCATCAACCAGTCCTTCTTGAACTCCGGATCATTGACGAGCGCGTCGTAAGAAGCTTCATCCCAAGCCACGATTTCGCAATAACAGTCCTCGGGGCATAGGCGCCAGTAGCGACCTGAATGATCCTTTATCAGTAGATTGCCAAAGTCATTTTCAGCGACTAGCTGTAGTGGATCGAGACCAACCCAGCACCAGGACTCCTTGATTTCTTCGAGCAGATCCATAGTCTGTCACTCGATGCCCAGGATGCTTGGAACGCTTTGCTCAAGCATCTCTATCAGTTCCTTGTCCATGAACTTGTAGTCGTCAGGGATATCAAGAACATGAACAGATTTGCCGTCAAGCAGCCGCGTGAACTCCGAGGTCAGTCTTGATTTGTGTTTTTCTTCCATGACGAGAACCACGTCGGCCCAACGGATGTCATCGACTGACACGGTATGGCGCGCATTGGGGCTGGTCCCACCCGAACGGGTTAGCAGCTGCGGGTGCTTGCGCCAAATCTGCTCTGCCGTCGGGCTTCGCCACTGATTACGGCTGCAAACGAACAGGACCTTTACGCGTTCAGTGCTGCGGGCGGTTTCTTCTTTCTGCACAAGTTGCTTTGCGGTCGTGCGAGGGTAATCGAGGCCCAGTTGCTCTGCACGCGCAACTTTCTTTGACCGGATATACAGGTCTTTCCAGCGTTTCTCCCTGGGCAAATCGTCTTTGGTCGTCATATGTACTTCATGCTTGTTTTTGTAGAGCTGATTTATCCGGCTTCAACCAATATGCTGCTGCAAACCTTCAACCAATGCGTCGAAGGTTACACGGCAGCGCGGGCTGTGGCGCAGGTCTTCGTGCATGGTCAGCCAGGTTTCGAGTTTGAAGGACAACTCGCCAGGCAGAACCCGCACCAGGGCGGGGTCACGCGTCGCGAGCGCTGACTGGCACACGCCAATGCCGGCGCCGGCACGTATCAGTGCCAGTTGCGCGAGGTCGCTGTCGGTACGCGTGGAAAACGCCGCCCGCTTCCATGCGGGCAAGGCTTTGCGCGCCGAACGCAGGAAGGGTGTCTCTTCGTCAAACCCGATCAGCGCATGCTGCGCCAGGTCCGTTGACGACTGCGGCGTGCCGCGCGCGTCCAGGTAATCGCGGCGTGCGTAGAGACCCAGTTCCACTTCGCCCACGCGGCGAGCGATCAACAGGTCCTGCTTGGGCGGTGTCATGCGCACGGCAATGTCGGCTTCGCGTTGCAGTAGGTCCTGCACGCGGTTGGTCAGCACCAGTTCGATGGTCAGACCCGGGTGCGTGCGCTGCAGTTGCGCGACGATGGGCGGCAGCACTTCGACACCGATGACCTCGCTCACCGTGATCCGCACCGTGCCGCGCACACCGTCACCCTGGCTTTCGGCGGCACGGCGTAAGGCGGCTGCGGCGCTGGCCATTTCTTCGGCGAAGGGCTGCAGTTCCAGCGCGGCTTCGGTCGGCGCAAAACCGGTTTGTGAGCGCGTGAACAGCGCCAGGCCGAGCGACTTTTCGAGCGAGGCGACATGGCGTCCGACCGTAGGCTGTGCCACCCCCAAAGACCGTGCGGCACCTGAGAGCGAACCCTCGTGCAGCACCCCTAAAAACGAACGGTAAAGCTCCCAGCCAGCATCTTCTTCCATACAAAAATGTATAGCTGATACCCTGCTTTAGTCAATTCCATTTTGATGCCCCGGGGCCCAGAATTTCCCCATGGCAACTTTTTTGGGAATGACATGAGCAGCAAACAAGGCAAATCAAGCACAGCACTGGTGCTGGGCGCAACCGGTGGCATCGGCGGGGAAGTCGCACGGCAACTGGAGGCGGCAGGCTGGCAGGTTCGCGCGCTTCGCCGTGGCGAGTCGCGGCCGGGCGAGCAACGTGGCGGCATAACCTGGCTGCGTGGCGATGCGATGAATCCCGGTGATGTCATGGCTGCAGCACAAGGCTGCGGCGTGATAGTCCACGCAGTCAATCCGCCCGGCTATCGTCGCTGGGGCGAGCTGGTGCTGCCCATGCTGGACAACACGATCGCGGCCGCCCGGGCGCAGGGCGCGACCATCGTGCTGCCCGGCACGGTCTACAACTACGGGCCAGACGCATTTCCCAGCCTCCGGGAGGATTCACCGCAACACCCGCAAACTGCCAAAGGTGCGATTCGTGTGCAGCTCGAGCAGCGGCTCAAGGATGCGACCAGAGACAGCGGCCAGGGCTGCTGCCGGGTGATCATCGTGCGCGCGGGGGATTTTTTCGGACCGGGTGCCGGTAACAGCTGGTTCTCGCAAGGCCTGATTCGGCCGGGCGCTCCGGTGCGCAGTGTGAAGCTCCCTGGCAAGCCTGGTGTCGGTCACCAATGGGCCTATTTGCCGGATGTGGCGCGTACCATGGTCGCCTTGCTGGCGCGGCGTGACGTTCTGCCTGCATTTGCAACCTTCCATATGAACGGCCAGTGGGACGCCGACGGCCGCCAGCTGGCTGAAGCGATCTGCCGTGTCGTCGCACGGCGCGGTGGCCTGCAGCCGTCAATAAAATCCTTTCCCTGGTGGGCGGTGACGCTGGCCGCGCCCTTTGTCGAGACCCTGCGCGAGCTGCGCCGGATGCGCTACCTCTGGAACACGCCGGTACGCATGGACAACGCCGCCCTGGTGGCGGCGCTCGGTGCGGAGCCGCACACGCCGCTGGACATTGCTGTGGAGGAAACGCTGCAAGGGCTGGGCTGCCTTGGTGCGCATGGCGGGGATTTCAACCATGGAAGTGTCCGCCGTGGCTGAAGCAAGTCCAGCTCAACCTTTTGATGTCGTCAGACGCTTCCAGTTGGGCGAGGTCGACTTGGGGGGAGCCGGCTACTGGCTCGTGCCAAACCTTAGCGCCGACCTGGCCCGTGCCCGTTCGGCCTCCATCTCACGGTTGCGCGGCTCGGCATTGGTTACTAGTGTGCGAATGAGAACCCGTGCAGAAGCCGCCACCTCTTCCACGGCGCGGTCAAACGCGGCTTCATTGGCCTTGGAGGGGACATTGAACCCGCTGAGCTTCCTGACAAACTGCAGCGAAGCGTCACGGATTTCCAGCTCCGTGGCTGGCGGTTCGAAGTTGAAGAGAGTCTTGATGTTGCGGCACATGGGCACTCCTTCCGGTCATTTTTTCCCGGCGTTTGTCTTGACGGTTGGCTCAAGCCCCAACGCTCGCCTGGTTTCATCCGTCAATTTATCAAACCGTCGCCGAAGTACTTCTTTGTCACCAGACAGGACCTGGCGGGTCGGGTCATAGGTAAAAGTTCCCGCATGCACCGTTTTTCCGTTTTCTGTTGCTTGGTAAGCGATGACATTGGTTTTTGGGTCATACGTAAAAACAATTCTTGACCCGATCGGAGGCGGCCCTCCTACGATTGCGCCGATGCCATCGATTCCCAGATACACGGCCCCTCCTTCGAACAGCAGTGCGCCGCGCAAAACAGCCTTGTCTGTTGCCCATACGCCAACAAGATTTTCGGGTATGACGTCCGCAGAGAATGCTGGCAAGGCGGGAAGAAAAAAAGTCAATGCGAAGACGGTTCGTCTTGTGATTGCGAATCCTGCCGATGACAAATATGCGGGGAAAGATGGTGCTTGGTTCATCGGCAACTCCGTTCTTTATATCTGGGGATTTATATCTGGGGATTTATATCACCCCTGGCTACGGAGTTAGAAGACTACGCTTCTGATCAGCTTGAGTTTGCCGGCCTGATCACCACCGACTCCGCCGAAGCAACAAATGGCCCGTGATACACCGCCTCGATGTTGTTGCCGTCCGGGTCCAGCACAAAGGCGGCGTAGTAGCCGGGGTGGTATTTGCGCTCGCCCGGCGCGCCGTTGTCGGTGCCGCCTGCGGCCAGGGCGGCTTCATAGAAGGCTTTGACCTCTGCGTGGTCTTTGGCCCGGAAAGCCAGATGGACGTGCGAGGTAGATCCGTCAGCCTGGTCCATCCACAACTCATCGGCCGAAAAATGATCGTCGGCTTCCTGGATGGCATTTTCCTTGTTCAGTGACTTGAGCACGGCGCGGTAAAAGCGCTTGCTGGCCGCGAGGTCATGGGCGCGCAGGTGGACATGGTCGATGAGTCGTCCGCGGTGTATTTCCATGGTGGGCTTCCTTGTTCGGGTGTGAAGGATCTGTTCAGCGGATCACGCCGGGCATCAGCGCTTCGGCAATGGCAATGTGGTTGCCGTCGGGGTCGGTGATCATCACCGTCCTGACTTTGTCGCTGGACGTTGTATGGCTGGTGTCTATGCCCAGCTTTTGCAGGTACTCGATTTCCGGTTCAAGGTCGTTGACGGCCAGGGTCAGCGAGCCTTCGCCGGCGCGTTCGGCCAGTTCATACACCTGCAGGCCGCCGCCGCGCTTGAATTGCCATTCGCCGACTTCAGGCATCGGCCGGTTGGCCTTGGCGTCCAGCAGTTTTTCGTACCAGGGGATGGATGTGTCCAGGTTGCGGACGGCGACACTGGCAAGGGCGTTTTGCACAATCATGACGGTCTCCAAAAAGATTCAGTCCTGAAAATCTACGCCCGCCGCGGTGTCCCACCTGTAGGACAAATGCTGGGAAATGAGGGTGAGCAAGGTGGCGATCAAGTGGTGAAAGGGAGGTGAAGAATTTTCCAAGAATGCATTGCTGGAGGGAACTTATCCCGCTCCAAACGCCCGAACCCCTGACAATTCATAATCCATCCAGAAAAAAAGAGGGCTCCCTGATGTTTTTGACGTATTTCGACGCCATGCCGCGCCGCGTGCTGGTGCTGATTGCCGCGGCCTGCGTGGCCATGCTGGCCTTTGGCCTGTACCTGCAGCATGTGGTGGGCCTGGAGCCTTGCCCGATGTGCATCGTGCAGCGGTATGCGCTGGTGCTGGTGGCGGTGGTGGCGGGCGTGACGGCCATTGCCAAAAGCCGGGGCCTGTTGATCACCGGCTCGGGCCTGATGGTGTTGCTCTCGGGTTTTGGCGCTTTTGTGGCGGCGCGCCAGAGTTTCCTGCAGTGGTACCCGCCTGAAATTGCCTCTTGCGGCCGCGACTTTTACGGAATGATCGAAACCTTTCCGCTCAAGCGCGCCATTCCGATGATCTTCAAGGGCAGCGGCGACTGCACCAAGATCGACTGGACCTTTCTGGGCGGCTCGATTGCCAACTGGTCTTTCCTGTGTTTTGTGGGGATCGCGCTTGCAGGCTTGCTGCTGGTGACCCGCCTGGCGCGCAAAGCCTAGTTTTTCTCCTTCTGAAAAAACAATACGTTACCGGGCCTGAGCGCGTCAAGGAATATTGACGCCCGCAGAGTGGTAGGCTGCGGGCACTTGCAGCCTGGGCTGCCGTATTGATTCAGGGAGAATAAAAATGGCGATCCTGCTTGGCCCCATTGCGCAGTTTTTGGGCGTGCAACAAAGCCAGTGGGGTGTAAGCGTGCTCGCCGTGACCGACACTGCGGTTGCGCCCAGCCTGCAAAGCACCGCCACGGTACAGGTTTTCACGAAACTCGGCACGCTGCAAAGCGGCGCCACGCTGTGGCGCGGTGGTTTGTCCGTCGCCTTTAAAGACTTGGCCCAACGAGCACGTTACAGCGTTGACGGGCAGGCCTTTGATTTTTACGTTCCGGCGGCGAGTGAGTCGCCGCGCATGGCGTATGTCTCGTGCAATGGGTTTTCAAGTCCGGGCCTGATGAAGCAGGTCAAGGACAAAAATGCGTTGTGGAAGCGGCTCTATGACCTGCACGCAGGGCGCGAACGTATCAACGGCCGCAGTTTTGGCCCCTACCACTTGCTGCTGTTGGGCGGCGACCAGGTGTATTCGGATGCCCTCTGGCAGGACACGCGTTGCCCCGACATCATGGCCTGGTCCGAACTGTCCCGGGACGCTCGCCGCAAAGCGCCCTGGACGGCTGCCCTGCAGACGCAGGTGACGGCTTTTTTTGAAGACCTGTACCTTACGCGCTGGGCCCAGCCCGAAGTGGCGCAGGCGCTGGCGGGCTTGCCCAGCGTCATGATGTGGGACGACCACGATATCTTCGACGGCTGGGGGTCCTACCCTGCAGAAGACCACGACTGCCCGGTGTACCAGGGGGTTTTTGCCGTCGCCAAAAAATACTTCGCGCTGTTTCAGCGGCACAGCGCCCCTGGCACGCCGCCGCCGTGCACGCTGCCCGGCCAGCCGGCGTTCAGCGCGGGTTACCGCGTGGGCAGCCTTGGCGTGCTGGCGCTGGACATGCGCAGTGAACGCACGCCGGAACGCAAGAACGGCCGCAACCTGCAAAGCGCGCAGGTCATGAGTGAAGACAGCTGGAGTGCTGCTTACAAGTGGCTTGATGCCCAAACCGGCATGAAGCACCTGGTGCTGATGAGCAGCATCCCGGTGGTGCACCCCAGCTTTGAGCTGCTGGAAAAAATGCTGGGCGTGCTGCCCGGCCAGCAGGAGCTTGAAGACGATTTGCGCGACCACTGGACCTGCGCTGCGCATCGCGCCGAGCGGCTTCGCCTGGTGCACCGGCTGTTTAAATTCAGCAAGGACGCCTCGTGCCGCGTCAGCCTTGTCAGCGGCGACGTGCATGTGGCTGCGGTGGGCGTGCTGGAGTCGACGCGTGACCCGGTGGACACCAACGCCCAGGTGATCAACCAGCTCACCAGCAGCGGCATCGTGCACCCGGCGCCGCCTGCCATGGCGCGCTATTTTCTGGAACAGGCCTGCCAGCAGGTGGAAACCGTGGACCGAGGCATCACCGCCGCCATGTACGAATTTCCCACCACTTCGCGCCGCCTGATCGGTGCGCGTAATTTCATGACGATTGAGCCTGACGATGCGGGTAATCCGGCGCAACGCCTGTGGATCAACTGGTGGGTGGAAAACGAATCCGAGCCCAGCAGCAAGGTGATTCACCCGGTGGGGTAAGCGGCCCCGCTTAACCGAGCCACTTGGCCAGCCGGAGCCTGCTGGTTGCCGGTTCGGGCGTGATGGTGCCGCTCTCGGGACATGTTATTTTTCACCTGAAAAAGGGGATGGCGCCAGCCGCGCGCCATGACTAGACTGAATATCCAGTCGCCGGTTTTTACCGGAAGGCCAGCTCATCAACATTGCCGCGCTGCGGCACAAGGATGGTCCCCATGGCAGCAGGAAGGGTGTTATCGCGCTTTGGCTTTCCGGTCCTGGCGAGTGCCGGCGCCGCTGCCAGCGCCTATTACCTGGCAAACCAGCCGGTGGTGCCGGTCAAGTTCTCGACGTGGAGAAACACGACGGATCCAAAACAGGCAGAACACATGACCGTCAAATACGGACGGGGTTCGTGGGGCCATTACGAAGATTTCCGGATGGGCAGCGGCCCACCCCGTACGGATTTGCCAAAGTTTGGCGCCGTGAACAAGCTGACGGGCATAGATGAGTCCAAGCCTTACTCGAACTTGGCCTATGGCAGCCATACACCGACGGAGCACAGGGACCGCTTCCTGGCGCGTCCGGCCCTGGCAAGCGATGTCAAGAAGGGGCGGGAATACCGCTATGACTCCAAAGAGGCGATGCGCGCAAAGGTGTCGGTGTTCGAGCTCTGGAAGCTCAAGCAGATGACAAGCGAACGCCAGCAGCACGGCGTGTTCCACCTGTACGGCGAGGCATCCGACCCGTACACGACGCGGTGCATGACGCACATTGAAACGCTGGCCAGTGTCCGTGGCCAGAAGCTGTCTCCCGACAACCCTTCCAAGGTGGCGCACGAGTTTCATGCGCTCAACCCCTCCAGTACCGAGAAACCCAAGCTGAAAACCTACTCGGTAGAGGGCGTTCAGCGCCCTGGCAATGTGCCGGTCGGCACCCCGGTCAAGAGCCACCCCGGCACGCTGGACAAGGCGTATTGGGAGGCGGCCAACACGGGCGCCCACAACGTGGGCCGGCCACCCCCGCCAAAACTCTAGACGCGCGAGAACAGCGGTACCGCCGGCAAGCGCGCTGCACCCTGATTTGCAGGGAGGTGCCGGTTTTCCCGGCGGCTCCGGGGTGAATAATTCTCGACTGGGGTACCCGGGTTTCAAGCGGGTTGGCGGGGCGTCAAATCAGCCATATACTGTACATAAATACAGTATATTCGACTTGATCCGGACCACCTTCCATGCCCACCCTCACTGCAATGCCCAGCGCTTTGCCGGACTTTGCCGACGCCCTGAATGCCCAGGTTTGGCGGGCCGGCGAACTGGGCAGCGCGAGTGTGCAGACGGTGGCCACAGGTTATGCGGCGCTCGACCTGGTCTTGCCGGGAGGCGGCTGGCCCCAGGGCGCGCTGGTTGAACTGCTGTTGCCGCAGGCGGGCCAGCAGGAATGGGGTTTGCTGGCGCCTGGCTTGGCCCGTGCCCTCAACCAGCCCGCCACTCCGGAGGAGCCTGGCGCGCAACTGACGGCGCTGGTCGGCGCGCCTTACCTGCCATTTGGCCCCGCACTGGGCGCGCGCCAGATCGACATGCGGCGGCTCATCAGCATTCACGGCAAGCCAGGTGACGCGCCTTCGCTGCTCTGGGCCACGCGAGAGGCGCTGCAGTGCGCTGACGTGACCGCCGTGCTGGCCTGGCTGCCCGATGCGCGCAGCGCCCACCTGCGCCGCCTGCAGATTGCCGCGCATGCGCACCACAAGCTGCTGTTTGTGTTCCGGCCGCTGCGGGCCCAACACGAATCGTCACCCGCGCCGCTGCGCCTGCTGCTGGAAGGCACTGTGCGGGAGGGCGGCAACCTGCTGGTCCATGTGCTCAAGCGCCGCGGCCCGCCGCTGGCCGCGCCGGTGCTGCTCGATACCCGGCCCGCCCGGCTGTCGGCCTTGCTGGCGGCCAGCCGCGACAGGGCCCGGCAAAAGCGGGAAGAGCAAAAGCGGGAAGAGCTTGCCCCCATCCTGCTGCCATCGCTGGTTTCGCTTCCTGTCACCTCACCCCGGAGTCCCATCCATGCGTTGCTGGATCGCATTGCGCATCTCGATCACCACTGACGCGGCGCAACCGGCCTCGTCTGTGCTGGACGCCGCCGCTTTGCAGCGCGCGGTGGCCAGCCTGGCGCTGGGCTTCACGCCGCGCGTGGCGCTGGTCGATGAAGCGGTGCTGATGGACGTAACGGGCAGCCTGCGCCTGTTTGGCGGGCTGGCGCGGCTGATGCAGCTGCTGGCGCAGAAAATCGAGCTATTTTTTGAATCAAACCAGGTTGCAGGCCTTATGGAACGTGCGCAAGGTGCTACATCTTTGATAGCAATCGGACGGCTTCGGCTGCAGCAGGATCAGGCTGGTGCGTTGAAAAAACGCGTGGCCGACCTGCCCATGCACACGTTGACGGCCGCGCGCCCGCACCTGGGTGTGCTGGAGCGCATTGGCTGCCGCAGCTGGGACGACCTGCTGCGCCTGCCGCGTGACGGCGTGGCGCGGCGTTTTGGCGCCGAGCTGCTGGAGGCGCTGGACCGCGCCCGCGGCACCGTAGCCGACGACTACGAGTGGCAAGTGCTGCCCGAGCACTTTGAAGAAAAACTGGAGCTCAACGCGCTTGTCACCCATGGGCCTGCGCTGATGGCGGGCGTTGAGCGCCTGCTGGTCCACCTGCATGCCTGGCTGCTGGGGCGCCAGAGCGGGCTCTGCGCCCTGAAAATCATCTGGCACCTGGACAAACGCCGCGATGTGGCGCCGACCGGCGAGCTCGAGATTCGCACGGCCCAGCCCGCCCAAGACCTGCGCCATGTGGCACGCCTCATCTCAGAGCACCTGGCGCAGCAAAAGCTGCCGGCGCCGGTGCACAGCCTGACGCTGCAGTCGCTGGCCACCGAGCTGCTGGCCGACTCGGCCGCCGCCACCGGCAGCCTGCTGATGGAAGCGCGCCGGCAGGGCGACAGCGTGGTGGAGCTGGTCGAGCGACTCAGCGCCCGCCTGGGCGATGCCAATGTGCAAGCCTGGCAACCTTGCACCGACCACCGGCCCGAGCTGATGCAGCGCTGGGTGAGTGCCCGAAGTGCTATCAAATCAATAGCTGCTTGCGCACAGCCAATGCGCGCCAGGGCCATAAAAGGCTTAAAAAAAACCACTCCACATGCTTCTTCGGAAGCCCGGGCCGAAGCCTTGTACCCGGCCTGGTTGCTGCCCGAACCGCTGAAATTGCAAGCCGTAGGCAACAGCCCGGTGTACCAGGGCAAGCTGACACGCCTGGCCGGGCCGCAGCGGCTGGAGGCTGCCGAATGGCTGCTGGCCGATCACGAGAACCGCAGCGCTGAGCCGGGCCTGTGTGAAAAGCCGTGGGCGTTTCGCGACTACTACATCTACCGCAGCCAGCAGGGCGGCCTGCTGTGGGTTTACAGCGAAAGGCTGGGCTCTGCCGCCCAGGCCGGCCGGCAGCGCACCTGGTATTTGCACGGCTTTTTTGCCTGAGGCCCGCATGCCTGCCTACGCGCTTCCCGATTACGCTGAGCTGCACGCGCTGAGCAACTTCAGCTTCCAGCGCGGCGCCTCGCACGCGCAGGAGCTGGCCGAACGCGCTTCCGAGCTGGGCTACCAGGCGCTGGCCATCACCGACGAGTGTTCGGTGGCCGGGGTGGTCAGGGCGCATGAGGTGGCAAAGAAGCTGGGCCTCAAACTGCTGCCGGGTGCGGAATTTCTGGTGCAGGCGCCTGATGCCTTCAGGCTGGTGGTGCTGCCGCACAACGCGGCAGGCTGGGGCAACCTGTGCGAGTTCATCACCGAAGCGCGCAAGGCCGGCGACGTGGTCGAAAAAGGCAGCTACCGCGTCGCGCTGGGCGAAACGGATTTCTCCCGGCTGGGGGATTGCGAAATTTTGCTGGCGCCCCTGCATGAAGCAGGCGCGGGTGCTATCAATACAGAAGCGCTTTGCGCACATTGCGCCTGGGCTACAGGGCTTTTTGGCACCAACGCCTGGCTGGCGGTGGAGCTGCTGCAGGGCCTGGACGATGCGCTGCGCCTGCAGCAGCTGCAAGAGGTGGCCCGGCGCACCGGCATACGGCTGGTGGCGGCCGGCCATGTGCTGATGCACAAGCGCTCACGCAAGCCGCTGCACGACGTGATGACCGCCATCAAGCTGGGCAAGCCGGTGCACGAATGCGGCTTCGCGCTGCAGCCCAACGCCGAGGCACATTTGCGGCCGCGCATGCGCCTGGCCGAGATTTACCCCGCCAGCCTGTTGCGTGCCACGCTGGAAGTGGCGGCGCGGTGCAATTTCAATCTCGATGAGATTCGCAACCTGTACCGCTACCCGCAGGAAGACATGGTGCCGGCGGCCGAAACGCCTTCGCGGTGGCTGCGTCGGCTGACCTGGCAGGGTGCCCATACCCGCTACCCGCATCACATACCGCACAAGATCAGGCGGCAGCTGGGTTTTGAGCTGGCGCTGATTGAAGAGCTTGAGTACGAGATGTTCTTCATCACCGTGCACGACATCGTGCGGTTTGCGCGAGAGAAGGAAATCCTTTGCCAGGGGCGCGGCTCGGCGGCCAATTCCGTGGTGTGTTTTTGCCTGGGCGTCACGGCCGTCAACCCGGCGGAAAGCAAGCTGCTGTTTGAGCGCTTTATCAGCCGCGAGCGCAGTGAACCGCCCGACATCGACGTGGACTTCGAACACGAGCGGCGTGAAGAAGTCATCCAGTACATCTACGGCAAATACGGCCACGACCGCGCCGCCATTGCCGCCACCGTCATCAGCTACCGGCCGCGCAGCGCGATCCGCGATGTGGGCAAGGCGCTGGCGATGGCGCCTGAACTGATAGACCTGTTCGCCAAAGAGCATTTCTGGTTTGACGGCAGCGAGGTGCTGCAGGAAAAACTCAAGGAAGCCGGGCTGGAGGGCAGGGAAGGGCCGGTGCTGCAATGGTTTGACCTGTCGGCGCAGCTCATCGGCTTTCCGCGCCACCTGAGCCAGCACGTCGGCGGTTTTGTACTCACCCAGGGCAAGCTCACGCGGCTGGTGCCGGTGCAGCCGGCTTCGATGGAAGACCGCCGCATCATCCAGTGGGACAAGGACGACCTGGAGGCCATGGGCCTGCTGAAAGTGGATGTGCTGGCGCTGGGCATGCTGTCGGCCATCCGGCGCTGCCTGGCGCTGGTGAATGGGGCACGAGGAAGCCAGTTGGAGATGCATCAGATCGAGCCGGACGACACACCCACCTACGACATGATTTGCGAAGCCGATACGGTGGGCGTTTTCCAGATTGAAAGCCGGGCCCAGATGTCCATGCTGCCGCGCCTGCAGCCGCGCAATTACTACGACCTGGTGGTGGAAGTCGCCATCGTGCGGCCGGGGCCCATCCAGGGCGGCATGGTGCACCCGTACCTGAAGGCGCGCGACAAAAAACGGCGGGGTGAAGATGTCGTGCCGGAATACCCGGCGCTGAACCCGGCCCTGGAGCGCACGCTGGGCATTCCGATTTTCCAGGAGCAGGTCATGCAGATCGCGATGATCGCCGCTGACTTCACGCCCGGAGAGGCCGACGATTTGCGCCGCTCCATGGCAGCCTGGAAGCGTAAGGGCGGGGTAGACCGCTTTCATGGCCGCCTGGTCAATGCGATGGTCAACAACGGCTACAGCGCTGAATTTTCAGAGCGCATCTTCAGCCAGATATTGGGCTTCGGCGACTACGGCTTTCCGGAAAGCCACGCCGCCAGTTTTGCCAAGCTGGTTTATGTGAGCTGCTGGCTCAAGCGCCACGAGCCGGCCTGCTTTCTGGCGGCCATGGTCAATTCGCAGCCCATGGGTTTTTACACGCCGTCCCAGCTGGTGCAAGACGCGGTCCGCCACCAGGTCGAGGTGCGCGCGGTGGACGTCATGCACAGTGAATGGGACTGCACGCTGGAGCCGCAGGGTGTGCTGACTGCAGGGACGCAGCCGGCAGTGCGCCTGGGCCTGCGCCTGGTGGCCAGCTTGCGCGAGGAGGCCGCCTTGCGCCTGGTGGAGGCGCGGGCGCAAGCGCCTTTCACGTCGACGGAAGACCTGGTGTCGCGCGCCCGGCTCAATACGCTCGAAATCAACGCGCTGGCCGCCGCCGATGCCCTGCTGCCGCTGGCGGGCCACCGGCGCCAGCAGGTCTGGGAGGCTTCGGCCATCAAACTGGCGCCGCGCCTGCTCAAATCGGTGCCCACACACGAAACACCGCTGGCCTTGCCCGACACACCCGAGGGCGAAAACATTTTGTTCGACTACCAGGCCACCGGCCTCACGCTGCGGCGCCACCCGGTGGCTTTGCTGCGGGAACGGCTGGCACGCAAAGGCCTGCTGAGCGCCAGCGAGCTCAATGCCTTGCCCGACGGCGAAGAGGTGGCCGGCTGCGGCATCGTCACTGTGCGCCAGCAGCCGCAAACCGCCAAGGGCACCATCTTTGTCACACTGGAAGACGAGACCGGGCCAGTCAATGTGATCATCTGGAAATCGCTGCGGGAGGCGCAACGCGGCGAGGTGCTGCACGCCCGGCTGCTGGCGGTGTATGGCACGTGGCAGCGCAGTGAAGAACGCGGCAGCGCCAAAGGTTACGGCGCGGTGCGCAACCTGGTGGCGCATCGGCTCGAAGACCTCACGCCGATGCTGGGGCGGCTGGGCACATCGAGCCGCGATTTCCATTGAGGTGACTGCACCTCAATCAGGCACCTTCAGTCAATCCATCGTCATGCGCTGTCATCAGACAAATCCTGCTTGAGGGTCAGACTGACCCGGCAATCCGTTTTAGCGCGTCGTCGGTTTGCTGCTGCAGCGCCTGCATCAGCGAGCTCGCATCCCGGTGCCTGAGCAGTGGTGCGGCCTGACCGGACCAAAGCGACATCAAGTCTGTTCTGCCCTGGCCAATGGCCGCCGGTTTCATCTGGCCTGTCAGCCAGTTCTGGACCGGGTAGGGCGCAATGTGACCTTCATGCGCCTTCAGCTCGTTCATGAAGCGGTTTTCAATGCCTCGCGCCAGGCGCCCGCTGAAGGCGCGGGTGAGGGCGGTGTACTTGGCGTCGGCGCTGAATAGCTTTTCGCGGTGGATGTCACTGGCAGATGACTCGACGCAGGCCAGGAAAGCTGTGCCGATCTGCACGCCCTGGGCACCCAGCGCCAGGGCTGCTGCAATACCGCGCCCATCCGCAATGCCGCCTGCGGCAATGACCGGGGCCTTGATCGCGTCGACCACCTGGGGGATCAGCGCCAGTGTGCCGGTGAGCGAGTTTTCGGGCGGGCGGAGAAAGGACACGCGGTGCCCGCCAGCCTCAAAGCCGGTTGCCACCACCATGTCGACGCCGGCACTGTCTAGCGCTATCGCCTCTTCAGGCGTTGTGGCGGCGCCCACGGTCACGATATCAAGCGCCTTGCATTGGCGCAGGATGTCCAGCGACGGAATGCCGAATACAAAACTGAACACGGCGGGCCGGGCCGCCAGCAGGCCCTGCACCTGGTCTTCGTAGCGCGGGCTGAAACGTTCAGGGCGGGCCGGCAAGGGTTCACCGAGTTCCTTGAAGTAGGGCGCGAGCAGCGCCAGGTGCTGCTCGAACTGCGCATCTGTGAGCGGCGGGTCCTCGCTCTTTTCATGCGGCACCCACAGGTTCAAGGCGAAAGGCCGTTTTGTTTTCAGGCGTATGGCCTGGGCCGTCTCTTCAATTTGCGCGCCTGTCAGGTGATGCACCCCAAACGAGCCCAGCCCACCGCTTTCACAGACCGCCGCGGTCAGCGCCACCGAGGAAAGGCCCCCTCCGAAGGGTCCCTGCACAATCGGCGCCGTCAAGCCCAGCCTTTGGGTCAGGGCCGTGGTTTTCCAGCGGCTCATGCCAGCAGCCCTTCGGCCTTCAGGGCCTCGCGCACGGCGGGCCGGCCGGCGACACGTGCCAGGAAGTCCTGCAGATGCTTCAGGTCCGCCAGGTCCAGCGACACGTACTTGGCCCAGCCTGTGACGGCAAACAAGTAGGCATCGGCCACAGTGAAGGACTGGCCGAGCAAATAGTCTTTGGACTGCAGCTGGGTGTTGACCCATTCGTATTTTTTGCGCAGAACGCTGGCCAGGGTTTTTTTGGCGCTGCCGTCCAGCTCCGGGTTGAACAGCGGCGTGAAGGTCTTGTGGAGCTCCGAGGTGATGTAGTTCTGCCACTCCATCACGCGGTAGCGGTCCATGCTGCCGGCGGCTGGGAGCAGGTCGGCGCGGCCTGCCTTGTCGGCAAGGTATTGGGCAATGATGGGGCCTTCTGTCAGGCGCTCGCCGCTCTCGAGCTCCAGCAGCGGCACGGCACCCTTCGGGTTGATGGCGTAGTAGTCGGCTCCGTCTGCGGTGGTGTGGGTGCCTGTGTCAACTTTTTCAAGCTTGAAGGCCTGCTGCGTTTCTTTCAGAACGATGTGGGGTGCCAGTGAGCAGGCGCCAGGAGAGAAAAACAGTTTCATGGGATTCCTTGAGCAAGTTAGTTGGGAAGGCCTCATGCTATTGATGATGTTCATGGAGATAAATGGAGGTTGATTAACTTCATAAGTTACATGGCGTAATAGATAATCCATAGAAAATCAAAACCATGAGCCGTCAATTTGATGATCTTCAGCTGGGAAGCATTGAGCTTTTTTGCCTTGCGGCAGAGCTCAGCAGCTTCACGGCGGCGGCAACCAGTGCCGGCCTCACGCCCGCTGCCGTGAGCCGCTCGGTGTCGCGTCTGGAGGAAAGGCTGGGCGTGCGGCTCTTCACGCGCACGACGCGGCAGATACGGCTGACCGAGGCCGGCCGCGCTTATTTTGAGCAGGCGCGGCAGGCCCTGGGGCAGCTGGTGGAGGCCGAGCGCGAAGCCACGGGTCAGCAATTGGTGCCTGCCGGCGTGCTGCGCATCAGCCTGCCCACGCCTTACGGGCATTACCGCGTGCTGCCTCTGCTGCCGGCTTTTCGGGCTCTCTATCCAGCGGTGCAGGTTGAGGTCAACCTGAGCAACCGCAATGTCAACTTTGCCGACGAGGGCTACGACCTGGCTATACGCGGGCGCGCACAGCCCGACTCAGGCCTGGTCGCGCGCAAGCTGGAAGATGCCGCGCTGGTGGTGGTGGCTGCGCCTTCGTACCTGCAGCAGGCGGGAACCCCAACCTCGCTAGAGGTCTTGCAGCAGCATGACTGCATCCAGTTTTTGTTGCCCAGCAGCGGGCAGAAAATTCCGTGGCTGTTCAGCGATGCAGGCAAGGCGCTGGAGGTGGCGACCAGCGGTGGATATTGCTGCTCGGAAGACCTGCTGGGTGGGGTGACGCTGGCCCGGCATGGCGCGGGCCTGCTGCAGACTTACCGTTTTATCGTCGAGGAAGACTTGCGCCAGGGCCGGCTGCAAGAGGTGTTGCAGCCTTTTGCGGGGCGGTCCCGGCCATTTTCACTGCTGTACCCGCATGGTCGGCACGTGCCCTTGCGGGTGCGCTTGTTCATCGACTTCCTGCTTGAAAAGCTCAAGCAGTAAATGCGGGCCGCAGACTAGAGGGATGGGCCTGGCCGCCTGGTCCAGCCAGACGCTATTAGCGGCTTCGCGCTTCGTCGGTTTCTGCGGTGCTCTGTTGCATGGCCAGCTCCAGCAGCTTGCTGTAGTTTTCCAGCTTTTTATACAGCAGGCGCACTTCCAGCGCATTGTGGATGCGCGTCTTGACTTCGACCAGGTCAAACGGTTTGCTGATGAAATCCTTGGCGCCGGCCTGCAAGGCGCGCAGCTTGTGGGCCGGCTCCGCGGTCAGCACGATGACAGAGAGGTATTTATCGTGCTGGTCTTCCTTGAGTGCTTCCATCACCTGGAAGCCGTCCATGCCGGGCATTTTCAGGTCGAGCAGGATCAGGTCGAAGCGGTGCTCTGCGTGCAGCGCGGCTACCTCCAGCGAATTCATGGTGGATCTGACCTGGGTATAGCCGGCGCCTGCCAGCAACTGCTCGAGTAACTGCACATTGACGGGCTGGTCGTCCACCACCAGGATGCTGCCGTTCAGGATGTCGAATTCGGTGTTCATGCGGTTTTTTCTGGCACGGGGGCCTGCATGGACTTTGTTTTGGAAAATGCCAGCGCCAAATCCAGGGTGTCCATGAACTCATTGATCCTGATGGGCTTGGTGAGGTAGCGAAAGAAGCCGGCTTCCATGCCTTTTTCAATGTCACGAGGTATGGCATTGGCGCTGAGCGCCACCACCGGAATGTGTGCAGTCAACGGATCGGCACACAGAATCTGTACCGCCTTGATGCCGCTGATGCCCGGCAGGTTGATGTCCATCAGGATGATGTCCGGCTGCGAGGCCTTGGCCATCGCGATGCCGCTGATGCCGTCACGGGCCGACAGCAGCCGGATGTCGGAGCGGCGCGCGATGAGGTCTTCCACCAGCATCAGGTTGGCGGGGTTGTCTTCTACATACAAAAGGGTGTGGGCGCGGGGATCTGTAGGCACCTGGCGTTGCAAGGCCGGGGCCAGGGTTGCCAGTTCGGGGTGGAATTCCCGCTGTTCGGTGACGTCCATTTCAATCCAGAACACACTGCCTTTTCCGACAACGCTTTCCACGCCGATGACGCCACCCATCAGCTCAACCAGCCGCTTGGTCATTACCAGGCCAATGCCCGTGCCCTGTTCGGTATTGGCCTCCTGGCCCAGGCGATTGAAAGGCTGGAAGAGCTGGTCGATCTTGGCCGGATTCAGGCCTTCGCCCGTGTCCTCAATGCAGATACGGATGCGCTTTTGCGGCAGATCCACGCAGTTGAGCACGACTGTTCCGCTGCTGGTGTTGTATTTGATGGCGTTCGACAGCAGGTTGATCAGTACCTGCTTGAGCCGGGTGCGGTCGGCATTCACGAAGCAGGGCACAGGGAATTTCGGAAACGTCACGGTAATGCCGCGTTTGCCGGCCTGTGACTCGACCATCGTTTCGCATTCAAGCATGACCTCGGCCAGCGACACAGGTTCCAGCGACAGCGACAGCTTGCCGGACTCGATCAATGCCAGATCCAGGATTTCGTTGATCAATTCCAGCAGGTACCAGCCGGCCTGGAGAATCTGGTCCACACTGCGTTTTTGCGAGGGCGTTGGCTGGGGTGTGCCGGACTCGATCAGCTGCGCAAATCCGAGAATGGCGCTGAGCGGTGTGCGCAGCTCGTGGCTCATGCTGGACAGGAAATCCGATTTGGCGAGGTTGGCCTTCTCGGCCACGGCCATCGCTTCCTTCAGGGCCACTTCGACCTGCTTGCGTACCGAGTTGTCGGTGCCGATCAGCAGGTAGCCGATGATGGTGCCGAAATCGTCGCGCAATGCAGTGATGGACACGATGGCCGGAAAGCGGCTGCCGTCTTTACAGATATAGGTGAGCTCGTAAATGTCTTCGATGCCTCGCGAGGCCTTGAATGCAAGTGCCTCGAAGCCGGGCGTGATGGTGGTGGCGAGCTCCAGGCTCAGTGCCTGTGCCCGGGCCATCACTTCCTGGGGGTCGTGGATGTCGCTGGGGTTGATCTTGTTGACGACCTCGGCCGCCATATAACCCAGCATGCGTTCGGCACCGACGTTGAAGAGCTGGATGATGCCTTTTTCGTCGGTTGCGATGATCGAGAAATTTTCGCTCGTCAGGATGGCCGTCTGCAATGCGCCTGTCTTGAGCAGTGCTTCCTGGCGCTTGACCTCTATGCCATCGGCTTTGGCAATGGCGTCAAGAACGCTCAGGCTGGTAATAGGTGACATGGGCCATGTTTCTGTAAAAGTAACGACGACCCTGCGAAGCGCCGACTATGGGCGGCGCTTCCAGAATCCTGGCCGGGGATATGTGAAGTCTTTGCAAAGACTCCGGCAGTGTACAGGTCTTGCCTGAAAAGTCCGTGCGCCAGCGCACATAGCGGGGCCGTGCAGCCCGGGCGCGCCTAGCTGTTCGCGCGCCGATAGAACGCCAGCGAGCCCGCCAGCGCCAGCAGCGCGCCGCCGCAGGCGCGGTCTATCCAGCGTGTGGCCGAGGCCTTGAGCAGGCGTATGGCGCGTGCGCCTATGAAGGCATAGCCGAACATCACGGAAAAATCGATGCCGGCGAATACCAGCGAAATGGCGAGGTATTGCGGTGCCTGGGCGGCAGCCGGGTCAATGAACTGCGGGAGCAAGGCCGAGCAAAAGAGGTAACCCTTGGGGTTGGTTACGGCCACCAGGAAGGACTTCATGAAAATCGCGCGGCCGCCGTGCTGCATGCCGGCAATGCCTTCGGCGGGAATCTCAAATCCGCCGCGTGAGCGCAGCAGGCGAATGCCCAGCCAGGCCAGGTAGACCGCGCCTGCCCACTTGAGCACCGAGAACCAGAACTCGGAGGCCGCCAGCAGTGCACCCAGACCGAGAGCTACGGCGCCTACCAGCACGAAGTCCGATACCACGGCACCCAGCATGCCGGGCACGGAGCGGCGCACGCCGTAGCGCGAACCATTGGCCAGCGCCAGCAGGACGGTGGGGCCGGGCGTGGCGATGGCTACCAGCGCCACGATGGAAAAGAGCAGCAGGGTGGTGGTGTTCATGGTGCGGCTCCGCAACCCTGAGGTTTAAAAACACGCTCTTTCGAAGGTGGGTATTTGGCCAGCATGTCGGGCGGGCGGCGCGGCCGTGCGCTAAATTCACCGCCGCAGTTGGGGCAGACGCCTTTGAGCTTGGTGGTGACGCAGTCAACACAAAACGTGCATTCAAAGGTGCAGATGCGGGCATCGGGCGACTCGGCGGGCAGGTCGCGGTTGCAGCATTCGCAGTTGGGGCGGAGCTGGAGCATGCTGGGGTTTCCTGTGTAGATGGGATGGGAGGAGTCACCGGATGCTAAAGAAAAACCGTTCAAGGGGAAAGCCCCTAGGACAACTTCTTGACCAGCACCTGGCTCTTGCGGTCCCAGTTGTATTTGCGCTTGCGGCCTTCGGGCAGCCAGTCCGGGTCTACCTGCACAAAACCGCGCTTGATGAACCAGTGCATGGTGCGGGTGGTCAGTACAAAGATGCTTTGCAGGCCGGCCGCGCGGGCGCGCTGCTCGATGCGTTTGAGGATTTTCTCGCCGTCGCCCTGGCCCTGGCTTTGCGGCGAAACGGTGAGCGCCGCCATTTCCGCCGTTTTGGCTTCGGGGTAGGGGTAGAGCGCCGCGCAGGCAAAGATCACGCCGTCGTGCTCGATGATGCTGTAGTTGGCGGCGTCGCGCTCGATTTCGGTGCGGCTGCGTTTGACGAGGGTCCCATCGTTTTCAAAAGGCTCGATCAGCTGCAGGATGCCGCCCACGTCGTCTTCCGTGGCCTCGCGAAGCTCTTCGAGCTTTTCGTCGATCACCATGGTGCCTATGCCGTCGTGCACATAGATTTCCAGGAGCAGCGCGCCGTCTACCGCGAAGGGCAGGATGTGGCTGCGTTCCACGCCGGCCTTGCAGGCCTTGACGCAGTGCTGCAGGTAAAACGCGGTGTCGGTGGGGCGTTCCCCGTTGGGCAGGGTGGCCAGCAGTTTTTCGGCAGCGGCCAGCGGCAGCTCGGTGTCGATGGGGTTGTCTTCGCTTTCGGGCTGGTCGTGGTGGATGCGTATGCCGGGAATTTCGCTCAGGAAAATCAGCTTGTCGGCCTGCATGGCGATGGCCACCGAAGTGGCGACTTCTTCCATGGTCAGGTTAAAGGCTTCGCCGGTGGGTGAGAAGCCGAAGGGCGAGAGCAGCACCATGGCGCCGAAATCCAGCACACGGCCGATGGCGGCGGTGTCCACCTTGCGCACCAGGCCCGAGTGCTTGAAGTCCACACCGTCGAGGATGCCGACCGGCCGCGCGGTGATGAAATTGCCCGAAATCACCCGTACCGTGGAGCCGGCCATGGGGGTGTTGGGCAGGCCCTGGCTGAAGGCGGCCTCAATCTCGTAGCGCAGCTGGCCGGCGGCTTCCTGGGCACAGTCGAGCGCGACTTCGTCCGTGATGCGCATGCCGTGCGAATATTTTGCGGCGTGCCCCTTGGCCTTGAGCTGCTCGTTGACCTGTGGGCGAAAGCCGTGCACCAGCACGATTTTCACGCCCATGCTCTGGATCAGTGCCAGGTCTTGGGCGATGTGCTGAAGCTTGCCGGCCGCAATCGCTTCGCCGGCAATGCCTACGACGAACGTCTTACCGCGGTGGGTGTGTATGTAGGGTGCGACCGAGCGGAACCAGGGCACAAAGGTGAAATTGAAGACGGCAGACATGGGCGCGCTTTCGGGATCGGTTGTGGCGGGTCAAGGGCAGCCGGGACGGCGCGAAAGAGGCAAGCGGTCTCCCTGGGCGCTGTTTCCCCGGTAAACGGAAAAAGTCCAGTGAGTGTAAGGGAGACACCGCTGGCCTGAGGGAGGCAAATGCCGGCTTTGGCGAGGGTGCGCTTTTTGCCGGCGTACTTCATTTGGGGGTTTGCTTAATGAGGGGCGGCGGGGTATGGTTAAGGTTCATGGACAAATACGCGATCGGGTTTTGGGGCTGCTATTTCGGGTCAGCCAGCCTGATGCTGGCCGGTTCGGTATTTGCCTATATCCGGTCCCTGCGGCGCATTGCCGTCAATGCGGCTGTCTCGGCAATCGCCTCGACCTTTTTTGTGGTGGCCTTCCTGGGCGGATTGCCCATCGAGAACGCCGATGTTCTGGACCGTTTCCTGGCCCACGTTGCCAGCGTGGTATCCGCGCTGCTGGCTTACCTGCTGTTTTCCATCCTGGGCATCCTGCGCAACCCGGACTCGGCCCGGCGTGCCTTGACCTGGCTGGCGAGCCTGGCTCTTCTGAATATCGCGGTTGGCTGGGCATTGAGCCCGCGCCACGCCCTGGCACTGAGCCTGGCAGTGGCCTGTTTTCTGGGGCTGGTGGCAATGGCGCTCAGTCTTCGCAGTGCCGTTCGGGGGGATCGCCTGGCCTGGGTGGCCGTCTCGGGCGTCTCCTTCATGCTGGTGGCCATTGCGGGGTTGAGCTGGGTGGCACTGGACCGTGCCCATGTGCCGTGGCAGGTGCACGCGGTGACCGCTGTCGCCGGCACGTGTTATCTGGCCACCATGGCGGCTGTGCTCTGGACCCGTTATTCCTACCTGATCGAGCTGAACCGGGCCATGGCGCACGGCCCCAGCTACGACCCGGTCACGCGCATGCGCTCCCACAGCGAAACCGGCAACATGCTGGAGGCGGCCTTCAGACGTTACCGCGATGAGCCCGTGCCGCTGGGCGTGATTGTGGTGTCGGTGGCCAATCTTTATGTGCTGGAAAAGCTCTATGGCCATGCGGCCGCCAACCACGCACTGTTTGTATGTGCCGGCCGGTTGCGCCGCACCGTACCCGCGCATGTGGAAATGGGGCGCCTGGAAGAGAACGGTTTTTTGCTGCTGATGCGCAATTGCCATGACAGCGGCCAGCTGATCCACCTGGCGCGCAGAGTCCAGGCCGCCCTGGCGCGGCCGGTGGTGCTTAACACCACACTGGAGGGTGATTTGGTAGGGAACCAGCAGACGCGCTGGGTTGCCGAGGTCGGCCTTGGCGTGCTGCGGGTCTCCAAATCCGATGCGCGCGCCTCTTCGGCAGTGAGCATAGGGCGAGGCATGTCGCGCACCGCGCTGAGCTACCCGAGCCGCATTGCATGGTTTGACGAGACCAGTGGGGAAGCCGTCGACCTGCCTGTGCTGGCGGCCTGATCGCGGCGCCATAACCATAGCCGGTCCGCTGCGGGCTGGAACACCCGATAATTGAGCGCTTTGGCAGCGCTGCTGCCGCTTTTATCCTGCACTGCTTGCCTTTTTCTTCGCCTCCATCCTTGTCTCCCCTCGCCATTACCTTTCCAGAGTCGCTGCCCGTTTCGGGCAAACGCGACGAAATCACCGCCGCCATGGCGGCCCACCAGGTCATCATTGTCTGTGGCGAAACTGGCTCGGGTAAAACCACCCAGTTGCCCAAGATCGCGCTGGCCATGGGGCGCGGCAAGCTCAATTACCCTGCCGGACAGGGCCGGCTGATAGGCCATACCCAGCCGCGCCGCATTGCCGCGTCCAGCGTGGCCAAGCGCATCGCGGAGGAGTTGAAGACGCCGCTGGGCGACGTGGTGGGCTACAAGGTCCGCTTCCAGGACCGGCTCTCGCGCGACGCCTCCGTCAAGCTGATGACCGACGGCATCCTGCTGGCCGAGACGCAGACCGACCCGCTGCTCAAAGCCTACGACACGATCATCATCGACGAAGCCCATGAGCGCAGCCTGAACATCGACTTTCTGCTGGGCTACCTGCGCCAGCTGCTGCCGCGCCGGCCCGACCTGAAAGTGGTCATTACCTCGGCGACGATTGATGCGCAGCGCTTTGCGGATTATTTCGCGTCCAGCAAAGGCCCTGCGCCGGTGATCATGGTGTCGGGCCGGATGTTTCCCGTCGAGCAACGCTACCGGCCGTTTGAGGAGTCGCGCGAGCACGACCTGAACGATGCAATTGCCGATGCCGTCGACGAACTCTGGCTGAGCCCGCACAGCGCTGGGGACATCCTGGTGTTTCTGCCCGGCGAGCGAGAAATTCGCGAGGCGGCCGATCATTTACGCAAGCACCTCGCGCACCAGCCGCTGACACGCAATGCCGAGGTGCTGCCGCTGTTCGCTCGCTTGAGCCAGGCCGAGCAGGACCGCATTTTTGACGGCCACAGCGGCCGTCGCATCGTGCTGGCCACCAACGTGGCCGAAACCTCGCTGACCGTGCCGGGCATCCGCTACGTGGTGGACGCGGGCACGGCGCGCGTCAAGCGCTACAGCTTTCGTAACAAGGTCGAGCAGCTCATGGTGGAGCCGGTGTCGCAGGCCGCGGCCAACCAGCGTGCCGGCCGTTGCGGCCGGGTGGCCGATGGTATCTGCATACGACTGTATGACGAGAAGGACTTCCAGGGCCGGCAGCCTTTTACCGACCCGGAAATCCTGCGCAGTTCGCTGGCTTCGGTGATTTTGCGCATGAAGGCGCTGCACCTGGGCAATGTGGAAGAGTTTGCCTTTATCGAGCCGCCGCAGCGCCGCGCCATTGCCGACGGCTACCAGCTGCTGGCCGAGCTGGGCGCGGTGGACGAGGACAACGAGCTCACCGGCGTCGGCCGCACGCTGGCCAAGCTGCCGCTGGACCCTCGCGTGGGCCGCATGATTCTGGAAGCCAAGGACCGCAACGCGCTCGACGAGGTACTGGTGATCGCCAGCGCGCTCAGTGTGCAGGACGTGCGCGACCGCCCCATGGACAAACAGGCCCAGGCCGACCAGCAGCACGCCAAGTTCGATGACGAGAAGAGCGAGTTCAGTGGTTACCTGAAGCTGTGGAAATGGCTCGGCGATGCGCGGGGCGGCCACGGCACCGACCACAAACTCTCCAATCGCCAGTACGAGAACCTGCTGCGCGAGAACTACGTCAATATCCGCCGCGTGCGCGAGTGGCGCGACATCCATTCGCAGCTGCATACCGTCGTGGGTGAACAAAAGTGGGTTCTGAATGACAAGCCCGCCAGCTATGAGCAGCTGCATTTGTCCATGCTCTGCGGCCTGCTCGGCAACATCGGCTGCAAGAGCGACGAGGAAGACTGGTACCTGGGTGCGCGCGGGATCAAGTTCTACCGCCACCCGGGCGCACGCCTGAGCAAAAAGCCGGGCCGCTGGATTGTGGTGGCCGAACTGGTGGAAACCACACGCCTTTTTGGCCGCGGCATTGCCAACATTGACCCGGCCTGGATAGAGCAGGTGGCCGGACATCTTTTAGCCAAGCAGTTGCTGGACCCGCACTGGGAGAAAAAGGCTGCGCAGGTGACGGCGCTGGAGCGTGCTACGCTCTACGGCCTGGTGGTCTACAACGGGCGGCGCGTCAATTTCGGCCGTGTAGACCCGGTGACGGCGCGCGAGATATTCATCCGCGAAGCGTTGGTCGCTGGCAACTGGGACACCAAACTGCCTTTCCTCGCGGCGAACCTGAAGCTGATCCAGCAGGTGCAGGATCTGGAACACAAAGCCAGGCGCCAGGACGTGCTGGTGGACGAGGAACTGATCTACGCTTTTTATGACCAGCAACTCCCGGCTGGCGTACACAGTGGTGCAAGTTGCGAACATTGGTACAAGGAGGAAGTCAAAAAGCAGCCGCAGCTCCTGCTCTTGACGCGCGAAGAACTGATGCGGCATGAGGCTGCAGGCATTACCACCCAGTCGTTTCCCAAGACACTGCGAATGGGCGGCGTGGATTGCCTGGTGACCTACCTGCACGAACCCGGCGACGCGCGCGATGGCGTGACGGTGGACGTGCCATTGTTCGCGCTCAACCAGGTTAATGAAGAGCGCTGCGAGTGGCTGGTGCCCGGCATGCTCAAGGACAAGGTCCAGGCGCTGATCAAGACGCTGCACCAGCGCCCGCGCTCGCGCCTGGTGCCCTTGCCCGACACTGCCGCCCGCATGACGGAGCAGTTGCTGCAGCCCGAGGTGTTCGGCAGCGGCTCGCTGACTGACGCGGTGCTCAAGCTGGTGCGCGACGCGACTTCGCTGGACGTCAAGCGCAATGACATGAAGCTGGACATGCTGCCGCCGCACCTGTTCATGAACTTCCGCATAGTCGACGAGCATGGCCGTCAGCTGGGTGCGGGCCGTAACCTGGGCGCGCTCAAGGGCGAGCTGGGCTCGCAGGCACGGGGTGCCTTCCAGGCGCTGGCGGGACTCAAAAACCTGGCAAAAGCACCCGAATCTGGGTCCGAAAAGACGTTATCCCCCGAAAATTCAGTATCAAATCGGCCTCCAGCCCAATCAGGACGCGCGCAAGCAGCTCCTGAAAAGATAGCGCCCAGAGCGCCGGAGCGCTACACCAGCTGGAGCTTTGGCGAGTTGCCGGAGCTGATGGAAATCCGCAAGGGTTCGCAGACGCTGATCGGGTTTCCGGCGCTCATTGATCTGGGCGACGCGGTGACGATCGAGGTGTTTGACGAACCCGATGTGGCGGCCGCGAAGCACCGCGCCGGCTTGCGCCGGCTGTTCTCGCTGCAGATCAAGGATGCGCTGAAGTACCTGGAAAAGAACCTGCCTGAACTGCAGAAAATGGCCACCAGCTACATGCTGGTGGGCCGCGCCGCCGACAATTCCGGCGGCGGTACGCTGGAGGAATTGCGCGAGCAGATCATCGAAGTGGCGTTGGACCGCGCCTTTTTGCTCGACCCGTTGCCGACGCACGAAGCCGAGTTCAAAAAACGCATCGACGATGGGCGAGGGCGCCTGACCTTGATTGCCAGCGAGGTGGCCCGGCTGGCTGCCGGCATCCTGACCGAGTTCGCTGTGGCCCAACGCAAGATCAAGGACACTAAAAATGCCGCCGAAGCCGCGGCAGATGCCGCCCAGCAACTGCAGCGCCTGGTACCCAAACGCTTTCTGACGGCCACACCTTATGGGCAACTGCAGCACTTCTCACGCTACCTCAAGGCCATCACGTTGCGGCTGGAAAAATGGCGCGCCGACCCGGCACGTGATGCTGCACGGATGGCCGAGTTGCGACCGCAGGAGCAGCGTTACTGGCGGCTGGTGGCTGAGCGAAAAGGCGCGGTGGATGCGCGCATGCAGGAATTCCGCTGGTTGCTGGAAGAGCTGCGTGTGAGCTTTTTTGCGCAGGAGCTGCGCACACCGCAGCCGGTCAGCATTAAGCGGTTAGAAAAGGTTTGGACTCAGCTCAATAGCTGAGTCCAGACCTTTCAGCGAAGGCTAACAACTGCCGAAGGCTTGTTATGCCGCAGCTAAAAAGCGTGGCAGCAACTGAATAGTTGAAACAGGCTTGTGAGATGGGAGCGCAAAAAAATGGCCTTGCTATGCAAGGCCATCTTCCCTGGTGAATCACCAACGGAAGGTGCGGACTAGATGCGTCCCATCAGCAGCAGGATGACCAGGATCAACACCACCAGGCCGACACCCCCGCTGGGCCCGTAACCCCAGCTCCGACTGTGGCCCCAGGTAGGCAATGCACCGACGAGGATAAGAATAAGAACGATCAGCAGAATGAGGGATAGGGACATTTGAAGCACTCCTTGTTATGTGAAGTGATTGTTTCCCGGTGCGGGGCGCAAACAAGCAGGATGAGCACCTGTCCAGCCGTCGGCAAATACTGACAGCCTTGGCTTAGAACCTGTTTGCGGTCTAAACGAGGCCGCGTTGGGGTGCAATCGGCGATGAGTGGGCCGCCCGGGCACGCCGCATGGGCTCATGCCCATGCAAGGGCCTGGGTGGCTCAATCGCGCGATTTCACCCCCAACCCGGAGGGCAAGCGCCTTCTCGGGCGGCCTGCGGCGCTAGCCCATAGCCGAGCTATGGGCATCGCACCGCGCCTTGCATCCCATCCCGAGAAGGTGCTTGCGCGGCCCCGTTTAGACCGTAAACAGGTTCTTTCACGCCGGCTTGCCGCGCTTACAGTTTGGCCAGCCGCTGCAGGGCCGTGTTCAATGTTTCGTCTTTTTTGGCAAAACAGAATCGCACCACACGCTGGTCAAAGCCGTTGCCGTAAAACGCCGACAGGGGAATCGCCGCCACGCCGATTTCGGTGGTCAGCCATTTGCAGAACCCGGCTTCGTCCAGGTCGCTCACGTCGGAGATGTCCACGCACTGGAAGTAGCTGCCTTCGCTGGGCAACAGTTTGAAGCGGGTTTTGGCAAGGCCTTCGCGAAACAGGTCGCGCTTGCGCTGGTAGAAGGCCGGCAGGTCCAGGTAAGGCTGCGCATCGGCCATGTACGCGGCAAGCCCGTATTGCACAGGGGTATTCACGGTGAACACGTTGAACTGGTGCACCTTGCGGAACTCGGTGGTCAGCGCAGCGGGTGCGGCCACGTAGCCGACCTTCCAGCCGGTGACGTGGTAAGTCTTGCCGAAGCTGCTGACAATGAACGCACGCGCGGCAAGGCCTGGAAAACGGGCGGCGCTTTGATGGATGCGTCCCTGGGCCGCATCGAACACCATGTGCTCATAGACCTCGTCGCTGATCAGCAGCACGTCGGTGGGCGCCAGGATGTCCTGCAGCGTGAGCATGTCGGCCTCGGTCCATACCGTGGCGCTCGGGTTGTGCGGCGAGTTGACGATAATCGCCCGTGTCCTGGATGTGATCGCTGCGGAAATCTTGTCGAAGTCGGGCCGGAAGGTGCCTGGCGTGAGGGGAACGCGCACTACGACGCCACCGGCCAGTTCGATGTTGGGCACGTAGCTGTCGTAGCAGGGCTCCAGCACGATGACTTCGTCGCCGGGGTGAACGACGGCCAGGATTGCCGTGATGATGGCCTGGGTGGCGCCGGCAGTGATGGTGATCTCGCTGTTGGCGTCGTAGCGGTGGCCGTAAAGTTTGGCCACCTTGGCCGAGATGGCTTCGCGCAGCGCCGGAACGCCCGTCATGGGTGGGTACTGGTTCAGGCCTTTGGTCATTGCGTCCGTGACGGCGTTGACCAGCTGCGGGTCACACTCAAAATCAGGAAAGCCCTGGCCCAGGTTGACAGCGCCTTTTTCAGCGGCCAAGGTGGACATCACCGTGAAGATGGTGGTGCCGACAGCGGGCAGCTTGGTTTTGAGCGTGGGGGTGCGTTCGAGGATCATGGTCATGATTGAGCTGGATGTGTTTCTTTTACAAGCGGCCGCCGCGGAACCGGCTTTGCCGGGCCGCTTGCGGCGCCCCCTGAGGGGGAGGCGGCCGCAGGCCGCTTCGGGGGGGAGTCAGACCTCATAGTCATTGACACGGCCGGCCATGGCCTTGGTGATCAGGGCGCGGTCCAGCTTGTCGCTGAGCAGTTCGGCGAATTTATAGACGAAATTGCGCAGGTAGGCGCTGCGCTTGAAGGCCACGCGGGCCACGTTGATGCCGAACAGTGGGCCCGCCGCGATGGCGATCAGGTCGCTGTTGGTGCCGTCTTCCTTGATAGCCATCTCGGCGACGATGCCCACGCCCAGTCCCAGGCGCACATAGGTCTTGATGACGTCGGAGTCAATCGCCTCGAGCGCAATGCGCGGCTGCAACCGCTTGGCGGCAAACGCCAGGTCGATCTTGGTACGGCCGGTGAAGGATGGGTGGTAAGTGATCAGGGGTTCTTGCGCCAGGTCTTCGAGTGTGATGTTGTCTTTTTTGGCCAGCGGATGGTCGACAGGAATGACCAGCATGTGCTGCCATTCGTAGCAGGGAAGGGTCACCAGGTCTTCGTACTGCGTCAATGATTCGGTGGCTATACCGATCTCAGCAACTTCGTCGAGCACCATGCGCGCCACCTGGTCGGGAGAGCCCTGGTGCAGGCTGACATTGACTTTGGGAAAGGCTTCACGCAGCTTGGCAACGGGCTGCGGAAGCACATAACGGGCTTGCGTATGGGTGGTGGCAATGGAGAGCGTGCCGCTGTCCTGGGCAGAAAACTGCTCGCCAATGCGGCGCAGGTTGCCGACCTCGCGCATGATGAGTTCAATGCTTTTGAGGACGTGTTCCCCGGGTTCGGTCACGCGCTTGAGGCGTTTGCCGTGCCGTGCAAAGATTTCTACGCCCAGTTCCTCCTCCAGCTCGATGATGGCCTTGGATACGCCGGGCTGCGAGGTGTGCAGGGCCTTGGCGGTCTCTGTCAGGTTCAGGTTGCGCCGGATGGCCTCCTGGACGAAGCGGAATTGGTGAAGGTTCATATCGAATTCAGGCTAATTATTGATTTTATTATGCCTGTTTTACGCTAAAGAGGAGCCCAACTGCCGTACCGATGCGCCATGCCTCCACGGTTATGACAAGGCAATGCTGGCCATAAGTGCGGTCAATTCGCGGTATTCCCCGGCTGCGGGCAGAAGCTCGACTTCTACGCCCGGATGCGCCAACCTGACGCGTTCGACCAGCAGCGGCAAGTCTTCCCGGGCGTGCTTGCCTATACCAAAGAAAAGCGGAAAAACCCTTATATGGCATGCGCCAGCAGCTATTAAATTTGTAGCAGCTTCAGGCAATGAAGGAGGGCAAAGCTCCAGGTAGGCGCAACTGACGGGGGTACCGGGCTCGCGGAGACGGACTTGTGCGGCAACCGCCTCAATGGGGTCGCGCCACTGCGGGTCGCGCGAGCCATGGGCAAGCAGGATGATGCCGCGCGGCGTATGGGCCAGGGACGTCATGAACGGTCGCGTCCGTTAACGCCTGAGCACCAGCCAGCCAAACGCGCCCAGCGAGACGGCCATATAAAGCAGGCCTGGCGTGGCAGCCGCAAGCCAGGGCTGCCAGTTTCGCAGGTTGCCGATATAGCCGAACACGTTGTTGAGCAGGAAGAAGCTGATGCCGATCATCACACCGGCGAACACGTAGCCGGCGATGCCGCCGGAGCGAAAGTGAAGGTAGGCAAAAGGCAGCGCCAGAATCACCATCACCAGGCAGCTGAGCGGGTAAAAGACTTTTTTCCAGAACTCTATTTCATAGCGCTGCGCGGTCTGCCCATTGGCGTCCAGGTGACGGACGTAATTGAACAGGTCAATGGTGCCCATGCGCTCAGGCTTGAGCAGCGCCACCGAAACCATTTCAGCGCTGATTTCGGTAGGCCAGCGAAAGTTCTTTAGCACTGTGCGGTTGACCTTGGCGCTGCCTCCGGGTTTGGCGGCACTGCTGGCGCCGGCAGGAACATCAAACTCTGCGCGTGTGGCCTGGTTCAATTCCCAGGCATCGCCGGCGGTGAACGCTGCCAGCGGCGCCTGTGTGGTGGAGACGATCAATCCCTTGTTGTTGAACTCGAAAATCTGCACACCCTGCATTTCGTTGTCGGGGGTGAGGGCCCTCACATTGACCACAAAGGTGTTGTAGGCCTGCTTTTCCTTCAACCAGGCACCGGTTTGGCCGATGGTGATCTTGTTCTGGTAGCGCGCCTTGAGCAGCTGTGCGGCCCGTTCGCTGGCAGGCGCCACATAGTCGCCCACGGCGAAACTGAACACCACGAACAGCGCCCCCAGGACCAGCAGCAACTTCAGCGCGCGCCAGGGGCCGAGTCCGCTGGTGCGCAGGATGGTGTATTCGGAGCTCTGCGCCAGCCGGGCCATCACAAAGATGGTGCCGATCAGTACGGAGATCGGCAGCAGCTCGTACAAATGATTGGGAATCAGCAGGCCTACGTACAGCAGTGCATGCCTGATCTGGTAGACATCGGCGGCGTTGATGCCGCTGCTCTTGCCGAGGTATTGCAGTTCATCGACCAGGTCAAAAAAGAAGAACAGGGCCAGGAAGCCCAGCGCCACCAGGGCGATGGCTGCCAGCACTTCACCGTAGATCAGGCGGCGTATGGTTTTCATGCGTGGCTTTCGCTGTCGCGTACAGCCAGCGGTGTACGGTTGATGCGCCGGGCGGGCCGCAGCGTCCAGTTGAACTGTCGCTTGGACAGCCAGGCCAGGGCCAGCAGCAGGACACCACCATGCAGCGCCAGCAGGAAGTTGCTGAAACTGATGAGGCCCACAAAAATCCAGCTTTGCCCGAGGTTGACCAGGTTGTTGTAGACCACAAAGGTCAGCAACACAAAGATCATGTTGCCGCTGCGGCCACCGCGCGGGTTCACGCTGGCCAGGGCCACCGCCAGTACGACAAAGTTGATGGATGCCAGCGCCAGCCCCAGCCGCCACGCCAGTTCGCTGAGGTTGCCGCGGGTCGGCGTCTTGATCAGGGAGCGGGTGGAAAGCAGTTTGGCTTCCGGTGCGTTTTCGGTCAGCGGATTGTTATCGCCAGTTTTGGTGCCGTACTCTTCGAAGTCGCTGATTTTGAGCGCCGATTGCCCGATCACGTTTTCCAGGCGCTGGCCGTTTTCGAGCATGAGGAACTGGGCGTCACCTTTGGTCTCGATGCGGCCCGAGCGGGCCGTGGTGATGGAACTCTTGCCTTTTTCGGTCGCAGCGATAAAGACGTTGTTACTGGAGCGCTCGCCCGCCAGGTCGCGGTCGATGAAGAAAACCCGGTTGCCGCTGGAGGACTCCTGGAACTGGCCAGGGGCAATGCGGTCGATGTCGCCGCGCTGCTCATACCGGCTTTGCATGTCTTTGGTTTGCTGGTTGGTCCAGGGCCAGACAAAAAGGGCCATCAGCGTGATGACCAGCAGCACAGGCCATGCAAAACGGAAAAGCGGCCGCAGAAAACCCGCCAGGCCCTGACCACTGGTGAACCACACCACCATTTCGCTGTCGCGGTACATGCGCGACAAGGTACTGACCATCGCAATAAACAGCGACAGCGTGAGGATGGTCGGCAGGCGTCCCAGGGCCGAGTAGGCCATGAACAGCATGACGTCCTGCGGATTGATGAAACCGCGCGATGCCTGGCCCAGGGTGCGGATCAGAACAATGGTCATCACGATGGTGACCAGGACCACCAGCGTGGCCCCAAAACTGCGTGCCAGCTCTTTGCGAATCGTGGATTGGAATAACATTGACTGAATATCTGCCTTGGCTTCGTTTTATTTTTGTTTTACTTTGGTTTATTTACCAGACCCTGAATTATGGACTTTGAACTCAAAACACTGACACCCACCCGTATTTGCAGCGAAAAAACCGATGCGCTGCTGGTTCTCGTACCCCAGGATCCGGGCTCCGGCAATGACCCCCTTTCGGTGCTCGCATCGCTGGCGATCAAGTCGGGGGACTTTGAGGCCAAGCCGGGCAAGCTCCTGAGCACGTACCGCGCTCCCGGCATCACTGCCAGGCGGGTCGTACTGGCGGGCGTCGGGGATGCCAGTGCCAAAAACGTTCGTACCGCCGTCAGTGCCGGCCTGGGCGCCCTGAAGGCTGCGAACGTGCAGCACCTGACCATTTGCTTCGGTGCCGTGGGCCATCTGCGAGCTGAAGCCGTACGCGCGGCCGTGGTCGCTTGCGGGGATGCCACCTATACCTACGCTACCACCAAGTCCAAAGCCGCCAGGAACGCAAAAGCCGGCCCTGGCAGGTTGCAACGGGTGGTGGTTGCCGTGAATGACGCCGCAAGTGCCCAGATCGCGCGACCCGGCATTGACAAGGGCGCAGCGCTGGTCAAGGGCATTGAATTTGCCAAGGAGTGGGCGAACCGCCCGGCCAACCACGCGACACCGACGCTTCTGGCCGGCGCTGCCAGAGAGCTGGGCAAGCTGCGCGGCATCAAGGTGGAGGTGCTGGGGCCCAAAGAGGTCGCCAAACTCGGCATGGGCTCCTTCATGGCCGTGGCGCAGGGTTCGGCCGAGCCCTTACGCTTTATAGTGCTGCGCTATGAGGGGGCGGCCAGGGCCGAGGCGCCCGTCGTGCTCGTTGGCAAAGGCATCACCTTTGACACGGGCGGTATCTCCATCAAGCCCGCCGCCGAAATGGACGAGATGAAGTTCGACATGTGCGGTGCCGCCAGCGTTCTGGGCACCTTCCGGGCGCTGGCAGAGCTGCGGCCGGCGCTCAATGTGGTAGGCCTGATTCCCGCCTGCGAAAACATGCCGGGCAGCCGCGCCATCAAGCCCGGCGATGTGGTGACCAGCATGAGCGGGCAGACCATCGAGATCCTGAACACCGACGCCGAAGGGCGGCTGGTGCTCTGCGACGCATTGACTTACGCCGAGCGCTTCAAGCCCCGGGCGGTGGTGGACATCGCGACGCTGACCGGCGCCTGCGTGATTGCCTTGGGCGGCGTGCGCAGCGGGCTTTTCTCCAGCGACGACATCATGGCCGAGGCGTTGTCGGCAGCAGGCGAATCGTCCCTGGACCTGTGCTGGAGGATGCCGCTGGATGACGATTATGCGGAAGGGCTCAAGACCAATTTTGCGGATGTCGCCAACGTGGCGGGGCGTGCCGCGGGTGCGGTGACCGCGGCCAAGTTCCTGCAGCGGTTTACGGCCAGTTTCCCATGGGCGCACCTGGACATTGCCGGTACGGCCTGGAAAGGCGGAGCCGCCAAAGGTGCGACCGGCAGGCCGGTGCCGCTGCTGCTGGACTACCTGCTGGACCAGGTGGTAACTGCCAGGGCAGGGACTTCGGCCCAAGCATCGCGCAAAAAAGCCAAAACAGCGTCCAGTCGCAAATCCGCATCCAAAACCCGGGCATGACCGAAATCGCCTTTCACTTCAATGTGCCTGACAAACTGGCCTACAGCTGCCGGTTACTTCGCAAGGCCTACCTGAGCGGCGCCAGCGTTGTGGTGACGGGGGACGCGGCGGTGCTGGCGGAACTGGACCAGTTGATCTGGAGTTTTTCGCCTGCGGAATTTGTGCCGCATTGCCGTGCGGGTGCCCCCGAAAGTACATGGGCGGCAACGCCGGTGGTGCTGGCCGAGTCGCTCAAGGCCTGCCCGCATTACGGCGTGCTGGTCAATCTGGGGCATGGCATTCCCGCCGAATTTGAACGCTTCGAACGTTTTATCGAAGTCGTGGCGCAGGCCGACGATGACCGTCTTGCAGCGCGAAGCCGGTGGAAGCACTACACCGACAGGGGCTATGCCATGAAACGCCATGACCTTGCGACGGCCGGGGAGGGCGCATGAACCGTCCGCCCGCACCGCCGCGGTTTGTGCCGACGCTGACGGAAGTCGTGCGGCCCATGCCTGCGCCGATGCCGGCTGCACCGCCTGAACCAGCCAGGACTGGTTTGCCGGTGCCGCCGTCCACCGCTTCTGCAGAGCTTCAGGAGCAGATGGTGCAACGCGTGCTGCAGCGGGTGAATCTGGTCCTTGAGCGGCGTTTGCGGGAGGTCGTAGGGCAACTTATCCTGGAGCACACGCAAACCCTGGTTCCACGTCTGCGCGAAGAAATTGAGGACGTTGTCCGTCAATCTGTGAGCCAGGCTTTGAAGCACGAAGCGGCACCGCCAAACACGGACGCATAGGACGCGCGAGCGACTGTTTGCACAGATGCTTTTTCGCTGTGCCCAACCCTTGAAACACAAGTTCACATAAGGCAATCTGCTCCCCGGGTAAACCCCCTTATCGGAATTTAACCTAGGGACGTTGCTATGGTGCGGGCCCGGAAATTGCGTTATGTTCGGCCCCGTTGAGTAAAAAAATTGTTCTCAACCTTTAACGGTAATTTCCTAATCGGAGTGTTTTTATGCAAATGAAATTAAAACTGACAGTAGTGGCTGCTCTCGCTGCAGTAGCGGGTTTTGCCTCTGCCCAAGACGCAGTGATCAAGATCGGTCACGTGGCGCCGCTGTCCGGCTCGCAAGCCCATTACGGCAAAGACAATGAAAACGGCGTGCGCATGGCCATCGAAGACCTGAACGCACAAAACGTGGTCATCGGCGGCAAAAAGGTCAAGTTTGAAATTGTTGCTGAAGATGACGCCGCTGATCCAAAACAGGGCACCGCCGCTGCACAAAAGCTGTGCGACTCCAAAGTCGCCGGCGTGGTCGGCCACCTGAATTCCGGAACCACCATTCCTGCCTCCAAGGTCTACAACGATTGCGGCATCCCCCACGTTACGGGCGCTGCAACCAACCCCAACCTGACCAAGCCAGGCTACAAAACCACCTACCGCATCATTGCCAATGACAACGCCCTGGGCGCTGGCCTGGCTTTTTATGCCGCCGACACGCTGAAGCTGAAGAAAGTCGCCATCATTGACGACCGTACGGCTTACGGCCAGGGCGTTGCTGAAGTGTTCAAGAAAACGGCCCTGGCAAAAGGCATGACCGTGGTTGACGAGCAGTTCACCACCGACAAAGCCACCGACTTCATGGCCATCCTGACCGCCATCAAGGCCAAAGCACCTGACGCGATCTTCTTCGGCGGCATGGACCCACAAGGCGGCCCAATGCTGCGCCAGATGGAACAACTCGGCATGGGCAACGTCAAGTACTTCGGCGGCGACGGCATCTGCACCGCAGAACTTGCCAAGCTGACCGCAGGCGCCAAGACCATCGGCAACGTGGTTTGCGCTGAAGGCGGCGCATCGCTGGCCAAAATGCCAGGCGGCGAAGCCTGGATGAAGCGCTACGAAGCCAAGTATCCAAAGCAGTTCCAGGTTTACAGCCCGTACACCTACGACGCTACCTTCGTTCTGGTTGACGCCATGAAGCGTGCCGGTTCCTGGGATCCAAAGGTTTACACCCCTGAGCTGATTAAAACCAACTTCAAGGGCGTGACCACCACGATCGCTTTTGAACCCAATGGCGAACTGAAGAACCCCGCCATCACCCTGTACGTCTACAAAGACGGCAAGAAGTCTGCCCTGAACTAATCGTTCACCGCAAACAAAAAGCCACCGCAAGGTGGCTTTTTTTTGCCCGGAAAAACCCCGGGAAGACCGGAAGTGAGGCGCCGAAAGTGGAGCGGGCACAAAAAAGCCCAGCAAGCTGGGCTTTTAGGAGTTTTTGCCACCGTGTGGAAACTCACGGCGACGAGACTGTTTGGCGGAAGAGGCGGGATTCGAACCCGCGGTAGGTTTAACCCTACGCACGCTTTCCAGGCGTGTGACTTAAACCGCTCATCCACCCTTCCGCGAAGCCTTCGATTATAGCAGTGCTGCGAACAGACGGAGGCAGGAGTTGCACCCGACGCGCAACAGGCTCAGTGGAGTGCGCCCTGGAACCGGTGCTTTTCCAGCAGGGCCAGGGAGACGAATTCCAGCGCCTTGCTGTGCGTCGACTCCAGCACGACAGGCGGCGCAAAGCCGGCCTCCAGCGCTTCGCGCCAGCGGTTGGCACACAGGCACCAGCGGTCATTCGGCTGAAGGCCCGCAAAGCGGTACGCAGGCTGCGGCGTGGAAAGATCGTTGCCGCGGCTGGCGGAAAAAGCCAGAAATTCACGCGTGACGCGAACGCATACCAGGTGGGACCCCGCATCCGACGCATCCGTGTTGCAGCAACCGTCACGAAAGTAGCCGGTCAGCGGATCATAGGAGCAGGGCACCAAATCCGTGCCCAGTACATTTTTTGCGCTCATGGGTGCGTTCACGTGCTGTCGGCAAAAAAGCCCGTCGTCACACCTTGTTGGCTTGCACCATCTTCATGGCCGAGCTGATGAGGGCGGTGACTTCCGTCATGTTGCTGGGTACCACCAACGTGGTTTTGGCGTCCCTGGCTACCTTGGAATAGGCGTCAACCGCCTGTTCGGCCACCTTGAGCTGAACGGCCTGTTCGCCGCCGGGCTGGCGGATTGCGGCCGCGACCATTTCGATGGCTTTTGCATTGGCGTCGGCAACGGCCATGATGGCGGCGGCTTCACCTTGGGCGTTGTTGATGGCAGCCAGTTTTTCGCCTTCCGAGCGGGCAATGAAGGCTTCACGTTCGCCGGTGGCGATATTGATCTGCTCCTGGCGGCGGCCTTCGGAAGCAGCGATCAGAGCCCGCTTCTCACGCTCTGCCGTAATTTGCGACTGCATGGCATGCAGAATCTCTTTGGGGGGCGTCAAGTCCTTGATTTCGTAGCGCAGGACTTTCACACCCCAGTTCAGGGCGGCCTCGTCAATGGCGGCAACAACCTGCGCATTGATGATGTCGCGTTCTTCAAAGGTCTTGTCGAGTTCGAGCTTGCCGATCACGGAACGCAGGGAGGTCTGCGCCAGTTGCGTGACAGCCACGATGTAGTTGGATGAGCCGTAGCTGGCCCGCATCGGGTCCGTGACCTGGAAATACAGGATGCCGTCGACCTGCAGCTGCGTGTTGTCGCGGGTAATGCAAACCTGGCTGGGAACGTCAAGCGGGATTTCCTTCAGGCTGTGCTTGTAGGCGACGCGGTCAATAAAGGGAACCAGGAAGTTGAGGCCCGGCGTCAGGCTTGCGTGATATTTACCCATACGTTCGATGACCCAGGCATTTTGCTGGGGAACGAATTTGACGGCGCGGATGACGAAGATGACCGCGACGATGAGAATAATGAGTGCTACATAAGATGACATGGTGATTCCCTCAGATTTTTTCTACGACCAATTTGCTGCCAATAACTTCCCGAATACGGTGGGCGCCCGCCGAAGGCGTGCCATCAACCGCCTGAACAACCGCCCATTGCGCGCCGCGGTAGCGTACGAGCGCCGTGCCGTCCGCTTGCCAGTCATCGACCTGTACCGTTTCACCAATATCCATGTTGACGTCCGGATTGGTTCCTGCCGATAACGCCTTGGGCCCCCGACCCCGAATGAAATGGGTAACGCCCACGGTGGCCGAGCCGACAACGGCCGCCGTAACGAGTTGCAGGGCCGTCGAGGCGCCCAAATGAGCGGCAATTGCAGCGGCTGCCAAGCCTACCGCGATCATCAGCAGGTAAAAAGTTCCGGTTACCAGCTCCACCGCGACTGCCGTACCTGCCAGCAGCCACCAGATAGTCGATTCACTCATGCATCCTCCTTTTGTCGGTCATCCGCTACATTTTGGGGCAATTAGACCCCAAGGCAAGCGTAGCGCAACAATATGT
Source organism: Polaromonas sp. P2_G11 (assembly GCF_056403595.1). Classification (NCBI taxonomy): domain Bacteria; kingdom Pseudomonadati; phylum Pseudomonadota; class Betaproteobacteria; order Burkholderiales; family Comamonadaceae; genus Polaromonas; species Polaromonas sp. P2_G11. The sequence goes on along the minus strand of NZ_JBFUFE010000007.1, from coordinate 47,158 downwards.
CCTTACACTTCGCTGCTTGGAAAAAGCTTCCTCTCACCGCCCGGGCTCAACCTGTCTATGCCCTTTGAGCGTTTCCCATGCCCTCCGACAGGTTCAGGGCGACCATGAACTCCAGCCCAAGCCATGAAATTCCGCTTTCCCATCGTCATCATCGACGAAGACTTCCGCTCCGAGAACACCTCCGGTCTGGGCATCCGTGCGCTGGCGCAAGCCATTGAAACCGAGGGCTTCGAAGTCCTGGGGGTGACCAGTTACGGCGACCTCTCGCAGTTCGCCCAGCAGCAAAGCCGGGCCAGCGCCTTCATTTTGTCGATTGACGACGAGGAGTTTTCGCCAGGCCCCGACCTCGACCCGGCCGTGCTCAACCTGCGCACCTTTATCGAGGAAGTACGCCGCAAGAACCTGGATGTGCCGATTTACGTCTATGGCGAGACCAAGACCTCGCGCCACATCCCCAACGACATCCTGCGTGAACTGCACGGCTTCATCCACATGTTTGAGGACACGCCCGAGTTCGTGGCGCGCCACATCCTGCGGGAGGCCAAGAGCTACCTGGAAGGCGTGCAGCCGCCGTTTTTCAAGGCACTGCTCGACTATGCCGAAGACGGTTCCTATTCCTGGCACTGCCCGGGCCATTCGGGCGGCGTTGCTTTCCTGAAAAGCCCGGTCGGCCAGATGTTCCACCAGTTTTTTGGCGAGAACATGCTGCGCGCCGACGTCTGCAACGCGGTGGAAGAGCTCGGCCAGTTGCTGGATCACGACGGCGCCATCGGCGCCAGCGAGCGCAACGCCGCACGCATCTTCAACGCCGACCACTGCTTCTTCGTGACCAACGGCACATCCACCAGCAACAAGATGGTGTGGCACCACACGGTGGCACCCGGTGACGTGGTGGTCGTTGACCGCAACTGCCACAAGTCCATCCTGCATTCCATCATCATGACGGGTGCGATTCCGGTGTTTTTGAAGCCGACGCGCAACCATTTCGGCATCATTGGCCCGATTCCGCAGAGCGAGTTCGAACCCGAAGCCATCCGCGCCAAGATCGATGCCAACCCATTGCTCAAGGGCGTGGACAGCAGCAAGGTCAAGCCGCGTGTGCTGACACTGACGCAGTCCACCTACGACGGCGTGCTCTACAACACCGAAACCATCAAAGGCATGCTGGACGGCTACATCGACAACCTGCACTTTGACGAGGCCTGGCTGCCGCACGCCGCCTTCCACCCGTTCTACGGCAGCTACCACGCCATGGGCAAGAGCCGCATCCGGCCGAAGAATGCGGTGGTGTACGCAACGCAGTCCATCCACAAGCTGCTGGCGGGTATCAGCCAGGCCAGTCACGTGCTGGTGCAGGATTCGCAGAACACCAAACTCGACAGGCACCTCTTCAACGAGGCCTACCTGATGCATACGTCAACCTCGCCGCAATACAGCATCATCGCCAGCTGCGACGTGGCCGCTGCCATGATGGAGCCTCCCGGCGGCACGGCGCTGGTTGAGGAAAGCATTGCCGAAGCGCTGGACTTCCGCCGCGCCATGCGCAAGATCGACGAGGAATACGGCACCGACTGGTGGTTCAAGGTCTGGGGGCCGGACAAGCTGGTCGAAGAGGGCATTGGCGAATCGCAGGACTGGATCATCAAGGGCGAGTCCCGCAGCGCCAAGACGGCCAGAAACGGCGCCAACAACTGGCATGGCTTTGGCCAGATGGCCACCGGTTTCAACATGCTGGACCCGATCAAGTCCACCATCGTCACGCCCGGCCTCGACCTGAACGGCAAGTTTGCCAAAACCGGCATCCCGGCCAGCATCGTGACCAAATTTCTGGCCGAGCACGGCGTGATCGTCGAGAAAACCGGCCTCTACAGCTTCTTCATCATGTTCACCATCGGCATCACCAAGGGCCGCTGGAACACGCTGCTGACGGCGCTGCAGCAGTTCAAGGACGACTACGACAAGAACCAGCCGATGTGGCGCATCCTGCCCGAGTTCTGCCAGAAGTACCCCAAGTACGAGCGCATGGGCCTGGCCGACCTGTGCCAGCACATCCATACGCTGTACGCCAAGTACGACATCGCGCGGTTGACAACCGAGGTCTACCTGAGCGATCTGGCGCCCGCCATGAAGCCCAGCGACGCCTACGCCCACATTGCCCACCGCACGACGGAACGGGTTGAAATCGACCACCTGGAAGGCCGTATCACCGTGGGCCTGGTCACGCCGTACCCGCCGGGCATCCCGCTGTTGATCCCGGGCGAGGTGTTCAACCGGAAAATTGTGGACTATCTGAAGTTCTCGCGCGAGTTCAACGCCCAGTGCCCGGGCTTTGAAACAGACATCCACGGCCTTGTGGAACAGGTGGATGCCAAGGGCAAGACGCGCTACTACGCGGACTGCGTCAAACGCTAGGCAGGAATAAACAGGTACTTTCGTTTGCTATAGTCCTTCCCATATTATTGGGAGGGGAGCATGTTCAAGACGATTCTCTTCGGAGTCCTCGGTGTCATCGTCGGTGCAGTATTCCTGCGCGCGCAGGCCAGCGGGGACAGCGAGTTGCGGCTGCTCATGGCCAGCGGCAAGACGGCGGTGGTCGAGCCGATCAAGGAATACAAAAGTTTTTCCCGCAGTGGCCAGACCATCTACACGGCGGAACTCAAATTCCGCACCGACACTGGGCAAGCCATGACGATCAAGCGCTCGTTCCCCGAGGCCGTGCTGAAGGACTTCGAGGCAGGGCGGCCGGTGAACATCTACTACATGCCGGGTAACCCGAGCCAGGTGGGATTCGCGCAGGAAGCCGGCGGATCATCCTTCCTCAAGTGGGTGGGCTGGTTCTTCGTCATCGCCAGCCTGGGCTACACGGGCCTCGGCCTGCTGGCGAGCCAGAAAAAATAAAGCCGCCTCCCCGGAGCGGTTGCTATATTTTTTGTAGCTGGGGGTGCATGACTAGTGGGCGCCACAGGCCATTTCCCCCGTCAGGTGCGGTGGGCGCAAGGCCAACTCACGTTGGTCTCCGGCGGTGCGCCGATTGGCGGGCCCACCTTTAAAGCAGCTGGTCTTCCCGTACCCGCATGAAGCTGGCAAACCGGGGCAGGCCACCGTCATTGAGTCCGCGAAAGCGGTAGGTGACGGTGCTGCCGACGGGCGGCGGATTCTGGCGCTGCTCATCGTTGAGCCCGGTGCCCAGCTTGAAGCGCCGCGCTGGTTTGCCGTCGGCACCGGGCATTTCCACCAGCAGCGCGCCCAGCATGCCGGCGTACTTCCCCCTGCCGGGAACATGCGCCACCACGCGGGCTTCGGTGTCTTCGTGGGTCTTGACCTTGAGCAGGTCGTCGTTGCGTGCGCCTTTGTAGAAAGACGCGCCGCGGTGCAGCATCAGGCCTTCGCCGCCGCGCTTCACGGTGGTGGCCAGTAACGCCTGCAAGGCGGTGTGGCTTGCGACCTTCGATTGCGCCACGGCCTGCACCCAGGGCTGGTCGATGCGGCTCACCACGCCATTGAGGGCCGGGATCCGCTCGCTGAACGGGCCGCCTTGCGCGGGCAAATCAAACACCATGAAGCGCATGGCCCGCCAGGCAGCGTCGTCCGGGGTTTGCTGGCGCACGGTAGACACCGCCCTGGCAAACTGGCCACGGCCCGCCCACAGCTCGCCGTCCAGGGGTGTTTTGGGCCAGCCTGCGGTAAACCAGGCCGGCGCGGCGATGCGTTCCCCCCCGCGCGTGAGCAGCTGTTCTCCGTCCCAGTAGCCGCGCACGCCGTCGAATTTTTCACTGACCCAATAATCCTGAAGGGGGACGCCGGGTTGGTACACCTTGGCGAGCATCAGCGGCGGCGCTTGCGCAGCTGCGGATGCCGAAAGCACCGGAAGCGCTGGTGCCAGCAAGCCGGCGAGTGCCAGCAGCCAGTGAAGCGTTTTGAGGCGAAAAAAGACCGTGTTGGCCCGCTCGCCGGAGCGGGTGATGTGTTGCCGCATGGGCCCTCCCTGTTTTTCTTGACTTATGACTGTATGAATGTACAGTTTATAGTTCAAATTTGCGCGGTGCAAGCGTTCTGTGGGCGCCTGTGTTGCCCGCGCAACCCCGTCAACCATGAAGGCTGCAATGGCCATGAAAGGAATCAACTTATGACAGAAAAAATGACTTCCAGAGGGAGTTGCCATTGTGGAAAGGTCGCGTTTGAGGTCGACGGCCAGCCGAACAGCGCCCTGGCCTGCAACTGCTCCATCTGCCAGCGCAAAGGGTCGCTGCTGTGGTTTGTGCCGCATGACCAGCTCCGTTTGCTGACACCCGATGAAAATGCCAGCACCTATCAGTTCAACAAGCATGTGATCAGCCACCGTTTCTGCCCCGCCTGTGGCATTCATCCTTATGGCGAAGGGACGGATCCTGCCGGCAATCGCATTGCAGCTGTCAACGTCCGCTGCCTCGAGGGAATCGATCTGGACACCATCAAGGTGACGCATTTTGACGGGCGTTCTTCCTAGCTCTTCCCGGAACCCCCGGATCCTGTATTCCCGGACTCTGGCGGACGCAATAATCTGCCACTTCGTCCGCACCCCTGGGGCCGGTATTCCCGGCCATTACTCATATTGCTCAGTGCTGTCTGACTTCCCTTGGGCCAGTCGGCCTCGACATTTTTTTACTGACACCATGACTTCCAGCGACATTGAAAATATCGAGCGCGCCACTGTGGCAGCTGTATCACCCGAGGAGCAGCTTGAAATCGAGGGCTGGCTGCTGCCCTTTGACAGCGGGACCGTCAGCCGGGCCAAAAGTGCGGTGCCCCTGCTGCATCAACCCCCCGCCGATGGCGTGATCGATCGCATTGAAGGGCTGTACCGTGCGCGCGGCAAGCGGGCCGTCTTCCGGCTGGCCAATGAGGCCTGCTTTGATGCCTTGCGCCGCGAACTGGGCACGCGGGGTTACACGGCAGGCAAGCCGGTGCTGGTGGAAGTGGCGCAGGTCAAGTCCATGCGTGGTGTGTCGGCGCAGGCACTGGCTGAAACAGCCCACGCGCCGGACGAGGCCTGGGCCGCGTTGTTCCTGGCCGAGGGTTTTGACCCCGTGGACGGCGCCAGCCGTGTCAGGTCACTGAGCCGCGGGCGTGATTCCGTGTTTGCCAGCGTGCGCGAAGGCGGCAAGGCCATTGCGGCTGGCGCGGCGGCGTTCAGCCACGGATGGTCCAGTGTCCACGGCATGCGAACCGACCCGGCACATCGCGGCAAGGGATTGGCGGGCCGGGTACTGACCGCCATGGCCGAAGCGGCCATGCAGCGGGGCATTGAGCGTGTATTCCTGCAGGTGGAAGAAGGCAATGCCCCGGCGCGGGCGCTTTACCGGCGGGCGGGCTTTGAAACGGTCTGGAGTTATGACTACTGGACCCAGGGCTGAACCTTGATCCAGGCGCGGTGCGGAATTGGGTGTGTGCGGGATACTGGATGCGGCAAGTTGCTATGATTTTTATAGCTGCTTGCGATGGTGGCTATTAGGCTAGAGCCTGCTTTATTGTTATTTTCAGGCCTGATTTGATCGAATTTGGCTGTCTTGCCGCCCCGTCTTGCCTCAAAAAAACGGCTTTGCAGTACCTGGAAGCCGTTCTTCATGAACATATTTGGCCTCCTGCCCAATAGGGTCATGCGCGAGCCGCTATCTATTTCATAGCGCGCCATGCGAGACAAGGGTGCAACTTGCCGCATGTGCGCGCCGCCCGGCACGCCAGCCGGGCGCGAAAGCCTTCAGGCTTCGGCTGCCGGTTCGGCGATGCCGCCGACCACGTGGCTGAAGCCGCCATCCACATAGGTGATCTCGGCGCTCACGCCTGCGGCCAGGTCGCTCAGCAAAAAGGCGGCGACGTTGCCGACGTCTTCAATCGTCACATTGCGGCGGATTGGCGAGGCCTCGGCGACCACACTCAAAATCTTGCCGAAGCCCTTGATGCCGCTGGCGGCCAGGGTTTTGATCGGGCCGGCGCTGATGCCGTTGACGCGCATGCCCTTGGGGCCCAGCGATTCGGCCAGGTAGCGCACCGAGGCTTCCAGGCTGGCTTTGGCCAGGCCCATGGTGTTGTAGTTGGGCACGGTGCGCACGGCGCCGAGGTAGGTCAGCGTGAGCAGGGCCGATTTTTTGTTGAGGTAGGGCAGGGCCGCCTTGGCCATCGCCGGAAAGCTGTAAGCGCTGATGTCGTGGGCGATCTTGAAGCCCTCACGTGACAGGCCGTCCAAAAAGTCGCCGGCGATCGCCTCGCGCGGCGCAAAGCCGATGCTGTGCACAAAGCCGTCAAACGTTGGCCAGGTTTTGGAGAGGTCGGCAAACATCTTGTCGATCTGCGCGTCGTCGCCCACGTCGCAGTCAAAAATCAGTTTCGAGTCGAAGTCGGCAGCAAACTCGGTGATGCGGTCCTTGAAGCGCTCGCCGACATAGCCGAACGCCAGCTCGGCGCCCTGGGCATGGCAGGCCTTGGCGATGCCATAGGCGATGGACCGGTTCGAGAGGACCCCCGTGATCAACAGTTTTTTGCCAGTGAGGAATCCGGTGTTGGTGGCCATGCAGGTGCTCCAGAGTAGGTAGTTCGCGGGGGAAGGGAAGGCAAGGGACAGGGGCGCAGTGTCTGCGCGCCGCAATCTTGCCAGCTTAAGTAGTGCAGAATTGTCGCATGCGAAGTTTGCTGGTTTGGGTCCTGCTGGGTCTTTCATCACCGTCATGGGCCGCGCACGGCTATGCACTCTGGGGAGACCTCAAGTACCCCGCGGGGTTTGCCCACTTCGACTACGTCAACCCCGCAGCACCCAAGGGCGGGGACCTGCGCCTGGTCAGCAACCTGCGTTACTCGACTTTCGACAAATACAACCCTTTCACAATCAAAGGCTCGGCGCCGGCCTATTTGTCGAGCTTCATGTTCGACACGCTGCTGACGGGGGCGATGGACGAAACCGCCTCAGGCTACGGGCTGCTGGCCGAAGACGTCGAGGTGTCGGCTGACGGGCTCACGGCCACCTTCCGCCTGCGCAAGGAAGCGCGCTTTCACAACGGTGACCCGGTGCTGGCGGCCGACGTCAAATACAGCTTTGACACCCTGATGGGCCCGCATACCTCGCCGTCCTACAAGACCGTGTTCGAAGACGTCGCAGCCTGCGAGGTGGTGGGCGAGCGGACGGTGCGCTTTCGTTTCAGGAAGCCGAACCGCGAACTGCCGTTGAAAGTGGGCGGCATGGCGGTGTTCAGCCGCAAGTGGGGCATGGACGCCACCGGTAAGGCCAAGCCCTTCAATGAGGTCGTGACCGACATCCCCATTGGCAGCGGGCCCTATCGAATCGGCCTGGTGGTTTTCGGCAAAGACATCAGTTATGTGCGCGACAAGACCTACTGGGGTGAGAAACTCAATGTTCGGGTCGGTACAGGGAATTTCGACACCGTCACCGTCAAGATTTACAAGGACAACACTGCCAAGCTTGAGGCGCTCAAGGCCGGTGAGTTCGACATCATGCGTTTCTTCTCGGCCGGCGACTGGGCGCGGCGCCTGACGGGCAAACGTTTTGACAGCGGCGAACTCGTCAAGGGGGAATTCAAGCATAGCCTGCCCACGGGTTTCCAGAGCTATGTGCTAAATAGTCGGCGTGAAAAGCTCAAGGACCCGCGCGTGCGGGAAGCTCTGGGACTGGCGATCGACTACGAGTGGATGAACCGCCAGTTGTTTTACAACGCCTACCAGCGCGTGACCGGCCTGTTCGGAAACACCGATTGCCAGGCCACCGGACTGCCGAAGCCCGAAGAGCTGGCTTTGATGGAACCCTGGCGCCAGGACATCCCCGCAGCGGCATTCGGCGCCATGTACGTGCCGGCGCGCACTGACGGCGACTCTTCGCTGCGCGCTAATTTGCGCCGTGCCCAGGTGCTCCTGAAGGAAGCCGGCTGGGAGGTTCGGGACGGCAAGCTGCGCAACGCCAAAGGCGAGGCTATGGTGCTGGAATACCTGGATAGCAACGAGGGCGGTGTGCGCACGATTTCGCCCTGGATACGCGCCCTCGAAAAGCTCGGCATCCAGCTCAACTTCCGGCAGGTCGACTTCGCGCTCTACCAGCAGCGCCTCGATAAATTCGAGTTCGACATCATCTCCATCGCCTACGGTGGCACCAACAACCCGGGTCAGGAGTTCGCCGACATGTTCGGTAGCAAGGCCGCCGCCACTGAGGAGTCGGGTAACTTCAGCGGAGCCGCCAATCCCGCGATTGATGCCATGATCACCAAAATGACCAGCGCCAAAACCAAGGCCGAGTTGTTGCCCGCCTGCCGTGCATTGGAACGCATCGTGGCGCACAGCCACTACCTGCTGCCGGAATGGACGGCCGGCACCCATCGCGTGGTCTATAACGCACGCCGCCTTGCCATGCCGGGCCAGATGCCACCCTATGCGCCAGGCGAGACCTGGATCATCGATACCTGGTGGAAAAAATGAACACCCCCGTCGGACGTTCGCTTCGCGTAACGCCTTCCCCCCTTGCAGGGGGCGGCAGCTGCGGCCCGGCAAAGCCAGTTCCGCGCTGCCCACCGGGTTTGGCGGGAGTTTGATCGATCATGTTTGCCTACATTCTCAAACGCTGTCTTTTGATGATCCCGACTTTGTTCGGGGTGTTGCTGATCACCTTTGTGGTGACGCAGTTCGTGCCGGGCGGGCCGGTGGAGCAATACATGGCCGAGGCCAAGGCCGGCCCCAGCGGTGGAGGCGGTGCCGAGGGTGGCGGCCTGAGCTACCGGGGTGGGCAGGGCGTCGACCCGAAACGCGTCGAGCAGATCAAGGCGCTCTATGGTTTCGACAAGCCGGCGCCCGAGCGCTTTTACCTGATGCTCAAGCAGTTTTTGAGCTTTGACCTTGGCAGAAGCTTCTTCCACAACAAGGAGGTCTGGCAACTGGTCAAGGAAAAGCTCCCGGTTTCCATCAGCCTGGGTTTGTGGACCTTCTTCATCAGCTACCTGGTGGCTGTGCCACTGGGCGTCGCCAAGGCGGTGCGTGCCGGCTCGCGTTTCGATTTCGTCACAACCTTGCTGGTGCTGACCGGCTATGCCATTCCTGGCTTTGTGCTGGGTGTCGCGCTGCTGGTGATCTTCGGCGGCCAGTTGCAGTGGTTTCCGTTGCGCGGCCTGACCTCGCCCAATTGGGAGACTTTGAGCTGGGGTGCGCGCATCACCGATTACCTCTGGCATATCACCTTGCCGGTCACGGCCATGGTGCTGGGCAGCTTCGCAGTCACGGCCATGCTGACCAAGAACTCCTTCCTGGAGGAAATCCGCAAGCAATACGTGCTCACGGCCCGCGCCAAGGGCCTGGGTGAGCGCCAGGTGCTGTGGAAGCATGTGTTCCGCAATGCGCTGATTCCCCTCATCACCGGCTTCCCGGCCGCCTTTATCAGCTCGTTCTACACCGGTGCGCTGCTGATCGAAACCCTGTTCTCGCTGGATGGCATGGGGCTGCTCAGCTATGAAAGCATCATCCGGCGCGACTACCCGGTGGTGCTAGGCACGCTCTACCTGTTTACCTTGATCGGCCTGTTCACCAAGCTGATTTCCGATTTGTCTTATGTCTGGGTGGATCCGCGTGTACGGTTCGATTAACCCCCCTGAAGCCACCTCCGGCGGCCTTCCCCCCGAGGGGACGCCTCCTGCGGACGGGCAAAGCCCGGTCCGCGGCGACGCTGTACAAGAAAAGTACGTTTCGAACTCTCCCGCCAAGCGCGCCTGGAGGCGTTTTCGGCGCAACAAGCTGGGGTTTTACAGCCTGGTGGTGTTCTGTACGTTGGTGGTGCTCAGTCTTTGTGCCGAGCTCGTCTCCAACGACCGGCCGCTGCTGGTGCGCTATGAGGGAGGCTATTACTTTCCCATGGTCAAGGACTACAGCGAGAAGACCTTTGGGGGTGACTTCGACACGACCACCGATTACCTCGATCCCTATATCCAGGAACGGCTGGCGCGTGGCAGCAATTTCGCGTTGTACACCCTCAATCCCTACGGGCCCAACACCCTCAATTATTTTGCGAAAGAGCCCAACCCCTCGAAGCCGACGCGCGCCAACCTGCTGGGCACCGACGACCGGGGGCGCGACCTGCTGGCCCAGCTGATTTACGGCTTTCGGGTCAGTGTACTGTTTGCGCTGGCGCTGACGGTCACCGGTGTGCTGCTCGGCATGCTGACGGGGGCGCTACAGGGCTATTTCGGTGGCAAGACCGATTTGCTGTTCCAGCGTTTCATCGAAATCTGGGGCTCCGTACCGGAGCTCTATCTGCTGATCATCTTCAGCGCCGTTTTTGCGCCTAGCGTTGCGTTGTTGCTGATCCTGCTCAGCCTGTTCGGATGGATGGGGTTGTCAGACTATGTGCGCGCCGAATTCCTGCGCAACCGGCAGATGGACTACGTGCGTGCCGCGCGCGCGCTGGGCGTGGGTAACTTGCACATCATCTGGCGGCACATCCTGCCCAACAGCCTGACGCCTGTGGTGACTTTTTTGCCGTTTCGCATGAGTGGCGCGATTTTGGCGCTGACTTCGCTTGATTTCCTGGGTCTGGGCGTACCGCCGGGCACGCCTTCGCTCGGTGAGTTGCTGTCGCAAGGCAAGAACAGCATCGATGCGTGGTGGATATCGCTGTCTACCTTCGCGGTGCTGGTGATTACGCTGCTGCTCCTCACCTTCATGGGCGACGCCTTGCGCGATGCCCTGGATCCCAGGAAGGCCGACTGATGACGCCGCCGCTCCTTGATGTCAAAAACCTGCAGATCTCGTTCGCAGGAAAATCCGTCGTCTACGGCATCGATTTTTCCATCGCACCCGGCGAAAAGCTTGCGCTGGTGGGCGAATCGGGTTCGGGCAAGACCGTGACGGCGCTGAGCCTGCTACGGCTGGCGCAAAACGCCGTGGTCGGTGGCAAGGCTGTTTTTACCGGCATCGATGCGGCAGACCGGGCCGCCAGCGGTGCGCCGCCCAGGGCGCCCGTGGATTTGCTGTCCTTGCCGGAGCAGTCCTTGCGTGGGATTCGCGGCCGTGACATCGCCATGATCTTCCAGGAGCCCATGACAGCACTGAACCCCCTGTTCAGTGTGGGCAACCAGATCGCCGAAGTTCTTCAGCTAAAACAGGGCCTGACCCCCGCTGAATGTGCGCAAGCAGCTATCAAATTGCTAGCAGATACGGGTATCACCGAGCCTGAAAGGCGGGCCAACTCCTTTCCGCATCAACTTTCGGGTGGCCAGCGGCAGCGGGCCATGATTGCGATGGCGCTGGCTTGCCAGCCCCGGCTGCTGCTGGCCGATGAGCCGACCACCGCGCTGGATGTCACCCTGCGCGGCCAGATCCTGGACCTGCTGGGCGAGCTGCAGCAGCGCAACGGCATGGCGGTGCTGATGATCACACACGACCTGAACCTCGTGCGCAAGTTTGCCGACCGAGTCGCGGTGATGGAAAACGGCCACATCGTGGAGCAGGGTGCCGTGGCGGAGGTTTTTGCCCGGCCACAGCACCCTTACACGCGCAAGCTGATCGACAGCAAGCCGCAGCGGGACGGGCTGGCGGCCGACGCTGGTGCGGAAGCGGGCGTGGGGCCGGCCATGCGTGCGGAAAGCCTGCGCGTGGCGTATCCGGTCTCCATTCCAGGCATACGCGGGTGGTTTAAAAAAGCCGAATTTGTGGCGGTCAAAGACGCCAGTTTTCATATCCCCCCGGGCAGGACGCTGGGCGTGATCGGTGAATCAGGATCCGGAAAATCCACCCTGGCGTTGGCCAGCCTGGGCTTGCTGCCTTTTTCAGGGCAGCTGCAGGCGGCCGGCCAGACCTGGAGCCGGGATGCGGCACGCAACAAGGCCATCCGCCGCGCCGTTCAGGTCGTGTTCCAGGACCCGTTTTCTTCCCTGTCACCCCGCATGACCGTTGAAGCCATTGTGGAGGAGGGCCTGACGGTGCACGAGCCCAAACTGGCCCCAGCCGGGCGGCGGGAACGGGCGCTGCAGGCGCTGGCCGATGTCGGTATGACCGAGGCCCAGTTTCCGGGTTTGCTGCAGCGCTATCCGCACGAATTTTCAGGCGGGCAGCGCCAGCGGCTGGCCATTGCGCGCGCGCTGATCGTCAACCCCAGCCTGCTGGTGCTGGACGAACCCACCAGCGCGCTGGACGTCACTATCCAGAAACAGGTGCTGGGACTGCTGCAAAGATTGCAGCGCGAGCGTGGCCTGAGTTATTTGCTGATCACGCACGACGTCGACGTGATTCGTGCCATGGCCCATGAAGTCATGGTGATGAAGGACGGCGATGTGCTGGAGTCAGGCTCACTGAGCGAAGTGCTGGATACACCTCAGCATCCCTATACGCGGGTTCTGGTCACCGCGGCTTGAATATTGTGCGTCTCCACGGCCCCGCGGAGATCACAAAAAATCCTTATAAATTACTTTAACTAAATTAAAAATCCATATGATTTAATTGGTTTTATTGGATTTACAAATTTTTTTCAAGGAAGCGTGAAGAGGAGGCGTCATTTGGACTTTCACGCAGCGATGCATTCATTTTGACGCTGCTTCTTTCTAGTGGTGACGCCGGATTGGTTGGCCGAAAAGGACATGCCTTGGGTCGATTCATCAGGCCTGTTCCAATGAGCAGGTGGGCGTCGTAACCAGAAGGATTTACATCGACGGTTCAGGCAATCTCTAGCGTGTCAGGCACGGAAATTGTTTGCATCGAAGGGCGCAGCACGTTACAATAAGAGCTTCACGACCAAATGGGCGGGTTTTCACCGCCCATTTTTTTTGGGCGTTTGTTTTTGAACATACGGATTTAGAGCGGGTTTAAGAGACTGAATGGCATTGCAAGAGACGATTGAGCAAACTGTGACGGGGCTGGGCTACGAGCTGGTCGAGATCGAACGCACCGGCGGTGGTTTGCTGCGCGTCACGATCGACATGTCTTACGTCAAGGGTGCCGAACAGTTCATCAATGCCGAGGACTGCGAAAAAGTCACCCGCCAGCTCCAGTTTGTCCTGGAAGTCGAAGGCGCCGAATATGCGCGGCTGGAAGTCAGTTCCCCCGGCATCGACAGGCCCTTGCGCAACGAAAAAGATTTTGAGCGTTTTGCCGGTGAGTTGATCGACATCACGCTCAAGGCTCCTATTGGCGTGGCTGCCAGCGCCGGTTCAACCGTCGCGGCCAGCCGCAAGAAGTTTCGCGGCACGCTGGAGCGTGTCGTGGCCGCGGACGGCGTGGCCGGCTGGCAGATCGTGTGGAGCGATGAGCCGGCCGTCAAACCCGGCCAGAAGGTCAGTAAGAAGAAGGTTCCCGCACCGCTGCAGGCGTTGGGTTTTACCCTCGATGAAATTCAACAGGCGCGCCTCGCGCCCGTGGTTGATTTCAAGGGGCGTAAACCCAAAATAACGCCTGGTGCCGAACCCTTTGCAGAGAATTAATTTCAAGAAATGAAGAAAGGCAGGCTTGTGAAATGAATCGCGAACTGTTGATGTTGGTTGATGCCATCTCGCGTGAAAAAAATGTGGAACGTGACGTCGTTTTTGGCGCCGTCGAGCTTGCGCTCGCCTCGGCCACCAAGAAGGTGTACGAAGGCGAAGTGGACATCCGCGTGGCCGTCGACCGTGACAACGGCAATTACGAGACCTTCCGCCGCTGGCTGGTGGTGCCTGACGAAGCCGGCCTGCAGAACCCCGAAGCCGAAGAGCTGGTCAGCGACGCACGCGACGAGATTGCCGACATCGAAGAAGGCGACTACATCGAAAAGCCGGTGGAAAGCCTGCCCATCGGCCGTATTGGCGCGCAAGCCGCCAAGCAGGTCATTCTGCAGAAAATCCGTGACGCCGAGCGCGAAATGCTGCTCAACGACTTCATGTCGCGCGGCGACAAGATTTTTGTTGGCACCGTCAAGCGCATGGACAAGGGCGACATCATTGTCGAATCCGGCCGTGTGGAAGGCCGCCTGCGCCGTTCCGACATGATCCCGAAGGAAAACCTGCGCTCCGGCGACCGCGTGCGCGCCATGATCATGGAAGTTGACACGACCCTGCGCGGCGCGCCCATCATCCTCTCGCGCACGTCGCCCGAGTACATGATCGAGCTGTTCCGCCAGGAAGTCCCTGAAATCGAACAAGGCCTGCTGGAGATCAAATCCTGCGCCCGTGACCCCGGTTCCCGCGCCAAGATCGCCGTGCTGTCGCACGACAAGCGTGTCGACCCGATCGGCACCTGCGTCGGCGTGCGCGGCACCCGTGTCAACGGCGTGACCAACGAGCTCGCCGGCGAGCGCGTGGACATCGTGCTGTGGAGCGAAGACCCGGCCCAGTTCGTGATCGGCGCGCTGGCCCCGGCCAACGTGTCGTCCATTGTGGTCGACGAAGAGCGCCACGCCATGGACGTCGTCGTCGATGAAGAAAACCTGGCCATTTCGATCGGCCGCGGCGGCCAGAACGTGCGCCTTGCCGCCGAGCTGACCGGCTGGAAGATCAACATCATGACGGCCGATGAATCTGCGCAAAAGCAGGCGACCGAGACCGATTCCAGCCGCAAGCTGTTCATGGAAAAGCTCGACGTGGACGAGGAAATCGCCGACATCCTGATCTCCGAAGGCTTCACCAGTCTCGAAGAAGTGGCTTATGTGCCGCTGCAGGAAATGCTGGAGATCGAGTCCTTCGACGAAGACACCGTCAATGAGCTGCGCACGCGCGCCAAAGATGCGCTCTTGACGATGGAAATCGCCAAGGAAGAAAATGCCGAAGGCGTGTCGCAGAACCTGCGCGACGTCGAAGGCCTCACGCCAGAGCTGATCGCCAAACTGACAGAAGCGGGCATCCATACCCGCGACGACCTGGCCGATCTGGCCGTGGACGAACTTACCGATATCACCGGCCAGTCTTCGGACGAAGCCAAAGCCCTGATCATGACCGCACGCGCCCATTGGTTTACCGATGAACCCGCTGCCGCTGACACCCCTGCACCTGCAGCGGCCCAAGAGCAATGATCATGGAGGCCAGCAGGAAAAAAACATATGTCCAGTACCACTACCGTCGCTGAATTCGCAGCTGAACTCAATAAATCTCCCGCCACCCTGATCGAGCAATTGACCAGCGCGGGTGTCGCCAAGGCGCAAGCCAGCGACCCCTTGTCCGAAGCGGACAAGCAGAAGCTTCTCGGCTATCTGCAGGCCAGCCATGGCACCGTCACGGCCGAGCGCAAGAAGATCACCCTGGTGAAAAAATCCACCAGCGAGATCAAGCAGGCCGATGCCACCGGCAAGGCACGCACCATCCAGGTGGAAGTGCGTAAAAAGCGTACCTTTATCAAGCGTGACGACGGCTCCGACCAGCCTGCGGAAGAAGTGCAGCCTGAAGTGGCCGCTCCGCCGGCACCTCCCGTCATCGACGATGCCGAGCTGATTCGCCGCGAAGAAGAAGCCAGCCGCCACGCAGAACTGCTGCGCCGCCAGGAGCAGGAGCTTGCTGAAAAACGCCGTCTTCGCGAAGAGCAGGACGCCAAGGATGCTGCGCGCGAGCAGGAGCGCCTGGCCGCCGAGCAAACCGCCCAGGCGGCTGCTGCAGCCGCCGAGGCCGTGGTCAAGAAAGCCAAGCCAGCCGGAAAAGCCAAGGAAGCCGCGCCAGTAACAGCTGAAGCCACCAAGGCCGCTGAAACCGCTGCGGCCGTACAGGCCACGAAGGCTGCCGATGCCGCGGCTGCCGCTGCAACTGCCAAGGCCAAAGCCACCGCCGAATTCCAGGCCGACGCCGCCAAGGCGCAAGAGCTCCAGGATCGCCGCCGCAAGGCTGAAGCAGAAGCTGCCGGCATTCGCGCCATGATGTCCGCGCCCAAGCGCGTTCTGGTGCCCCACGTCGATCCCAAAGCCGCCATCAAGGGCACGCTGCACAAGCCGGCCGGGGCGCCGGGTGCCGCGGCCAAACCGGGTGCGCCGGCCGCTGCGGGGGCCCCTGGCGCCGCCGGCAAGAAGGAAGTCAAGTCGGAGAACCTGTCTTCGACCTGGAAGGACGACGCTGCCAAGAAGAAGGGCATTCCAAGCCGTGGCGCACCCGTTGTGCCCGGCCGTGGCAATTTCCGTGGCGGCCCGCGTGGCCGCCGCAATGACCGTGAAGCACGTCCTGAATCCACCTTCGTGGCGCCGACCGAATTCAAGGTCATTGAAGTGCACGTGCCTGAGACGATCACCGTGGCCGAACTCGCGCACAAGATGAGCGTGAAGTCATCGGAAGTGATCAAGCACCTGATGAAGCTTGGCCAGATGGTCACCATCAACCAGCCGCTGGACCAGGACACTGCCATGATTGTGGTGGAAGAAATGGGCCACAAGGCCGTGACGGCTTCGCTGGACGACCCGGAAGCCTTTGCCGACGAAGACGTGCAAGGCCAGCAGGCCGAGTTGTTGCCGCGCGCGCCGGTTGTGACGGTCATGGGTCACGTTGACCACGGCAAGACCTCGCTGCTCGATTACATCCGCCGCGCCAAAGTGGCCTCCGGTGAAGCGGGCGGCATCACCCAGCACATCGGTGCCTACCACGTGGAAACCCCGCGCGGCATGGTGTCCTTCCTGGATACTCCGGGC
Organism: Polaromonas sp. P2_G11; assembly: GCF_056403595.1. NCBI lineage: Bacteria > Pseudomonadati > Pseudomonadota > Betaproteobacteria > Burkholderiales > Comamonadaceae > Polaromonas > Polaromonas sp. P2_G11. The sequence continues at coordinate 30,576 of NZ_JBFUFE010000007.1, read as the reverse complement.
CACGAGGCGTTTACCGCCATGCGTGCCCGCGGTGCCCAGGCGACCGACATCGTGATTCTGGTGGTGGCGGCTGACGACGGCGTGATGCCGCAGACCAAGGAAGCCATCAAGCATGCCAAGGCGGCCGGTGTTCCCATCGTGGTGGCGATCAACAAGATCGACAAGCCTGGTATCAACATGGAGCGCGTCAAGGGCGAGCTGGTCACCGAAGAAGTGATTCCCGAAGAGTTCGGCGGCGACGTTCCTTTTGTCGGTGTCTCGGCCCATACTGGCGCCGGTGTCGATGCCTTGCTCGAACAGGTGCTGCTGCAGGCAGAAGTGCTTGAACTCAAGGCGCCGGTGGATGCGCTGGCCAAGGGCCTGGTGATCGAAGCCCGCCTCGACAAGGGCCGTGGCCCCGTGGCGACTGTGCTGATTCAGGCGGGAACGCTGAAAGCCGGCGACGTGGTGCTGGCTGGTTCGACCTATGGCCGCGTGCGCGCCATGCTGGACGAAAACGGCAAGCCGATCAAAACGGCGGGTCCGTCGATTCCAGTGGAAATTCAGGGTCTGACGGAAGTACCGCAGGCTGGTGATGAATTCATGGTCATGCTCGACGAGCGCCGTGCCCGTGAAATCTCCACCTACCGTGCCGGCAAGTTCCGCAATACCAAGCTGGCCAAGCAACAGGCCGCCAAGCTGGAGAACATGTTCTCCGACATCGGCGCCGGTGAAGTGAAGATGCTGCCCATCATCATCAAGGCCGATGTGCAAGGCTCGCAGGAAGCGCTGGCCCAGTCGCTGCTGAAGCTCTCGACCGAGGAAGTCAAGGTCCAGCTGGTGTATTCCGGTGTCGGCGGCATTTCCGAGTCCGACGTCAATCTGGCGATTGCCTCCAAGGCCGTGGTGATCGGGTTCAACACCCGCGCCGATGCCCAGGCCCGCAAGCAGGCCGAAAACAACGGCGTGGACATTCGCTACTACAACATCATTTATGACGCTGTGGACGAACTGCGCGCCGCGATGTCGGGCATGCTGACGCCGGACAAGAAGGAAGAAGTCATCGGCAATGCCGAGATTCGCCAGGTGTTCAAGGTCAGCAAGATCGGCTCGATCGCCGGCTGTATGGTCACCGCCGGGGTGGTTCGCCGCACCGCGCGCCTGCGCCTTCTGCGCGAAAACGTGGTCGTCTTCACGGGCGAACTCGACTCGCTCAAGCGCTTCAAGGACGACGCCAAGGAAGTCAAGGAAGGCTTCGAGTGCGGCTTGAACATCAAGAACTACAACGACATCCAGGTTGGCGACATCCTGGAGTTCTTTGAAATCAGGGAAGTGGCGCGGACACTGGAAGTCTGATCCCGGCTGGCCGGCAGCCCCTGGCTGCCAGCCTTTCCGCAGACCCCACCATTTTTTGACATGCGTAAAAAATCATCCACCCCGAATCGCGGTTTTCGCGTCGCCGATCAGATCCAGCGCGATCTGACGGAGCTGATCGCGCGCGAACTCAAAGACCCGCGGGTCGGGATGGTGACCGTGCAGGCCGTCGAGGTGACGGCCGACTATGCGCATGCCAAGGTGTTTTTCAGTGTGCTTGTCGGCGACCCGAAAGAGTGCGAAGAAGCGCTCAACCAGGCCGCCGGTTTCCTGCGCAACGGCCTGTTCAAGCGGTTGATGACGCACACCGTGCCGACGCTGCATTTCCACTTCGACCGCACGACCGAACGTGCGGCCGACATGAACGCCTTGATTGCCAAGGCGGTTTCTTCCCGCGCCCAAGACGACTGAGTTCGCGCCGTTCCCCTTGATGACAGGTTCAGGGACAACGGTGCCAACGACGCGCCCGGGCCAGCCCGGGCGTTGAGCCTGTCGGAATTTATGACGCAAACCTCTTCTCATCGCCAGAAAATCCAGCGACGTCCCGTGCATGGCGTGCTGCTGCTCGACAAGCCGCTGGGCCTGTCGAGCAATCAGGCCTTGCAGAAGGCCAAATGGCTGCTGCGCGCCGACAAGGCCGGCCACACCGGAACGCTTGATCCGCTGGCCACCGGCGTATTGCCGTTGTGCTTTGGCGCGGCCACCAAGTTCAGCCAGATCCAGCTCGACGCCGACAAGACATATGAAGCGGTGCTGCTGCTGGGCCAGAAAACCACCACGGCCGATGCCGAAGGCGACGTGATTGAAACCCGGCCCGTGCCCGAGATCACACCAGCCTTGCTGGAGTCGCTGACGGACCGTTTCACCGGCCCGCAGGCACAGGTTCCGCCCATGTACTCGGCACTCAAAAAAGACGGTAAGGCGTTGTACGAATACGCCCGCAAGGGGCAAGAGGTGGAGCGGGAAGCCCGCCACATCACGATTTTCAAACTGACTATGGCTGTGGCCCAGGACAGCCGTGCGCAAGCCGCTATCAAAATCATAGTGACCTGCAGCAAGGGTACCTATATCCGCACGCTCGGTGAAGACATTGGCGAAGCCATTGGCTGCGGTGCGCATCTCGGATCGCTCAGGCGGCTGGAGACCGGCGGCTACACGGCGCAGCAGTGCGTGACCTTGCCGGCCCTGGAAGCCATGACCGAGCCCGAGCGCGAAGCCTGCCTGCTGCCGGCGCAGTCGCTGGTGTCGGCGTACCCGTCTGTCACATTGGACGCCGACAATGCAGGGCGGTTTTTAAGTGGTTTGCGCCGCCGGGGTGAACCCGGGCAGTGGGGCGCCGATGCGCCGCTGGTGCAGGTCTATGGCACCGAGCCGCCGGCGTTCCTGGGCTCGGCCCATGTCACGGCCGACGAATTGATTCCGCAGCGTTTGCTGAGCCCGATTGAAATACAGGACATTTTGCAAGCCGCCTCCAAGGCCACCGTGCCGGCCGAACGTTCCGCACCCGATTTCGCTGCCGCGCCCACAGGCGTTGCGGCTTCTTCTTTCCAACATTAACCCGTACCGTTTCGAGTCTTCCTGAAAGCCAACCATGAGCCATAACCAAATCCGCAATATCGCCATCATCGCCCACGTTGACCATGGCAAAACCACCATGGTTGACCAGCTGCTGCGTCAGTCCGGCACCTTTGCCGAGCACGAAAAAGTGGTCGACACCGTGATGGACAACAACGCCATCGAAAAAGAACGCGGCATCACCATCCTGGCCAAGAACTGCGCCGTGACCTGGGAAGGCACGCACATCAACATCGTCGACACCCCGGGCCACGCCGACTTCGGCGGTGAAGTGGAGCGCGCGCTGTCCATGGTCGACGGTGTGGTGCTGCTGATCGATGCGCAGGAAGGCCCCATGCCCCAGACGCGTTTTGTGACCAAGAAGGCCCTGGCCCTGGGCCTCAAGCCTATCGTGGTGGTCAACAAGGTCGACAAACCGGGCGCCAATCCCGACAAGGTCATCAACGCCGCTTTCGACCTGTTCGACAAGCTGGGCGCCACCGACGAGCAGCTCGATTTCCCGGTGGTGTACGCCTCCGGCATCAACGGATGGTCCTCGCTCGAAGAAGGCCCGCCGAACGAGCAGTGGGGCCCCGACATGTCGGCGCTCTTCAACACCATCCTGAAGCATGTGCCTGCGCAAAAGGGCGACCCTGCCGCGCCGCTGCAGCTGCAGATTTCCGCTCTCGACTTTTCGACCTTCGTCGGCCGCATCGGCGTCGGCCGCATCAGCCAGGGCACGATCAGGCCCATGATGGACGTGGTGGTCATGGAAGGCCCGGACGGCAAGGCCGTCAAAGGCCGCGTCAACCAGGTGCTGACCTTCCAGGGCCTCGAACGCGTGCAGGCCACAGAAGCCGGCCCGGGCGAAATCGTGCTGATCAACGGCATTACCGACATCGGTATCGGCGTGACGATCACGGACCCGACCAACCCCGCGCCGCTGCCCATGCTCAAGGTTGATGAACCGACCCTGACCATGAACTTCTGCGTCAACACCAGCCCGCTGGCCGGCCGCGAAGGCAAGTACGTCACCAGCCGCCAGATCTGGGACCGCCTGCAAAAGGAACTGCAGCACAACGTGGCCCTGCGCGTCAGCGAAACCGACGAAGAAGGTATCTTTGAAGTCATGGGCCGGGGCGAGTTGCACCTGACCATCCTGCTGGAAAACATGCGCCGCGAAGGTTTCGAAATGGCCGTGTCCAAGCCGCGTGTCGTGATGAAGGAAGTCAACGGTGAAAAGCACGAGCCTATCGAGCTGGTCACCGCCGACATCGAAGACCAGCACCAGGGCGGCGTGATGCAGGCGCTGGGCGAGCGCAAGGGCGAGCTGGTGAACATGGAGCCGGACGGCCGTGGCCGCGTGCGCCTTGAGTACCGCATCCCGGCGCGTGGCCTGATCGGCTTTACCAACGAGTTCCTGAACTTGACCCGTGGTTCCGGCCTGATTTCCAACATCTTCGACAGCTACGAAGCGCACAAGGGCGAAATCGGCGGCCGTAAAAACGGCGTGCTGATCTCCATGGACGACGGTGAAATCTTCACCTACGCCCTGGGCAAGCTGGACGACCGCGGCCGCATGTTTGTGCGCGCCAATGACCCGGTGTATGAAGGCATGATCGTCGGCATCCACAGCCGCGACAACGACCTCGTCGTTAACGCCACGCGTACCAAGCAGCTGACCAACTTCCGCGTCAGCGGCAAGGAAGACGCGATCAAGATCACGCCGCCTATCGAGCTCACGCTCGAATACGGTGTCGAGTTCATCGAGGACGACGAGCTGGTTGAAATCACGCCCAAGTCCGTCCGCCTGCGCAAGCGCCACCTCAAAGAGAGCGATCGCAAGCGCGCAGGCAGGTCTTGAAGAGCCCCCACGCTTTTCACTTCGTGTAATGCGCTGCCCCCCGAGGGGGCCGTTGCGCCTGCGGCCCGGCAAAGCCGGTTCCGCGGCCCCTGCTGGTATGAGACAGGGACTCGCCGGGCAGCGGGGTGAATCGCTTGAAATCAGGCCGCTGTGTGTGCAAGCTCCAGCGGCCTTTTTGACTTTTTATATTCGTATAACAGCCTGAATTGATTGCACGCCTATGAAACTCACGCATTCCAAAGCTGTCGTCCTGATGATTTTCGTGACCCTGATGTGGTCGATTGCGGGTGTGGTCACGCGTCACCTGGAGTCGGCACGCAGTTTTGAGGTCACGTTCTGGCGCAGCTTTTTCACGGTGGTCTCTTTGCTGGTGATCTTGCCGCTGTGGCAGGGCAGGGCGGTGTTCACCAAAATCCGCAACGGTGGCTCGGCGCTCTGGATTTCCGGTTTCTGCTGGAGCGTGATGTTCACGGCTTTCATGGTGGCGCTGACGCTCACCACGGTGGCCAATGTGCTGGTGACGATGGCGGTCAGCCCTTTCATCACGGCTTTGCTGGCGCGCGCGTTTATCGGCCACCGTATTCCGGGCCGCACCTGGCTGGCGATTGCCATGGCGGGTGCCGGTATTGCCTGGATGTACGGCGGGCAGATGGACCTTTCCAGTCACCTGGGCGGAACGCTGGTCGCCTTGATGGTGCCGCTGGCGAGCGCCAGCAACTGGACCGTGGTGCAGCACAGCCGTGCCCACGGCAAGAACATCGACCTGGTGCCTGCCGTGCTGGTGGGGGCGGTGATCTCAACGTTGGCCACCTTGCCCTTGTCGTTCCCGTTTTCCGCCACGCCACATGACGTCGGCCTGCTGGCCTTGCTGGGTCTGGTTCAGTTGGCCATCCCGTGCGTGCTGTCGGTGATGTGTGCCGGCGTTCTCAAGGCGCCGGAAGTCGCCCTGCTGGCGCTGTTGGAAGTGATTTTTGGTATTTTGCTGGCCTGGTTTGGCGCGGGTGAAGTACCTGGCCCGAGTGTGCTGACCGGCGGCGCGCTGGTGATAGGTGCGCTGGTGGTCAATGAACTGGTTGGATGGAGGCAGCGGGCATGAATACCGTCAGCAGAAACGATGTGCTGGTCGAGCGGCGCGGCAGCGCCGGGCTCATCACCCTGAACCGCCCCAAGGCGCTCAATGCGCTGTCGCTGGCCATGATCCGGGACCTGTCCGCCGCCTTGCTGGCCTGGCGTGACGACCCTGAGGTTCATGTGGTGGCGGTACGCGGCACCAACAAGAAGGGCCAGCCCGGCACGCCCGAAAGCCTCTTCGGCGGTTTTTGCGCGGGGGGCGACATCCGCTTCTTCCACCAGGCGGTTTTCGCGGGCGATTCTGCGCTGGAGGACTTCTTCACCGAGGAATATGCCCTCAACCACCTGATTCACAACTATCCAAAGCCCTACATCGCCTTTATGGACGGCGTGGTCATGGGCGGCGGTATGGGAATCAGCCAGGGCGCCAAGGTGCGCATCGTCACCGAGCACACCAAGATGGCCATGCCGGAAACAAACATTGGCCTGTTTCCGGACGTAGGCGGCGGCTACTTCCTGAGCCGCTGCCCGGGCCACGCCGGCGAGTACCTGGCACTCACGGGTGATGTGATTGGCGCGGACGACGCCATCGGCTACGGCCTGGCCGACGTGAAGCTGGATGCCGCCCGCCTGCCGGCGCTTTGGGACGCCCTGGGCAGCCGGACTTTCGCTTCAGCCGCTGAGGCCGAGCAGTGGATTGCTACTGAATTGATAGCTGGTTGCGCCCGTCCTCTGTTGGCTACCGGCCATTTTGATGCCTACTTTTCCTTGCCGAGGGTCAAGCACATCGTGGATGCGCTGGAAGCTTCAACCGACCCCTGGGCGCTGAAGACGGCCGCCACCTTGCGCAAGCGTTCGCCGCTGATGCTGCATGTGACACTGGAGCAGATCCGCCGTGCCCGCACCATGACACTGGCCGGCGACCTGCGCATGGAGCGTGACATGGTGTACCAATGCTTTCACCTGCGCCCGGGCGCGGCCAGCGAAACCGTCGAAGGCATACGTGCGCTGGCCGTTGACAAGGACTACAAGCCGCAGTGGATGCCCGCGCGCATCGAAGACGTGAAGCCCGGCATGGCCGATGCTTTTTTTGTCAGCCCCTGGACAGCGGACGAACACCCGCTGCGCGAGCTCTGAGTCGTTTGCTCAGGGACGGGCGACGTGCCAGGCATTCATGACGTTGTCGCCGGTCTTGTCCCCGGGCTTGGCGTCCTTGACCCAGTAGTACAGCGGCTTGCCCTTTATCGCCCACTGCCGGCTGCCATCATCACGGGTGATGATGGTGTAGTCGCCCAGCGGCTGGGCTGTCGCAGTGGGCACCAGGGGCGGCCAGTTGGCCGCGCATTGGCTATTGCAGACCGACTTGCCGCTACCGGCGGTGTCGCGGTCGAAGGTGTAAAGCGTCATGCCGTTGGGCCCGACCAGCACGCCATCGGCGACGGTAGCGGGATGTTTTGATGTCGTGGAAGCGCAGCCGCCCAGCAGGGCGGCGGTCAACAAGGCGGTCGTCAGGAATTTCATGGAAAAGCTCCGGTGAATAACAGCGGATGGCTGCACAAGCATAAACACCGGCAAATCCGGGCTTACTCGAAACATACTTCCACGATTTCCGGAGAAGGGCAAGCGGCGGATGCCGCGTTTTGGAGCAAGCCCTAGCGATTGCGCGACTTCATCGCGCGCTCAACCTCGCGCTTGCCTTCGCGGTCCTTGATAGTGTCGCGCTTGTCATGTTCGCCCTTGCCCTTGGCCAGGCCGATCTCGCATTTCACCTTGCCGGCTTTCCAGTGCATGTTCAGCGGCACCAGGGTGAAACCCTTTTGCTCGACCTTGCCGATCAGGCGGCGGATTTCTTCCTTGTGCATCAACAGCTTCTTGGTGCGCACCGAGTCAGGGCGCACGTGGGTAGACGCCGTGCCCAGCGGGTTGATCTGGCAGCCGATGATGAAGAGTTCGCCATTGCGAATGACGACATAGCCGTCGGTGAGCTGGACCTTGCCTTCGCGCAGGGATTTCACTTCCCAGCCTTCGAGCACCATGCCCGCCTCAAAGCGCTCTTCAATCTGGTAATTGAAAAGCGCTTTTTTATTGTCGGCAATGCGCACGGCGGCCGCCGCTGCCTTGGGTGAGAGATTGGCAGAGGGCGTTGCGGCCGTTTTTTTGGAGGAGGATGCTTCTTTGGTGGCCATGGATAAAAGGTAAGGGCGAAATCTGAAAAGTACAGAGCCCGCGAAGTGGCTAATACAATTGCGCCCAGCCCTCGATTGTATGAAAACCGTTCACAAGTCCGTTTTAATCTGGTACAGCGCCGCCGAAATGTTTGGGCTGGTCACTGATGTCGCAAGGTATCCCGAGTTTCTCCCTTGGTGTGACCAGGCCGCTGTGCTGGAGGAAGATGCGCGCGGCATGACAGCGAAGGTCGGCATCTCGTTGGCCGGGCTGACGCAAAGCTTCACTACCCGCAATACACACGAAAAAAACCGGAAAGTCAGCCTGAAACTGGTCGATGGCCCGTTTTCAAAGCTCGACGGCCACTGGGATTTCACGCCTGTCGGCAAGGCCGATGAAAGAGCCTGCAAGGTGGACTTCACGCTGCGTTATGACTTTGACAACGCCGCGCTGGCGGCACTGGTCGGTCCCGTTTTCGAAAAAATAGCGGGAAGCCTGGTGGATGCCTTTGTCAAAAGGGCTGAAGACGTCTATGGCGAAGCCTGAGGGCGGCGCGCCGCTCAAAGTCACCTTGGTCTATTCAGCGGCGCCGCGGCAGGTTCGCGAGTGGGCGCTGGAGCTGGCAGCGGGCACAACGGTGGCGCAGGCGCTTGCTGCGGCCGGGGTTTTGGATGAATTCCCGGAGTTGCAGCAGGGCGGCCGCCCGGTCGTCGGTATCTGGGGCCGTAAAACCACCTTGGGGCATGCGCTGCATGACCATGACAGGGTTGAGGTCTACCGCGGTCTTCGGGTGGATCCAAAGGTTGCGCGCCGCGAACGTTTCAGCCGGCAGGGCGCCAAAAGCGCGGGGCTGTTCGCTAAAAAAAGAGCGGGGGCGAAAGCCGGATACTAGCCGTGGCCGCCAGCGATGTTTGGCGAACACCGCAGAAGCTGTTTGTTATTTGCAGCTGCTATCAATGGCTTCCTGGACGCGCTTGACTTCGGCTGCGCGCTTCGTATCGTCCATACCTTCCCGTTCACCTTTGCCATTGACGGCAGTGATGCGTACGCCCGATTGCAATGTCGCCATGTTGCGCTTTGCATTGTCACAATTTTCGGCCTTGGCTTTGGCTATTTTCTCTTCTTCGGCCTTCTTCTTGGCGGCTTCTTCTGTCTCAGCCTGCTTCTTCTTGGCCTCAAGGTCCTTGTCCTTGCCGGACAACAGTCTGGGCGCGCTGGCTTTACCTGCTGGCGCAGACGCTGCCGGGGCAGCCGGATCGGCTGCGCTGGGAGCGGGATCAGCGGCTGCTGCCGTTCGCGCCATGCCACCTGGTCGCTTCAGGATGTTTTTTTCCAGAATGTCGGCGGGCGGCGAACGGTCGCTATAGACCTTGCGCCCGTCTTTATCGATCCACTGCCATTGGGCGAACGCTGTCAGCGAAAATGACCCGCAGGCGAGCGCCAGCAGGAGGGGGCGAAAAACGGATTGGAAGTGCATTTCGTGAGTGTAGCGCTGTGCTGTCCGGTTTTCGTGTGGCCGGCGGGTAAAGCGGCTTTTTTACAACCACTTGGCAGACAGGGACGAAGGCTGTGAAGGGCTGCTAGGGGTAAGTACCGACGGCGTGTGACGACAAGGGTACAATCGTATTTTTGGAGCCATCCCTATGCGCCTACTCGGCAAAGCGCTCACCTTCGACGACGTATTGTTGGTGCCAGCGTTCTCCCAGGTCCTGCCCAAGGACACTTCACTTTCCACCCAGTTCTCCCGAAATATCCGCCTGAACCTGCCGCTTGTGTCGGCAGCCATGGACACGGTCACCGAAGCCCGGCTGGCCATTGCCATTGCGCAGGAAGGCGGCATCGGCATTGTTCACAAAAACCTGACGCCCCAGCAGCAGGCAGCCGAGGTTGCAAAGGTCAAGCGTTACGAAAGCGGCGTGCTGCGCGACCCGGTGGTCATCACCCCCACGCATACCGTGCGCCAGGTCATGGCGCTCAGCGAGCAACTCGGCATTTCCGGCTTTCCCGTGATTGATGGGGGCAAGGTCGTCGGCATCGTCACCGGGCGCGACATGCGCTTCGAATCCCGCATGGATGTGCCGGTCAGCACCATCATGACACCGCGCGAGCGCCTGATCACCATTTCTGAAACCGCTTCATTGGCCGACGCCAAGGCCTTGTTGAACAAACACCGCCTCGAACGTGTGCTGCTGATTAACGACGATTTCGAGCTCAAGGGCCTGATCACCGTCAAGGACATCACCAAACAGACCACCTTTCCGAATGCCGCGCGTGACTTGCACGGCAAGCTGCGCGTGGGTGCCGCTGTCGGGGTGGGTGAGGGCACCGAAGAACGCGTCGAGGCGCTGGTCAAAGCCGGCGTCGACGCCATTGTGGTGGACACCGCCCACGGCCACAGCAAAGGCGTGCTCGACCGGGTGCGCTGGGTCAAGCAGAACTATCCCCAAGTTGATGTGATTGGCGGCAACATCGCCACCGGCGCCGCGGCACTGGCGCTGGTGGAAGCCGGCGCTGACGGCGTCAAGGTCGGCATCGGCCCCGGCAGCATTTGCACCACCCGCATCGTTGCTGGTGTGGGCGTGCCGCAGATCATGGCCATCGACAACGTCGCCACGGCTTTGCGCGGCACCGGCGTTCCGCTGATCGGCGACGGCGGCATCCGCTACAGCGGCGACATCGCCAAGGCCATCGCGGCCGGCGCCAACACGGTGATGATGGGCGGCATGTTCGCCGGCACTGAAGAAGCCCCGGGTGAAGTGATCCTGTTCCAGGGCCGCAGCTACAAGAGCTACCGCGGCATGGGCAGCATAGGCGCCATGCAGCAAGGCAGCGCCGACCGCTACTTCCAGGAGTCAAGCACCGGCAACCCGAACGCCGACAAGCTGGTCCCCGAAGGCATTGAAGGCCGCGTCCCCTACAAAGGCTCCATGGTCGCCATCGTGTTCCAGATGGCCGGCGGCCTGCGGGCCAGCATGGGCTACTGCGGTTGTCCCACCATCGAGGACATGCGTGACAAGGCCGAGTTCGTGGAAATCACTTCTGCAGGCATCCGTGAAAGCCATGTCCACGACGTGCAGATTACCAAGGAAGCGCCGAACTACCGGGCTGATTGAGCCTGAAAGCGGCCTGAGGCGTCTGATGAACCAGACGCCTTTTTCTTTTTTTGCCTTGGAGTAACACCCTCATGCAGCACCAGAAAATACTCATTCTTGATTTCGGCTCCCAGGTCACCCAGCTGATTGCCCGCCGCGTGCGCGATGCTCACGTGTTCTGCGAAGTCCACCCCTGCGACGTCAGCGATGACTGGGTCCGCGAATACGCCAAAGATGGCACGCTCAAGGGCATCATCCTGTCAGGCAGCCATGCCAGCATTTACGAAGAAACCACCGATAAGGCACCGCAAGCGGTGTTTGAGTTGGGCTTGCCGGTGCTGGGCATCTGCTACGGCATGCAAGCCATGGCGCACCAGTTGGGCGGTAAGGTCGAAGGCGGCCACAAGCGCGAATTCGGCTCCGCCGACGTGCGCGCCCGCGGCCACACGGCGCTGCTCAAAGACATTGCCGACTACACCACGCCCGAAGGCCAGGGCATGCTCGATGTCTGGATGAGCCACGGCGACAAGGTCACTGAAATGCCGCCGGGCTTCAAGCTCATGGCCTCCACCGATTCCTGCCCCATTGCGGGCATGGCCGATGAAGACCGCCGTTTCTACGCGGTGCAGTTCCACCCCGAAGTCACCCACACCAAGCAGGGCAACGCCATCCTCAAGCGCTTCGTGCTCGATATTTGCGGTACCCGCCAGGACTGGGTCATGGGCGATTACATCAGCGAGGCGGTCGAGAAAATTCGCGCGCAAGTGGGCGACGAAGAGGTCATTCTGGGCCTCTCCGGTGGTGTTGACTCCTCAGTGGCTGCGGCGCTGATCCACCGCGCTATCGGCGACCAGCTGACCTGCGTGTTCGTCGACCATGGCCTGCTTCGCCTGAACGAGGGCGACATGGTCATGGAGATGTTTGTCGGCAAGCTGCACGCCAACGTGATCCGTGTCGATGCAAGCGACCAGTTCCTCGGCCACCTGGCAGGCGTCAGCGAACCCGAAGCCAAGCGCAAGATCATCGGCCGCGAGTTCGTTGAGGTGTTCAAGGCCGAAGCGGCCCGACTCAAGGCCGGCACCGGCGGCCACAAGGGCGCCAAATGGCTGGCCCAGGGCACGATTTACCCCGACGTGATCGAATCCGGCGGCGCCAAAAGCAAAAAAGCCGTCACCATCAAGAGCCATCACAACGTCGGCGGCCTGCCTGAGCAACTGGGTCTCAAGCTGCTCGAACCTTTGCGCGAGTTGTTCAAGGACGAAGTCCGCGAGCTGGGCGTCGCGCTTGGGTTGCCGCACGACATGGTGTACCGCCATCCGTTTCCCGGCCCCGGCTTGGGCGTGCGCATCCTGGGCGAAGTCAAGAAAGAATATGCAGACCTGCTGCGCCGTGCCGACGCAATCTTCATCGAAGAGCTGCGCAACTTCAAGGATGCCGCGACGGGTAAAACCTGGTACGACCTCACCAGCCAGGCCTTCACCGTCTTCCTGCCAGTCAAAAGCGTGGGCGTGATGGGCGACGGCCGGACTTACGACTACGTGGTGGCCCTGCGCGCGGTGCAAACCAGCGACTTCATGACGGCCGACTGGGCCGAGTTGCCCTACGCGTTGCTCAAAAAGGTCTCGGGCCGCATCATCAACGAAGTGCGGGGCATCAACCGCGTGACCTATGACGTCAGCAGCAAGCCGCCAGCGACGATTGAGTGGGAATGACTGGAGTGGAGGCCTGAGCCATGCCCGGGCAATCCGCATTACCCGGCTTTGACGATGCGCCGGCACCGACGGACCGGCTGTTTTTCGCGCTCTTTCCTGATGCTGAGACCGCTGAGCGCATTGCGCAGTGTGCCCGGCAATTGCGCACAGAACACGGTCTGCATGGAACGCCGCTGAAAACCGAACGTTTTCACATCACGCTGCATCATCTGGGCGATTACGTCGGCCTGCCCCAGGGGGTCGTCGAGATGGCAAGCCGGGCCGCTGCAGCGGTCAAGGCGGCACCGTTTTCTGTCACCTTTAACCGGGCCACGAGTTTCGCCAGTTCTCCGCGCAACCGGCCTTTTGTCCTGCGCGGTGACGCCGGCCTTGCCGACCTGATGGCGTTCCAGCGGGCGCTGGGCATTGAGATGACCAAGGCTGGGCTGGGGCGCTGGGCGAAACCGGCCTACACGCCCCATGTCACCTTGCTCTATGACGACCGCGCGGTGGCCGAACAAGCGGTTGAGCCCATCACCTGGACGGCCGGCGAGTTTGTCCTTGTGCGCAGCCTGATCGGCCAGACGCTGCACGTTCCACTGGCCCGCTGGCCATTGCGCCCCTGAGCCCGCGGTAACAGATTCCGGGGAAATTTCCGGCTGATCAAGCCGCCGCCAAATCCGTTTTTTGGCCTATGCTTCAGCCCATGTACATGCCGCCCCAATTCAAAGGCGACCGCGCAAAGGCTGCGGCGCTGATCCAGGAACACCCCTTTGCCAGCTTGATCAGTGTCGATGACGCTGGTCTTCCGTATGTCACGCATTTGCCCTTGCATCTGGAAGATCGCGGCGATCAGTTGGTGCTGCTGGGCCATGTGGCCAAGCCCAATGCGCACTGGCGCTACCTGCAGGCACGACCGCAGGCCGTGGCCACCTTTCTCGGGCCTCATGCCTACCTGTCGCCCAAGGTCTACCCGGATCTGGCGCGGGTGCCGACCTGGAACTACCTGGCCGTGCATTGCACCGTGCAGGCCACGCTGATCGAAGATCCCCTGGCAAAAGACCGCCTGCTTAAAAAGCTGATTGGCGACCATGAGCCACCTTACGCCGAGCAATGGCGTGGCCTGGGCGAAGAGTTTGCCCACAAGATGCTGGCCGGTATTGTGGCTTTTGAATTGCGGGTCACCGATCTTCAGTGCAAGGTCAAGATCAACCAGCACAGGCCCGAGTCCCACGCAGCGATGAAGGCCATTTACGCGGCCGGCAATGAAAACGAGCGCGGCCTGGCCAACTGGATGGCCCGCCTGGGCATGGCCGGCACAAGCAACACGTCAACGGAGGCCTGAAATGCGCGCCATGTTCAGCATCGTGAGCTTGTTGGTCGTGTTGGCCATCGTGGGGTTCCTGGTCAAGAAGCAGCTGGGCAGCCAACTGGCCGGCCCGCCGGCGGCCGGCGTGCCTGCAGTCTCTGGCGGCGCCACGCCGCAGGAACAAAGCCGGCAAGTGCAGCAGCAGGTCAAACAGTCCGTGGAAAGCCTGATGCAGCAGCCCCGGCCGTCGCAGGACGACAAGTAATTCAATAAGAAACAGGCTATGGCCCTTGCAGGACGAGCGCAAGCAGCTATTAAAATAATAGCAAATGAATGACATCATCTTCATGCAGCAGGCGCTTGCGCAGGCCCGTCAGGCAGCCGGGTCGGGTGAAGTGCCTGTGGGCGCAGTGGTGGTGCGGCGTGGCGAGATCATTGCCACGGGCCGTAACGCCCCGGTAGACGGGCACGACCCGACGGCCCACGCCGAGATCGTGGCGTTGCGCGCGGCGGCACAGGCGCTGGGCAACTACCGGCTGGACGATTGCGAGCTGTTCGTCACGCTGGAGCCCTGCGCCATGTGCAGCGGCGCCATGCTGCATGCCCGGCTCAAACGCGTGGTGTTTGGCGCGACCGACCCGAAGACCGGCGCCGCCGGTTCGGTCATCGACCTGTTTGCCGAGTCCCGGCTGAACCACCAGACCCAACTGCAGGGCGGGGTGCTGGCTGCGGAATGCAGCGCACTGCTGCAGGAGTTCTTTCGCCGGCGCAGGGATGAGCAGCGCGAGGCATCGCGGCTGGCCCATCCGCTGCGCGAGGATGCATTGCGCACGCCCGACGCCGCGTTTGATGCCCTGCCGGGCTATCCCTGGCCGCCCCGTTATGTGAGCGACCTGCCGGCGCTGCAGGGGCTGCGCATGCATTACCTCGACGAAGGCGGCGGTGAGAACAAAGTGGGGGGAGGCGGCCTGACCTTTCTGTGCCTGCACGGCAACCCGGCCTGGAGCTACCTCTATCGCAAGATGATCCCGCCGCTGCTGCAGGCCGGGCACCGCGTTGTAGCTCCGGACATGGTCGGGTTTGGCAAAAGCGACAAGCCCAAGAAGGACAGCTTTCATAGCTTCACCGCCCATCGCCAGATACTGCTCGAGTTGGTAGAAAAACTGGATCTGCAGAACGTCGTGCTTGTGGTGCAGGACTGGGGCGGTTTGCTGGGCCTGACGCTGCCGATGGTCGTGCCGCATCGCTACAAAGGCCTGCTGGTCATGAACACCATGCTGGGCACCGGGGATGCTCCCTTGCCTGCAGGCTTTGTGGCCTGGCGCGAGATGTGCGCCAGGAACCCCGGGTTTGATGTGGCGCGCCTTTTTGCGCGTGGCAATCCGCAGATGAGTCCCGCAGAGTGCGCGGCCTACAACGCGCCGTTTCCGGACAAAGGTCATCGCGCCGCGCTGCGCGCGTTCCCGCCCATGGTGCCGGATGCACCTGATGCCGACGGCGCCGCCATTTCACGCCAGGCGCGCGCGTTCTGGCACAACGACTGGCCCGGCCGGACATTGATGGTGGTGGGTGTACAAGACCCGGTGCTGGGCCCGCCCGTCATGAAGGAGCTGCAAGCCCTGATCCGCGGTTGCGGCGAGCCCTTGATGCTGCCGCGGGCCGGCCACTTTGTGCAAGAGCACGGTGAGCCGATTGCGCAGCAAGCAGTGCGGTTTTTCAGTCCGCCAGCTTGAAGACCGGTAAATGCCAGCCCAGGAAGATGGCGCTCAGCCGCAGCGCCGCCACGGCCACCAGCCCAATGCCGAACGCCCAGGAGGGTCTCAGGCCCAAGGTCTTCAGAGCCAGGTACAGCACAATTCCGGCAATCGCCGCGCTGGCATAAATGTCCTGTCGCAGCAGCAGGGGGATCTGGTTGCTGCAGATGTCGCGCATCACGCCGCCGGCCACACCGGTCATGGTGCCCATCAACACCACGATGATGGGCGACAGCCGCGCCGCCTCGGCCAGCTGCGCACCTGAAAGGGCAAACAGGGCCAGGCCGAAGGCATCGGCCACCAGCAGGGCCTGCGCAGGAATCGGCAGGAGCTGTACATACAGCACTGTGCCCAGTGCCGCCGCGCAGATCACCAGCAGGTAGGTGGGGTTGGCCATCCAGAACACCGGGTGGCGGTTCATCAGCAAGTCCCGCAGGGTGCCTCCGCCGATGGCCGTCAGCGAGGCCAGGACCAGCACACCCAGCAAATCAAGCTGCAGGCGTCCCGCCGCCAGTGCGCCACTCACTGAAAACACGGCAACGCCGAGGAGGTCAAGCAGGTAAAGGAGCATGGTTGACCCGTTTATACCTTCTGCAATCCGCGGCAGGGAGGGGGCGAGGGCCTTCGCGGGATGGGATACTTGCATCTGTGAAAAAACATATCTACATCTATTCCCCTTCCAGCGCGGTGCGTGACAAAGCAGCTTTCAAGCGTGGCGTGAAGCGCCTCGAGTCCCAGGGACATGAAGTTGAAATCGATACCGATGCGCTGGCGCAGCATCAGCGTTTTGCCGGCGACGACGAAACCCGGCTTGCCTCTATTCACCGTGCGGCAGCCAGTGGGGCCGACATCGCCCTGATCTCCCGCGGCGGCTACGGCCTCACCCGCATCCTGCCGAAGATCAACTACAAGGCGGTCGCCAAGGCTGCCGCCGGAGGCACGCGTTTTGTGGGCCTGAGCGACTTCACGGCCTTTCAGATGGCCTTGCTGGCCAAAACCGGGGCGATGACCTGGGCCGGTCCCTCGCTGGACGACTTTGGCGCGGAAGCACCTGACGACATCATGGAAGCCTGCTTTGACGACCTGATCACGGGGCAGGGCGAAGGCACCGGCTGGCAGCTGCCCAAATCCGCTATGAATTTAATAGCCGCTTCCGCTCGTGGAGCAAAGGCTAGAGCCGGATTCACCATTAAAGACGCGGTATTCTGGGGTGGCAACCTGGCCATCCTGTCCGCGCTGGTGGGAACGCCCTATCTGCCGGCCGTCAAAGGCGGCATCCTGTTTGTCGAGGATGTCGGCGAACACCCTTATCGGGTGGAGCGCATGCTCACGCAACTGTTGCAAGCCGGCGTTCTGGCGCAGCAGAAGGCAATCATTTTCGGCCAGTTCACCAACTACAAACTGGCGCCGAATGACAAAGGCTTCAAGCTGGATACAGTCATTGCGTGGCTTCAGGAACAGGTGAAGGCACGTGTATTGACGGGCCTGCCGTTCGGGCACGTGCCAACCAAGGTCCTGCTGCCTGTGGGTTGCAAAACCAGCTTGGTGGTAGAAGACCGGGATGCCTTCCTGCTCTGGGGCCACCAGCACTAACTGGCGTTAAAACGCCGGCCCGGGTGAGCTTCGCTGCCGGCGGCGGTGTTCAGCAAAAAAAAACCAGCACGAAGCTGGTTTAAAAATAGCCTTGGAGGCCAGGAAGAAAACGGAAAAAACAGGCGGAAAAAGCGAAAAGACTGAAAGTTGGAAGGTCAGGTTGTCAGGGGGCTGGACCGGGAACTGAGGCCGCGTGGCAGCATGCCCTTGAATTTGTCGCTGATACGGCTGACTTTTTCGCGGGCAACTGTTTCGCCATGCATGGCAGCAAGCACCGCCATGATGTCGCCGCGGGTGTACCACAGGCCTTGAACGTCCTGGGCGTAGCGCACGCGGCGCGTGATCTTGGGGTAGTGCTTTTCACCAAACTCGCCAAGCTCATCCAGGATGAATTGGCGGATTTCTTCGGTGCGGTCTTCCAGAACGGAAGCAGTGACTTCACCAGTGCCCAGCAAAGCCATGAAACTGCTTTTCAGATTCGGTTTTAACCAGCGCATGTGTCTCACAACTTTCTACCGGGCATCCGTAGGGTATTTGTTCACGTTCCCGAGGAACGGTTTGTTCTGTTAGATTAAGACTGCGGCGGTTCATTTGCAAGACGTTTTGTGTGAAATGGTTAACGCAAAACAACAAATGAATCAAGGAGTTAGTAACTAGATGTCAAGTCGATTCTGGTATTGAACAGTGTTTAAATCTTTAGACTTACACTAAGTTTCAGCTGTAGACAAAAGTCACCCTTCCACCATTCGCTCAATTTTTCAGCCCCGGCCAGACCCAACATGAACACCACAATGACCGCCTATCCCGCGCATTACATCAACGGCCAATGGGTTAAAGCCCAGTCTTCGGAGACCCTTCCTGTCCACGATTCCAGCACCGAAGAGGTGATGGCAACCGTGCCATCCGGTACCGTCGGGGAGGCAGAAGCTGCGGTATTGGCGGCCCGGGCTGCGTTTGACGGATGGTCTGCGTTGTCCGTCGAGACGCGCGCTGCTTACCTGGATAAAGTGGCCGCCGGCATCAAGGCCCGCACCGAAGACCTGGCCGTGGCCATTGCGCGCGAGGTGGGCATGCCCCTGAAGATGGCCCGGGCCGTCCAGGTAGGAGGGCCCGCATGGCACTGGGGAAACTTTGCCAAGGTGGCCCGCCAGTTCGAATGGGAAAAGCAGGTCGGCAACTCGCTCGTGGTACGCGAGCCGATCGGTGTCGTGGGGTGCATCACGCCCTGGAATTTCCCGCTCAGCCAGATCACACTCAAGATCGCCCCCGCCATGGCGGCAGGTTGCACCGTGGTGCTCAAGCCCAGCGAAATCGCCCCGGTCAACGCCATGATCCTGGCTGAAATCATTCATGAGGCCGGCCTGCCGCCCGGCGTATTCAACCTGGTCAACGGTGTCGGCCCCGTGGTGGGCGAGGTGCTGGCAACGCATCCCGAAGTCGACATGCTGAGCTTTACCGGCTCTACCCGGGCAGGCAAACGTGTGAGCGAACTGGCCAGCCAGTCGGTCAAGCGGGTAGCGCTCGAGCTTGGCGGCAAGTCGGCCAGCGTCATCCTGGACGATGCCAATTTCGAAGCTGCGGTCAAAGGCACCGTGTCGGCCTGCATGCTCAACAGCGGCCAGACCTGTTCGGCCCATACCCGCATGCTGGTGCCGGCCGGGCGTTATGAGGAAGCCAAGGCGCTCGCACAGGCAGCTGTCGCGAAATTCAGTGTTGGCCCCAGCCTGGAGGAAACCAGCAAGCTCGGACCGCTGGTCAGTGCAGCCCAGCGCGACCGTGTCCTGGGTTTCATCCGCACCGGCATTGAAGAAGGTGCGGACGTGATTGCCGGTGGCGCCGGCGCGCCTGACTTTGCCAAAGGCTACTTTGTTCAGCCCACCATCCTGGGGATCAAGGCAACTGACACGCTGGCACAGGAAGAAATTTTCGGCCCGGTCCTGGTCGTTATTTCCTACAACGATGAGGACGAGGCTGTGGCAATCGCCAATAGCACCATTTACGGTCTTGGCGGGGCGGTATGGGGCGGCACAGACGAACGGGCCATGAAAGTGGCGCGCCGCCTGCGCACCGGGCAGGTCGATATCAATGGCGGGCCTTTCAATGGTCAGGCACCGTTTGGTGGCTACAAACAATCTGGTAATGGCCGTGAAAACGGCGTTTATGGTTTTGAAGAATTTCTGGAATTCAAGGCCATCCAGCTAAAAACCGCCGTGGCTTGAGCCGCTTGGTTCAACGCTGCCGATTGATGGAAGAATAAAACATTTAGTTACAGTTGCGGGTCTCGACGCGCAATTTCTTCTTGTCGTAATCATGCTTATGTTTTAATTACACAAGATAGCTACAAGCAGTTACATAGACCGTATGGCAGAAGTCACCGTCGTTTTTGCCGATCTCACCGGAAGCACCGGGGTTTTTGAATCGCTGGGCAATGCCAAGGCAACTCAGGCCATCACACGTTTGACGCAGTGGATAGGCAAGGTCAGCGTGGCCTATCGCGGCCACGTTGTGAAATACCTCGGCGACGGTGTGCTGGTGGTGTTTCCAGACAATGCGGACGCCGTTGACGCCGTAACCGAACTGCAGCGGGTTCACCGCGACCGTATCCGGAACTGGCCCGAGCACCTCAAGATGCGGTTGCAGCTGGGTGTTGCCCGCGGAGAAATTGTCGAGCAGGATGGTGACTGCTTCGGCGACGCTGTCAATGTGGCCTCCCGGTTGAGTGACCTGTCGGGCCCGGACCAGATACTCGCGACCGAAGCCGTCATCGAAAAGCTGCCAGCCGACACACTCGTACGCTCCCGAAATCTTGGCGCCATGGACATTCGTGGCCGCACCGAAGCCTGCCTGGTCCACCGCATCGAATGGCAGGCAGAGGTCATGACCGAATCATTTACCGTACCTTCCAGCCTGACGGCGCACTCGGCCCCGCAGCCCCTGGCTCTGGCGTCGATCGAGTTGTGCTGGCTGGACATCAATACCGAGTTCGCCTCGGGTGAGCTGCCGATTTTCCTGGGACGAGACCACGACGCGCAATTTGTGGTTCAAGATCCGCGCGTTTCCCGCAGGCACGCCAGAATTGAATGGCGTGCCGGCAAGTTTTACCTTGAAGATGTCAGCAGTTACGGCACCTGGGTGCGATTTTCCGACAGCGCAGCTGTCGTGGCATTGCGCCGACAGGAATGTGTGTTGCTGCAAGAGGGTGAGATTGCTCTGGGCGCCCCCTTTGAAGACTTCACGGTGCCTACCGTCAGTTTCAAGTTTGCCGACGGCAAAGTCCATCTTCAAACAAAATAGCGTCGGGCCGGCAGGAGCCGCCCCGGTTCTGCCTGGCATGCCAAATGCTCATCGCCATGGGCACCTGGCTGCACTATCCGTATCACCCGATGGAACATGATGGTCTGGTTCAAACGCATTTCTGCTGCGCTGCTGGTGTTGCTGCTGATCGCCGCCACCGTGGCGGGTTTCTATATTTACCGGACCTTCCCGGCACTCGACGGTGAACTCCAGGCCGCGGGCTTGCGTGGCTCCGTATCGGTTGCCCGTGACACCGCGGATGTCACCCACATCAAGGCTCAGTCGCCCCACGACGCCTGGTTTGCCCTAGGTTATGTCCACGCACAGGAGCGTGGCTGGCAGCTTGAGTTCAACCGGCGGGTCATGCACGGTGAACTGTCCGAGGTGTTTGGCCCGGCCACACTTGAAACCGACAGGTTGCTGCGCACCCTGGGTGTTGTGCAGGCCGCCGAGCGCCAATGGCAGAACCTGCCGGCCGAGGGGCGCGATGCGATGCAGGCCTACAGCGATGGTATCAATGCTTTTTATCAGGGCTCTTCGCAGGCGCTGTCTCCCGAGTTCCATATCGTGGGCGTCAAACCCGGAGGCCTTTCCGGCAAAGCCTGGTCTCCCACTGACAGCGTCGCATGGTCGCTGATGATGGCGCTGGACCTGGGGGGCAACTGGGGCACCGAGTTCGCGCGCCTGTCGGCGGCCCGGCTGCTGAAGCCCGCAGAACTCCAGCAGTTGTTTCCGCCTTACCCAGGCGAACAGCCTGCCTCGAAAGTGGACTTTGCCAAGCTGTATGCGGGCTTGGGCGTGTACCGGTCTGATCTTCCGGATGCTACGAAAAAGATAGCTGCTGGCGCTGGTAAATCAAGGGCTGGAGGCCTGTTTTATCAGAAACCTTCGCCATTAAACGTCATTGCGCTGGCCTCTGACATCAACGACTGGGCTTTGGCGCTCGGCGACGTGGGAGGTAAAGGTTCCAATAACTGGGTTGTGGCGGGCTCTCACACCAGCACCGGCAAGCCGCTGCTCGCCAACGATCCGCATCTGGGACTTTCGGCGCCGGCGGTCTGGTATTTCGCGCGGCTGCAGGCACCTGAAGGCAAGACAGCCAACGGCGTGAGCGCGCTTGGGCTGGACGTGATTGGCGCGACATTGCCTGGCTTGCCCTTTGTGGTGATGGGGCATACCGGAAAGGTGGCCTGGGGCTTCACCAACACCGCCCCGGATGTGCAGGATTTGTACCTGGAGCAGGTCAATCCCGCCAATGCGCAGCAGTACCGCGTACCCCATGCTGGCGGCGCAAACGCCGACATGGCCTGGGAGGACTTCAAGGTTCGTAGCGAGACGATCAAGGTGAAGGGTCAACCCGATGTGGTGCTCAATGTACGAGAAAGCCGCCACGGTCCCGTTCTCAGTGACGTCCAGAAGTCGCACGCCGACCTGCTTGATATCCGCAAATATGTGATCGCGTTGCGCTGGAGTGCCCTTGATGCCGACAACCAGACCGTGCTGGCAGGCCTGCGCGCCAATCGGGCGCAGTCTGCCCAGGAGTTGCTTGCGGCATTTTCGGCCTATCACTCGCCCATGCAAAACGTCGTGACCGCGGATGTTTTCGGCCAGACCGGTTTCAAGGCGGTCGGCAAGGTGCCGCTGCGAAAACCCGATAACGACATCCTAGGGACCGCGCCGTCACCCGGCTGGGAAGTGCGATACGACTGGGCAGGCTGGGTGCCTTATGCGCAGACGCCCGAGGCTGCCAATTCGGCGATTGAGGCCAAGGGCTGGTGGTCTACAGCGAACCAGCGCATTTCGCCACCTGCTTATCCCTTCTTCATGGGGCAGGACTGGACCGTGCCTTACCGCTACAACCGCATTGAGCAATTGCTGGCTGCCACACCCAGGCACACCATGGAGTCCATGCAAAAAATACAGGGTGACCAGTTCTCGGCGGCCACAGTGCGGCTCTTGCCTTTCCTGCAGAAAACGCTGTCGCAGTCTTCCGCCCATCCATTGGCAGAAGCAGTACGCCGCAGGATGGCGGGATTTGACGGGGCCATGCGTGCCGACCACGCGGCGCCGCTGGTGTTTGCCGCGTGGGCAGACGAGCTGACACGGGGCATCATCGGTGCAAAACTGGGTGAGCCCGCGTTCAAGACCCTTTACGGCAAGCGCCATTTCAGGAGCACGCTGGAAGACATTCTCGAGCACAACGACACCGGATGGTGCGGCACCGCTGGTTGTGCGGCGCAGTCTGCTGCTGCGCTGAACCGGGCGCTGGATCGCCTCCAGGCAGCCTATGGGAACGACGTAGAGGCCTGGAGCTGGGGCAGGGCGCACTTCGCGCTGTCTGCCCACAAGCCATTTGGCAACGTGCCCTGGCTCGCACAATTTTTCGATGTCCGCGTTCCCACCGGTGGGGACACCTTTACCGTCAACGTGGGGCAATACTGGGCGACCGGGGACGCGGCGCCTTTCGCCAACCGGCAGGCCGCTTCTTTGCGGGCCGTGTATGACCTCGCAGACCTGGAGAACTCACGCTTCATTTACCAAACGGGGCAAAGCGGCCTTGTGTTTTCCGGACGCTATCGCGACATGAAGGAGCGCTGGGCCGCAGTGCAATACCGGCCGTTGCAGATGAACCCGTCAACCTACGTGCACCGGCTCACGCTGAATCCCTGAAGGGCTTTGAAGTCTCACGCCGGGATGGCGTCGACATTCAACCGGTCCCAGTGGCGATGCAGGGCGATGGCTGCCATAAAGTCCTGTGAAACCTGCCCCTCAGTCACTTTGCGTGCATCGGCAATCAGGACTCCTGGCGTCGGCACTTGGATCAGCTCCGGGTCTTTGCCCAGGCTGAAACCCAGGGTGCTTAACAGCTGGACGCCATCGTTGATGGCGCAAATCGTTTTGCAATGCTTGTAGGCCTCCAGCACGAAATGCACAGCTTCGCCCATGGCGGCCAGGGTGCCTATGCTGTCGCCTCCCCCGGGGATCAGCACTGCGTCGAACATCACGGAGGGCATATTCGTGAAAGTATGGTCCACCGCAAGCTGCCGGCCGGACGAAGTGCTGACTGTGCCGAGGTGTGGCGCGACGAGTTTGCACAGCGCACCGGCGTCCAGGAGGTCTTGCTGGATGCGCTTGAGGGCTGCGGCTTCGACGCCGTCCGCTACCAGGATGGCCACTTTGCGTGTCTTGACGCTGCCGCCGGTGCGGCCCACCATGCGCAATGCCGGGTCTTCCTCGATCTTGCTAGTCATGCGGTAATCCCGGAAACCCAGCCTGCCGGATGCGGCCTTGGGATCCGGCGGATTGATGCCCAGCGGGGTTGCCACACGGGTTGCCAGTTTCAGGTCCACATGGGCCAGGTTGTCCACCATGCGCTGGCGGATTTCAGGGACCTCCACCTTGGAGAGCTCAAACCGGAATGCCGCAACGATATGGTCTTTTTCCACCGCGCTCTGGCTGTTCCAGAACAGTGCCGCCTGGGAGAAATGATCGTCGAATGAAGGGCTGCGGCGCCTGATTTTGGGTGGCTCTACCTGTTCTGGGTATGACTGGAAGCCATGCGCTCCGCCATCGATCCTGAACTCTGTCCCATTGCCCAGCGTATTGGGCTCATACGCTACCCGTCCTTTGCTGATCGCCTGGCGGTGCATGCCGTCGCGCTGGAAGTTGTGCATCGGGCAGACGGCGCGGTTGATCGGAATCTCGTGGAAATTGGCGCCGCCCAGGCGTGACAGCTGCGTGTCCGTGTAGGAAAAAAGGCGGCCCTGCAGCAGCGGGTCATTGGAAAAATCGATGCCCGGCACCAGGTGGCCAGGGTGGAATGCCACCTGCTCGGTTTCAGCAAAGAAATTGTCGGGATTACGGTTCAACACCATCTTCCCGATGATCTGCACGGGCACCTGTTCTTCCGGGATCAGTTTGGTCGGGTCCAGGATGTCGAACCCCAGCTCGTCCTCCTTGCCTTCGTCCACGATTTGAACGCCCAGCTCCCATTCGGGAAAATTGCCGCTTTCGATGGCCTCCCATAGGTCGCGCCGGTGAAAGTCAGCGTCTTTGCCGGCAATCTTCTGGGCTTCATCCCATGCCAGTCCGTGAACGCCGAGCTTGGGTTTCCAGTGAAACTTCACAAAGTGCGAATCGCCACGGGCATTGATAAAACGAAATGCATGGACACCGAAGCCCTCCATCATGCGGAGGCTGCGCGGTATAGCGCGGTCTGACATGGCCCACATCAGCATGTGTGTGGTTTCGGGCATCAGCGAAGCAAAATCCCAGAAGGTGTCGTGGGCACTGGCCGCCTGGGGCATTTCATGGTGCGGTTCGGGCTTGACTGCATGGATCAGGTCTGGAAACTTGATGGCATCCTGGATAAAGAAAACGGGAATGTTGTTGCCGACGAGGTCGTAATTTCCCTCGGAGGTGTAAAACTTCACGGCAAACCCGCGCACGTCACGCACAGTATCCGCCGAGCCCCTGGAGCCGGCCACGGTAGAAAACCGCACAAATACCGGCGTTTCCACGTCCGGGTCCTGGAGAAAGGCGGCGCTGGTGTATTGCACCATCGACTTGTAGGGTTTGAAGTACCCATGTGCAGCGGAGCCTCGTGCATGGACAGCGCGTTCCGGAATGCGTTCGTGGTCGAAATGGGTAATCTTTTCGCGAAGGATGAAATCCTCCAGCAGGGTAGGGCCACGACCGCCCGCCTTCAGCGAGTTATGGTTGTCCGGAATCTGCAGGCCCTGATTGGTGGTCAGGGCCGCGGCAGGGCCGGTAGAAAATCCCTCAAGCTGCGACTTTTTGTCTTTTGCACCTTCCGCATTTCGGCCAGGGTTGATAGCGTTGCGCTTGGATGGCGGCATGAAAAGTCTTTCTTCTTAAAAGATGGCGTCAGGGGCGGGTGAAAGGAGGGTGCGCCTGGGGCTTTTGGTAGCAGGCGGGCCGGCGGTTTGGCCGGCGCAATATGGCCGTCACGTATCGAGCAAACCTTCCAGCCCCTTCACGCAGGCCAGCAGTGCCAGTGCGGCAACGGTGCCGGCCAGGCACCAGCCCATGAGTTCCTGAAATGCGTCAGCAAGGCCATCGGGCAACAGCATTGAACACAAAAACAGGCTTGCTGCGCAGACCAGTGCGGTGAGAAATGCATGGACGAGGTCGATATCCCGGGGGCTTGCATGAATTCGCCAGGCGGTGAGCAATCCTGCTGCCATGCCTGCCAAAAGTCCGCCCATCAGTTTCATGGTGATTCCCCGTGTGGTTTGCGCTCCACCGGTTGTGTCCCGGTGTCGTTGTCTGGTGCATAGACCATACGGGCCGGCAGATCCATATTCAGTAGCCGGATGCCGGTGCACCCTGTAAGGCCTTTCTTCTCCTTGCGTAAGACATGGCTTACCGTTTTAGCGTGTGCAAAGTGTTCATGTAGACGTCAGGTTTTAGGCGCCTTGGCGGCGCGCTGGCCTTTTCTCCTACACGGGCATGCTCGTCCCTCCGGCAGAAACCGGAAGACGCTTCGCTTAAATTTGCAGCCATGAAAGACATCCAGGCCCAGTTACAGACGGGGATACGCCGATGACGTTGCCAAAAATGAAAACCTATGTCGTAGAGGACAACCCGACCATCCGCGAAAACCTGATCAGTACGCTGGAAGAACTCGCTCCGGTAGAAGCGGTTGGCACGTCTGATACTGAAGAGCAGGGGGCAGAGTGGTTGACGCGCAATGACGCGCAATGGGATCTGGCCATCGTCGACCTCTTTCTCAAGAAAGGAAGCGGTCTCGGGGTGTTGCAGGCTTGCCGCGCCCGCAGGCCGCTTCAAAAAATAGTGGTATTCAGTAACTACGCAACACCCGAGATGCGCAGGCGCTGTGCGGAGTTGGGTGTCGATGCGGTATTTGATAAATCGACTGAAATTGACTGCCTGCTTGCTTACTGCGTGACTCAAAGCCAAAAACTGGACCAGGTTGCGAATGACGAATCCGCGCTCCAGCGAGCCTGAAGGAGGACGGCATGAACGAATCCGCAGTGTTAACGGGCCAGTCCACAGAGGACGCTGTTTACCGTTCCGGTGCAGGTCCACGCAAGCTGTCAGAAGATGTTTTTCCGTCTGCCGAAGAGGCGGTATTGGCGGAGCAAGCCCATGGAACAGGTGGTTTTTCGTCCGACAACCAAGCGACCCGACCGCTGGTAGCTCGGGCCAACGACAAGCGAGCCCCCCTTATGGGTTCTATTCGGACCCAGGTCGCGGAATACCCGTGCCGTTCGGCATTGATGGCCGCCGCCGCCGGCGCCTTGGCCATGATCGTGCTGCGATCACAGTTGCGTCGCCGCGCCGGTTCGCACTTGCCACGCTGGATCAGATAACTCCCTGGCCCCGGAGCATCCAATGCGACTTCATGTTCCCGTTCCGGAACCCAGTCCCGGCACCCCGGGCATCCATATTCCCACCGAGGTGCCGCCGGTGATTATTCCGCCTGCGCCTGGCACGCCCCCGGAGGTCAATGATCCACCGCCGGAGCCGACGCTACCGATTCGCGAGCCGGCGACCAACGTGCCACCGCAGGCGGTTTAACCATAGCTCTGGCTGTGCGGGCACTCGTCGGCACAGCCTACAGGGCGGCCTGCTGCCGCTGGTATTCAGCCCTTTTCATGGTGAGATAAGTGTTCTTGTCTACTTCATGAAGCTGCCGCGCGTACTGCTCCGTGGCATCAAACCAATACAGCATGCGCGCTTCAAGTTGCTGCGCGGCTGGTTTGTCCACAGCGGCGAGGTAGGCTTCAATCGCCAGGTAGTAACGCATGGTGTTGCGCTCTACCGCTCCACGCATTCCGCCTACATGCGTCATGTTCTGGTCTTGCCGTATTGGAGTGAATCCCACTTTTCCACTGCCCACGGTGGCAAGGTAGCCCTGCATGGCCAGGCGGCTGGTGATGCCGTAGCCATAGGAATAACCCAAATGAATAAAGGTTTTTCCACCAGGCAGTGGAACCGCCTGCAGTTCGATTCGGTAATTGCTGGTTCCCAGCGGACCTTTGTCGGCGTTGAGTTGGGCACCCAGATAGTCGGAAGAGCTGGCAACCAGCCGATAGTTGAATTGCAACACGAATGCGTCTTCCAGCTGCTGGGCGGTTTTTTTGCCGATGTTCATTTTCAGAGTGCTGGGGCTGCTGTCCGAACTGGCGTGGCAGTATTTGGTGTTGATGTGGAGCATCAGCATTTCGCACCAGCGATTGGGACTTTTGAACGTGGCGCTAACCGTATTGAAAGGGGAATTCAGTACAGCGTATGCACTTCCACTGACCGTGTTGGTACCTTCTGAAGACTCCAGAAAAAGCGGCCTGTGGTAGGCGTTCTGCGCTAGCTGCCCTGCCAATGCCATGTGCTTTTCCAGCAGGGCTGCGGCGTGGGGTTCCGCCGAAACAGCGGGAGCTTGCTGTGCTTGCGCGGCAGCCGGCAGCAGGTATGTGCCCAATGCCAGGCAACAGGTGACCACGAGGGTTTGAATGTTGCTCATGGTCTCAGTGTGCCAGTGAAAAACAGGCAATTGGGCCATACGCTCCATCGTCCTACATTTATCGCCGAAAGAAGGAGGAAGGGAGGGAACGGGAGCCCAAAAGGATTTGGTCAGGCTTGTACCGCCTCGGCCAGCCTGTCCGGCGTTGTTGGGGATGTTTCAAATAGCAGCGCGATCCGATTTTCCGTACGGGTCAGGCGCACGGCTTCCCGCAGCGCCAATGCTTCCAGGTCATGCCATTCAAGTTGCCGATACGACGACTTCTCAGGCACCCGCGCAGGCGTGGACGCATTCGGCTCATTCAATGAAGCCTGAACGGAAAAGAAACCATCGGTGAATTCAGTTTCCATGAGCAGTGCCCTGGGTCCGGTGGCCGTGTCGGTCAGGGTAATGATCGCGGCCGTTAACACATTGCGCAGCGCCGACTGGGACAGCTCGACATCGGCCTGGCTGGTGTTGTCGACAATGGAAATGCCCTTGAACGAGAGCTGGGTTGCCACCATGCCCAGACACTCCGCAATGCCTTTTCCGGCTTTGACTGACTTGTTTTCCCGAGGGGCAAGCCAGCCCATCAACTCAACACAGGATGCACCCGCCTCTTTGGACAACGTCACGATGTCGCGTGCATTTCGCAGCAGCGTTTCCGGATCTGTGTCTGCTTTTTGGAGTCGCCTTTCCAGCATGGCCGCAACCATGGCAATCGGCTGCAGCGTTCCCGCCATATTGTGACGGATCACAGGCGCGAGCCGCCGCAAGAGTGCGTATTGCGCCGCCTCCGTCACGCATCTTTCCAATGCCGTTTCCTGGATTGATGTGCTGTGGAATTGAACATTCATGGTGATGGTGCCGTCGAAAATGCTCCAGAAAACTGCAGGGTTGGCTGCAGGGCCGCGCCGTTTTTTGAATACATCTTGCTGCGATATTTTCAAGGCGTAACTTCAAAATATACAGCGTTAGAAGGGAGTGGTATGTAAGCCAAAACCTACAGATGAAAGGTTGTGACAGGCATGCTGCAAATTGCCGCGCCCTTCGGTAAATAGTGAGGGCTTTGTGTTGTCATTCTGAATGTTCGCGAGTAATCTCGTCAGCCGTTTCTACAAAACGTTACCTTCAATACAGGATGAATGATATGGAGGCACTAGCCAAGCTGGCCGTGGTGGAGCGCGACACCGAACTCAAGTTCATTCTCAAATCCCTCAGCGCGCTACGGCGGGGCGAACTCGCAGTCACACTCCCGACGGAATGGGAGGGCGTCTACGGAAAGATCGCCGCTGAATTCAATCAGCTGTCGGCTATGACGGCGGCGACCACCAGCCGCTGCAAGGGACTTGCTACCAAATCCCGCTCTGCTGCGCGAGTGAGTCGCCGTCTGCCGGAAGAAAAACTATCCGGCTTCTGGCTGGAAAACGCTGTCGCGATTAACACCGTGCTTGATGACGCCGATACGGCAGCGGACCAGACAAAAATTATTCTCGCAGCGTTGACCGACCTTAAGAAGGGCGATGTGCATGCGTCGTTGCCGCAGGACTGGACGGGTGTACCGGGCAAGGTTGCAGATGCATTTAACGATGTCGTTTCCGAGAACGTCCGGATGGCGCGAGAACTGGAGCGATTGAGCCGGGTGGTCGGAAAGGAGGGCCGCTTGAAAGAGCGCGCATTCGTGCCCGATGCCTCCGGCTTCTGGCGCGACTCTGCCGAGTCCATCAATTCCCTGATAGCGGATCTGGTTCATCCGACCAGCGAAGTGGCGCGTGTGATTGGTGCCGTCGCCCAGGGCGATCTCTCCAAGAGCATGGCCCTCGAAGCAGAAGGCAAGGCGCTGGAAGGCGAGTTCCTGCGTACGGCCATGATCATCAACAAGATGGTGGAGCAGCTCGGAACCTTCTCGGCCGAGGTGACGCGTGTGGCGCGCGAGGTGGGTACCGAAGGCAAGCTGGGCGGGCAGGCCGATGTGCAAGGTGTAGCCGGTACGTGGAAAGATTTGACCGATTCGGTCAACTCCATGGGCTCCAACCTGACGGCGCAGGTGCGCAACATTGCCGAGGTGACAACGGCCGTGGCAGCCGGTGACTTGTCCAAGAAGATCACGGTGGACGTGAAGGGCGAGATCCTCGAGTTAAAGAACACCATCAACACCATGGTGGATCAGCTGCGGTCATTTGCCTCTGAAGTGACGCGGGTGGCGCGCGAGGTGGGTACCGAAGGCAAGCTGGGCGGGCAGGCCGATGTGCAAGGTGTGGCCGGTACCTGGAAGGATCTGACCGACAACGTGAACTTCATGGCCGGTAACCTGACATCACAGGTGCGCAACATCGCCGACGGCCGACG
>NZ_JBFUFE010000006.1:0-478147 GCF_056403595.1 Polaromonas sp. P2_G11 | reverse complement strand
ATAAACCGACTGAAATAGAAAGCCGTGCTCCACCAAAAGCTGCACCTTTTTCCATTGAAGAGTGTCAACTGCGGCAGGTGCTGAGAATTTGCGACTGAGCCTCACCATTTCGCCTGTGCACTGCGGGCAAAGCCTTGGTGCCTCACTAATGGGCTTTTTAAAAGACTTCTTACAATGAAAGCAGACATGCGGGTACAGGCGCCCTTGAATGTCCTTTTCCTTTGGGAAAGCGCTGTGATGCTTGAATGCTGCCATGCCTGCCGTTTAACGTAAAAATGACCGGGCCACCAACATGAGCGGCGAAGCCGCCTCCTGCTGTTGTGGGTCCGCGTCGATTGGCATGTTAGACATCGGTCCCTAGCTTCGCACGAACCCGCTGGGGATCAAAGTCAGGGCAAGAACAAAGAACGGAGCTGTTGCGGGAAAGACGCAAAGGGCCAACATCAACCACATGAGGGGGCCGAAGAAGCCCGCGTCTCGCAGACGCGGAACCAGGACGAACTTGGCCATGACGTACGTAAGGCCCACCACGTTCACAAGAACGCCGGCTACAGCGAGCAGCACCAACACAAGCACGGAGGAACCGGCAGAGTTCATGAAAGCTAGAACTGTCAGAAAGTAAAGAACTGCTGCGAAGGCTAACCCCGCGACCAGTCGGACGAGGTAGGCCAGTCGCCCGATTTCTGCCACGTCACGTTGAGACCCTGCCTGCATGCCGATGTCTAACGTCGGAGATGACCGTGCCACGACGCCTGCGGCGAAGCCGCCTTCTGTTGTTGTGGGTCCGTGTCGATTGACAGGTTAGAGCGCTCCATCGCTGAAGACATACTACAGCGTCCTCCGCGCGCACCGCGGCGCAATTCGATCTGTCCGTCTGTCGAACACGCTCCATTCGGCTTCTGGGTCAACAAAGGAAAGCTGGTAAGCCTCCTTCCACTCAATGAATGTCATCGATTCCTTCAACGCGTCGAATACGCACTCGCAATACGATTTCACTGCCGCAGCGGGACGACGACCGTCAGCGCGCCCGGCCGCAACACATTGCGCCTCGCCCTTTGCTTGGTACTCCTCGATCTGAGTCGAAGTGACGACCGAGGGCGCCTTCTGGGCAAGAGCGGACAAGCCGCAAACTCCGCAAAGAGCAATGAGAAGGACGATGTTTCTCATGCGCTATAACGTTTGACATGAGGGGTGACCGAAAGGCGTAGCCTTCTGGGCATCCCCTCGATGGAAGGGTTAGGCGCCGGCATCGATAGGCCAAGGTAGAGAGGCAGGGCTGGACGCTCCACCACGCCGCGGATCGTTATTGATTGCCCACGTGACCTCTGAAACTGTGGGTTCATTCTTAAGTACGCGATCAACTTCGATAGCAAGCCGCTGAATGGCGGCGGTACGCGGAGGTGGACGCTTGCCGAACAGCCTGCCGACAAAGCTAGGCAGGCCAATTGGTTCGATGAAGAGCTGCCATGCTTCACCTTCAAAGTAGCGCGCAAAGCATACCCAAACCCGACTGCCTTCTACCGTACACGGAACGTACCAACCACAGTCGCGCCAGTTGTCGAATTCTTCCACGATCGGAAGGAAGGTTCGCAAGTGTTGCTCGATCTTTCGGGCGAGATAACAACCATCTGGATGGTCGTATTCTGAATCGATGGGGAAGGATGCCTGAAAGGCTGCGAGAGCTTTGACCTTCATGAGGCGCCTAACGTAATGTATGCCGCAAAACCTGCCGTATAACCTGGCGGTTGCAATCTAATTTGGACATAAAAACCCTCTGTAAGCCGCTTGCATGCTGGGCCTCGAAGAAATATACTGTAAATTCATACAGGCATAAAAATTCTGTGAAACCCCGCAATCCTCCACTGCAGTCTGCCCGCTTGCTGGATCAGGTCCGGGAGCGGGTTCGGTATTTGCACTATGGCCTTGGCACTGAGAAAACTTACCTGTATTGGGTCCGTTTTTTTGTCCGATGGCATGGCCGCAACGGCCACATGACGCATCCGCGCGACATCGGAACACAAGGTAGAGCCCATATCCGTTTGCGCCTTGCACCTCGATGATTTACGCCCATGTGCGGAAGGTTGCCGCTGGCGGCACCGCCAGCCCGCTGGACGCCCTGCTCGCCTGAAACGCTATTGATTTGATAGCTTCTCGCGCATATTCCGTTTGGGCTTCAGCCCATTTTAATACCTAAAAAGAGGCCCAAATTAGCTTTGGAGGAGGCTGCGGGCCTTTGCAAAGTGTGGCAGCGCCAAAACCCCTTGCTTTTGAGCACTTGGGGGCTGCTTTTTAGATACGAAACAGGCCTGTAGACCAATGCAGACAGGCGCAAGCAGCTACTGATTTAATAGCAAAAAAAAGCGGTGCACAAAGCGCCGCCCTCGTTCCAACCCCACGCAGAGGCCTCAGTGCGCGCCCGCAGCGGCGTCCGCACTCCCCGCTCCCGCCTTGGTATGCCGCGTCAAAAACACCAGCGGAATCAGCAGCAGGAAGATCAGCGAGGAGGCATAAAACACGTCGTTGGCGGCCAGCATGTAGGCCTGCTGGTCGACCAGGCGGTTGATGGTGCCCAGGGCCTGGTCGGGCGTGAGGCCGGCACCGGCGAGGCCCGTGAGGGCGCTGTTGGTGGCGGTGCTGCCCTGGTTCACGTATTCGCTGATCTGCGCGTGGTGCATGGCGGCGCGGTCTTGCCAGATGGTGGTGGCAATCGAGGTGCCGAAGGAGCCGGCCGTGATGCGCACGAAGTTCGACAGGCCGGAGGCCGCGGGAATCTTGTCGGGCGAAATGCCCGACAGCGTGATGGTGACCAGGGGGATGAAGAAGAAGGCCATGGCCACGCCCTGGATGATGGTCGGGATCATGATGGTGCGGAAGTCGGCCTGGGTGTTGAAGTTGGACCGCATCCACAGCACCAGCGCAAATACCATGAAGGCAAACGCGGCGAAGCGGCGCGGGTCAACTTTCGCGATGTTCTTGCCGACGACGGGCGACAGCAGCAACGCGAAGGCGCCGACAGGCGCCAGCACCATGCCGGCCTGCGTGGCGGTGTAGCCCATGTATTGCTGCAGCCACAGCGGCAGCAATACGACGTTGCCGAAGAAGAGTCCGTAGCCCACCGACAGCGCCAGCGCGCCGGCCCAGAAGTTGCGCTTCTTGAACAGCGTGAGGTCGACCACCGGATGCTCTTCCGTCAGTTCCCAGATCACGAAGGCGATCAGGCCCACCAGCGCGATGATGCCGAGCGCAATCACTTCACCGGAATGGAACCAGTCGAGCTCCTGGCCCTTGTCGAGCATGATCTGCAGCGCGCCGACCCAGATGACCAGCAGCGCCAGACCCACTGAATCGATGGGGAGCTTTCGCGTGACGCTTTCACGCTTCCGGAAGATGCTCCAGGTGATGAAGGCAGCGCCAAAGCCGACGGGAATATTGATATAAAAAATCCAGGGCCATGAAATGTTGTCGGTGATCCAGCCGCCCAGGAGCGGCCCCATCACCGGCGCGATCAGCGTGGTCATGGACCAGAGCGCCATGGCCAGCCCCGCCAGTGCTTTCGGGTAGCTCGACAGCAGCAGCGCCTGCGACAGCGGGATCATGGGCCCGGCCACCAGGCCCTGCAGCACGCGCAGAAAAATCAGCGTGGTCATGTTGGGCGCGAGGCCGCACAGCCACGACGTGAGCACGAACAGCATGACGCTGGCCGTGAACAGACGCACCTGGCCGAAGCGCTGCGATAGCCAACCGGTGAGCGGCACGGCAATCGCATTGGCCACGCCGAAACTGGTGATGACCCAGGTGCCCTGGTTGGGGCTCACGCCCAGGTCGCCGGCAATCGCGGGCAACGACACGTTGGCGATGGACGTGTCGAGCACATTCATGAATGTCGCGGCCGACAGGGCCAGCGTGCCCCACAGGCGGGCGGAGCCTGTCAGCGGCGGCGGCTGGACATAGGCGGGGGCGGGAGCAGGTGCGGAAGCCATGAAAGCCTTGCGAATAAGGGGCTGGTGGAAACCGCTACGGGAAATCGCTGCGGTTGCGCGAGCTGGAAGTGCGGGTTGCGGGTTGTGTGAGGCTTGTGGCTTAGGGCGCCACGCGGTTGCCAGCCAGCGACAGCGTGTGGCTGAACGCGAGGCGCTGCGCATCGGCGCCGGCCTGGGCGGGCGAAACAGCGCCGCCCTGCGGCAAGGCCGGCCTGACTGCGACGGCGGGCTTGGCCAGCTTCACGGATTTGCCGGTGTTGGCGGCAATGACGCGCTGCACATCCTTGTCGGCCGCGTCGTCAGGCGTGCCGTAAGTCTGGCTGTGTGCCAGGGCAGCGTCGCGCGGCGCATCGGCCAGGGTCTTGCCTTCCTTGCTGCTCACGTCCACTTCGGCGTCCATCGACAAGCCCACGCGCAGCGGGTTGTCGGCAAGCTGTTTGGCGTCCAGCGCGATGCGCACCGGAACGCGCTGCACCACCTTGATCCAGTTACCGGTGGCGTTTTGTGCGGGCAGCAGCGAGAAAGCCGCACCGGTGCCGACGCCCAGGCCGGCCACCTTGCCCTTGTATTCCACCTTCTTGCCGTACAGGTCAGCTACCAGCGTCACGGGCTGGCCGATGCGGATGTTGCGCAGCTGGACTTCCTTGAAGTTGGCGTCGACCCAGACCTGGTTGAGCGGGATGATGGACATCATCGGCGCGCCGGCGGCCACACGCTGGCCGAGTTGCACCGTGCGCTTGGCCACATAGCCATCCACGGGCGCCAGCAGCGCGGCGCGCTGCGTGGCCAGGTAGGCCTCACGCACCCGGGCGGCGGCAACCTGCACGCTGGGGTGCTGTTCGACGCTGGTGCCTTCGGTCAGTGCCTGGTTGCTGGTGAGTTGCTCACGTGCAGCGACCACACCGGCCTGCGCCGCAGCCAGCGCGCTTTTGGCGGTGGCCAGCTGCGTCTGCGCGTGGTTGAGTTCTTCTTTGGACACCGCGCCGTTGCCGGTGAGCGACTGGCGGCGATTCAGGTCGTCGCTGGCGCGGGCGATGTCGCTTTGCGCCTTGACCACATCGGCATCGCGCAGGGCAATCTGCGCTGCCAGCGTGCCGTTGTTGGCGTAGAGCGTGCGCACCTGGCGCACGGCCTGGGCCAGTGCGGCCTCGGCCTGTTCCAGCGCAACCTTCGCATCGGCCGGGTCAAGCTGCACCAGCGTCTGGCCGGCTTTCACGAAATCGGTGTCGTCGGCCATGATGGCCATGACGGTGCCGCCGATCTGCGGCGTGATCTGGATCACGTTGCCCTGCACGTAGGCGTTGTCGGTGGACTCGTAATGGCTGGCCACCAGGTATTCATAGGCAGACCAACCCAGCCC
Organism: Polaromonas sp. P2_G11; assembly: GCF_056403595.1. Lineage (NCBI taxonomy): Bacteria > Pseudomonadati > Pseudomonadota > Betaproteobacteria > Burkholderiales > Comamonadaceae > Polaromonas > Polaromonas sp. P2_G11. The sequence continues at coordinate 472,807 of NZ_JBFUFE010000006.1, read as the reverse complement.
TGCAACGACCACCACGGCCGCGAGCGCCGTCAACGCCTTTTTGCGTTTGGGGTTTCCTGCGGGCGGTTGTGCTGGTGCGTCGGAAGCTGGGGAGTTGGTAGATGTTGTGTCGCTCATGATGGTGTCAGGTGTTGGTTGATTCGGAACGATGCGTTACTTGCGTTTGGGCCGGCGCTTAATGCGCTGCGGGCAATTTTTCAGAATTAAAACCGGCTGTAGCCCAATCAGGACGAGCGCCAGCAGCTATTGTTTTTGTAGCATCCTGCGCTTGCGGCGCCTGCGCCGAGGGATTGCCGTAGCCGCCGCCCAGGGCGCGTATCAACGCGACCTGTGTGTCGAGCGCGCGGGCCGAGAGGTCTACCGCCAGACGGCGCTGTGCCAGCACGCTGGTTTCGGCGGTCAGCACATTGAGGTAGGTGCCCAGGCCGGCCTTGTAGCGCTGCACGGCGATGTCATAGGCGCCTTCCGCGGCTTCCTGCGCGGCGCGCTGCTCGGTTTGCTGGCGCGTGATGGCTTGCGATGACGCGACCTGGTCGGCCACATCGCGCACCGCGTCGATCACGGCGGCGTTGTAGCTTTCGACAGCGGCGTCCAGGTCGGCCGTCTTGCCGCGCAGGTTGGCACGCAGGCGGCCGGCGTCAAAAATCGGCAGGCGCAAGGCCGGCCCGACACCCCACTGCTGGCTGCCCGAGTCAAGCAGGCGACCGAGGCCGATGCTGGAAAAACCGGCGAAGGCGACCAGGTTGACGTTGGGGTAGAACTGGGTTTTGGCGTTGACCACGTCTTTGGACGAAGCCTCTACGCGCCACCGCGCAGCGGCGATGTCGGCGCGCCGGCCCAGCAGGTCGGCGGGAATGGCCGTGGCGGTTGCTACGTTTTTGATAGCTGCTTGCGCCGGAAGGGAAAGGGCTGCAGTGCCATTTTGCTTGCCAATGAGGGCGTCGAGCGCGTTGCGCGTGAGGGCCATCTGCTCTTGCAGGGTTTCGAGCTGCAGGCGCGCTTCGGGAAGGCCGCCTTCGCTCTGGCGCAGCTCCAGGCGGGTGTCCAGGCCGGCGTCGACGCGGTCGCGCACCAGCTTGAGGGTTTCTTCACGCTGGGCGAGCGTGCGGCGGGCCACCGTCACCTGCTCGTTCAGGCGAACCAGCTGAAAGTAAGTGCGGGTCACATTGCTGGCCAGCAGCAAGCGTGCGGCCTGCGCGTCTGCTTCAGCGGCACTGGCGGTGCCCAGCGCGGCATCCAGCGCGGCGCGGTTTTTGCCGAAAAAATCAAGCTCCCAGCTCACCGCGAGCTGCGCTGTACCGCTGTTGCGGATGGAGCCTGCCAGTGGTGCGGGCACTGCGCCATTGGCGGTGTATTGCTGGCGCGTCAGGTCCAGCTGCCCGGTGACCTGCGGCAGCGTGGCGGCATCGGCAACCTCGGTGACGGCCAGTGCGCGCGCCAGGCGGGCCTGCGCAAGCTTCAAGGTCGGGCTGGTTTGCAGGGCTTGGTCGACCAGGCCGTTGAGCTGCACATCGCCAAACTCGCGCCACCATTCGGCGGCCAGCGGCGCCTGGGCCGGCGTTTGGCTGGCGGTGTCGGCAGCCAGGCCCAGCGAAGGCGCGTCACGCAGGCTGGAATGCGGCGCGATGCCCGACATGTCGGCACAGCCCGTGAGGCCGGTCGCCATCAGGCCCACGGCCACCACGCTGGCGGCGGCCACCAGGGCCATACGGAAAGAGGCGCGCCAGAGCGGCAGGCGCGGCTCAGCGTGTTCGGCCTGGTTCACCGAAACGCAAGCCGAGACAGAAGCGGACGCGCTGCAAAGGGTGTTGCTGTTATTTGTCATCTTTTTCATTCGCTGCTTGAAGGGCTTGAAGGGTCTGCGCTGTTTCAAGGATGCGGCGCAGGTAGCCTTTGAGGTTTTGCCACTCATCGACCGTGAAGCCGGCCAGGTGGGCGTTTTGCACACGGCTGAGCACCGCAGGGATTTCTTTCGCGGCTTCGCGGCCTTCGGGTGTCAGTTCGATATTGACCACGCGCCTGTCTTCGCTGGAGCGGATGCGGCGGCAAAAGCCCTTGGCTTCGAGCCGGTCGAGCAGGCGGGTCATGGAGCCGGCATCGAGCTGGCACACACGGGCGAGTTCAGCCACCGTGGAGGCCTTGCCGAGGTAGATCTTGAGCATGGGCACCCACTGCGCGTTGGTGAGGCCCTGGGGCTCCAGTTCGCGCGTGACCTGCTGGGAGACGCTGTTGAGGATCTGGCGCATCAGCGCACCGGTGCTTTGCCCGGCGTCGTAATCGGTCGCGCAATAAAACTCGGCCGGCAACCCACAAAGGGGAACTGGGACAGCTGGCGGACGGCTGGATTCGGATTTCATGGACACGAATAATACATGCCTAGACAAACATTGTCAAGGCTGTGTTTGTACAGACATCTTTTATGGCTAAACTCCCCGCATGGCTACTTCTTCCCTTTCCAATGCGCCCAAGGGCGCGCCCCGCTCCCTTTCCGGCCTCGTTCCCTTCCTGCGTCCCTACCGGGGGCGGATTGTTCTGGCGATGTTTTTCCTGGTGATGGCGGCCGTTGCCACGCTGGTGTTTCCGCTGGCCCTGCGCAGCCTGATTGACGGCGGGCTCAGCGCGGCGGACAAGGGCCAGCAGCTGATGGCGCTGCGCACCCATTTCTTTGAGCTGTTTGGGGTGGCAGCGGCGCTGGGCCTTTTTTCGGCAGGCCGCTTTTACATGGTGAGCTGGCTGGGCGAGCGCGTGACGGCAGACCTGCGCAATGCGGTCTACGCGCATGTCGTGCGGCAAAGCCCCGAGTTTTTTGAAACCACACAGACAGGCGAAGTGCTCTCGCGCCTGACCGGCGACACAACGCTGGTGCAGACGGTGGTGGGCTCTTCGCTCAGCATGGGCCTGCGCAATGCCGTGATGGGCGTGGGCGCGCTGGGGATGCTGGTCTATACCAACCCGTACCTCATGGTGCAGGTACTGGTGGTGCTGGTGTTGATCGTCGCGCCCTCGGTCTGGTTTGGCCGGCGTGTACGCAAGCTGTCGCGCGCCAGCCAGGACCGCGTGGCCGACTCCAGCGCGATCGCGGCCGAAGTGCTTAACGCCATTCCGGTGGTGCAAAGCTACACCGCTGAAGGCCGCGAGGCCGCGCGCTTTGATGCGTCAACCACCAATGCCTTCAACACTGCGATTCGCCGCACCAGGGCGCGCTCGGTGCTGGTGGCTTTCATCATCATCGCCACGTCGGCGGCGCTGCTGTGGGGCCTGTACCAGGGCACGCAGGCGGTAATGCGGGGCGACATCACGGCGGGCCACCTGGGGCAGACGGTTGTTTACGTGATCATCCTGGCCAGCGCGGCGGCCGTGCTGGGCGAGGTCTATGGCGACCTGCTGCGGGCGGCCGGCGCCACCGAGCGGCTGATGGAGCTGCTGACGTCGCGTTCACCCGTCATTTCACCGGCAAATCCGGTTCCCGGGCAGGTCACACGGGCGGGAAGCGCTATCAAATTTGAAGCAGTGACGTTTCACTACCCGTCGCGGCCCGCGCAAGCTGCCCTGACAAACTTTTCCCTGAGCGTGTCGCCCGGTGAAACGGTGGCCATCGTGGGACCCAGCGGCGCAGGCAAGAGCACGGTGTTCCAGCTGCTGCTGCGGTTTTATGACCCGGCCTCGGGCCGCATCGAACTGGATGGCGTGCGCACAGCCGACATGGCGCTGCACGATTTGCGGCAGCGCGTCGGCATCGTGCCGCAGGACGCCGTCATCTTCTCGACCAGCGCGCTGGAGAACATCCGCTACGGCAAACCTGAAGCCACTGATGAAGAGACCCGTGCAGCGGCCAGGGCGGCCTTCGCGCATGAGTTCATTACCGCCCTGCCCGAAGGCTACGACACCTTTCTCGGGGAGCGCGGTGTGCGGCTTTCCGGTGGCCAGCGCCAGCGTATTGCGATCGCGAGGGCGATGCTGAAAAACGCTCCGCTGCTGCTGCTGGATGAAGCCACCAGCGCGCTGGATGCCGAAAGCGAACGCATGGTGCAGGCGGCCCTGGAGTCGGCCATGAAGGACCGCACGACGCTGGTGATTGCGCACCGGCTGGCCACTGTGCAGCAGGCTGACCGCATCCTGGTGCTGGACCATGGGCGGCTGGTGGAGCAAGGCACGCATGCCGAGCTGGTAAACCGCGGGGGCGTTTATGCGCGGCTGGCGGCGCTGCAGTTCACGGTGTGACGACGCGGGTTGCGCAGCTTCAGCAGCCATCAAAAATCAGCGATATGCATTATTTGCATAGATATTGGTGAACAATGCCTTGGACTATTTAGGCCGAGGCTTTTAAGCTCCGTCCATTGATTCTTCCCGCAGACTTTCCCGCAAGAAATCCCACAAGGAGCTTTTTCAATGTCACACGCAGCCTCTTCTGTTCCCACCCCCGCCGGGTCTCACCCGCTTCCGTCTTACCTGCAGGCGGACAACCTGGGCCCCTGGGGCAACTACCTGCAGCAGGTAGACCGCGTCATTCCGCACCTGGGCAGCCTGGCGCGCTGGGCTGAAACCCTCAAGCGGCCCAAGCGTGTGCTGATCGTGGACGTGCCGATTCACATGGACGACGGCACCGTGGCGCACTTTGAAGGCTACCGTGTGCAGCACAACGTTTCGCGCGGTCCCGGCAAGGGCGGTGTGCGTTTCCACCAGGACGTCACGCTGTCTGAAGTGATGGCGCTGTCGGCCTGGATGTCGGTCAAGAACGCGGCGGTGAACGTGCCGTACGGCGGTGCCAAAGGCGGTATCCGCGTCGACCCGAAAAAGCTTTCGCGTGGCGAGCTTGAGCGCATGACGCGCCGTTACACCAGCGAAATCGGCATCATCATCGGCCCCAACAAGGACATCCCCGCGCCGGACGTCAACACCAACGACCAGATCATGGCGTGGATGATGGACACCTACTCGATGAACACCGGCTCCACCTCAACCGGCGTCGTCACGGGCAAGCCGGTCGACCTGGGCGGCTCGCTGGGCCGGCGTGAAGCCACGGGGCGCGGCGTGTTCACCGTGGGCACCGAAGCGGCCAAGCACATTGGCCTTGATATCAGTACCGCACGGGTCGCCGTGCAAGGCTTTGGCAATGTGGGCGGTGTGGCGGGCAAGCTGTTTGCCGAAACCGGCGCACGTGTGGTCGCGGTGCAAGACCATGGCGGCACGATTTACCGTGAAGCCGGCCTCGATGTGCCGGCGCTGCTGCGTCATGTGGAAGCCAATGGCAGTGTGGCCGGATTCACCGAAGCCGAAGTCATTGCCAATGACGCGTTCTGGGACGTGGAGTGCGACATCCTGATTCCGGCCGCACTTGAGCAGCAAATCACTGCCGCCAATGCCGGCCGCATCAAGGCGCGCATGATCATTGAAGGCGCGAACGGCCCGACGACACCTGCCGCCGACGACATCCTGCATGACCGCAACGTGCTGGTGCTGCCGGACGTGATCGCCAATGCCGGCGGCGTGACCGTCAGCTACTTTGAATGGGTGCAGGATTTTTCCAGCTTCTTCTGGGACGAAGAAGAAATCAACAAGCGCCTGGTGAAAATCATGAAAGACGCCTTTGCCGGTGTTTGGGCCGTGGCGCAAGACCAGAAGGTCAGCCTGCGTACCGCCACCTTCATCGTGGCCTGCAAGCGAATCCTGCACACGCGCGAGTTGCGCGGCCTGTACCCCTGAGTTACTGGGTCAGCGCCGGGACCTGCGCGTCAACGACCTGGACAACCTTTCAAGCAGGGGCCGCAGAACCGGCTTTGCCGGGCTGCAGGCGCAGCACCCCCTCGGGGGGCAGCGCATTACACGAAGTGAAAAGCGTGGGGGCTCTATTTCTCCGCGGGACTGGCTTCGCCAGACCGCAGGCGCAGCGGCCCCCTAGGGGCTGGAGCCTGCGGCTCCGAACCTGCTTGAGCAGGTTTGGACAGGCGACAGAGGCGAAGCGTCTCGCGAGCCGCGGCCTGCAAGGCCTCGGGAGTTACGCGAAGCGAACGACCGTGGGGGTCATTACTGCAACGTTTCCTTGATCCCAGGCAGCAAAGGCAAGGGCATGACGTCGATGCCCTCCTCTATCAGTTCCACGGTTTCGCGCGCACTGGCCTGGCCGCGAATGCTGCGCGCCTCCAGTTCGCCATAGTGCATGCGGCGGGCCTGATCCGCAAACTGGCTTCCGACATCTTCGGTATGCGCCATCACATGACGCAAGGCCTTCAGGAACGCGGCCTGCTCTGCCTGACTCTTTGCGGCCGGTATACCCGCCATGGCGTTGGCCTCGCCTTCGACGACCCGCGCCGGGTTCGGAATGGCAACTTGTGAAGACGCAGCAGCCCGGCTGCCTGCGCTCACGATGTCATGGCCACCCAGGTTGAGACGTGGTGCACTGGGAAGTTTCTGGATGCTTTTGTCGGCACACATCGGGCATTCGATCAGGCCGCGCGACAGCTGGGCCTGGAAGTCGTCCTCGGACGCAAACCAGCCTTCAAATGAATGCTGGTGCGCACATTGGAGATTCAGGACTTTCATGGCCGGATTATCGCCGGGGGATCAGGGTGTTGCAGTTTGCCAGTCCAAAGCCCACGCCCCGGAGAGCACGTTTTGCAACCACAGTGCGCCTGTCAATGTTTTTGCATCCGTGACCTCGCCGCTGGCGCACCAGGCAAGAAGCTCAGCGGGTGTTGCCGTAAAGACGTCCAGAAACTCCCCGGCATCCAGCTTGCGATGGCCGAGTGTCAGCCCGCGCGCAAACCAGATGTCAATAAATTCGGTAGAGTACGAGATCACCGGATGCAACACGCCCGCCCTCGCCCATTCACGTGCGGTGTAACCGGTTTCCTCCAGCAGTTCACGCTGTGCGCAGGTCAGCGAACCTTCGCCCGGATCGAGCTTGCCCGCGGGAAACTCCACCATCACGGCACGCATGGGGTAGCGGTACTGGCGCTCCAGCACCAGACGCCCGTCGTCCAGTTGCGCCACGATCATCACGGCACCGGAGTGAATGACGTATTCGCGCGTTGCCTGGTTGCCATCGGGCAGCCTGACGGTATCGCGCAAGGCATGCAGGAAATTCCCTCTCAGGATCTCGACCGAATCGATGCAGGTCTCGACGAGGTGCGCGTCGGCAATTGCACCGGCTTGATCAGGACCGGAAGATGCGCTCATGGGCGGTGCTTGAACAGGTAGCGCCAGGTAAATCCGGGAAACGCAAAGGTGATGAAGAGCGTACCGGTGATGGCATAAAACTCCCAGCCTTGCGGTGCAATCTGACCGCTCCGCTGCTCAAGGTATAAGCCCAGACCGCCGACAACCAGGTACCAGACCACCAGCTCTGCAGCCCTGATTGCCAGGTTTTTCGGCAACTTGAGCGCGTAGACCGCGAACAGGCGATTGCTGATGAAAGGCAGGTTGGCTGCCAGCAAGGCCAGCAGCACGACCAGCCAGACTGAAGCAGTTTGGGTCATGGCAGAGGTCAGCTACCCAGTGATTTGACGATGCTGCTGATGGACTGCGCGCACAGGGTCATCAAACCGCCAGGCATGATGCCTAGGATCAGGATGAGCGCACCATTGATGGCCAGCACTGCCTTGGCATCTGCCGGCGCAGAAACCGGCTGGGCGTTATGGGCCAAGGGTGCATCAAAGTACATGACCTTGACCACACGCAAGTAATAGAAGGAGCCCACCAGCGACATGATCACCGCAAAAACGGCCAGCACAATGTAGCTGGTTTGTTGCGAGGAAATCAGCGCCTGCAGGACGGACAGCTTGGCATAAAACCCCACCAGCGGCGGCAGGCCGGCCAGCGAGAACATGCTGATGGCCATCACGCCGGCGTACAACGGGCTGCGCTGGTTCAGGCCGGCCAGATCGACGATCTCTTCAGACTCATGCCCTGCCCGTGCCAACAGCATGATGATGCCGAAAGCACCCAGAGTGGTGAGCACATAAGTCAGTGCATAGAACATCGCTGCGCTGTAGGCGGATTCAGTGTTGAGCTGGTTGCCGTTGACCACGCCGGCCAGCAGGCCGAGCAGCAAGAAGCCCATCTGGGAGATGGTGGAGAACGCCAGCATGCGTTTGAGGTTGGACTGCGCAATTGCGGCCAGATTGCCCACCAGCAGCGAGCCGATGGCCATCAATCCCAGCATCTGCTGCCAGTCAATTGCCAGCGGCAACAGGCCTTCGACCAGCAGGCGGATACAGATCGCAAAGGCCGCGAGCTGCGGCGCTCCACCGATCAGGAGGGTCACGGCTGTAGGCGCACCCTGGTAGACGTCAGGCAGCCACATATGGAAAGGCACAGCGCCCAGTTTGAAGGCCAGGCCAGCCACGATGAAGACCAAGCCGAAAATCAATACCTGGTGCTTGACCTGGCGGCTGGCAATCGCGTTGAACACTTCGTTGAGGTCCAGGGAGCCGGTCGCGCCGTACAGCATCGAAAGACCATACAGCAGGAAACCCGAAGCCAGCGCGCCCAGCACGAAGTACTTCATGGCGGCTTCGGTGGCAGTGGCGTTGTCGCGGCGCAGGGCCACCAGCGCATAGCTGGACAGGGTCAGCAATTCCAGGCCCATGTAGATCACCAGGAAGTTGTGGCCCGAGATCATGACGAACATGCCCAGCAGCGCGAACAAGCTCAGAGTGAAGAACTCACCGCCGCGCAGCATGTCGCGATCTGCCGCGTAAGGGCGGCCATAGACCAGCGTAATCATCACGGTGATACAGGCAAAGCATTTGAGCCAGCCGCCCATGGGGTCGCTGACAACCATGTTGCCGAAACCATAGAAGGTCTGGCCTCCAGATGCGTAGGCAGCCTCCATGGCCGCCACGACGGCCAGGGTCAACAGCGTGAGCAAGTAGGTCAGCGTACGCTGCGGCGTCTTGACGCCCAGGTCCACCAGCGCAATCACGCAGGCCATGGTCAGGAGGACGATTTCCGGATAAACCGTGATCCAGGAGAGTTTGTCAATCATCTGAATTCTTTGTAGTTGCTTCAGTTCAGTTTGGAGGCCGCGACGTGCTTGAGCAGGTCCGCCACTGAAGTATTCATCACATCGGTAAACGGCTTGGGATAGATGCCCATGTACAGCACAGCGATGGCCAGCAGCGCCAGCATCAGGAATTCGCGGCTGTTGATGTCGACGAGTGCCTTGACGTCGTCATTGGCCACGGGGCCCAGGTAAACGCGCTTGTACATCCACAGGGTGTAGGCTGCGCCAAATATGAGTGCCGTCGCTGCCGCGCCGCCTATCCAGAAGTTGTATTTGACCGCACCCAGAATAACCATCCACTCGCCGACGAAACCGGCTGTGGCCGGAAGGCCGCAGTTGGCCATGGCAAAAAGTAGTGCAAAAGCCGCAAATTTGGGCATGGTGTTCACCACGCCGCCGTAGCTGGCGATCTCGCGCGAATGGACGCGGTCGTACAGTACACCAATGCACAGGAACATCGCGCCCGACACAAAGCCGTGGGCGATCATCTGCACGATGCCGCCGGAAACGCCCAGGTCGTTGAAGATGAAAAAACCCAGGGTGACAAAGCCCATGTGGGCCACTGACGAATAAGCCACCAGCTTCTTCATGTCCTGCTGCACCAGCGCCACCAGGCCGACGTAGATCACGGCAATCAGCGACAGTGCAATCATGAGCCAGGCCCATTCATGCGCGGCATCCGGAGCGATAGGCATCGAGAACCGCAGAAAACCGTATGCGCCCAGCTTCAGCATGATGGCGGCCAGCACAGCCGAACCACCGGTGGGAGCTTCAACGTGCACGTCAGGCAGCCAGGTGTGGACCGGCCACATGGGCACCTTGACGGCAAACGCCGCGAAGAAGGCAAAGAACAGCAATGTCTGCACCGTGCTGCCCAGCGGCAGCTTGTGCCAGGTCAGGATGTCGAAGCTGCCGCCCGACTTGTTGTACAGGAAGATCAGCGCCACCAACATCAGCAGGGAGCCGAGCAAGGTGTACAGGAAGAACTTGAAGGCCGCGTAGATCTTGTTGGGGCCGCCCCAGATGCCGATGATCAGGTACATCGGGATCAGCGTGGCCTCGAAGAACACGTAAAACAGAATGCCGTCAAGTGCCGAAAACACGCCGATCATGAGCCCGCTCAGGATCAGGAAAGAAGCCATGTACTGGTTCACGCGTGTGGTGATGGCTTCCCAGCTGGCGATGATGACCACCACATTGATAAAGGCCGTCAAGAGCACAAACCACAGCGATATGCCGTCAACACCTACGTGGTAGTTGACATTAAACCGCTGGATCCAGCTGCCCTTTTCGACAAACTGCATCGCCGACGAGTCCAGCTGAAAACCGCTGTACAAGGGCAGCGTCACCAGGAAACTGACGACCGCGCCTATCAGTGCGACCCAGCGGACGCTGCGCGCCTGCTCGTCACGGCCCAGCGCCAGCAGAACCACACCGAAAACAATCGGCGTCCAGATCGCAAGACTCAACAAACCCATTCTTGTTCTTCCTTGATTTTGTTGAACTGATCAGCGATTGAGCCAGACGAAATACGTCATCAACACAAACACGCCAATGATCATGCCGAAGGCATAGTGATAGATGTAGCCGGACTGCAGCCGGCGAACCATGCCGGAGACCCAGCCGATCACCTTCCACGAACCGTTGACCAGCGCACCGTCGATCAGCTTCTGGTCGCCACCCTTCCAGAGCGCGGTGCCGAGAGCGCGCGTGCCGCGGGCCAGCACGTTTTCGTTGAACCAGTCGAAGTAGTACTTGTTTTCGAGCAACGTGAAGATGGGCATGAACATGCGCTTGATCGCGGCCGGCAAGGCGGGGTTAATCATGTACATATACCAGGCCAGCACCGAGCCCCCGAGAGCCAGCCAGAACGGTGGCGCCATCAGGCCGTGCAAAGCCATCTGCCATGGGCCGTGGAACAGATGCTTAAGCTCTTCCATGGCGTGATGTTTCTCGAGGTCCACGAAGATGGCGTCCTTGAAGAAATCGCCGTACAGCATGGGCTGTATCGTCATGAAACCGATGACCACCGACGGAATCGCCAGCAGGATCAGCGGCACCGTCACCACCCACGGGGATTCGTGCGGCTCGTGGTGTTCGTCATGATGGCCATGGTCGTCGTGACCGTGGTGGTGCGCGTCGGGATTCTGGTCATGGCGTTCCTTGCCGTGGAACACCAGGAAATACAGCCGGAAGGAATAGAAGGCCGTCACGAAGACACCTGCCAGCACCGCGAAGTAGGCAAAGCCAGCGCCTGCCAGGTGGCTCTCATGCACGGCTTCAATGATGCTGTCCTTGGAGTAAAAACCCGCGAACAACGGCGTGCCGATCAAGGCCAGCGTACCCAGCAACGAAGTGATCCAGGTGATGGGCATGTACTTGCGTACGCCGCCCATCCAGCGAATGTCCTGGTTATGGTGCATGCCGATGATGACCGAGCCCGCGGCCAGGAACAGCAGCGCCTTGAAGAAGGCGTGCGTCATCAGGTGGAACACCGCGACAGAATAGGCCGAGGCGCCCAGCGCCACCGTCATGTAACCCAGCTGCGAAAGTGTGGAATACGCGACCACACGCTTGATGTCGTTCTGGATGATGCCGAGAAAGCCCATGAACAGCGCCGTAATGGCACCTATCACCATGATGAAGCTGAGCGCGGTATCGCTGAGCTCAAACAGCGGTGACATGCGCGCCACCATGAAGATGCCGGCCGTCACCATGGTTGCTGCGTGAATCAGCGCGGAGATCGGGGTTGGGCCTTCCATGGAATCCGGCAACCAGACGTGCAAAGGGAATTGCGCTGACTTGCCCATGGCGCCAATGAAGAGGCAGATGCAAATCACGGTTACCAGCATCCAGCCGGTGCCCGGGAAGCTCAGCTTGGAAAGCTCGCCGGCCTTGGCAAAGGCCTCGCCGTAGTTCAGTGTGCCGGCATAGGCAGCGATCAGGCCGATGCCAAGGATGAAACCGAAATCGCCCACGCGGTTGACCAGGAAGGCCTTCATGTTTGCAAAGATGGCGGTCGGCTTGTTGAACCAGAAGCCGATCAGCAGATAGGACACCAGACCCACGGCCTCCCAGCCGAAGAACAGCTGAAGCATGTTGTTGCTCATCACCAGCATCAGCATGGAAAAGGTGAACAGCGAGATGTAGGCGAAGAAGCGGTTGTAGCCCTCGTCTTCTTCCATGTAGCCTATGGTGTAGATGTGCACCATGAGCGACACAAAGGTCACCACGCACATCATCATGGCTGTGAGGCCGTCGACCAGGAAACCGATTTCCATTTTCAGGCCACCGACGCTCATCCAGGTGTAGAGCGTCTCGTTGAAGCGCGCGCCGTCAATCGCCACGCTCTTGAGCGTCATGGCCGAAATGATGAAAGCCACCAGCACCCCGAGGATGGTGAGGGTGTGCGACAGGCGCCGGCCTATCCAGTTGCCGCCGAAAGAGGTGCCGAGAATACCGGCCGCCAAGGCGCCGGCCAGCGGCGCCAGCGGGACGGCCAGCAGAGTTGAAGCGTTGAGGGTGGATGCCATATCAGTTTTTCTTCGTCAAGCAAGTTGCGCTGGCAAACAAGGAAGCCATGCCAGGGCCGCCACGGAACCGGCTCTGCCGGGCCGTCAGCGGCGCCCCCTTGAGGGGGAGGCGGCCGGAGGCCGCTTCGGGGGGGAGCGTCATCTTTAGCCCTGGAGCGTGTTGAGTTCGTCGACGTTGATGCTGGACTTGTTGCGGAACAGCAGCACCAGGATGGCCAGGCCTATGGCCGATTCGGCCGCAGCGACGGTCAGGATGAAGAACACAAATACCTGGCCGGCCATGTCATTCAGGTAGTACGAGAAGGCCACAAAATTCATGTTGACCGCCAGCAGCATGAGCTCGATGGCCATGAGCAGCACGATCAGGTTCTTGCGGTTCAGGAAGATGCCGATGACCGACAGCGCGAACAGCATCGCGCCCAGCGAAAGAAAATGTCCCAGTGTGAGCGTCATGGCTTCTTTTCCTCGGCAGGTACTGCAGCCGGAATGACAGCTGGTGCGGCCACAACGGATTTCATCTTGACCAGGCTTACACGGTCAGCGCGCTTGACCCGTATCTGTTCTGAAGGGTTCTGGTATTTGGAGTCCTTGCGTGCACGCAAGGTCAGCGCGATGGCCGCAATGATGGCCACCAGCAGAATCACCGCGGCAACTTCCAGCGGATAGAGGTATTCGGAGTACAGCAGTTTGCCGAGCTCCTTGGTATTGGAGATCTGCGCGCCTATCTGGCCCGCGGCGGTCGCGGCCTTGGGTGGCTCACGAAAACCGCCCATCAGCACGTAAGACATTTCCAGCGCGATGATGGCGCCCACTGACCCGGCCAGCGGGAAGTGCTTCCAGAAGCCCTTGCGGACACTGTCAATATTGATGTCCAGCATCATCACGACGAACAGGAAGAGCACCATCACAGCACCCACATAAACCAGCACCAGCGTAATGGCCAGGAACTCGGCCTTGAGCAGAATCCAGACGGCGGATGCCTGGAAGAATGCCAGCACGAGGTATAGCGCCGCATGCACGGGGTTACGGGCGGTAATCACCTTGAATGCTGCAAACAGCAGCACCGCGGCAAAAACATAAAAAAGACCTGTTTTAGCGTCCATGTTGTTGTGGATTCTTTCTTGAGCCAGCGGCTTGGGATTCAGCGGTACTTGGCGTCTGCCGCGCGGTTGGCGGCAATTTCGGATTCATACCGGTCACCCACGGCCAGCAGCATCTCTTTGGTGAAATACAGGTCGCCGCGCTTCTCGCCGTGGTATTCAAAGATGTGGGTCTCAACGATGGAATCGACCGGGCAACTTTCTTCGCAGAAACCGCAGAAGATGCATTTGGTGAGGTCGATGTCGTAGCGCGAGGTGCGACGGCTGCCGTCTTCACGCACGTCGGACTCAATGGTGATAGCCATCGCAGGACACACCGCTTCGCAGAGCTTGCAGGCGATACAGCGCTCTTCGCCGTTTTCATAGCGGCGCAACGCATGCAGGCCGCGAAAACGCGGGCTCAGCGGAGTTTTCTCTTCGGGAAACTGAACCGTGATCTTGCGGCTGAACATGTACTTGCCGGTCAGGGCCATGCCCTTGAACAGCTCGGTGAGCATGAAGCTCGACGCAAAGTCTTTGATGGAAGCGACGGCGGACATAAATCAGATTCCTGCAGAAGTAAGGCGTAGGCGTACACAAGGGCTCTTCAAGCCAGCAGGGGCCGCGGAACCGGCTTTGCCGGGCCGCAGGCGCAGCGCCCCCTCGGGGGGCAGCGCATTACACGAAGTCGAAGACGCGGTGAAAAGCGTGGGGGCCATAGTCACTTCCAGATGTTGTAAGGCGTCTGCATCCAGGCGCCAACGACCACCAGCCAGACCAGGGTCACGGGGATAAAAATCTTCCAACCCAAACGCATGATCTGGTCATAACGAAAGCGCGGGAAGGTGGCGCGCACCCACAGGAACATGGTGACCACCACAAAGGTCTTGGCACCCAGCCAGATCCAGCCCGGAATGAAGCTCAGGGCTTCAACAGGCGGCAACCAACCGCCCAGGAATAGCAGCACGGCCAGGATGGCGACCAGCCACATGTTCGCGTATTCAGCGAGGAAGAACATCGCGAAAGCCATGCCCGAGTACTCGACCATATGGCCAGCCACGATTTCGGACTCGCCTTCGACGACGTCGAAGGGGTGGCGGTTGGTCTCAGCCAGGCCGGAGATGAAGTACACGACAAAAATCGGCAACAGTGGCAGCCAGTTCCAGGACAGGAAAGTCCATCCGTTGCTTGCCAGCATGCCCTTGCCCTGGCTCATCACGATGTCAGTCATGTTGAGGCTGCCGGACACCATGAGCACCACCACCAGGCAGAAGCCCATGGCGATTTCATAGCTGACCATTTGCGCCGAAGCGCGCATGGCGCCGAGGAAGGCGTACTTGGAGTTCGAAGCCCAGCCCGCGATGATCACGCCATAGACTTCCAGCGAGGTGATGGCCATCAGGAACAGCAGGCCGGCGTTGATGTTGGCCAGCGCGATCTCGGGCCCGAAGGGAATCACGGCCCAGGCGGCCAGGGCCGGCATGATGGTCATGATGGGGCCGAGCACGAACAGGCCCTTGCTGGCCGCCGTGGGGATGATGATTTCCTTGGTCAGCAGCTTGAGCGCATCGGCGATTGGCTGCAGCAGGCCGAAAGGCCCGACGCGGTTAGGGCCGAGGCGAATCTGCGTGAAGCCGATGGCCTTGCGTTCCCACAAGGTCAGGTAAGCCACGAGGCCCATCAGCGGCAACAGGACACAGACGATCTTGATGAGCGTCCACAGCACAGGCCATACCGTGGCCGGCCAGATGCCGCCCATCAAACCCTGGCCAAACGCGAAGATTCCATCAATCATGCCGTCACTCCTTCGAGCCTGGCTTCGACGCCGGCGGCCTGGCGGGCATCCGCCGTCAGCTGCAGCGATGTGGCGCGCCTGACCAGCCCGTCGAGCTGGTAAATGCTGGCCACCGCAGGCACCTGGACGATAGCGGCCGACAGGTCGATAGCGGCCTGGGTGCTGTTGCCGAGCTTGTCCGCGGGAAGCTGCGCCGCATCGGCACCCGCGACCTGCTTGAGCACGTCCTGCGCGGATTCAAAATCAAAGCCGGGCAAGCCCAGCACGTTGGCGAGCACGCGCAGCACCTTCCAGGCCGGACGGGTATCGCCCAGCGGCTTGACGACGGCGTGAAAGCTTTGCACGCGGCCCTCGGCGTTCACAAAGGTGCCGGGTGTTTCGGTGAAAGGCGCAATCGGCAGCAGCACATCGCTGAAGCCCATGTTGGCCTTGAAGGGGCTCAGCGTCACGACCATCTGTGCGGCGTTGAGCGAAGACTTGGCGCTGGCGCCGGCAGCCGAGTCAAACTCGGGTTCGTTGTTGAGCAGGATCACGGCCTTGAGCTGGCCGCCCAGCATCTGACCGGCATTCAGGCCCTTGCCGGCAGGCAAGGCGCCGGCCAGTTGGGCACCCACGGTATTGGCGGCTTCCGTGAGGTAGCCCACGGTGGCGCCGGTCTGCTCGCCGATCCAGTTGGCGAGCGCCAGCAGGCTGGAGGCCTTGGTGTGATGCGCCGCGGCATTGCCCAGCAGGATGGCCTTGCGCTCGCCGCCCAGCAGGGATTTGGCGATCGCCTTGGCGGCGTCGGTAGCCTGGCCGGCGGCGGGCGCGGTAACGCCCTTGTCAGCGGCAATCGCGGCAGCCACATCGGCCAGGGCCTGGGTCCAGGCTTCGGGCGCTGCCAGCAGCCTATTGGCGACAGGCATGGCCCAGGCGTCGGCGTTTGCCAGTTCGGCGGTGGAATTGACGGTGCTCAGCGCCCCGCCCTTGCGAACGGCCTGGCGTATGCGCTGCGCGAACAACGGGTGGTCCTTGCGCAGATTGGAGCCGACCACCAGCACGCGCTGCAGCTGCGACAGCGAGGCAACGGAGGTACCCAGCCAGCGGATGGCCGAAGGTGCGGTGAACTCGGCGTTGCGCAGCCGGTAGTCGATGTTCTCGCTGCCCAGGCCGCGCATCAGGGAGGCGGCCAGGTAGAGCTCTTCGAGCGTGCTGTGCGGGCTGGCCAGGGTGCCGATGCTGCTGGCACCGTGGTCGGCCTTGATCTGCTTGAGGCCGTTGGCCACGTATTCGAGCGCGGTCTGCCAGTCGACAGCCTTCCATTCGCCGCCCTGCTTGAGCATGGGGCTGGTCAGGCGTTCGTCGCCGTTGAGGGCTTCATACGAGAAGCGGTCGCGGTCGGCGATCCAGCATTCGTTCACGTCTTCGTTCTCCAGGGGGACGACGCGCATGACCTTGTTGTTCTTGACCTGGACAATCAGGTTGGCGCCGGTCGAGTCGTGCGGGCTGACCGACTTGCGGCGCGACAGTTCCCACGTGCGGGCGCTGTAGCGGAAAGGCTTGCTGGTCAGCGCGCCCACCGGGCAGATGTCAATCATGTTGCCGGACAGCTCGGAGTCCACCGACATGCCGACGAAGGTTTCGATTTCGGCGTGTTCGCCGCGATGCGACATGCCGAGTTCCATCACGCCGGCCACTTCCTGGCCGAAGCGCACGCAGCGCGTGCAATGGATGCAGCGGCTCATTTCCTGCATGGAAATCAGCGGGCCCACGTCCTTGTGGAAGACGACGCGCTTTTCTTCCTCGTAGCGCGATTCGCTGCCGCCGTAACCGACGGCCAGGTCCTGCAGCTGGCATTCGCCGCCCTGGTCACAGATCGGGCAGTCCAGCGGGTGGTTGATCAGCAGGAACTCCATCACACCCTTCTGGGCCTTGATGGCTTTGTCGTTCTTGGTACGCACGATCATGCCCTGAGTGACGGGCGTAGCGCAGGCCGGCATGGGCTTGGGCGCCTTCTCCACGTCGACCAGGCACATGCGGCAGTTGGCGGCAATGCTCAGCTTCTTGTGATAGCAGAAGTGCGGAATGTAAGTGCCGGCCTTTTCGGCCGCATGCATCACCGTGCTGCCTTCAAGCACTTCCACCTTCTGGCCGTCGAGTTCTATTTCAACCATATTTTTTTCTTTCCGCAATTCAGGCTTGCGCGGTAGCCGAAACCGGAGTGTGGGAGACTTGTGGCTTGATCATGGCTTCAAACTCATGGCGGAAGTGTTTGATCATGGCGCGCACCGGCATGGCCGCGGCATCGCCGAGCGCGCAGATGGTGCGGCCCTGGATGTTGTCGGCCACCGAGTTGAGCAGGTCCATGTCGGTCTGCTTTCCGTGGCCGTTGTGGATACGGTCCACGACGCGCCAGAGCCAGCCCGTACCTTCGCGGCAAGGCGTGCATTGCCCGCAGGACTCATGCATGTAGAAGTAGGACAGGCGCTTGAGCGACTCGACCATGCAACGGCTGTCGTCCATGACGATCACCGCGCCCGAACCCAGCATGGAGCCGGCCTTGGCGATGGAGTCGTAGTCCATGGTGCAGTCCATCATGATGGAAGCCGGCAGCACGGGCGCCGAAGACCCGCCGGGAATCACGGCCTTGAGCGTACGGCCCTTGCGCACGCCGCCTGCGAGTTCCAGCAGCCTGGAGAACGGCGTGCCCATGGGCACTTCATAGTTGCCGGGCAGCTCGACGTCGCCGGACACCGAATAAATCTTGGTGCCGCCGTTGTTGGGCTTGCCGCATTCGAGGTAGGCCTGGCCGCCGTTGCGGATGATCCAGGGCACGGCCGCGAAGGTCTCGGTGTTGTTGATGGTGGTGGGCTTGCCGTAGAGGCCGAAGCTGGCCGGGAACGGCGGCTTGAAGCGCGGCTGGCCTTTTTTGCCCTCGAGCGACTCGAGCAGCGCGGTTTCTTCGCCGCAGATGTAGGCGCCGAAACCATGCGAGGCATGGAGCTGGAAGCTGTAACCGCTGCCGAAAATGTTGTCGCCCAGCAGGCCGGCAGCGCGTGCTTCTTCCAGCGCTTCTTCAAAGCGCTGGTAGGTCGCGAAGATTTCGCCGTGGATGTAGTTGTAACCCACGCTGATGCCCATGGCGTAGGCGGCGATCGCCATGCCCTCGATCACGCTGTGCGGGTTGTACTGCATGATGTCGCGGTCTTTGCAGGTACCCGGCTCGCCTTCGTCCGAATTGCAGACCAGGTATTTCTGGCCCGGGAACTGACGCGGCATGAAGCTCCACTTGAGCCCGGTCGGGAAACCCGCGCCGCCGCGGCCGCGCAAGCTGCCGGCCTTGACTTCAGCGATGACCTGGTCGGGCGTCATGCCCTCGCCGCCATCCTGCTTGAGGATTTTGCGCAGCGCCTGGTAGCCGCCGCGCGCTTCGTAGTCCTTGAGCCGCCAGTTGCTGCCGTCGAGGTCAGCCAGGATTTGCGGATTGATGTGCCGGCCGTGGAAGCAGGTCTGCACGCCAGTAGCCGAGAACTGCGACAGCACGCTCTGCGCGGCCGCGCTGTTGGGTGTCAGGGGTGCGAGCGTCATGGTTGCTTTGCCTCGGCGGATTGAAGGCCTTCGATGAGCTGGTCCAGCTTCTCGTTGCTCATGAAGCTGCACATGGTGAGATCGTTGACGAGCATCACCGGCGAATCCGCGCAGGCGCCCAGGCATTCAGACTGCTGCAGCGTGAAAAGACCGTCGGCGCTGGTCTCGCCCATGACGATGCCCAGCTTGTGCTCCAGGTGCTTGAGCGCCTTGGCGCCGTCGCGCAGCTGGCAAGGCAGGTTGGTGCAGACGTTGAGTTTGTACTTGCCAACGGGGCGCTGGTTGTACATGTTGTAGAAGGTGGTGACTTCGTGCACGGCAATCGGCGCCATGCCGAGGTATTCGGCCACGACCTTCTCGCTTTCGGCGCTGACGTAGCCGTGCTCTTCCTGCAGGATGGTCAGGCAAGCCATGACGGCCGACTGTTTCTGGTCCGCGGGGTATTTGGCGACTTCGCGGTCGAAGCGCGCTCTGGTTTGTTCAGAAATCATATGATCTTCGATCCGCAACTAGCGTTTGCCTATGCCCATTTGTTCCAGCGTTTGTGCCGCGGCCCTGCGCCCAGATGCCTCGCCAATCGCACGACCCTGAAGCAAGATACCTTGCATCTGTTGCGGTTGACGAGCGAGCATTTTCTGGGCTAACGGAGTGGCATAAAAAGCGGATAACGCCTCCATTTCTTCTATGGAGTAGTCTTTTGCCAAAATACCCGTTACCACATCGGTATAGAGCTGTTTTGTTTCGGTGGACTTGAATTCACGAAGAAAATTCGCCGAGAATTTCGAGATAAATTCTTTTTTTAGCGGTTCGGGCGCATTGGTTGATTTCAGCATTTGGGTCAACATGGGCTCAAACAATGGGATCATCTGGTCGGCCATGGTGTCATACATCTTGTCGAATCCGGTCTGGGCCATCAGGCGAACGGCAAGCACGCGACGCTTCTCCATCTCCGCCGCGGAAACTGTTTGCGCGTGTGCCGCCTGCAGTCCGAGCAGAAAAAAACAGAGCAGCAGCGAACGGGATAACCGATTCATCGGTCAATCTCTCCAAACACAATATCCATGGTGCCGATCACAGCAACGGCATCGGCGATCATGTGGCCGCGCGACATTTCGTCCATAGCCGCGAGATGCGGAAAACCCGGCGGGCGGATCTTCAAGCGATAGGGCTTGTTGGCACCGTCGCTGACGATGTAGATGCCGAACTCGCCCTTGGGGTGCTCGACCGCCGCATAGGCTTCACCTTCGGGCACGTGAAAACCTTCGGTGAAGAGCTTGAAGTGGTGAATCAGCTCTTCCATGTTGGACTTCATGGATTCGCGGTCGGGTGCGGCAACCTTGTGGTTGCTGGTGATCACGGGGCCGGGGTTGACGCGCAACCAGTCAATGCACTGCTTGATGATGCGGTTGGACTGGCGCATCTCTTCGATGCGGACCAGGTAACGGTCATAGCAGTCGCCGGTTTTGCCGACCGGGATGTCGAAGTCCATCTTGTCATAGACGTCGTAGGGCTGTTGCTTGCGCAGGTCCCAGGCGAAACCCGAACCGCGGAGCATGGGGCCGGTAAAGCCGAGGTTGAGGGCTCGCTCAGGCGACACAACGCCGACACCCACGGTGCGCTGCTTCCAGATGCGGTTGTCGGTCAGCAGGGTTTCGTACTCATCGACATAAGCCGGGAATTTGTTGCTGAAGTCCTCGATGAAGTCGAGCAACGAACCCTGGCGGTTCTCATTGAGCGCTGCGATGGCCTTGGCGTTCTTGACCTTGCTGACGCGGTACTGCGGCATGCTGTCGGGCAGGTCGCGGTAGACGCCGCCCGGGCGGAAGTAGGCCGCATGCATGCGCGCGCCGGACACGGCTTCGTACATGTCGAACAACGCCTCGCGCTCGCGGAAGCAGTAAATCAGGATGTTCATCGCGCCGCAGTCGAAACCGTGCGCACCCAGCCATAGCAGGTGGTTGAGCAGGCGCGTGATTTCGGCGTACATCACGCGGATGTACTGCGCGCGCACCGGCACGTCGACGCCGAGCAGCTTCTCGATGGCCAGACAGTAGGCGTGCTCGTTGGACATCATCGAGACGTAGTCCAGCCTGTCCATGTAGGGCAGCGACTGGATGTAAGTCTTGCTTTCGGCGAGCTTTTCAGTGGCACGGTGTAGCAGGCCAATGTGTGGGTCGGCGCGCTGGATCACTTCGCCGTCGAGCTCGAGCACCAAGCGCAACACACCGTGCGCTGCGGGATGCTGTGGCCCAAAGTTGAGCGTGTAATTTTTGATTTCAGCCATGGGGTATCTTCTGTCGACGCTGCTTACTGCAGGCCGCCGTAGTTGTCTTCACGGATCACACGCGGAGTGATCTCACGCGGCTCAATGGTGACCGGCTGGTAAATCACGCGCTTTTGCTCAGGGTCGTAGCGCATCTCCACATGGCCCGAGGTCGGGAAATCCTTGCGGAAAGGATGGCCGATGAAACCGTAATCGGTCAGGATTCGACGCAGGTCATTGTGGCCTTCAAAGATGATGCCGTAGAGATCGAAGGCTTCGCGCTCGAACCAGTTGGCCGAGTTCCAGATGCCATTGAGCGAATCCACCACGGGGAAATCGTCGTCGGGGCAGAACACCTTGAGGCGAACGCGCTGGTTGAGGCTGACGGACAGCAGATGCGACGCCACGCAGTAGCGCAGGCCGTCGTACTGACCGTCCTTGTATTCGGAATAGTCGACACCACACAGATCGATGAGCTGCTCGAAGCGGCAACCTGGCGCATCGCGCAGCAGGGTTGCGGCCGCGAGGTAATCGGCGGCGGCGACCGTGAGGGTGATTTCACCCAGAGCGGTCTTCAGGCTTTTGACCTTGTCGCCGAGCACCGCATGAATCGTTTCGGCGAGTTGTTCCATGGACACAGGAGAAGAGGACATGCTTTATGCCCTCGCAATCGTGTTGGTGCGACGAATTTTCTGCTGTAGCTGGATGATGCCGTACATCAGCGCTTCGGCCGTGGGCGGGCAGCCGGGCACGTAGACGTCCACCGGCACGATGCGGTCGCAGCCGCGAACCACGGAATAGCTGTAGTGGTAATAGCCGCCGCCGTTGGCGCACGAGCCCATGGACAACACCCAGCGCGGCTCCGACATCTGGTCGTACACCTTGCGCAAGGCCGGGCCCATCTTGTTGCACAGCGTGCCGGCCACAATCATCAGGTCGGACTGGCGCGGGCTGGGACGGAACAACATGCCGAAGCGATCCAGGTCGTAACGCGCCGCGCCCGCATGCATCATTTCGACGGCGCAGCAGGCCAGGCCGAACGTCATGGGCCAAAGCGAACCCGTCTTGGCCCAATTCACCACCGAGTCGTAACTCGTGGTCATGAAGCCTTCGTTGAAAACACCTTCAAGTGACATACCCGTACCTTTGTGGCGTGACCCGCCTAGAGAACCCTCGGGATTCTTAGCTTCTTATTCCCAGTCCAGCGCACCCTTTTTCCACTCGTAAACAAAGCCCACGACCAGAATGCCCAGGAAAATCATGACGGACCAGAAACCGACAGGGCCGATTTCCCTGAGCGCCACGGCCCAGGGAAAAAGAAACGCGATTTCGAGGTCAAAAAGGATGAAGAGGATGGCGACCAGGTAGTAGCGCACATCGAATTTCATGCGGGCATCTTCGAAAGCCTCGAAGCCGCATTCGTAAGGGGAATTTTTTTCGCTGTCGGGACGCACGGGGCCCAACAAACGCCCCAGGACCTGAGGCACCACACCGACACCCACACCAACCAGAATAAACAAAAGAACAGGAAGGTATTGATCGAGGTTCATCGTGGATTCAACTTCTGAAAAGCCACTTGCGCGGTTTGCTTCAGCTTGCCGTTTGAGCCGACAACATTGCCGGAGCACTGCTGCCGATGCATGTCAATCTGGTGCGGACGGCGAGACTCGAACTCGCACACCTTTCGGCACTACCCCCTCAAGATAGCGTGTCTACCAATTTCACCACGTCCGCGGTATTTAACTGCCTGGATGGCATGAGGAACCTTGCGGTTTTTGGCTTTCCAGACAGTCTTAGAGTTTACCCCGAAATATTGCTGCTCCCGACTGCGGGCAACAGCAAAATCTCGTTATTTCGTCGGGATTTGCGCAGCACCGGACGCGGCAGGCGCAGGCGGGACAGGAACTGCCGTGCCAGTACTTGCAGGCGCAGAGGTTCCCGGAATCTGGGCCGCACCGGAAGCTGCAGCAGCCGGCGCCGGAGCGCTCACGGCGGCCCCCTCCAGGACGCTGGAGCTTGTGCGCGCAGGAGCATTGCCAAAGTAAGCAAGCAGCAAGGTGCAGGCAAAAAACAACGCGGCGAGAACGCCGGTAGTGCGTGACAGGAAATTAGCACTGCCGCTGGCGCCAAAAAGGCTGCCCGAACCGCCACTGCCAAACGCCGCGCCCATGTCTGCGCCCTTGCCGTGTTGCACCAGGATCAGGCCAATCATGCCGAGCGCCGAAAGCATCTGCACAGCGAGGACAATGGTTAATACAACGTTCATATCTACTCCTAAATTAATAGCGTTCTGCGCCTGTCAGTTGCGGGCTGCAGCAATAATTGTCAAAAAATCGGGGGCTTTGAGCGACGCACCGCCAATCAGGCCACCGTCGATATCGGGCTGGGCCAGCAGCGTTGCCGCGTTGGCCGCGTTCATGCTGCCGCCATACAGAATTTTCACGCGGGCAAACTGATCTGTAGCCGCCTTCAATTGGTTGCGCAGCACCAGGTGCACAGCCTGCGCCTCTTGCGGAGTCGCTGTCTTGCCGGTACCAATCGCCCATACCGGTTCGTAGGCCACCACGATTTCGCTGATGCAGTGGCCATTGGTGTGGATCACCGCCGCGAGCTGCCGCTTCACGACTTCTTCGGTATGGCCTGCCTCACGCTCGGCCAGCGTTTCGCCAACACAAACGATGGGGGTAACACCGCAGGCCA
This sequence comes from Polaromonas sp. P2_G11, assembly GCF_056403595.1. NCBI lineage: Bacteria > Pseudomonadati > Pseudomonadota > Betaproteobacteria > Burkholderiales > Comamonadaceae > Polaromonas > Polaromonas sp. P2_G11. The sequence goes on along the minus strand of NZ_JBFUFE010000006.1, from coordinate 448,866 downwards.
GTGCAGATTTTGCCTTGTCGGCGACCGTCGCATCAGTCTCGCCGTGATGCTGGCGCCGCTCCGAGTGACCAACGATAGCGAAACGGCAACCAAACTCCTTGAGCATGGCGGCACTGACTTCACCCGTATAGGCGCCACTGGCATGAACGGACACATCCTGTGCGCCCAGTTCAATGGCAGACAGGCCGGGTTTAGCAGCCCGCAATAGCTGAATCTGTGCCAGGTAAGGCGCAGGAACACAAACCGCCACCTCACATGCCGGAGGATTGGCCAGCCCACTCGCCAGGGCATCCAGCAAGGCTGCGTTGGCCTCCAGGCCGCCGTTCATCTTCCAGTTACCAGCAATAAGCTTCTTCATGGTGTCGGTGACCAGGTTAAGACGATTTTGCCGACATGCTGGTTGGACTCCATCAATGCATGCGCCTTGGCCGCATCAGCCGCCGCAAACGTGCTGTGAATCACCGGCTTGACAGCACCGCTCGCAAGCAGTGGCCACACCTTATTCCTCAATGCATTCGCAATGGCGCTTTTGAACTCGACAGATCGCGCACGCAAGGTTGAACCGGTGACGGTCAAGCGCTTGCGCAACACCAATCCCGCATTGATCTCGGACTTGACCCCGCCCTGTATCGCAATGATGACCAGACGGCCGTCCTCGGCCATGCAGTCAACTTCTCGCGCAACATAACCACCGGCAACCATATCAAGAATGACGTCGACGCCCTTCCCGTTGGTCAGCTTTTTTGCCTCTTCGGCAAAGTCACTGGTCTTGTAGTTGATGGCATGGTCCGCGCCCAAAGCCACACAGGCAGCGCATTTTTCGTCGCTGCCGGCCGTTACCAGCACCGTGGCCCCCAAGGCCTTGGCAATCTGGATGGCCGTAACGCCGATACCGCTGGAGCCGCCCTGGATCAGCAAGGTTTCACCCGGCTGCAGGTAAGCGCGCTCAAACACATTGCTCCAGACGGTGAAAAAAGTCTCGGGCAAAGATGCCGCCTCGATGTCGCTCAGCCCTGAAGGCACCGGCAGGCACTGCCCAATCGGAGCAACACACAACTCGGCATAGCCACCACCCGCGACCAACGCGCAGACACGGTCACCGATTTTGAGGCCGGCTACGGCCATGGCCACGGCATCGCCGGACACGATCACACCCGCGACTTCAAGCCCGGGAATGTCGGACGCCCCGGGCGGTACCGGGTAGTGACCCATGCGCTGAAGAACATCAGGGCGGTTGACGCCACTGGCGCTCACGCGAATCACTACCTCGCCAGAACCTTCGATGGGCGCCGGGCGATCAGCCAGGCGCAACACCTCAGGCTTGCCGTAGGAGGTAATTTCAACAACTTTCATGGCGTATCAAGGTCATTTGAGTCGCCAGCCCTCTGTACAAGAGCGCAAGCAGCTACAAAATCAATAGCAGTATTGATCAGCCCCGGTCTTGGTCCTGGGCCGGACGGTCGAGCAAAGCCTTCATCGACAGCTTGACACGGCCCTTCTCGTCGGTCTCCAGAACCTTGACCTTGACGATCTGGCCTTCGCTCAGGTAGTCGGTGACCTTCTCGACGCGCTCGTGGGCGATCTGGCTGATGTGCAGCAGGCCGTCCTTGCCGGGCAGCAGGTTGATCAGGGCGCCGAAGTCCAGGATCTTGGTGACCGGGCCTTCGTACACCTTGCCGATTTCGACCTCAGCGGTGATCTCGGCGATGCGGCGCTTGGCCTCGTCGGCCTTGGCGCTGTCATTCGACGCGATGGTGATAGTGCCGTCTTCCTCGATGTTGATCTGCGTGCCGGTTTCTTCGGTCAGCGCGCGGATGACGGCGCCGCCCTTGCCGATCACGTCGCGGATCTTCTCTGGGTTGATCTTCATGACGTAGAGACGCGGCGCGAAGTCGGACACTTCAGCCTTGGCTTCGCCCATGGCTTCCTGCATCTTGCCCAGGATGTGCATGCGGGCTTCCTTGGCCTGGGCCAGCGCGACCTGCATGATTTCCTTGGTGATGCCCTGGATCTTGATGTCCATCTGCAGCGCGGTGATACCGAAGGTGGTACCCGCAACCTTGAAATCCATGTCGCCCAGGTGATCTTCATCACCCAGGATGTCGGTCAGCACGGCAAAACGGTTGTCTTCCTTGATCAGGCCCATGGCGATACCGGCCACGTGGGCTTTCATCGGCACACCGGCATCCATCAGCGACAGGCAGCCGCCGCAGACCGAAGCCATGGACGAAGAGCCGTTGGACTCGGTGATCTCAGACACCACGCGCATGGTGTACGGAAACTCTTCCTTCGACGGCAGCACGGCGATCAGCGCGCGCTTGGCCAGACGGCCGTGACCGATTTCGCGGCGCTTTGGCGAGCCGACACGGCCGGTTTCACCGGTGGCGAACGGAGGCATGTTGTAATGCAGCATGAAGCGGTCTTCGTAGTCGCCCGACAACGCGTCGATACGCTGCGCATCGCGCTCAGTGCCCAGCGTGGTCACGACCAGCGCCTGGGTTTCGCCGCGCGTGAACAGGGCCGAGCCGTGGGTGCGGGGCAGCACGCTGTTGCGGATTTCAATCGCACGAACGGTGCGCGTGTCGCGGCCGTCGATGCGGGGTTCGCCGGCCAGGATCTGGCTACGCACGATCTTGGCTTCGATGTCGAACAGCATGCCTTCAACGGCCACGCCGTCGAATTCCACGCCGTCGGCCTTGAGCGCGGCCATAACGTCGGAGGTCACCACGCGGCAGGCTTGCGTACGGGCTTGCTTGGCGCGGATCTGGTAAGCGGCTTGCAGCTTGGCACCGGCGAGTTCGTTGACCTTGGCGATCAGCGGCTCGTTCTTGGCGGGTGCTTTCCAATCCCAGACCGGCTTGCCGGCGTCGCGTACGAGTTCATGGATCGCGTTGATGGCGATGTTGCCCTGCTCATGGCCGAACACCACGGCGCCGAGCATGATCTCTTCGGACAGTTGCTGGGCTTCGGACTCGACCATCAGCACGGCGGCTTCGGTGCCGGCCACGACGAGGTCCATCTTCGAATCCTTGAGCTGGGTCTTGCCGGGGTTCAGCACGTACTGGCCGTCGATGTAGGCCACGCGAGCGGCGCCGATGGGGCCATTGAACGGGATGCCGGAGATCGACAACGCAGCGCTCGAGGCGATCAGCGCAGGGATGTCGCCTTCGACCTCAGGATTCAGCGACAGCACATGGATCACGACCTGAACTTCGTTGAAGAAGCCTTCAGGGAACAAGGGGCGGATCGGGCGGTCGATCAGGCGCGAAGTCAGCGTTTCGAATTCGCTGGGACGGCCTTCGCGCTTGAAGAAGCTGCCGGGAATGCGGCCAGCGGCGTAGGTTTTCTCGAGGTAGTCGACTGTCAGGGGGAAGAAATCCTGGCCGGGCTTGGCATCGGTCTTGGCGACCACGGTGGCCAGTACCACGGTGCCGTCCATGTCAACGACGACGGCGCCGCTGGACTGGCGTGCGATTTCGCCGGTTTCCATCGTGACTTTGTGCTGACCCCATTGGAAAGACTTGGTGACTTTGTTGAAAATGCTCATGTTCTTATCTCCACTAAATTCACGCACTTGAGGCAGTGCGGGAGGCCCGGAGCGGCGGCTGGCTGAACACGATGCCATTCCACAAAATGCCTGGAATCAGGGGCCTGACCAGGGCTTTTCTTGTGGAATGACACAGCGCGTGCTCGTTTTGCCTTGCTCCGAAGTAAAAAGCGCCTGAGCTAGTGAACTAACTCAGGCGCTTTCAAATCGTTGCTACCGATTACTTGCGCAGGCCAAGCTTGGCGATCAGCGCGGTGTAACGTTCGGCATCTTTGGACTTCAGGTAGTCCAGCAGCTTGCGGCGGCGGCTCACCATGCGCAGCAGACCGCGGCGACCGTGGTGATCCTTGGCGTTGGCCTTGAAATGGGGGGTCAGTTCGTTGATGCGGCCGGTCAGCAGCGCCACTTGAACTTCAGGGCTGCCGGTGTCGCCGGCGGCGCGTGCGTTGGCCTGAACGATTTCGGCCTTGATTGATTTTGCAATCATGTTTTCTCTTTCTTGCACCGAGGTGCGCTTGCGAGCGAAGCAGCGTTCCCGACATGGGAGTGAATAAACCGCTTTCGTCGTGTTCCGGCATGAAAAAGGCTCAAAAAGAGCCTCAATTTGCGCAGAGCCTTGGATTATAGCCTGAGATCATTCCCCAAGCCAGCGCCTGAGGCGTTCCACCCCCCGCCCCAGCCGAGCGACATCCTGGCTGGCGAAACACCAGCGCAGCCAGCCCTGAGCCTCGGGCCCGGGATTGACCATGAATGCATTGCCGGGCGCCAGGCCCAAGCCCCCCTCCACCACCAGACGTTTGGCGGTCTCCAGAGAGTCCCCGAAGCGCGCCTGGTCTTCCAGGCGGAAAAAGGCGTACATGCCGCCTTTGGCCGGTGCCAACTGCACGCCCGGCACGGCCTGCAGCAGCGGCACCAAAGTGTCGCGGCAGGTTTTCAGATGGGCAACCACCCGGGGCGTGATATCGGCCGTGCGTTCGATGGCCACCAGCCCGGCCCGCTGCACGAACACCGGCGCGCAGGAGGTGTTGAACTCCACCAGCTTGCCCATGTGCGGCGTCATGGCAGCCGGCATCACCAGCCAGCCCAGGCGCCACCCGGTCATCAAAAAGCTCTTGGAAAAGCTGTGAACCACCACGAGGCGGTCTTCGGGCGCGGCGATATCCAGAAAACTGGGGGCGCAACCATTAGGGGTGGGCTCGTAATACAGGCGCTCGTACACCTCGTCCGCCAGAATCCAGGTGCCCGTCTTGCGGCAATGCGCCAGGATGACCTCTTGCTCGGCGCGCGACAGCGTCCAGCCGGTGGGATTGTTGGGCGCGTTGACGATGAGTAGTTTGGTTTTCGGCGTAATGGCGGCCAGCAGTTCGGCCACATCAAGCCGCCACTCGCCTGCCACCGGCTTGAGGCTGACGCATTTGACCTGCGCGCCCATGATGGCCGGCTGGGCCGTCAGGTTGGGCCAGACAGGCGTCACGGCCACGACTTCGTCGCCGGCATCCACCAGCGCCTGCACCGCCAGCATCAGCGCATTGACGCCGCCTGAGGTCACCGCAATGCGTTCGGCCGTGATCGGCGCGGCCCCCGCACAGCGCAGGCCCGCCGCGTAAGCGGCAATGGCCTCCCGCAGCTCTGGCAAGCCCAGGTTTTGCGCATAAAAAGTCTCGCCCTGCTGCAACGACGCAGCCGCCGCCTCGCGGATAAAGGCCGGCGTGACCTCATCGCTCTCGCCAAACCAGAACTTGAGCACATCATCGCGCCCCATGCCCGCGTTGGCCACCTGGCGGATCATCGATTCTTCAAGATCTAAAACAGTTTTTCTCATGGATAGTCCGTCCGCCTGTGCCGGCTTCAATCAATTATTCAATCAGCCAATTTGAACTCAAGGCCGGACCATCTTGCAGCTGTTAGGCTGCTCGGCCTTTTCGGGCGAAATCGTCTTGATGACGCGAAAGCCGTAGCCGGAACCTTCCACGTCAAATTTCACACCCGGCGAACCCTGCTTGCCCATCAATGCCACCAGCAGCGGTTGCTGGAACTGGTGGTCGGCCGAGCGCATCGCGCCTTTGTGGCCCACGAAAGTAACCGAACTACGCTCCAGCTGCGCCGCCACCGCCCCGGCGTCAGCACTGCCCGCTTTGTCAAGGCTTTGGGCCAGCGCCTCAATCATGAGCTGCATGCGCATGTGAACATAGTCGTCCTGAGGCTTGGGAAAGCGCTGGCGAAAGGATAGGTAGAAGGCTTCGGACTGCGCGCCCGCCTCATTCGGGAACCAGTCGGCCACCGCTATCACCTTGCCCACGCCGGCGTCGCCCAGCGCACCCGGCACGCCCAGCGCGTTGCCATAGAAGGTATAGAACTTGCCCTCGTAACCCACTTCCCTTGCCGCCTTGATCAGCAGCGTCAGGTCGTTGCCCCAGTTGCCCGTGAGCACTGCCTGCGCTCCGCTGGCCTTGATCTTCGCGGCATAGGGAATGAAGTCCTTGACACGGCCCAGCGAGTGCAACTCGTCGCCCACGATCTGCACGTCGGGTCGCTGCGCGCCCAGTTGCTTGCGTGCCTCACGCAGCACGGCCTGCCCGAAACTGTAGTCCTGGCCTATCAGGTAAATGCTTTTGAGCGCCTTGTCGTCCCGGAGCACATCCATGAGCGCGGCCATGCGCATGTCTGCATGCGCATCAAAGCGGAAATGCCAGTAGCTGCACTTTTCATTCGTCAGGATCGGGTCGACCGCCGAATAGTTGAGGAACACCACGCGCTTGTTCGGCTCACGCTCGTTGTGCTTGTTGATGGCGTCAATGAGCACCGCCGCAATCGCCGAGGAATTGCCCTGCGCCACGATGGTCACACCGTCGTCAATGGCCGAACGCAAGGCCGCCAGCGCCTCTTCGTTCTGGCCCTTGCTGTCGTAGCGCTCAACGACCAGGTTGCGCGGGCCGCCTGCCAGCTTCACGCCGCCACGCGCATTGACGCGCTCAGTGGCCCAGACGAGGTTGCGGAACACCGCTTCGCCGGTATTGGCGAATGCGCCTGACAGGCTTTCGATCAGCGCAATACGAACAGGTGCCGGGACAGGCGGCTGGCTTGCGGTCTGCGCGAACGCCGCCGCCGAGGCGCAAAGACATAGGGCCATGAGGAAGCGTTTCAAGTGTTTCTGCATAAAAAAATAGACCCTGGTCTTTTGCCTGATTTGGCTTGAATAAACCGCTTGCACACCTAACTGGGGTGCAAGCGGCAATCACGGTGAGCGCCGCGCAGTGTAAGGGGAAAACACCCCTTGTTCATCCATCAAGGAATAGCCATGTTTTACTCTCTCGCCCATCGCCCTGCCCGCGCCTTTCATCGCCACTACGCACCCGTCGTGAGCAACGGCGCCCTGGAAAAATTCCTCAACGACACCTTCTCCTCGTTGTCTGACACCGGCGCCGCCAAGGCCGCCAACGTGGAAGACCTCGAGAAGGCATATACCCTGCAATTCGACGTTCCCGGCCTGGCCCGCGAACAACTGGATATCGGCATTGAAGGCGACGTGGTTCGTGTCTCCAGCAAGGAAGACGCACCCCGCAAAATCAAGGCCGCATGGCGCTTCCCGCTGGAAATCGATACCGCCAACAGCAGCGCCAAACTGGAAAACGGCGTGTTGACCCTGACACTGGGCAAAAAAGTCCCTGTCAGCAACGTCACCCACCTCGACATCCAGTAACCACCGACCAAAGCCGGTTAGCCGTCCCTGCCAGCCGGGGCCGTGGAACCGGCTTTGCCGGGCCGCAGGCGCAGCGGCCCCCTCGGGGGGACGGGGAACTACGCGGCGCGAGCGACCGTGGGGGTCAAACTCCAGCGCGGCTTCACATCAAACGTGTAGTCGCGCTGAAGCGTTTCAAGCCCCGCCTGCAGCCGCATGCCGGCCGCCAGCGCAATCATGGCGCCGTTGTCGGTGCACAAATGCAGTTCCGGGTAATGCACACGAATACCGCGTTGCTTGCACACGGCATTGAGCTGGCTTCGCAGCAGCGCATTGGCGCCCACGCCGCCCGCCACCACCAGGCGTTTGAGCCCGGTTTGCGCCATGGCGGCCAGTGATTTTTTCACCAATACCTCCACGATCGCCGCCTGCGTGGATGCCGCGAGGTCGGCCTTGCGGCTGTCCAGCTCCGCACCCAATTTTTTGGCCTGAGTCAGCACTGCGGTTTTGAGCCCGGCAAATGAAAAATCCAGGTCACCACTGTGCAGCAAGGGTCGCGGCAACTTGAAGGCCGCGCAGTCGCCGTGCTCAGCCAGCTTCGACAGATGGGGCCCGCCGGGATAAGGCAAGCCCATCAGCTTGGCCGACTTGTCAAAAGCCTCACCTGCCGCATCGTCAATGGTTTCACCGAGCAATTCGTAACTGCCGACCCGGTCCACCCGCATCAGCTGGGTATGGCCGCCAGACACCAGCAGCGCCACAAAAGGAAACTCGGGCGGGTCGGCGCTCAGAAAGGGCGACAGCAAATGCCCTTCCAGGTGATGCACACCCATCGCAGGCTTGCCCAGCGCCGCCGCCAGCGAGCAAGCAACACCCGCCCCCACCAGCAGCGCACCCGCAAGCCCAGGGCCGCGTGTATACGCCACCACATCCACTTGCGCCAGGCTGCTGCCCGCCTCGGCCATCACCTGATGCGTCAAAGGCAAGACACGCCGGATATGGTCCCGGCTCGCCAGCTCAGGCACCACACCACCATAAGCCTGGTGCATGTCGATCTGGCTGAACAAGGCGTGCGACAGCAGGCGCGGCACGCCACTGCCGCTGGCATCCACCAGCGCCACACCGGTTTCATCGCAACTCGATTCGATTCCCAAGACTCTCATCCTTCGAGTGTAAAGCCCCCCGTTCAGGCTCACTACGTGTAGCCTGCCCCCTCAAGGGGGCGGTGCCTGCGGTCTGGCAAAGCCAGTCCCGCGGCTCCCGCTGGTTGAGCCCCTCCTCAACCCAGCATGAGCCCTGGAACCGGCTTTGCCGGGCCGGAGGGCGGGCAGACCCCTCGGGGAGGTAAGGAGTTACACGCAGTGAATGACCGTGGGGGCACGTTTCTTGCACTAAATCCTGCATGACGCCGTCCCAATCCCTGCGCCTTGTCATCATCGCCCCGGACCTGCTGGAGTCCGTGTCCGATGACGACCATGCGCGGGAGCTGGCCGAGCGCTCGCGCCAGCTGCGCATCGGATTGCTGGAAAACGGTTACAACATCGTCGCGGTGCTCCCGGCCGATACCTTCCTGGACGAGCGCCTGGCGCAACTGCAACCCGACATGATCATCGTGGACGCCGAAAGCGAGGCCCGCGATTCGCTGGAGCATGTGGTGATGGCGACGCGGGACGCCCGTCGGCCCATCGTGCTGTTCACCAACGACAACGACACCAGCCACGTGAAGGATGCCGTCGCCGCCGGCGTGTCGGCCTATGTAGTGGCCGGCCTCTCCCCGGACCGCATTCGGCCTATCCTGGACGTGGCCATGGCGCGCTTTGAGCACGAGCAGGGCCTGCGCAAGGAACTGGCACACGCCAAAACAGAGCTGCATGACCGAAAAGTCATAGACCGGGCCAAGGGCATGCTGATGCAGCGCCAGGGCCTGACCGAACAGGCCGCCTTCGAAAAGCTGCGCAAGGCAGCGATGGATAAGGGCCTGCGGCTGGGCGAAGTCGCCCAGCGCATGCTCGACGCCCTGGATTTGCTGGGATAAATCCCGGGCCTGATCTCAGGTAACCCTCAATTGGTGCACCGCACAAATACGGTGCAAGCATCAAACCACCGCCTCGCACCGCCTTTCCCCGCAGCCACTGGTGCAGGCAGTGCGTCCGGGCACTTTCCCTTCTCAAAACGACCCGCTGTCACAGCACTCAGCATCGCTGGCACAGCTTTTGCAATGCCCTAGGCACTGGTCAAAGATGGCCAACCGGCACAGCACTTCAATGGCGAAGTGTGTGGTGCCCCCAAGGAACAAAGGCGTTCGCACCCTGCATCACGTTCAACGTGTTGCCCGGGTCGAGCGCCTTTTTGTTTTTGTCTTTCGTTTTAACTATCAGGAGCCGCTGACATGACTGAACTGCTGAAATCTTCGCTGACTCGCCGTACCGTGCTGCAGGCCGCGGCCGTGGGCGCCGTGGGCATCAACCCCGCCCTGCGCGCTGCCGTCTATGCCCAGGGCTCAGACGCACCAGAGAAGAAGGAAGTCAAGATCGGCTTCATTCCGCTGACCGACTGCGCCTCGGTGGTCATGGCCTCAGTGCTGGGCATTGACCAGAAATACGGCGTCAAGATCATCCCGACCAAGGAAGCCAGCTGGGCCGGCGTACGCGACAAGCTGGTCAACGGCGAACTGGACTTCGCCCATGTGCTCTACGGCCTGGTCTACGGCGTCCACATGGGCACAGCCGGCCCCAAGAAAGACATGGCTGTGCTGATGACGCTCAACAACAACGGCCAGGCCATCACGCTGTCCAAGAAACTGGCCGACAAGGGCGCCATCGACGGCCCGGGCCTGGCCAAGCTCATGGCCAGCGACAAGCGCGAATACACCTTCGCCCAGACCTTCCCGACCGGCACGCACGCCATGTGGCTTTACTACTGGCTGGCCGCCAACGGCATCAACCCGATGAAGGACGCCAAGGTCATCACCGTGCCGCCACCGCAAATGGTGGCCAACATGCGCGTGGGCAACATGGACGGCTTCTGCGTGGGCGAGCCCTGGGGCCACCGCGCCATCATCGACGGCATAGGCGTGACCGCCGTGACCACCCAGGACGTCTGGAAAGACCACCCTGAAAAAGTGCTGGGCACCACGGCCGACTTCGTCAAAAAATACCCCAATACAGCGCGCGCCGTGACCGCCGCCATCATCGAAGCCGGCAAGTGGATTGACGCCAGCCTCTCCAACAAAAACAAGATGGCCGAGACCGTGGCCGACAAGAGCTACGTCAACACCAGCGTGGACGCCATCAACCAGCGCATCCTGGGCCGCTACCAGAACGGCATGGGCAAGACCTGGGACGACCCGAACTACATGAAGTTCTACAACGACGGTGCGGTGAGCTTCCCTTACCTGTCCGACGGCATGTGGTTCCTCACGCAGCACAAACGCTGGGGCCTGATCAAGGAGCATCCGGACTACCTGGGCATCGCCAAACAGATCAATCACATCGACGTCTACAAACAGGCCGCGACGGCTGCCAAGGCGAGCGTTCCCAAAGACATCATGCGCAGCAGCAAGCTGATGGACGGCACGGTGTGGGACGGCAAGGACCCGAAAAAATACGCCGACAGTTTCAAGGTTCACGCCTGAACACCCACGCTATATCCACGCTACACCCCACCCAACCTTCCCACGTAAAGAGGTGACGCCATGGTCAGTGCCGTATTTCACAACCCGCTGGAGGCGGCAACCCCTGCAAGCCGCAGCAACGAAAGGCCCAGAGAGGCCGTCGCTATCAATTCGATAGCTGGCGGCGCTTATCCAACGGGCTCCGCAGCCAAAAACAACATGAACGTTTCAATAAAACCCATGCCCGCCACCAAGCCATCCCGCGATGCCTCCTGGCTCTGGCTCACCATCCTGCCCCCCCTGTTGGGCCTCGGTTTGCTGGTGCTGATCTGGGAGCTTGTTTTCATGGGCACGGCCGGCAGCATTCCCTCGCCCAAAGACACCTTTGTGCAGGCGGTGCAGATCTTCAGCGACCCGTTTTACAGCAAGGGGCCGAATGACCAGGGCGTGGGCTGGAACGTGCTGTCGTCGCTCAAGCGCGTGGCCATGGGCTTTGGCATGGCGGCCGTCGTCGGCATACCGGTCGGCTTCATGATCGGTCGCTTCAATTTTTTGAGCCGCATGTTCAACCCGCTGATCAGCCTCTTGCGCCCGGTGTCGCCGCTAGCCTGGTTGCCGATTGGTCTGCTGGTCTTCAAGGGTGCCAACCCGGCTGCTATCTGGACCATCTTCATTTGCTCCATCTGGCCCATGATCATCAACACGGCTGTCGGTGTACAACGCGTGCCGCAGGACTACATGAACGTGGCGCGTGTGCTCAATCTCAGCGAGTGGAAGATCGTGACCAAGATCCTCTTTCCTGCCGTGCTGCCCTACATGCTGACCGGCGTTCGTCTGGCTGTCGGCACCGCCTGGCTGGTGATCGTGGCCGCCGAGATGCTGACCGGTGGCGTCGGCATCGGCTTCTGGGTCTGGGACGAGTGGAACAACCTCAACGTCAAGAACATCATCATCGCGATCTTCGTGATCGGCATCGTCGGGCTGGTGCTGGAGTTCGCACTGATCAAGCTTGCAACAGCCTTCACGTTTGAAGAAGTCAAGAACTGAACCGCTCGAACAAAAGGAGAACCAAGCCATGACATCCTTCACTACCAAGTACATCGAGATCCAGGGCGTAGAGCAAACTTTCAAGACCAAAAAGGGGCCGTTCTGCGCACTGCAGAACATCAACCTCACGGTAGCCAAGGGCGAGTTCGTCACACTGATCGGCCATTCAGGCTGCGGCAAATCCACGCTGCTCAACCTGATTGCCGGCCTGACCACACCCACCGAGGGCAGCCTGCTGTGCGCCAACCGCGAAATCGCCGGCCCCGGACCCGAGCGGGCCGTCGTATTCCAGAACCATTCGTTGCTGCCCTGGCTCACCTGCTTCGAGAACGTTTACCTTGCCGTCGAGCGGGTTTTTGCGGCCACGGAAAACAAGGCCCAGCTCAAGGCCCGCACCGACGCCGCACTGGCCATGGTCGGGCTGACGCCAGCGGCGCAAAAACGTCCCGGCGAGATTTCGGGCGGCATGAAGCAGCGCGTCGGCATTGCACGCGCACTGTCGATGGAACCCAAGGTGTTGCTGCTGGACGAGCCTTTCGGTGCCCTTGATGCGCTGACCCGCGCCAAGCTGCAGGATGAACTGCTGCAGATCGTCGCCACCACGCAAAGCACGGTCGTGATGGTGACCCACGATGTCGACGAAGCCGTTCTCCTGAGCGACCGCATTGTAATGATGACCAACGGTCCCGCCGCCACGATCGGCGAAGTGTTGCCAGTAGAGCTGCCCCGCCCACGTTCCCGCGTGGCGCTGGCCGAAGACATCCGTTACCTGGGTTACCGCAAGGCCGTGATCGATTTCCTTTACACCCGCCAGGGCCACGTCGAAAAAGCAGCCTGAAAAGGCCAGACCGGAAAAGCGGCAAACAAGCCGCTCCGGGATTTTCAAAGGGAGGTTTTTAATGTCTGCAGTTTTGCCAATCCCCGGCGCCGACAGAATCGCCCATGGCGCACCAGCCAGCACGCGGCCGTCAGCATCGCACGGCCTCTCCTCGCTCGGCAAGTACCGTGAAATCATCATCGCAGTCGCGTTTTTCCTGCTGTTTGACCTGGGTGTGCTGGTCCTGAACTTCTACACCTCGTTCAAGATTGACCAGGACACCGTGGCCATCAACCTTTCCGGCCGCCAGCGCGTCGTCTCGCAACGCGTCGCGCGCACCCTGCTGGAGCTTGATGCCATGCGCGTCTCGGGTGCGCCCTACAGGGCCGACACCCTGGCGGAGCTGCGTGCGGGCGCCAAAATCTTCCAGGTGTCGCAGCTGGCGTTTCGCGAAGGCGGCACCATTCCCGGCGGCGACGGCAAACCTGTCTACCTGGAGCCGGTGGTGTCCAGCCGCGGCCGTGAGCTCGAGGAAAAGGTGGAGCAAATCTGGAAGCCCTACTTCGCCCTGCTCCAGCCGCTGCTGGCAGGCGACAACTTCACGCAGCAGGAATTGGCCGCCGCGCTGGCCTACAGCCAGACCTACAACATCCAGCTGCTGGGCGCGGCCAACGACTTCGTGACCGAAACGCAGCAGATAGGCGCCTCGCGTGCCAGCGTGCTGCGCATGGTGCAAACCGGCGGTATCGTGCTGGCACTGCTGAATTTCGCCTTCATTCTGTTCAAGTTCCTGCGCCGCCTCAAAACTTCAGACGCCGCGATTGAAGCTGCCACCGAAGAAAACCGGGAGATTCTCGCCAGCGTGCGCGAAGGCCTGTTCCTGCTGACACCCCAACACCAGCTCGGTTCCCAGTTGTCCCGTTCGACCCATGCACTGTTCGGCAAAACGCTGGCACCGGGGCAAAACTTCTTCTACCAGCTGTCCACCCTGGTTTCCGACAAGGCATTGACCGATGCGCGGGACTATGTCGAGTTGCTGTTCTCTCCACACGTCAAGGAGCAGCTGATCCAGGGCATCAACCCGCTGTCGGAGGTGGAACTCACCGTCAGGAACCGGCTGGGCCAGGACACCAAGCGCTACCTTTCGTTCCATTTCAACCGGGTGCAGGACGGCAACACCGTGCGGCATCTGCTGGTCACCGTGCAGGACATCACGCAAAAAGTCGAGTTGCAGGCCCGGTTGACCGGCGAACGCCAGCGCTCGCAAAAAGAGCTGTCCATGATGCTCAAGGCTTTCGAGACGGAGCCGGCCATGATGCGCGCTTTTGTAGAGCGAGCTGAAGCGTCCCTGCTGGAAGTCAACGACCTGCTGCGAAGCACTTCATCAGCCGCCTCGGAAGTCCAGGTGCTCAAAGCTGTGGACGGCGCCTACCGCCGCATCCACGCCTTCAAGGGCGACGCAGCGTCGCTCGGACTGGAAATCCTGGCCACACTGGCCCATCAGTTCGAAAGCGAGTTGCAAAAGCTCAAGGACAACGGCGCCGCCACCGGCGACGCTCTGCTGGCCCTGCCTTTGCCGCTCGAGGACCTGCTGGCCAAGGTCGGCGCCTTCAAGGCGCTGGGCCAGAAGCGCTCAGGCGGTGACACGGCGCCCGCCCCGGACGGTTCCGCATCGCAAGGACTGAACGCCGTGCTGACCCAGCTGGCGAACGAGGTCGGCACCGACTGCGGCAAACGCGTGGATGCCGAGGTGCGTATGGGGAGTGCCCAGGACATGCCGGCCGACAAGATGAACCTGCTGCGCGAAATCGCCATCCAGCTTCTGCGTAACGCCGTGGTGCACGGCGTGGAGGTGCCATCCGTGCGGCGCGCTGCGGGCAAGGCGGAGTCCGGGCGGATTACCGTCAACCTCACCCGGAACGAAGACGGCCAGTGGCAGCTCAGCGTGCGCGACGATGGCGCGGGCCTGAATGCGGCCGACGTTCGCCGCCGTCTGCTTGAACTGGGCTGGTATACGCCTGAGCAGCTGCAAAGCTTCAGCGAGCAGCAGATCGTTGCACATATTTTCAAGCCGGGCTTTTCCACGGCCGGTGCCACCTCCCGCCACGCAGGCCGCGGCGTGGGCCTGGACCTGGTGCAGACCAACGTGCAGCAGCTGGGGGCGCGCCTGCTGCTCTCCAGCACGCCCGGCCAGCACACCGAATTCAAGGTTTCTTTTTCCTGAATTTTCCTGAAGCAATCCAGCAATGGCCATCACAAACCCCACACAGGAGCTTCTCCATGCGACTGCTGATTGTTGACGACTCCAACATGATCCGGACCCGGATTTCGAGAGTGGTGCAAAACGGCGGCATCAAGGGCGTGGTGCTCGCAGGCCTGGCCAAAAACGGCCTTGAAGCCGTGCGGCTGGCCCGGGCAACCCGCCCCGAGGTCGTCACCATGGACCTGACCATGCCTGAGATGGACGGCATTGAATGCATCACCGCATTGCTGAAGTTCGACCCGTCCATCAAGATACTGGTGGTCAGCGCGCTCAGCGACAAATCGACAGCCATCCAGGCACTCAAGCTGGGCGCCCGCGGATTCGTTGCCAAACCCTTTACCGACGAAGAGCTGCAGATTGCACTGCTCGACGTTGCAGACGTGCGCTAAGGACATTGTTATGGCCACACTGAACGAAAACGACCTCAAGCTCTTTGTCGATTCCATCCGGCATTACCTCAAGATCACGACCCGGCAGGAACCGCAGATCACCTCGGCCTATCTCGGCACGGGAGATATCGAAGCCTTTGAATTCAACGGCATCGTGACCTTTTCCGGAAGCCACAACGGACATGTGGTGGTGTCCATGCCGGGGAAACTGGTGCGCGAGATTTTGCTGCTCCAGCATGAAACCGACCTCAGCGATGGCAACTTGCTTGATGCGGTGGGTGAAATCGCCAACACCCTGGCAGGCAATGCACGCAAGGCTTTGGGGTCCGAGCTGCAGATTTCAGTGCCGATCAAGCTGCAGGGTGCGCAGGGCATGAAAGCCCGGGTACGCAAGCGCCCCTACGTGATCACCTTGCGCTGGAACCACTACGCGGCAATGGTCTGCGTCGACATGGACCGCAAAAACTAGCCCGCGACCTCGGTCGGCTTGGTTGATTCGCACGGCTGCACGCACGCAATGTGTGCGTCGCACCAAAAGAAACCGCAACTCAGGCTCAAATTGCGCTGCAAGGGTGCATTTTGAGTGCCCCAAGTTGGCATGCTTTTCGCACTGTTTCTGTGAATCAACCATCTTCACAGAAAGAGCTTGCACCATGGCGGGGTTTCGTAATTTTCTCAAGGCTGGCCACGCGCCCACACTGGGTGCGGCGTTTTTCTACTTCGCGTTTTCGTGCTGCATCTGGGTCATGAACGGCGCCATGGCGCCTTTCATTTCGGAAACCTACAAGCTCTCGCCCACAGAAAAAGGCGTGATGCTGTCGGTTCCCATCTTCGCCGGCGCGCTGATGCGCTTTCCGCTGGGCGTGCTGGCGCAATACATTGGCCGCAAAAATGCCACGCTGGTCGAAATGGGCCTGATCATGGTGGCGCTGCTGTTCGGCTACTTCGTGGTTGACTCCTACAGCAGCCTGCTGGCCATGGGCGTGCTGCTGGGCATTGCCGGCGCCAGTTTCGGCGTGGCGCTCAGCCTGGGTTCGGGCTCCTTCCCTCCCCGTTACAAGGGCCTGGCCATGGGTCTGGTCGGTGCGGGCAACGTGGGCACCGCTGTCTCCGTGCTTGTCGCGCCGGCGCTGGCGCAGCGCTTCGGCTGGCAGTCGGTCTACGGCATTGCTGCCGTAGCCATGCTGCTGCCGATGATCGCGATGATTCTTTTTGCCAAAGAACCCGACGATGTGGACAGCCACGCCACCCTGCGCGAACACGTGGCCTGCCTGTTCGAAAAAGACGGCTGGGCTTTCAGCCTGATCTACGCCGTGAGTTTTGGCGGCTTCATCGGGCTGGCGACGTTTTTGCCTTCCTACTACTACGACCAGTTCGGCGTCAGCAAGGTGCAGGCCGGGCAGCTGTCGATGCTGGCAGCCTTCATGGGCGCGGCGCTGCGCATCTTCGGCGGCTGGATCTCGGACCGCTGGGGCGGCGTGAACACCTTGAGCGTCGTGCTGCTGACGATTGCCGCCACGCTCGTGGCATGCGGCCTGGCCAGCAAATCCCTGGTGGCCACCACCTTGCTGGTCATGCTGTGCTTTGCCGCACTGGGTGCAGGCAATGGCGCCCTTTTCCAGCTGGTACCGCTACGCTGGCCCCTGGCTACTGCGGTAGCCGGCTCCATGATCGGGGAAATCGGCGCACTGGGCGGCGGCCTGGTGCCCAATGCCATGGGTATCTCCAAGCAGTATGCGGGCACTTACATGTGGGGTTTCTTCTTTTTTGCAGCCTTGTCGCTGGGCATGCTGGTGATGCTGCGGGTGATGCAGATTCGGTGGACACGAACCTGGGCGGAGAAAGGTGGACGGGCGAGGACTGCTTGAGGATGCGCCTTTAGCTGAGGCCGCTGGCCGGGGTTGCCCGGCGGCAAGTAACTTTCTTTTGCGTCGCCAAAAGAAAGTCACCAAAGAAAAGGCGACCCTGCTGTTTGCGACCCTACGCTTCGCTTCGGGCAACCTGCGGTGCTCGGTTCAGGCGGGGTCTCGCTCGAACTCGCTTCGCTCAGACAATCGCGATCCCTGATCCGCCTGAACCTGCGCTCCTCGGCGCAGACAGAAGGGGTAATCGGGAGCGGGGACTGAAGACAAATACCAACTCCAATACCAACAAGGACACGCCATGGCGTGTCCTTGTTTCTTCAGGTATTCGGGGTTTGTCTTTGGCTGTTTGGTATTCCTGTCTCCACCCCCTTGTGTATGCGCCGAGGAGCGCAGGGCCAAACGGATCAGGGCAAAAACTTGTTTGAGCCGCAGGCGAGTTGTTTTTGACCCCGGCTGGACCGAGCACCGCAGGTTGCCCGTAGCGAAGCGCGGGGACGCAGGAACCAGGGTCGCCTTTTCTTTGCTTACTTTCTTTTGGCGAAGCAAAAGAAAGTGAGTTGCATGCCGGGCAACCCCCGGCCAGCAGGATTCAGACGAGAGCGCCTCCATCAAACTAACAACAACCCCAAAAAAAGGCCGCTATCAATTCAATAGCTACTTGCGCCCGTCCCCATTGCCCCACAGCCCAATTCAATACTCACCCACCCTACCTCGGCAAAAACAGCAACCAGTAAATCAACAACACGTTGACCAGCACACTCACGCCCAGCAGCAGCTTCCACAACATCACAGGATCCCGCTGGATCAAAGGCGTGGCCTGCGGTGCTGTCAGCGGCCGCGAGGCGCCCCGCTCCAGCGCCAGCAACAATTCTTCGGCGGTTTCGAAGCGCCGGCGCTTGTCGCGCGCCACGGCCTTGAGCACGATGTGGTCCAGCCAGATGGGCACTTCGGGATTGATGCGGCTGGGCGCAACAGGGTCGCGGTAATACCGCCCAGCCTGGTAGGGCAGCACCTCTCCATACGGCAGGCGCGCGGTCAGCAACTGGTACAGCGTCACACCCAGCGCGAACAAATCGCTTTGCGCATCGGGCAGCTCCTCCGGCCCATCTGTGCTGCTTGCGCTGAAGCCCCATTGCTCGGGATTGATAAAACTGGGCGTGCCGGCGTGCAGCTTTCGCATCGCTTCGGGCTCGCGCCCGCTCAATGCCACGCCGAGATCCAGCAGCCGTAGCACGCCATCTTCGCCCTGATGGAGATTGGCGGGCTTGATGTCGCGATGGATCACGCACTGGCGGTGCAATCGGCCCAGCGCCCGCGCGGCCTGGGTGGCCACGCCCAGCACCTGCTCCACGCTGAACTTGTGGCGGCGGTCAAGCTGCTGCTGAAGTGTCTCGCCGCTGTGCCAGTCATACAGCAGGTAAAACGCGCTGCGCTCCTGACCGTTCGGCAGGCGTTCATGGAGGTTGACCAGATGCCCTGCAGCCCTGCCCGACTGCATGCGCAGGGCCAGCCAGGCCTCGTGGGCCAGCATGGCACGCTCTTCTTCATCATGCGACCTCGACGGGTGCAGCGTCTTGAGGGCATACAGCACCCGTGTAGCGGGATCGCGCACCTGATACAGCACATTGATGCCGTTGTCGGCCACCGGCGCCGTTACACTCAGGCCGTCCATCACATCGCCCACCTTCAGGCGGGGCGGAATGGGCAAGGTCTGCGCAATGCGGTTGACGTCCTGCAGTGTTGCGTCGAGCAAGCCGCGCACCCGCACCACTACGGCCGTCACGTTGTCGTTGCTGCCGGCCGCCAGGGCCGCCTCGACCAGGTTCTGACTTGCAAGCTGGGCGTCGGCAGACGCCTCAAGATCGGCAAAACCCTGCAGCCGCACGTCACGCACCACGCCGTGCACGCCGTCCGTCAGCAGCACAAAAACATCGCCGACCTGCAGGTCACCCTGCATGTAGTCCACCACCACATGGTCCTCGGCCCCCACCGAACGCAGCAACTGGTGCCGAAAGTCCGGGTGATTGACTGCATGGTCGTGCGTGAGCTGCTGGGTTTTGCCGCCGCGCAGCAGATAGGCCCGCGAATCGCCGACATGCGCCAGCGTGTACGACTGCCCGCGCAGTACCAGCGCCGTGAGGGTGGTCAGGCCCATGGCCGGACTGCGGCGCTGGTTGATACCCGCCAGCCAGGCGTTTTGCGCCCCGATGATGCGGTCCAGGGCCACGGTGGTGTCCCACGTTTCGGGCGTGCCGTAGTAGTCACGGACCAGGCTGGTCACGGTGGTCTGCGCCGCCTCACGGCCCATGCCGCCTGTGCTCACGCCATCGGCAATCGCCACGATGGAACCCATACCCTCCTGCCCCGCCTCGGGCAGCATCGCAGCGCAAAAGTCTTCGTTGGTGTTCTTGCGGCCCGCCAATGAAGCGAAGCCAATGTCCAGATCAAATGCCATGCACCAAGATAAGCAAGTTTAATGCCCGAATTTGGTGCATCGCAACAATACACGACTGGCGTGCAGGCCCTAGCCCACCAGCATTTGCATGCTGTGTTCGTACTGGGCCGACAGCTGCTCAAAGACGTCGAGGAGGTCTTCGCTGGCCGTCGCCAGACCCTCCAGGCGCCGGGGATCTTTGTCCATGGCAAGCGCGCCCTCGCGCATGTGCTGCCAGCTGATGGCCGCCCGGTCCAGCGACAGGCGGATGTCCTTGCTGGTCAGCGGAATGTCGTTCAGGTATTGCAAGGCCTGCTCGAATGCCGCCTGGGACTCGGCCATGCCGGCCTCGCTGCGGGCCAGCGTTGCCTTGCCACCCGTGGCCCTGAGCAGGGCATATTTGGCAAAACGCTGGCTCAGCATGCGCTGCCGGCCAGCCAGGTTCAGCATCTGCAAGGGAGGCATTGCGCCGGCGCTCTCCAGGCTGCTGGTCATGCGCTCGGCATCCTGCAAAAGCAGGTCTGCCAGTTCATCCAGGTGAGCCATGCTGCCAGCGGCGGGCGTGTCCTGCAAGGCAATCTTGAGCCGCCCCCAGGTAATGGACACCTGCCCGAGCAGGTCTCCAAATGTGGGCTGCGAAAGGCTTTTCCCCAGCGAAACCAGGTTGGCGTCGATGCGCAGCACCGACTCTTTCAGCAGCTCTTTGGCCCGGGCGGCCTGCACCCCCGCAAGCTGCAGCAGGGCAAGCTTGACCAGCCGCTGCGACAACATGCGCAACTGGCCGGAACGGTTGACATCCTCGGCGAAGCGCGCCGAATGGATGATGTGCTCCGACACCTGCCCCAGCCGCTGGTTGGTATGCATGGAGGCTGTCCGCAAAATGTGGAAAGCGTCGTCGTCCGACATCTGCCGGGCCCGCATCAAAATACCTTTGGCCCGGTCCACCGCCTTGCGCTCTTCAAGCCGGCTGGCGGCCTCCTGCACCTGGGCACGCAGGGCCTGCTCGCGGGTAAAACGCGCCTTGGCGAGGTGAATGAGGGGCCGCAGGCGCTGCGCACCATAACCGTTGACCACATAGGCATGAACCCCCACCTCGGTGGCCCGCGTGATCTTTCCCGCGTCTGTGTCGCTGGTGAAAACAATGACGGGACACGGCGCCGTGTCAGCCACCAGCTGCAGCACCTTGAAAAGCTCATCACCCGGAAGCGGGTCATGGCAAATCACCACATCGGGTGCTTGCCGAAGCACTTCCTGCACCAGTTTGCTGCGCTCATCCACAGGCCCCAGTACCTGGATACCAGCTGCCTCCAGGTCTGAAACCAGGGGATGTGCGCCACCAGGGCCGTTCAGGTTTACCAATGCGGAGGTCATACAAATCAAGAGGTTAAGCGGGGAACAGCGACACAGTTCGCAAGTCGCAGGCCATGCCACCGCCACGCCGGTGCCGGGAAAGCTGCGAATCCCAATGATATGGCACAAGTCTTGCGTCATTTGCAGCGGGCGTAACGACGCGCCCAACCTTAGCGAATGCACTGCGGGTTCTGCGCACAACGACGTGCGTAATGGTGTGCCTCATACCGGGTTGACAGCCCGGATCCCTGTTTTTCCGGGAGAGAGCATCATGATTTCCACTCAATTTTTGACAAATCAGACAGATCCGCTGGTGTTGGCGAACTACCGCTGCGTTGCTGCGCCTTATCCCGGCGCCGAGGCCATTCACCGCGCCCAGCCCGCCCGTTGCCCATCTGCTGCCGCGTTCGCCGTGGCATGACGCTTGCACATTGGACCTTGAAAATGACATCGAATCAATCTGGAGTAGCCCCATGAAAAAATCAAAACTGGTGATGGTCGGCAATGGCATGGCCGGCGTTCGCACCCTTGAGGAGCTGCTCAAGGTCGCCCCCGACCTCTACGACATTACAGTCTTCGGCGCCGAGCCCCATCCCAACTACAACCGCATCCTGCTCAGCCCCGTGCTGGCCGGTGAGCAGACGCTCGACGAAATCGTGCTGAACAGCTGGGACTGGTACAAGGACAACCACATTACGCTGCATGCCGGCAAAAAAGTGGTTGAAGTGGACCGCATCAAGCGCGTGGTCCGCGCCGAAGACGGCACCGAAGAGGAATACGACCGCCTGCTGATGTGCACCGGCTCCAACCCCTTCATCCTGCCCGTGCCCGGCAAAGACCTCAAGGGCGTGATTGCCTACCGCGACATCGCCGACACCAACGAGATGATCGCCACAGCCCAGAAGTACAAAAAAGCGGTGGTCATCGGCGGCGGCCTGCTGGGCCTGGAAGCGGCCAACGGCCTGATGCTGCGCGGCATGGAAGTCACCGTGGTGCACGTCATGCCCTGGCTGATGGAGCGCCAGCTTGACGACGTGGCGGGCAAGCTGCTGCAAAAATCCCTGGAAGACCGCGGCCTCAAGTTCATGATCGGCGCGCAGACGCAGGAACTGGTGGGTGGTGAAGACGGCCGCGTGACCTCGATCAAATTCAAGGATGGCACGGAAGTGGCCACTGACCTCGTGGTCATGGCGGTCGGCATCCGGCCGAACACACAGCTCGCGGAATCCATGCGCCTGCACTGCAACAAGGGCATCGTGGTCAACGACACCATGCAGACCGTCACCGATGCGCGCATCTACTCGGTCGGCGAATGCGCAGCCCACCGCGGCATTGCCTATGGCCTCGTGGCCCCGCTGTTCGAACAGGCCAAGGTTGCAGCCAACCACCTGGCGCAGTTCGGCATAGGCCGCTATTCCGGCTCGCTCACGTCCACCAAGCTGAAGGTCACCGGCATCGACCTCTTCAGCGCCGGTGAATTCATGGGTGGCAGCGGCGCTGAAGAAATCGTGATGAGTGACCCCTTTGGCGGCGTCTACAAAAAACTCGTCATCAAGGACGACAAACTCATCGGCGCCTGCCTTTACGGCGACACCGTGGACGGCAGCTACTACTTCAAGCTGCTGCGTGATGGCCGCAGTGTGGCCGACATCCGCGACAAGCTGATTTTCGGAGAGTCCAACCTCGGCGACGCAGGCCACGAAGGCCAGAACAAGGCCGCACTGATGGCCGACGACGCCGAAGTCTGCGGCTGCAAC
The DNA here is from genome assembly GCF_056403595.1 of Polaromonas sp. P2_G11. Lineage (NCBI taxonomy): Bacteria > Pseudomonadati > Pseudomonadota > Betaproteobacteria > Burkholderiales > Comamonadaceae > Polaromonas > Polaromonas sp. P2_G11. The sequence continues at coordinate 426,105 of NZ_JBFUFE010000006.1, read as the reverse complement.
GGCGTCAACAAGGGCACGATCTGCAAGGCCATCAAGGAAAAGGGCCTGTTCACGCTCGATGAAGTACGCAAGCACACCAAAGCCAGCGCATCGTGCGGCTCCTGCACCGGGCTGGTCGAACAGATCCTCATGTTCACCGCCGGCGGCGACTACTCGGCCACGCCCAAGCTCAAGGCCATGTGCGCCTGTACCGACCACGGCCACCAGGCGGTGCGTGACGCCATCCGCGCCAACAAGCTGCTCAGCATCTCTGACACCTTCAAGTTCATGGACTGGAAGACGCCCAACGGCTGCGCCACCTGCCGCCCTGCCGTCAACTACTACCTGATCAGCACCTGGCCAAAACAGGCCAAGGACGATCCGCAAAGCCGCTTCATCAACGAACGCAGCCACGCCAACATCCAGAAAGACGGCACCTACAGCGTCATCCCGCGCATGTGGGGTGGCGAGACCACGGCGAGTGAGCTGCGCCGCATCGCCGACGCGGTCGATAAATACAAGATCCCGACCGTCAAGGTCACCGGCGGGCAGCGTATCGACTTGCTGGGCGTCAAGAAGGAAGACCTGCAGAACGTCTGGAAAGACATCGGCATGCCTTCCGGCCACGCCTACGCCAAAGCCCTGCGCACAGTCAAAACCTGCGTGGGCAGCGAATGGTGCCGCATGGGCACACAAGACAGCACGCAAATGGGCAAGGACCTGGAGCGCGCCATGTGGCGCATGTATGCACCGCACAAGGTCAAGTTTGCCGTGAGCGGCTGCCCGCGCAACTGCGCCGAATCCGGCATCAAGGACGTCGGCATCATCGGTGTCGATTCGGGCTGGGAGATGTACATCGCCGGCAACGGCGGCATCAAGACGGAAGTGGCCCACTTCTTCACCAAGCTCAAGACGGCCGCCGAGGTGCTCGAATACACCGGCGCCTTCTGCGAGCTCTACCGCCAGGAAGGCTGGTACCTGGAGCGCACGGTGCACTACGTCAACCGCGTCGGCCTGGACTATGTGAAGAAAAAAATCCTGGAAGACCACGAAGGCCGCAAAGCCCTGTGGGAGCAACTGCAGTTTGCGCTGGACGGTGAACCGGACCCCTGGTTCGACCTGAAGGAAGCGTCGGTAGACGCCCGTCAGTTCGAAAAACTCACGCCCGCCTGACCGGCTGCCCGTCTTAAGCCTGAATTGAGAGATCACTATGTCTGAATGGAAAAAAATCTGCCTGGTCACCGACATCCCGGTGCTCGGCTCGCGACGTGTCTCACGCGCCAAAGGTATTGACGTGGCCGTGTTCCGCAATGACCAGGACCAGGTGTTTGCGCTGCTGGACCGCTGCCCGCACAAGGGCGGCCCGCTGTCGCAGGGCATCGTGTTCGGCACCAGCGTGGCCTGCCCCCTGCACAACTGGACCATCGGCCTGGCGGACGGCTGCGCCAAGCAGCCCGACGAAGGCTGCACGCCCAAATTCACCTGCAAGGTGGAAACAGGCCAGGTCTTCCTCGACGCTGTCGAGCTGGACACGCTGGCGCTGGATTTGCACCCCCCCCGCGCCGGCCCGGGTGCAACCAGTGGCGCATTGGGTGATGAGAGCTTCAGCGTGCAGGCGCCTCACACGGCATAAACCGCATCACCGGAATAAACACGAAGGCTCCCTGAACATTCATGACTGATACCCGATCAACTTGCCCGTATTGCGGTGTCGGCTGTGGAGTGATTATTGAGTCGCAAGGCGACGAAATCACCGGGGTACGCGGTGACCCGGATCACCCGGCCAATTTCGGGCGGCTGTGCACCAAGGGCTCAACGCTGGCGCTGACCGCGACGGCGGCCGTTACGCGACAGACGCGCTTGCTGCAGCCGATGCGGCGCGAACATCGGCATGAAGCGCCCAAGCCGGTGTCCTGGGACAACGCGCTCGGCTTTGCCAGCGAAAGCTTTGCGCAGATCATCCGCGAGCATGGGCCCGATGCGGTCGGTTTTTACATTTCAGGCCAATTGCTGACGGAAGACTATTACGTCTTCAACAAGCTGGCCAAGGGTTTGATCGGCACCAACAACGTCGACACCAACTCGCGCCTGTGCATGAGCAGCGCGGTGGCGGGTTACAAACAAACGCTGGGCGCAGACGCACCGCCTGCCTGCTACGACGACGTGAACCACGCACAGTGCATTTTCATTGTCGGCAGCAACACCGCCTATGCGCACCCGATTCTGTTTCGCCGCATTGAAGACGCCAAGGCGGCCAACCCGGCGATGAAAATCATTTTTTGCGACCCGCGCCGTACCGACACGGCCGAGATCGCCGACCTCTACCTGGGTATACAGCCGGGCACCGATGTGTCGCTCTTTAACGGCATGCTGCACATCATGCTGTGGGAAGGCTGGGTTGACGCGGCCTACATTGCGGCGCACACCACGGGCTTTGACGCGCTCAAGGCCACGGTGCGCGACTACACGCCCGACCTGGTGGCCGAGACCTGCGGCATCAAAAAAGAAGACCTGCTGGCTGCCGCGAAACTCTTCGCCACTTCGGCCACCACGCTGAGCCTGTACTGCCAGGGCCTGAACCAGTCCAGCAGCGGCACCGCCAAGAATGCCGCACTCATCAACCTCCACCTGGCCACAGGCCAGATCGGCAAACCGGGCGCCGGCCCCTTTTCATTGACGGGGCAGCCCAATGCCATGGGCGGGCGCGAAGTGGGCGGCCTGGCCAACCTGCTGAGCGCGCACCGCGACCTGGCCAACCCCGATCACCGCGCCGAAGTTGCTGCGCTGTGGGGCATCCCCTCTGTGCCTGAGACACCGGGCAAGACAGCTGTTGAAATGTTCCAGGCCGCGGCGGACGGCGAGATCAAGGCACTGTGGATTGCCTGCACCAACCCGGCTCAGTCCATGCCCGACCAGGCCACGGTGCGCCGCGCGATGGAGCGCGCCGAACTGGTGATCGTGCAGGAGGCCTTTTCCACCACGTCGAGCTGCGACTACGCCGACCTGCTGCTGCCGGCCACGACCTGGGGCGAAAAAATCGGCACGGTGACCAATAGCGAACGCCGCATCAGCCGCGTGCGGCCGGCCGTGGCTGCGCCGGGGCAAACGCGGCATGACTGGTCGATTGCGGTGGACTTTGCCCAGCGGCTTGAGAAGCTGCTGCCCGGCCGCACGGCAAGCGGCACTACCCTCTTCCCTTATTCACTCACCGATGAAGCCACCGGCGCGGAAACCATCTGGAACGAACACCGCGAATCCACCCGCGGCCGCGACCTCGACATCACCGGCTTGAGCTACGCCCTTCTGGACGATGGGCCGCAGCAGTGGCCCTTCAAGCCGGGCGATACGGCCGGCAAAGTGCGGCTGTATGAAGACGGCATCTTCCCCACCACCGATGGCAAGGCCCGCTTTGTCAACACCGTCTACAAGCCGGTGGCCGAACCACGCGAATCACGTTATCCGTTTTCCCTGACCACCGGACGGCTGCGCGACCAGTGGCACGGCATGAGCCGCACCGGCACGCTGGGGCGCCTGTTCGGCCACGTGGCCGAGCCCTGCGTGCAAATGAATGTGCAGGACATGGCGCGGCGCCTCTTGAAAGACGGCGATCTGGTGCATGTGACATCCAAGCGCGGCTCCATCGTGGTGCCGCTGCAGGCCTCACCCGAGGTGGCGGTGAGCCAGGCCTTTATCGCCATGCATTGGGGCGAAGAGTATTTGAGCGGCCAGTCGACCGGCGGCACACCGCTGGCGGGTGTCAATGCGCTCACCACCTCGGCTTATTGCCCCAGCTCCAAACAACCCGAACTCAAGCACGCTGCGGTGAAGATCCTGAAAGCCGAAATGCCGTGGACGCTGCTGGCGATGGCCTGGCTGCCCGAGGGCGATGCGCTGGCGGCGCGTGAGCAGCTCAAGCCGCTGATGGCGCAATTTCCCTTCACCAGCTGCGTACCGTTTTCCAACAACACACCGCTGGCCGACCGCAGCCTCGAACGCACCGGCGTGCTGTTTCGCGCGGCCAGCCATGAGGCGCCGCCTGACGAAACACTGGCCGCGCTGGAACGCATCCTCGGGTTGGATGCGGCCGATGTGCTGCGCTACGCCGACCGCAAAAAAGGCCAGCGACGCACCATGCGCCTGGTGCGCAACGGAGGCGACGCCCACCTCGCAGGCTTTGTGCTGGCGGGAGATACCAGCGCCCAGGCCTGGATCAAAACCCTGCTGCAGGACGAGCTGGCCGCGCAGTCCTACGGCCGCCTGTTGTTGCTGCCCGGCGCCAGGCCACCGGTGGCGGTGCAGTCGCGCGGCAAGCCGGTGTGCACCTGCTTTAACGTCAGCGACATGGCCATTGACGAACACCTGTCGCTACTGGCAACCGGCGGCGGCGGGGCCGGCCACCTGGGCACCGACGAAGAGCGGCTGGCGTCCCTGCAGTCCACGCTCAAGTGCGGCACCAACTGTGGTTCGTGCGTGCCGGAACTCAAGCGCCGGGTGCGGTCGTCGCGCAACGACGCTCCACCTTCAGCACCCCGTACCGTGATCCCCATCCGGCAAGTGGCTTAAGTTCATAACGAAAAGTTATCTGCGTTAGCGGACAATCACCTTTATGGGCATTAGCCAATACATCAAGGAAATCGGTCGCGGCAAGGATGGCGCCCGCGCTTTGTCGCGCGAGCAAGCCACCGACCTGATGGGCCAGGTGCTGGACGGCACGGTGACCGATCTCGAAATTGGCGGCTTTTGCCTGGCCATGCGCATCAAGGGTGAAACGCCCGAAGAGATGGCGGGTTTCCTCGATGCGCTGCACCAGCGCCTCAATCACCTGCCCGTCAGCGACAGCCCCACCGTGGTGCTGCCCAGTTACAACGGCGCGCGCAAGTTGCCGGTGCTTACGCCGCTGCTGGCGCTGCTGCTGGCGCGTGAGGGCGTTCCAGTGCTTATCCACGGCACACCCACCGAATCGAGCCGGGTTTTTGCATCAGAAGTGCTCCTGGCCCTAGATATACCTGCGCAAGCAGCTATTAAAAAGATAGCAAATGGCGAGGTGGTGTTTGCCCCGACCGAGCTGCTGCTGCCGGCGCTGAAACGCCTGCTGGACGTGCGCCGCGCGGTCGGCCTGCGCAACCCGGCACACAGCCTGGTCAAGATCATGACGCCCTGCCTGGGCAAAAGCCTGGTCGTCAGCAGCTACACACACCCGGAATACGCGGTGTCGATGGCGCAAACCTTTGAGCTGACAGGCGCCAATGCGCTGCTGCTGCGCGGCACCGAAGGCGAAGTGGTGGCCGATGCGCGCCGCATGCCGCAGATGGAAGCCTTCGTCGGCGGGCAGCGCTCACTGCTGCAAGAGACACAGCCCGGCACGCTGGCCTCCATTCCCGACTTTCCCAAAACAGTGGACGCAGCCGCCACAGCGGACTACATTCGCGCCGTGCTCGCAGGCGACCTGCCTGTGCCGCCTTCGATCGCCCGTCAGGTGGAACATATCTTGCACTTGCTCCCTCAAATCAAGCAGCCTCACATCACGACATCATGAACAACGGAAAAGTCACTTTGGTAGGCGCAGGCCCCGGCGATCCGGAACTGCTGACCCTCAAGGCACTGAAAGCCATCCAGCGCGCCACCGTGCTGCTGGTGGACGACCTCGTCAGCGACGAGATTGTGGCGTTTGCGCGGCCCGAGGCCCGCGTCGTGTATGTGGGCAAGCGCGGCGGCTGCAAGTCCACGCCGCAGGCCTTTATTGAAAAGCTCATGCTGATGGCCGCGCGCGAAGGCGAAGAGGTCGTGCGGCTCAAGGGCGGCGACCCATTCATCTTCGGCCGTGGCGGCGAAGAAGTTGAACACCTGCGCGCCGCGGGCATTGAAGTGGAAATCATCAACGGCATCACCGCCGGCCTGGCCGCCGTCACTTCGCTGGGCGTGCCGCTCACGCACCGCGAGCACGCGCATGGCGTGGTGTTTGTCACCGGGCATGCCAAACCCGGCGACACCGGCACCGACTGGAAGGCCCTGGCCGCCACCGCGCACAGCGCACGCCTCACACTGGTGATTTATATGGGCGTCAGCGGCTCCGAGCGCATCCAGGACGAGCTGCTTTCGGGCCTGCCCGCCGCTACGCCGGTGGCCGTGATCCAGAGCGCCTCGCTGCCCACGCAGCGCCACATCACCACCACGCTGGGCGCGCTGGCCGGCGCCATCCGCGAAGCCGGCCTGGTCAGCCCCTCCGTCATCGTGGTGGGTGACGTGATCAGCGGTATAGCGCTCGCCGCCGCGCATCCTGACGCAGTCCGCGTGGCCTAAGCGCCTGTTTACGATCTAAACACGCGTCACACCGCTGTCATGCGCTGTGCCTAAGCTCCCGGTCTTTCGACTGGAGCATTCATGTCCCTCCGTTTTCTGGCCGTCGCGCTGCTGGCGCTCAGCATGGCCTCTGCGCAAGCGCAAAGTTTTTCATTCGGCCTGTGGGGTGATATGCCCTACCAAAAAGCCGGCGACGATCCCAAGATTCCCGCGCTACTCAAAAGCATCAACCAGTCGGACATCGCCTTCTCGATTTACGACGGCGACATCAAGGACGGCAGCTCCAAGTGCACCGACGACATCTATGCGGCAGCGCTCACCATGTTCGGCGAGCTGAACAAGCCCGTCATCTACGTACCCGGCGACAACGAATGGACGGACTGCCACCGCCTGAACAACGGCGGCTATGACACCCTGGAACGCCTGACCCACCTGCGCAAAACCATGTTCCCGACCACCCGCAGTCTGGGCAAGCGCACCCTGCCGCTGGTTCACCAGGCCCCCCTGGGCGAGAAGTTTGTGGAGAACACGCGCTTTGCGCATCGCGGCATCATTTTTGCCACGCTCAATGTGCCGGGCAGCAACAACAACAAAATACTGGACGAAAAGGACTGCACGCAAAAAAGCGCGCGCACCGCCGCGCAGTGCGAAGCCTCCAACACCGAATACCTGGAGCGCGACGCGGCCAACGTGCGCTGGCTGCAGGAAGCCTTCGCCCAGGCCAAGGCCAGCAAGGCGCGCGGCCTGGTGCTGGTGATCCAGGCCGACCCCGGCTTTGACCTGCCGGAAACCGAAGACAGGGACGAGAGCCAGGCGCCGGGCGTCAGCGGATACCGCAACTTCATCAGCAGCGTCATCGCCGAAACAGAGCAGTTCTCCGGCCAGGTGTTGCTGGTGCACGGCGACACGCACTTCTTCAAGGTCGACAAGCCCCTCTACAGCCCCAGCAAGCTGCTGGCCAACCTCACCCGCCTGCAAACTTTCGGCAGCCCGCTGATCCACTGGGTGCGCATCACCGTGGAGCCGAAGAACCCCAACGTGTTCACGATCCAGCCGGTCATCGTCAAGCAATAAGCTCCGGCCCCCAGAGGCCGTGCAGGCGGGGCAAGCGCTGCACGGCGCTCTCATCCCACAGCTACACTCCCGACATCAAAACAACAGCAGAGGGAACGGCGCGATGCTTGAAAAACTCAATGAATTGACGGAAAGCCACGGCGAGCTGCGCCGCGGCAAGGGCCTCATGAGCGGAGTGGTCGCCCTCAGCCTGGGTGTGCTGTGCTTCCTGGGTGTGCTGGCCTTTCACTTCCCCGAATACCTCACCACACCGGAACTGCGCAAGAGCTACAACGTCGACGTGATCCGCATCGTGATGTTCACCTCGCTGGTGATTGCCGGCGGCATCTCGCTGGTCAACATCATCTTCAACCGCTCGCGCTGGCTGGCCGGTGCCGCCTTTTTGCTGGTGGTGGCCACCGCGCTGCTGGGTGGGCACAAGGTGCCGGTGAACGACTTCGCCGACAACACGCCTTACATCGGCCTGGACTGGTTCATCCTTGACCTGCTGGGCTCCTCGCTGATCTTCATCTTCATTGAAAAGCTGTTTGCGCTGCGCAAAGAGCAGCCGGTGTTTCGCGCCGAATGGCAAACCGACTTTCACCACTTCATCGTCAACCACATGATCGTGGGCTTTGTGTTGCTGGCAACCAACTTGCTGGTGCACAAGTTCTTCGGCTGGGCTGCCAACGACGGCATACGCGGCTGGGTGCAGGGCCTGCCCTTCTGGGGTGGCGTGTTGCTGATCGTTCTGGTGGCCGACCTGGTGCAGTACTGGACCCACCGCGCCTACCACGAGGTGCCGATTCTGTGGCGCCTGCACGCCGTGCACCACAGCGCCAAAAGCATGGACTGGCTCGCCGGCTCGCGCCAGCACATCCTGGAGCTCTTGATCACCCGCACGCTCATCCTGGCACCCATCTACGTGCTGGGCTTTTCCAAGGAAGTGATCGACGCCTACATCGTGATCGTCGGTTTCCAGGCGGTCTTTAACCATGCCAACGTGAGCGTGCGCTTGGGCCCGCTGCGCTACGTCATCGTCACACCCAACTTCCACCACTGGCACCACAGCCAGGACCAGGAAGCACTGGACCGCAATTACTCGGCGCACTACGCTTTCATCGACTATCTCTTCGGCACGGCCGTTAAAAGCACCAGGCTCTGGCCGGAGCGCTACGGCGTGCTGGGCGACTACGTGCCGAACGGCTTTTTGAAGCAGCTGAAGTTTCCGTTTACCTGGAAGGGCTGAAGTTTCTCATCATGATTTGCTATGGTTTTTATAGCTGCTTGCGCTCATCCATATTGGCCCAGAGGCTGATTTGACACATCAATTCGATGTGATCGTGATCGGCGCGGGTGCAGCCGGCCTGTTCTGCGCTGCCCAGGCCGGGCAGCGGGGCCTGAAGGTGCTGCTGGTCGACCATAGTGAGAAGGTGGCCGAGAAGATCCGCATCTCGGGCGGCGGCCGCTGCAACTTCACCAACCGCGACGCCACGCCCGCCAACTTCCTGAGCGAGAACCCGCACTTCTGCCGTTCGGCCCTGTCGCGCTACACCCCGCAGGATTTCATCGAGTTGCTGCAGCGTCACAACATTCCGTTTCACGAGAAGCACAAGGGCCAGCTGTTTTGCGATCGTTCGGCCGAAGACGTCATCAACATGCTGCTGGCCGAGTGCGACGCCGGGCATGTCACGCGCTGGCAACCCTGCACCATAAAAAGCATCAAATACGGCTCCAGCCCTTATGGAAATGGCGCAAGCAGCTATCAAATTGAGAGCGATCGCGGGCCGGTCGAAGCGCCGCAAGTGGTCATCGCCACCGGCGGCCTGTCGATCCCGAAGATTGGTGCCACCGATTTCGGCTACCGCATCGCCAAACAATTCGGCCTGCGGCTGGTGGAGCCGCGCGCCGCGCTGGTGCCGCTGACCTTCGACGGCGAAGGCTGGGCACCCTATGCCCAGCTGGCCGGCCTGGCGCTGCCGGTGCTGATTGAAACCAGCCCGGCGGATGCGACGCCCAAACAACGCAAAAAGGCTGTCGTGTTTTCGGAAGACCTGTTGTTCACCCACCGCGGCCTGAGCGGTCCGGCAGTCCTGCAAATCTCCAGCTTCTGGCGCGAAGGCCAGCCCATCCGCATCAACCTGGCACCCGGCGTGGACCTTCCGGCCCTGCTGCTGCGCGCCAAGGCCACCTCCAAAAAACTGATCGCCAACGAACTCGCCACCCTGGTGCCCAGCCGCCTGGCCGACGCATGGGTCAGCCGGGACCCTGCCCTGCAGCGCCCCATCAGCGAAGCCACCGACAAGGCCTTGCTGGCCCTTGCGCAACGCCTGGCCGACTGGGAACTCACCCCCAACGGCTCCGAAGGCTACAAAAAGGCCGAAGTCACCGTTGGCGGCGTAGACACCCGCGATTTATCCTCCCAGACCCTGGAATCGAAGCAGCCAGGCCTCTATTTCATCGGAGAAGTCGTCGACGTCACCGGCTGGCTGGGCGGTTACAACTTTCAGTGGGCCTGGGCCAGCGCCTACGCCTGCGCGCAGGCCTTGGCCGCAAGAGCGGCCGACTGAGCCAAACAAAATCCCCAATTTCCAACGGAAACACCGGAAAATAAAGGGCCCCAGCGAAGCGAGGGCCCGGACCCCTCCCCTACCAGCATGAGCCGTGGAACCGGCTTTGCCGGGCCACAGGCGGGCGGCCCCCTCGGGGGGCAGGGAGTTACACGAAGTGAACGACCGTGGGGGTGCTATAATCTCAGGCTTTGCTAGCAAACCCGCGCCTGGCCTGATCCTGATCAGATCAATTAAGGCGCACCTTTTGGATCAACTGAACAATGACCACCATCCGTGTAAAAGACAATGAGCCCTTCGACGTGGCTCTGCGCCGTTTCAAGCGCACCATTGAAAAACTCGGCCTGCTGACCGACCTGCGCGCCCGCGAGTTTTACGAAAAGCCAACGGCAGAGCGCAAGCGCAAGAAGGCAGCCGCCGTCAAGCGCAACTACAAGCGTATCCGCTCGATGCAATTGCCGAAAAAGCTGTACTAATCTTTAGTACCGCCTCACGGCAACAAAAAGCCCGCACGAGGACGCTCTGCGGGCTTTTGTGTTTTTGGCGCTACGCCACCCTTCATCCTATTTTGCCTTCCAGGAGCCTCCGAATGTCAGCACTCAAAGACCAGATCACCGAAGACATGAAGACCGCCATGCGCGCCAAGGACAGCGAGCGCCTGGGCACCATCCGCCTGCTGCTGGCCGCCCTCAAGCAAAAAGAGGTGGATGAACGCGTGGTGCTGGACGACGCAGCCGTGGTCGCCATCGTCGACAAGCTGATCAAGCAGCGCAAGGACTCGCTCGAAGCTTTCCAGAAGGCCGAGCGCAAGGACCTGGCCGACAAGGAAGCAGCCGAGCTGGTCGTGCTGCAGGCCTACCTGCCAGCGCGCCTGAGCGCCGACGAAGTCGCCGCCGCTGTGAAAGCCATCGTCGCCGAACTGGGCGCCACCGGCCCCGGCGATATGGGCAAGGTCATGGGTGCCGTTAAGGCCAAGCTCGCCGGCAAGGCCGACATGGGCCAGGTGTCTGCCGCAGTGAAGGCAGCGCTAGCCGGCTGAATACAGAGGTGGGCGGCTACATGTACCCGCCTTAAGCCAGTTCAAGCCGCGGAACCGGCTTTGCCGGGCCGCAGGCGCAGCGGCCCCCGAGGGGCTGGAGCCTGCGGCTCCAAAGCTGCTTGAGCAGCTTTGGACAGGCGACAGAGGCGAAGCGTCTCGCGAGCCGCGGCCTGCAAGGCCTCGGGAGCTACACGAAGTGAGCGACCGTGGGGGCTTCAGCTCCCCGCGACCTTCATCCGGTTGACGAGAATCGAGCCCACCGTTTTGGCACCGTAGTTGTAGGCATCCGCGCCCACGGCGTCGATGCCCATGAGCATGTCCTTGAGGTTGCCGGCAATCGTGATTTCTTCGACCGGAAAGGCGATGCGGCCATTCTCGACCCAGAAGCCCGAAGCCCCGCGCGAGTAGTCGCCCGTCACGTAGTTCACGCCCTGCCCCATCAGCTCGGTCACAAAAAGGCCGCGGCCCAGCTTGCGCAGCATGGCGTCCAGGTCGTCGCCCTTGCGGGTGTTGCGGCTGGTCATGATCAGGTTGTGCGAGCCGCCGGCGTTGCCGGTGGTGCGCATGCCCAGCTTGCGGGCTGAGTAGGTGCTCAGAAAATAACCTTCGACGCGGCCAGCCTCCACCACCTGGCGTGCCCTGGTCTTGACGCCCTCTTCGTCAAAGGGTGCGCTGCCTTTGCCTTTGCGCAGGTGCGGGTCTTCGGCGATGTCGATGTGTTTGGGGAAGGCAAGCTTGCCCAGGCTGTCGGCCAGGAAGGTGCTTTTGCGGTAGAGCGCGCCGCCGCTCACGGCCTGCACAAAGCCGCCCAGCAGGCCCGCTGCCAGCGGCGACTCGAACAGCACCGGGCATTGCGTGGTCGGGATCTTGCGGCTCTTGAGCCGTGCCAGTGCACGCTCAGCGGCATAGCGGCCTACCGCTTCGGGAGCCGCCAATTCACCGGCGTCGCGCATGGAGCTGTACCAGGCATCGCGCTGCATCTGGTCGCCCCTGCCCGCAATCGGCGCCACCGAGATGCTGTGGCGCGAACTGGCGTAACCGCCGCGAAAGCCCTTGGTATGCGCACTGAAAAAATGGCTTTGCTGCGCCGATACACCGGCGCCTTCGCTGTTGGTGATCAGGCGGCTGGTGCTCAGGGCCGCGGCTTCGCACTGCAGGGCGAGCTGGGCGGCTTCTTCCGAATTGATGGACCAGGGGTGAAAAAGGTCGAGCGCCGGATGCACGCGCGCAATGTCGCGGTCATCGGGCAGGCCGGAGGTCTCGTCTTCCGCCGTGAACCGCGCAATATCGTAGGCTGCTTTCACAGTCTGCTCGATCGCTGCTTTGGAGAAGTCGCTGGTGGCGGCATTGCCGCGTTTTTTTCCGATGTAGACGGTGATGCCCAACGACTTGTCGCGGTTGCGTTCGACGTTTTCAAGCTCGCCCTTGCGCACGCTGACTGAGAGCCCGCAGCCTTCGGAGGCTTCCGCGGCGGCATCGGTGGCCCCCAGTTTTTTGGCATGGCCAAGGGCGCTGTCGACGAGTTCCTCGAAAAAATCACGGTGGTAGCTGAAACCGGATTCGGGCTGGCCTGACTGGCTCTTGGGGCCCGGGACGGGGCGGGAAGCACTGCGTGTTGCGCCGCTGGCGCGAGAAGAAGCTTTTTGGGTCATATGGGTAGCTATGATACTGACTGCTATGAACAACAAGACTCCCAAGGCCATCAAGGGCTACTGGTCCAACGGCCGCTTCGTCAAACCCGAGGAAATCGCGCTTGAAGAAGTCGGCCCGCCCAGCAAAACCCAGCTCAAGGCCGAGGCCGACGAAAAACAGGCGCTCGGTGAAGCGCTGCTGACCCTGCGCGCCGATTTGATGGCGCGTCTGGACCTGCCCGACAAGCTGCGCGACGCAATTGCCGACGCAAAAAAGATCACGAACTTCGAGGGCAGACGCCGCCAGATGCAGTTCATCGGCAAGCTGATGCGCCCGCTGGACCCTGACCCCATCCGCGAAGCCATCAACGAGCAGCTCAACGGATCGGCCGACCTGACGCTGGCCCTGCACCTGGCCGAGCAATGGCGCGACAAGCTGATCGCCGATGACGCCGCGCTGGGTGCCTGGCTCGAAGAACACCCCGGCACCGACTCCCAGCAACTGCGCGCGCTGATCCGCCAGGCCCGCAAGGACGCCAAGCCCGAAAAACCCGGCGAAGCGCCGCGGCACGGCAAGTCCTACCGCGAGATTTTCCAGCTGGTCAGGCAAGGCATGGCACGAGGTCCTGAAGATGGCGAGGAGCCTGAAGCGTGAGCGCCTCCTTTGACGCGGTAAAGATCGGCATTGTCTCGGTCAGCGACCGTGCATCCGCCGGCGTCTATGTCGACAAGGGCCTGCCGGCACTCAAGGACTGGCTCACCCGCGCCCTGCGCAACCCCATCACCTTTGAAGAGCGCCTGATCCCCGACGAGCAGGCGGGTATCAGCGCCGCATTGATTGAGTTGGTCGACACCGGCTGCTCGCTCGTGCTGACGACCGGCGGCACTGGCCCCGCGCTGCGCGACGTGACGCCTGAAGCCACGCTGGCTGTTGCCCACAAGGAAATGCCGGGTTTTGGCGAGCAGATGCGGCAGATCAGCCTGAAGTTTGTCCCGACGGCCATCCTGTCGCGCCAGTGCGCCGTCATACGCGACAAATGCCTGATCATGAACCTGCCGGGCCAGCCCAAATCGATTGCGGAAACCCTGGAAGGTCTGAAAAACGCCGACGGTTCCCAGGCTGTGGCGGGCATCTTCGCCGCCGTGCCTTATTGCATCGACCTGATCGGCGGCCCTTACCTGGAAACCGATGAAGCGGTGTGCCAGGCGTTCAGGCCCAAAAGCGCCATACGCCCGCCGCGCTGAAACCTTGCCGCTCGCCAGTTTGGGCCTGGCCCCTTTCTCACGTAGTATTCGGGCTTTACAACACGAGGAGCTGAGATGGACGACCTGATTGAAACGCCGAGCAAGGAATCGAAAAACACCGCCGTGCTGATCTGGATCGGAACCCTGTTTCTGGGTTTCATTCCTGGTCTGATCGTTTACCTGGTGAAAAAGGACGACGCCTATATCCTGGACCAGTCCAAGGAAGCGCTCAACTGGTCGATCACCGCGACCATCGGCTATGTGGCGGCAATGATCCTGACCTTTGTGCTGATCGGCTTTCTGGTGTTCGCGGCGCTGGGCATCTGCCACCTGGTGTTCTGTGTCATGGGCGCACTGGGCGCCTCCAACGGCAAGGCCTTCCGCGTGCCGTTCGCGCTTCGCCTGATCAACTGAAGCCTAACGGCGAAAACAAAAAAGGAAGGGCTCGCCCTTCCTTTTTTTTGCCCGTCTTATTCGCCTGCCTGTCTCACTGCCTTATTTACCGACCAGCTGATTGAGCTTGTCGGCTTCAAAGGTTTCCGTAAGCGCGGCGTCCTGCGGCACGCAATCCTTGCTCATGGCCGTCTGCGGTCCGGAGAGTTTCTCAATCGCTTGCCACAGCAGGGCGATCTGGTGCTCCTGGCCGGCGGCGCTGTCGATCAGCCCGCGCATGGCTTGGGACAGCGGGTCATCCTCTTGCGTGATGCCATAAGCCGAAAACTGGGTAATGGTGACGTCGGCGCTTTCCCCGGTCTTGGAGGGAATGATGCGCGCCGGGATGCCCACCGCCGTGGCGCCTGCCGGAACCGGCTTGATCACCACTGCGTTGCTGCCAATCTTGGCGCCGTCACCCACCAGGAAACCGCCAAGCACCTTGGCCCCCGCACTCACCACCACATCGCGGCCCAGGGTTGGGTGGCGTTTGGTGCCCTTGTACAGCGAGGTACCGCCCAGCGTCACACCCTGGTAAATCGTGCAACCGTCGCCGATTTCAGCGGTTTCGCCGATGACGACTCCCATGGCATGGTCGAAAAACACGCGTTCACCAATTTTGGCGCCAGGGTGTATTTCAATGCCTGTTACCCAGCGCGAAAAATGCGAAATGAAACGGCCCAGCCACTTGAAACCGTGGTTCCAGCACCAGTGCGCCCGGCGGTGCAGCACCTGCGCATGCACGCCGGGGTAGCAGGTCAGTGCTTCCCAGGCCGTACGCGCGGCAGGGTCGCGGTCAAGAATGCACTGGATGTCGGAGCGAAGTCGGGAAAACATAGGCGAAGTCTACTGAGGCTGTGAACTGCTTGCTGGGACCACGCTTTTGCCCCTGGCTTCGGAGGCCTTCTGCAGCATGGCTTTGGCCACACCGCGCAGGATGTGGATTTCCTCGGGGCTGAGCTGGGCACGGTTGAACAGCTGGTTCAGGCGCGGCATCAGTTTTTTGGGCGAGGCCGGATCCAGGAAGCCGATGCCGGTCAAGGCCTCCTCCCAGTGCCTGAGCATGCCCGCCACTGCGGCCGCGTCGGCCAGCGTCGGCTCCGCCGTGGCGGGCTGCACGCTGAAACCGCCCAGCGCCTGGCGCCAGTCATAGGCAATCAGCTGCACCGCCGCGCCCAGATTGAGCGAGCCGAACTTCGGGTCGGTCGGAATGCTCAACGCCACATGGCAGCGGTAAACGTCCTCGTTCTGCATGCCGAAGCGCTCGGAACCAAACAAAAACGCAACGGAATCTGTCTTCTGGGCAATAGGGACGTGCGCGAGCAGCTCCTCTTTTGATAGCAGACCTGCCAGGCCCAGCAGCTGTGCAAAGTGCTGGCGCGGCGCCTGCGTGGGCGGGCCGAAGTCGCGTGGCGTCATGGCGGTGGCGCACAGGTGCGCCATGCCGTCCACGGCCTCGTCCAGCGTGGCCACAATGCGGGCGTTTTTGAGAACGTCGAGCGCCCCGCTGGCCCGCTGGATGGTTTCTTCACGGTTGAGCACATTGGCCCAGCGCGGCGCCACCAGCACCAGGTCGTCAAAGCCCATGGTTTTCATGGCACGGGCCGTGGCCCCCACATTGCCCGCATGGCTGGTATTGATCAGGATGAATCGCGTGTGCATGGAGCTGGATTGTCCTATGCCGGCGGCTTCAGGACGCGGAGCAATGCATCCACCTTTGGCGACTTCGCCCCTTTGCGCCAGATCAGGTCAGTCTGGGCGCAGTCGCTGCCCGGCGGCAATGCGTGGATACTGAGCCGGCCACGCTCCGGAAAGGTTGCCAGCACGCTGCGCGGCACCAGCGAAATGCCCATGCCCACCACCACGCAGCCCAGCATGGCATGGTAGGACGTGATTTCAATCGTCTGCACCGGCATGCTGTTTTTCAGCAAGTACCAGGCTTCCAGCCGTGCGCGATGCGGGCAGCCCTTTTCAAAAGCCACCATGGCACGCGGAGGCTCGCTGTTTGCCTGCGTCACAGGCGGATGCGCGGCGCTCGCAACAATCACCAGTTCCTCGGTGTAAATCGCCTCCCGTTCAAAGGGACCCTCCGCAATAGCCCCAGTGACCAGCGCCGCGTCCATCTCCCCCGCCAGCACGGCTGCGGCCAGTTGCTGCGGGTTGCCGGTTTTTAGCGCGAGCCTGATTTCCGGATAGAGACGCACAAAATCGCTCAGAGGGGCCGGCAACCGCACAGCCGAAGTGCTTTCCATGGCACCGAGCACAAAAACGCCGCGCGGCTGCCCTCCCTGCACAGCATCGCGTGCTTCTTCAGCCAGGCTGATCAGGCGCCCGGCATAGTCCAGCAAGATCTGCCCAGCTGGCGACAGGTGCAGCCGCTTGCCCTCACGGATAAAAAGCGGCACGCCGAGCTTTTCTTCCAGTTGGCGGATACGCGTCGTGATGTTGGACTGCACGCGGTGCAGGCGCTCGGCAGCACGTGTCACCCCGCCCGCCTCCACCACGGCACGAAAAATAACCAGGTCGCTCAGCTCCATGATCTCTTGAAAAGATATTAATTATCTTTATTATTCATTTTTCAGAATGAATTGTCACGCGTATCGTCCAGCCTTCATCACTTCACACCACCCAAGGAACAAGAATGGCAAAGGCTTACTGGATCGTGCGCGTCTCGGTGCGCAACATTGAGGAATATCCTCGTTACCTCACGGCGGCGCGGCCGGCCTTCGAGAAGTTCGGGGCGCGCTTTCTGGTGCGCGGCGGCGCGTACGAATGCATGGAGGGCAGCTCGCGCGAGCGCAACGTCGTCGTGGAGTTTGCCGACATGGCGACCGCCAGGGCCTGTTATGCCAGCCCTGAATACCAGGCGGCCCGGGCGATACGCCAGCAACACGCTGACTCGGATTTCCTGATCGCGGAAGGCGCCTAGAACAGGTTTCTGGACGATTGGGACGCGATATCGACCTTGGGAAGGGGCTGGGAAAGGACGGTTCGCGTTTATGGGAAAATACCGGCATTGCCCGCCGCCCGCATCGCCGGCGCCGGTTCGTTCCGCTCTTCCCTACAAGTTATGTCCAGCAATCTCCACCCCATGCTCAACGTGGCCATCAAGGCTGCGCGCGCTGCAGGCGCCATCATCAACCGTGCGGCGCTTGACGTCGAATCGGTTCGCATATCGGTCAAGCAGACCAACGACTTTGTCACCGAGGTCGACCAAGCTGCTGAAGCTGCGATCATCGAAACGCTGCTGACGGCCTACCCCGGCCACGGCATCCTGGCCGAAGAATCCGGCAGCGAGCATGGCGCCAAAGACTCCGACTTCGTCTGGATCATCGACCCGCTGGACGGCACCACCAATTTCATCCACGGCTTTCCCGTCTATTGCGTCAGCATCGCGCTGGCCGTCAAGGGCAAGGTCGAGCAGGCCGTGGTGTATGACCCCACCCGCAACGACATTTTTTGCGCCACCAAAGGCCGCGGCGCCTACATGAACGACCGCCGCATCCGTGTAGCCAAGCGCACCCGGCTGCAGGAATGCCTGATCTCGACCGGTTTCCCCTACCGCCCCGGTGACAAGCTCAAAAGCTATCTCAACATGCTCGGTGAAGTCATGAGCCAGTGCGCCGGCGTGCGCCGCCCGGGCGCTGCGGCGCTGGACCTGGCCTACGTGGCAGCTGGCTTCAGCGACGGCTTTTTTGAAACCGGCCTCAAGCCCTGGGACGTGGCGGCCGGCTCGCTGCTGGTTACCGAGGCCGGCGGCCTGATCGGCAACTTTACCGGCGAGGCTGACTTCATTGACCACGGCGAATGTGTGGCCGGCAATCCGCGCATTTACGGGCAGATGGTGGCCACTTTGGGTAAATACAGCAAATTTGCTGGCGCCGGCGACAAAGCCACGGTACGGCAGGCCCTGCAGGAAGACACTATGAGCACCGAGACCGCCGACGCCACCGCCCAGCCCGCAGACAAACCAAAGCTGACCGCCAAAAAGATCAAGTCCTCCGCGGTACGTGCCAACACCACACCGGACGCACCCTTCTAGCACCAGCCGTTGTAGGCAAAGGCCGCGATGAAGGCTTGAGCCGTATAGCCTCAGCTAAAATTTCCGCACTGCGCAGGGAGTCGCATGCACGCAGCGGCCCCGACCGAACTGTTTTCGCACCTGGTAATAACTAGTAATAAAACTATGCCTGAATCCACCGTAAAAACCTCTTCCACATCGGCTGATGCAGCCTTGCTGCGCGAGGTCGCGGAACTGGTGGTGAGCGCCCTCAACCTTGAGGTGAGCGCCGACGATGTACAACCCGACGAACCGCTCTACGGCGACGGCTTGGGGCTGGATTCCATCGACATCCTGGAAATTGCGCTGGTTGTCTCCAAACACTATGGCCTGCAGCTCAGGGCGGACCACGAAGACAACCACGCCATCTTTCATTCGCTGCGAAGCCTGGGCGACCATATTGCCGCCTGGCGAACCCAGTGACAGCTGTGCTGGCGACACGGTTTACCCAAGCCTGTCGCTGGGGCGGCATCGCGGCTTTGGGAATCGGCTACGCTGTGCTTTCCCATCTGGCCGCGGCATCGACGGCGCCGGGCTTGCTTGAGGCGCTGGTCGCCGTGCTTCCGCTGCTGGTGCTGGCCGTTGTCCTGGCCTGGCGTTCACCGCAGCGCCCTGTCATGCTGGCCCTTTGTGGTGTAGCCTGCCTCGGGTTTTATCTGTTCAGGGAATGGCTGATCACCCATTACAACTGGGTTTTCCTGCTTCAGCATGCGGGCACATATGCCCTGCTGTGCGGAACTTTCGGCCGGACACTCGTGCGCGGCCGCACACCGATGATTGCGCAATTTGCCCGCATCGTGCATGGCGAGCTTTCGCCTGCGCTTGTTTCTTACACGCGGTCGGCCACCTTGGCGTGGGCCTTGTATTTCGGAATCATTGCGGGCTTTTCATTGCTGCTGTTCTGGTTGGCGCCCATTACTGTGTGGTCCACTTTTGCCAATCTTCTGGGCATTCCCCTGCTCGCACTGATGTTTGCAGCGGAATATGCCGTTCGCTGCTACGCATTGCCGGCAGCAGATCGTGCCGGTCCGCTGGAGGCCATTCGCGCCTACCGGCAGGCTTCCGCAGAAAGCCGCGCGCGCCGGCCATGACGACGTTTCCGCTGATCTCGCACACCCGGGCTGAAGACGTTGTGGCTTGCAGCCATGGCCAGGCCGTTACCGTTGAACATTTTCTGACCGATGTCAGGCAGCTTGCGGCGGCCCTGCCCTCAGGCAAGCATGTTCTCAATGTCTGCGCAGACCGCTACCGGTTTGCCGTGGGTATGGCGGCCGCCCTGCTGGCAGACAAGGTCAGCCTGCTGCCACCCACGCTGACGCCGGAAATGGTGAAACAGGTCCGCAGCTTTGCACCAGACGTGTTTTGCCTCGCGGACCAGCCACAGTCCCTGGCCCTGCCGTTACTGAGCTGGACGGATGCGATGACGCCACGTCCGCCAGGCGCCGCAACTGGCATGCAGTGCGATATTCCGCAAATTCCCGCATCGCGCATTGCCACCATCATGTTCACCTCCGGCTCGACCGGCACGCCGGTGGCGCACCGGAAAAGCTGGGGCGGGCTGGTTCGCAGCGCGCGGGCTGAAGCCGACCGGCTCGGCTTGCTGGATGGCCGCAAGCACAGCATCGTGGCGACAGTGCCTCCGCAGCACATGTTCGGCTTCGAGTCCACCGTGTTGCTGCCGCTGCAAAGTGGCGCCATTCTGGTGGCTGCCCATCCGTTTTATCCGGCCGATATCTGCGCCGCACTGGCGCAAGCGGAGCGCCCCCGCATGCTGGTGACCACGCCCGTGCATTTGAAAGCGCTGCTGGCTTCAGGCCTGGACATTCCGCAGGTTGACCTCGTGCTGTCCGCCACGGCACCCCTGCCACCCCAGCTGGCATTGGCCACCGAAGCCCGGCTGCAGGTTCCTCTGCTGGAAATCTACGGCTCCACCGAAACGGGACAAATCGCCACGCGACGCATGACCGAGGCCCTGGCGTGGACACTCTTTCCGGACGTCACGCTGAGCATCAGGCAAGGCCAGACCTGGGCCTCAGGCGGCCATGTCGACCAACCCACCCCGCTGGCCGATGAACTGGAGTCGGTGTCGGACACACAATTTCTTTTGCACGGCCGGACTGCCGACCTGATCAATATCGCGGGCAAGCGAAGCTCGCTGGGCTACCTGAACCATCAGCTCCACGCCATACCGGGCGTGATGGACGGCGCCTTCTTCATGCCGGACGAGGGTTCCGGCGACACCGTGGTACGGTTGATGGCTTTCGTTGTGGCGCCGGGCCTGACGGCGCCGGCCCTTTTGGCGGCACTGAGGGAGCGGATTGACGCCATCTTCATCCCGCGGCCCCTCGTGCTGCTCGACAGCCTGCCACGCAACAGCACCGGGAAATTGCCGCGCGATACGCTGGTTACCCTGGCGCGCGACCATCTTCAAAAGAAATCTCCCGTTCCGGGCGAAACCCGGTTTTCCATCGCCCCTGACCATCCGGCGCTTGCCGGGCATTTCCCCGGTACACCCATTGTTCCCGGTGTGGTGTTGCTCGACGCCGCCATACACGCGGTACAACACGCACGTACCGGCCATGCCCCGGAGGTCTGCCAGATCAGCTCGGCGAAATTCCTCAGCACGGTGGGGCCCGGTGAGACGCTGACCATCTCCTGCAGCACCGCCGCCTCCGGCAGCACGCGCTTTGACATTTCCAGCGGCGACCGAAAAGTTGCCACCGGAACCTTGCTGCTATCGCCGCAGCCATGAACACGCCACGCGGAGCCAATGCGACATCCGGCGCCGAATGGCAGCAGCTCCCGGAACGCAGCAACGGCTTCATGCTGCGTGTCATGACCTGGATCTCGCTGAACCTGGGCCGTAGCGCCAGCCGCATCGTCCTTTACGGGATTGCAGCCTATTTCCTTATTTTCGCGCCGGCGGCGCGCCGGACGTCGCGAAACTACTTGCGGCGCGTGTTCGACCTGCCGTCGCCCGCTGCGGTCGGCTGGCGTCATCTGTTCCGGCATTTCCTGAGTTTTGCTTCTGCCATTCACGACCGTGTTTACCTGCTGAATGACCGCTTCGAGCTGTTTGATATCCGGGTGCACAACCAGCAACTGATCGACAAGGTGGTGGCTGACGGAAGAGGCGTGTTCCTCATCGGCGCCCATCTGGGCAGTTTTGAAGTTCTGCGGGCCATCGGGCGCCAGCAACCGGGCCTGCGCATTGCCATGGTGATGTACGAGGAAAACGCGCGGAAAATCAACGCGGCGATGGGCGCCATCAATCCCAAAGCGCAGCTGGACGTCGTGGCATTGGGACATATCGATTCCATGATCAGGGTGCACGAACTGCTGGATGAGGGTGCCGTCGTCGGCATGCTGGGTGATCGGTCACTGGGCAAGGACGACACCTATTCCATCGAGTTCCTCGGAGACGCCGCCGAGCTGCCGCTGGGTCCTTTTCGCATGGCCGCCATCCTGAAACGCCCCGTGTTGTTCATGACGGGGCTGTACCGCGGCGGCAATCGTTATGACATTCATTTCGAACCTCTGGCGGATTTCTCGACGCTACCTTCGCGCGGCCGCACAGCGGCGGTGCAATCCGCCATGACGCGCTATGCTGCACTGATGGCGCAATACTGCCGCAGCGCGCCTTACAACTGGTTCAATTTTTTTGATTTCTGGCGACCTGCGCCGCGGCAGTCCGGCCAGCCCGAACAAAACACCTGAGCATATGACACACCTTATTCAGCAAACATCCACCCCCGCCTCATCGCACATCACGCAACAGCCGTCACGGCCCGTCTTCGCGCTGGCCGCAGTTGTGGTGGGTCTGGTGTTGGCCGCATTGAGCCCGGCAGCGCTGGCCGCCTGGGACCTTCAGCAACTGATGGATTCGCTGGCGCAAACCAAGTCGGGCCGCGCCACCTTCGTCGAAAAAAAGAGCATTGCGTTGCTCGACAAACCGGTGGAATCGTCCGGGGAACTGCTCTATACCGCGCCAGACCGGCTGGAAAAGCGGACGCTCAAACCGAAGCCTGAATCCATGGTGGTGAACGGCGGAGAACTGGTGATTGAACGCGGGAAGCAAAAATACCAGTTACGGCTCCAGGCGTACCCCGAGCTGGCCGCATTCATTGACAGCATTCGCGGCACCCTGGCGGGCGACCGCAGCGCCCTAGAGCGCAACTACCGGCTCAGCCTCGAAGGCACGGCCGAACGCTGGACCCTGCAATTGCAGCCCGTCGATCCCAAAATGCAGGCGGTGATCCAACGCATCCGCATTACGGGTGTGCGTGACCAGTTGCGCAACATCGACATCGCCCAAGCCGATGGCGACAGCTCCACCATGACCATCGAGCAAGTGGCCACCCCGTGATGAACGGCGCACGCGGCCGCATGGCAGCCATTGCGGTATGGCTGGCATTCCTGATCGGTTGCGGCATTGTCATCAGCCGCACACAGTTCACGACCGACCTGTCGGCGTTTTTGCCGCGTACTCCCACACCCGAGCAACAACTGCTGATGGACCAGCTGACCGAGGGCCTGGCCTCGCGCCTTGTCCTGGTAGGCATAGAAGGCTCCGACGCCCCTCAACGTGCAGCGCTTTCCAAAAAAATGGCGCAGCAGCTGCGCACCGATTCCGCTTTTGCCAGCGTGGCGAATGGCGAACCCGTCAATAGCGAGCGGGACCGCAATTTCCTGCTCAACCATCGCTATCTGCTGAGCCCTTCAGTGACGCCGGAACGATTCAGCGCGGATGGGTTGCACACGGCCCTCACTGACAGCATCGAATTGCTCGCTTCGCCCGCAGGACTGATGGTCAAGGCCCTGCTGCCCCGCGACCCTACCGGCGAAATGGTGCAGTTGCTGGGCCAGCTCAACGGCGGAAGCCAGCCGCAACAGGCCCATGGCGCCTGGACTTCCCGTGACGGCAAGCGGGCACTGATGCTGCTGCAGACCCACGCAGCAGGCTCTGACACCGATGCCCAGCAACGTGCCATGGCCGCGATTCGCCAGGCCTTCGATGCGGCGGGCGGTTCCTCAGCTGGTGCCAGCTTCGTCATGACAGGCCCTGGCGTATTTTCGGTCACGTCCCGCGAAACCATTCAAAGCCAGGTGAGCCACCTCTCGCTGATCAGCGTGGTGCTGATCGCGACGCTGTTACTGCTGGTTTACCGTTCTGTCAGCGCCCTTTTGCTCGGATTTTTGCCCGTGCTGAGCGGCGCGCTGGCGGGGATTGCCGCAGTCAGCCTGGGTTTTGGGTCGGTGCACGGCATCACGCTGGGCTTCGGCACAGCGCTGATCGGCGAAGCTGTGGACTACTCCATCTATCTTTTTGTGCAGTCCGAAGATGCAGGCGCCGACCAGGCGCATTGGGTCAAGCGCTTCTGGCCGACCGTCCGGCTCGGCGTTCTGACCTCCATAGCCGGCTTTGCCTCTCTCTTGTTTTCGGGCTTTCCGGGCCTGGCGCAACTCGGCCTGTATTCGATTGCCGGCCTGGTCGTGGCCGCCGCCGTGACCCGCTATGTACTGCCGCATCTGCTACCGCGCCATTTCCGCATCCATGATGTGTCGGCCATCGGGCGGGCGCTGGAGGGGCTGGTGCAACATGCGGCCTTGTTGCGATGGCCTGCCGCGGCCCTGCTGATAGCCGCCTGTGCCGTCCTTGCGGGAAATCACGCCAGCCTGTTCAACGACAAGATTTCCTCGCTCAGCCCGGTCTCGCAAGCCGATGTGGCGCTGGATGAAAGCCTGCGTGCCGATATGGGAGCGCCTGACGTGCGCTATGTGGTGGTGGTTTCCGGCGCCAGCCAGGAGTCGGTACTCCAGACCGCCGAACAGGTTTCAACCCTGCTCCAGGCACAGGTCGAGCGCGGTGAAATTGCCGGGTTTGAGAGCCCCAGCCGCTACCTCCCCAGCGTGGCCACGCAACGCGCCCGCCAGGCCAGCCTGCCCGCTGCTGAGGTGTTGCAGGCCCGCATGACCCAGGCCACGCAAGGGCTGCCAGTGCGCCCGGGGGTGTTTTCACCTTTCCTGGCAGAGGTCGCTGCCGCCCGCAGCCAGCCCTTGCTGCAGCCAGCCGACCTTGAAAAAACCTCGATGGCCATGGCCCTGGCCGCGCTGCTCATTGGTAAAGACGGCCGCTGGAGCGCCCTGCTACCTTTGACTGCGTCCCAGGGACGAAACATCGACGCCGACAACATTCGCGCCGCGCTGGCCACCAAGCCCTTGCCTGGCGTACTTTTTGTCGACATGAAAACCGAGTCTGACCGTTTGTATTCCAGCTACCTGCACGAAGCCATCGTGCTGTCGCTGGGCGGGCTGGCTGTCCTCGTGGCCCTGCTGCTGGTGGTTTTCCGGTCCCCGTCCCGGGTGCTGCGGATCATTGCGCCGCTGGCGGCCGCTGTCGTCACAGTCACGGCCGGGCTGGCCCTGCTGGGCCAGCAACTGATCATCCTGCACCTGGTGGGCCTGTTGCTGGTCGTGGCCGTGGGCTCCAACTACGCGCTGTTTTTTGACCGGCCCGAGCCCCATGCCCCGATAGCGCCCAGAACCCTGGCGTCCATGCTGCTGGCCAATCTGACCACCGTCGCAGGGTTTGGCCTGCTCGCTTTTTCCAAGGTGTCCATCCTGCAAGCCATGGGCGTTACCGTTGCCCCGGGCGTCATCCTGGCGCTGGTTTATGCCGCAATTTTTGCCAGGAAGCCCCATGCCTGACCTCCGGTGGAAGCCCAGCATCCTGGTACGTGCAAGCATCACGCTGCACGCGGCGGCACTTGCGGCCATCCTTGTTGATTCCGGCTGGTGGCGCTGGGCGCTTGCCGCCGTGGTCCTCAACCATCTGTTGCTCACCGTCGTGGGTATGTGGCCCCGCAGCCAGTGGCTGGGCCCCAACTGGACCCGCCTGCCCCAGGCCTCCGTCGCCAGGCGGGAAATCGCCCTGACCATCGATGACGGCCCCGACCCCGCCGTGACACCCGAAGTCCTGGATCTGCTCGACCGGTATGCGGCCCGCGCGACCTTTTTTTGCGTCGGTGACAAAGCCGCCCGCCATCCCGAGTTGTGCCGCGAGCTTGTGCGGCGCGGACATGCCGTTGAAAACCACAGCCAGCACCACCGCCACTACTTTGCCCTGACGGGCCCGCGCAGCATGTTTCGCGAGTTGCAGGCAGCGCAAAACACACTGAGCGGCCTGACGGGCCGGCGGCCCCTTTTCTTTCGCGCTCCCGCCGGCCTGCGCAACCCCTTTCTTGACCCGGTACTGGCCCGGCTCGGCCTGAAGCTCACCAGCTGGTCCGTGCGCGGCTTTGACACCCGCGTCACCAATGCCGAGCAAGTAAAACGCAAACTGACGGCCGGGCTGCAAGCCGGCGCCATCTTGCTGTTGCATGACGGCAATGCAGCACGCACACCGCAAGGTGTTCCGGTCATCCTGGATGTCCTGCCCGCCCTGCTGGAGTCCATTGCGGCCGCCGACCTGCACACGGTGACCCTGCAGCAGGCCCTCGCATGAATCCTACGCAGAAAACCCGGCAGAGTCCGTGGTCACAAATAGGGCGGGTTATCTTTCAGCACATCTATCTGAAAGCCATTGGCACGATGCTTTTCATCGGCGTGTTTTTCGGCGCCTACTTTTACCTGCTCAAGCACCCGGCCTTTCCGATCGCGGTGATGCCCCTCACCTGGCCCGACCACCTCATCGGTTTTGAACCGCTGGCCTTGCCGGTTTACCTCTCGCTATGGGTTTATGTCTCGCTGCCGCCCATCTTCTTTGGCGACCGGCGCGAACTCTTGCGCTATGGCGGCGCCATTGCGCTGACCTGCCTGGCGGGCCTGCTGGTGTTTTATTTCTGGCCCACGGCCGCACCCGCTCCAGACATTGACTGGCCGAAATATCCGCAGATGCTTTTCCTGAAAAACATGGATGCGGCAGGCAACGCCTGCCCTTCGCTTCATGTGGCAACAGCCGTTTTTTCGGGCATCTGGCTGCACCATCTGCTGCGCCGATTCTCCGTCCCCGCATGGGTGCTGGCGGTGAACGCGCTCTGGTGTTTCGGCATTGCCTATTCCACGCTGGCCACAAGGCAGCACGTCGCGGTGGACGTCGCCGGAGGCCTGCTCCTGGGGGGAGTGGCAGCCTGGTTATCCCTGCATCTTCACAAACAGCGCACCGCAGGCAAGTAACAGCTGGTGTCCGGCATCGCAACGGCGCCGGATTTGCCACGTGATTTGCTAAAGTGTCTTTTTCTTCAGATTGGTTTTTTCTCTGTATCCACTTTGGCTTTCCCACTTCACCGCAACCAGCAGTATGGGTCGCGGTCTTGCACAAACTCTCGACGCGTTGCGCACGCGGCGGGGCGGGCTCGCCCCATGCACTTTTGACACGGTCGACCTGCCGACCTTTGCAGGCGAGGTCACGGGCACGGACAGCGTGCAGCTTCCTGCGCAATGGGCCCGCTTCGACTGCCGCAACAACCGGCTCGCCCTGCTGGGGCTTCAGCAGGACGGCTTTACTGAAGCGGTGGCAGCCGCCGGCAAAAAATACGGCGCGCACCGCGTGGGGGTCTTCATCGGCACCAGTACATCGGGCATTTTGCAAACCGAACTGGCCTATCGCCGGCGCGACCCGGGGACCGGCGCCCTGCCCCCCGATTTCATTTACGGCACAACACACAACACATTTTCTGTCGCTGATTTCACGCGCCAGTACCTTGGGCTGACCGGCCCGGCCGCCGTTGTGTCGTCAGCCTGCTCATCCAGTGCCAAGGTGTTCGCTTCAGCGCGAAGGATGATGCGGGCGGGCCTGATCGATGCTGCCGTGGTCGGCGGGGTCGATTCGCTGTGTCTCACAACTTTGTATGGCTTTAACTCGCTGGGTCTGATTTCCCCCCAGGCTTGCAGGCCATTCGACGCCGCACGCAACGGCATCACCATTGGGGAAGCTGCCGCTTTCGCCCTGCTGGAACCCGCACCGGCACAACCCGCCCCAGATGATGTGCTGCTGCTGGGCGTCGGCGAATCCAGCGACGCCCACCATATGTCCTCCCCCCATCCCGACGGCCTGGGTGCACGGCTGGCAATGCAGCAGGCCCTGGACATGGCCGGCCTCACCACGGCCGGGATCGACTACATCAACCTGCACGGCACAGCCACACAAAGCAACGATGCCGCGGAAGCCAAGGCGGTGTCCGGGCTGTTCGGCCCAGGCACCCCCTGCAGCTCCACCAAGGGCGCCACCGGCCACACGCTCGGCGCTGCGGGCGGGCTTGAAGCCGTGATCTGCGCGCTCGCATTGCAGCACGGCCTGCTGCCCGGCGGCATCAACACCCACGAGCGCGACCCGGCCCTGGCCGTCAACTACCTCATGGACAACCAGGAGGCCGCCCCCCGGCATGTGCTCAGCAATTCCTTCGGCTTCGGCGGAACCAATTGCAGCCTGATTTTTGGCCGTGCCGGTTAAGGTCCCCACATGACACAAGCACAATCCCCATCCGCAACAGCGCTGACGGTTTTTGTCGAAGGTATCGGGCTGCTGGGCCCCGGACTGGCGAGGTGGGCGCAAGGGCGCGAATATCTCAAAGGCAGCACCGCTTATCAAGCCACGCGCTGCGTTCTTCCGCCACCCATGGCTTTGCCGCAGGCCGAACGCCGCCGGGCCGGCGCGGTGGTGAAGGTGTCGCTGGCAGTGAGCGAGGAAGCGGTTGCAGCTTCGGGCCTGCAAGCTGCCATGCTGGCATCCGTGTTTTCATCTTCCAGCGGCGACGCCGTCAATTGCCACGAAATTTGCAATGCTCTGGCCTCCAGCGACAGGCTGATCTCCCCGACGCGCTTTCACAATTCAGTGCACAACGCCGCCTCCGGCTACTGGAGCATTTCAAGCGGCTCGATGGTTTCGTCCTCGGTGCTTTGCGCGCGCGATGCAAGTTTTTCGGCAGGTCTGCTGGAGGCCATGGCCCAGGTAGCGGTGGACCAGATACCCGTGCTGCTGGTCGCTTATGACACCGATTACCCGGAGCCGCTGTACAGCACACGCCCCATTCCCGACACCTTCGGCCTGGGACTGGTGCTGACACCCCACCGCAGTGAACGCAGCCAGGCGCAGTGGACGCTGGAACCAGACAACTGCCTGACGGCCTTGCCTGCCGACCGGCTCGATGACGCCGCGCTCGAACAGCTGCGCACAGACATTCCTGCGGCACGCTGCCTGCCTCTGCTGCGCAGCATCGCGCGGCAGCAAAGCGGCCGGATCGTGCTGGACTACCTTGACGGCCGGCAACTGGCCCTGCAGGTGGCACCGTGATACTTGCAGGCCTGATGCCCACCAAGGCCTGCAGCGCGCCTTTGAGCCTTGGGCACGACGAGATCGCGCGCCGTATTCCCCATCAAGGCAGCATGTGCCTGCTTGAACGCGTCACGGCGTGGGACAACAGTCAAATTTCTTGCGAAGCCACGAGCCACCGCGCTGCCGGCAATCCCCTGCGTGCCTACGGAAGGCTGGGCGCCGCATGCGGGATTGAATACGCAGCGCAAGCCATGGCTGTGCACGGCGCACTGATCTCGGAAGCCGCGGCCGGCACCCAGAAAAATCACAAGGCAGACGACAACGCCACCCCCTTCGGCTACCTGGTCAGCGTTCGCGGGGTCACCTTGCACGTCGAAAGACTCGACGACATCAACCTCGCGCTCACCATCCATGCCGAGCGCACGAGCGGCGACGCCGGCAGTATTCTTTATGGGTTCACGGTCCACGCAGGCCCTGCACTGCTTCTGTCGGGCCGCGCCGTGGTGATGCTCGACGCGCCATCAAAGGGGACTGCATGAACGCCTCCGTACTCAAACGCGCGCTGGTCACCGGTGGCAGTGGCGCCATCGGCTCAGCCATTTGCCGGCAACTGGCTGCCGATGGATTTCACGTCATCGTGCATGCCAACCGCGGCCTCGATGCCGCATCAGCACTGGTGGCTTCCATCCAGGCGTCAGGCGGTCATGCGGAAGCTGTGGCGTTTGATGTCACTGATGCCGCCGCAACCGCCATTGCACTGGAAACCCTGCTGCTTCAGGGGCCGGTCCAGGTGGTCGTGAACAACGCCGGCATTCATGACGACGCGGTCTTTCCGGGCATGCAGCTGCGGCAGTGGCAACAGGTCATTGACGTATCGCTGAATGGCTTTTTTCATGTCACCCAGCCCTTGATGATGCCGATGATCCGTACGCGCTGGGGGCGTATCATCAATATCACGTCGGTCGCGGCAGTGGCAGGCAACCGCGGACAGGTGAATTATTCGGCGGCCAAAGGCGCATTGCATTCAGCCACCAAATCCCTTGCACTGGAGGTGGCCAGCCGCGGCATCACGGTTAATGCGGTCGCGCCGGGCATCATCGCGACACCGATGAGCCAGGACAGTTTTGATGCCACTGCCATCGCGCAGCTGGTACCCATGAAACGAGCCGGGCGACCTGAAGAAGTCGCCGACCTCGTGAGTTTTCTGACTTCAGAGCGCGCAGCTTACATCAGCGGCCAGGTTATTTCCATCAACGGCGGCATGATTTAAAAAGGCACTCCATGACCATTCCTGAAAACACTCCCACGGTGCATGCACCCCATGTCCCGCTGACCGAGTATTACCAGACAGAGCAGGACCGGCAAACCTATCTGCGCAGGATTTTTGACAGTACCGCGCCGGACTATGACCGCATCGAGGCAATCCTGGCCTGGGGCAGCGGTTCACGCTATCGACGCGACGCATTGATTCGCGGCGGCCTGAAAACCGGCATGAAAGTCCTCGACGTGGGCGTGGGAACCGGCCTGGTTGCCGCGCAAGCCTGCCTCTTGACCGGAGACCCCACACTGGTGACCGGCCTTGATCCCAGCCCCGGCATGATGGCCGCCAGCAAGCTGCCAAAAACCATGGTGCTGGTGGAAGGCCGGGCCGAGTCCCTTCCGTTTCCGGACAACCATTTCGATTTTTTAAGCATGGGTTATGCCCTGCGCCACATCAGCGACCTGGGTGTGGCATTTGCAGAATTTGAACGCGTGTTGAAGCCCGGTGGACGGCTCTGCGTGCTCGAAATCACCCAGGCAAAAAGCCGCTGGGGCCGCTGGTTGCTCAAGACCTACATGCGCGGCGTCATACCGCTGCTGACGCGCTTCGTTTCGCGGCAAAAGGAAACCGCGTCCATCTGGCGCTACTACTGGGACAGCATAGAAGCCTGCGTGCCGCCCGAACAGGTGCTGGCCACGTTGCGCGCGGCGGGTCTGGCGGATGTCAGGCAACACCTGGAAGCCGGCGTATTTTCAGAATACCAGGCAGTCAAATCGCAGCCCGGCTCCGCGGCCCCGGCCCTGGCCTCAACTCATCACGATCGCTGAAACAGGCGCCGGGCCAGCAACACTGGCAAGCGCAGCACAAACCCGATGAAAAGCCGGGAATGCATCCAGGTGAGCAAAAGGTTGTCGCGCAAGTAGTTGAAGTGCGACACCCCTCCCTCGTCGGGCCGAAAATACTTCACGGTGGCCGGCAGGTTGACCGGCTTCACCCCGCGCCAGCACATGCGCACCACGGCTTCCGGGTCAAAATCAAAGCGGCGCATCCAGCGTTGCCCGGCCATCACATCACGCAGCGGCGCGATCGGGTAAACACGAAAGCCGAACAGGGAATCCCCGATGCCGGCCCACAGGGTTTCCAGGTCGGCCCATCCATTGGACACCTTGCGTCCGTTGACACGCAGGCGTGGTGCATCCGCGGCGAATACCGGCACGCCGAGCACCATGACAGCGGGTTGGGCCAGCGACGCGACCATGAACTCCGGAATCAGGTGGGCGGGGTGCTGCCCATCGGAGTCCATGGTCAGCACATGCGTGAACCCCTGGGCCGCAGCCAGCTCAATGCCGTGCAGCACTGCGGCACCCTTGCCCACATTGCGCGGCAACACCACGACCCGCAAGCGCGCATCGTCTGCGGCCATTGCCAGCAGACGGTCGGTGCTGCCGTCAGTGCTGCCGTCGACGACCACCCAGACCGGCGCCCACTGCGCAAGTGCACTGCGGACTGTTTCGTCAACTTTGACACCGGGGTTGTAACTGGGAATCAGGACGAGGTGCGTCCTGGACATGTCGCGAAGGGAATCATTCATCGAGGGATCTAACTTGAACGGAAAACTGCGTGCACCTTCACGCCGGCGGCGCAGAAGCAGTCAGGGAGGACGCCCGGGTACGCCCCAGCTCGGCCTGGAAGTATTGTTCCAGCTCTGCGGTGAAGTGCGCCGTGTCGCTTACCGGTTCAAAGCATTTTCCGAGGCGAACACGGTAAGTGACCGGCATTTTCGGCGTCCATAGCAGGGACCAGCCCTTGCCCAGAAACCTCGAATCGGTTTCGATAAAAACGGTTTGCACCGGCACACCCGCGTATTTGGAAATCAGGCTCGTCGTTCCCTGCATGCGTCCTACAGGAAACCGCCGTGTGCGGGTGCCCTCCGGAAAAAGCAGCAAACTGCTGCCCTGGCGCAAGTCGGCGACGGCCAGCTGCACCATGGTGCGCAGCGGCGTATTGCGGATATAACCCACCAGTCGCGCGCCGGCCCCAAAAAAAACGCTGTTGACGATGTCCGCCTTCATGATGCAGGTGGCGTCCGGCAAACGCGACAGGATCATGATGGCGTCCAGCAGGGAAGGATGATTGGGCGCGATGATCACTGGAGGGCCTGCCTGCAGCGCATCCAGCGCCGTCAGGTCGAACCGACAGGCCCCCATCAACACCAGCAGGCGCAGATAAGAGCGGAAAGTGGCGGCCACGAGCCTGCGCCCCCAGCGTTTGCTTAATACCCTCGGCAACAAGGGCCGCATGACCACCGCCAGCAGCGAGACCGCCAGGCTGACGCCAACAAGTACCAGGTAACCCACGCAAAGACGGGCAGTTTCATGCACCGCCCTGCGGCCCTTATTGGCCAGGGACGGCTCGGCAAGCGCAGTGTCAGTCGGCTCCGCCCCGCTTACGCTGTTGAAAGGCGGGATACTCGGCTCGGTCATTGCTTGCCTTTCGGTTGAGGTCGTGGGCCCTGGCGCAGACCGTATCCGGTTTGCTTTTTGAATAGATGAATGCAAGCGAGTCTACCTCCCCAAAAATGCCGCTCTTTGGCAGATTTCCGGATTCCAGCGTAAGGTTTTATGCCGACTGAGGGGCCCACCGCAATCTTTCCCGGCAAAAGCCGGTGTTGGCGGTAAGTGACTGATAGTAAAGGACAATCAGGGGCCGGAAACATCGAAGAACGGCCCCTAAGATAGGCAATTGGCGAGATAAAAATGCGAACAGAAGGAAGCGCGCATGCGCTAGGTCATTGATGCAAAAAGAAACAATTCGGGGCAAAAATCCAACAGGCGGCGCGCCGGAAGACACGCCCATGATGACGCAATACAAGCGCATCAAGGCGGAGTACCCCGACACCCTGGTTTTTTACCGCATGGGGGATTTCTACGAGGTCTTCTTTGCCGATGCGGAAAAGGCCTCCCGCCTGCTGGACATCACGCTGACACGGCGCGGCCAGTCCGCGGGCGAGCCGGTTGTCATGGCGGGCGTGCCCTTTCATTCGCTGGAAGGCTACCTGGCCAAGCTCATCAAGCTCGGCGAATCGGTAGCCATCTGCGAGCAGGTCGGCGACGTCGCCACCAGCAAAGGCCCCGTGGAGCGCAAAGTGGTGCGCGTGGTCACGCCCGGCACACTGACCGACACCGAACTGCTGAGCGACAAGACCGAATCCATCCTGCTGGCCGTGCACCAGGGCGCGCGCAACACCTGCGGCCTGGCCTGGCTCAGCGTGACGCAGGGCGAAATCCACCTGGCGCACTGCGCCAATGACGAACTGGAAGCCTGGCTGGCGCGCGTGGCGCCCAGCGAACTGCTTTACAACGTCGACGTAACGCCGGCCTTTGAGCAGCGCCTCAAAACCCAGCGCTGCGCCGCCAGCGCCCGCCCCGCATGGCAGTTTGATTCCGCCCTGGGCGCGCGCCGCCTGCTGGACCAGCTCAAGGTCGCCTCGCTCGCATCCTGGAATGCTGAAGCACTGAATGAGGCGCACGCCGCCGCCTCGGCACTGCTGGGCTACGCTGAACACACCCAGGGCCGGGCGCTGTCGCATGTGCAGGGCCTGCAGGTGGTGCGTTCGGGCGAGCTGATCGAGCTGCCGCAAACCACGCGCCGCAACCTGGAGCTCACGCAGACCCTGCGCGGCGAAGAATCGCCCACGCTGTTTTCGCTGCTGGACACCTGCACCACCGGCATGGGCAGCCGTGCACTGAAAAGCTGGCTGCTCACCCCGCGCCGTGACCGGGCACAGGCCGCCGACAGGCTGGATGCCATTACCCACCTGCGCAGCGGCTCCCAGCAAACCCTGCGCGCCAGGCTCAAGGGCTGCAGCGATGTGGAACGCATCACCGCCCGCATCGCGCTGCGCCAGGTGCGGCCGCGCGAGCTCGTGGCCCTGAAAGACACGCTACAAAAAACAGAGCTGGTTGCGCCCGCCAATATTGGGCTGCCGGCACTTTTAACCAAAATCTTTGAAGACCTGCAACCACCGGAAGGCTGCCGCGAACTGCTGGGCCGCTATGTGCTGGACGAGCCCGCCGCACTGATACGCGACGGCGGCGTCATCAACCACGGCTGCGATGCAGACCTGGACGAATTGCGCGCCATCCAGACCAACTGCGACGATTTCCTGCTGGACCTGGAAGGCCGCGAAAAAGCCCGCACCGGCATCGCCAACCTGCGTGTGCAGTTCAACAAGGTGCACGGCTTCTACATTGAAGTCACCCAAGGCCAACTCGACAAGGTGCCCGACGACTACCGCCGCCGCCAGACACTGAAAAATGCCGAGCGCTACATCACGCCCGAACTCAAAGCCTTTGAAGACAAAGCCCTGTCGGCGCAGGAGCGCGCATTGGCGCGCGAGAAGTGGCTGTATGAACAGCTGCTCGATCAGTTGCAGGACTTCATTCCCGCGCTGAGCCGCCTGGCGCGCGCCCTCGCCTCACTCGACGCGCTGTGCGCATTGGCCGAACGCTCACTCACCCTCAACTGGGCCGCGCCGGTGTTCGTACGCGAACCCTGCATTGACATCAGCCAGGGCCGCCACCCTGTCGTCGAAGCGCGCCTGGCTGAGACGGGCGGCGGCGCCTTCATCGCCAACGATTCCGTCATGAGCGGCAAGCACCGCATGCAGGTCATCACCGGCCCCAACATGGGCGGCAAGTCGACCTACATGCGCCAGGTGGCGCTGATCGTGCTGCTGGCCAGCGTGGGCTCGTATGTGCCGGCGGCCAGCTGCCGGCTCGGGCCCATAGATGCCATCCACACCCGCATAGGCGCAGCCGATGACGTGGCCAACGCGCAATCGACCTTCATGCTGGAAATGACCGAGGCCGCGCAGATCCTGCACGCCGCCACACCGCATTCGCTGGTACTGATGGACGAAATCGGCCGCGGCACCTCGACATTCGACGGACTGGCGCTGGCCGGCGGCATTGCCGCCTACCTGCACAACAAGACCCAGGCCTTCACGCTGTTTGCCACACATTACTTTGAGCTCACCGAATTCCCGGCGCAGCACCACGGCGCCATCAACGTGCATGTGAGCGCAGTCGAGTCCGGCGCCGACATCGTGTTTTTGCACCACATAGAGCCCGGCCCTGCCAGCAAAAGCTACGGGATTGCCGTGGCCAAGCTGGCCGGCGTGCCCGCGGCCGTCGTCAACCATGCCCGCCATGCGCTCACCGCGCTGGAAGCCCACCAGACGGAAGCACGCGCCCAGGTCGACCTGTTCGCCGCCCCACCCGAAGCCGCCGCGCCCGAACAAAGTGCCGTGGACAAGGCATTGGGTACCATAGACCCCGATGCACTGAGTCCGCGCGAGGCGCTGGACGCCCTGTACCGCCTGAAAAAGATCTCTACCTCCCCGTGACCCAGCGCAACCCGACCGCCCCCACACTTCCAAGCCACCAAAGCCACCTCATGACTTACTGCGTCGCCGCCAAACTCAACGCCGGGCTGGTGTTCCTGTCAGACTCCCGCACCAACGCGGGCCTGGACCACATCAGCACCTTCCGCAAAATGATCGTCTATGAAAAGCCGGGCGACCGTTTCATGGTGCTGCTGTCGGCCGGCAATCTGTCGATTTCCCAGTCGATCCGCGAGATCCTGCAGATCGAGCAGCTCAAGGACCACGACGGCGGAGAAGCCATCACGATCTGGAACGCCAAAAGCATGTTCGATGCCGCACGCGTGCTGGGCTCGGCAATACGCCGCGTCTACGACCGTGACGCCGAAGCACTGAAAAACGCCGACGTCGACTTCAACGTCTCGTTGGTCTTCGGCGGGCAGATCCGCGGCGAGAACATGCGCCTCTTCCAGATGTATTCGGCCGGCAACTTCATCGAAGCGACCGACGAGACACCTTACTTCCAGGTCGGCGAATCCAAGTACGGCAAACCCGTACTGGACCGCGTGCTCACCCCGGCCACGCCGCTGGCCGAAGCCGCCAAGTGTGTGCTGGTGTCCATGGACTCGACCATGAAGTCGAATCTCTCGGTTGGCCTGCCGCTGGATCTGGTGGTCTATGAGGCTGACACCTACCGGAGCGACAAGATCGTCTGCATCGACAACGACAACCCCTACTACCGCATGATGCACAGCAGCTGGGGCCAGAAGCTGCGCGAGGTGTTCGACAGCATCGAAGACCCGGTGTGGGACGACGCGCACACCGACATCCCGCTGAAGATGCCGGCCACCCGCCATGAGCCGTTGAAGAAGATCAGCACGCCTGACGAGAAACTGATTTAAGCCGTGCCCGCCAACGCAAAGCCGCTGGTCATTTTTTCCCACGGCAACAGCTTCCCCGCCAGCACCTACAGCGCGGTGTTCCAGAGCCTGAAAGCACGCGGCTTTCAGGTCAAGGCGATTGAAAAATTCGGCCACGACCCGCGCTACCCGGTCACCAGCAACTGGCCGCACCTGGTGCAGCAGTTGGCCGACTTCACGGCCCGCGAGGTTGAAAAATCCGGCCAGCCGGCTTTCCTGGTGGGCCATTCGCTGGGCGGCTTTTTAAGCCTGATGTGCGCTGCGCGCAACCCGGTGCTCGGCGGCCAGCCCGTCAAGGGCGTGGTGCTGGTCGACTCCCCCATCCTCGGCGGCTGGCGCGCCGCAGCGCTGAGCGTGGCCAAGCGAGCACAACTGGTGGGCTCCATATCCCCCGGTGCCATCAGCCGCAAACGCCGTCACCAATGGGTAGGCAAAGACGAGGTCTTTGAACACTTTCGCAGCAAGAAGGCATTTGCCGCCTGGGACGAGCAAGTGCTGCGCGACTACATCGAGCATGGCACCCACGACGATGCCGGCGAAGGCCAGCGCCTGCTGAGCTTCGACCGCGACGTCGAAACCGCGATCTACAACACGCTTCCCCACAACCTGGAAGGCCTGCTTAAACGCCACCCGCTGAAATGCCCTGTTGCCTTTATCGGCGGGCGGCAGTCGGCCGAGATGAAGCAGGTTGGGATGGCGATGACCGAAAAGGTGACGAAGGGGCGGATCATGATGCTGGATGGGAGTCATCTGTTTCCGATGGAGAAGCCATTGGCAACGGCGGCTGCGGTTGAGGCGGCTTTGAGGAATTTCCTCGAGTAGGCTGCTGTTGTTTCCGGCGGTGCGCCCTCTGCTGAGGGCGGCTGGCCGGGGGTTGCCCGGCCAGCAGCTCCTAGACGAAAGCGCCCAGTCGGAACACAAACCGGCCTCAAGGAACCGCTATCAATTCAATAGCTGCCAGCGCCCGTCCCTATTTCCCAAAAGGCCAAAAACCACCTAAAAGTGCAGATTTCAGCGATATTGACGCCGCGGGGACTTACCCTCAAGACTGCGGTTCAACATTCGCAACAGACTGGATAAACTAGCCCAGCACATCCGGCAGCCCCTGTGCCGCGCATCAGAACGATTCTCAGAGGAGGTTTCTCATGGCCCTGTCCTTTATCGTCACCCTTGCCGTGACCTTTCTAGCCTGGGCCGTTGCAGCGGTGCTGTCCCAAAGCATGGGCGACGCGATGACGCTGAGCGCATCCGTCTGGCTGGCCACGGGCGTCACCTTTGGCGCGCTGCTGGCCGTGAAGCCGCCCAAGCGCCCCGCCGTACTGGCGGGCGCCGCGCTGGCGGCCATCGCGCTGGCTTTGCTGGACGGCCTGGCCGTGTTGCCTGCCATCGCTTTTGGCCTGAACGAAGCCCTCTGCGCCAGCCTGGGCGCCTGGGTGGCGCGCCTGCTGCGCAGCACCGGGCCCGACGGCGGCATGGAGCCGGGCAAGGCTTACGCCGGCGTGCTGCTGGGCGCACTGCTGACCTCCGCGCTGGGTGCCAGCATCGGCGTGATGCTCTGGAGCTGGGCCCTGCCGGAGCCCGTTGTCCTGCTGACCGAATGGCGCGTGTGGACCTGCACCACCTTTGTCGGCATCTTGCTGATCGCGCCGCTCATCACTGCGTTTTCCGGCTTCAAGGTCAAGCGCTCGGGCGGCATGGCCACCAGCCAGTTCCTGGCGGGCGCGGGCACCTTCCTGCTTTTCTTTGTGGTGGCGGGGCTGATCTTTTCAAGCGATGTGTCCGACCGGTTCAGCGCATCGCTGGGCCCCACCCTCACCTACCTGCCGCTGCCCTTCATGGTGGTGACCGCCATCCTCTGGAAAGAACGCGGCGCCACGGTGGCCACGCTCATCGGCGCGCTGGCCCTGGTCGCCTGGACCAACGCCGGCGGCGGCCCCTTCGCCGAAGTGGAAGGCTTTCCCGGCGAAGCGGTGATCGAGGTACAAGGTTATGTCGCCGTGATGGCGCTGCTGGTGGGCGTGGTCAATGCCCTGGGCGCCACCGCCGCACAGGCCCTGGCGCAGGCGCAGGACTGGCGCACCCGCTACCGCCAGGTGCTGGACTCCAACCGCACGGTGGTCGCCAATTTTGACGCCAGGACGGGCGCTGCCGAATGGGGCGAAGGTGCCAGCGAGTTGCTGCGCACCAACGCCAACGCACTGCTGACCGTGCAGGACTTCATCGCCCACGCCGACCCGCAAGAGCAGCCCGGACTGCAAGCCGACTGGCGCGACCTGACGCAGGGCCAGCGCGACCACGTGCTGTGGAAGAACACCCTGCGCTGGAGCGACGGCCGCGTGGCCAGCGTGAACGCGCGCCTGTCGGGTGTGCGCGGCGCCGACGGCAATGTCGAACAGGTTGCAGCGCTGCTGGAAGTCGAGGCCTGACGTGGCTCTGGACACTTCCAGCACCGCTTCCGCCGAGTCACCAGCGCCGGCCGTGGACAAGAAGACGCCGGCCGTTTTCCTCATTCACGGGCTGGGCGGCACGCAATACGATCTGGGCTCCATGCACAAGCGGCTGAAAAACGCCGGTTTTGTCACCCATTCGCTGACCCTGCCCGGCCACGGCACCACGCCCGAGGATTTGGTGAACGTGACCGCTGAGCAGTGGATGGATGCCGTCACCGCCAAATACCACGAGGTGGCCGCGCAGCACGACAACTTCCACATCATGGGCATGTGCATGGGCGCACTGCTGGCCACCGAGCTGGCCAAGCGGCAAAAGCACACGCGCGGCAAGCTGATCGCGCTGGCGCCGCCTATCTACATCGACGGGTGGGCCACCGCCTGGTACACACCGCTGCGCCACCTGATGTACCACCTGCCCGGCGTTGCAGCACGCATGAAGGTCGAGGAAGAAGACCCTTTCGGCATCAAGAACGAACAGCTGCGCGCCATCGTCAAGGCCAAATTTGCGCGCGGTGAAGCCTTTCATTACCGCTGGGTACCGCTGGCCTGCGTGCGGCAGGTAGACCGGCTTCGCGGCTGGGTGATGACCGGCCTGAAAGACATGGCCAGCGAAACCCTGGTGATCCATGCACGCGAGGACGAACTCACCAGCCTGAGCTCGGCCAACTACCTGGTCGAGCAGATAGGCGGCGCCAAAGCCCGCATGGTGGTGCTGGAAAACAGCTATCACATGATCTGCGTCGACAACGACCGCGAACAGGTTGCCCGCAACGTGCTGGAGTTTTTCGGCGCCAGCAGCGCGGCCTCACTGGGCATGGCGGTAGACGACCCGAAGATGAGCCCCGAAGCACTCATCGCCTTTGCGCAAGCGCTGCGTACCTCGCTGGAGGCCGGCGACTTCACCGGCATCTTTGCCAGGGGCGCTTCGGACATGGCATGGTTCCAGCCCGGCGCCAACCGCGCCAGCGGCGTTTACCGCGGCAACAAGGGTCTGCAAGCCATGCTGCCGTGGGCCGCTGCAGTGCGGTTCACGGCATTCGGGCAGCCGGTGTTCAATGCCGGCGTGGCGGTGGTGCCCGCTACGCTCACGGCCGGCGGCCTGATGTCGCAAGGTGTGCTGGCCTTTGCGGTGCGCTCGGGCCGGCTGCTCGATGCACGCTGGTTCCCTGATGACGTGGCGCTGGAAGACGCGCACTTTGGTGAACCTGTGGCCCCTGCCGGGCCCAGCGAAGCCGAGCGCGCTTTTGAAGCCGCCGGCATTGCGGTGAAGACGCTGGCCCAACCACCTGACAACGAAGCCCTGCTGGGCCTCTATGCCTTGTACAAACAGGCGACGCTGGGGGACGCGACCGGCGAACGCCCCGGCATGATGGACGTGACAGGCCGCGCCAAATACGATGCCTGGGCCCAGCGCAAGGGCATGACCCGCGAAGACGCGATGGCCGGCTACACAGCCCTAGTGGAAAAGCTCAGGTCCGCCTGAGCGTTCGTCCCTTCGCGGGGCTAATCCATCAGGTCGGCGGGTACCTTGCCGCCGTTGGCTGCCAGCTTGTTCATGACCTGCTTGTGCAGCCAGATGTTCATGGTCGCGCTGTCATTCATGTCACCCGTGTAACCCAGTTCCTTCGCCAGCTCCTTGCGCTCACCCAGGCTGCTGTCCAGGTGCAGGAGCTTCATCAGGTCGACGATAGAGGTCTTCCAGTTGAGTTTTTCCGGGTTCTTGCTGGCCATGCCGTTGAGCAGGGCTTCGACATCCACCTGCTGCATGGGCGGCGCTGCAGGCGCCGGGGCAGGCGCTGCGGGAGCCGTGTCAGCGGGAGCGGCAGCCACCGGCGGCGCGGCATCGGGCGTTTGCAGCGAGGGAAATATCTTGCCGAAAATTTTGCCGAGAATACTCATGGTGCGACCCTGCCTGAAGTTTAAAAATCCAGCGTAACACCAGGATGTGACAGCTTTTGTCAGACGTCACGCCAATCGCAGCTTGGGCAACGCATCGCTCAACGGGCTGGCGCACCCACGCGTTTCAGGCCCGCTTCACCCGCCCGCGCCGCCGCATCGGGCTGCCACACCACCTGATCGTCTACCGCATACAGCCAGCACTTCGATTTCGCCCTCGCACACTGCTGGAAGGTCGTCGCCATGGCTTCGGGCTCGCCGGCGTTGAAGTACCAGCCGCCCTTCTCCGTCACGGCAAAGGCTTTGGGAGACGGCAAGCTGCGGAAGTGGGCATAACGCGCCTTGCCGGCGTCGCTGAGCGGCACGGCCGCTGTGTCATCGGCCGCCGCAAAGCCGGAGGCCGGCGGCACCACGTAGTGATGCCCTTTGAAGCGCTGGGCGTGCGACAACAGCAAGGGCTGGCCCAGCTGCGCCGAGAGAAACTCGAACATGCGCGCATGTGATGCTTCCCGCGCTGCGGGGTTGCCGCCCACCGTGGCCTTGCCGGTTTTGGTGTTGCCCAGGCCTTCCATTTGTTTGACAGGCCCGGGGCCGTCAAAGCCGTGGTAGCTGCCGGGGTAAACCGTCAGTTCCACCGGCGAATTGGCTTTGTTCTTTTGCAGGCGCCCATGCAGGGTGACGCACTCCGGGGCCAGTGTCCAGTCGTCGAGCTCGCCGATCATGATCAGGAGCGGCACATGGACTTCATAGTTCCACATCCTGTTGTTCAGCAGGCAGCCAGGGTAAAAAGCCACGGCGGCGCGCGGCTGCATCTTCTGTGCCTGCACGTATTTGTCTGTGGCGTCGATAGTGCTGAGCACCGTCTGCGCGCCATGCGACCAGCCCAGGACCACAATGCGCGAAGCATCCACAGACGGCTGCTTCACCAGCCAGTCGATGGCGGCGAACACGTCCTCGCGGCGATCGCTTTCGTGAATGGTGCGGAGCTTGTTGGGTGTCTCGCAAATCGATTTCTGGCCACGCGGGGTGAAGCTGTCCAGCGCGAGGAAATGCATGCGCTCCGCGTTGAAGTACCCGCCATACCGGAAGAGCCGCTCGGCAAAATTGCCTTTACTGTCGAGCCCGCCGCCGCAGCCATGCAGGCCGATGATGACGGGCCGCGGATCCTTGTCGCCGGTGTCGAACCAGTAGCCGGGAATCTGCAGCTTGCCGTCCTGCGACGGGATAAATACCGGGCCACTCGCATGCGACAGCTGTGCCAGCAGCAAGCCCCAAAGAAGAACAGAAAAATACCGAAGCCAG
Organism: Polaromonas sp. P2_G11; assembly: GCF_056403595.1. NCBI lineage: Bacteria > Pseudomonadati > Pseudomonadota > Betaproteobacteria > Burkholderiales > Comamonadaceae > Polaromonas > Polaromonas sp. P2_G11. Next base: position 384,311 of record NZ_JBFUFE010000006.1, on the reverse strand, counting down.
GTCATGGCAGTCCCCTCCCCTGCGTCTCTTTTACCGGACGCTCAGTTTTTTACGCCGCCCAAACCACCAGCCCGCTCCACGCCGTGGCCAGCACCACAATGCCGAACGCGATGCGGTACCAGGCAAACGGCACAAAGCTGTTGGTCGAGATGTAGCGCAGCAGCCAGCGTACGCAAAGCCAGGCGCTGAAAAACGAAAACACCAGGCCTACCGCAAACATGGGCATGTCGGCAGCAGACAGCAGCGCCCGCTCCTTGTACAGGCTGTAGGCGCCGGCGCCAATCAGCGTCGGCATGGCCAGGAAAAACGAGAAGTCGGTCGCGGCCTTGCGCGACAGCCCCAGCAGCATGCCGCCGATGATGGTCGCACCGCTTCGGCTGGTGCCGGGAATCATCGCCAGGCATTGCACCAGGCCGACCTTCACCGCGTCCATCACGGTCATGTCCTCCACCTCCTGGATGCGCGCAGCCGCGGTGTTCTTTTGCTGCCGCTTTTCGGCCCAGAGGATGATGAAGCCGCCGATGATGAAAGTGCTGGCCACCACCACGGGCGTGAAAAGATGGGCCTTGATGGCTTTGCCGAACAGCAGGCCCAGCACCACGGCGGGCACAAAAGCCACCAGCACATTGAGCACAAACTGTTGCGCCTGTTTCTCGGTCGGCAGGGCTACGGCGGTCGCGCGGATCTTCTGCCAGTACACCAGGATCACCGCAAAAATGGCGCCAGTCTGGATCGCGATATCAAACACCTTGGCTTTTTCATCGTCAAATCCCAGCAGCGCACCGGCCAATATCAGGTGCCCTGTCGAGGAGATCGGCAGGAATTCAGTCAGGCCCTCGACGATGCCCATGACGGCGGCTTTGATCAACAGTGCAATATCCACGCGGTCTCCAGAAAATGAAAGATTATGGCCCCCACGGTCGCTCACTTCGTGTAGCTCCCTGCCCCCCAAGGGGGCCGCTGCGCCTGCGGCCCGGCAAAGCCGAGAATTGGCACACCCCTATCGGGCTCACTCCGTGTAGCCCTTTTCCCCTTGCAGGGGACTGTGCCTGCGGCCCGGCAAAGCCGGTTCCGCGGCTCATGCTGGGTTGGAGAATTCTGTGGGTGCAACAAGTGGTGGAGGTATTCCACCAGTGGGGGCCGAGGGTCCGGCTTTGCCGGCCCCAGGCGCCGTCTCCTTGAGGGGAGAACAGGCTACACGCAGTGAGTCTGGACAGGGGTGGTATTTCTGTGCACAATTTGTTACCCCTTCCGCCAGTCGCCACAGCCATGCAACTGACACCGCTGATCGCCATTCATCTGTTTGCTGCCAGCACCGCCATCGTCATTGGGCCCGTCGCGCTGTGGGCGCGTAAAGGGCGCTTGCAGCGGCCCAAGCTGCACCGGGCTTTTGGTTATGCCTTCGTGACGATGATGCTGGTCACCGCCGCGACGGCAGTTTTCATCCGCGACTATGACTATCCCAATATCGCCGGCTACACACCCATCCACCTGCTGGTGCCCTTCACACTGCTCAGCCTGACCGGCGCGTTCTGGCATTTGAGCCGCGGCAACATTGCGGGCCACCGCCGCGCCATGCAGTCCCTCTACATTGGCGCATGCCTGGTGGCAGGCGTGTTCACGCTGATGCCCGACCGCTACCTGGGCAAGATGCTGTGGGCGCAGCTCGGCCTGCTGTGACTTTCCACATCGCCCGGAAAAGCTGCAGCATTTTTTGACGAGCCCGTGGCAGGACGGTCCGTGCACGGAGTCCGGTGAAAATCCCTCAGACGCACACAATGCCCCACCCGGGCGCCCAGAAAACGAAGGAACACCCATGCACCGTTATGTCCTGAGCGGCCTGTTGCTGCTCGCCGCCACCTGCGTGCAGGCCGGCATGGGATTCACCGAACTGCCCGGCCTGCAGGACGATGGCCCCGTCAGCGTTTTTTACCCTTCCGCCGGTGAAGACCGGCAGGCCCAGTTCGGCTCCTATTCCCTCAAACTTGATCGCGGTGGCCAACCCGTGCGCGGCAACACGCGCCTCGTGGTGATCTCGCACGGCTCGGGCGGCTCGCCCTGGACGTACACCGACCTGGCGCGCCGCCTGGTCGAAGACGGCTTCGTCGTTGCGTTTCCCCTGCACCGCGGCGACAACGCCATGGACCCGTCTACCCCCGGACCCGACAGCTGGAAGCAGCGGCCCGCCGAGGTCTCCCGCGCCATTGACGCGGTAGCGCGTGACCAGCGCCTTGCACCGCTCCTGTCGCTGGACAAGGTCGGCATGTACGGCATGTCGGCCGGCGGCCATACCGCCCTGACGCTCGCCGGCGGCCGCTGGTCCCCGGCGCTGCTGGCCCGGCATTGCGAGGCCAACATTGCCGAGGACTTTCACACCTGCGTCGGGCTGACCACCCGGCTCACGGGGGGCATGCTGGACGGCCTGAAAAAATCGGTGGCGCTGGCAGTGATCCGCCAAAGATTCAGCGACGCAGGCTGGCAAACCCACACCGATCCGCGCATTCGCGCCGTGGTTGCCGGCGTTCCGCTGGCCGCCGATTTCGACATGGCCTCGCTGGCCGCACCGCCCGTGCCGCTCGGACTGGTGACCGCCCGGCAAGACCGCTGGCTGGTGCCCCGTTTTCACAGCGACGTGGTGCTTGCGGCCTGCAAGCGCTGCGAACACCTGGCCGACCTGCCCACCGGCGGCCACGGTGCGCTGCTGTCGCCGCCGCCACCGGCCGATGCCATGTCAGCCCTGGCCAAAGACCTGCTGCTGGACCCGCCCGGCTTTGACCGCAGCGAGCTTCCCCAGGTGGACCAGAAGATCAGCAGCTTCCTGCGCAGGCACCTGCTTCCCTGAATTCCCCGGCGATGGGTTTGTGAGACGGGCCACAGGCACGCCTGGCGATCACGCATCGAAGTGAACCAAAATGAGCCTTTCAGGTGCATTTTTGAGTCAGAAACGAACCAATAAGAATCATTAGTAAAACTTATCTACTCGTACATTCATTCGCTGATGGGTGAACCCTACTACCGCTTCATGAAGGTGAAATATACATTCAGTTACACCAACATTACCACCAAGGTTCTCACGATGAACAGCTTCGCATCCCGCCGCCATACCCTGGTCGGCCTGACCGCCATTGCCGTAGCCGGCGCCCTGCTCTCGGGCTGTGACAACCCGCCAGACACCATCAAGATCGGTGTTGCCCAGCCCCTGTCGGGAAACCTCGCCGCGCTCGGCCAGGACTTGCACAACGGCGTGAAGATGGCCGTGGACGAGATCAACAAGGAGGGCTTCCAGATCAAGGGCAAGACGGTCAAGATTGAAATCGTGGCCATGGACGACCGGTCTGATCCAAAAACCGGTGTGGAAGTCGCGCAGCAGCTCGTCGACGCCGGCGTGGTCGCCGTGATCGGCAACCTCAATTCGGGCGTCAGCATCCCGGCCGCACCGGTCTATGCCGCCAAAAACATTCCCCAGCTGGCCATCTCGACCAACCCCAAGTTCACCGAGCTGGGCCTGGCCACCACCTTCCGCCTGGTCGCCAACGACAACCTGCAGGCCCGCGCGATCGGCTCCTTTGCCGCCAACCAGCTCAGCGCCAGCAAGTTCGCCATCGTCGATGACGGCACCACCTACGGCAAGGGCCTGGCCGCCGGTGCGGCCGTCGAGCTGAAGAAAGCCGGCAAGGCAGTAGTGGTCACCTATTCATCCGACGACAAGACCACCAAGTTTGACGAGCTGGCCGGCAAGATCAAGGACGGCAATGTCGAAGTGGTCGTGTCCACGCAAGGCGACTTCCAGATCCTCGCGCTGATTGATGCCCTCAAGAAGATCGACTACAACCAGCAGATCAGCATCCTGGGCGGCGACACCATCAAGACGACCGACATGCTCAAGGGCAGCGACACAGTCAAGGGAATCTACGCTACTTCGCCCATCCTGGACGCCAAGGAATTCGTCAACGGCAAGGCCTTCCTGAGCAAGTACCAGGAAACCTTCAAAAGGGAGCCGGCTTACGGCGGCCACTACACCTACGACGCGATGTACATCCTGGCCGGCGCCATGCGGCGCGCCAACTCGGTCAAGCCTGAAAAGATCACCGAAACCCTGCGCACCTTTGACGGCTACGCGCCGATTACCGGCTCCATGAAGTGGGACTCGGTGGGCGAGCAGCGTTACGGCGTGGTCGGCGTTTACTCGATCCGCAAGGGTGTTTGGGATCTGCAGCTGCGCTCCGACCGCTGGTAGGCTAAGCTTTCGGTCGTCATGACCGAGCCCACTTCATTCCCTGGCGCACCCCCTGGCGCATCTTCCGGCACGGCGCCTGCCCGCCACCACGCCACGCCCGCCGAAGTCCTGGACTTCTGGCTGGGCGACGGTGTCGAAAAAGACTGGCCCACGCAAGACCTTGGCAAACGCTGGTTTGGCGGTGGCGCCGAACTCGACGAAGACATCCGCACGCGCTTCGGCCATGCGGTCGAGGCAGCCGTGGACGGCGGCCTGCAAGGCTGGGCGCAACCGCCCCTTCACCGCCTGGCGCTGGTCATCCTTTTGGACCAATTCACACGCAATGTCTTTCGCGGCTCCGGCAAGGCCTTTGCCGGCGACGCGCGAGCCCAGCAACTGGTGCTGGAAGCGCTGGCCGCCCAAACCGACCTGCAGCTGCCCTGGGCCGGGCGCATCTTTTTGTACATGCCGCTGATGCATGCCGAGAGCCTGGCGCTGCAGGATGAATGCGTGGCGCGCTTCACCCGGCTGGTGGACGACGCGCCCGATTCACTCAAGCAGCGCCTGCGCGGCAATCTTGACTTCGCCCACCAGCACCGGGACATCGTCGCCCGCTTCGGACGCTTCCCCTACCGCAACGCGGCGCTGAGGCGTACCGATACGCCCGAGGAAACCGACTTTCTCCTCAAGGGCCCGCGCTTCGGGCAGTGAGGTTCCCCCTGTCCAGGCTCACTGCGTGTAGCCTGTTCTCCCCTCAAGGGGACGGCGCCTGCGGCCCGGCAAAGCCGGTTCCGCGGCCCCCGCTGGTGAATACGCCGAAGAACCGGCTCTGCGGGAGTTATGCATCAAATCGGCCTCCAGCCCAAGTGGAACTTGCGCAAGCAGCTACTAATTTGATAGCAAGCAACAGTAGGCCTCATCTTTCCTGCTTTTGAATCCATAGCCTTGGCTACGCCGTACTAGCAACGGGACGTCCGGCGCCACATCGCCAACAACAAGGGCGGACGTCCGGTACACGCCGGCCAGCCTGGCCGGTTCACAAAAACCCAGGAGTTCAATAATGACTTTACGCACAGCCACCGCCTCAGCTTCAGTTCTGCTCGTGTCCCTGCTCGCCGCCTGCGGCAGCATGTCGCCCATAATGCCCACCTACTCGCAGGCCGGCCTGCCGGCTGCCGTGCAGGTGCCGGCCGGCAACAAGGTCGCGATGGAGACCGTCGGCGAGGGCGACATCACCTACCAGTGCAATGCCAAAAAAGACATGGCCGGCCAGTTTGAATGGGTCTTTGTCGGGCCCGACGCGAAGCTCAATGACCGCAGTGGCAAGCAGGTCGGCAAATACTACGGCCCGCCGGCCACCTGGGAAAGCATGGACGGCTCCAAACTGACGGCGACGCAAATCGCGGTGGCCCCAGGCGGCATGGGCAACATCCCTTTGCAACTCGTCAAGGGCAATCCGGCCATGGGCAGCGGCGCCATGAGCGGCGTGACCTACATCCAGCGCGTGGACACCCAGGGCGGCGTTGCGCCCGCCATGCCTTGCGCCGCCGGCAACATGGGCGCCAAACAGGTCGTGAAGTACCAGGCCGGCTACATCTTCTACAAGGCGATGTAAGCGCAGGAAGGCGCAGGGAGGTTCGCACAGGCACTTCCCCGCGCCCGATACCCTTCACCCGCATCTCCCAGGGTGAGCCGCCAGCTCTGAAGTCAGGCGGGGCTGGTCTTACGCCCGCAGGCTTGCCGCAAGGCCGGCGCTGTGGGCTTTTTTACGGGCGGTTGGCTGCCGCTTGGGCTTGTTGCCTGACTGTCTTTTTGGCGTATCGCCTGAGCTGTCGCATTTGCCCGCAAACGGTCCGGCAAGGCGCTGGCAATGAGGCTGCGCGGCGTCCTACAGATGTTTACATTTCAGCGGGCTTTACTGGCAAGCAGGCAAAACAACAACCCGAGGAGCCTTCATGAAAAGCACACACAACACCTTTTGGGCCTACAGCAAGAGCGTTGCCGTCACGCTGGCCATGGTTACCGGCACTGCCGCGCTGATCACCGCCTGCTCCGGTGTCGCGCCGCTTCCCAAGGAATACACGCAGGACCCGCTGGACGCATCGGTCAAGGTGCCGCCCGGGCATGTTGTGGCGCTTGAAACCACCGCCAGCGGCCTGCTTCATTACGAGTGCAAGGCCAACGCCGACACGGCTGGCACCATCGGCTGGGTTCTCGTGAGGCCCGAGGCTGACCTGCTGGACCGCACCGGCAAAACCGTCGCGAAATATTCCGGCCCGCCTGCCACCTGGACGCACATCGACGGCTCCAGCGTCGTCGGCACGCAGGTGGCGCTGGCGCCCCGCATAGGCGCCACCAACCTGCCGAACCAGCTTTCCACCGGTGCATCGGGCGCCACGCCTGGCGTCCTGCAAAACATCACCTACATCCAGCGCATCAAGACCAAGGGCGGGCAAGACCTGAGCAAGGCCTGCACGCAATCCGACCTCGGCGACAAGCTGACAACGTCTTACCAGGCCGACTATATTTTCTGGAAAGCCTCTTGAAGCAGAGCGGCAATGGACCCCAAAAGCCCGCAGGCCCTTGGTCTGCGGGCTTTTTTTCTGGCGTGGGCAGAATCAACCTGCTACTGAATTTATAGCTTCTCGCGCTTATTCTTATTGGGCTACAGCCAGATTTGGCACTGGGATGGAGCTGCCTCACGACATCGGCATGGGCACCGGCATGGAATACCGGCTGGACGCTTCCAATGCGCCATGACCCTACCCCGTCAAACCTGCCGACCTTTGCCCGCACCCATTCCCTTCAGCGTCCTACAGCGGGCCTGGCTCATTGTGTTTTACTGGTGCCTGAGACCATCGCCCCTCACCTGGAACCTGCCGTGAACACCAAAGCCTCTCGCGCTCCCTGCTTCGCCCTGCTGCGAAGCGTGCTCATGGTCACCGGCGCAGTGGGGGTGCTTGGCGCCTGCAGCGTGCGCCTGCCCAACCCCTACAACGCCCAGCAGACCCTGCCTGAAGCCATACGCGTGCCGGCGGGCCACAAGGCCGTGCTGGAAGCCCAGGGCAAGGGCGACCTCCTGTATGAGTGCCAGGCCATCAAACGTGCGCCCTATGAATACGCCTGGCTGCTCCAGTCACCGGGGCTGCGGCTGCAGGACAGCAATGGCCAGACCGTCACGTACTACCCGGGCCTGCGCTCGCGCTGGGTGCACAGCGACGGCTCCAAAGTCACCGCGAAGGAGTTGGTAGAAGTGTCCGCTGACCGTAGCGGCCTTCCGCTGCAGCGAGCCATGGTGAGCCCTTCAGAAACCCCGGGTGCGCTCGCGAGCGTCAGCTACATCCAAAGCCGCAGAACCGCGGGCGGGGTGGTGGCGAGCCCGCCCTGCACATCCGCCAGCCTGGGCATGCGGGTGTCGGTGCCTTACGAGGCGGACTATGTTTTCTGGGGCCCGGCCGGCTGATCTTTCGGCGCCCGGCAAAAAGCCCGCATGAAGCGGGCTTTTTGCTTTTTGCTGTTGCAAGGCGGCTAACCCTGGCGACCCAGGTCAGACCGGGTTAGCCCGCAACGCAGGCTTAGCGCCTGTAATACCCCGGCCCATAACCCGGAGGGGGCGCCTGCACGTAGTAACCGCCGTGGTGCCTGTGGCCGTGCCTGGGGCCGTAGTACACCGGCTGCGGTGCGTAGTACACAGGCGCAGGCCTCACGTACACAGGACGCGGCTGGTAATACACCGGGGCAGGCTGGTAGTACACCGGGGCGGGCTGCACATACACGGGCTGCTGGTACACCGGGTAGCCGTTGGTCACGCCCACCGCTATACCGGGAGCGGCTACGCCCACAGAAAAGGTCACGTTGTCACGGGCCTGGGCAGCACCGGCAAAGCCGAAAGCGGCCAGTGCCAGCGCGGCTGTGGCGCCTGCCACGGCGACGGAGCGGTTTGCCTTGATTGCTGTCTTCATATGATCTCCTTAACAGGGCAGGAAATGCCCATGTGTTTATTAAACGCGCCACCCCCGTAACGGCGTACCGCATGCACAGTGAAGAGCGTAGCCAAACGTAACCCCCTAAAATCACTCAATGACCACCCACGCCCCTGCCTCCGCGCCCGCCGACAAAGAAACCCACAAGCCCAGCAACTTCCTGCGCCAAATCATCGAAAAAGACTTGGCCGAAGGCACTTATGCCAGCCGCCGCTGGGGCGGCAGCCCCGGGGACGCCGCCCACCACGCTGGGGGCCAGCCCGACCCGGCCAAGGTACGCTTGCGCTTTCCGCCCGAGCCCAACGGCTACTTACATGTGGGCCACGCCAAAAGCATTTGCCTGAACTTCGGCCTGGCGCGCGACTACGGCGGCGTATGCCACCTGCGCTTTGACGACACCAACCCCGAAAAAGAAGACACCGAATACGTCGACAGCATCATCGAAGCCGTCAGGTGGCTGGGCTATGACTGGGCGCAGATCGGCAATGGCAAAGGGGGCGACAAGCCCTACCAGGCCAGCGACTACTTTGACTTCATGTACCGCGCAGCCGAGTATTTGATTGAAAGCGGCAACGCCTACGTTGACGAACAAACCGCCGAAGAAATGCGCCACAACCGCGGCGACTTTGGCCACCCCGGCACCAACAGCCCCTTCCGCGGCCGCACACCCGCTGAGAACCTGGCGCGCTTTCGCGAGATGCGAGACGGCAAGCTGCCCGACGGCGCCGCCGTGCTGCGCGCCAAGATCGACATGGCCTCGCCCAACATCAACATGCGCGACCCGGCCATTTACCGCATACGCCGCGCACACCACCACAACACCGGCGACAAATGGTGCATCTACCCCATGTACACCTTCGCCCACCCGGTCGAAGACGCACTTGAGCAGATCACCCACAGCATCTGCACGCTCGAGTTTGAAGACCAGCGCCCGTTTTACGATTGGCTGCTCGACCGTTTGGCCGAAGGCAAACTCATTGCCACACCGCACCCGCGCCAGTACGAATTTGCGCGCCTCAACCTCACCTACGTGCTCACCAGCAAACGCAAGCTCGCCCAGCTGGTGACTGAAAAGCGCGTGAGCGGCTGGGACGACCCCCGCATGCCAACAATAGTCGGCCTGCGCCGCCGCGGCTACACGCCCGAATCACTGCAACTCTTTGCCGAACGCATCGGCGTCACCAAGAGCGACAGCTGGATCGACTACAGCACGCTCGAAGGTTCCTTGCGCGACACGCTCGACCCGATTGCACCGCGTGCCATGGCCGTGCTTGATCCGGTCAAGCTGGTGCTGACCAATTGGGATGAAATCATGGGCGCAGGAAAGCTTGACGACTGCAGCGCACCCGTGCACCCGCACCATGAAGACATGGGCAAACGCCAGTTCAAGATCGGCAAGGAAGTCTGGATTGAACGCACCGACTACGAAGAGACTCCCCCCAAAGGTTTCTTCCGCCTCTTCCCGCCGCACATCAACGCCAGCAAGCAGGCGATTGCCGGCAGCAAGGTCCGCCTCAAATATGGCCACGTCATCGAATGCACAGGCGCAGTGAAAGACGCCAACGGCAAGGTCACCGAAGTGCACGCCACCCTGATCCCCGACACCAAGAGCGGCACCCCCGGCTCCGACGCCATCAAGGTCAAGGGCGTGATCACCTGGGTGGGTGTGAACGATGCGGTGCAGGCCGAAGTGCGCCTTTATGACCGCCTCTTCACCACCGAACACCCCGGCACCGGCGACAAGGATTTCCACGACGAGCTGAACCCCGACAGCCTCAAGGCCGTGACGGCGTATGTTGAGCCATCACTGACGAATGTGCCCGCCGGTACGCGCTTTCAGTTTGAGCGGCATGGGTACTTTGTGACGGACCTGGTGGATCACTCTGCCAGTAAAGCCGTATTCAATCGGGTCACGGGCATGAAGGATAACTGGGCCAAATAGCCTGGCAAGCCGATGGACGCCGCTCAAACCGAAGCACAAACTAAAAATAGCGTCCACAGAACAATTCGAATTACGAGGGAGAATATTTTGAAAATCTGGTTGCATGCCGTGCGCAGCACGATGTTGATGGGCACGCTCGCTCTGTGCGCACTGGCCGCGCAGTCCCAGCCGACGCCTGCTACCCAGGGTCCGAACGAAGGCGTCAAGGAAGTGCGGATTTCATCCGACAAATTCGAGCGCCAGGCGGCCCTGCCCAGTTGGGTCGAACCCATCACCAACCTGCCTGCCACGCAAAGCAAGGCACCAGTGGTAACCATACTGGCGGACACGCAATTCATGGTGGCCGCACAATCCACCAGCTTTGTACACCGGGCCTGGCTGGCCAACACCAATGCCCCGTTGCAGTCGCTGGGCACGATGGCCGTGTCCTTCAACCCCGAATACCAGAGAGCCAAGCTCCATATCCTGCGCATTCACCGCGCAGGCCAGGTTCTTGACAAGCTCGCCACGGCCGAAATCCGCTTCCTTCAGCAGGAAACCGGCCTCGACATGGGCGCCTATAACGGCGAAACCACCGCATCCATCCTGGTTGAGGACCTGCGCGTCGGCGACATACTGGAGATCGCCTACTCCACCATCGGAGCCAACCCGGTCATGGGCAACCGCTTCATTGACTACGCCAGCTGGGACCAGGGCGGCCCGGTTGACCGGCGCCGTGTCACGCTTAACTATCCTTCCGCGCGCAAGATCAATGTGCGTTTTTTGGGCGACCTGAACAAGGACTATCCAAAGCCTGTCGAGTCAGTCAGCGGCGCGATGAAAAAACTCCGTTGGGAACAGCTCGCGCTGCCAGCCGTGGACTTTGAAGCTTCGGTTCCTTCCAGTTTTTATGTGGGCCGCTCCATGCAGTTCTCGGAGTTCCAGAGCTGGGCCGAGGTGTCGGACTGGGCCGACCAGCTGTTCCGTAGCACCGCACCCTTGCCTCCTGAAATCATGCAGGTAGTGCAAACGCTGGGCACCAAGCCCACCATGGACGAGCGCGTCTCCGGTGCACTGCAATGGGTGCAAAACGAAATCCGTTATTTCTCGGTGTCCCTGGGTGAAAGTTCGCACCGCCCCACGCAACCCGCGCTCACCCTGCAGCGCCGCTATGGCGACTGCAAGGACAAATCATTCATGCTGATCGAGATGCTGCGCGCGCTGGGCATCAAGGCACAGCCGGTGCTGGTGTCCACCCGCTTCCGCGACGGACTGACGAAGATGCTGCCTTCACCTTACGCTTTCGACCACGCCATCGTGCGCGCGGAAGTGGAAGGCAAAACCTATTTTCTCGACCCCACCCTGATCGGCCAAACCGGACGGCTGGACGCACTGGGCCAGCCGCATGAAGGCTCCGAGGTACTCGTTGTTCAACCCGGCAACAGCAGCTTCACCCGCATCAAGTCAGCTGATTACGCCGCGATCTCCCGCAACGAACTCACCGAAAAAATCACGCTGCCGAAATTTGGCGGCGACGGCACGCTCGAAAGCCAGAACCTCTGGTCGGGCTACAGCGCGGAAGTGCGCCGCATCCAGTTGGCCGCCTGGACGACCGAGCAGCGCGACAAGGTGTTTCGCGAGGTATATGAGCGGCTCTATCCCGGCATCCGTTTTTCGGCGCCGCTCCAGGTGCTCGACGACACCGTAAACAACGTCATAACCGTCAAAAACCTCTACATCATTCCCAACCTGGCCATCACGGCCACTGGCGAGTGGGGCGTGCGCTACAGCGCCAGCAACATGGCGGGCATGGTGGTCATGCCACCGTCAGTCAATCGCACCCAGCCGCTGTCCATGGAAGTCCTGCCGCGCAAGAACCGTTACTCGATCGAGATTGAATTCCCGCCTGAGGTGTCTGTGGTGCGTGACCCCCTCACGCGCTCCGTGCGCGACGACGCCTTTGACTACAAGGTCTCCAGCACCTTTCGCGGCAATCGGGCATCAACCTCCATCGAGCTGGCCGTACTGCAAACCCAGATCGAGGCGTCACGCGTGCCGGCCTATGCGGCCGCCCTGCGCCGCACCGGGGAGATCTTTTACCCCGTGGCAGTGGTGCGTAAAGACGATATCAAGTCATCCGGCCTGCTGGGCCTGGGGGCCAAAAACCTGCGCCAGACAATTGAGGACCGCCTGAAAGACCGCATCGGCAAGATCGGCAAAGGTATCGACAGCGGCCGGCTGAGCGGTGACGACCTGGCAAACGCCCTGTGCGAACGCGCCGAGGCACTCACAGACCTCGGCAAACCCGAAGAAGGCCTGAAAGACGCCCAGCTTGCCATCAAGGGCAGCCCCAACTTTTCGCGCGCCTATGCCTGCCGCGGCAATGTGTACTTTGGCCTGCAAGACTACCCCCGCAGCGTTGCCGACTACAGCAAGGCCATTTCACTCGGCGACGAAAGCGACCACGTGATGTACCGGCGCGGCCACGCACGTTTCTACGGCGGCCAGCTTGCGGCAGCGGCAGAAGACTTTGCCAAAGCAAGCCAGTCCAAACAGGCTGATGCCGACGCCGCACTTTATGCAGAGCTGTGGCGCGTATGGACACAAAAGCGGCTGGGCATCACGCCGGACGCCGCACAGCAAGCGCTTGCCAGGGCCAAGCCTGGCGGTGACTGGCCCCGCCCCGCCCTTGCCATGCTGCACGGCCTGATGACACCCGAACAGGCCCTGGCCACACTAGACAGCAAAAAGGGCGACGAACGCGACATGGCCCTTGTGGAAGGCTACTTCTATGTTGGCCAGAACTACTATGCCCAGGGCGACAAGACAAAAGCCGCCGAGTTTTTCAACAAGGCCCGCGAAAAAGGCGTCCTCCTCTACATCGAGCACGTCGCAGCGGGCCTGGAGCTGCAACAGATGGGTGTCGCCAAGCCCTAGGCCCACATATGCGCCCATCGCCCTATCCCAAGCGCCTGCGCAATTTTCTGGTGATGACGGGATGGGCGGCATCCCTGCTGGTACCGGCCACCGGTCATGCCCAGTTCGGCCGTTTCGAATTTAGCGACGCAGGCGATTTTTCAGAATCGGCCATCCTGCATGGTGTCAAGGCCACCCAGGCGCAATGCGCGGCCGCCGCCAACACCGTCTGGGCCGCCACGGCCAGCTCGGGCGCCGAATGCATCAAATACTGGAAGGCCGGTTTTGGCGACCAGCCCGTCAAACGCGCCATCGTGTTCTTTCATGGCGACGTCTTTGTGGGCGTAGGCAAGACCAGCAAAAACTACCTGGACTTGACCAACGCCCAGTTGCAAAACTTCGCCGACGGTTGGGCCAAAACACTCGGCATGCCCTACATCTACATGGGCCGCCCGGGCACCCACGGCTCATCAGGCGACCACATGCAGCGCAGGCGCATTGACGAATCACTCATCATCTCGGCCGCGTTAGACGAGATCAAGAAGCGCTACGGCATTGAAGAATGGGTCATCGCTGGACAAAGCGGCGGCGGCCACGTCACCTCGTCATTGATCACCGAGCGCTCGGACATCGTGTGCGCCATCCCCACCTCAGCACCCTCCTCACCCCGCATCCGCTGGGAAATGATGGGCCGCAGCAAAGACACCACCAACTACGCCGACTCCTACGAGCCGTGGAAGTTTGTCGCCAAGGAAAAAACCAACCCCAAGCTGCGCGTGTTTGTGCTGGGCAACCCGAATGACAAAAACGTTTTCTGGACCTCGCAAACCGTAATGGCCGACGCATTGCAAAAAGCGCAGATTCCGGTTCAGGTGCTACAAGGCGAAGGCACCGGTCCGGATGCGCACGGGCTGTCGAATTCGTCGCGCATTGTGGCGGGGTGGTGTGCGAGGGATTTGGGGACGGAGGAGATGGTGGCGCGGGCGGGTAAGGGGCTTAAGGGGTAACTTCGCTATTACCGATAGAAGTACCATCTATGCCTATGCCGATCGCTTTACACACGACACTGATCCTCGATGCAGGAGTGGCACACACGGCGGATAGCAATAAGTCCATCGACGAGCTATGTCCCAGAAAGCTAAAGGCATGCCGACCTATGTTGAGTCTTACTAACCATAGGGTAGTAGGTCAGCCTTTGTTCAAATGGCATGGGTACTTTTCACAGGTTTAAATGACCACAACGCGGTTAAAACCGTATTCAATCGAACGACGAGCATGAAACACTCGCTACTAGCAAATGGCGATTTGCCTATATCTCGATCAAACCCGATCAGTTGGAAGCAGTCTGTCATCGTATGTAGCTAACGAACTCAAAGGTATCTCCAATGGCAACTGCAAAAAAAGATGGGCGAGGACTTGCTGACTTGCTCTTTCCCACTGCAACTGGTCAAGACGATTTTGCAGAGTCGATTCTTAACATCCCTCCAGAGCAAAGAAAGCTTCATACCGAAACTTACGACTTTGCAGTTCAGACAATTTTTGAAAAACTGCGCGATACGTCTATAGGTATTCCTGAGTTTCAACGTCGATATGTTTGGAGTGATTCGCAGGCATCTCGATTAATCGAGTCGCTAATTATTCAATGTCCGATTCCGGTCGTCTATTTGAATCAAGAGAAGGACGAAACGATGTCGGTAATTGACGGGAATCAACGTCTGACGTCAATAAATCGATATCTAAACAATGAGTTCGCGCTTAAAGGATTGACTGCTTATCCAGAGTTGGAGGGCAATAGGTTTTTCGAATTGGATGGCCGATTTCAACGGCACATCTTGAACAGAACGCTCAGATGCATAGTCATTCTGAAAGACACCCATCCGCAAGTTAAGTTCGATGTCTTCGAACGCTTAAATTCTGGCTCTGTAAAACTAAATCCTCAGGAGCTTCGCCACGGGCTTTATTTTGGTGACGCAATTCAGCTAGCGGCAAAAATTGTGCAATCCACGAAGTTTTTAGAGCTTCTGGACATAAAAATTGATAAGCGAATGAAGGCCGAAGAACTCGTGATGCGTTTCCTCGCTTTGAGTCAAGACTTCGAACACTACAAGAAGCCTTTGGCTGGTTTTATTAACGCTTTTGTCGATGCGAGGCGCTCCATGACACCTGAAGAAAGCTTGTCCCTTGAGGAGTTTTTCAATTCCACATTACTGAAAGTTCGAGATTTGTTCGGTGATTTGGCGTTCAAAATATTCTCGCGCACCAAAGTCGTCGAAAGCAAATTTAACGCTGCACTCTATGACGCAGAGATGGTCGCAGTAGCTCAACTGCAAGCAGAAAAGAAGAAACTCAATATTGCTGCCAAGACTGTGCAGGATCGCCTAGGCCAGCTATTTTCTGAAGACGAAGCCTTTCGCAGATCGATAAGTGTCGCCACTAGCGACGAGCAACAAGTACGCTTACGAGTGCAAAAAATCAAAAGTATCTTGGTTTGATCTCATGGCTTACAAGCAGAGTCGCGCCTTGCGCGAGTTCAAAGTTCATATCAAGGGATATAGGGATGTATTGGCCAAAGCCGATCGTCAAATTACAGAACCCATCATTCGCCAGTACGTGATTTCGGCAGCAGTATTCCTTGGTCATGGGTCATTTGAGAATTTCATAAAGGATCTTTTTGACATCTTCGCGCGATGCATCTCAACACCAGGCACTGAGTCCAAAAAGATTCCGCTTGATCTACGAATGTTTCTGGTTTCTCAGAATCTACAGCTAGAAAAACACTATGCAAATTATCAAGCCTCTGGGGACGAGCGCCGCCTTTTGCAAGGTCTTGGGTCGATGACAAAATCACCGAAGAAGGCTCTTCTTCAGGATACGGATCAGACCCCCGCAATTGCCGGCTCAGAGATTCTGCTAACCAAGTCCTATCCCTCCGCTGAGAACCTTGATAGAGTTTTTGCTCGCATAGGGATATCGAAGATATTTCACTCAACCAATGCTGTACTGAGAGCAGACAGCGCGCTCATACTAAAGGGATTTGCAGACAAACGTACGGAACTAGCACACAACGCAGTAATGCCAGGAACTAGCGCGAAAGACATTCGAGACGAACTTGCAAAGGTGGAAAAATTTGTGACCGCGATTGATCGAGTTATATACAAGCATGTAACCGACTTGATTGGCCAAGCGACGTGGTATTCCACGGCGACCTAGCGGATCGATTGATTGCTCAACTGAGACGCGTCGCTCCTCTCTTTAATTTGCGAATGACTTCCCCCAACTTCAGCCCCGCGGCAGACCGCAACAAGCAGCCCATCCTCGATGTCCTGCGCGAGATCTTGTCCGCGAGCGGCAACGCACTCGAAATCGCCTCAGGCACAGGCCAGCATGTCGCCTGGTTTGCCGCAGCCCTTCCGCAATGGACGTGGCAGCCCACTGATGCGATTCCTGCCTCCATGGACTCCATTGCAGCCTACGTAGCCGAGCGGGGCTTGGACAATGTGTGCCCTCCCCTCGTGCTCGACGTGATGGCGCCCGAGTGGCTGCCAGGCGATTCAAAGTTTGACCTGATCTACTGCGCCAACATGCTGCACATCTCGCCCTGGGCGACTTGCGCGGCGTTGATGCAGGGCGCTGCACGCTACCTGGCGCCGGGCGGCGTGCTGGTGACTTATGGGCCGTATCTGGAAGACGGTGTGCCTACGTCTGAAGGCAACCTCAACTTTGACCAGAGCCTGCGCGCGCAAGATCCCACTTGGGGCATCAGGCGCAGGGAAGATGTAGAGCTAGAAGCCGGGCAAGCCGGCCTGCAGTTGCAAGCCCGGCACGCCATGCCGGTCAACAACCTGCTGCTGGTCTGGGGAAAATCACAGCAGTCGGCAAAACATTAACCGCGCACTCGCCGGCGGAAAACTGAATTCGCTATTATTTCTATAGCTGCTCGCGCTTTCCCATCAAGGGCTGCAGCATCATTTCAAATAAATTCTCGTTCTAACCCGGTTAGCGTGGCGATCAGCGGCTTTTCTCAACCGGGTTGGCGGTCAACCAATTGGCCGGATAGGCCCGCATGAACTCCCTGGCCTTTTCCGTGCGGGCGCTGAGCCAGGCATCGTAGGCGCCTTCGTTCAGAATCGCCAGCATCCGTTTTTCGTTGCCGGGCTGCTGGTACCGGCTCATCAGGGCGTGGCTGTTGGCATTCACCGTGAGCAAGGTGTAGCTGACGATGACTTCGCCATCCGCGCCTGTCCAGCTCTCCCACAGGCCCGCCACACCCAGGGGTTGGCCATCTACCCGGGCAATGCGGGTGGGCACGGCCTTGCCGCTGCGCCAATCGTCTTCCATAAACGCCATCATGGGCACGATGCAGCGCTGCCCGGCCAGCCAGGCATCGCGGAAGTTGCTCGACGTGGTGACGGTTTCCGAGCGGGCATTGACCAGCTTGGTCGAACGCAGTTTGGCGTCTGAAGCCGACTTGACCCAGCGCGGCACCAGGCCAAACTGCCCGGTCACCAGCTCGTGCGAAAGCAGCGCTCGCGGGAGCTTTTCAGCGCCTGTGGGCTCGTCAACCTCTTCGGCTTCCCCAGCTTCTTCGGCTTCATCGACTTTTATCGCTCGGATAAAAACACCCGGCTTGCGCGGCCACACATTGCGTTCCACGGGCGAATCCGGGGCGGCCACGCCGAAGGCATCGGTATAAAGCGTCGCGGTTTTGATGCTCTCGTATTGGGTACTCATGCGGCGATGCTATCGCAGTGCCGCTACCGGGGCATGGTCCAATGACACCCATGCCCAGCCCCAGCTTCACTCCGCCCACCCCAACCGGCATGCCGCCACGCTTGATTTGCTTCAACAAACCCTATGGCGTACTGAGCCAGTTCACGCCCGAAGGCCGCTGGCGCGGGTTGAAAGATTTCATCGCGGTACCCGACGTGTATGTGGCCGGCCGGCTGGACGCGGATAGCGAGGGCCTGCTGCTGCTGACGAGCGACGGCGCGCTACAGGCGCGCATCAGCGACCCGCGCTTCAAGATGGAAAAGATCTACTGGGTGCAGGTGGAAGGTCTGCCGGATGAGACTGCTCTGGCCGCACTGCGCCAGGGCGTGCAACTCAATGACGGCATGACGCGCCCGGCCAACGCGCGGTTGATTGACACACCGCCGGGCCTGTGGGAGCGCAAGCCGCCCGTGCGCGTGCGCAAGGCGATCCCGACGGCATGGCTGGAACTCGGCATTCGCGAAGGGCGCAACCGGCAGGTGCGGCGCATGACGGCTGCCGTGGGCTTTCCGACCTTGCGCCTGATTCGCGCTTCCATCGGCCCTTATGCGCTGCAGGGCCTGGCGCAGGGCAGCTGGCGTGAGGCGCAAGAGCAAGCGGAATAGAAGGCGGAATGGGCCAACACGCCGCAGAAGTTATTGCCGCAAAATCTTCTCCATCGCCTTTCCTTTGGCAAGCTCATCAATCAGCTTGTCCAGCCAGCGTATTTTTTGCATCAGCGGGTCTTCGACCTCTTCTACGCGAACACCGCAGACCACACCTTTGATCAGCGACACGTTCGGATGCATGGCTGGGGCCTGGGCGAAGAAAGTTTCGAAATCATTCTGCAGCTTGATTTGTTTGTCCAGCCCCTTTTGGTCATAACCGGTTAGCCAGCAAATGATCTGGTCGACTTCTTCTTTGGTGCGGCCTTTGCGTTCGGCTTTTTGAACCAACATAGGGTAGACCTTGGCAAAAGCCATCGTGAAAATCTTGTGCTGGGGCATCGTCGTTTCCTTCTGCAAAGCGGCTATGCCTCTGCCTCGATCGAGGCCTTCAACCGGCCCAGTGCCTGGTCCCACTGCTGGGCGATCAAATCCAGTGAGCGACGGGCTTCGTCGAGCTGCTGTGGGTCAAACTGCCACAGGCGCTCTCGCCCCACTTTGACGTGATGCACCAGCCCCGCGTCGGCCAGCACATGCAGGTGCTTGGTAACGGCCTGGCGGGTAATGTCGGTGGTGGAAGTGAGCTGGGCAATTGACACGGCGCCGCCCACGCAGAGCACGGCCACCAGCCGCAGGCGGGTTTCGTCGCCCAGGGCGGCGAAGACGCCTGCGGGGCCGCGCTGGGGGGTCAAGACTTCAGAGGTTTTAGTGCGAGGTGACATATTTCTGGATATTCTCCATCTGGCCTTCC
The DNA here is from genome assembly GCF_056403595.1 of Polaromonas sp. P2_G11. Lineage (NCBI taxonomy): Bacteria > Pseudomonadati > Pseudomonadota > Betaproteobacteria > Burkholderiales > Comamonadaceae > Polaromonas > Polaromonas sp. P2_G11. The sequence goes on along the minus strand of NZ_JBFUFE010000006.1, from coordinate 365,110 downwards.
CAGCCGCCGGCGTTCATCCGAATGGCCTCTGCACGGCGGGCCACGGGGATTTTGTCAAAGCCTGATTCCACCACGCTGAGCAGGGTGCCCTTGCCGGTGTCTTTGAGCGTGAACTCGACCAGCGTGGTGGGCTCTTTCGAATAGTCAATGGCCGGGTCTACCGCGTAGGGGTGCCAGCGGTAAGAGAACAGCTTTTCGGGCTCAATGCGCTCAATGAGCACGTCAAACACCACGTGCTCGTAGCCCGGAATGGTGATGTGGCCTTGCACCTGCTGGCCGGCGATAAAGTTTTTGCCCTTGAGCGCCACGCCGAACCAGCCGCCAAATTCTTCGGCGTTCACCAGCGCGCGCCAGACCCGTGACACGGGGGCGTTGATCAAGGTGCTGCGTTCGATGCGGTCTGTAGATGATGAAGACGATGTCGTTGATGAAGTCATATGCAATCTCCTGGTTGCATTTATTATGCGCAAGTCAATTCAAAAGCGCAATAAAATGGTTGCATTAATTTGAAACCATTTTTATCGCCTGCGATAAATTGCAACCAGATGGGGAAACTGCACGCTAAATGCTTACCCAGCGCGTGAGAGCGTCGCACGGCTCACGGTGGTTTCGCCGATCGGGATTCCCCAGGGACGCGTGAAAGTGGCCCTGGAGCCCGTCTATTTGGCCGATGGCTTGTTCAGTGCCGCGGCATCGCGTATCAATGCCTTCAGCGCTTTCTCATCGACCTTGTCGCCCTCATGAAAATCAATGGCGCGGCGGGTGTTGCCTTCGAGGCTGGAGTTGAAAAGGCCCGAAGGGTCTTCGAGCTTTGCGCCCTTGGGGAAGGTCAGCTTCACGGCCTTCTTGTAGGTCTCGCCGGTGCAGAGGATGCCGTCTTTAGACCAGACGGGAACACTCCACTTCCATTCCTCGACCACATTGGGAACGGCCTGTGTGACGATGGCCCGGACGCGGGCGAGCGTCTCGCCGCGCCAGTCATCGAGGCCTTTGATCTTTGCGTCTATCAACTCAGAAGCTGAGCCTGATTCTTTTGCTTCAACCGGTGCGCTCTTGGTCTTGTTCATGTTGTTGCTCCATTCATCATGTCTGGTGTTTGCTCACATCTTTTCGCCGGGTAGCTGGCTGGCCTGTTTCACCCAGTCGGTGAGCTGCGCTTCGTCGAAGGGGTCATCTTCATGGATGTCGAGATAGCGCGTGTCTTGGCTCTTGGATTCACCCGGCGGAACAGGCCGTAGCGACGTGCCGCGAAAAAATGCCACCTTGACGTACTTCGTGAAGCAATGGACGCTGAGGAACCAGCCTTGGTCCTCCACACCGTAGAAGGGTGAATTCCATTTGACGGCCTTGTGCACACCAGGAACAGTGCGCACGATGAGCGCGTCAAGGCGTTGGCCGATGTCGCGCTTCCACCCCGGCATGGCCGCGATGTAAGCCTGCACGGGTGCATCGCCCTCGCCCTTGGGAATCTGCGGGTTGCCGCCTGAGAGCAGGGCCGGCTTGCCTGCCTTTGCCGCCACCCTGCTCGCATCGGGCTTCTTCTTGGCCATTGCATTCATCTCAATGCCTTGTGTCGAAGACCCGGGCAGTCAACCTGCCCGCGCCAGAACCTGTTCGAGCTTGGCAAAGAACTGCGGCCAGCCGTGCTTGGCGCCCTGGTAGGCCTGCTCCTGGTCCAGCCGGAAGCCCGACTGCTCCATGCGCAGGTGTGTGCCCGTGCCTGTGGGGGTGAGCGTCCAGGTGACGACGCTTTCAAGCCCATAGGCGGCCCAGGTGTAAGACAGCGTTTTGTCGGGCTCGATGGCCAGAACCTGGCATTCAACAGCGCCCCAGTCTGCGCGCAGGCTGAAACGCTGGTCCATGACGGGCTTGAAGTCGTTCTTCATGAGCCACTCTTCGATCAGGTGCGGCTGCGTGAGGGCGCGCCAGATTTTTTCGGGCGGGTAAGGGATCTCGCGCTCAACGACGACGGCGCGTGTTTCAGTGGAAGCAGCGGTGGTGCTAAGGGTTGCAGTGTTGCTCATTGGTCCATCCTTTTCAAAAGTGATTCGAGATGATCGATGCGGTCGTTCCAGAAAGCGCCATAAAAACTCACCCAGTCGCGCAGGACGGAGAGCGCCAGCGGCTGGGCGCTGTAATGCGTTTCGCGGCCCTCACGCCTGTCGTCCACCAGCTTTGCCTGTTTCAGGATGCGCAGGTGCTTGGACACCGCCGGCTGCGACACGCCCGCGCGGTCTGTCAGCGCACGCACGGTTTGCGCCCCGTCCTGGGCCAGGCGCTCAAAAATCGCCCGGCGTGTCGGGTCGGCCAGGGCTTTGAAAACTTCGTTGGCTACCTCGTTGGAAACTGTTTGCATGCCGAAATCATAACCATATGGTTATTGGTTTGTCAACCCACCTGGATCCAGAAAGTGAAGGCCCCGGGGATTCAGCCCCGTCAACCTCAGCGTGACCTGAGCGTGACAACCCGTTGCCATCATGGAAGGCAGTTCATGAACGCCGCCATTCAACAATGCCGCCTTTCTCTGACAGACAAACGCTTGCGATGCGTGCCAAATGGGTTTCAAGCGCCGCCGTTGGAGGCGCATAACGACCCCTTCCAGGAGATAGCCATGCCCCAGTTCGCCATGATTACCGGTGACGTGACTTACACACCGGGTGACGGTACGCCCATCGAGATCCCGCGCGTGCGCGTGGAAGTTGCGCTGGAGCCGGACAGCGCCACGCTCAGCTGGGACGCCGGCGACGGTGTTGCCGCCGTCACGGCGATTCCGCGCATCCAGTTTGACGACTACGTGAGCAAAGGAAAAATTACGCTCACGCAGTAAACACCGCGGGCGTCGTTCGTCATTGCGGCTTCTCGTGGCGCCAGCGCTGCCGCAGGGCCGCAATAATCGGGTCCATGTCCGCCAGCCATTCACACACCATCTCCCTGCCGTCCTTGCCGTCCTTGCCCTCTTCACCTGTCTCGCCATTCACCCGCCGCTCGGTCTTGCTGGCGGGCGCCGGCATGCTGGCCTTGCCTGCCTCATGCCTTGCCGCGGCACCGGCGCCCTCGGGCGCCTGGCCTGCCGCGTCGCAGGTTCCCGGCGGCATTGCCCGGCTGCCGCTGGGCCCGGCGGCGGTGCGGCCTGTGGCGCAGGCCGGTGGCGTGCCCTTGCTGGTGCTGGGTGACCCTGCGGGTTGGACGGCGCTGGTGGGCATTGCGCTGTCTGCAGAGCCCGGCGAGGCGAGCATCTCGGTGCTGGCCCCTGACGGCAGCCAGCAGCAGCTTGCCTACACGGTGGCGCCCAAGCATTACCTTGAGCAGCGCCTGAAGGTGGCGCCCGGCACGGTGGATTTGTCGCCCGAAGACCAGGCGCGCTACGAGCGCGAGCGCGCGCACCAGGAAGTGGTGATGGCCACCTTCAGCGAGCCTTTGCCGCAAACGCCGCTGCGCATGCAGGTGCCGGTGCCGGGGCGCCGCTCCAGCTCGTTCGGGCTGCGGCGCGTCTTCAACGGGCAGTCGCGCAACCCGCACAGCGGCATGGACATCGCCGCCGCCACGGGCACGCCGGTGGTGGCGCCGCTGCCCGCCCGCGTCATTGACACGGGCGACTACTTCTTCAACGGCAACACGGTGTGGCTGGACCACGGCGGCGGCTTGCTGAGCATGATGTGCCACCTGAGCGCGATTGGCGTGGCCGTTGGCGACACACTGAAGGCGGGCGAGCGCCTGGGCGCCGTGGGCGCCACGGGCCGCGTCACGGGGCCGCACCTGCACTGGGGCGTGATGCTGAACCGCGCCATGGTGGACCCGGCGCTGTTTCTGGGGGCCCGGGCAGGCGGCGAGTAACTGTGAGCAGTGGTGAGTAGCGGCAGGCTAATTAATGGAAAAAGTGGCCAGAACCCAATAGGGCCTTGCGAAAGCAGCTATTAAAAGCATAGCGCCTGCCCGGCAGAAACAGGCTGCAACTGAATCTGGACGGGCCCCTCTAGCCCGGTAGGTCGCACTCACTAGGGAAAACATTGATGATGAATCATTGTTCAACCCCTTTGAAGGAAACACCATGACCGCCAAAAACCTGTCTACCGTTGCAACCGACCTCATCGAGTCTTCGGGCAACACCGCCCGCCACGTGATCAACGCCTACCGCGCCGGCGGCGAGCGCGCAGTCATCCTGCTGGAGCAGCGCTGGAACCGTGCCCTGAAACAGTCGCGCACCGAACTGACAGCCGAAACGGCCAAAAACGCCACGGCAGCACAACTGGCCTTCAGCGTGTACTACACCAAGGGCCTGATGCTGACGACCAACGGCGCACAGCAAGTGGTGAGCCAGCTGGTCAAGGTTCTGGAGAGCGGCGTGGAGCGTGCTGCCGCCAATGCCAGCCTGTTTGAAGAAAAAACCGGCGTGACCACTCTGAACACGCTGGCCCAGGCCACCGCACCGGGCGCCCTGGCACTGAGCAAACTCGCCGCGCAGATCGAGCAGAAGACCGCCCAGCTCGCCAGCAAAATTGCCGGCGACCAGGCCAGCACCGCCAAGCGCAAGACGGCGTTTAGCCAGCGCCGCACCGCCAAGGCTGCCTGAGCATTTCTGAATAAAAGGGGGCCGTAGCCCTTTACCGGCGGGCGCAAGCAGCTATCAAATCAGTAGCGTATTGAAGCAGTGCATTGACCCCAAAAGAAAAAGCCGCCTTTCCAGGCGGCTTTTTCATGCGCGGAATTCTCCGGCTACTGGCTACTGGCCCAGATAGATCTGGAAAATAATGCCGGTGTTGTTGGCGACCAGCACATAGTCACCGCCGGTTTGCACCCAGTGATAGCCGGGAGGCGGCGCGCTCAGCCGGTGGCCGCGCCAGTCATCTACCCAATAGCCCCGGTCGCGGTATTGCGCCGGCAAGCGGCCGCCGCGGTAGAAGTTGTGATCGGGGCCCGCACCACGCCCGCCGGCCTGGGAATGCGGCGGCGGGCCGGCATGGTGGTGTTTGGCTTTTTTGTGGCCATGGCCGCGGCCGTGGTCGTCATCCTTCCCCTTGGCCATTGCCAGCCCGCTGAAAGCGAGGGACGCTGCCGCCAGGGCGGTCATCAAGGTTCTGGTTTTCATGTGGATCCTTCTCTTTGTAGTGAAACTTGATTGTTCGCCCGCAAGAGGCCGGCACGCGTAGGAAAAGCGCCTGTTCACCGCGCTTTACCCGGCGTTTGCACGGATTTAACGCCGCCACCCGGCCAGGCGACCTCCGCCGCGCTTGAAATGCCCGCCACGGCCCCCAGTTGCGCCTGATGACTGACCCTCTCCACATCGTCTGCCCGCACTGCCATACCACCAACCGCGTGCGCGCCGACCAGCTGGGCAGCCAGCCAACTTGCGGCAGCTGCAAGAAGGCGCTGTTTACCGCGCATTCCACCGCGCTGGACGAAGCCGCGTTTGACAAACACATCACCCGCAACCAGATTCCGGTGCTGGTGGACTTCTGGGCGCCGTGGTGCGGGCCGTGCCGGCAAATGGCGCCGACCTATGAGCAGGCGGCAGCACAGCTGGAGCCGCAGGTGCGCGTAGCCAAGGTCGACACCGAAGCGGTGCCCAACCTGGGCGCGCGCTTCAACATCCGCAGCATTCCCACGCTGGCCTTGTTCAAGGGCGGCCGTGAAGTGGCGCGCCAGGCCGGCGCCATGGGTGCGGCCGACATCGTGCGCTGGGTGCAGGGTAATTTACGCTGAGACCATCAGCCGGCGCTATGCTTTTTATAGCTGCTTTCGCCCGCCTGTATTAGCCTTCTGGCACTTTTCCCAATAATTTTTGCGCACCCGCGCCCGGGGGCGCGTTCACCCGCTCAATCAGTCGAGCGCGGCGTCCGCCACCAGGTAGCGCCTCACCAGGTCAAAAAAGCGGTCGTAAAAATCATCGGCGGTGATGGTTTCACTGCCCACCTTGACCATGGACTCATTGCTCGACGTGAAAGGCAGCGAGACGGAGCCGATGGCGCCCACACCCAGGCTGGCGGAGTTGTTGGTTTTTTTCATGGCGTAGCTGTCCTGCAGGGCCGTGACAAAACCCAGACTCACTTTTCCATCGGGCGTGTCGGGGGCGCACACCACGCGAACCACCATTTGCAGGTGCGCCTCGGGCTCGGGCTGGAAGGCTTTTTGCCCTTCCACCAATTCGGCGCTGGCCATGTTGATGATGTAGCCCTGGCTCAGCAACGCACGCCGCGAGGCCTCGCAGGTCCGTGCCGGGGTGGCGTCAAAGAGGCGCGAATACGTCTGGGTGGAGGCAAACTTTTCCTGCAGCGGAAACGCTTTGGCGCCGGTGACGCAGCCTGTCATTAGGGGCGACAGGCCGCATGCTGCCAGCAGCACGGCGGGGAGTCGGCAGGATTTCCAGAGTTGCATCAAAAGGGAAGTTTCCACAAAGGTATCCACAGAGGTAAGAGGTGTCTCATGCACAACGTGTCACCATACCTCCAATACCTCCGTCAGAGGCGCCAGCTTACGCATCGGGTGCGTCGCAGTTGTAGCAAATCGTTCGCGAGGCCGGCGGAGTGCCGCCAAACAGGCCCGCTATTTCCCGTCCTGGCCTGCCGACCAGAAGATGCCGCTCCATTCCAGGGGGTTCAGGCTGCGTTCACGGTGGAAATTGATGTACGCGCCGCCCGGCAAATCCCACTGCACCAGGGGACCTTCAAGAATCGCAAAGGTGGTTGATTTGTGGGCTACACCGTACTGTCTGACCAGTTTGTCGCGCCACGCACCATGGCGCCACCAGGGCACACGCACCATGGTGTGCGTGAGTTTTCCCTTTGCAAAGAAAAGCAGCACGCTCATGGCCGGCAAACCATCGACATGTGTCACGGTGGAATAGCACACGCGGTCGCCCAGGCGCGGTGCAGACGAATCGTCATAGCAGCGCAAAAATACATTGGGAAAAAGCTTGCGCGCGGCTTTTTCATCGGTGGCACTCGTGAGCTTGTCATATTGCATCTCGACAGCCACGTAGTCCTCACGAAAGTAATCGCGGTAGTCCTTCCACCTCTCGCGGTTGAAGAAGCAAAGAACGGCGATGGCCGCCAGCAGCACGACCAGGACCGCGACGACCCATATCCTCAAATTTCTGTTCATTGTTGATGAATCCCTGAATACCGCCCCATGGCAGCTCGGGCCATTCTAGTGAGGGTATTGGATTTCCATCAGCCGGCTGTAGCAGACTCCTGCCTGATCCCACCGGCTCAAGCCGCTGCCCGGCCGTTGATCTGCCCGGTGGGCACCTGGTAGTTGCGCTCGTCAAACAGGTCAATGCCGCATTTCAGTGATTCCGCCCAGTCAAAAAACTGGCCGATGGCCGGGCCTTTGAGCGGCGCGCCGTGCTGGGGCACCAGCATGGAAATATCCAGCCGGCGCGCCATGGCCACCCACAGGCGCAGAACCTTGTTCGACACCATGTAGCGCTTGTGGAAGCCCTCCATCAACGGCAGATGGGGCTTCAGGTCGGTGACGGGCACCTGCGCCGTCCGGCCTGACATCATCGACACACCGAGATCACCGGTGAACAGGATGCGGCTGATGGGATCGTAAAAATGGAAGTTGCCTTCCGAGTGCAGGAAGTGCGCGGGCAACAGCCACAGCTCGCTCTGCCCCAGCGGCAACCGCCCGCCGCTGTCGGGCACGCCGACCAGGCGCTGCTCGGTCTTGCCGACCTTGGTGAAGTGCGGCACAAAACGCTCCCACACACGCGAGATCACCAGCTGTGCCGGAGTGGACGTGAGCCAGCGGTCCAGCGAGGCAATGATGTCGGGGTCGGCGTGGGAGGCGATGATGTAAGACAGTTTTTGCGGGCTGAAGTGGCGCGACATGCCCAGGAACAATTCGTTGAACGCCAGGTTGCCGCCCGGGTCGATCACGGCGCCGGTGCCGTTGTCGACAATCAGGAACTGGTTGGACTGGACGGCATGCGCGTCTTCCTCGATCAGGTCGGTGAACATCAGGCAGGCATGCCTGTCGTCACGGTAAAGCTCTATGGGCATAGCTGAATGCGTGCGGCGACGCAGAAAAAAAAGCCACTTTATAAGCCGCCCGCTGCTCGCGTATTGATGCAGGTCAATGACACGCCTGAAGCGTGCGCCCGCCGCCCACGCCGGCGCAACACGCGCGATGCAGCAGGCAAAAAAAAGGCGCCGGCGCCTCAATAGGCACCGGCGCGCCTTGCTTGCGCATGGCAGCTGTCCAGGCACCGCGTGGCGGCGCCCCCGAACAGCGCTTTACTTAACCGCTTAACCGCGGCGGCGGTTGTTCATCATGCGTTCCACGTCGTCGCGCAGCGATGTCAGCTCGTTGCGCAGCTGGCGGCGCTCCTGCGCGGTCACCACGCCGTCGGACTTGAATTGGGCCTCGTGGCGCTCAATGCGGCGTTCACGCTGGTGCAGCCTGGCGGCTTCGCGTTGCGTGATGTGACCCGTGCGCACGCCTTCGTCAATGCGTTGGCTGATCTGGAATTCACGGTTGTCGATGCCGGGGGTATTGCCGGCATTGCCAGGCCTGCCCGCCACATCGCGGTTGTTCATCATGCGTTCCACTTCGGCGCTGAGGCCGTCCAGGTCAGCGCGCAGCTGCTGGCGCTCTTGTGGTGTGGCAACGCCGTTGGATTTAAAACGTGCCTCGCGAGCCGCGATTTCCTGGTCGCGGCGGTACAGCACCTGCGCTTCGGACGGCGTGATGTGGCCGGAGGCCAGACCCTGCTGAATACGCGCGCTGATGGCTTGCTGCGCCTGGTCAATGCCGGGTGTATTAGTACCCTGCGCCATGGCAGGTGCAAATCCCAGCCCGGCGAACAGGGCTGAGGCCAGCAATGAGACAGTGAGGAATTTCGATTTCATGGGGTTCTCCTTGGAATGCTTATGCGTTTGATTGCCAGCAACCCGGTGGGCAACTTGCGGTGGCGGCGATAAATCTCCGTCTCGGCAAGCGGCCGTGGGGGCTGCTCCTGAATCGCTGCTTTCAAAGGCCTTTGCGCTTCAGTAAAACCATTGTTGGCCCGCTCTTGTGAATGCCGTGTAAGGCAAACGGAGCTTTACCCCGTCATTACGCAGTGATTACCCTTGCATTACCTCGCGCTTGCAGTGGTGTCCAGATGCGCTTTGGCATGGTTAGACTGTGCGCATGCTGATCATCCCTTCGCTGAGCCGCAAGCAGCTGCATCCGGAAGACAAGGCGCCGGCCGCGCACCCGGCTCCACCCGATAACCTGAAATAAACCGGCACGACGCATGGACTCGCATCACCATTCCCTTCGCCGCCAACTCCTGCTGGGCGCTGCCTGCTCTGCGCTGCTGTTGGCTGCGGCTTGCTCCAGAAAAGCCGGGCCCAAAGGCAAGACCCTGCCCAAGGAGGCCACCCTGCTGTGCCTGGGCGATTCGCTGACCTTTGGCTACGGCGCCCCGGCGGGCGCCAGCTACCCGCAGCAGCTGGAACTGCTGACCGGCTACGTCACGCAGAACGCGGGCATCAACGGCGACACAGCGGCCGGTGCGCTGGCACGCCTGCCGGCGCTGCTGCAGGAAAACAAGCCGGGCCTGGTGCTGGTGTGCATTGGCGGCAACGACTTTCTGCGCAACATGCCGCTGGACAGCACCCGCGCTGCCATCAGGTCGATTGTGCAAACCGCCGCTGCCAGCACGCAGGTGGTGCTGATCGCGCAGCCCAAACCCGTGCTGCTTTCTGCCGCGATGGGCTCACTGAAAGACCATGAGGTGTATGCCGAGATCGCCGCGGAAACAGCCACCCCGCTTTTTGCCGATGCCTGGTCTTATGTGCTGTCACGCAGCGAATTGCGTTCTGACCAGATCCACGCCAATGCGGAAGGCTACAAGGTGTTTGCCGGGCGTTTGGCCGACTGGCTGCGCGACAGGAAATTTGTCGCCTGACGGGTTTGTCAGCCGGTGCGGTCGCGCCTGGCTGCCGTTTCAAGAAACGCCGCGTGGCGCGCCGGGATCTGCGTGAGCGCATAGGCAGCCGCCTGCTCGCGGATGCTGTTGCGGTCACCGCTGAACCTGCGGGTTTCGGTGAACACCGCGTCCCCACGTCCATCACGCCCCGCAAACATCCAGGCAAAGCACTGCGTGCCGGCGGGAATCTTCGGGTCGGTGCCGTCGGTCACGCCGGTGTTGGCAATGGCCATGGTGGCCTCGCTCTTTTGCATCGCGCCGCGCACCATCTCGGCAGCCACCTCTTCGCTGGTGAGGTTGCAGCGCTCGATGGTTTCTGCTTTCACCCCAAGGCAACGCTGTTTGGCCCGGGGTGAATACACCACATAAGCCGACTCCAGCAAGGACCCCGCACCCGGCACATCCGCGAGGTGTGCGGCGATCAGGCCTGCGGTGCAGGACTCGGCGGTGGCCAACACCAGCGAGTGGTTTTTCATGTAAGCCGCGACGGCCCTGAGCTGGTTGCTGCTGGCGTCGCGGGAGGACTGACGGGAAGGCGGACTTGTGCTCTCAGGCGTCATGGCGTGCGGCCCAGGCGGCACCTGAACCTTTAGCGGAGATATCCAGACTATGCGTTGCCGGTGCCCACGCGGCCAGAGCGTGTTGCTGACGGCCTTGTAGGAATGATGTGCGCCCCGGCGCAGGACCCTGCCCGCTTGCGGCTCCGCCATCACCCTACACAAACAGAAGCCCGCAGAGTCATGCTATTGATTTCATAGCTGCTTGCGCACGGCCTGACTGGTCCGCAGGCTCACGGGCAGACGGATTCGCGTCAGGTACGTATGACAGGCTACATGCCCGGTGCCGGCCCAGGGCAGGCTTCAGCCATCACCCAGCCCGATGGGCGCCGGCGCCTCCATCACGATGCGTGTGAAAAGCCGGTCATACACCGGGTCTGCCGCGTGCTTGCCGGCAAGCGGGTCGCGGTTTTGCTGGAAGGCGGCGTCCAGCTCTTTCCAGTCGGCCTCGGTGAGCACTTTTTCAGCCTCGGGCAGGATGATCGTTTCTTCCAGCCGCATGTGCTCCAGGTAAAACTCGACGTAACGTTTGCACTGCGCCTCGAACTCGGGCTTTCGCTGCTCGCCCAGCAGCTCCCAGGCCAGCAACAGGTGCTGCAGTTCACGCACAGCCTTCTCGCCGCTCATGTGGTCGCGCTCCAGCTGCTGCACCGTAGCCATGACCGATGGCGCGGAGCGCACCACACGCGGAAACAGCAGGTCTGACTCCTTGGGGTGATGCAGGCGCTCGGGGAACTCGTCGATATAAAACAGCATGGCCCGAAAGACGTCGAAGAATTGCTGCGCACGGTCGCCCGGGCCGCGCGCCACCATGAGCAGCATGGAGCGCAGCATGGCGGAAAGGGAGGCGTGCTCATCGAGGATGATCTGCACGCTGGCATGTTTGTGAATGGCGGTCTCCAAGGTTATCGGCGAATTGCCAATAGCGCCCAGAATGCCTCCAGGCACCGCCGCCGGCCTTGACGAAGATCAAACGGCGTGCACTTGGCGCATCATCCGCCTGCCAAGCAAGCCAGCTTCGACGACAAGCGTGGTCGGTGGACTTGTGCAGACCTTCCCTAGCGGTAACCTGCACGAAACTCCACCGGGGTACATCCAACCTCCCGTTTGAAGAACTTGGTAAAGTTGCTGGAGTCGTCGAAACCCAGCTCGTAGCCTATCCCGGCGATGGGCATCCCGGTGTGTGCAAGTAGCCGCTTGGCCTCCAGCGAAATCCTGTTCGCCACAAACGCTTTCGCGCTAACCCCCGCAACATTCAGGGTGACGCGAGTCAACGTTCGCGTTGTGCAGCCGATGGCATCGGCATATTGCGCCAAGGTATGCCACTTCGCAAACGATTGATTCAGGAGGAGCCGAAACCTCCGAAAACGATCCAGCTCCGAAGGCCGGACGGTGCCATCGCTGCGTTGTTGCTGGTGCGCCAGAACCAGCCGCAGGAGCACGGTGCAAAGCTGGTGCAGCAACAGGGCCTGAACCTCTGGCTGGCCGGCTTGCAAGCCCCCGTCCAGGTGCATCTGTGCCATGGTTTGCTGCAGCAACCGGGCCTCGGCGTCATCAAAAGTGAGCTGCACAGGCAACTCAGCCACAGCCTGAACCAGGCCGAGCTTCCCCATCTTGTCCTGCGATGCAAAAAGCTGTTCAGGGCGAAATAGAACGAGCCAGCCGTCCCAGGGTGTTGTCACATCGAACTGCTCGACCTGTGACGGATGCAAAACCAGCACAGAGCCGGGCGAGCAGCGGACGGGCTCGAAGTCCACCACATGCGTGCATTCGCCGCGCCTGACGAAGATCAGTTCATGGAATTCGATGCGGTGCGGCCTGCGCAGCTCTTCCGCCGGAGCGCGGGCACGCAGCTCCCGCATCGCAACCACCTCGATATCGAACGCGTAGCTGGCCGGCGGCGCGTAGCCGATCCGCTCCAGTGTGTCATTCGCCCCGTCAATATTTCCATTCATGTCCGATTATTACCATTTTTAGACAGCTTTCCACCGTGACGCCAAGGCGAGCGCAACGTACAGTTTTACCTGATGACACCTGAACCAATGCAGGGCCATCACTTATTTCAACCAGCAGAGGAACAGATGACTACTCCAATCGAAATTGCACAAAAGTACATTCAAGCCGTTCAATCCGGCGATCAAGCCGCGCTAGGCGTCCTCCTGGCACCGGACATCGTGTGGCACCAGCCCGGGCGCAATCGCTTCTCCGGCACGCACAGGAGCGTGCAAGCCGTTGGAACGATGATCGGCAAGATGATGGAAGTGTCCAAGGGAACATTTGCGATCACCCGCGCGCATCGCTTCATGGGGAATGGCGCATGGGTCACCGTGGAGCTTGAGTTCGAGGGACAGCGCGACGGCTTGCGGCTATCTCAGCATGGCATCGACTTGCTGCGCATCGAAGAAGGCAGGATCGTCGAAGCCAGGCTGTTCTCAAGCGATCCTGAGCAGGAAGATGCGTTCTGGGGTCACTAACTTCCCTCATCCGACAGACTCTATTGTTTCCTGTCGCTGAGTGACACTGAGGCTGCCCGTAACTTCTCCTGCATTCGGTGGATTTTGAAACCGACATCGCCGCACCGCGCGGCGTCACATCACGAACCCGTGGCAGGCAATCCGCCCCGTCCCCTCCCCGATTGAGGCGATGACTTGACCTGCATCAAAGCCGTTTGGCGGCAGCGACCTAAAGTGGAACCGCCCTGCTCAAGGTTTGCCGCACCGGCGATGAGCCGCCCAGGATGACAAGGAGATTTGCCATGTTCAAACATATTCTTCTACCGACCGACGGCTCGCCCGCTTCGGATCGGGCAATTGCACAGGCAGTGACTTTCGCCAGGGAAGCCCAGGCCAGGATCACGGGTTTGCATGTGATGCAGGAGTTTCACCTGCTGACCTACCGGGTCCAGATGCTGGAAGACACACGGGACCAATTCATGAGGGAATGCCAGGCGCAGGCAGAGGCATTCCTGTCTGCGCTGAAAGACGCCGCCGACAAGGCGGGCGTGCCTTGCGAAACCGTTTGCGTCGCAGGCGACCACCCCTATGAAACCATCGTCCGGATGGCAGACGGCAAAGCTTGCGACCTCATTGTGATGGCCTCGCACGGCCGCAAGGGCATCACCGGCTTTCTCCTGGGCAGTGAAACCCAGAAGGTGCTGTCGCACAGCAAAAAGCCGGTGCTGGTGCTGCACTAAAAAGTTAATTTTCCAAGGGAACTCATCATGAACAAAAACGCAGGCACCGCCGACCGTGCGGTGCGCATCGTGGCGGGACTCGCCATCCTCAGCTTGTATTTTGTGGCGGAGCCCGCCTGGCGCTGGTGGGCGCTGCTGGGGCTCGTGCCCCTGCTGACAGGTTTGCTGGGCTGGTGCCCGGCGTACACGCTGCTTGGCATACGGACCTGCAAAACAGGCCCCAAGTGATCCCGCGCGCGGTGGCCGGTCTCAGGATTCTTCGAATCCGGACCTGCCGGATTTATCCGGCCGCGGAATCTTCTTGAACTTGATCAACCGGTTGGTTTCGATCTTGTCTTTTTTCACCTGGCGCTCGGCGTCGAGCAGCCGGCCGGCGGCTGCCCATTCGGCAAACTCGCCGGGCGTTTCCAGGGTCACACGGCCCAGCGTTCCCGCCCGGAATTCATAGATCACGATCTCGGCGGCTTTTTGCAGGTTGACCCGGCCCTTGGAGAGCACCGCGCCGCGCTTGCGGCCAATTTCTTCGAGCAGCTGCTCATCGGTAATGCCGGGGGTCACCTCGACCTTGTAGCGCGCCTCCAGCAAGGCGGGGTAGTGCTTGATCAGGTAATCCAGCAACTCGAGCGCGACCTCTTCCTCGTTAAAGGCATTGCGGCCAATGGCGCCGCTGGCGGCCAGGTTATAGCCGCTTTTGGCCACGATGATGCGCGGCCAGAGCATGCCGGGCGTGTCCCATAAATAAAACCCGTCGGCCAGCACCAAGCGCTGTTCGACCTTGGTGATGCCCGCTTCGTCACCGGTTTTGGTGGCGCGCTTGCCGGTGAGGGTGTTAATCAGGGTGGACTTGCCGACGTTGGGAATGCCGCAAATCAGCACCCGCATCGGCTTGACCATGGTGCCGCGAGTGGGCGCCAGCGCGTGGCAGGCATCAATGAGGCGGCGCGCAGGCGTGGTTTCGCTGGCGTCCAGCTCAATCGCGCGGGTGGCGGGCAGGCTGTTGTAGTGATCCAGCCAGAGCGGCGTGCGGGTGGCGTCGGCCAGGTCGCGCTTGTTGAGCACCTTGAGCGCCGGTTTGGCGCTGGTGAGCTCGGCCAGCATGGGGTTGGCGCTGGAGCCGGGCAGGCGCGCATCAAGCAGTTCAATGACGACATCAATTTCCTTGATGCGCTCACTGATGGCTTTTTTGGTCAGGTGCATGTGACCAGGAAACCACTGGATGGCCATCGGGATCTTTCTTAGGGTGTTCGGGTTCAGATGGAACCGGGGCGGGAAGACCCGGCTCAATTCCCCAATTGTCGCCGCAGCGGGCGGCCCCGCCGCCAAGCCGGTACGGGGGACATTCCGGGCCTGCCTCACCTGCTTGCGGCCCAATGAAGGACAATCGGGGCATAGACAGATGTAGCGGCTGCGACCAGCCGTAATGCGCCCAGGCTCATCGGGGCCGCTCCAAGCCGCCCCGAAGCCCTTCCCATCCATCTCCGACCTCCCCTATCGAGCCCCTCATGCCCCTGCCCGCAGCCCCCGACAAAAAACCCGTGATCCCGGCCCGCCGCCTGGCCGCTTCCGCCCTCAAGGCCAATAACGAACTGATGATCAAAGGCATCCTGTGTGTGCTGATCGGCCTGGGTGTGGTGGTGTCGCC
Source organism: Polaromonas sp. P2_G11 (assembly GCF_056403595.1). NCBI lineage: Bacteria > Pseudomonadati > Pseudomonadota > Betaproteobacteria > Burkholderiales > Comamonadaceae > Polaromonas > Polaromonas sp. P2_G11. Next base: position 349,802 of record NZ_JBFUFE010000006.1, on the reverse strand, counting down.
CTACTTCATCACCTCACCGGGCATGCAGGGCATCGTCGCCAAATCGGCCCTGGTGGGCTGGTTTGCCCTGGTACTGGGCTGCGCATTCATCGGCCTGTACGCCCGCCGGCGCATGGCGGCTTCCGCCAAACCCTGACACGGCACCCACACCAGGCCCATGCCCGAAAGCCCTGCTGACCACAGCGCCGCCATGGCGATCTTCAGCACCCTGCAGGAGCGCGCCGCTGCTGCGGGCATCCGCTTGCGGCCACCTCCTCCCGAACCCACCACCTGCTGCGGTCGCGGCTGCAACGGCTGCGTGTGGGAAGGCTGGTACGCGGCCGTGACGTACTGGCGTGAAGACGCCGAAGAAGCGATTTTTAAATACCAAATCGGGCTCTAGCCCAATACCAACTTGCGCCACAAGCTACTGAATTGATAGCACCCCGAGAGTTTCGATAGGGGTGTCCCTGTTCACCAGCAGGGGCCGCGGAACTGGCTTCGCCAGGCCGCAGGCGCCGTCCCCTGCAAGGGGAAAAGGCACTACACGAAGTGAGTGCCGATAGGGGTGAACCTATTTCTCAAGGGGAGAGGGGGCTACACGAAGTGAGCCCCAACAGGGGTGTGCTCAGATTCGCGCCCCGGCATGCCCAGGCGCTCAGCCGAAACGTACTGCTGACGGTACTGCTCAAACGGCATGGTGTCCGCGGCTTCAATCTTCTTTTGTTCCTGGACGGAGGCCTCGGTCAGTGCGGCGAAGTGTGCCAGCTGGCCGGCCGACAACGGCTGCGCCTGCAGGATGCCTTGCGTCTTTTCAGACTGCGCGCGTGTGAACCGGATGAAGGAGTTCTCATGGCGGTCGGCCATGGCGGCCAGCACACGGGCCGAAGGCAAGGTGGAGGGGTCCAGCAAAGCGGCGCTGGCCAATGTCAGGGCGTCGCTGTATTGCGAGCCGCCATGCGTGGCGTCGAGCGCCGCCGCGATAGGCGCGCATTGGCCCACCACCTCCGCACCCCAGGCCGTCAGCGTGATCTCATGGCCGCCTCGCTTGAGTTTCAGGCCGGGCTCTCGCCCGCGCGCCGCCGTCTGGTGCTGGTTATGCTTGAGCTCGGCGATTTCCTGGGGCGTGTCGTTCGGGCTGTCGCTGAGCAGGCAGTGCAGCAGGAACACATCGAGGAAACGCATGGTCTGCGCATTGATGCCGACGGACTCGAAAGGGTCCAGGTCCATCAGCCGCACTTCGATGTATTCGACGCCGCGCTCGCGCAGCGCATGCAGCGGCCGTTCGCCGGGAAAGATCACGCGCTTGGGGCGAATGGTGCCGTAGAACTCGTTTTCAATCTGCAGCAGCGTGGTGGCCAGCTGGTTGTAGTCGCCGCCGGGGTTGCGGATGCCCACTGCCTCATAGGCCGGGTAGGGCCGGGTCAGCGCGTCCTGCAGCGAAGCGCCGTAGCCGTCGAGGCTGTTGTAGCTCACGGCAAGCGATGCCTGCGCGTCGCTCTGGTAGCCCAGGCGGCCCATGCGCAGCGAAGTGCCGTAAGGCATGTACATGGTGCTGTCGCTCAGGGTTTGCAGCTCGTGCTGGCGCCCTTCCACAAACGTGGAACACACCGCGGGCGAGGCGCCAAACAGGTACAGCAGCAAAAACGCCTGGCGGCGGAAGTTGCGGATCAGCGCGAAGTATTCCTTGCTGCTCACCCCGGGCAGGGACCAGTTGTAGTGAATGCCCGAAATGGTTTGCATGCGCCGGCCGTAACGGTGCGACAGGCCCATGCGGTAAACGCTCTTGGCGCGCCCGACATTGGACGAACCGAAGCGGGCGATGGGAATGGTTTCGTCGGTCGGCAGGCCGCAAGGCATGCTGGACACCCAGAGCATTTCGTCGCCCAGATCTTTCATGGTGCGGTAGGTGAACTGGTGCAGCTCCGTCAGTTCCTGAAGCGTGGCTTCAGGGCTGGGGTGGGCGCCGGTGACCAGCTCAACCTGCGATTCGCTGAAGTCCGTGGTGATGCCCGGATGCGTGAGGGCCGAGCCCAGGGCCGCGGGATGCGGCGTGAGGGCCAGGCCGCCGCCGGGTTTGGCGCGCAGGCTTTCCTTCTCGACACCGCGGCGCATGCCCTTGAGCCGGGCCGGGGTGAGCGCTTTCAGGCGGTCCTGTAGCGCGCCCGCAGGCGCCTGCAACTTGGTCATATCGTCATTCCCCCAGAATCTTGAATTGGCGTGGAAGTTATCACAGCACGGCGCTTTGCGCTGGCGCATCCGGGCTTGCCAGCACAGCCCGGGTGGGGTCTGGCTCGGGGCCCGTGCAGGCCGGCCGGATTTAAGTCATACACCGCATTTTCCGGGCAGAAATCCACAGTTTGGCGCCCGGGATGTGGAAAGCGAGCGACGCCGGAGCGCCAGGGTGCAGAACTCCCTTGACTTGTCAGACAAGCTGGACGACGATAAAAAACATTCCGTAACACGGCTGTTTTACCCTTCAATTTCCGCCAAACTAAACGGTTTTGCGGTCTTTTAGCCTGAGGCAGCGTAGAGCTTGATCAAAAAATGAAAAAACTGCTAGCCAGCCTTTTCGGCGGTTCAACCCCCGCAGCGTCGCCCAAACGCACGGGCACGTCCAGCCGGGACAACCCCCTCACCATTGAAGACGGCTCGGACAACGCCACGCGCCGCCACCTGGTGCAGGTGTTGCTGCGCGATGCCATGCGTAAATACGGTATTCCCTTGCCCTGGATCGATTGCCAGATGCTGCTGGTGTCCAGCCGCAGCCGCGGCCCTGGCATGTATGTACGCCTCGTTGTGCGGCATTGGGACGACCGTCTGATGAAGTACGCTTTCGCCTTCCAGAACGCCCTGATGGAAGAAATCACGCGCTTTGAACCCGGGGCGGCCCAATGGCTGCATGGCATTTCCTGGCAACTGGAAGTGGCGGAGACCTGCCCCAACCCGACCATGCCCGACAAGTCATATTGGGCCGATCCCGTCCGGCCGCCTGCCGGCGCATCGGTTCGCCCGCCACGCAGCGCGCCCCTGGCTTCCCTGGCCCCTCTTCCCGCGGCGGCAACAGCCTCTGCAGCGCCCGTACCAGCCGCCCCCGTTGTAGCCGCCAGCCTGCCGGCCCAGCCCGCAGCACCGGTGGCACGGCCGGCCCCGGTCTCCGCAGCTGACGCAGACGCCATGAAAGACCTGGAACGCCTTTTCCGCATCCGCGACCAGGAACTGGGCCAGCCAAGCGACAGCAATTCCGCCGTCGGTTACGAAGCCACGCGCCCTTCCCCGCTGTAACGCGCCAGCTCCGGCCGGGCCATCAACAGCGCAGCGGGGCAGCTGCTGGTGTACGCTTGCCTGATGAGCCCTCCCGTCACGCCCCCAAGCCCCGCAACCGCCGCGCAAGACTCCTCCCTCCTCATCGACTCACGCTACGCCGTGATGCGGCTCATGGTCACGCTGGCGCTGATGACCGTCGGCGCCTGCGGCATGTATGTGGTGGCCGTGGTGCTGCCCGCAGTGCAGGCTGAATTCAGCGTGACGCGGGCCGATGCCTCCCTGCCGTATACCGCGCTCATGATCGGCTTCGGTGTTGGCGGCGTTCTGATGGGGCGGCTGGCCGACCGCTTTGGCGTCATGGTTCCCTTGCTGGTTGGCGCAGTGGGACTGGGCCTGGGTTTTGCCCTGGCCGCCATGGCCGGCAACATCTGGATGTTCTCGCTGGCCCACGGCCTGCTGATCGGCTTTCTCGGCTCTGCCGCCACCTTTGCGCCGCTGCTGGCCGACACCTCGCTCTGGTTTGTACGGCGCCGCGGTTTTGCCGTGGCGGTGTGCGCCAGTGGCAACTACCTGGGCGGCGCGATCTGGCCGCCCATCGTTCAGCATTTTGTCGAGGCCGTGGGCTGGCGCCAGACCTATCTGTGGCTCGGCCTTTTCAGCTTCGTCACCATGACGGCGCTGGCCCTGCTGATGCGCAAGCGCCCGCCGGTGGCCGTGGCGTCCGCGGTAGGCAACAGCGGTATCGCCGCCACCACCAGCAGCATGCCCTTTGGCTTGACGCCGGGCTCGGCGCAAATGCTGCTGTGCGTGGCCAGCGTGGCCTGCTGCGTGGCCATGGCCATGCCGCAAGTGCACATCGTGTCGTACTGCACCGACCTGGGCTATGGCGCGGCGCGCGGTGCTGAAATGCTGTCGCTGATGCTGGCCTGCGGTGTGGTGAGCCGCTTGGTGTCGGGCGCGATCTGCGACCGTATCGGCGGGCTGCGCACGCTGATGCTGGGCTCGGTGCTGCAAGGCATCGCGCTGCTGCTGTTTTTGCCCTTTGACGGACTGGTATCGCTTTACGTCATCGCCGCGCTGTTCGGCCTGTTCCAGGGCGGCCTCGTACCGGCTTACGCCATCATCGTGCGCGAATACTTCGAGCCCGCCGAGGCCGGCGCGCGCGTGGGCACGGTGATCATGGCATCCTTGCTGGGCATGGCGCTGGGCGGCTGGATGTCAGGCAAGGTGTTTGACCTAACCGGTTCCTACCATGCCGCATTCCTCAACGGCATCGCGTGGAACCTGCTGAACTTCAGCATCGCGTTTTTCCTGCTGTGGCGCGTGCGGCGGATGGCGCGGACGGCCGTGACGAAAACAGCGGCGGCCTGAACAACGTCCTGGTCTTGCCCGGATCGCTATTCTTTTAATAGCTGCTTGCGCCCGTTTTGTAAGGGCTACAGCCAGTTTTACTTAAAATCCCGTCAGGCCAGAACCCGGCGCAACCACTGCTCCAGGTCGGTGATTTCCTGCGGGCACACCGAGTGCTCCATCATGTACTCGTGCCACTCGACCGTGTAGCCCATGGCGCTGAGCGCATCGCGCGTGGCGGTGGCGCGCGGCAGCACCACCACACCGTCGCGCGTGCCATGCGCCAGAAAAATGGGTACATCCTGGTTGACGGCGCTGCGCTCGGCGGCCGTCTTGTCGGCCAGCGGCAGGTAACCCGACAGGCCCGCAATGCCGGCCAGCCGTTCGCCGTGGCGCAGGCCCGTCATGAGCGCCATGGCACAGCCCTGCGAAAAGCCCGCCACCACAATGCGGCTGGCAGGGATGCCGCGCGACTTTTCCCGGGCGATCAATGCCTCAATGTCGCCTTGCGACTTGCGCAGCCCGGCCTCGTCCTGCCGGCTCACCAGGTCGGCGCCCAGCAGGTCGTACCAGGCCGGCATGACGTAGCCGCCGTTGATGGTGACCGGAATGCTGGGCGCACTCGGAAACAGGAAACGCACATCTCCCACGCTGGACAGGTCCATCTGTTCGGCAATCGGCAGGAAGTCCCGGCCGTCGGCCCCGAGGCCGTGCATGATGAGAACGGTGGCGACGGGCTTGTCGCCCGTCTGGGCTTCAATGACTTCGAGGGGCATGGGTGACGGGTCCAGGTGGTTGAGGAAGCAGATGACGATTGAATGCCGCGGGCTTGAAGCTGCAAGGCACACCAGCCGGGATTTTAAGACCGGCCTAAGCTGACCCGCGAACAATGGTTTCCGGCAGCGCTGAACACCTGGCGCACAAAGCCTGCTACGGTGTGATGACAAGGCAGCTGGCCAGGCCTTCGCGCAGATCGGCAGGCCGCATGAACACAGTGTCAGGCAGCACACTGCGCCGATTTGCTGCCCATCGTTGCAGAAGGAGCATGCTGAAATGAAAACCCTGACCCACAAGGCCGCCTCGGCCGTCCTCGGTGCGCTCATGGCGGGCGGCGCGCTGGCCCAGGCAAGCGGCCCCTTGCCGCCGGTGCGTACCAGCGGCCCGGTTGAATACCTGAGCGGCGGCATCGGCGCCGACGAATCCGCAGCGATCCGCAATGCCAGCGGGCAATGGCCGCTGACACTCGAATTTGCCATCAAGGACAAGCAGCGTGCCGACTTCGCGGCCGACGTGAAGGTGCGGGTGCTCGATGCCCGGGGAAATGAAGTGCTTCAGGCCACATCGGAGGGCCCCTTTCTGCTGGCCCGGCTGGCACCGGGCAGTTATGCCGTGGAGGCCACGCTGGCCGGCCAGACCCAGCGCAGGAAGGTGGACGTGAAGGCAGGCAAACCCTCCAGAGAGGTGTTCCTCTGGGGCGCGGGCGCCGATAAAACCGGGCCGTAAGCACACCGGGACTGCCTGCCTTCATCGAATTTTTCAAGTCAGATCATGCGTAACGTCACCGAACTGATCCACGCGATAGACGACGGGACCCTGCCGGACGCCGAGCGGCGACGCCTGCTGGCGGCAGCAACCGGCATCGCTGCCGGCGCCGGCCTGCTGGCTGCGGCCTACCCCTTCGCCGCCAGCCTTGCACCCTCTGAAGTGGCGCGCGCCCAGGGCGGCCCGGTGCTTGTCGATATTTCCGCACTGGCGACAGGCGAGCTGCGCACTGTCGCCTGGCGCGGAAAACCGGTCTGGTTGATGCGCCGCGGCGAGGAGATGGTGCGCGCGCTGCAGCAGCCCAATCCGGCATTGGCGGACCCGCAGTCCAGGCGATCCGAACAACCGAAATCGTGCGCCAACGCGACCCGCTCCGAGCGCCCCGAAATCCTGGTGGCGGTGGGGGTGTGCACACACCTGGGCTGCTCACCGACCCTGCGCCTGGACGACAGCGCGCTGAATGCCGAGCTTCATGCGCCCGGTGGATTTTTTTGCCCCTGCCACGGCTCCCGGTTTGATCTTGCCGGCCGCGTGGTGAAGAACGTACCGGCGCCGACCAACCTGGACATCCCGGAATACCAATTCATCGACGCCACCAAGCTGCAAATCGGCCAGACAAGCTAGTGTCACTGCGGCTTGTGCCACAGCAGAGGCTTTGCTAGCATCTGGCGTCAGCATTTTCTGACGCAGGTTGGAGATCACATGAAACTCATCATTGCCGCCGTCGCCCTGGCCACTTCGTCCCTGGCGTTTGCCCATAACTGCCCCAACGAGATGAAGGCGATTGACGCCAAGCTCTCCACCAACCCCAAGCTCTCGCCCGCCGACATGACCAAAGTGAAAGAGCTTCGCGCCGATGGCGAAAAGTTTCACAAGGAAGGCAAGCACGACGACTCCATGAAAGCGCTGGGCAGCGCGAAGAAGCTGCTCGGGATTTAAACCGCACAGGCACCCTGGCGGCGCAAGCCCGCCGGATCGCCTGAGCAGAAACGGAGAAACGGCAGTCCGCACGCCGGGATGCCGCCGCAATGACCTGCACCGCGATAATTCCCCGCAGGAGAATTGCCACATGACAGCGATGACAACCATGCCGCCCTTGTCGGGGCTGCAGTACTACCAGGTGGACGTGTTCACCCACGAAGCGCTGGCCGGCAACGGCCTTTCGGTGTTCCTGCCTGAAAGCCCCTTGCCGGCGCGCCAGATGCAGCGCCTGACCATCGAGATGCGGCAGTTCGAGAGCATTTTCCTCACGCCTGACGGTCCCGGGAACCGCTTCGAAGCACGCATTTTCACGATGGAAGAAGAGCTTGACTTCGCCGGCCACCCCCTGCTGGGCGCAGCAGGTTTGCTGCATCACCTGCATGCGGGGCATCACCCTTCTGCCGGCTGGACGCTGATGCTCGGCACACGGGCAGTTGCCATCAACACCACACGCAAAGAAGGCACACCGGGCACTTATGACGCCAGCATGAACCAGGGCGTGGCCCGCTTCGAGGCTGCCCTCAGTCACGCTGACAGCCTGCCATTTCTCGCGGCATTCGGGCTGGGCCCGGCGCAGCTGGATGTGCGTTTTCCGCTGCAGGTGGTGTCTACCGGCCTGCCCTATCTGCTGGTGCCCGTGGTCGGCGGCCTGGAGCGCGCAAAAATTGTGCACCCTGACTTTGAGGCGCTGCTGGCCACCGTGGGCGCCAAATTCGCCTACGTGCTGGACGTGTCGGCGCGCGAAGGTCGCACCTGGGACAACGCCGGGCTGGTGGAAGACATTGCCACCGGAAGCGCCGCCGGGCCGGCAGGCGCCTACCTGCTGCGCCACGGCGCGGCGAAGGTGGACGAAGTCATCACGCTCAAGCAGGGGCGTTTTGCCGGGCGCCCCAGCCGCATCACGGTAGAGGCCAATGCAGCCGGTGAGATGCTTGTCAGCGGCGGCGTCGTGGTGCTGGCGCACGGCCGGCTGATTTGAGGGGAGGCATCCGTTGGCGCGCCACTTGCGTACCTTCATCACCTTTAGCCACAGTGGCCATCGAATCCAGGAAAGATTGACCTTATGACTGCCCGCCTGATCCGTTTGAACCGTGTGCTGAACTGCATGGCCGGCCTGCTCGCTGCCGGCAGCGCGGCGCTGTTGCTGGTATGCACGGCAGTGCCGGCAAGTGCAGCGCCCTTTACCGCGGCTGACGAGAAGACGGTGCGCACCGTGGTGCAGGCCCAGTTGGCGGCCTTCGCAAAGGATGACGCAGCCAAGGCGTTTTCTTTTGCGGCCCCCAATGTGCAGAAGGCCGTCGGAACACCCCAGGGGTTCATGGCGATGGTGCGCCGCGATTACCCGGTGGTGTACCGCCCTGCATCGGTCGCCTTTCTGAAACCCGACGGCAAGAACGACCAGGTGATCCAGCGGGTGCAAATGGCCGATGCCAGCGGTGTTTCGTGGCTGGCGGTTTACAGCCTCGAACGGCAAAGCAACAAAGCGTGGCGCATCACCGGGTGCGTGGTGGTCGAAAACAAGGGCCGCATGGCGTAGTGCGCCAGTCTGCGGCGCCTGCTGCTAACGGTTTTCCCAGAGGCGGGAGCCGGCCCGGGAACAGACATCATTGCCGTAGCACGCATTGAAACGCCACGCCAACCGGGCGCGTATGCGGCAAAGAGCACCGATACGTGGTTTACAGAGGGTTACCCGCTCCTGCACGCTGGCGGCTAAGGTGTTTGGTGCTGCTGCGTTTGCGGCATTCCGGACTCAACCCATGAACATGCCCGCCACCTCACTTGAATTCCCGCGCCTGCCGGGGGATCCGGCTTCGCCGTCGCTCAGGGAAAATCTGCAGGCGCCACGCCATGCACAACAGCGTCAGGGTGCCACGCAGCCGCGTGAATCAGCCCTCAAGATCAGGACGCGGTGTCCTGGCTGCCTGTCGGCTTCCCTTTCGGTGGTTTACGAGGAGCCGTACGCCGGCGCGGGCGTTCAGGCCTATCTTGCAAGGCACTATGAAGGCCACGCGTCAAGGACTGCCGACGCGGGCGTTTATGCGCTGGCACGCTGCAACAGTTGCAGCCTGGTCTTTCAGCAACAGGTGCCCGACGACCCCTTGCTGGGCGAGATCTACAACGACTGGGTTCCCGGCACCGAGCTGGACCGCGAGCACAGAAATTACAGCCTGGACGAATACCGCTACCTGGCCGAGCAGGTCCAGTTCATCATTCAATACTTCGGGCTCCCGCCGGGGGAACTGGACGCGCTTGACTTCGGCTTCGGCTGGGCGCACTGGTCGAAGATGGCCATGGGATTTGGCTGCAATGTATGGGGTGTGGAGCTTTCCGAAGAACGCGCCCGCCACGGCAAATCCGTAGGGCTGCGGGTTGTCGGCCTGGCCGACCTGCCGGCCAGGAGGTTCAGGTTCATCAATACGGAGCAGGTCTTTGAACACCTGACGGAACCCAGGCTGGTGCTCGAGAAACTGCGCGATGCCCTGTCAGGAGACGGGGTCATCAAGATCAGCGTTCCCAACGCGGCTGCCGCGCTGAAAAAAATCAGCCAGGGGAAAGATTTCGGCGCGCTGTCGCCCGACGACCAGATGCCCATTGCCCCGCTCGAACACATCAACGCGTTCAGCCATGAATCGCTCGTCGCCTTCGGAAAAGAGTTTGGCCTGAAACCGCTGCGCCCCAAACTCTATCGGCTGTACAACAGTGCCTCGGGCCTGCTTCAGCCCAAAAATCTGGCGCGGGTTATTGCCCGGCCTGTCTACCGGCATATTTTTCCGGGCACCACATTCATCTATTTTGTGCGCGCCTAGCGCTGCGGCTTCATTTTTGGCGGGCTTGGCCGTAGGACGGCGCCGGAAGACGGCCGAGCGGTGCCGCACGGCCTTTAAGATAAAAAAAGCCGCACCGCATGTCGCGGTCCGGCCTGCTTCAGGTTGATTCAGAAAGCGAGGCACCCCATGCTGATCAAAAAAACCATCACCATCGCCGCAACGGCCACTGCCATGTTTCTGGCCGGCGGTCTTGCCCTTGCCGCACAAACAACAGATGCCGGTGTGAGCACCACGGCCGGGAATCCGGAAGGCGCAAAGCTGGCGAGCCGCTACAGCGCATTTGCCGGCTCACCCCAAAACGCCGAGTCACTGGTTGAGGGGTTGCGCACGGGCACACCGATCTCGCTGAGCCCCAGCCCGACCGGACCCAACGCCACCGCGCCAGCCGCAAGCCTTTCGCCGGCCACCGGAAAAATGGGTTACGGCAACATCAATATTGCCCTTGCGCTGGCCAAGACTTCGCTGGCCAAACAAGGCATCACCAACCCTACGCCTTCACAGCTCTCGGCCACACTGGGCGGCTTACTGTCCCAGAAGGCCGACGGCATTGGCTGGGGCCAGATTGCCAACAGCATGGGCGTGAAACTGGGCGCCGTCGTGAGCGCTTCGCATACCTCCAAAAGTGGCAAGAAAGCCAATGACAGCGTCCATGCCGTTCATGCCAGCAATGTCGCCACGGCTCACGCCTCCAGCAAAGGCCTGGGCGCCGGAAAAGAGTCCGGTAAAAGCGGCAGCAACGGCAATGGCGGCCAGGGTGGAGGCAATGGAGGCGGCCACGGCGGTGGTAATGGCGGAGGCAACGGTGGCGGAAATGGTGGAAAGTAACGCGCGCATCTGTTCAACCGCGTGCCGCTAAACCACAAGCACCTGCGCAAGGCAGCTGCATCGCTATCGATTTAATAGCTGCTTGCGCTCGCCCTGTCTGGCCTGCGGGCTCTTTTCCCGTAAGAACAGCAGCAACCCCCTCAACGCTTGCCCAATGTTCGCGCAGGCCGGGGCGCATGCCAGATGGGCCCGATGCGGGCCCCCGCTTTCGCGTCACTGAAGTCCAGTTGCGCGGGCATCGCGCCATGCTGGATTCGCGTCATGCCAACACCTTTCTTCGCTGGCCAAAATCATCAATCTGTTACATCAAGAAACATTTAGCAGGAATTGACGTTTGCCAGGTGCAAATCCAGTGCAGGCTTCCCGGCGCTGCCAGCGTCTTCGAGTAAAAATCCCAACCACGGCCAGTTCTCGCCTGTAGCGTCCACGTTGAATACTCACGAAGCACATCATTTTGGCCGCGTTTTCATGAAAAAATTCCGCTTTTAAAGAGCCCTCGGCTTGACTTGCGGACGCCAGTCGTCGACATTGTTAACACTTTGTAACACGCGGTGTTAGCCAAAGACAGAGCGCAAAAATACCTCTTGTCAGACAGCTGGCGCCACAACGCGATGCGGGCACCTTATGAAACTTCAACAGCTCTTTGGACTGAAAAGCCAGCCAAAAACGGCCTCAAGCGCCACCCACCCCGAATCGGAAGTCTCTGTCCCCGGCGACGAACACTCCACCATCGGCGTGCGGCAGCAGCTCATTCAGGTGCTGTTGCGGGACACCGCCCGGCGGGCGGGCATTCCGTCGAACTGGCTGGACTGCCAGATGTTGCTGACCGCCAACCCCACACGCGGCGAAGGCATGTACCTGCGCATCATCATGAAGCAGTGGGACCTGCGCCTGCTGACCTACGCGGCGGCTTTCCAGAAAGTATTGATGGCGGACATCATGCGTTTTGAGCCGCGCGCCAGTGACTGGCTCCACGGCATTTCATGGCAGCTTGACGGCGGCGACAGCTGCCCCCATCAGGAAATGCCCGACCCCACCATCTGGATGCAAAGCCCCACCCGGCCGCGCAGCGGCTATGCGCCACGCGCGCCCGTGGAACCGGCTGCGCCCGGAGCGCCCGCGCTGGCACAAAGCCCGGCGCACTAGGCGCACCACCAGGCGCCACCAGGGCCAGGCAGCAGGCACCCATCCCGGGTGCCGGCGACAGGCTCAATACGAGCCGATGTAATCTTTTTTGCCGACTTCCACGCCGTTGTGGCGGAGGATGGCGTATGCCGTGGTGGTGTGAAAAAAGAAATGCGGCAGGCCGTAATTCAGCAAGTAGGACTGGCCGGTAAAGCGCTTTTCCTTGGGCGTGCCGGCTTGCGTGACGATCTCCCGCGTGGCGGCCCCATCAAATTTCGCCACGTCCAGGCCTTCAACGAAGGCAAGGATGGTGTCAATACGCGCCTGCAGTTCGGCAAACGTCGTTTCCTTGTCTTCGATCTTCGGCACTTCCACACCGGCCAGCCGGGCCGACACGCTCTTGGCGAAATCGCTGGCCACTTGCACCTGACGCAGCAAGGGGAACATGTCAGGGAAAAGACGGGCCTGCAGCAAGGCATTCGGGTCGATGTTTTTGGCGGAAGCGTGGGCTTCGGCCTTGGCCAGGACGCCCTTGAGGCCACCCAGCATCTGCTTGAAAACGGGGATGGACGTGGTGTAGATGCTGCTGGTCATGAAATGCTTTCGGTAAAGGAATGGAGATAGCCTGCCGCGCCCTGCACGCGGCGCCCTGCATTCTCGCCGGATTGCGGCCGGAATGCGCGCAGCCCGCCAATGGCCTTTGAGGACGGCGAAGGCCTTCGCAAAATAGTATGCTGTCATACCAATTTCCGCCCTCCCCAAAAGGCCCCACCATGAACGCCCCTCTCCCCGCCGCCACCCGCCAGTCCGTGCAGGCCGCCGACCTCGCCGCCCTGCCGCTGATAGAAAAATGGGTGTCTTTTGCCTCCGTCTCGCGCGACAGCAACCTGCCCCTTCTTGACTGGACGCAGGCACGGCTTGAGGCACTGGGCATTGAATGCCGGCGCACTTATGACGACAGCGGCAAGAAAGCCAACCTGTGGGCCACCCTGCCTGCCGAAAACGGCGAAACCAAGGTGGGCGGCATCGTGCTGTCGGGCCATACCGACGTGGTGCCGGTGGACGGCCAGCCCTGGGACACCGACCCGTTCGCAGCGCAAGTCATTGGCGGCAAGCTCTATGGCCGCGGCGTGACCGATATGAAAAGCTATGGCGCCACCGCGCTGATGATGGTGCCCGAGCTGCTCAAGCGCAAACTCAAGCGCCCGGTTCACCTGGCCTTCAGCTACGACGAGGAAGTCGGCTGCATCGGCGTGCGCCGCCTGATTGCCGACATGGTGGAGCAGGGTTACAAGCCTGCGGGCTGCATTGTGGGCGAACCCACCGGCATGCAGGTGGTGATTGCGCACAAGGGCAAGCATGCCTACAAGACGTCGGTGCGCGGTTTTGAAGCGCATTCATCGCTCACGCCGCTGGGCGTGAACGCGGTGGAGATCGCCTGCGAATTTGTGGCCCACCTCAAGACCATGCACAGGCGACTGGTCAAGGAAGGCCCGTTTGACCCGATCTACGACGTGCCGCATACCACCATCCACACCGGGGTGATTGCCGGCGGCACCGCGCTCAACATCATCCCGCGCGACTGCGATGTGACCTGGGAGATCCGCCACCATCACATGAATTCGCCCGATGCACTGTTCAACGAAGCCAGAGCTTTTGCCGACAGCCTGGTGCCGGCCATGCAGGCGGTGGCGGCTGACACCGGCATCACCCACAAACTCAATTCGGTGCTGCCCGGTTTTGCGACGGAAGCCGACAGCGAAATCGCCCAGTTGTGCTTCAGGTGCGCGGATGTAGATGCCAACTCGGGCGCCGGCAAGGTTTCCTTTGGCACGGAAGCTGCGTTGTTCCACCAGGCCGGTGTGCCGACCATCGTGTGCGGCCCCGGCCATATCGCGCAGGCACACCAGCCGAACGAATGGATCACGCTGGAGCAACTGGCCTGGTGCGAGCGCTTCATGCGCCGCCTGGCCGACGAGCTCTGCATAAATCCGTCGTGAGCCCGTCCTGAACTGACCACTGCACCCCTACCTCACCCGAAAGAACACATGATGCAACGCAGAGATTTCCTGGGCACCAGCCTGGCACTGACCGCAGGCAGCGCACTGGCGCAGGCCAACCCCAAAATCGCGCGCATCGTGGTGCCTTTTGCACCGGGCGGCGTGCAGGACATCCTGGCCCGGTCCATCTCCACCGAGCTCGGCCTTGCACTGGGCCAAACCGTGATTGTGGAAAACCGTCCCGGCGCGGGCGGCACCGTGGGCACGGGTTATGTCGCCAAGTCCCCGCCCGACAGCGGTGCGATGGTGCTGGCGGCCGCCAGCCACAACATCGCCGGTACGCTCTACACCAAACTCGCCTACGACCCGCAAAAAGACTTTACGCCCATGGCGCATATCGGCACGGCCGACTACGTGCTGATGATCCACCCCGAGGTGCCCGCCAAAACCGCGGCCGAATACATCCGCTACGCCAAGGCCAACCCGGGCAAGATGAACTACGCGACGGCAGGCGTTGGCAGCGCCACGCATCTTTCCATGGCGTATTTCAACGGCCTGGCCGGCATCGACGTGGTGCATGTGCCGCTCAAAGCCACGGGCGAAGCCATCAATGAAGTGATCTCGGGCCGTGCACAGGCCGTGATTGCCGCCAGCATTGGTGCGCTGGCTTTCGCCAAGGACAGCCGCATCCGGTTGATCGGCGTGACCTCACCCAAGCGTTCCAGATACCTGCCCGAAGTCCCCACCATCGCCGAAAGCGGCTTGCCGGGCTACCAGTTTGACTCGTGGTTTGGCCTGCTGGGCCCTGCCGGCACACCCGCAGCCGACGTCAACCGTGTCAACGCGGCCATCGCGAAACTGCTCAAGGACCCCGTCATCCTTGAGCGCCTGGACAAGCAGGGCATCGAGCCCCTGGCCCTGAGCAACGCCGACTTTGCCAAGCTGCTGGCAGTGGACTACAAGCGCATGGCCGAGGTCGTGAAGGCCTCGGGTGCCAAGGTCGAATAGCGCCAGCACTTCGCCGCCGGCCTATGGCAGCGTGACGCCGGCCACGGAGGCCAGGTATTTTTCCAGCACGGCCAGCTCGGGCACGGTGGGGGCGCCTTTGCCCGCGATGACGGCGTAAATGTGTCCCCTGAAACTGCCGCGCGGATAGTAGCTGAGATAACCCCAGCCGATCAGCATCTGGCTGCACACACCCGGCGCCAGCGTGGCACTGGCGGTGCCCGCCTGCACCGAATTGATACGCAGCCTCTGCGCACCGGGTGCAGAGGTGAGCGCCATCACGGCAGGCACACCCGCTGGGAGTTTCGTGGCGCTGGTCAGCTGCACGGTCTGCCCCGCCGAGTCCACCCATTTGGCATACGGCTGGCTGTTGGTGAAACCCAGGTCCGAGGTGTAGAGCGTCTCGGTCTTTGAGGCCTGGAAAACCACGCCGGTATTGATTGCCCCCGGAACACTGACCGCGGCAAGGGCGAAATGGGGATCTTCAATGTTGTAGGGCACGCGGTTTTTCGGATTGGGCTGGATGCCGGCCATCGGCACTGATTTTTTGCACCAGAAGCCCGCCGTGTCGTAAACACTGTGGTCCGAATATTTTTTGCCCCCGGCATTGACGCGCATCACCGGCGGCGCCATCGTGCCCATGTTGGGGCCGTCCCTGTTGATCCAGTTGATCATCTCCATGGCATTGCCGGCACTGGAGCCGTAGCCCGAATCCGACACCGCGCGTACCGCCTGCCCGGCCGCGGCGGGCGCACCCAGCAGGTAGTCGGTGTAGCCGTGGGTCATGTCCCATTTGCAGGCGTTGTATTTCGCGATGATGGCCAGCGCGGCATCGGCCAGGCTGGTAGCAGCGTAGGCCACCGGATCGGTCAGCGAGAACACCTTGCGCGGCGGCGGCACCTGGCCCGACAGCTGGCCGCCGCTGGTATAGGTCAGCGTAGCCACCCGATTGGCTGCCGGCGTGAAGGTAAAGGTGTCCTGGCCGTTGGCCCCCGCAGGAATGACAAGGCTGGACTTGCTCAGCGTGCCTCCGTTGTTGGAGGCCACGGTCAACGTCACGGGTTGTGCCAGATTGCCGCGGGCATAAACCGTGAACGTCAGCGGCGCGCCGGCGGGTGAATAGCCAGGACCGTCGTCGTACACGGTGGCCTGCACAATACCCACCGCAGCCTTCATCGGCCCCGAGACCAGCGGCTCGAGCGTGCGGTTCTGGTGCCAGCCCGGCACATGGTTGATGGCGTAGTTGTGGATGGGCCAGTGGTTGCCGCCCATCCAGCTATAGACCTCGCAGTTGACCTGGCGCGCATAGTTGATGGCCTGGGCAAACATGGTTTGCCAGCGCGTGTCGTCAATCGGCATGCCGATCTCGGTGAGCGCCAGCTTCGCACCCCGGGCCTGTACCCAGTCGGCCGCAATCTTCAGGCGGTCCATGCCCGTGGAAGCCTTGATGGGGCCAACACCAAAACCCGCGCTGTAGTTCTTGGCGACTTCCGTGTCGTAATCGAAAGAGGCACCGTTGCCGAAGGCATCAAGGTAGACGTGGACTTCATACACAAGATTGGCGCCCGTGACCGGAAAGCCCGGGTTCTTGGTGCCCAGCGATATGGCCGCGCTGTACTGGTTGCCGCCCACATAAATGGGGTTGATGGGGTCTATGGCCCGGATCGCATTGATGGCAGCCTGCGAATAAGCCGCCATGATCGCCAGGTCTTCACCACCCTTCACGGTTTCTTCATCCGAGGCGATAAGGCCACCCGGCTTGGGCAGGTCGTGCGGTTCGTTCATGAGGCCATAGCCGCCGAAGCCGGGGTGGCTCTTCCACTTCGTGGCGGCACGCGCCCAGAAATCCGCAAACTGGGACTGCTTGAGCGTGGCGCCTGCGGTCAGCGAAAAAATCCTCACCTGCACCTGGCTTGCATCGGTGGTGTAGGGCCGCAGCAGCGGGTCGGACGGCACGGTCAGGCCAAGTACGGATCCGTCGGCCTGAAATTTGAAATCCTGGTAGCGCCCGTAGTTATGGTTGTCGATGATGCACTTCATACCCGCCGCCGCATGGGCATCCAGCACACCGGTGATATAGGCTTCATACGCAGCGTGGAAAACACCCGGATTGCCGATCGCCGCTTTGGCCGCAGCGTTGGCCACTGTGTCATGCAGCATGGGCTGCAGCAGCTCCCATTGAATGGGCAGCCTGTTTTTGGTGAAGCCGCAGGCGGCGAGATAATCCACGTCGGCCTTGCGCGGCACGGTGAAATGGATGTTGGTTGCAGAACTCGTGTTGCGCCGCAAGCCGGTTTTTGCCCATTCCATGCCGGAGAGATTGGTCCCCATCGCTGGCGAGCCGGCCGCAGCAAGAGGCGCTGCGGCCTGGGCAAGCCGGGCCGTCATGAAAGGCCCAAAGGCGGCCAACGCGCCCGCCGCCACGGCGGCCTGTGAAAATTCACGTCTATGCATCGGGGTGCGCTCCTGTTCGTCCAAAGACCTCAGGTTAAACCCCGTATTGCGGCTTCATTACAGTTTGAATCAACACAGTGTCCCGCTTACATTTCGGCCCCTGTCAGGCCTGACAGGTTACCGGCGCAGTGCAAGCAAGAGACAGCGAGGTCAGCGACAATAGCCGCAGATAATTTCTTACCGTCATTGCGCCCCGCCCTGGTGCGTTTTCAATGGCGGTTTTAACAGTGCCGTTTGGGTGCAAGGCCTTCCACCTTGTTACTGATACACAAAGCGGCTTGACTTCATTTCATTCATGACAAAAAGTTTCTTCCGGGCAGCCCTGGTGCTGGGTTTGCTGTCCGCCATCGGCCCTTTCGCCATCGACATGTACCTTCCCGCGCTGCCTTCCATCGGGCACAGCCTGGGCGCCTCCATGGGCGCGGTGCAAGCCAGCCTGATGGCGTTTTTCATCTCCCTCGGCATTGGGCAAATCATCTACGGCCCGGTCTCCGACATGGTGGGCCGCAAGCCGCCGCTGTACTTCGGCCTGCTGCTGTTTGCCGCCGGCAGCATCGGCTGCGCGCTGGCGCCTGACATCCAGACGCTGGTGGTGCTGCGCTTCATCCAGGGCCTGGGCGCCTGCGCCGGCATGGTGGTGCCGCGCGCGGTAGTGCGAGACCTGCATACCGGCCACGACGCCGCGCGCCTCATGTCCCTGCTGATGTTGGTCTTCAGCGTCTCGCCCATCCTGGCGCCGCTGGCCGGCAGCTTCCTCATTGAGGCCTTCGGCTGGCGCAGCGTGTTCTGGGCCGTCACCGTGGCCGCCGCTGCAGGGTTGGTGCTGGTGGCCTTCACTCTGCCGGAAACGCGACCGCCCGAACAACGCGTGGACAGCAGCTTTGGCAGCGCATTGACCGCCTACGGCGTGCTGCTGCGCGACCGCCATTTCATGGGCCTGGTGTTCATCGGCGCCTTCGGCATCTCGAGCTTTTTTGCCTACCTTGCCAACTCGTCCTTTGTGCTGATCAACCACTACGGCCTGACACCGCGCCAGTACAGCATCGCCTTTGCAGTCAACGCAGCCTCCTTCATCGGGGTTTCGCAGTTCACCGGCAAGCTGGCTGCGCGTTTCGGGCTTGTGCCCATCGTGAAAGTGGCCGTGACGGGTTATGCCGCCGTGATGGCCCTGCTGCTGGTGCTGAACCTGGTGGGCATCGAAAGGCTGGACGTGATGATCGCGCTGATGCTGGTGGGCTATGGATTTCTGGGCTTGGTGGTTCCAACCACCGCCGTACTGGCACTGGAAGAACACGGCGCCATAGCCGGCACGGCCTCGGCCCTCATGGGCACCTTGCAGTTTGTCACCGGCGCGGTGGTGATGGCGGTGGTGGGCGTGTTTGTAGACGGCAGCGCCCGCCCCATGGTGGCCGGCATCGCCGGATGCGCCTTGCTGGCGTATGTCACGGCACGCGTGACGCTGGGCGGCAAGCGCGCTGCCACTGCGCCGGCGCACTAGCGCCTCGCGAAAAGACGCACCTAACGGGCTTGTTGTATGCGCAGCCGCCGCGCTGACTCTTCAGCACGCGCATCGTCGATCTCACCCATCACGGCGCCGAGGTTGACCGGCCCGGTCTTGTGGGCAAAGCGGCCCGTCAGCACCGTCTCGGGCTGCAGCACGCCGCGCTGGTACAGGTCCCAGATCTCGCTGCCGTAGTCGGTTTGCAGCAGCTCCGGCGCAAAGCGGCCGAAGAAGCCGCGCAGGTTGGCCACGTCGCGCAGCAGCATGCGGCCCGCGTGGTTGTTGCCGGCGGCGTCCACCGCCTGCGGCAGGTCGATGATGACCGGGCCGGGCTGGCCATCTGTCACACCGAGCAGGATATTGAATTCCGACAAGTCGCCGTGCACAACACCGGCGCACAGCATGCGTACCACTTCCGTGAGCAGCGTGGCGTGGTGCAGGCGTGCGTCTTCAGGCGTGAATTCCACGTCGTTCAGGCGCGGTGCGGCGTCACCATGTTCGTCGGTCACCAGCTCCATCAGCAGCACGCCATCGCAAAAGTTGTGCGGTTTGGGCACGCGCACGCCGGCTGCGGCCAGCCGGTACAGGGCATCCACCTCGGCGCTTTGCCAGGCTGCTTCGGTGGCCTGCCGGCCGAAGCGCGTGCCCCTGGCCATAGCGCGCGCCTGCCGGGTGTTCTTGACCTTGCGGTTCTCGGTGTAGTCCACTGCCTGGCGAAAGCTGCGCTCGGTGGCGTCCTTGTAGACCTTGGCGCAGCGCGTTTCGTCGCCGCAGCGCACCACGTACACCATGGCTTCCTTGCCGCTCATCAGTTGCCGTACCACTGTATCGATCAGGCCTTCTTCGAGCAGCGACTGCAGCCTCTTGGGTGTTTTCATGGTGCCATTGTGCGCCGGGCTCAGCCTCCTGCCGTCAGCACCAGCTGCGACAGGCGTTTGACGAGAGGGTCCAGCAGCTCAGTCGCGGTGTTTCCGTAGCCCAGCACAAGGCCGTTGTCTTCAGGTGCCGGCGCCATGGCAAACGAGGAAAGCGGCATGGGCGCCATCCCGTACCGCCGGGCAGCTTCCGCAATGCGAACGTCCGCAAAGTCCCGCGGCAGCCGGACTGCCAGGTGCAGGCCGCCCTGCCCGCCTTCAATGACATGCGGAACGCGCAGGTGCCGCGTCAATGCTTCCCGCAGGGCATGCTGGCGCTCACGGTACAGCCGCCGCATTCGCCCCAGGTGGCGCACAAACTGCCCGGACTCGATGAAGCCGGCCATGGCAAGCTGCTCATGGCTGTGGCCGCCGCGAAGCATCTCGCGCAAGGCGTCCTGCGCTGAAGCCAGCAGTGGCTTTGGCATGACCAAAAAACCCAGGCGCAACGAGGGAAACATGGTTTTGGAAAACGTGCCGACGTAGAGCACAGGCGCATCGGCCACCAGGCCCTGCATGGCGCCTATGGGTTCGCCGGCGTGGCGGAATTCGCTGTCGTAGTCGTCTTCAATGATCCAGGCGCCGTGCCTGCGCGCGGCAGACATCAAGGCCAGGCGGCGTGCCACCGACATCACCACGCCAATCGGATACTGGTGCGAAGGCGTCGTGTAAATCAGCCGTGGCGTGCGTGAGCGCCAATCCGCCGCGCCGATGTGCAGGCCTTCGTCGTCCATGCGTTTCGGCACGATGCGCAGGTCACCCGCATGCATCGCTGCCTTGGCGCCCCGGTAGCCCGGGTCTTCCACCCAGGCCGTGTCGCCCGGGTTGGTCAGCAAGCGCACACACAGCATGAGCGCCTCCTGCGCCCCTTCCGTCACGATGACCTGCGCCGGCTCGCAATGCACGCCGCGCGTGATTGCCAGGTGGCGCGCAATGGCGGTGCGCAGTTCAGCCTGACCGAAAGGGTCGCCGTAATGCAGCGCCGCCGGCAAGGCCTCACGCACCGCGCGGTCCAGCATGCTGCGCCAGACGGCCAGCGGAAAGTGGGAAAGCGCCGGCACACCGGGGCGCAAGGCGGTGCTGGTGTCAAGGCGTGCGGGCCCCGACCGGATGCGGGACAGGCGCAGTGCCACGCGGGATGGCGCGGTGGCCTCGGGCTGCGCCTGTTGCGTGGCCGGGCGCAACAGAGCCGCCACGGTGCTTCCCTGCCGGTCGGCGCGGACATAGCCTTCGGATACAAGGTGTTCGTAGGCAATCGCCACGGTATTGCGCGAGACCGACAGGGTTTGCGCCAATGCGCGCGAGCCGGGCAGGCGGCTGCCCGCAGCCAGCTGGCTCTTGAGGATGGCCTCCTTGAGCCTGCGGTAAAGCTGGCGCTGCAAAGGCTCGGCGTCGGACCTGTCCAGTGGAGCTTCCAGGAAACCCTGCGGGGCGGAGTGCTTTGGAGCGGACTTGTTAGCGAAATTGGTAGAGGGCATCGCGCAAGGGTTGTTGAACGGCAAAGAATTTGGTCGCAGATCGTGGCACCACGAAATAACCACTTTATGGCACTTTATGAAGAGCCACAAAGATCTTAACCTAGGCGATCAAACTCACAGGAGCATCGATGACCACACGCACAAACGCCTACGGGCAACCCATTGGCGAAGCCATGCAGGGCTGGACAGCAAGACAAAGGCCGCCACGCATCACACTCGAAGGCCGGTATTGCCGCCTCGAGCCGCTGGACGCCAGGCGCCATGGCGACGACCTGTTCACCGCCTACGCCGCCGCACCCGACGGCCGGGCCTGGACCTACCTGGCCCCCGAGCCATTTACCGCGCGCAGCGATTTCGATGCCTACCTCGAACGCAACGCAGCCAGCGCCGACCCTTTGCATTACACGGTCGTGGACGCCGGCACCCAGCGCGCGGTCGGGACGCTGTCGCTGATGCGCATGGATACCGCCAACGGCGTCATTGAGGTAGGGCACGTGATCTTCTCGCCACTGCTGCAGCGCAGCCGCGCCTCCACCGAAGCCCAGTACCTGCTGATGAAGCTGGTCTTCGAAACGCTCGGCTACCGCCGCTACGAGTGGAAATGCGACAGCCTCAACGCGCCGTCACGCAGCGCGGCCGCCAGGCTCGGCTTCAGCTTCGAAGGCGTTTTCCGGCAGCTCCTCGTCTACAAGAACAGGACCCGCGACACCGCCTGGTTTTCCATCATCGACGGTGAATGGCCGCTCTTGAAGAAGACCTTTGACAGCTGGCTTTCACCGGATAACTTTGATGCACAGGGTGCGCAGGTTCTGGCGCTCACTGACATTCGCAGCCGCCTGATGCACAAAGCCCCCGCCGTGATGGCAGCCTGACGGCAGCACCACAGAAAGAGCTTCATTTCACCGAGGACTCAGGACGGCGCCGGGTATGGATTTCCCGGCGCCGCACCGAAAGTTCAGTTCAGCACCAGCTGCGCGATCACACCGGTGGCGATGGCGATGAGTGCATAGTCCGCGCCCACCTGCACCCACTGCTGGCCGCGCGGCGGCGCATGGAGGCGATGCCCGCGCCAGTCATTCACCACATACTGACGGCCGCGGTACTCATTTGGGATGCGGCCGCCGCGGTAGAACTGCGGGCCGTGACCATCGAAGTGGCGGTCATTGCGGGCATAACGGCGGTCGTCACGATGGTCAAAACCGCGCCCGCCGCGATCGTCTGCACGGGCGTCTGCGCGACCATAACCGGGACCATAGCCGGGACCATCGTCGCGACTGTAACCGGGACCGACAGACCCGCGCTGTTCAACACGGGGAGACTCACCGCGCTGGCTGCGCCCGTCGTAGCCTTGCGCAAACGAGAGCGAGGCAAAGCCCAGCGACGCGGCGGCGATGGCACACACAATGGCTTTTGATTTCATGATCGACTCCTTTGGATGGAAGAGCCTTCATGGTGTTCCGGCGACGTGTCGGCGCAGCAAAGCCGCGGGAGTGTTTGTGTAAAGCCTGGTTGCAATCTGTGCGGCGCTCAGACTTGGGCCTTCAAGCCATCACGGCCAAAGGCAAGCGCGCGGAAGGCTTGTCACTCTCGCCAGGTTGCAGCAGCTGAGCCAGCCATTCATCGATCAGCACGGGATCATTCACCGTCTTGATCGCCTGGTAGGCGACCTCCGCCTCCGGAAACCGCCGCCGCAAAAAATTCAACCACTGCTTGAGGCGCCCCGCTCTCGCACGTGTCTCAAGCCGTGAGCAGACGATGTGCCAGAACTCGGCGATCAGCGGCAGCAGCGTAGGCCAGCTTACAGCAGCATGGTGCCCACCAGCCATGTCGGCCTTGATCGCCAGCCCCAGGCCCGGGTCGCGCACCGCGCCGCGGCCGATCATCAGCACGTCGCAACCCGAAGCTTCACGGCAGCGCCGCGCATCTTCCACTGTCCATATCTCGCCATTGGCCACCACCGGAATCCTGACCGCGGCACGGATGTCGGCGATGCGTTCCCAGTAGGCGGGCGGTTTGTAGGCCTGGGCTTTGGTGCGGGCGTGCACCACGAGCTCGCCGGCACCGCCGGCTTCGATGGCGAGCGCGCATTCAACGGCACGCGCATCGTCTTCGTAGCCCAGCCGCATCTTGGCCGACACGGGCATGCCGGCCGGCACCGCCCGGCGAACCGCGCCGACAACGGCCGTCAGGGTTTCGGGCTCGCGCAACAGCGATGCACCGCCGCCGTGGCGATTGACCACCGCGGCCGGGCAACCAAAGTTCAGGTCAATGCCCGCCGGACCGAGGCCTGCGAGCCGCGCGGCATTCTCGGCCATGCAGCCCGGGTCGGAACCCAGCAGCTGCGCACGCACCGGCACACCGGCCAGCGTGCGGCCGCCGTGGTGCAGCTCGGGCACGATGCGATAGAACACGCGCTCGGGCAGCAGCTGGTCGGTGATGCGGATGAATTCAGAGACGCAGCGGTCAATGCCACCGACCCGCGTGAGGATGTCGCGCAGCACAAAGTCCAGCAGGCCTTCCATCGGGGCCAGCAGGACGGTAGCGCGTGGTTCAGTCTTCATCCCACCCAGCTTCTGGTTTCTATTTGGCGGCCAATCGCCACAGCGACGTGACTTCCGCCGCGCGCGCCGCATGCAGCGCATCGCTGGCGTCCGAGGCCTTGGGGTGATGCGGCTGCGCGTCCAGCCGGTCCACCACCTTGAGGCCCGCCGCATCGATCGTCGCCAGCAGCCAGGTGCGCGTGCGCAGGCCCAGGTGCTCGGCGATGTCCGACAGGATCAGCCAGCCCTCGCCTTTGGGCTCCAGGTGCGCCGCCAGGCCGTTGAGGAAACCCAGCAGCATGCGGCTGTCTTCGTCATACACAGCATGCTCCAGCGGGGAGCCGGGCCGCGCGGGCAACCACGGCGGGTTGCAGACGATGATGTGCGCCTTACCGTCGGGAAACAGGTTGGCTTCGCGCACCTCGACTTGTGGAAAGCCCAGGCGCTTGAGGTTGTCGCGTGCGCAAGCCAGCGCACGCGGGTCCTGGTCGGTGGCCACCACGCGCTGGATGCCGCTGCGCAGCGCCAGAACGGCGGCCAGCACACCGGTGCCGGTGCCAATGTCAAAACCGGTCAGGTCCTCGGTGCCTTCCGGCACGGGCGCCTGCGCCACCAGGTCGATGTATTCGCCGCGCACCGGCGAGAAAACGCCGTAGTGCGGATGGATGCGGTTGTGCGGCCCGTCTTCGCCGAGGGCGGGAATCGGCACGCCCTTGCGGCGCCATTCGTGCGAGCTGATGAAACCCATCAGCTCGCGCAGTGATGCAACCGAGGGAACCGTTCCATCCCGGGCTGGTCCCCAGGCTTCGGCACACGCCTTTTTGGCATCGGGCGCGCGGCGCAAGGGAATGCTGTAGTCCGCGTCAAACGGAATCAGCACCATGCCCAGCACGCGGGCACGCTGCGCCTGCGCCTGGCGGTGCAGGTGAAACGCTTCCGGGAACACCGGCGCGGCGGCTTCAACGGGGGCGCTGGCCTCTCCGGCTTTCTGGTCCTTCACGCGTTTCTCGCGCTTGGGTTTGGCCGGTTTGTCGACGCGGCGGGCCAGCGCCTGCAGCAGTAGCCGGGCATTCTGGAAGTCGCCACGCCAGAGCAGGCCCGTGCCTTCACAGGCCAGGCGGTAAGCAGCGTCGGCCGCGAGGGTGTCGTCAGCGATCACCACGCGCTTCGGCGCCGGCGCGCCGCGCTCGGAACGCCAGCGCGCAGAACGCGCCTCGCCGCCCTCCGTCCAGTGGATGGTGGCGGGCTCAGGAGAAGAGGCAACGGAAGAAGTGACAGGAACAGCAGGTGAAGCGGGCATCAGGGGGCAGACACAAAGAAGAACAAAGAAGGAAGCCAAGTGTTTTAACAGATGGCCAGCCCCAGCGGCTGCAAGCGCTGCCTAATCACTATCAATTTAATAGCTGCTCGCGCATGTCCTGATTGCGCCACAGCCACTTTTGGCACTCAAAAAAGGCCTTTTTGAAGGTCTACAGGCTATTTTGGGTGATCAAAAGGCTCCAAAACAGCGTTCAGAGCACTTTTCAGGTCATTTTCAGGACCGATTCAGGCCTCCAGCCCAATAGGAACCTGCGCCACCAGCTATCAATTAGATAGCAACAACCGGCAGAGAGCGCTTCCCTCCTCACCAGCAGGAGCCGCGGAACTGGCTCCGCCAGGCCGCAGGCGCCGTCCCCTGCAAGGGGAGAGGAGGCTACACGAAGTGAGCCTCAACAGGGGTGTTCAAGTGCTCCAGCCGCCACCCAGCGCCCGAATCAGACCCACCGTTGCCAGGTACTGCGCGGTCTTGACCTGCAGCGCCTGGCGGCGGTTGCGCAGTTCGCTGCGTTGCGCGTCCAACAGTTCAAGCTGGCTGACAAAGCCATTGCGGTAGCGTGAATCCGACAGCACCGTGGCGCGTGTGGCCGAAGCGACGGAACGCGACTGCGCTTCCGATTGCTCGGCCAGCAGGCGCAGGGCCGAGAGCTGGTCTTCCACGTCCTTGAAGGCGACGAGGATCTGTTCACGGTAGTTGGCCAAGGCGATGTCGAGTTCAGCATTCGCGTTCTGCACGCCGGCCTTGCGGCGTCCGCCGTCAAAGATCGGCAGCGAGAGCAAAGCACCCACGCCCCAGGCCTGGGTCGAAACCTTGAACAGGTCCTTGATCTCGGGCGCGGCATAACCTGCGTTGCCCGTCAGCGAAAAGGTCGGGAACCACGCAGCCTGGGCGACACCAACGCGGGCCTGCGCGGCCTGCATGGTGCTTTGCGCGGCAGACACATCGGGCCTGCGTTCCAGCACGGTGCTGGGCACACCGGCCGGGATGACCGGCAGCGCGGTCGACCACTCGGTGGGCGCGACGGCAAAGTTCGACGCCACCTCGCCCACCAGCACAGCCAGGGCATGCTCCAGCACGGCGCGGCGCTGGTCGAGCGCCAGTGCATCGGACTCGGTTGAGGCGACCTCGGTGCGCACACGGGCCACGTCGAGCTCGGCCACGTCGCCCTCCTTGAAGCGCACTTCCGTCAGGCGCAGCGTGTTGCGGTAAGCCTGCAGTGTGTCACGCACCAGCGTGCGTTCGGTGTCGAGCGCGCGCAGGTTGAGGTAGGTTTGCGCCACATCGGCCTGCACCAGCAGCTGGGTGCTGCGCAGCAAGGCTTCGCGCGATTTCGCATCCAGCGATGCGGCGTCAGAGTTCAGCGACAGCTTGCCGATCAAATCAACTTCATACGAAAAGTTGGCCGCCGCCGTCACCGTGGTCTGCGCGACGCGGTTGGTGGTGATGTTGCTCTGGCGCACGGCGCCGCCGCTCAAACCGACTTGCGGCAGGCGGTCGGCATCGGTGTTGCGCAGGATGGCGCGCGCCTGGGCCAGCCGCCCCGCGGCCACCTTGACACTGTTGTTGTTGGCGCCGGCCTGCTCGACCAGCTGGTCGAGCACCGGGTCGGCGAACGCCTTCCACCAGGTGCCTTGTGATTGCGGAGCGGTTGCTGCAGGCGCCGTCGCGACGGCGACAGCGTTTTCCTTGTAGGCGGAAGGCGCAGCCGGAATGCTCGCCGGGTCAACCGACGCGCTGGTGGCGCAGCCGGCCAGCACCAGGGCGGCCAGCAAAGGCAGCAGCGCGGTGCGCAGTTTGGACGTTGTGTGGTTCATGATGAACTCCTGTACCTTTGATGCTTGTTGTTATTCGTGAAGCTTGAGGGGCGCTGCCGGCTGCGCGTGCGCGCCTGCACCACCACTGCCTGCGAAGGCCTCGACGTGCGGCACTTCGCCATGCAGCTTGAGCGGACGGTTGCCCGTGAGGCGGCGCAGCGTGACGTAGAACACCGGCGTGAGGAACAGGCCGAAAGCCGTCACGCCGATCATTCCCGAGAACACCGCCACACCCATGGCGTGGCGCATTTCGGCACCCGCACCGGAGGACAGCACCAGGGGCAGCACGCCCATGATGAAAGCCAGCGAAGTCATCAGGATGGGGCGCAAACGCAGGCGGCTGGCTTCAATCGCGGCCTGCAGCGGCGTGCGCCCGGCAAACTCCAGCTCGCGTGCGAACTCCACGATCAAAATCGCGTTCTTCGCCGACAACCCCACCAGCACGATCAAACCGATCTGCGTGAAGATGTTATTGTCGCCTCCCGTCAGCTTCACGCCCAGCATGGCGGCCAGCAGGCCCATGGGCACGATCAGCACGATGGCGATCGGCAGGGTCAGGCTTTCATACTGCGCGGCCAGCACCAGGAAGACCAGCAGCAGCGCCAGCGGGAACACCCACATGGCCGAGTTGCCGGCAATGATTTCCTGGTACGTGAGGTCCGTCCACTCGTAGCTGATGCCGGGCGGCAGCGTCTCGGCCGCAATGCGGGCGACCGCGTCCTGCGCCTGGCCCGACGAGTAGCCGGGTGCGGCGCCGCCGTTGATGTCGGCCGACAGGAAGCCGTTGTAGCGCATGGCGCGTTCGGGGCCGAAGCTCGGCGTGACTTTCATCAGCGCTGACAACGGCACCATTTCGCCGGTGACCGATCGCACCTTCAAGAGGCCGATGTCTTCAGCGCGGGCGCGGTAAGGTGCATCAGCCTGCACCCGCACGGAATACGTGCGGCCGAACTTGTTGAAGTCGTTGGCATACAGGCTGCCCAGGTAAATCTGCATGGTGTCGAACACGTCAGTCACCGGCACGCCGAGCTGGCGCGCCTTGGTGCGGTCGATGTCGGCATAGAGCTGCGGCACATTGACCTGGAAGCTGGAGAACATGCCGGCCAGCTCGGGCGTCTGGTAGGCCTTGGCCATGAAGGCCTTGGTGGCGGCGTCCAGCGCGGCATAGCCAAGCGAGCCGCGGTCTTCCAGCTGCAGCTTGAAGCCGCCGGTGGTGCCCAGGCCCTGCACGGGCGGCGGCGGAAACATGGCGATGAACGCCTCCTGGATACCGCCGAATTTTCCGTTCAGCTGGCCAGCGATGGCGCCGGCGCTCAGGTCTGCACTCCTGCGCTCGTCGAAGGGCTTGAGCGAGAGAAACACGATGCCCGAGTTGGAGCTGTTGGTAAAGCCGTTGATCGACAGGCCGGGGAAAGCAATCGCGTGTTCCACGCCGGGTTGTTTCATGGCGATGTCGCTGATCTTGCGGATCACGTCCTCGGTGCGGTCCAGCGTGGCGCCGTCGGGCAACTGGGCAAAACCGATCAGGTATTGCTTGTCCTGCCCGGGTACAAAGCCGCTGGGCACTGCCTTGAAGAGGCCTGCGGTGGCCAGCACCAGCACCAGGTACACGCCCAGCATGATGGCCTTGCGCGAAATCGCACCCTTGACACCGCGGCTGTAGTTTTCGGAACCGCGGCTGAACAGGCGGTTAAAGCCTGCGAAGAAGCGGCCGAACACCTTGTCCATGCCGCGGGTCAGCGCGTCTTTCGGTGCGTCATGGCTCTTGAGCAGCAAGGCGGCGAGTGCCGGCGACAGGGTCAGCGAGTTGATAGCGGAGATCACTGTGGAGATCGCGATGGTCAGCGCGAACTGCTTGTAGAACTGTCCCGAGAGGCCGGTGATGAAAGCCAGCGGCACAAACACGGCGATCAGCACCAGGGCAATCGCGATGATGGGCCCGGACACCTCCCGCATGGCGCGGTAGGTGGCGTCGCGCGGACTCAGGCCCGCCTCGATGTTGCGTTCGACGTTCTCCACCACCACGATGGCGTCGTCCACCACAATGCCGATGGCCAGCACCAATCCGAACAGGCTGAGCGCGTTGATCGAAAAACCGAACAGGTGCATCACCGCAAACGTGCCGATGACAGAAATAGGCACGGCCAGCAGCGGAATGATGGAAGCGCGCCATGTCTGCAGGAAGATGATCACGACCAGCACCACCAGGGCCACGGCTTCGAGCAGCGTATGTACCACGGCCTCGATGGACGAGCGCACAAACTGCGTGGTGTCGTAGACGATTTCGTAGTCCACGCCTTCGGGCATGCTCTTTTTCAGGTCCTTCATCACGGCCTGCACATCGTCGGAGATCTGGATGGCGTTGGAGCCCGGTGCGGCAAACACCGGCACGGCCACAGCCTGTTTGTTGTCCAGCAGCGAACGCAGGGCGTAGTCGGAAGCACCGAGCTCCAGACGAGAAATATCGCGCAGGCGCGTCACGGCGCCGCCCTTGTCGGTCTTGACGATGATGTCACCGAACTCTTCTTCGCTTTGCAGGCGGCCCTGGGCATTGATGGACAACTGCATGTCCACGCCGGGCAGGCCCGGGGAAGCGCCCACGACGCCGGCGGCGGCCTGGATGTTCTGCTCGCGGATGGCGCGTACCACGTCGCCGGCGGACAAACCGCGCTCAGCCACTTTTTGCGGGTCAAGCCAGACGCGCATTGAATAGTCGCCCGAACCGAACAGCTGCACCTGGCCCACGCCATTGATGCGCGCCAGGCGGTCCTTGACATTGAGCACCGCGTAATTGCGCAGGTAGGTCATGTCGTAGCGGTCGTTGGGCGACAGCAAGTGCACCACCATCGTGAGGTCGGGTGAGCTCTTGATGGTGGTAATGCCCAGGCGGCGCACTTCTTCCGGCAGGCGCGGCTCGGCTTGCGAGACACGGTTTTGCACCAGTTGCTGGGCCTTGTCGGGGTCGGTGCCGAGCTTGAAGGTGACGTTCAGCGTCATCAGGCCGTCGGTGGTGGCCTGGCTGCTCATGTAGAGCATGCCGTCCACGCCGTTGATGGATTCCTCGAGCGGAGTGGCGACGGTCTCGGCAATCACTTTGGGGTTGGCGCCGGGGTAGTTGGCGCGCACCACCACGGTGGGCGGCACAACGTCCGGGTATTCGGCGATCGGCAGCGAGCGCAGCGCGATGAGTCCGGCAATGAACATCAGCAGCGACAGCACGCCGGCAAAGATCGGCCGGTCAATAAAAAATTTGGAAAGATTCATGGCAATTCTTCTGGTTCAGGTGAAGGAGCGGCTCAGGACTTGGCCGCGACCTTCACTGCTTTTTCGGTGAGTTCCGACTTGGCGGTCATCTCGACCGGCTGCGGTGTGATCAGCGCACCGGGGCGGATGCGCTGCAAGCCGTTGACCACAATGCGTTCATTGGCGGCCAGGCCGCTTTTGACGACACGCAGGCCATCGACGGAAGCGCCCAGCGTGACTTCGCGGTACATCGCCTTGTTGTCGGCGCCGACCACGAGCACAAACTTCTTGTTCTGGTCGGTGCCGACGGCGCGTTCGTTGATCAGCAATGCCTTGCCTTTGGTGGCCTGGCCCATGCGGATGCGCGCGAACTGGCCGGGAATCAGCTGGCCGTCCTTGTTGTCGAACACAGCGCGTGCACGCACGGTGCCGCTTCGGGCGTCCACCTGGTTGTCGACCAGCTGCAGCTTGCCTTCAAACGGCGTGTCGGCGCTGGCGGCGGTGCCCATCTGCACCGGAATGCGGTCCAGGTTGCGGCCGCCCGCGATACCGGCGTTGGCGCCCTGCACGTCCTTGAGGGCCTTGACCACGACCTGCTCGTCGGCGTCGAAGCTCGCATAGATCGGGCTCACGGACACCAGCGTGGTCAGCACGGGTGCGCCCGGGCCTGCAGCGACCAGGTTGCCCACCGTCACTTCGAGCTTGCCGACGCGGCCGGCCACCGGGGCGCGGACCTGCGAATACCCCAGGCTCAGCTGCGCCGTTTGAAGGGCTGCCTGCGCGGCGCGCAGGTTGGCGTCGGCTTCACCCTTGCCATTGGTGCGCTCGTCAAATTCGCGCTTTGAAATGGCCTGCTCGCCCCACAGGCGCTGTGAGCGCTCGTGTTCGCCTTTGGCCTGAGCCACACGGGCCTGCGCCGCGGCCACCTGGGCTTCGGCGCGCGCCACTTCGGCGGCGTAGGGTGCCGGGTCAATCGTCAGCAGCAGGTCACCCTTTTTGACCAATGCGCCTTCGCGGAAGTGCACGGCCTGGATGGTGCCGGCCACACGCGAGCGGATATCCACGCGCTCAACCGCTTCCAGCCGGCCCGAAAACTCGTCCCAGGCAGACACGTCGCTTTGCACGACAGTGGCCACCGAGACCGGCGTGGCCTGCGGCTCGCCGGACGCAGCGGACTGGGCACGCGTGCCCGAAACGCCGAAGATGACAGCCGTCACGCCCGTCAATGCCAGTACCGCCACGACGGTTGCCAGCAAACGGCGCTTGTTGTTGTGCAGATGAATCGATGTCATGGTGAAACCCCTCAAAAGAAAAAGGAAAAAAGGAACTGTGAAACTCAGGAATGGGTCGCATGCGCGGCCAGCGCATCAGCGAAAAAACGGGTGTACTGCTCATGCAGGACAGGGCCCCAAGCAGCCTTGTGGTCGCAAGGCTGCAGATAGCTGCAGGGCCAGCCGGTCGGAACCGGCAACACGGTCTCGTGCGCAACCAGGCCTGCGGCGCGCAGCCGTGCGGCGTAGGCCAGCGTTTCGTCGCGCAGCGGGTCGTCCTGCGCGGTGATAAGCAACGTCGGTGCAAGGCCTGCCAGGCGGAATGCGGCGCCGGGTGCAGCGTAAGGGTGGCTTGCGTCTTCGGCCCGGGGCAGGTATTTGTGCCAGCCGTCGGCCCAGGTGCAGCCCACGGGCCCGGCTTCGGCGTCGCGCAGCGAAGCGGTCGCAAGGCATGGGTCCAGCATGGGCGACATCAGGATCTGCCCTGCCAGAGCCGGCTCATGCTGGTCACGCGCCATCAGCGCCACGGCGGCAGCGATATTGCCACCGGCCTCTTCGCCGGCCACAAAAACCGGCGCACCGACGCCGACCAGCTTGTGGCGAGCCTTGGCGGCCCAGACCAGCGCGGCATAACCTATTTCGACAGCATTGGGGAAAGGGTGCTCTGGCGCCAGCGGATAGTCCAGCGACATCACCACTGCGCCGGCTTGGGCCAGCAACCCGGCTACGCAGGAACCGCCTTCCAGGGACCCCCCTACAAACGCGCCGGCATGGAAATGCACCACCAGGGGTGAAACGCCCGTGCCGCTGCGGCGGCCGTAAAAGCGCACGTCCAGCGGCTTTTTCAGTGCCAGTTGGATCTGTTTTTCCACCCAGGGAGGGGGGTTTTTGTCGGCGCCTGCGGGGACGGGCTGTGGGCTGTTCATCATGGCGAGCCGCACGCGGCTCCTCTTTGTTGCAATGCAGCAGAAGATACGCGCGACAACTCCCTTAATAAATAGCCGTTTTGTTTATACTTTATTTCACCAGTGCAACAATGAGGGGTAGCAAGCAGGCTTCTCCTCTGAAAATCACGGTCCCCCATGAAAGCTCCCATGAACATCCGAGCGCGGAGTTTCATCCTTCCCTGTGGGGCAAGGTCAATCGGGAGCGGGCAATCCCGGAAAGTTCTCAGGGCTATTTCGCGCCCCGCACCTGAACCGGCTGGGCTGGTCACAATCGCCCCTCGCTGTTTTGCCGATGAGCCTTTGTTGGCAAATGCCCCTCTTCCCCGGCAGCCATTCTTTTTATTACCGCCCCCGTTATCCGCCCCATATCCTCTTGCAGCGCCGGCCCGCCAGGCAAGGCACGCGCTGACGGCCCTCACCAGAACAGGACTCTTTCATGGATAAATTTTCCGCAATGCAGGCCTTTGTACGGGTTGTGGAGGCCGGCACGTTTACCAAAGCGGCAGATTCCATGGGCATGCCCAAGCCCACGGTGACGCGCCTGATCCAGACGCTGGAACAATCGCTGGACACCAAGCTGCTCAACCGCACCACGCG
Organism: Polaromonas sp. P2_G11; assembly: GCF_056403595.1. Classification (NCBI taxonomy): domain Bacteria; kingdom Pseudomonadati; phylum Pseudomonadota; class Betaproteobacteria; order Burkholderiales; family Comamonadaceae; genus Polaromonas; species Polaromonas sp. P2_G11. The sequence goes on along the minus strand of NZ_JBFUFE010000006.1, from coordinate 316,823 downwards.
CAAAGTCACCGTGACGGCCGACGGTGCGGCCTACTACGAGCGCGCGGGCCGCCTTCTGGGCGAAATGGAAGAGCTTGAGTCGAGCATGTCGCGCGCCAAGGCCAGCCCGCGTGGCCGGCTCAAGGTGGACATTCCCTCATCACTGGGCCTGGCCGTGGTGATTCCGGCCCTGCCCGACTTTTATGCGCGCTACCCCGACATCCAGCTGGAGCTTGGTGTGAGCGACCGGCCGATCGACATCCTTGCCGAAAATGTCGACTGCGTGATCCGCGGCGGGCAGATCACCGACCAGTCGCTGGTGGCACGCCGCATCGGCGAGTTCTATTTGATGTCCTGCGCTTCGCCCGCCTACCTCAAGCGCCACGGCGTGCCACAGCACCCGCGCGAGCTGCAGGCGCACAAGCTGATCCGCTATTTTTCGCCGCGCGACGGCAAGCTTTACACCGTCAACCTGCAAAAGGACGGCGAGGTGGTGGAGATCGGCGGGCACCACCAGCTGTCGGTCAATGACTCGAACGCGGGTGTGGCGGCGGCGCTGGCAGGCCTGGGTATCCTGCAGACGCTCACCTTCCTGGTTCAGCACCACATCAGCAGCGGTGCGCTGGAACCCCTGTTCAATGGCTGGTGCTCCGAGGCCAAACCCATCCATGTGGTGTACCCACCCAACCGCCACCTGAGCAACAAGGTGCGTGTGTTTGTCGACTGGATCGCCGACCTCTTCGCCAAACACGACCTGATACAGCGCAAGAGCAGCTTGCCGCAATAAACGAGGCAGACGACGCGACAGCCGCTACACCGAATGCATCGGCATTTTCCGGCGTCCCCAGCTTCCTACAACTGGCGTCATCCGCAGACTACACCACAGGACATCCCAGGGGAGTAAGGTCAGTGGCTGTCCGGCGTTTTGCGCGCCTGCGTTCATACACTGCCTTTCTTCCCTGCGAAAGACCACCCATGCCAAGACCCAAAGTTGCCGCGCCCGATACCGAGAGCCGAAAGGCACTGGAGCAGCGCGCGCGGGAAGCAGCCATGCCCGCACCACCCCGTGAAAAAGGCCGCTGGCCATTTCCGGTGCCGGACGACCAGCCCGCCGGCAAAACTGAAGGCCGCCACGAGGAACCGGAAAAGCCGGCCAAGCCAGGAAAGTCCGGCGACTGACTGCCGGATTCTCCATGCACTCTCTTCTCTTCTGTGTCAGCGGCGCGCCAGGACGCGCTTGACCAGCATGGCGGCGAACAACACCAGCGCACCGGCGATCAAGCCTGTGAGTGCGTCCATCAACAGCGGTGTGAGCGCGACCAGCAAGGCACCTGCTCCGCCTATGGCCGACGCTTTTTGCGCGAGCAGCTCGATCGCGTGATGCAGCGGCGCAAAGCCGTGCGTCAAAATGCCGCCCCCCACCAGGAACATCGCGATGGTGCCCGCCACAGAAAGGCCTTTCATGAGCCAGGGAGCGGTCAGCAGGATGGCGCGGCCTGCGCCGCGCTGCAAGCGGCCCAGGGCGCCGCCTCCTTCACGCTGGCTAAGGTAAAGCCCGCCATCGTCCAGCTTCACGATGCCTGCCACCAGGCCATAAACCCCCACCGTCATCAGAAGGGCGATACCGCCCAGAACAGCCACCTGCGTCACGAAGGGACTGGCCTGCACGGTGCCCAGCGTGATCGCGATGATTTCAGCGGACAGGATGAAGTCGGTGCGGACCGCTCCCTTGATCTTGTCTTTTTCAAGCGCCAGCACGTCTACGTCGGGGTTGGTCAGTGCGGCGGTCAGTGCTTCATGCTCGGCCGCCTGTTCGTCTGCGCTGTGCATGAATTTATGCGCGAGTTTCTCAAACCCCTCGTAACAAAGAAATGCACCGCCCACCATCAGCAGCGGCGTGACGGCCCACGGTATGAACGCGCTGATGGCCAGCGCGGCCGGTACCAGGATGGCCTTGTTGACAAAAGAACCTTTGGCCACAGCCCAGACCACCGGCAGTTCCCGGTCTGCCTTGACCCCTGAGACCTGCTGGGCGTTGAGCGCCAGGTCGTCACCCAGCACGCCGGCGGTTTTCTTGGCGGCCACCTTGGAAAGCAGCGCTACGTCATCAAGGATGGTGGCGATGTCGTCGATCAACGCGAGAAGGCTGCTGGCCATATGTAGGTTCCGTGTGCCGGCGCAAGGCCGAAGGGGGTGAGCAAAGCTTGCAAAGCCTGGCCGTGGCGGTGCCGGGGCCTGGCAGGAGTCCGGTGCTGCTGTTATGCGTTGTGATCGCACCGAAGGGGAGACCTACTGTACCCAAATCCAGCGCAACAAAAAGCCGCCTCGCGGGCGGCTTTGAACGGGCATTTATGTGCCAGGTATTCAGCGTGCCGTGAGCCGTCCCAGGATAAAGCCCAAGGCAAGGGCGGCACCGACGGCCTCCAGGGGCCTTTCCTGCACCCATGATTTCGAGGCCTCAATGGCCCGGCCTGGTGCTTCAGTCACCCTGCGGGTCTGGTCGGCAAAACGGTCAGCCACGCTGCTGGCACCGCCGGCCAGCTTGTCGACGCCTTCGTGCGCGGCGGAAGAAGCGCGGTCTACCGCACTGCGGGCCGGCTCAGCCACCTTGTCAATACCGCTGTGGAGCGCTGCGCCGGCAGACTCGACGCCGCGCTGCAGGGGGTTGTCAGTACCGGAAGCCGTACCGGTGGAGGCTGTGGTTTTGTCCATGATGCTTCTTTCAAAAAAATTCCGCAAAATACCTCTGCGATCTATTTGTGTCCCGGCGATGACGGGTATATGGTTCGTCATCCAGAGGTGTCTGCCGACATTAAGCGGTGGCAGGCATGCAGACTGTGCGCAGCCGGATACGCTGCATGTAGGACAAGAGAGTGTTGTGCGTGCCGCGCGGTTGTCGGCCCACACTGACAGGAAAAAGGCCGCTTGGCTTGGCAGCCCCTGTCGCGGTTGCCCGCATCATCGTCCTGAACTCACAAGCCAAAGGCATCCAGGCCAGGCACCGTTGATAAACGCCCTTCTAACGTTTTCGAAACTCCAAGGAGAAGCACAATGCCCAGAATTGGACGACCCGCCCTCAGAACCAGCGCAACCGACAACGGCCAGCCGCGTAACGGCCCACCCGAGGAAGGTCTGGATGAAGACGACGCACTGGAGTTGCCGGTCGAGCCCGACGAAGGGATGCCGCTGATTCCTGATGACGATGAGCGGGTGGTGAATGTGCCGTCGTGAGATGGCGCTCTTAAGGCCTGGTTTTTTCTGTCGTTGTGCTTTTTGCTGAGTTCTGCTGGCCGGGGGTTGCCCGGCATGCAAGTAACTTTCTTTTGCTTCGCCAAAAGAAAGTCACCAAAGAAAAGGCGACCCTGGTTCCTGCGTCCCTACGCTTCGCTACGGGCAACCTGTGGTGCTCGGTCCAGCCGGGGTCAAAAACAACTCGCTTCGCTCAAACAAGTTTTTGCCCTGATCCGTCTGGACCTCCGCTCCTCGGCGCATCCACAAGGGGGTGGGGAAGGAATACGAATACCTGAAGAAACAAGGACACGCCATGGCGTGTCCTTGTCGGTATTGGAGTTGGTATTTGTCTTCAGTCCCCGCTCCCGATTAGCCCTTCTGTATGCGCCGAGGAGCGCAGGTTCAGGCGGATCAGGGATCGCGATTGTCTGAGCCGAAGGCGAGTTCGAGCGAGACCCCGCCTGAACCGAGCACCGCAGGTTGCCCGTAGCGAAGCGGAGGGTCGCAGACAGCAGGGTCGCCTTTTCTTTTGCTTACTTTGCTTTTGGCGAAGCAAAAGAAAAGTGAGTTGCCGCCGGGCAACCCCCGGCCAGCAGAACTCAGCAAAAAGCGCAACGCAGGAGCAAGAACCGGCCCAAACAGAATCAGTTCAACAATCCAGCCCTCAATCAACCACCCGCTTGAGCCGGATCTCTTCCAGCTTGGCACTGCCAAAAGCCACCGTCTTGAGCGATGGCATCTCGCGCTTGAACCCCGCAGCGTGTTCATAAAAGCGCAGCGCACGCTCATTGCGCAAAAGCACCCACAGCGTGACCTGCGTGCAACCCTCTTCTTTCAGGCCCTCACGCGCGCCGTCCCACAGGGCCAGGCCTGCGCCCTTGCCCCAATGTTCTGGCAGCACATACAGCGCCCAGATTTCGCCAACAGTGGATTTGGTGCCGGCATCGCGGGAACGGTCAAAGCCGACAAAGCCCACGATCTCATCTCCGTCCGTGGCCACCAGCAGTTGCGGTTCGCTGAATTCGATGGCTTCGCGCCAGTAAGGCAGGCGTTTTTCTACCGTGATCTTGCCGAGGTAGTCCTCGGGCATGAGGTCTTTATAAGCGGCCTGCCAGGTGGCGACATGGATTTCGGCAATGGTTTTGGCATCGCGGGGCGTAGCGGGACGGACGGAATAGCTGGACATGAAAAAAATCGCTTGTGAATCGGTGCGGGAAATGATCGGGGGAGCAGAATTGTCGCCCAAATCGCCTCTCGCCCGGCAATACATTCGCTTCACGGCGGTCCGGCGGCAGGATGAATGCCCGGCCAGTGACTTTGGCGTCGGGTACATTCGTCGCACCCTAACACTTACAAGCGCTTGCACATCATGGCCCAAGGTATTCAGTTTCCCCTGCAAATGTCCTTCAAACTCATCGCCTTTGCACCGCAATTTCTGGTCAAGGACGCGCATAGCCAGCCGGTGGCGTATGTCAAACAAAAACTCTTCAAGCTCAAGGAAGCCATCACGGTTTTCACCGATGAAAAACAGGACCGGCAGCTCTACCAGATCAAGGCGGACCGGATTATCGATTTTTCAGCGCTTTATCACTTCACCGATACCCAGGGCGCGGCGCTGGGCGGCATCAAGCGTCGCGGCATGCGCTCCATGTGGAGAGCCGGTTTTGACGTGCAGGACAACGGCGTCACCCACTTCAGCATCAACGAGAAAAGCGTGATGACGCGTTTTCTTGACGGCCTATTCAGCCAGATTCCGGTGATCGGTATGTTTTCGGGCTACCTGTTCCATCCCGCCTACCAGGTGACGAGACCCGACGGCACCCTGGTGGCCGAGCTCACCAAGCAGCCCGCCCTGTTTGAGGGCCGGTTCACCGCCGAGCGGATGGCCCCCGTCAATGAACGCGAAGAGCAGCAGTTGTTGCTGTCCCTGATGACCGTGCTGCTGCTGGAACGCCTGCGCGGTTAACGCAGACGCCGGCGCAGGCAGCTACCCGTACCCGAAGCAGCGATGGACGACCCGGCCCACCCTGGCGATCCGGCGAATGCGGTTCTGTTCAGCGTCCAGCTGAACCCGGAAGGGGTGCATTTCAGCGCCTCGCCGTCCCTGCCGATCCTGCAATCAGCACTCCAGGCCGGCGTGGCGATGGACAGTTCGTGCAGAAACGGCACCTGCCGCACCTGCATCCGCCGGATGGCCAGCGGGCAGGTGGCTTACCGCATCGAATGGCCGGGCCTGAGCGCCGAGGAAAAGCAGGCGGGCTACATCCTGCCCTGTGTCGCGTACCCACTGTCGGATGTGGTGATCGAGCCGGGGGACTGAACTGCCGGTATCTGCCGTAGACCCACGGGCAAAGCCCCGGGCGACGCGGCGCCGTCGCCGAGCGCGCGCTGCATCAGCACCGTGTCCACCCACTGGCCGAACTTGTAGCCGACACAGCCCAGCGTGCCGACACGGGTAAAACCCAGCGCCTCGTGCACCCTGAGCGAGCCCGTGTTGGCGCTGTTGCCGACCACGCCCACCATTTGCCGGAAACCGCGTTGCTCGCACTGGCGGATCAGCTCACGCAGCAAGGCGCTGCCAATGCCGGCCTGGCGCATGCCTGGCGCGACGTAAATCGAGTCTTCCACCGTATGGCGATAGGCCGGCCGCGAACGATAGGCACTGCCATAGGCGTACCCCACCACCTCTGCGTTGCGGTGCGCCACCAGGTAGGGGTAGCCGCCCTGCAGGATGTCGGCGCGGCGCGACAACATCTGCGCGACGCTGGGCGGCTCCAGCTCAAACGTCGCCAGGTTGGTGGCCACGTAGTGCGCGTATATCGCCTGGATTGCCTCCATATGGCTTTCGGCACAGGGACCGATCACCAGGGAATCGCAAGTTCCGGAGGAAGGGCCGGGGCGCGTGGCATGGGGTATGGGTGTGAGGTGCATGCCGCTATGGTTGCGCAACGGCATGCATAAGTAAATATGTCAAAACTTATCAGATTGATTAGAATTTCTTTGCATGCTCAACCTGGACCACCTGCGCACCTACGCCCTCATCGTTGAAACCGGGAGCTTTTCCGGTGCGGCCGAAAGGCTGGGCCTTTCACAGCCCGCCGTCAGCCTGCAAATCAGGCAGCTGGAGCAGAAGCTGGGCGTGCGCCTGATTGAACGCGTGGCGCGCCGCGCAACGCCCACACCCGCAGGGCTTGACCTGATGGAAGAAATCCAGCATGTCAACACCGCCGTAGACGGCGTCATGGCCGCCATGGCTTCCCACTCCTCGAATGTGGCTGGCCGCATCACACTGGGCATTGGCGCCACAGCCTGCCTTTATTTCCTGCCGCAAATCCTGCGCTCATTGAGGCTGCGGTTTCCCAATCTGAGCGTGGTGGTCAGCACGGGCAACACGGCCGACTTCGTCAAGGCGGTGGAAGGCAACATGCTGGACCTGGCGCTGGTCACGCTGCCCGTCAAACGGCGCGCGCTGGCGGTGACACCGTTGTTCAACGACGAGTTTGTGGCCATCGCACCCAAGCGTGACGCCGCCATGCCCGCCAGGATCACCCCGGCCGTCCTGGCAAAGCGCGAGCTGGTGCTGTTCGAGCCGGCGGCCAACACCCGCGTGATCATCGACCAGTGGTTTCAGGATGCGGGCCACGCCCCCAAACCCATCATGGAACTGGGCAGCGTCGAAGCCATCAAGGAAATGGTGGCAGCGGGCCTGGGCTGCAGCATCCTGCCCGCAATGGCGGTCACCGGCCCAGGGCAGCATGCCGAACTCGTGGTCCACCCGTTGTACCCACGGCTGCAAAGGACGCTGGCCCTGATCATTCGCAACGACAAACCGGTGAACAAGGCCCTGCACCAGGTGATTGCTGCCATTTCACAGCGGGCGGGCGCCGAGCCGCGCCAGCCAGGTTCCCGGTCTTCACTGCAAAACAACAAGCTGTAGCACGCCTGTCAAACAACTGTGCAAGGATGGGCGGATGCTCCCTCCGCCACTGAATAGCGCTGCCGACAGCCCGCGCAGCCTTCACAGCCCTTACAGCCTCACGCCGGCGCGGGATGCGGCGGCCAGCTTTGCAGAGATGGAAGAGCTCAAGATGATCTTGCTGGCGGGCAGCGCGCACTTTGATGTGGCCGTTGCGGCCGAAGCGCATACTGCCGGCCCGTCTTTTCCCCTGTATGTGGCGGGCATCGGCTCCCGCGATCCGGCGGCGCCCGCGGTGGGCTTCTTCGGCGGCATCCATGGACTGGAACGCATCGGCACGCAGCTGGTTTTGCATTACATGCGGGCGTTGCTGTTTCGCCTGGAGTGGGACGATCTGCTGCACCGGCAACTCGAAAAGATCCGGCTGGTGTTCATGCCCATCGTGAATCCCGGCGGCATGTGGGCGCACAAGCGCGCCAACCCCCAGGGCGTGGACCTGATGCGCAACGCCCCCCACAAGGCCGACGCCCGTGTGCCTTTCCTGGCCGGCGGGCAAACCGTGAGCCCCCAGCTTCCCTGGTACTGCGGAAGGCCGGGCATGCCGATGGAAGTGGAAAGCGCGGCCGTATTGCAAGTGGTGCGGGAACAACTGGCCAGCCGGCCCTTCAGCCTGGCACTGGACTGCCATTCGGGCTACGGCTTTGAGGACAGCCTGTGGTTTCCGTACGCCAGGACGCGCCGGCTGATGCCGCACCTGCCGGAGATGTTTGCACTGCGGACCATGCTGGAGCAATCGCACCCGCACCACGCCTACAGCTTTGAGCCGCAAAGCAACCAGTACCTGCTGCACGGCGACCTTTGGGACCATGCCTATGATCGCGCCCCGGCGGAGAACATCTTTTTGCCGATGACGCTGGAGCTGGGCTCGTGGTTATGGATACGCAAGAACCCGCGCCAGCTGTTTTCGCGCCATGGAATTTTCAACCCCATCAAGGCCCACCGCACACGGCGTGTACTGCGCCGCCATGCAGACCTGCTGGATTTCCTGACACGCGCCGCATTCTCCGCACCGCGCTGGCTGCCTTCGGGCGACCAGCGCGTGCAGCTCGCACGGCTTGCCGCAGCGCACTGGCGCCCGCGCAGGGTGTTGTGACATGACCTGGGTGTTGCTCAGGGGCCTGACCCGCGAAGCGCGGCACTGGGGCGGCTTTGCACCGCAGCTTGCCGCAACATTGCCTGCCGCCGAAGCAAGCCAGACTGTGGCGCTTGACCTTCCGGGCAACGGCGTCTTTCACCGCGGCACCTCACCGCGCTCGGTGCGCGGCATGACAGACTTTGCACGGGCACAGCTATTGGCCAGCGGCCTGCAGCCTCCCTATCGGCTGGTGGCGATGTCACTGGGCGCGATGGTGGCGGCCGACTGGGCGCTGCAGTACCCGGGCGAAGTCTCGCGGCTGGTGCTGGTCAACACCAGCATGCGTCCCCACGGCCGGGTGACCGAACGCCTGCGCCCGGCCAACTGGCTGCCGCTGGCCTTGCTGGCTTTGCGCTGGGGCGATACAGACAGCGCCGAACGCATCATCCACCGGCTGACCTGCAACAACACCGCGTCGCGCGATGAAGACCTGGCCACGTGGACCCGTATCCGCCGGGATGCGCCCGTCAGCGCCGCCAATGCCTGGCGCCAGCTGGGGGCCGCAGCGGCTTTCAGCATTACCGCGCCGCCGACCTGCCCCACCCTGCTGCTGTCTTCGGCGGCCGACCACCTGGTGAACCCGCGCTGCACCTCTCGCCTGGCGAAAGCCTGGCAGGCCGCGCACCACGAACACCCTTGGGCCGGGCATGACCTGCCGCACGACGATCCCGGCTGGGTGTGCCGGCACATCGCAGACTGGCTAAACAGTTAATTTGCTATATTTTTGATAGCTGCTTTCGCCCGTCCATAAACGGCTTCAGGCACTTTTCCCCTAAGAAAAGCGGGTCTTGGCCGCAGGCAGCTGCCGGGTCCTGGAGCACTCAGGCAAAATCCAGCCTTGTCTATACAAGACAAAGCGCCATGAACAAGCCCACCCACCCAGCGACCGGCACCACGCCACCCGGCCCGACGGCCCAGGATGCCGTGGAGGCTACCGGCGCCAGCTTGCAGGGCGCGCCGGCAGACGCACCTTCTGTACGCAACAAGCGCCTGTGGGTACTGGCGCTCGGCACGGCCGCGGCCTGGCACCTGGATCCGGCGTTTGGTGAAATGGCGGAAATGATCGGCATGATTGCCTGCGCCGGCAACAAGACGCTGGCCAGGGACGCCATCATGCAGATGCGGGCGAAAGCCGACGCGCTGCGCGCGCAGATTCCCCCCTTGCCGGGCAGCGCATTGACCAAGGTGGTGCGGCGCGCTGAAGCAGCCTGCGGTGCAGTGCTGGACAAAGGCGTGCGTGTGAAGGAAGTGCAGACCAGCTGGGACCATTTTCTGGCCTGTGTCCGCGCGCTGCAAGACCCCCGCAGGTAGGGCGGCAAGCCCGGCTGCCGTCAGCCGTGCGGCCCCCGCCAGGGACTTTTGCAACGGGTCCACCGCGCCCAGCGTCCCGTCAATTTCACCGTTTTTCATCTGATATGTTTTTTGGGAGCGCAACTGATGCTGACACCGGCCGCCCATGTGCGGCATGATGGCCCCATGAACCCTAGATTTTTCCTACGCTTTTGCAAGCGTGTGCTGGCCACGCGGCTGTTGTGGGCCGGCCTTGCATTTGCCATGGCGGGTGCCGCCCAGGCAGCCCCGCCGCCGTTTGAAGACACCATCGCGCAGCGCACCATGGCCTGCACGGCCTGCCACGGGCCGCAGGGCCGGGCTGCACCCGACGGCTACTACCCGCGCCTGGCGGGAAAACCGGCGGGCTACCTGTACAACCAGCTGCTGAACTTTCGCGACGGGCGCCGCCACTACGGCCTCATGACGCAGCTGATCGAACCGCTCAGCGACACCTACCTGATGGAGATCGCGCAATACTTCTCCCAGCTCGAAGTCCCCTATCCCGCACCCCTGCCCGCTGCCGCATCACCCGAGGCCATGCGCCATGGACAGCAGTTGGCCATGCAGGGCGACGCCGCGCGCCGGCTGCCGGCCTGCGTGCAGTGCCACGGCCAGGCCATGACCGGCGTGGCGCCTGCCATTCCAGGCCTGCTGGGGCTGCCGCGTGACTACCTCAATGCACAGCTGGGCGCCTGGAAGGCCGGCCAGCGCCGCGCGCACGCGCCGGACTGCATGAAAAATGTAGTGGAAAAACTCACCCTGGAAGACATCAATGCCGTCGCCAGCTGGGTGGCGGCGCAGCCCCTGCCGGCAAGCACCAAACCAGCCACCACGCTGCCCGCGCTCGCACCCGGCGCTGTGGCCATCACCTGCGGGAGCGCAGCAGACATGCCCGCTGTACCGACTTTGCCCACCAGGAAACCGCAAAAATGAAGACCCTCCTCAAATGGGCGGTGGGCCTTTCCACCCTGGCAGCCGCCGCGGTTTTGCTGGTATGGGCCCTGAATGTGCGCGACGAAGTCGACGTGAAGGCGCCTGTGGCTAACGCGGCCCCCAGCGACAGCCTGATTGCCCGGGGCGCCTACCTGGCGCGCGCCGGCAATTGCCAGACCTGCCACACCGTGCAAGGCGGCCAGGCCTATGCGGGCGGGCGCGGCATTGCTACGCCGTTTGGCACAGTGTTCACGTCCAACCTCACGCCCGACGACAAAACCGGCATCGGCAGCTGGTCATCCGCCCATTTCTGGCGCGCCATGCACAACGGCCGCTCCAAAAACGGCCGCCTGCTCTACCCGGCCTTCCCCTACACCAGCTACACGCAGGTCACGCGCGAAGACTCGGATGCGCTGTTTGCCTACCTGCGTAGCATGCCCGCTGCGGTGCAGCCCAACCAATCCCATGCGCTGCGCTTTCCTTACCAGTCGCAGGCAGCGCTTGCGGTGTGGCGCGCCCTGTACTTCAGCCCCGGTGTGTACCAACCGGACACCGCACGCAGCGCCGACTGGAATCGCGGCGCCTACCTGGTCAAGGGCCTGGGTCATTGTGCGGCCTGCCACACCGCACGCAATGCGCTGGGCGCCAGCGACGCGGGGCTGGACCTGGCCGGCGGGCTGATCCCCATGCAGAACTGGTATGCGCCCTCATTGACCTCGCCGTATGAAGCGGGCGTGAGCGACTGGGACAGGCAACACATCGTGAGCCTTCTGAAAAACGGCGTTTCACCACGCGCCTCGGTCACCGGCCCCATGGCTGAAGTCGTCCAGCGCAGCACGCAGTATTTGAGCGATGCCGACCTCGGCGCGATGGCGCAGTTCCTCAAAGAGCTGCCGCCCTCGCACACCACGCCCCCCGAGCCGGCCACCATCAAGACGCAGGGCGAGTCGGTGGAACGCGCCGCCAAACTCTATGAACAGCACTGCGCCCAGTGCCACGGTGCCAAGGGCGAAGGCATCGCCAATGCCTACCCGGCGCTGGCAGGCAACCGCGCCGTGACCATGAGCCAGGCCGTGAACCTGGTGCAGATCGTGCTGAATGGCGGCTACGCCCCGGCCACCGCCGGCAACCCTCGCCCCTTTGGCATGCCGCCCTTCGTGCTGGTGCTGAACGACGCCGACATGGCGCTGGTGCTGACGCATGTCCGACAGTCATGGGGCAATAGGGCGAGTGAAATCACGCCGGTGGAAGTGAACCGGATACGGGCGAATACGGGGCGGTAGACGGATCACTGCGCTTCGTTGCGAAGCGGGGCGCAATGGTCGTCCTTTGAAGACAACAGGACCCGAGCCGCCAGCGCCCTTCATCTGGAGGACAGCGGCCTGCCAGCTACACACCTAAAATCACCTGCAGTGTGCAGCCCCCCCCTTCTGTTGATCCGGTTCATGGCGGAACTGCACCGCAACCGAAAGAGCGCATGTCAGCAGTCGTTGAAACCTGGTTTGGTGAGGCCTTCGCACAACTGCACCCGTTGCTCCAGGAACTTCATCGGTCTGGAGGCATGCTCTCTGGCACAGTCGAGGTTCGCCTGGGCACCGGCCTTGCAGGTTGGGCAGGCCGGCGGCTTGCGCAAAAACTTGGTGTCCCGCCTTGCGACGGGACTGCATCGATGAGCGTTTCCATTTTCAGCACTGACACCGAGCTTCACTGGAACCGTACCTTCAATAAAACCTCCACGTTTGCCTCAACCTTCACGCCGACAGGTCGTTATCCATCGGGTTACTGGGTCGAGTCATCGGGCCTGCTTCGCCTCAAGCTGGGTGTTTCCATTGTCAATGGCGGCTGGGTCTGGCGGCCCATCGGGGGCCGGCTAGCGGGCGTTCCCTTCCCTCTTTGGCTCCTGCCTCGCACGGCCGCATCGAAGTGCATCGACAACGGTCAGTATCAGTTCAAAGTAGAAGTCGGCCTCCCATTGCTCGGTACAGTGCTCTCCTATAGCGGGTACCTGGCGCCTGAATTTCCCCGTGACCCGACAAAAGCCAGGCATGGATAACACGTCCATCAGCAGCAACCATCAGGCACCATGGCACTCCAACGCAATGTTCAACAGCAGAATGCCGCCGTCAAGGCTCAGATCGAGCACGCGGCTGCACTCCAATCCTCATTGCAGGCTTGGCTTCATACGGTTCTTCTTTCGCACGGGCTTAAGCCTGCGTCCGGCCTATTGGTACAGCTCCATGAAATCCCCGAACAGGAAGGGAACCTGATGGCAGGCGTCTGGCTGACCGATACGTCGGAGTTCTGGGAATTCGAAGCCATGCTCTCGCGCGCCAATGGAGCGTTACTCGGTGTCGAAGAGTTCAGGAACGCTACTCCGTCGTTTCCGCCAACAGTCGGCGTGCCTGGGACCGGTGCCTCCTTCGGGTATCTTGCCCGCCAGGTGCTGCGTGAAATGCGTGGCGGCTAAGCTTCCATCAAGAGTTCACCTCGACAAGTCAGGTCGAGTTCATCTCAATCCTTAGGCCCCATATATGCCACTCGAAATGTTGATCGTGATTGCACTGTCACTTGTTGCATTCGCCTGCGTCTACATCCCAAAGCGCACCCCGAAACCGCGCATTCCCAAGCTGTCCGAATTTCCGGCCGGCACGGAATTCTTCGTGAAAGAATTCGACGTTCCACTTGCACAAATTCCAGGCAATGGCACTTGCGTCTGGGTGAACTGGTACGGTGGCAGGCCGCGGCCCTTCTTAGTCGAAAGGCTCAAGGTCGACAACAACTGGCCAGCCGATTCTTTTGAATCATGGGCAGCGCTGGTGGAGGCTTCACTCAAGTGATGCGTTGACTCATTCATCGAAATCTCACGATCCCGGTTTTGAAAGCGCGGACGCTAACGGTTAACCATCTTGTCCCGCCGCGACAACGACGGGAAGAGCCTGAACCACGCCGCAGCCACCAGCAGCGTCCCCACCCCACCCGCCACAACCGACCCGACCGGCCCCAGCAGCGCTGCAGTGGCGCCTGATTCAAACTCTCCAAGCTGGTTGGACGCGCCGATGAACACGGAGTTGACCGCGCTGACGCGGCCGCGCATTTCATTCGGCGTTTCGATCTGCACCAGTGTCTGGCGCACCACCACGCTGACCATATCGGCGCCGCCCGAGACGGCCAGCACCAGCAGTGACAGCACAAAGCTGGTCGACAGGCCAAACACCACCATGCACACGCCATAAAGGGCTACGGCCGACAGCATGGTCGGCCCGACGCGTCGCTCCAGCGGCCAGCGGGTCAGCACCGCGGACGTCAGCAAAGCGCCGACCGCAGGGGCACCGCGCAGCAGGCCCAGGCCCCAGGGCCCGACGTGCAGGATGTCTTTGGCGAACATGGGCAGCAAGGCCGTGGCGCCGCCCAGCAGCACGGCAAAAAGATCCAGCGACGCGGCGCCCAGCAGGGCCTTGCGCTGCCATACAAACTCCACGCCGGCCAGCAGCGTGCGCAGCGTCACCGGCTCGCGCGGCGGCGGCGCGTGGTCATAGCGCAGCACCGCGATCAGCACGCAGCCGGTGGCAAAGAGGAAGGCGCAGGTGGCATACACCGCCGTGGCGCCGGCCACAAAAATCACGCCACCCAGCGCTGGCCCGCCTATGACTGCTGCCTGCATGCCGGCCGAGCTGAAAGCCATGGCGCGCGGCAGCATGGCGGGCGGCACCAGCACCGGGGTAAGCGATTGCTGCGCGGGCATCTGGAAGGCGCGGGCCACGCCCAGCATGACCGACACTGCCAGCAACAACTCGCGCGAAGCCCAGCTGTGGTGCATTCCCCCAATTTGCCAGCCCTGTGTGGCCGCCACCAGGATCATCGCCACCGTGGCCTGCGTGACCAGGCAGGCCGCGATGATGCGCCCACGGTGAAATCGGTCGGCGACGTGTCCGGCCACCAGCGTCAGCAGCAAGGCCGGAACAAACTGGTACAGCCCCACCAGCCCGAGGTCCCAGGCGTTACCGGTCAGTTCGTACATCTGCCAGCCCACGGCGACCATCAGCATCTGGTTGCCTGTGGTGGCAAAAATCCGGGCGAACCACATGCGCATGTAGGCGCGCTGGCGGGTGAGTTCCTTGAATGAGTGTGTCGGCATGCGGCCCGAAGCTTAACAGCGCCGTACCCGCCAGGTGTGGCACGGGGCTACTCTTGAGGGGACGCTTCGGCGGTTGCAATGCTATTGATTTAATAGCTGCTTGCGCACGTCCTGTATAGCTAAATCCAGAATTAGTGCATTGACTCATCCACAGGCATGAGGGCTCTCCCCGGAGCGGGACCATTTTTACCCAAACCGGAAAACAAGCCCGATAAGCCCGCCTGCTGGCCTGAAAATTAGGCCATTGGCTTTAAGTGGGAGACCGTTTTAGGCGAAACAGGCAGTTAACATGGCGACATAACAGGGCCACCCTGGCACCAGGAGGAAGAAGTTATGCACCGCATCGTCATAGTGGGCGGAGGCGCCGGAGGGCTGGCGCTGGCCACGCAACTGGGCAAACGCCTGGGCAAAAAGGGCCTGGCCGAGGTCACCCTGGTCGACGCCGCCCGCACCCACGTCTGGAAACCGCTGCTGCACCAGCTGGCCGCCGGCAGTTTTGACACCCACGCCGAAGAAATTGAATACCTCGCGCAGGCCCGCTGGAACCACTTCAAGTTCCGTCTGGGCAGCCTGACCGGCGTGGACCGCCAGAACAAAACCCTGCAGCTGGCCGCCAGCCATGACGAAGCCGGCCGCGAGATCACACCGGCCCAGCAACTGGCCTACGACACGCTGGTGATTGCCGTGGGCAGCCAGACCAACGACTTCGGCACGCCCGGTGCGGCCGAACACACCATCAAGCTCGACAGCCCGCAGGCCGCCAAGCGCTTTAACGACCGCCTCATCAACGCCTGCATTCGCGCGCAAACCGTGCCGCGCGTGGCCGGCAGCGGTCGTCTGACGGTGGCGATCGTGGGCGGCGGCGCCACCGGGGTGGAGCTGGCCGCCGAGCTGCACGCCGCAGCGCGGGTGCTGGCCAACTACGGCTTTGACCACATCCACCCCGAAAAAGACCTGCAGATCATTCTCGTCGAAGCCGCGCCGCGCCTGCTGGCCCAGTTGCCCGAGCGACTGAGCGAATCGGCCATGCGCGAGCTGCGCAAGCTGGCCATCGAAGTGCACACCAATGAAAAAGTGGTGGAAGTCACGGCCGACAGCCTGAAGATGGCCAGCGGCAAGGTCATTTCATCGAGCATCACGGTGTGGGCCGCCGGCGTAAAAGCCTCCGACTTTCTGCGGACCCTGGGCGATGGCAACCCGCTGGAAACCAACAGGCTCAACCAGCTGGTGGTGAACGGAAACCTGCAAAGCACGGGCGACGCAAACATCTATGCCTTTGGCGACTGTGCGGCATGCCAGCAACCCGACGGCACCTGGGTACCACCGCGAGCCCAGGCCGCCTACCAGCAGGCCATGTACCTGACACGCTCACTCTCCGACCTGATCGCCGGCAAGCCGGTAGCGCCCTTCGTCTTCAAGGACCAGGGTTCGCTGGTGTCGCTGTCGGAATACTCTTCCGTCGGCAGCCTGATGGGCAGTCTCACCAAGGGCAGCTTCTTCATTGAAGGCCAGCTGGCCAAGTTCATGTACTGGGGCCTGCACAAGCAGCACCAGCTGGCGCTGGGCGGCTTCAAGAAAACCGCACTGATCACGCTGTCGGAAATGCTGGACCGCACCTATCGCCCCCGCATCAAGTTGCATTGATAATCACGGCATCCCTCTCGCGATTCTTTTATCAACCTCACTCAACCCAACGGAGAAAACCATGGCAAAAGGACAGCAAAACAACAACAAGATGGTCAAGAAGCCGAAGAAGGACACCTCGCCACCCAAGACGGTGTCTCCCGACGCGGTGCGCCCGACCATCGTGACGCAGGTTCCGCTGCGCGGCAAACTGAAGAACAAATAAGGTTTTGATGGTCGGCACTGGCGACTTGCCTGCAAACCCGCCCGGAGATGTCCTGGCTGTCGCTCCAGCACAGCCGGGCAATCCACTGCATGGCGTCAAGCTGGAAACGATCGTCACTGCGCTGTCTGACCACTACGGCTGGGAAGAGCTGGGCCAGCGCATCAACATCCGCTGTTTTACCAGCGACCCCAGCGTGGCGTCCAGCCTGAAATTTTTGCGCAAGACGCCCTGGGCGCGCGAGAAAGTCGAAAGCCTTTACCTCTTCATGCTGCGGGAAGTCAAACGCAGCAGCCCGCCGGTTCACAACTTCCCGCCGCCTAAAGCCAAGCCCCAGCCCTAGAGGGGATTGGCGAACAAGAGCATCATGGCGATGCCCACACCGATCAGGAAGTTGGCATCGATCAGGCCGGCCAGCAGGAACATCTTGACCTGCAGCGGCTCCATCAATTCGGGCTGGCGCACGGCACCTTCCAGAAATCGCCCGCCCATCGTCCCTATGCCCAGGCAGGCGCCAATGGCGCCCAGGCCGATGATCAATCCACATGCAATGGCAATGGCACCTGCGTCAGTCATGATGTCTTCTCCTTGGTTAAAAACTTTTCGTTGACTGAATCATGAAGGCCGAGCCGCCGCAGAACAATTACCCCGCAGGTAATGTCATCGACATTCCAGGTGTGAGGCTGCTACACGCCGATGAGTTCCTGCTGGTGCTGGACAAGCCTTCAGGACTGCTCTCAGTGCCGGGACGCGGCGAAGACAAGCAGGACTGCCTGAGTGCCCGCGTGCAGGCCGCCTTTCCAGACGCCCTGATCGTGCACCGGCTGGACCAGGCCACCTCGGGCCTGATGCTGATGGCGCGCGGCGCGGCCATGCAGCGGGCGCTGAGCCGATCGTTTGAAACGCGTGAGGTTGGCAAGCGCTACGTGGCGGTGGTAAGCGGCCACTTGCCCGCATCGAGTGATCCGAATGCCCCGGACGGCTGGGGCCTGATCGACCTGCCCATCATCGTGGACTGGCCACGCCGGCCGCTGCGCATCATCGATGCCGAACGCGGCAAACCCAGCCAGACCCGCTGGCGCGTGCTGGCGCATGATACGGCGGCTAACACCACGCGCGTAGAACTCGAACCTGTCACCGGCCGGTCGCATCAATTGCGCGTGCATCTAAAAGCGCTGGGCCATCCGATTTTAGGCGACGCGCTGTACGCCTCTGAAACGGTACAGGCGGCCGCGCCCCGGCTGTTGCTGCACGCCGCAGCGCTGCAGCTCACGCATCCGGCCAGCGGGCAGGCGATGGCATTTGAAAGCAAGCCCGACTTTTAGACCGCGAGCAGTTCCATGGTACCGGCGCTACCATGCAACCATGACACAAAACACCCACCTCACCCTGATCACAGGCGCCTCGCGCGGCATGGGCTTTTCCATGGCACGCCAGCTGCTCACCGCCGGCCACACGGTGCTTGGCATTTCGCGCACTGCCGTGCCCGAGCTGGAAGAACATGCGCAGCATGTCGGCGCTACGGTGCTGCAATGGGCGCATGACCTGGCGGACAGCGGCTCACTGAATGAGAAGCTGGAAAGCTGGCTCAAGGATTCACATGCCAGGGCACCCTGGACCAGCGTCACGCTGATCAACAACGCAGGCGTGATCCCGCAGATCGGCTCGCTGGACCAGATTGGCGAAGCAGACCTGGCAAGGGCGCTGCGTGTGGGACTGGAAGCGCCCATGCAAATCACCGCCGCCTTCCTGCGCGCCACCGGCGGCTGGCAGGCGCCGCGCAAGGTGCTCAATATTTCGTCGGGCCTGGGGCGCCGCGCCATGGCTTCGCAAGCGGCTTACTGCGCCGCCAAAGCCGGCATGGACCATTTCACCCGCTGCCTGGCACTGGAAGAAGCCCTGAAGCCCCATGGCGCCAAAGTCTGCTCACTCGCACCCGGCGTGATCGACACAGGCATGCAGGAGCAGCTGCGCGCAGCCGACCCCAAGGCCTTTCCGGATCGTGAGTCGTTTGTAGGTTTGAAAACGGGCGGCGTACTGACATCGCCCGAAGATGCCGCTGCGCGAATCCTCGCTTTCCTGGCACGGCCAGATTTCGGCGCCAATCCAGTAGCTGACGTGAGGGACTGACCGCTCCCACTGGTTACCAAAGAACTCTTAAACCCAGCAGGTGCCGCGGAACCGGCTTTGCCGGGCCGCAGGCGCCGCCCCCTCGAGGGGGGAACAGGCTACACGCAGTGAGCCTGGACAGGGGTGGGTCTATTTCTGAAGTGAGCCTGAACGGGGGTGTTAGTAGATTTCCGGTACCACAATGTTTTGTGGGACCGGAACGCGCACATAGTCCTCATGGCGCACCCGTTCGGGCAGCACGATGGGCGGGTGCGGGGTTTCCTGGTAGGGCATCTGCTGCAGCAGGTGGTGGATGCAGTTCAGGCGGGCTTTTTTCTTGTCGTCCGCCTGCACCACCCACCATGGGGCCTCGGGGATGTGGGTGCGGTCCAGCATGATCTCCTTGGCCTTGGTGTACTCCTCCCAGCGGCGGCGTGACTCCAGATCCATGGGGCTGAGCTTCCATTGCTTGAGCGGGTCGTGGATGCGCCCGAGAAAGCGCAGGTGCTGCTCTTCATCGGAAATGGAAAACCAGTACTTGATGAGCTGTATGCCCGAACGCACCAGCATCTTTTCAAACTCCGGCACGGTACGGAAAAATTCTTCGTACTGGTCGTCGGTGCAAAAGCCCATGACGCGTTCCACGCCGGCGCGGTTGTACCAGCTGCGGTCAAACAGCACGATCTCGCCGGCTGCCGGCAAATGGGACACATAACGCTGGAAGTACCACTGCGTGCGCTCGCGGTCGTTCGGGGCCGGCAATGCCGCCACACGGCAGACGCGCGGATTGAGCCGCTGGGTGATGCGTTTGATCACGCCTCCCTTGCCGGCGGCGTCGCGCCCTTCAAACAAAATCACCACCTTGTGGCCGGTGCTGACCACCCAGTCCTGCAGCTTCACGAGTTCGGCCTGCAGGCGGAACAGCTCACGGAAGTACTGGCGGCGGTCTTCTTTTTCCTGTGCCGCGTCCCTGGGGCTGCGGGCAGGCTGCTCTTCCCCGACAAGCTCGGCCACGGTGCGGTCTTCAATCTCCATCTCCAGCTCTTCGTCGTAGCTGTCGATCAGGTCGTTGCGGATCCGCCGCATCAATTCTTCTTCGCTTGAACTCAAGGCTCTCTCCTGCACAACCGGAAATCGGTCAAACACCCCAGCGTACCCACGGCACATGGCAGTTTGATGAAACGGCCGAAAACCGTTGTCCATATCACCGGACTTTCAAGCCGCCCTGCAGGGCAGGAACGATATAAACCCCGTTTTTTGCTTCCATTTTGATAGCTGCTTGCGCAAGTTCCTATTGGGTTTCAAGGCAGTTTTCCTTAAAAATCAGGAATTCCCATGACGTGGTCAGCTTTTCTTGAGAATCTGGTAAATCTCGTCCTTGACCTTGAGCCGCCGCTTTTTCAGGTCTTCCAGCGCCTCGTCCGTGATGACACCCACGCCCTGCTCATACTTTGCAATCGCGTGGTTATCCTCGTCGTAGCGCGCAAAGAGCTCGGCAAAGTGTGGGTCAGACACCTTGAGGCTGCGCATCTTCTGCAGGTATTCCGGAAATTCATGTGCAATGTCGTGGTTCAGAAGGTCCATAAAAGCTCCTTTGTTGGTGTCACGTCATCAGGAAACGGCGGCTCAGTCGCGCACCACCAGCACAGGCAGGTGTGCATGGGAAAGCACCTGGGCGGTGACGCTACCCAGTACCAGTTTTTCAAGCCCGCGGCGGCCATGCGAGCCCATCACGATCAGGTCGGCATTGATCGCCTCGGCGGTGTCCAGAATGCCGCGATAGATGGCATGGCCTTCCACCACCGATCCGGTGGCGGTGATACCCGCCTCCTTGAAAGCTTGCTCGGCTGCGGTGATGGCCTCATTGGCTTCGGCCGTGGCAGCGCTCAGGTATTCGGCCTGCCCATAGGCAAAGTCGGCGCCCACCCCGGTAAAAGCATAGGGGTCTATGACGTAAACGACGGTCACCTCGCTCTTGAACGCCTGGGCCACTGCCAGTGCATTGCCGATCGCCTTGCGCGAGGTGGAAGAGCCGTCTACAGGAACCAGAATGTGCTTGTACATGATGGAATCTCCTTGAGCCAGGAATGGATTCTGCGGCCGGCGCCCTTCGCGGGTCAATGCCGGCCAGAGCAGGGCCGCTACGGGCCCGCCATGCATCAGTTATAGGGTATTGGGTGACAGGCCGCCGTCAGACAAGGCGCCGAAACCGCAGCGCCTGCGCTGCGCGGGCGTCACTACCCCCCAGCATTCATTCAGGTTTGATATTGGCCGATTTGGCCAGTTGCGCATAACGCGCCAGGTCCACCTTGATCAGCCTGGCAAGCGCGGCACCGTCGCCGCTCAGGGGCTCCACGCCTGCTCCTGAAAGGTTTTCCCTCACGGCGGCTTCGGCCAATACTTTTTGAACGTCCGCATAAATTTTGGCAACCACCTCGGGCGGCATTTTGGCCGGGCCCATCAGCGCATACCAGATGGAAAAGTCCAGCGGCTTCAGGCCCTGCTCTTCAAAGGTCGGCACCTGGGGCATCAGGTCATAGCGCGTAGCGGTCGACACGCCAATGCCGTTGAGCTTGCCGGTCTTGATGTGCGGCGCAGCAAGGTTGGCGCTGAGGATGGCCAATTGCACCTGGCCGCCCACCACGTCGGTCAGCGCAGGGGCACAGCCCTTGTAGCCGACATTGGTAGCACTGACACCAGACTTTTGCTTGACCAGTTCCATCACGAAATGCTGCGGTGTGCCGACGCCACAGGAGCCGTAGCTCAGCGCTGCCGGGTTGGCTTTGGAATAGGTGACCAGTTCCTGAATCGTCTTGATGTTGGTGCTTTGATGAGACACCAGCGCGATCGGCGTGAGGCCCAGCAGCATGATGGGTGTCAGGTCTTTTTCGGGGTCGTAGTTGAGCTTGCCGTTCACGGCCGGGTTGACCACCATGGTGCTGTTTTGCAGCAGCAGCGTGTAGCCGTCTGCCGGCGCCTTGACCACGGCTTCCGTGCCGATATTGCCGGAGGCACCCGCACGGTTGTCGACCGCTATGCCCTGCCCCCACAGGGTCTGCAGGCGTGCGCCGATCTGGCGCGCCAGGATGTCGGAGCCGCCGCCGGTGCCATAAGGAACAATGATGCGCACGGGGCGTGATGGATAGGCTTGCGCCAGCGCCTGCGTTGCTGTCATGCAGGTCAGTGACATCAAGGTGACCAGGGCCAGGAGCTTTGGAAATTTCATGATTCGCCTCTTTCCTCTTTCGTTTGTACGGGCTGTTTATTCAATAGCGCCGATACTGCGGCTCCACAATTCCCACGGCCGCATGACCTGGCCCTCATTCGTCGCCATGGCCAGGTCCGCTTCTTCGGGCGTCAGGAATTCGATGGGGCCCAGGGCCGATGCCGTGAGCTGCAGTCTGGCATTTTCTTCGGCATAGACCGCCCGGTAAACCGCGCGCTCCAGCGAAGGCGCCACTACGGTCGAACCGTGGCCGCGCATCAGCACGCAGGTGTGCTGGCCCAGTGCCCTGGCGAGGTCTTTGCCCAGGCCCATGTCGCGGATCAGCAGGTCGGTGTTGCCGTTGGACTCGCGAATTTCATACAGCGTCGAGCCGCTGCCCAAAAAACCGCTCATGTGGAAGATGGGGCGCAGGCGCTGGCCGGTCACGCCGAAAGGAATCACGCTAGGGGAATGGCTGTGCACCACCGCCATCACGTCGGGCCGCGCGCGATAGATTTCGCCGTGGATAAAGCGCTCCAGGTAAGAACGCAGCGTGGACTCACCCACCAGGTCGCCATTGAGGTCGTAGGTCAGGATGTCGGCTTTTTTGACCAGCCCGGGCGCACGGTTGCAGGACAGCAGGAAATGCCCGGACGACTTGTCGTGGCGCACGCTCACATGGCCAAAGCCATCTACCACCCCCTGGTCGTACAGGATGCGGTTGGCCATCACGAGTTTTTCGACCAGCGCTGGATCGGGCGCGGAAGGCGTCATGGAGTCTCCTTATTGGCAACGGCCCTACGGTCGTTTTTAATAAGCACACATATTACATGGCGAATTTTCCAGGCAAACGCTGAAGATTCAGGGTAAACCCGCTCTCTTCGGGCGTTCATCCGGTTTTCCGTCTTCCGCCGCCCCAGGCTGGCGCGTCAGGGCTCGATCTTCACGCCCTTCCAGAAGGCAATGTGACCCTTGATGTTGTCGGCTTCGGGTTTGGGATCGGGGTAATACCAGGCGGCATCGGTGTTCATTTCCCCGTTGACCAGCAACGAGTAATAGCTGGCCTGGCCTTTCCAAGAACACATGGTGTGGTGGTTGCTGAAGGTCACGTAGTCGCGGTTGAGCGAGCTTTCAGGGAAATAGTGGTTGCCTTCCACCACCACGGTGTCGTCGCTTTGCGCAATCACTGCGCCGTTCCAGATGGCTTTCATGGGAATGTCTTTCTGCTCAAGCTGATGTTGAGGCTGCGATGAGATATTGATCAGTTGATCGGAAATTGGAAGAAACAGGGCTCCATGCTACCCCTCAGCGCAGGCTTGGGCCGGCCCGGGGGTTTATGAACCGTAGCGGACACGATGAGGGCCAAAAAAAAGCGCCGATGACGGACACCAGCGCTTTTGTTGAACCACCCTCTTCATGCCAGCATGAGCCGTGGAACCGGCTTTGCCGGGCCACAGGCGGGCGGCCCCCTCGGGG
This sequence comes from Polaromonas sp. P2_G11, assembly GCF_056403595.1. NCBI lineage: Bacteria > Pseudomonadati > Pseudomonadota > Betaproteobacteria > Burkholderiales > Comamonadaceae > Polaromonas > Polaromonas sp. P2_G11. The sequence continues at coordinate 293,466 of NZ_JBFUFE010000006.1, read as the reverse complement.
GGCAGGAAGCTACACGAAGTGAGCGACCGTGGGGGTCATGTTTTAGGCCAAACGGAGATTCTTGCCTTCAACAATCACCTTCGAGCCCACTGCCACGGCGCTGGAAAGCTCCATGTTGCGCACGGTGCCATCGTCCATGCGAACGCGCACTTCGTACACGGTGACCTTCTTCATGTTTTTCTCGATCTGGTTGCCGGCAAATGCACCGCCGGCAACACCCAGCACGGTCATGGCGGTTTTGCCATTGCCGCCGCCCATCTGGTTACCGACAAGGCCGCCGACAACGCCGCCGGCCACTGTGCCAAGTCCGATGGTGGTGTTACCCACATCCACACCATTCACTTTGCCCTGGCGTTGAACAGGGGTCACAGCTTCGACGGTGCCGCAGCTTGCGCAGACATTGGCGCGCGGCGAGGCTTGCGCGACCACGACCGGGCTGGTGTGCGGCTTGGCGGGCTGCGTGTGTTTGGACGTGTCCGCCGCCAGCTTGGAAGTTTGCGCAGGTTCATTGGCGGCAGCCGATCCACCCGGCTGCGCGTCGGACCGGTTGACGACCAGCGCGGCGGCCAGCGCCATGACGGTCACGCCGAGCACGGCAACGATGGCGACAAGCGCCTTGCTGTGCTGCAGGCGTTGCGAGAAGCCCGGCTGCGAGGCAGGCTGGGGTTGAACGGCGGGTTGATTAACTTGGTTGTTGGTGTCCATGATGGAACTCCTGTGTGTGAGCCCCGGTTGTAACAACACTGACGGATACATCCTGTAGGACGAAGTGACATTCGTAAGGAAAGCTTTCCGCGTTCAGGTGAAAGTGTGCGCTTTTGCGCACTTCAGCACGTGTTCACACCGCCCTCATACAGCCTTCACCCAGGCTTTACACGTATTTTTAGACGCCCCCATGGGGATGGGTCGGGTCCACCCACAGCACCGTGTCTGGCTTCTCCACAGGATCGATATCGAGGTTGATGGCAACCGCTTCGCCATCACTGCGGCACAGCACGCACTCCAGCACCTCGGTCGGGCTGGCGTTGATTTCCTGGTGCGGCACATAAGGCGGCACATAGATGAAGTCGCCCGGACCCGCCTCGGCGGTGAATTCAAGACGCTCGCCCCAACGCATGCGAGCCTTGCCCCGGATGACATAGATCACACTTTCCAGATGACCATGATGATGGGCGCCGGTCTTGGCGTCGGCGTGGATGGTCACCGTGCCGGCCCAGAGCTTTTGGGCACCGACGCGGGCGAAGTTGATGGCGGCGCGCCTGTCCATGCCGGGTGTTTGTGCGGTATTGCCATCAAGCTGATTGCCGGCGATCACGCGCACGCCGTCGTGCTTCCATGGCGGGTCGGCTTCTCCCTGCGCGTGAGGATGCGCGTGTCCAGGACCGTGGGAATGATCGTGGTCGTGAGGATGATGCGGAAGCGTGGGGTCATTGCTCATGCTGCCAGCGTACACCAGCGCCGTGCATTCAGTCCAGCACAACGGCCTCCCGCACTGCGCAGCAATGCCGCGCGCGCTGAGCAACCTTACTTGTAGCGTTCCCGCGCCAGCGCCGCACCTGCACCCAGCGCCTGCAACTTCTTCAGGGCCACTTCGCGGTCCATGGGCGCCAGGCCGCAATTGGTGCAGGGAATCAATCGGTTTCTGGGCACATATTTGAGCGCCTTGCCGATGGTGTCGGCCACCTGCTCGGGCGTTTCAATCTCCTCGCTGGCGACGTCGATCACGCCGACCATCACGTCCTTGCCCTCAAGCAGCGCCATCAGGTGCGGCGGCACGTGGGAGTGGTAGCACTCCAGGCTGACCTGGCGGATGGTGCTTTTGGCCAGCGCCGGAAACACGGTTTCGTACTGCCGCCATTCCTCGCCCAGGGTTTCCTTCCAGTCGGTGTTGGCCTTGATGCCGTAGCCGTAGCAAATGTGCACGGCGGTCGTGCAGGTCAGGTCCTGCGCCGCGCGCTCAAGCGCCCTCACGCCCCAGTCGGCGGCTTCCTTCATGTAGACATTGAACGCGGGTTCGTCGAACTGGATGATGTCGACGCCGTCGGCCTGCAGCGCCAGCGCTTCCTGGTTCAGCAGCTCAGCAAACGCCATCGCCATCTTGACCTTGTCGCCGTAGAACTGGTCGGCCACGGTGTCGACAATCGTCATCGGGCCCGGCAAGGTGAATTTTATTTTTTTGGTGGTGTGCGCGCGCAACAGCCGTGCTTCAGCAGCATGCACCCGGCCCTTGAGCTTGAGCTGCGACACCACCTGCGGCACCATCGCGTCGTAGCGGTTGTCGCGTATGCCCATCTTGACCTTGTGCTCGAAGTCGATGCCGTCAACCTGCTCCAGAAAACCGTGCACAAAGTGCTGGCGCGACTGCTCGCCGTCACCAATCACGTCCAGGCCCGCGTCTTCCTGCACCTTGATCCACAGCAGCGTGGCGTCGGCCTTGGCCTGCCTGAGTTCTTCGCCTTCACTTTTCCACTGAGGCCAGAGTTTTTGGGTTTCCGACAGCCAGCCAGGTTTGGGCAGGCTGCCGGCGATGGCGGCGCTAAAGAGCGGAGTGGCAGGAGGCGTTTGCATGGGGTGGTCCTTGTCTCGATATTTGTTCAGTGTTTTTTGTGGGTAGCCGGTTTCAAACTCAGAAAAACTCCCGCGCCAGCAGTTCATAGGAGCGCCTGCGGGCAACGGGGTCGTGTGTCCAGGTGATCACGACCAGCTCGTCAACCCCCAGTGTATGAGCCAACGCCCTTAATTTGGCAGCAACTTGCGGGCCGCTGCCGACCAACGCATTGGCCCTGAGCCTGTCGGCCTCGGCCTGCTCGACCGGCGTATACGGCCGCAGCGCCACTTCTTCGGGCGAAGGCAGGGCCGCCAGCGCGCCGCGGTTGCGGTCTATCTTCCAGCGCTCGCGACCCGAGAAGTGATGCCAGGCCTCGGCCTCCGTGTCGGCCGCCAGCGCCCAGACGCAGAGCACCGCCTGCGGCGTCGGGTGGCGCGGGCTGGGCCGGTAGGTGGACCGATACAGGTCCAATGCCTGCTCCGCGCCCTGCCCGTCGGTGATGAAGTAAGCAAACGCATACGGTAGTCCATAGTGCGCGGCCAGCTGCGCGCCGTAGTCAGAACTGCCCAGCATCCACATCTCCGGCGTGGTCGGCCCCATGGGGTTGGCCGTCACGCCGCGGCCCGGATGGCCTTCGGGCAGGTCAACGCCAGCCAGCCAGGCCTGCAGCTCACGCACCTGGATGGGAAAGTTCTCGGCCGACTGACGCGGGTCGCTGCTCAGCAAACGCGCCGTACGCATGTCCGAGCCCGGCGCGCGGCCCACGCCCAGGTCGATGCGGCCCGGCGCGATGGCTTCGAGTACCCGAAACTGCTCTGCCACCTTGAGCGCCGCATAGTGCGGCAGCATGACACCGGCGCTGCCCACGCGGATGCGGCTGGTGGTGGCCGCGATGGCTGCCATCAAGACTTCGGGGGCCGAGCCGACGATGCTGGGGTGGCTGTGATGCTCGCTGACCCAAAAGCGTTTGTAGCCCAGCGCTTCGCAGTGGCGGGCCAGTTGCAGGGTTTCGCGGATGGAGGCGTCTTCCGTGCGGCCGGTGACGGCGACGGACTGGTCTAGGACTGAAAGACTGATCATCGGGAAACTATAGCCAGACCCGTTAAATCCCGCTCGGGCGGGGTTACCCTTCTGCGCTCTGTTCCAATAGAGGGTTCGTTCCCGTCCAGACCAGAGATAAAGAAGTAAATCCTATGGCACTCAAAGCCACTATCTACAAAGCCCAGCTAGCCCTGTCCGACATGGACCGCAGCATCTACGCCGACCACAGCGTGACCATTGCGCGCCACCCGTCGGAGGCCGACGAACGCATGATGATCCGCCTGCTGGCCTTCGCGCTCAACGTGCCGGCCGACGACAAAAAGGGCAACCTTGAATTTGCCAAGGACTTGTGGGACGTGGATGAAGCCGCGCTCTGGCACAAGGACTACACCGAGCAGATCCTGCACTGGATTGACGTCGGCCAGCCCGACGACAAGCGCCTGATGAAGGCCGCCGGGCGGGCCGAAAAGGTCAGCGTCTACAGCTTTGCCAGCAGTACACCGGTCTGGTGGAAGAACATTGAAACCAAGCTCACCCGCGCCGCCAACCTGGTGGTCTGGCAGATCGATGCGGCAGAAAGCCAGGCCTTGGCCAAATTGGCTGAGCGCAGCATGCAGCTGCAGGTGACGGTGCAGGACGGCACGGTGTGGATGAGTACAGCGCTCGGGTCGATAGAGATCACGCCGCGCCGGTTGACGGCCGGCGCGTCTTAAACACCAGGACGCCGAGAGGATGCATCCTTCGCGTCCCCGGAATCCTTGTGCTGGTCTTGATGCTGATAAAGCGGCAGCGCTGCCCCGCAATGAAAGCAGAAGTCTGCCTCGGGCAGGTGGCCTTCGGTCAGGCATTCATGGCAGGTGCGCGTGGTCGGCAAGGCCAGATGCTGCAGCCGCCGCTCCGCCGCCATTTCGGCCGTGACGATGCCGGTGGGCACCGCAAGAATGCCCCAGCCCAGCAACATCATGAATGACGAGATCAGCCGGCCCAGGTCTGTCTTGGGCGTGATGTCGCCAAAGCCTACCGTGGTGACCGTGCTGATGGCCCAGTAGACCGAGGTCGGGATGCTGGTAAAGCCGTTGGACGGCCCTTCGACCACGTACATCACGGTACCCATCACCAGCACCATCATGACCACGGCTGACAGGAACACCAGAATCTTGCGGCCGCTCGCTGCCAGCGCCCGGCCCAGCGACTGGTATTCAGCCACGTAGGCAGCCAGCTTGAAGATACGGAACACACGCAGCAGCCGCAGCACGCGCACATCGATGAGCGCATGGAGTTCCGGAAAGAACAGCGCCAGGTAAGTTGGCAACACGGCGACCAGATCGATGATGCCGAAAAAACTTGTCGCGTACTGCAGCGGCTTGCGCACACACACCAGGCGCGCGATGTATTCGGCGGTGAAGAGTAGCGTGAAGATCCATTCGACCACCGCGAACGCCCGGCCGTGCGAAGCATGGATCGACTGCACGCTGTCGGCCATCACCACGGCGATACTGACCAGGATAAGGGCGATCAGTGTCTTGTCAAAAAGCCGTCCGGCACGGGTGTCGGCCTCAAAGATGATGGTGTACAGGCGCAGCCGCCAGCCGTCGAGCGGCTTGTCATCCAGGTCAGGCGAAGGAGGAAGAGACGGAGCGGGTTTGGCCATGCAGGAAAAGCGCAGCAAGCGCCGCGTGTTCGTTGGTTTGACAGAGCAGCACGATACCTGACCTGGAAAGCCGGCACAGCCGTGCAGGATTTTGCTACTATTTTTATAGCTGCTTGCGCTCGTCCATTATGGCTTTCAGCCACTTTTTACTAAAAATCATCCGAACGACATCAGGATGCCGGCTGGTGGTATCTGGCCCAGGCTGCTTCCGTGGGCGTGGTGCTGGCGCCCGGCTGCTGCGGCAGGCTGAAGTGGCCGTCCACCACCTGGGCCGGCTCCAGGAAGCAGTCCTTGATCCAGGGGATGTATTCAAGCACCGTGCAGGCCGGGTGGGCATGATTGAGGTGCACATGCACCTGACTCATGTCGCCCGCGTGCGGCGCCACCGGCAACCGGAAGGAATGCGCCGTGTCGCAGACGCGCAGCACTTCGGTGATGCCGCCCATGCGCGTCACATCGGGCTGCACCCAATGAATCGCTTCCTGGTGGAAGAATTCCGCAAACGCATCGTGCGTGTAGAGCTGCTCGCCCAGCGCGACGGGGATGCTGGTGCTGCGCGCCAGTTGCGCATGGCCTTTCACGTCGTCGTACCAGAGCGGCTCTTCAATCCAGTACAAATCAAATGCCTCTGCCGCGCGGCAAAAGCGCTGGCAGGTGGGCAAGTCCCATTTGCCGTTGCCGTCGGTTGCCATGGTGATGGCGGGGCCGATGGCGCGGCGCACGGCCTCCAGCCGTTTCAGGTCACGGTCGACGCTGGAGCCAATCTTGACCTTGATACCGGTGAAGCCTTCGTCGACTGCGCGCTTCGCCCCAGTCACCAGCTGGTCGTCGGGAATGCTCAGCCAGCCGATGTCGGTGTTGTAAGCGCGTACTTTCTCGCGCACCTGGCCGCCCAGCAGCTTCCACAGCGGCACGCCCGCAGCCTTGGCCTTCAAGTCCCACAGCGCGATGTCGATGGCGGCCTGAGACAGCGTGATGATGCCGGCGCGCCCCACCCACTGCAGGGCCGGGTTGCGCGCCAGCTTGAGCCATAAACGCTGGATGTCTGCCGCGTCTTCACCGATCAGAAGCGGCGCATGGCAGGTCTCGATGCAGCGTGTAATCAGTTGGTCGCTCGGCAAATGGGCATGGGTGCCGGTGAAGCCGTACCCGGTGAGCCCGTTGTCTGTGTCTATCTGCGCCCCGACCACGCCCCAATGCGAAATGGTGTGGGTGCTGTCGGCAATCTGCGAGCCCGTGACGGGCACATGCAGGATGAACGGCTTGACCGATGTGATTTTCAATTTTGTCTCCGGGTGGCACTCAGAAGGCTCAGAACCCGCATCGTGCCAGAGTCAGTCACTTTGCGCCCTGCTCCGCTTCCTGCAAGGCTCGCCACATGACCTTGCCCGAGCCGCTCTTGGGCAGCGCATCGACAAACTGCACCACACGCGGATATTTGTACGCCGCCATGTTCTCCTTGCACCAGTTGATGATGTCGTCTTCCGTCGTCTGGCCTTTGGCCGCGGCGCGCAGCACCACCACCGCCTTGACGGTTTCGCCGCGGTAGGCGTCTTTGGTACTGATGATGCAGGCCTCCTGGATGGCCGGGTGCTTGAACATCAGCGCCTCCACTTCGGCCGGCCACACCTTGAAGCCTGACGCATTGATCATGCGCTTGAGCCGGTCGGTAATGAAGAAATAGCCTTGCTCGTCCATGCGCCCCAGATCGCCCGAGCGAAAGAAACGCTTGCCGTCGAGCTCGATAAAAGCTTCGGCCGTCGCGTCCGGGCGCTTCCAGTAGCCCTGGAATATCTGCGGCCCGCTCATGATGATTTCGCCCTGCTCGCCCTGTGGCACTTCCTTGAGCGTGACCGGATCAATGATGCGCGAGTCGCAGCTCATGAAGGGAACGCCCAGGCATTGCTGTTTGGTGGCGTCATAGGGGTTGCTGTGCGAGGGCGCCGCGGTTTCCGTCAGGCCGTAGCCTTCGGCAAAGCGCAGGCCGTATTGTTCCCACAGGCGCTGGGCCACAGCCTGCGGCATGGCCGCCCCGCCGCCGCCGATGTAGACCAAACTGCGAAGGTCGAAGCTGGCGAAGTTGGGACTACCCAGCAGGTCGATCACCATGGTGGGGATATTCGTCCAGTGTGTCACCCCCCATCGCGAGATCAGGCGCCCGGCCAGCTCGCGGTCCCAACGCGGCATGATGACCAGCGTCGCACTGCCGTAAATGGAAGCGTGCATGACCGACACCATGCCTGTGATGTGAAACATCGGCACCACAGACAGCGTGACGTTTTCAAACGTGCTGCCGCCCCACAGGCAACTGGCCACAGCGTTGTGCATGATGCTGGCATGCGTGTGCATGCAACCTTTGGGCAGCCCGGTGGTGCCGCTGGTATAGGGCAGCACAGCCAGGTCTTGCGGCGTGGCGGTGTGTGGGGGCAGCTCGGTGGTTTCTCCGGCCGTCATCGCATCAGCCCAGCTCATCACTGTGCCGCCGTCCAGTGCGGGCAGTGAGTGGCGCGTGCCCAGCCATTCGCGCCAGGCGTCGGGCATCGCTGCATCGTCGCCGCCGGATTGCTCCATGTCAAAAGCATCGCTGTAATGCGTGACCACCAGGTGCGTGAGCCGGTCGGTGGGTGCCAGCTGTGCATTCGCCCTGGCCAGCTCGGGCGCCAGGTCGGCCGTGGTGATGGCAACCCTGGCGTCGGGATCGGTGATGTAGTGCTTGAGTTCTTCGGCCCGGTTCATCGGGTTGACCGGCACGACCACGGCATTGGCCCGCAGGATCGCAAAGTGCGCGATCACCCACTGCGGGCAGTTCTGCATGTTGAGCACCACGCGGTCGCCCTTGCGCACGCCCATGCGGTAAAGCGTGGCTGCCAGGCGCTCGGCTTGCCGCATCACTTCGGCATAGCTGAGCGCGCGGTTGAAGAAAACCAGCGCGGGCTTGTCCGGAAAGCGCAACGCGCTGACCGCCAGGTTGTGCCAGAGCGAAGTCGCCGGCGGCGTGATGCTGTGCGGCAGGCGCTTGGGCCAGACCTGGTGGTGCAGGTTGTGCGGAGTTGCTGCGGGGACGGCCTGGCCGGTATTGGAATCAAGGGTCAAGAAAAAGGCTCCAGACAAGTACTGACTTGGGACCCAAGCCTACCCCGAGTCCACACTGCCCACATCCGGGAAGCTCCTGATAAAACACTGTCACTTGAGCGACCCGCGCTCACTATGATGGATTGCACCCGCACGGCAGCCCGTGCGAGAGCACATGCATTCCCCTTTCACGGCGGAAGTCCTTCCGGCCTCACCACTTACACGCGGAAATAAAAGCAGAAACATCCAGGAGACACCATGACCCGATTTCTCGCCCTTCGACGCAAAACCCTGATGTCAGCTTGCGCGCTGGCCTTCACAGCGCTGGCGTCTGGCGCAGCGTTCGCGGCTTTTCCCGAAAAGCCCATACGCGTGGTGATCGGCTTCCCGGCCGGCGGGCCGCTGGACCAGCATGCACGCCTCTTGACCGAGCGCCTGCAGGCCGTGCTGGGTCAGCCCATCGTGATCGACTACAAATCCGGCGCCGGCGGCACCGTGGGCGCACAAGACGTCATGAAGGCCGCGCCCGACGGCTACACCCTGATGCTGGCCAACACCGGCGTGATGGTGATCAACCCCGCGCTCTACAGCAAGCTGCCCTACAACACGCTGAAAGACTTCACCCCGATTGCGCGCACCGCCATGCAACCGCTGGCCCTGCTGGTCAACCCCAAGCTACCGGTCAACAACCTCAAGGAATTCATCGCCTACACCAAGGCGAGGCCCGGCCAGGTCAACTACGGATCGGCCGGCAACGGCGGCATCAGCCATCTGGTGCCCGAGATGTTCAAGAATGCCACCGGGCTCTTCATGGTGCACATCCCCTACCGCGGCAGCGCCCCCGCTTTTACCGACCTGATGGCAGGCCAGGTGCAGTTCATGGGCGAATCGATTCCGCAGGCCGCCAACTATCACAAGCAGGGCAAGGTCCGTGCGCTGGCCGTGACCAGCAAGGAGCGCAACCCCGCCCTGCCTGACATCCCGACGGTGATTGAATCGGGCATCAAGGGTTTCGAGGTGGTGGGCTTTTACGGCTTCCTCGCACCCGCAGGCCTGCCCAGGGACGTGACGGCCAAACTCAGCGATGCCTTCAAGCAGGTCATGACCAGCCCGGACATCCGCAACCGCATGGTCACGCAAGGGGCCGACCCTGCCTTCATGGGCAGTGATGAGTTCGCCCAGTTCCTGGCCGCTGAAATGCCGCGCTGGGCCCAGGCGGTCAAGGCTTCCGGTGCCAGGCTGGACTGACAGGATCCGGCGCGGTAGAGGCGCCAGCAGCCAGAGCCACGCGCCTACGCCATTCCCCTTTCTGGTGCAGACGGCCCCAAAACCCCGCAATTTTGGCTCCCAGGCACGCCAGACAGGTGCACATAACTTGTATACCAGTTAATTGAACCAGTTTGGCAGCTGGCACGGGATATGCACTACAGGGTGCATGGCCACAGCCTCCGACATCTCCAACCGCATCATTGAAGCCGTGATGGCGCAAAAGCTTGCGCCCGGCGCGCGCCTGGGCGAGCAGCAGCTGGCCATGTTGTTTGACTGCAGCCGCACCATCGTGCGTGAGGCCCTGACCCGGCTGGCGGTGCGCGGCATCGTTACCGTCAGCAGCCGGCGTGGCTGGTACGTCATCGAGCCTTCGCAGGAAGAGGCGCGCGAAGCCTTCGAGGCGCGCCGCGTGATCGAGATGGGCCTGATCCGCTGTACCGGTGACGTCAGCAAGGCTGCCATCAAGCAGCTCAAAAGCCACCTCACCCGCGAGAAAGCCGCCGTCAAAGGCGACGACGTGGGTCTGCGCAGCTTTTTGCTGGGTGACTTTCATGTGTGCCTGGCCGAATGCCTGGGCAACAGCCTGTTGGCCGATACCCTGCGCGATTTCACCGCGCGCACCACACTCATTGCCATGCTCTACCAGTCGTCGCACGATGCGGCGCAATCCTGCGAAGAGCATGTGCAGATCGTGCAGGCGCTTGAAAAGGGCGACCTGGCCAAGGCCGAAAAACTCATGCAGGCCCATATCGGCAGCGTGCAGGCCGCGCTCAAGCTGCAGGTCGGCGCCGGCGACCCGCTGTCGCATCTGCGCAGCGCGTTGAGTCCGCTCGCCGCGCAAGTGCTTGACAACGCGCCGTCCAAAGATTTGTCCACCCGTGTTCGCAAAGCCGGCCGTGCTTCGGCCAAACCCACTGACGATTCCTCAACCTACCTTGGAGCCCTGCTATGAATTCCAGAAAACGCGTTTTTTCTCTTGCTCTTGCCGCAGCCGCCGTGCTGGGCGCCACCGGCGTCCATGCACAGACTGCGCTGGACGACATCATGAAAGCCAAAGAGATCAAGATCGCGATCCCGACCGACTTCCCGCCCTACGGCATGGTCGGCACTGACCTGAAACCCCAGGGCCTGGACGTGGAAATGGCCGGCTACATCGCGCAAAAACTCGGCGTAAAAATCGAGCTCGTGCCTGTCACCAGCGCCAATCGCATCGCTTATCTGCAAACCAAAAAAGCCGACCTGGTGATCTCCACGCTGGGCAAAAACCCCGACCGGGAGAAAGTCATCGACTTCACGGTGGCCTACTCGCCCTTCTTCCAGGCCGTGTTCGGTCCCAAGAGCGTCAGCGTCAAGTCGTTTGCCGATCTTTCCGGCAAGAGCATCAGCGTCACGCGCGCCGCCCTGGAAGACCAGGAACTGAGCAAGGTTGCACCTGCCGGCGCCGACATCAAGCGCTTTGAAGACAACAACACCACCGTGTCGGCCTACACCGCAGGCCAGGTGCAGCTGATCGCCACCGGCGCCTCCGTGGCCGGCAACATGATGGCCAAGAACCCGCAACTGAACACCGAGTACAAACTGCTGCTCGCCGACAGCCCCAACTTCATCGGCGTGGCCAAAGGTGAAGACAAGCTGCGCCTGAAGGTCAATGAAGTCATTGCCGAAGCCAAGAAAAATGGCGACCTGGACAAGATCGCGATGAAATGGCTGGGCCGCCCTGCCGGCAATCTTCCCTGACCCCCGTTGCGGTTCGCTGCGCGTAACCGCCTCCCCCTTGCAGGGGGCGCCGCTTGTGGCCCGGCTAAGCCGGTTCCACTGCGGCTACTGGTAGGGAAGGCAATCGTCGTTCAACAGGAGAGCACCAGATGCGCGTTGAGTTGGATTTCATGGCCGTGTTGTCGCAATGGCCGCTGCTGGCCATTGGGGTTGCCTGGACGCTGGGCCTGACGGCGATCTCGTCGGTACTCGGCATGTTCATGGGCATGGCGTTTGCCTGGGCGCGCGCCAGCGGGCCCACGTGGCTGCGCTGGGTTGTCGGCACGTATGTGGAGCTGATCCGCAACACGCCTTTTATCGTGCAGCTGTTCTTTATCTTCTTCGGCCTGCCGGCTGCGGGCTTCAGGCTTTCGCCTGAGACGGCCTCGGTGCTGGCGATGGTCATCAACCTGTCTGCCTACGCCACCGAGATCATTCGCGCGGGCGTTGAAGCCACGCCACGCGGACAAATTGAAGCCGCCGAAAGCCTGGCACTCAACCGGGTGCAGATTTATACCCGTGTGGTGCTGCCGCCGGCACTCAAGAAAGTCTGGCCCGCCATGGTGAGCCAGATCATCATCGTGATGCTGGGCTCCGCGGTGTGCGGGCAAATTTCGACGCAGGAGCTGTCTTACGCCGCCAACCTGATCCAGGGCCGCAACTTCCGGGCGTTTGAGGCCTTCATCATCGCCACGCTGATCTATTTGGTGCTCTCCGTTGCGGTGCGCAAGCTCCTCAACTGGATGGGTCCGAAGTTCCTTTTTGGTCGCTAACTGGAAAGGCCGGGCAATACCATGATTGAATTTTCTGTCTGGGATATTTTCAGGAACCTGCTCCTTGCGGCGCGCTGGACCGTTGTGCTGTCGCTCGTCGCCTTCATAGGCGGCGGCATCGTCGGCATGCTGCTATTGGTGGGCCGGCTGTCCGCCACCCGCGCGGTGCCGGGCGCGCAGAAGGCGGCCCTCATCACGCGCCGCGCGCTGGACGGCTACGTGCTGCTGTTCCAGGGAACGCCCTTGCTGATGCAGCTCTTCCTGGCCTATTTCGGCCTGGCGCTTTTCGGCATCAATGTGCCGGCCTGGGTGGCCGCCGCGGTGGCGCTGACGCTTTACACCAGCGCCTACCTCGCCGAAATCTGGCGCGGCTGCGTTGACGCCATCCCCAAAGGCCAATGGGAAGCCGCGCAAAGCCTGGCGCTCAACTTTGGAGAGCAGCTCAAGTACATCGTGTTGCCGCAAGCTGTGCGCATTGCCGTGCCGCCCACCGTGGGCTTTCTGGTGCAGGTCATCAAGGGCACGGCGCTGGCCTCGGTGATTGGTTTTATCGAACTGACCAAGGCCGGCACCATGATCACCAACGCCACCTTCAAACCCTTTGTGGTGTACAGCTGCGTCGCGCTGATGTACTTCGCGCTGTGTTTCCCCGTGTCCCTGTATGCCCGCAAGCTTGAGAGGAAAGCCAGAAATGGACGCTAACGTCGCATCATCCCCCGCAACAACTTCGTCCGACAGGACTCTTGTCGAGATCAATCAACTTCGCAAAAGCTTCGGAGCCAACGAGGTTTTGAAGGGCATTGATCTGGAAGTCAAGGCCGGCGAAGTGATCGCCATCATCGGCAAAAGCGGCTCGGGAAAAAGCACGCTGCTGCGCTGCATCAACGGGTTGGAAGTCTTTCAGAGCGGCACGCTGCGTGTGGACGGCAAGCACCTTTTGCACGACAGCCCGCAGGTCATGCGCGAGCTGCGCCAGCATGTCGGCATGATCTTCCAGAGCTTTAACCTCTTCCCGCACCTGACCGTTGGCAAAAACATCATGCTGGCACCGACGCTGGTCAAGAAGACGGCCGGTGCCCCCGCAGAAGAACACGCGCGTGCGCTGCTGCAACGCGTGGGCCTGGCCGAAAAATTCGAGTCCTGGCCCGACCAGCTTTCGGGCGGGCAGCAACAGCGCGTGGCGATCGCGCGCGCACTGGCCATGCAGCCTTCGGTGCTGTTGTGCGACGAGATCACCTCGGCGCTGGACCCTGAACTCGTCGGTGAAGTGCTGCAGGTCGTGGAAAGCCTCGCCGCCGAAGGCATGACGCTGCTGATGGTGACGCACGAGATGAACTTCGCCCGCAAGGTCTGCGACCGAGTGGTCTTCATGCACCAGGGCCGCGTGCACGAGATCGGGCCGCCCGACGAAGTGTTTTCGAATCCGCAAACCGCCGAGCTGAAGCAGTTCCTCGGGATGATCCAGTAACCTGGGGAATCCATGACGCCCGGCGCCCTGCACATCCCTGCCGGCCACGGCAAGGCGCTGCGCCTGCAGGCCGGGCAAGCCGTGAAGGTCATCAACACCCACGGCACGCAGGTGGTCGATTGCTGGGCGTTCAATGCCTACGACCTGAACGAATTCATGTGCATGGAAACCACCCGCGTGTGGAACCAGCACCTGAATCCTGTCGTCGGCGACTCTTTCGTCACTAACCAGCGCCACCCCATCCTCACCGTGGTGGAAGACAGCACGCCCGGCGTACACGACACCTTCATGGCCGCCTGCGACCGCCGCCGCTATGAACTGTTGGGTGTCAAGGGCTACCACCGCAACTGCTGCGACAACATGTTTGAAGGCATGTTCGAGCTGGGCCTGACGCCGCCACGCGCCATCCTCGCTTCGTTCAACATCTTCATGAACATCCGGGTGCAGCCCGACGGCATCACACTCAAAACCCTGCCCACCGTGACGAAGGCCGGTGACTCGATCACGCTGCGCGCCGAGATGGACTGCTTTGTCGCGTTTTCCGCCTGCCCGCAGGACATCGTGAAAATCCAGGGTGCGGGCGACAACACGCCGCAGCCGGTAGACCTGGAAGTGCTGCAAAGCACATCAACCCTGCCCGCCAGCGGGCCCTGGATCCCGCAAACCTGACGGGGCCGCGCAAGACCGCCTTTCACCCGCTCCTGCAGGATTGGGTGAGTTCCCGCACAATAGCGGTGACGTCTTTTTGTTGCTCTCAATTTGATAGCTGCTTGCGCTGATTCCGGTTGGGCCGAAGGCCGATTTGTTGCCTAACCGCTCGCCCGCCCGCAACCATGCCTTCACCCTGATCTGCCCACCGGATTCCTGCTGCCCATGACTGCCATGCCGCCCATTCTCTATTTCTTCGCCCTGTGCAACCTCGTGATCGGCAGCGGGGCTTTTGTGCTCGGCGGCATCCTGCAGCCCATGAGTGCCTCGCTGGGCATCAGTGTGGCGGCCGCCGGCCAGGCCATGACGGCATACGCCATTGCCACCGCGGTGCTGGCGCCCCTGCTCATCATCCTTACCGCCAGGTGGCCACGCAAGCGCGCCGTCCAGCTGGCACTCAGCCTGTTTACCGCCGGTTGCCTGGTTTGCGCCGTCGCGCCCAACTTTCCCCTGCTGCTGCTGGGCCGCGTACTGATGGGAGCAGGTGCCATGTTCACCGCCGCAGCATCGGCGCTGGCGGTCAGCATGGTGGTGCCATCGCTGCGCGGCAGGGCGCTGTCCATCACCTTCCTGGGCATGAGCATCAGCTACGCCGTGGGCTTGCCGATCGGCGCCTGGCTGGGCTTTGAGTTTGGCTGGCGCGTGCCGGTCTGGCTGTCGGCCGGGGCCAGCCTGGCGGCGCTGATCGCGGCGAGCTGGCTGATCCCGGCCGACATGGCCAGCGCAGGCACCAGCTTTGCGGGTTTCCGCGCCGCAGCGCGCCAGCCCGCGGTGCTGCGCGTATGGGGCCGAACGCTGCTGTATTTCATTGCCATCTTCAGTGTTTTTGCCTATGTCGGTCCGGTACTGCAGGCGCTCAACCCCATGAGTTCAGCGCAGCTTTCCGCCACGCTGGCCGTCTTCGGCCTGGCGGGCGTGGCCGGTACGTTGATGGGCGGCTGGGCCACCGACCGCTTTGGCGCACTGCGCAGCATGCGCGTGCAGCTGGCTGTGCTGGTGGCGATGATGTGCCTGCTGCCGCTGACGCGCGGCCATGTGCCGGCCACCATGGCCGTGCTGGTTCTGTGGGGCATTGCAGGTTTCGGGCTGATGGCACCGCAGCAAAGCCGGCTGGCCACCTTGTCGCCCGCACAGGCACCGCTGCTGCTCAGCCTCAATGGCTCCATGCTGTACGTGGGCACGGCGCTGGGCGCTGTGGTCAGCGGTGCGGTGCTCGATCAGGTGGGTTTTGCGCAGCTGGGCTGGGTCGGCGTGCCTTTTGGTTTGCTGGCCATGCTGACGCTGGTGTTCGACCGCATGCCGGCCCGGGTGCAGGTGTCCGCCGCCGCCTGAACGTCCCTTCAAGCTCCACAACCAGAACATGACACCCCAACAGCAACTCGAAGCATTGCAGGACGCACTGCAGCAACTGCGCAGTGACGGCATTCGCGCGGGCACCTTTGCACAAATGGCTGCGCAGCAGCAAAGCCTTGCAGCTGCCTTGCCGGCCCGCTTCAGTGATGTGCTGTCGCAACTGCTCAACCGGCTGGAGTCCGCCGCACTGTTCACCGAGGAAAGCTGTTCATTCAGCCAGAAGGAATTGCTGGACAGCCTGCAGCTCTGGATCGACAAGGCGCAGCTGCAACTTCAGAAATCCTGAGACCTGTTTGCGGTCTAAACGAGGCCGTCTTCTTCAGCCACCGGAATGCCCGTGGCGGTGATGGGCGTCAGGGTAGTGCGCATGGCTGTGGGCCAGGGGCTCATGGCGGTGGCGATGTGAATGCATTCCTGGAACCGCCTGCGCATGCTCATGCGGGTGATGCGCGTCATGCGCATGCAGGTGTTCATGTTCCAGCGCTTCGTGCCGATGCATGTGCGCATGATGCTCGGTCAGGTGCAGCCAGATGCCGATGGCCATCAGCAAGGCGGCACCCACCAGTTGCCAGGTGACGGGCTCGGCAAGAAACACCACGGAAAACAATGCGCCCACAAAAGGCGCCGTCGAAAAGTAGGCACCGGCCCTTGATGCCCCAAGGTGCCGCAAGGCCACCACAAAAAGCGCCAGGCTCACGCCGTAGGCCAGCAGGCCGACCGCCATCGCGGCGGAGATTTGTACCGCACCCGGCAACGCCGCGCCTGCCAAAAAGGCCAGCAGCAGATTGGTGACACCGGCCACCAGCCCTTTCACGCAGGCAATCCATGACGCATCCACCAGCGACACCTTGCGCGTGAAGTTGTTGTCCAGCGCCCAAAAAAAACACGCCAAAGTCACGGCCAGCGCGGGCCACAGCGCGCTGAATGTTGACCCCGCCGTGGCCGCTGCCTGCTGCGGCCAGCTCAGCAGCACGGCACCCGCCACGATAGCGGCCATGCCCGCCGCAATACGGCGGTCAAAATTTTCCTTGAACACCATCCAGGCAAGCACGGCGGTCAATACCGCCTCGGCATTGAGCAGCAGGGCCGCATGGCTGGAAGGCATCGCCGACAGGCCGTACATCAGCAGCACCGGCGCCAGCCCGCCGCCACACAGCACGGCCGCGGCCAGCCAGCGACCCTCGCCGCGGTTCAGGCGTGGCCGGGCAGCGCCGCGCAGGCGCCGATAAATCGCCAGCCCCAGACCTGAGCCCAGGTACAAAAGCCCGGCGAGTATCCAGGGATTGACCTGGCCGAGCAGCGACTTGGCCAGCGGCGTGCCCGCGCCGAACAGGAAAGCCGAGGCCAGGGCGGCTGCAACGCCAGGCTTCAAAAGCATGGAATGAAGTTTCAAAGGACGAACCTGCTTGTCATGAGTGATCACAACAGTTTCCACTGCCGGCCTTGCGATGGCAAGCTTAACGGCTTGCCGCGGGAACTTTTTAAACGCATCGCCTATCATTCACCCATGCGCCACCTGCTCTTCGCCCTGATGATCGCCCTGCTGCCCTTGCGCGGCTGGGTGGGCGATGCGATGGCGACGCAAATGGCCGCAGCCCATGTGCAACACGGGCGGCTTGCTTCCGTGGAACAGGAACAGTCCGCTACCAAAACGATAGCTGCTTCCGCTCACCACATGGGGGTTGAGGGCCATTCAGGCCACGAAGAGACGTCGCCCGAAGCAACCATGGCCATGCACGACTGCGCCGGGCAAACCTCGGGGAACACCCCCCAGTCGAGCGATACCGGCTGTGAATCCTGCGCGGCATGCCAGGCCTGCCATACGGTCGCGCTGTCGCTGGCGGTGCCGGACCACAGCCCCGTTTTCCAAGGGCGCAGCCTGCTGCGTCCAGCGTCAGACCAGTTCGCCAGCGCCGACGCCGCGCTGGGCCAAAAACCACCCATTTCCTGATCTCCAGGCCCGTACTGGGCCTGTACTTGCCGTCCGGCAGGGCCTTTCAGGCTCTTGACGCCGGATACCCGCGATTTTCCGCAAATCGCCCCGCTTGTATCCAGGAGATTCTTGTGACCATTCGTTTCATTTCCCGCCCGCGCACAGCGCTGGCCCTCGCGCTGTTTTTCATCGGTTATGCCGGGGCCCATGCACAGACAGATCCCTACCCCCGGGTGAACCCCCGACCCACCGAACAAGCTGCCAGCCCGGGCACGCTGGTGCCATCCACCCCGTACCAGTCCGTATTTGTGAACCGTCCGCAAGGCGTGGAGCCGGCCAGCGATGACTGGAAAAAATCCAACACCACTGCGGGCCAATTCAAAAAGGGGCATGCCGACCTGCTGAAATGGGAAGAGGCCCAGGCACCACGAACCGAACCTGCGGCGCCCGCCGCCTCGAAACCATGAAGCCCGGCATGACCTCCGCTGCCGGCCACCGCCACACCGCTCCACGTCTGGGTTCATTGGCGCTGCTCATGCTGGCCCTCGCGGGCTGCACAACGGCAGTGCCCGACGGCGGCGTGAGTGGCCTGCAGGCGCTGGCCGCCCCGCAACCGGGCGGCTCGGGCACTTCGCCCCCCGTGCTCATTGCGCGGCCGGGCAAAGACAACAGCGCCGCCGTTGCCGACCTGCTGAAAGGCCCGCTCAGCGCAGAAAGCGCGGTGCGCATTGCACTGCTCAATAACCCCGGCCTGCAACTGTCCCTGGCCGGCGAAGGCGTCAACATCACGGATGCCGTGTCTGCCAGCCCGGCCAAACTCAAGGCCGCGCAAGACATCACCCTGCTGTCAAGCGATACCCGCAAAGCCTGGATCAACGCGGTGGCTGCCGCGCAGACAGCGCGCTTTATGGACGAGGCCAGGGAGAACGCGGAGACCGGCGGCGAGCTGGCGCGCCGCATGGCACGCGCAGGCAACTGGAGCAAGCTGCAGCAGGCCCGCGAACAACTGCTGCTGGCCGAGGCCACGGCGCAATTGGCGCGCGCCCGGCAGGCCGCTTTCAGCGAGCGCGAAAAACTCGTGGTGGTGATGGGCCTGTGGGGCACGCAAGCCGGCTTCACATTGCCCGAGCGGCTGCCCGACCTGCCCCCGAAAGCGGAAGACATGCCGGACATCGAAAGCCGCGTGCTGCAGCAGCGGCTGGACCTGCGCCTGGCGACGGCGCAATGGGCAGGGCAACGCGCCATCCGGCCCCAACCCGGTGCCGACGGCCTGTGGGACACCCTGGGTGATTCGGCACGTGTGCGCGAACTGGCGGTCAGGGCGCGCAGCGAAGCACGCGAGGCTTACCACAGCTACCGCACGGCCTACGACCTGGCACGCCACTACCAGACGGAGGTGATGCCGCTTTACCGCTTCATCCAGGATGAAACGGTACTGCGCTACAACGGTATGCTCACCAGCGTCTTTGACCTGCTGGCCGGCGCCCGCGCGCAGACCCTGGCCGCTGCCGGCACCATCGAGGCGCAACGCGACTTCTGGCTTGCCGAAGCCGACCTTCAGACGGTGCTTGCCGGCGCATCGCCCGGCACGGCCTCGTCCAGGCCTTCCGGCAAAACCGGCGCCGCCACAGCCGCAGCGCACTGAGCGCCCCCCAACACAAGGAATCCCATGAATCGACGAAATTTCTTTAACCGCGCGGCGCTGACAGCGGCAGCTGCCGCGTCCGTCAGCAAGGTGGCGATGGCCGCGCTGCCGGAACCCGTGACGATGAACAAGCCCGATACCGCGCCGCCGCTGGCGCCGCCGAACGGCCGGCCCTACAACCCGGTCGTCACCCTGAATGGATGGACGCTGCCCTGGCGCATGAACAACGGCGTGAAAGAATTCCACCTGGTGGCGGAGCCGGTGGTGCGCGAAATGGCACCGGGCTTCAAGGCCCACATGTGGGGCTACAACGGCCAGAGCCCGGGCCCCACGATTGAGGTCGTCGAGGGCGACCGCGTTCGTATATTCGTCACCAACAAACTGCCCGAGCACACCAGCGTCCACTGGCATGGCCAGCGCCTGCCCAATGGCATGGACGGCGTGGCCGGGCTGAACCAGCCGGCGATCCCGGTGGGCAAGACGTTTGTGTATGAGTTCGCGGCGCGGCGCCCCGGCACATTCATGTACCACCCGCATGCCGACGAAATGACGCAGATGGCCATGGGCATGATGGGTTTCTGGGTCACACACCCCAGGGAAAAACATCCGCTCATCGACGTCGTCGACCGCGACTTCGTGTTCCTGCTCAACGCCTACGACATCGAACCCGGCAGCATGACGCCGAAGATCATGACCATGCTGGACTTCAACCTGTGGAGCTGGAACAGCCGCATCTTCCCCGGCATTGACCCGCTGGTGGTGCGCAGGAACGACAGGGTGCGCATACGTGTGGGCAACCTCACCATGACCAACCACCCGATGCACCTGCACGGGCACGAGTTCACGGTGACCGGCACCGACGGCGGCCCCACGCCGCGGCCGGCCCGCTGGCCGGAAGTGACGACGGATGTTGCCGTGGGCCAGATGCGCCAGTTTGAATTTCTGGCGGACGAGGAAGGCGACTGGGCTTTTCATTGCCACAAAAGCCACCACACCATGAACGCCATGGGTCACGACGTGCCCACCATGATTGGCGTGGACCACCGCGGTCTCGTCAGGAAAATCCAGAAGGCTGTGCCCGACTACATGGTGATGGGCGAACGCGGCATGGCCGATATGGGGGAGATGGAGATGCCGATCCCCGACAACACCGCGCCCATGATGACGGGCAAGGGCCCCTACGGCGGCGTGGAAATGGGCGGCATGTTCAGCGTGCTCAAGGTGCGCGGGGACCAGAAGCCCGGCGAATACAAGGACCCGGGCTGGTACCGGCAGCCGGCCGGCACGCAGGCTTATGAGTGGAAGGGCGCCCTGCCCGACCCGGCCCGCCCCCAGCCTGGCAATCCGGCCGCACCTGCGGGCGGCACTGAAATCAATATCCGCAAACCCCAGGGCCATACCGGCCACTGACCCAGAACCTTGAGGAACACCATGAAAACCCAAAACGCTCTTAAATTGATAGCTGCTTGCGCTTTACTGTCGGGCGCTACAGCCCTGTTTGCCCAACATGGCCAGACGAGGGGTGAAAACCCCGCAGCAAGTCCCTACGCGGGCCAGCAAGCGCGCGGCATCAAAGCCCTGTCGGCGGCACAAACCGCTGACCTTCTGGCCGGCAAAGGCATGGAACAAGCCAAAGCGGCCGAATTGAACGGTTACCCGGGGCCCATGCACGTGCTGGAACTGGCCGGCCCGCTGGCGCTGAGCGCCGCGCAAAAGCAGGCCAGCGAAGCACTGATGAACCAGCACAAGGCCGAGGCCCGCGCGCTGGGCGCCAGGCTGGTGGAGGCCGAGCGTGACCTGGACAGCGCCTTTGCCGGCAGGCAGGTGAACGCGGCACAGGTTGATGCCCTGACCCGGCAGATTGGCCTGCTTCAAGCCCAGTTGCGTGCCTCGCACTTGCATACGCACTTGCAACAGGCAGGTTTATTGACACCGCAGCAGATAAACCTTTACGCGGATTTGCGCGGCTACAGCGATGCGCCGGGCACAGCGGCCGGGCATCCCGGGCACCAACATTGATTTGACTTTGAACTTTTGACTCTTTAACTTCATCCACAAGGACCACACCATGAACCCACTTACCGCCATTCTTGCCGCCGCCGTTGTTGCAGCTTCGGCCGCGCCGGCTTTCGCCCACGGCGATGCTGTCCACAGCCCCAGTGCTGCCCCGGCCCCGAAAGAGCAAAAGCCCTGGGGCATTGCGGGCGATGCCAGCGCAGCCACACGAACCGTCACGCTATCCATGGACGACAACATGCGGTTCACACCCGACAAGCTCTCGTTCAAGCAAGGCGAAACCGTGCGTTTTGAAATCCGCAATCGCGGCAAACTTTTGCATGAACTGGTGATCGGGACCCAAAAGAATCTCGACGAACACGCGGCGATGATGGTGAAGTTTCCGGGCATGGAGCACGACGAGCCCTACATGGCGCACGTGCCGGCGGGCAAGTCGGGCGGGTTGGTCTGGACCTTCAACCGCGCCGGCGAATTCGACTTCGCCTGCCTGATCGCCGGCCACTACCAGGCAGGCATGGTGGGCAAGATCACTGTTGCGGCCCGCTGATCCGTTCACACAAGGAGCACACATGATGCAAAGACGACAACTCATCCAGGTGACGGCCGCGATTGCAAGCGCCTCAGCCCTCACCCCGGCACTGTGGGCCCAGACCCAAGTACCCGTCGAAGTCTGGAAAGACCCTGACTGCGGTTGCTGCAAGGACTGGGTGGCGCACCTGCAGGCCAACGGGTTCCAGGTTCGCATTCACGACAGCGGCAACACGGCGGCGCGGACCCGGCTCGGCATCCCGGAAAAGCTCGGCTCCTGCCACACGGCGGAAGTCAGCCTGGCCGGCAAGCGCTACGCACTGGAAGGCCATGTGCCGGCCCGTGAGATCTACCGCCTGCTCAAAGAGAGCCCGCAGGCCGTAGGCCTGGCCGTTCCCGGCATGCCGGTGGGCTCGCCCGGCATGGATGCGCCGCTTTATGGCGGACGCAAAGACCCGTATGACGTGCTGCTGGTTCACCGCGATGGCAGTACCCGCATTTACCAAAGCTATCACCGCACCTGAAAGGATTCCCCATGAAACGTTTTAACCGCATAGGGGCTGCCCTCTTTGCCGTACTGGCCACGTCGCTTGCCCTGGCGCAGGCGGCCTTGCCGCCGACCGAAGGCGAAGTCCGCAAAGTCGACAAGGAGGCCGGCAAGATCACCCTCAAGCACGGTGAGATCAAGAACCTGGACATGCCCGGCATGACCATGGTGTTCCAGGTCAAGGACCCCGCGATGCTGGAAACCGTGAAAGCCGGGGACAAGGTCAGTTTCACTGTGGACAGGATCAACGGGACCTATACCGTGCTTTCCATCGAACCCCGCAAGTAAGCGCCCACCGGCACGATCGCCAATCCGCTCTCATTTTGATAGCTTCTTGCGCTTGTCCTGATTGGCCTGCAGGCCATTTTTACCAATAGACAAACTTTGCCTGCAGGCCGGCAGCGGCCCCATGCTATGGTTCGGCGCATGCCTAAAACCATTCGCTACACCCTGTTGTCCCTGCGCGATCTGTGGGTCTCCGCCGGCCCGTTCATCCTGCTGGCGGCGGCGCTGCTGGTATTGGCCTATTGGTGGCTGGACCCGAACCCGCCCAAGCGGGTAAGCCTGGCGACCGGCCCGGCGCAAAGCGCCTATGAAGAATTCGGCAAACGCTACGCCAAGGCGCTGGCTCAGGAGGGCATCCAGGTGGTCCTTGTGCCCTCGGAAGGCTCAGCCGCCAACCTGCAGTTGCTGCGCGAAGGCAAGGTGGACGTCGGTTTTGTCCAGGGCGGCACCAGCGACTACACCGCCCAGGATGAAGAAGACCTGTCGTCGCTGGGCAGCCTGTTTGTGGAACCGCTCTGGCTGTTCTACCGGGAAGATGCGGCGCGCAAAGTAGCTGCCGCGGCACGGGCCGCGAAGGCGCCAGGCAGCCGACTCGCCCCAAAGGCAGACTCCGCGGATACGGGCGAAGACGCCAGCCTCACATCGCTCACGCAATTGCAGGGCCTGCGCGTCAACCTGGGAACGCCAGGCAGCGGCGTCCCAAGCCTGATGGCGAAACTGTTCGACAGCAACCGCATCGATCCCGCTACGATGAAAGTGTCGAGACTGGAGCAGACGCCCGCGACCGTGGCCTTTCTGGGCGGGGAACTGGACGCGATTGTGTTCGCGTCCGCCCCGGAGTCGCTGATGGTGCAGATGCTGCTGCAAACCCCCGGCGTCAAGCTCATGAATTTTGCCCAGAGCGAAGCCTATTCGCGGCGCTTTGCATTTTTGACGCCGACCCGCCTGCCACGCGGCGTGGTGGATCTGGCGAGCAATATTCCGCCCGATGACGTACGGCTGGTCGCATCGACCACCTCACTTATCACGCGCTCCGGTATTCATCCCGCGCTGCAGCAGCTGCTGGCCCAGGCCGGCAACGACATCCATGGCGGGGCCGGCTGGTTCAAAAGCGCCCGCGAATACCCGAACCGCGACAACAGCGAATTGCCCATTGCCAAGGAGGCCGAGCGCGCCATCAAGAACGGCACCCCCGTACTGCAGCGCTACCTGCCCTTCTGGGTGGCCAACCTGGTCGAGCGGATGTGGCTGGCGATGGGCATCATCATCGCCATCATGCTGCCGCTGTCGCGCATCATCCCGCCGCTGTATGCCTTTCGTGTGCGTTCACGCATCTTCCGCTGGTACGGCCAACTGCGCGACATCGAAAACCGCGTGGAAATCTCCGGGGAAAACAGTGGCAACGCGGCCTTGCTGGAAGAACTCAACAACCTGGAAAGCCGCGCCGAAAAAATCACGGTGCCGCTGTCCTATACCGACGAGTTGTATGCGCTGCGCAGCAACATCCACCTGGTCCGCAAAAAACTGCAACGGCTTTAGAGCCGGTCGCGCCGCAAAGAGGCGCGCGGCACCTTAAAAGGGCAATGAAAAGCCCGATTCAGGGCAATTGCCGGGGCCACGCGGTTCTTTAACCCTAAAGTAAACCCCTGTGTCGGCATAGCAATTGCTCTGCTAGTATCGTCCGACACTTTTCTTTGGCCAATGCTTGCTTTTATTCTGCGCCGCCTGATCCAGGCCGTGATCGTGATGGTCGTGGTCGCCTTGATTGCCTTCATGCTCTTTCAGTATGTCGGTGACCCGGTGGTGTTCCTTCTGGGGCAGGACGCCACACCGGCGCAGATCCGGCAACTGCGCACCGACCTCGGGCTGGACCGGCCTTTTATCGTCCAGTTCTGGCATTTCCTGGTCAACGCCGCGCAGGGCGAATTCGGCTTGAGCCTGCGACAGGGCGCCAAGGTATCGCGCCTGATTTCCGAACGTTTTCCCGCGACGCTGGAGCTTGCGCTGGTGGCGGCCGTTTTGGCCTTGCTCATCGGTATCCCGATGGGCGTCTATTCGGCGCTGCGCCGCGGCTCGTTCCTGAGCCAGGTGTTCATGACGGTGTCACTGCTGGGTGTTTCATTGCCCACTTTCCTGATCGGTATCCTGCTGATCCTGGTGTTCGCCGTGGGCCTGGGCTGGTTCCCGAGCTTTGGCCGTGGCGAGACAGTGCAGATCGGCTGGTGGAGCACAGGCCTCTTCAAGGCCGACGGCTGGCACCACATCGTCCTGCCGGCCGTGACGCTGGCGGTCTTTCAGCTCACGTTGATCATGCGGCTGGTGCGCGCCGAAATGCTGGAGGTATTGCGCACCGACTACATCAAGTTCGCACGGGCGCGCGGCCTGCCCGACCGGGCCATCCATTTCGGCCATGCCTTGCGCAACACGCTGGTGCCGGTAATGACCATTACCGGTCTGCAACTGGGCGGGTTGATCGCCTTTGCCATCATCACCGAAACCGTCTTTCAATGGCCCGGCATGGGCCTGCTGTTCATCCAGGCGGTGACCTTTGCCGACATCCCCGTCATGGCCGCTTACCTGTGCCTGATTGCGCTGATTTTTGTGGCCATCAACCTGGTCGTCGACCTGCTGTATTTCGCAGTGGACCCCCGGCTTCGCGTCGGCAATGCCGCGGGCCACTGATGGCGCAGGCCGCACCCCTTTATTTCATTTTTTACACCCGCAAGTCCCCATCCCTTTCACAAGGAGTTCCTGATGAAATTCAAGTCCAATCTGCTTTCAGCCGCTGTGCTGTGCGGCCTCACGGCCACAAGTTTTATCGCTTCGGCGCAAACCCTGCGAGTCGCCAACCAGGGCGATTCTTTGTCGATGGATCCGCACTCGCTGAACGAATCGCTTCAGCTCAGCGTGACGGGCAATGCCTATGAAGGCCTGGTCATCCGCAACAAGGACCTGAGCCTGGCGCCTGGCCTGGCGACCTCGTGGAAACAGACATCACCTTCCGTATGGCGCTTCGAACTGCGCAAGGGCGTGCAGTTTCACGACGGCACGCCGTTCACCGCCGATGACGTGGTGTTCAGCTTTAACCGCACCCAGGCCGACGGCTCGGACATGAAGAGCTACACCAACGACTTCAAGGAAGTGCGCAAGATCAACGACCATGTGGTTGAGATCGAAACCAAAACACCCTTTCCCATCTTGCCCGACGTGATCACGCTGGTTTACATCATGAGCAAGAAATGGTGCGAAACCAACCAGGCGACCAAACCGGTGGACCGCCGTAAAGGCATTGAAAACGCCGCGTCCTTCCGTGCCAACGGCACCGGCCCTTACCGGGTACGGGAGCGTCAACCCAATGTGCGCACCACCTTTGTCCGCAACGGCACCTACTGGGGCAAGATTGAAGGCAACGTTCAGGAGGTGGTCTTCACCCCCATCGGCAACGACGCCACGCGCGTGGCAGCCTTGCTGTCCGGTGAAGTCGACGTGATGGAGCCCGTGCCGGTGCAGGATATTGACCGTGTCAACAGCAACGCCGCAACCCGTGTTCTGGCCGGACCAGAGCTGCGCACCATTTTCCTGGGCATGGACCAAAAGCGCGACGAACTCCTGTATTCCAGCGTGAAGGGCAAAAACCCGTTCAAGGACAAGCGCGTGCGCCAGGCCTTCTATCAGGCCATCGACATCGAAAGCATCAAGAAAACCGTGATGCGCGGCGGCTCCAACCCGACAGCGCTGCTGATTGGCCCCGGTATCAACGGCTTCCAGGCCGACCAGAACAAGCGCTTGCCCTACGACCCTGAAGCCGCCAAAAAACTGATGGCAGATGCCGGCTATGCGAGTGGTTTTGAAGTGTCCATGAACTGTCCGAATGACCGTTATGTGAACGACAGCCGGATTTGCCAGGCTGTGGCAGCCAATCTTTCACGCATCAACGTCAAGATCAACCTCCAGGCTGAAACCAAAGGCACCTATTTCCCCAAGATTTTGCGTCGCGACACCAGCTTTTACATGCTGGGCTGGACACCCGGCACTTATGACGCCCACAACGCCATGAATGCCCTGGTCGCCTGTGTCGACGACAAGGGCGCTGGCCAGTTCAATCTGGGCGCATATTGCAATCCGAAGTTTGACGAACTGACCAGGAAGGTCCAATCCGAAACCGACAAGACCAAGCGCAATGCGATGATCAAGGAAGCGTTCGACATCCACGGGGCCGACATCGGCCACATACCGCTGCACCAGCAGTCGCTGGCCTGGGGCATGAACAAGAAGGTGGAACTGGTCCAGATGGCCGACAACTTCATGTTCTTCAAGTGGATAACTGTGAAGAAGTAAACACCCCCCTGTTGCCTTTTCGCTGCGCGTAGCGGCCTCTCCCCTGCAGGGGACAACAGCAGCGGCATGGCAAGCCGGTTCCGCGCTGAAGGTAACCTCCCCCCTGTTGCCTTTTCGCTTCGCGTAACGGCCTCTCCCCTGCAGGGGACAACAGCGGCGGCCCGGCAAAGCCGGCTCCGCGCTGTTGCTGGCACAGGACTCGCTTTACTCGACCCTAGTTAATACGGACTACGCATTCTTTTGATGACAAAAACTCTTGCGCGCTGGTTTGACAGCGATGTGGTCCACAGTTTTCGCACCTCGCCGGTTGCGATGCTTGCGGCGGCCATTGCGCTGGTCTGCGTTTTCTGTTCGGTGTTTGCCGGCTGGGTGGCCCCGCATGACCCGTTCAACCTCAGCACACTGGAGCTCAGCGATGCGCGCCTGCCCCCGGCCTGGAGCGCGCAGGGCAGTTCGAAATACCTGCTGGGCACCGATGACCAGGGGCGGGACATTTTATCGGCGCTGATGTATGGCGCGCGCATTTCACTGATAGTGGGCGTGGCCTCTGTCATCCTCTCCATGCTGGCTGGCGTGTCGCTGGGCTTGCTCGCGGGCTTTCGCGGCGGCTGGATCGACGCGGCCCTGATGCGCGTATGCGATGTGATGTCATCTTTTCCGCCAATCCTGGTCGCGCTGCTGATCGCCGGTGTGGGCCGCGCGGTGTTTCCTGACGCGAGTCAGCTCCTCGCCATGGGCGTGCTGATTCTGTCGATCTCGATGGGGCAGGCGGGCTGGGTGCAATACGCGCGCACGGTACGCGGATCAACCATGGTGGAACGCAGCAAGGAATATGTACAGGCCGCACGCGTCACCGGTGTCTCGCCGTTGCGCATCATGCGGCGCCATGTGCTGCCCAATGTGATGGGGCCTGTACTGGTGCTTGCCACCATCCAGGTGGCGACCGCCATCATCACCGAAGCCACGCTGTCCTTCCTGGGCGTGGGCGCGCCGCCCACCTCACCCTCGCTGGGTACGTTGATCCGTGTCGGCAACGACTACCTGTTCTCGGGCGAGTGGTGGATCACCGTGTTCCCGGGCCTGATGCTGGTGTTGATTGCGCTGAGCGTGAATCTGCTCGGTGACTGGTTGCGTGATGCCCTCAATCCCCGTCTAAGGTAGGCCGAAAAATGAATGCCCCCACGCTTGTCATTACGTGTACTAAGCTGCCCCCCGAGGGAGCGCATTTTTCCTTGGGGCGGCCCGGCGGAAAAACCTTACTCATCGCTCACTTCGTGAGCTGAACCGTCAATGAGTCTTTTACAAATCAAGAACCTGGTGGTCGAGTTTCCCGGCCGGCGTGGCACGCTGCGTGCGCTGGACGACATCTCGTTTGACATCGCCCCTGGCGAAATCCTTGGCGTGGTCGGTGAATCGGGCGCGGGCAAGTCGCTGACCGGGGCGGCCATCATCGGCCTGCTGGAGCCGCCCGGGCGCGTGGCGGGCGGCCAGATCCTGCTCGAGGGCGAGCGCATCGACAACCTGCCCCACGAACGCATGCGTCACATCCGGGGGCGCAAGATAGGCGCGATCTTCCAGGATCCGCTGACCTCGCTGAATCCGCTCTACACCATAGGCCGGCAATTGGTGGAAACCATCCAGGCTCATTTGCCCGTCAGCACGCAGGAAGCCCGGGCGCGCGCCATCGAACTGCTGGATGACACCGGCATTCCCGCAGCCGCCCAGCGCATAGACCACTACCCGCATCAGTTCTCGGGCGGTATGCGCCAGCGCGTGGTAATCGCCCTGGCGCTGGCGGCCGAGCCCAAGCTCATCGTGGCCGACGAACCGACCACCGCGCTTGACGTATCGATCCAGGCACAAATCATCACCCTGCTCAAAAATATCTGCCGGCAGCGCGGCGCCGCCGTCATGCTGATCACCCACGACATGGGCGTGATCGCCGAAACCTGTGACCGTGTGGCCGTGATGTATGCCGGGCGGATCGCCGAGATAGGCCCAGTGCACCAGGTGATCAACCACCCCTCGCATCCCTACACGGCGGGCCTGATGGCCGCGATTCCCGACATTACCGTGGAGCGTGAGCGCCTGTATCAGATCGACGGCGCCATGCCGCGCCTGAACGCCATCCCACAGGGATGCGCCTTCAATCCGCGCTGCCCCAAGGCCTTTGAACGCTGCCGCCAGGACAGGCCGGACCTGATGCCGGCCGGCGCCACGCGGGCGGCGTGCTGGTTGCATGACGCGCATGCGGGGGTGGCCGCATGAGCGACATCCTGAATGCCGAAGTATTGCAAAACGCAGCAAAGGTTGGGGAACCGCTGGTCCAGGCGCACGACCTGGCCAAGACTTTCGATGTGTCGCCGCCCTGGCTCAACCGCGTGCTGGAGCGCAAGCCCCGCCTGCTGCTCAAGGCCGTCGACGGCGTAAGCTTCGACATCGAGAGAGGCAAGACGCTGGCACTGGTCGGCGAATCGGGCTGCGGCAAAAGCACCGTCGCCCGCCTGCTAGTGGGTCTCTATGAGCCGACGCGCGGTGGATTGACCTTTGACGGCCAGGATGCGCATTCCGCTTTCAAGACACCCCAGGGCCGGCAATTGCGCAGGCGCATCCAGATGATTTTTCAGGACCCCTATGCCAGCCTGAACCCGCGCTGGACGGTGGAGGACATCATCGCAGAACCGTTGCACGAGCACGGCATCCTGAGTGACAGCGCAGCACTCAAGGAACGCGTGGACGAACTGCTGAGGTCGGTGGGCCTGTCTGCGCTGGACAAGCCCAAGTATCCACATCAATTCTCGGGTGGGCAGCGCCAGCGCATATCGATCGCGCGCGCACTGGCCACGGAGCCCGAGTTCCTGGTCTGCGACGAACCGACCTCGGCGCTGGACGTGAGCGTGCAGGCGCAGGTGCTCAACATCATGAAGGACCTGCAACGAAAGCGCGGCCTGACTTACCTCTTCATCTCGCACAACCTCGCAGTGGTGCGCCACGTCAGCGACCACGTCGGCGTGATGTACCTGGGCCGCGTCGTGGAACTGGCCGACAAGCACAGCCTGTTCGGCACACCGCGCCATCCCTACACACGCATGCTGCTGGATGCCATCCCCAAGATGCACGACACCGGCCGCGCCCGCACCCCTGTGTCGGGCGAAGTGCCCAATCCGCTGAACCCGCCCACCGGCTGCACCTTCCACCCACGTTGCCCGCATGCCAACGAGCGTTGCCGCAGCGAACGGCCGGAGTTTCTGCAGCTCGAAGGCGTTCGTGTGGCCTGCCATGCGGTTGAAGAGGGCCGAATTTAGGGAACAAATACCAGGAACCCAGGCACGGCCATGCAAAGCGGAACCGGCTTGGTTAATATGTACTCTCAGGGGACACCGCCATGAAAATCATTGAATCCATCCTGGCCGGGGCGGCCGACATCGCTGCCGTGCGCCGCGACATCCACGCCCATCCCGAACTGTGCTTCCAGGAAGTACGCACTGCCGACGTGGTCGCGCAAAAGCTCGAATCCTGGGGCATCCCGATTCACCGCGGCATGGGCACCACCGGCGTGGTGGGTATCGTGCACGGCCGCGACGGCGGCGCTTGTGGCCGGGCCGTGGGGCTGCGCGCCGACACGGACGCGCTGCCCATGCAGGAGTTCAACAAATTCCCCCATGCCAGCACGCGGCAGGGCAAGATGCACGCCTGCGGCCATGATGGCCACACCGCGATGCTGCTGGCCGCGGCACGCCACCTCTCGCAGAACCGAGACTTTGACGGCACGGTCTACCTGATCTTCCAGCCGGCCGAGGAAGGCGGCGGCGGCGCGCGCGAGATGATCAAGGACGGCCTCTTTGAAAAATTCCCCGTCGAAGCGGTCTTTGGCATGCACAACTGGCCGGGCGCGCCTGTCGGCACTTTCGCGGTCAGCGCGGGGCCAGTGATGGCATCAAGCAACGAGTTCAAGATCACCATACGCGGCAAGGGCAGCCACGCCGCGATGCCGCACTTCGGCATCGACCCTGTGCCTATCGCCTGCCAGATGGTGCAGGGCTTCCAGACCATCATCAGCCGCAACAAAAAACCGGTTGATGCGGGCGTCATCTCGGTGACCATGATTCACGCCGGAGAAGCGACCAACGTGGTGCCAGACTTCTGCGAGTTGCAGGGCACAGTGCGCACGTTCAGCATTGAAGTGCTGGACATGATTGAAAAGCGCATGAAGGAAGTGGCCGAACACACCTGTGCCGCGTTTGAAGCACGCTGCGAATTCGAGTTCACGCGCAACTACCCGCCCACGGTCAACAGCGCCGCCGAGGCCGACTTCGCACGCCGGGTGATGAGCGACATCGTGGGGCCGGCCAACGTGCTGCCGCAGGAGCCCACCATGGGCGCCGAAGACTTCGCCTACATGCTGCAAGCCAAACCCGGCGCCTACTGTTTCATTTCCAACGGAGACGGCGCGCACCGCGACATGGGCCACGGCGAAGGGCCCTGCACGCTGCACAACCCGAGCTACGACTTCAACGACGACCTGATCCCCCTGGGTGGCACCTACTGGGTCCAGCTGGCTACGCGCTGGCTGGGCACGGTTCCTGAGGTGCGCCCCTGACAACGCCAACAACACCATGAACACACACGCGGCTTTTTCAGCCAGTTATGCGGCTGCGCGCGCCAAATTCCTCGAGGCGGCTCGCGCCGCCGGCATGGCGCTTCGCGCCTATGAACACCCGCTGAAGGGCCGCGACGGCGAAACCCTCGCGATGGATGTGGCCCTGGACGGCTCACCTGACGCAAACAAGCTCTTTATCGTCAGCAGCGCTTGCCACGGCGTGGAAGGCTACTGTGGCTCGGGTGTGCAGGTGTATGCCGCACAGGACGCCGAATGGCGCGCCAAGGCCCGCGCGGGCGGTGTGGCAGTGCTCTACATTCACGCGATCAATCCCCACGGCTTTTCCCATGCACGGCGCACCACGCACGAAAACGTGGACTTGAACCGCAACTTCCATGACTTCGGCCAGCCCTTGCCTGTCAATGAGGCTTACCGCGAGCTCCACGATTTGCTGCTACCCGCGCGGTGGCCCCCTACAAGCGAAAACCAGGCCGCCATTGCGGCCTACATTGACACCCGTGGTGTGGCACGTTACCAGGCGGCCGTGTCGCAAGGCCAGCACGAATACGCCGATGGCATGTTTTTCGGCGGGACGGAGCCAACGTGGAGCAATCGCACCTTGCGCGAAGTGCTGCAAACATTCGGGCAACGGGCTAAACGCATCGCCTGGATGGACCTGCACACAGGACTGGGCCCCAGCGGGATTGGTGAGCGCATTTTTGCCTGCGACAACGATCCCATAGCCCTGGCACGCGCGCGCGCCTGGTGGGACGGCGGCGGCGCCACCCCCGTCACCTCGTTCTACGACGGCTCCTCCAGCTCGGCGCACCTGACGGGTTTGATGTGGGCGTCGGTTCCCGACGAATGCCCACAGGCCGAATACACCGGCATGGCCATGGAATACGGTACGGTGCCCATTCTGGACGTCATTGCCGCCCTGCGTGCCGATCACTGGCTGCACAAGCATCCTGAGATGCCCGCGGAGCAACAGGCGACGATCAAGCGGCAGATGATGAACGCGTTTTATGTCGACACGGACGAATGGCGCTCGCAAATCTTGGCTCAGGCGCGCCAGGCCATGTTCCAGACCGTGAGCGGACTGAACACCCCCTGAACCAGGGCCGCATAATGACTCGGGTGCAGCCATTGCAGCAGCCCTCTTTTCAACCCGAGCACGAAAGCCGCGCCATGCCGTCCGACGCCGATCTGCAACTCCAGCTCAAGCAGCTGCAACAGCAATATCAGGGGTTAGAGGCCGACTACCGGAATTTGCAGCTTGAAAAGCAAAAGCAGGAGACATCCGCCAACCTGTGGCTGGAACAGCGAACCCGCGAACTTCAGGTCGAAGCGCTGGAGCAAAAAAAAGCCGAAACCCTGCAACGGGTTTTTTACCGCATTGCCGAGCGTGCAGCAGCAGATCTCTCTTTCTACGATTTCCTGCAGTCGGTTCACGGCTTGCTGGGAGAGCTGCTGTATGCCAAAAATTGCTATGTGTGTCTGTACGACGCGCAGAAACACCGAAAGGATTTCCCCTATTACGTGGACGAGCGCGATGGCGATGCGCTGCAACTGAGCAATGTGCCGTACCGCAGGGGTCTGACCGAATTCGTCCTGAGTACCGGTAAGCCGCAAATTATTGACGCCATGCGCCTGAAGGTACTGGAAGCCGCCGGTGATGTGACGGAAGGCAGTGGCGACATGACTTTCAGTTCCTGGCTGGGCGTGCCCATGCACATACGCGGCACCATAGGCGGCGTACTCGCAGTGCAGGGCTATGAACCGGGCGTGGCCTACAGCGACACCGATGCCGACATCCTGTCCTTTGTCGCCAACCACGTCAGCAGTGCGATTGAACGCTATCAGGCGCTGGATGAATTGCGTAAATCGGAAGAGCGCTACCGCACGGTGATTGAAAACGTCGGTGTCGGCGTGGTGGTTGTGCAGGACGGCCGCATGGTATTTGCCAACCCCAGCCTGGAGCGCATCGTGGGCCATCCGCGGGAGTACCTGCTGTCCCAGCCCTACACCGCGACCGTCCACCCCGACGACCTGCCGGTGATGCGCGAGCGCCACGAGCGTCGCCTGCGGGGCGACGAGGTCGACTCGATGTACGGTTTTCGCGTGATCACCCAGGCTGGCGAAGTTCGTTCGCTGGAGCTCTCCGCCGTGCAGATCGAATGGGGCAAGCGCGAGGCGACCCTGATCTTCGTGGTAGATGCGACGGCCCGCTTGCAGGCCGAACTGACGCAGCGCCAGACCCTGCAGCGGCAAACCGAGCTCAATGACATGAAGTCGCGCTTCATCTCGGTGGCGTCGCATGAATTCCGCACGCCGCTGGCCTTTATCCTGTCGTCCGCCGAACTCCTCAAGCACTACGGCGACCGCCTGCCCGAGCCCGAAAAAGCCGACGTCATCGCCACCATAGAAACCGGCGTACAACGCATGACCCAGATGCTGGACCGCGTGCTGCTGCTGGGCAAGGTGGAGGCCCAAATGCTGGCGTTCCAGCCGGCAGAGATCAATCTGCAACTGCTTTGCCAGAACCTGGTGGAAGATGCGCGCATCCAGTATTCAGAGGCGGGCTGCGAGCTGATCCTGGAATTCGGGGCCCGGCCGGAGATCGGGATTTTTGATGAAAAGCTGCTGCGCCATATCTTCGGCAACCTGCTGTCCAACGCCATCAAGTATTCGCCGCAAGGCGGAAAAGTCTCTTTTCGCGTGTTTTCGTTGGAGGGACGTGTGGCCTTTGAGGTGGCGGACCAGGGCATAGGCATTCCGGCCGAAGAGCTTCCCCACCTTTTCGAATGGTTCCACCGGGCCAGCAATGTCGGCGAAATCCAGGGCACGGGCCTGGGGCTGGCCATCGTCAAAAATTCGGTCGACCTGCACGGCGGCCACATCAACGTAACCAGCGTCGTGGGCCAGGGCACGCGCTTTACCGTCACGATTTGAGTCGCGGAACCTGGCCAAACCAGCCAGCGCATCGGGCAGATTGGGGAAACCGGGGTAAGGCTATAAGATGGATACCAGCCCGGCACTGCGACAGAGCCTGCCGGGTAGCTCAGGGAAATCAGCCCCGCCCACGATGAAATGCGGGGACTTCAATGCGAAAGAAAAATGGCGCGCATTCTGGTGATTGAAGATGAATCCCATATCCGGGACAACCTGCTGCGCTTTGTCCGGCTGGAGGGCCACGAAGGCCTGGCAGCGGCAGACGGCCATGCCGGCCTGCAAGTGGCCAGAGAGCAGCAGCCGGACCTGATTTTTTGCGATGTGATGATGCCGCTGATGAACGGCATGGAGGTTCTGGCCGCGCTGCAATCGGAACCTGCCCTCAAGCAGGTGCCCTTTGTGTTCCTGTCGGCCAGCGCGGAGTCAGAGCGGCTGGAGGAAGCCTTGCGCCTGGGTGCCAGCGGCTACGTGACCAAGCCCTTTAATTTCGCGCAGCTGCACGCGGTGCTCAAGCAGCACTTGCCCAAATAAGGCCTCAGCGTTATAGGCCCAGCGCCTTCCAGCCCGTGTGGCCCAGCTTTTCGAGCGTCTGGATGTTCTGCTCAAAGATAGCCTCAGCCTCGGGAAACGCCTCCACGGCCCGTTCCACGCTTTCCTCGCGCAGCAAATGCAGGATGGCAAAGGGTGCGCGGTTCGTGTAGTTGCCAATGTCGCCGGGCTCGGTGCCATCGAACTGGAACTGCGGGTGAAAGCTGGCCAGCTGGATCACACCTTCGAGGCCATGCTCATCCACCACGCCTTCGGCGATTTCCAGGAAATCGTTGAAGTCCAGGAAGTCGTCAAACAGCGTGGGGTGAATCAGCAGCGTGGTGTCGACCTCTTCGGCCGGCGTCGCCGCCAGCAGATCCAGTTCGCGGTCCAGTTCTTCGAGCAGGCCGTCCGCATGGCGGGCCCGGCTCACCACCAGGCGCACCTGGTTCTTGACATAGACCGCCTTGGCGAACGGGCACAGGTTGAGCCCGATCACGGCTTTTTCGAGCCACAAGCGGGTTTTGTCCAGAACCTCCTGGTCTGTCATGACTGCGTCCAGGCTTAGTGCAGGGCCTTAAAGCGCACACGCTTCGGTTTGGCGCCCTCTTCACCCAAGCGTTTCTTCTTGTCGGCTTCGTACTCCTGGTAATTGCCGTTGAAGAAAGTCCACTGGCTGTCGCCTTCGGCGGCCAGGATGTGGGTGGCGATACGGTCCAGAAACCAGCGGTCATGGCTGATCACCAGCACGGAGCCGGCGAATTCCAGCAGCGCGTCTTCCAGCGCGCGCAGGGTTTCCACATCCAAATCGTTTGAGGGTTCGTCAAGCATCAGCACGTTGCCGCCCGCGATCAGGGTCTTGGCCAGGTGCAGGCGCCCGCGCTCTCCGCCCGACAGCATGCCGACGCGTTTTTGCTGGTCTGCACCGTTGAAGTTGAAACGGCCAGCGTAGGCCCGGCTGGGCATGGTGAACTTGCCGACGGTCAGCATGTCCAGTCCGCCCGAGATGTCTTCCCAGACGGTTTTTTCATTGGCCAGATCATCGCGGTGCTGGTCGACGAAAGCCATGCGCGCGGTCTTGCCGATGGCGACTTCGCCGCTGTCGGGCGTTTCCTTGCCGGCGATCAGCTTGAACAACGTGGACTTGCCTGCGCCGTTCGGGCCGATGATGCCGACGATGGCGCCTGCGGGCACCTGGAAGCTGAGGTTGTCGATCAGCAGGCGGTCACCGAAGGATTTACTGACATTCTTGAATTCGATGACTTCATTGCCCAGGCGCTCGGCCACAGGGATGAAGATTTCCTGGGTTTCGTTGCGTTGCTGGTATTCGAAGTCGGAGAGTTCCTCAAAACGGGCCAGGCGCGACTTGCTCTTGGCCTGGCGCGCCTTGGGGTTCTGGCGTGACCATTCGAGTTCCTTCTTCAGGGCCTTGGCGCGGGCTTCCTCACCCTTTTGCTCCTGTGCCAGGCGCTCGCCCTTCTGGTCCAGCCAGCTGCTGTAGTTGCCCTTCCAGGGGATACCGTGGCCGCGGTCCAGCTCCAGGATCCACTCGGCGGCGTTGTCCAGGAAGTAGCGATCGTGGGTGATGGCCACCACGGTGCCCGAAAAGCGCTGCAGGAACTGCTCCAGCCAGTCCACCGATTCGGCATCCAGGTGATTGGTGGGTTCGTCAAGCAGCAGCATGTCGGGCCGGGACAGCAGTAAGCTGCACAAGGCCACGCGGCGTTTTTCGCCGCCCGAGAGCACACCGATCTTGGCGTCCCAGGGCGGCAGGCGCAGCGCGTCGGCGGCGATTTCAAGCTGGTGCTCGGAATCGGTGCCGGCGGTGGCGATGATGGCTTCCAGGCGGGCCTGCTCGGCGGCCAGCGCATCGAAGTCGGCATCGGGCTCCCCGTAAGCCGTGTACACAGCTTCGAGCTGGGCCTTGGCGGCGAATACCGCGCCCATGCCGGCTTCCACGCTTTCGCGTACCGTGTGCTCGGGGTCCAGCTTGGGTTCCTGCGGCAGGTAGCCGATGTTCAGGCCCGGCATGGGAGTGGCTTCGCCCTCGATTTCCGTGTCCAGGCCGGCCATGATCTTGAGCAGCGTGGACTTGCCGGAACCGTTGGTGCCCAGCACGCCGATCTTGGCGCCCGGGAAGAAGCTGAGCGACACCTCTTTAAGGATATGGCGCTTGGGCGGCACGATTTTGCCGACCTTGTTCATAGTAAATACGTACTGAGCCATCAGGATTAACTTTGGTAAAAATGAAAACAATGCAGGAAAACGGGCTGCTTGCCGCCTGTACATGCTATTTCTACAGGCTGTCAGCAGGCTTTCTTGCGGGCTGGAACGACACGCCGCGCCTGGGCGCAAACGCCTTTTGGCAAAGCGTGTTTTATGCGTGAATGCCTCCATTATCGTTGCTGTGCGACAATACAGGCGTTGCTGGCTCCAGTTGCCTTCAACATTTGGGCACATCCGGGTACCGCTTCAAGTGGCTGCTTACGATGTAAAACGTAATGTTTAGGGCCCACTTTCTGACCCCATCTGCCTTTGACTGGCGGGTTTGCCTTTCAACAAGGCACCCAACAGGCCGATCTAAAGCGCCACACAGGCGCAACATCATGACATTTGAAGAATTGAATCTGGCTCCGGCCATTCTGAAGGCCGTGCTCGAGCAGGGCTACGACACCCCCACCCCCATCCAGACCCAGGCGATCCCCGCCGTGCTCAAAGGCGTGGACCTGCTGGGCGGCGCCCAGACCGGCACCGGCAAGACCGCAGCTTTCACGCTGCCCCTGCTGCAGCGCCTTTCCACCGAAGCGCGCCTGACCAACCGCCGCGGCGTCAACGCCGTACGCGCCCTGATCATGACCCCCACCCGCGAGCTCGCGGCCCAGGTCGAAGAAAGCGTCCGCACCTACGGCAAATACACCGACCTCACCTCCATGGTGATGTTCGGCGGCGTCGGTATGGGCGCCCAGATTGAAAAACTGCGCCGCGGCGTCGATATCCTGGTCGCCACTCCCGGCCGCCTGCTGGACCACGCGAGCCAGGGCACGCTGGACCTGAGCCAGGTACAGATCCTGGTGCTCGACGAAGCCGACCGCATGCTGGACATGGGCTTTATCCACGACATCAAAAAAGTGTTGGCCCTGGTGCCCAAGCAAAAACAATCGCTGCTGTTCAGCGCGACCTTCAGCGATGAAATCCGCGAGCTCGCCAACGGCCTGCTGAAGAACCCCGAATCCATCCAGGTCACGCCGCGCAACACCACGGTGCAGCGCATCACGCAGACCATCCATCCCGTCGGGCGAGCCAAGAAAAAAGCGCTGCTGACCCACATCATCAACGAGCACAACTGGAGCCAGGTGCTGGTGTTCACCCGCACCAAGTTCGGCGCCAACAACGTGGCCGAACACCTGACCAAAAACGGCATCCCCGCGATGGCGCTGCACGGCAACAAGAGCCAGACCGCCCGCACCCAGGCCCTGGCCGATTTCAAGAGCGGAACGATTCGCGCCCTGGTGGCCACTGACATCGCCGCCCGCGGCATCGACATCGACGAGTTGCCGCACGTGGTGAACTACGAAATCCCGAACGTGAGCGAAGACTACGTGCACCGCATCGGCCGCACCGGCCGCGCCGGGAACAGCGGCGAAGCCGTCAGCCTGGTCTGCCTCGATGAAGAAGGCTTCATGCAGGACATCGAGCGCTTCACCAAGCAGAACATCGAAAAAATCGTGGTCCCCGGCTTTGAAGCCGAAGCCGGCGAGCGCGCCGAGCCGCTGGCCATGGGTCGCCAGACCATCTGGGGTGGCCTGGGCAAGCCGCCAAGCCGCGACGTGATGCAGGCTGCCGCCAAAGCAGCCCGTACTGAAATGATGCAGCGCATTCGCGACACCAAGGGCGCACAGCCCGCGCGGGGTGCAGGTGGCGGTAACGGCGGCGGCAATGGCGGCGCGCGCGGACGCGGTCCCGCAGGCGGCGGCAACGGTGGTGGCGGTAACGGCGGCGGCAGCGGCCGCGGTCCCCGCACACCCAACCCCGGCCAGCCACGACAGGCTTCGGGCTACTCACAGAACGGCCAGCCGCCACGCCAGCAGGCGCAGCGCCCGCCGCGCGACGACCAGCAGCCACGCGCACCCCGCAGCGAGCCGAGGGAGCCGCGCAACGACTTTGACAACCAGCAACCCGCCAGCCACGCCTCCTCGGGTTTCCCGTCCTCCGGCCAGCCCACGGGCGGCAACCGCGGCAACTACCGGGGCGGCAACCGCTCTGGTGGTGGTAATGGCGGCGGTGGTGGCGGCGGCGGCCGGGGCAACGGGCCCCGCCGGCCTGGCGGTCCCGGCTCGTTTACCGGCCGCTAAGCGCTAACGGCGGCGATCCCACTGCGTGGGTGCCGCCATGCAACTGTCCGGCGCGGCATAAGGCTGCAAAAGGCCAATTCCGCACCTCAGGCTCAAGCTGCTTTCAGCTGCTTGGCCGGATTGCTCAGTTTGGGCAAACGGCGCCGCGAACCGAGCACCAGCTCGATATCCTCGTGCGCGCCGTCAATCAGCACCAGAATGGCTTTTTCGGCCTTGGCCGGGTTGCGCGCGATCACCGCATCCAGCACCGCCCGGTGCAGCGGCAGGGAGCGCTTGGGCCCGTCCTTGCGGATGGTCGAAATTTCAAAGCTGGTGCGCAGCAAGGCACTGAGCGCCTTGCTCATCTGGACCAGCATGCGGTTGTGCGCGGCACGCAGCAGGCCCTGGTGAAAACGCAGGTCGTAGGTGACGTAGTCGCCGCCGCCTTCCACGGCGCGCTTCATACCGGCATAGGCATCCTCGATCCCGGCGATCTCTTCCGCGGTGGCCCGCTCGGCGGCCATGCGCACGGCGGCTGGTTCCACCAGGCGCCGCAGTTCCAGCAGGTCACGTAAAAATTCGGGCGTGATGCCGGCCTTGGCCTTCCAGGCGATGACGTCGGGATCGAACCAGTTCCAGTGCTCCTCGGTCAGCACGCGGGTGCCCACTTTGGGCCCGGTGGTAACCAGCCCCTTGGCGATCAGTGACTTGACCGCTTCGCGCACCACCGTGCGGCTCACGCCCAGTTCCTCGCAAAGCACCGGCTCCGGCGGCATGGACATGCCGGCGGTATAACGGCCCGCGACGATGGCTTCCCCGATGTGGTCAACCGTGTTGCCGTGGACGTTTTTCATGGTGGCCATGGGGTTCCTTTAGCCTCGCACAAACAAGGTGACCAACGGGTCCGAACCTACCTGGCGGCTCCAATGGCCATGCACGGCCGGATCGAAGGTGGCGCCGGCCGGCAGCAGGTCCGCGGAGTAGAAATGCTGTCCGGGCTTGAAGATGCGGGAAATTCCACCCTGCAAGCCGATCTCCATCTCGCCGCCCAGAATGAATACCCACTGGCCGTGCGGCGAGCAATGAAACTGGCTGCGAAAACCTACCGGGCTGTGGCGCAACTGGTAGCCGCCTGAAGGCATCAGCGTGGACAGCATGGATTGCGGATTGCCCTCCGGCAGCGGAACCTGCTCTTCGCGGAACTTTGCGAGGCCGTCGGCGTCGTCTGTGTAGAGAATAACTTTGGTGAAGGTGGTCAAAAAAGCTCCGTGTTCGTGTTCATGTGTTCGTTCTGGATAAATCCGGCGTGCAATTTCCCGCGTCTCAGGCCCCAGCCTGCGCAAGCCCGGCCCTGGCCGCAGCATCAGGCGCAAACTGCAGCAGCACCTTCATGGCCCTACCCTTGTCGCCAGCCAGCTTGAAGGCGTCCGTCGCCTGGTCGAAGTTCATGATATCGGTGATGACCGGCCGGCCATCGATCAGGCGCTTGTTCAAAAACTCCACCGCCACCGCGAACTCGGGGTGGAAGCGGAAGGTGCCGCGCAGATCGATCTCACGCGCCACCAGCGCGTTCATCGGGATCTTGATGTCGCCGCCCAGCCCCACGGCCACAATCACACCGCGCGGGGCGACGACCTGGAGCCCGGACAGCAGCGCGCGTTCATTGCCTGAGGCCTCGAACATGACGTCGAAGTAGCCCTTCTCCAACGCATACGGCGCCAGCGCATCGGGCTGCGCCGAAAGGTTGATCGCCTTGTCCGCACCCATCTTGAGAGCGCAAGCCAGCGGCAACTCCGCAATATCCACCGCCACAATCTCGGCCGCCCCGGCGCGCCGCAGGCCCGCGATCAGCAAGGCGCCGATGGGCCCACAACCGGTGACCAGCACTTTCTTGCCGAACACGACGCCCGCGCGATTGATGGCATGCAGGCCGACCGACAGCGGCTCAGCCAGCGCAGCCTCCGACAAAGAAATATCTTCGGACACGGCGTAGGCCTGCGTTTGATCGATCACCAGCGTTTCGCGGAATGCGCCCTGCACGTGGGGAAAACGCATCGCGCTGCCGTAGAAACGCATGTCCAGGCAATGGTTGTGCTGGCCGAGCTGGCAGTATTTGCAGACGCCGCAAGGACGCGATGGGGACACAGCCACGCGTTGCCCGGGTGCGAAACCCGCGACTTGGTTGCCCACTTCGCTCACGATGCCCGAAACTTCATGCCCCAGCACCATCGGCTCCTTGATGCGCACCGTGCCGAAGCCGCCGTGCTGGAAGTAGTGTAGGTCCGAGCCGCAGATGCCGCCGAAGGCAACACGCACGCGCATCTGCTTCGGGCCGACGGGCTCGACTGCCTGCGAGTCAAAGCGCAGATCCAGCGGGGCGTGGCAGACGATGGCGCGCATATTCATTGAAGTTCAGCTCACAAAAAATCAAAGTTGGGCGGTGACCCCGCCATCGACATACAGCACATGCCCGTTCATGAAGCTGGACGCATCGCTGGCCAGAAAAACCGCCGCCCCCGCCAGTTCATGCACTTCGCCCCAACGCCGGCTCGGCGTGCGGCCGATCAGCCAGGAATTGAATTTCTCATCCGACGATAGCTTCTCGTTCAGCTCGGTCTTGAAGTACCCCGGCCCGATTGCATTGCACTGAAGGCCATGCGGACCCCAGTCGATCGCCATGCCCTTGGTCAGCATCTTCACCGCACCTTTGGTCGCCATATAGGGCGAGATTCCCGGCCGGCCGATCTCGCTTTGCACCGAGCAGATGTTGATGATCTTGCCGCGCTTGCGCGGGATCATCTTGCGTGCCACGGCCTGGCCCACCATGAAGACGCTGTCCAGGTTGGTGCGCATGAGCTTGCGCCAGTCCTCTTCGGCAAACTCTTCCAGCGAATTGCGGATCTGCATGCCCGCGTTGTTGAACAGGATGTCGATCGGACCGATGGTTGACTCGATGGTCTCCACCGCCGCCTTCACCTCCCCGGAATCCGTCACGTCAAACGCGCTCACATGTGCGGTGATGCCTTCGCTGCGCAGCAGGGCCGCTGCCTCCTGCACCTTGGCGGCATTGCGCCCGTTGACCACCACGACCGCGCCAGCTTGGCCGAGCCCGCGCGCAAGCGCCAGGCCAATGCCGGCTGATGACCCCGTGACGAGCGCCAGCCTGCCGTTCAGCTTGAATGAGTCGGCGACCATGGCCGCGCTCACGACAGGCGCTGACCGCTGTCGCCGTTGAAGACGTGGGCCTTGCCCGGCGCCACGTCCAGATGAATGATGTCGTCAGGCTGCGCATCGGTGCGGCCATGCATGACGACAATGATCTTGCTATTGCCCACTTCCAGCAGCAGCTCGGTTTCCGCGCCCGTCGGCTCGATCACGATCACCTTGGCAGGGATGCCTGTGCCGGTCGTGGAGACCTTCAGGTCGGTGGGCCTTACGCCATAGTTCACCGCTTGCCCGTCCACCGCATTGGCCAGCGCCTGCGCCGGCCAGGAATGCCCCTCTGCTTCCACCCAGGTGCGGCCATCCGCGACGCGAAGCGTGCCCTTCATCACGTTCATCGACGGCGAGCCGATAAATTGCGCGACGAAAAGGTTGCCCGGCCGGTCGAACAGCTCCAGCGGCGTGCCGATCTGCTCGATGATGCCGTCGTGCATGACGACGATGCGGTCGGCCATGGTCATGGCCTCGA
The DNA here is from genome assembly GCF_056403595.1 of Polaromonas sp. P2_G11. Lineage (NCBI taxonomy): Bacteria > Pseudomonadati > Pseudomonadota > Betaproteobacteria > Burkholderiales > Comamonadaceae > Polaromonas > Polaromonas sp. P2_G11. The sequence goes on along the minus strand of NZ_JBFUFE010000006.1, from coordinate 250,434 downwards.
TCTGGTCGTGCGTCACGTAGACGGTCGTGGTCTTCAGGCGCTGGTGCAGCGCCTTGATCTCGGCCCGCATGGCAACACGCAGCTTGGCATCCAGGTTGGACAGCGGTTCGTCAAAGAGAAATACCTTGGGGTCGCGCACGATGGCTCGGCCCATGGCCACGCGCTGGCGCTGGCCGCCTGACAGCTCGCGCGGGAAGCGGTCGAGCAACGGGTCGAGGTTCAGGATGCGCGCCGCGTCACCCACGCGTTTGTCGGTGATCGCCTGGTCGGCCTTGCGCAGTTTCAGGCTGAAGGCCATGTTGTCGCGCACGGTCATGTGCGGGTAGAGCGCATAGCTCTGGAACACCATCGCGATGTCGCGATCCTTGGAGTCGAGGTCGTTGATGACCTTGCCGTCGATGGAGATCTCGCCACCGGTTATCTCTTCGAGCCCGGCCAGCATGCGCAAAAGCGTGGACTTGCCACAGCCCGAGGGGCCGACGAGCACAACGAATTCGCCATCGCTGATGTCGAAACTGATGCCGTGAATGATCTTGACCTTGCCGAAGGACTTCTCGATTTTGTTGAATGCGACGGATGCCATTTTGTTTATTTTTCCTGTGAATCAGCTTTTAACGGCGCCGGCCGTGAGGCCTGCGACCATATAGCGCTTGAATGCGTAATAAATTGCCGCAGGCGGCATCGCGTAGATAAGGCCCGTGGTCATGAGCAGTTCCCATGGCGAGTCGTCGGCCGAGAGGAAATTGCCCAGCGCCACCGCCAGCGTCACGCTGTCGTCCTTGGACAGCAGCAAAAAGGCGTAGAGGTATTCGTTCCAGGCAAGCAGCAACGCGTACGTCCCGACCGCCACCAGCGAAGGCACCATCAATGGCAGGTAAACGAGGCGAAAGAGTTGCATGGCCGTGGCCCCGTCCATCCTCGCGGCTTCATCCAGTTCCCAAGGCAGCTTGTCCGACGCCTGCTTGAGCACCCAGATGCAGTACGGCGAGGCGATCGTCACCATCGCCAGGATGAGCGCCCACTGGTTGTTGAGCAGGCCATAGTTGCCCATGGTCTTGTACATGGGCACGGCCAAGAAGGCCGCGGGGATGAAGTAGGTGAACAGTGCCATGTTCATCACCGTACGGCCGCCGGGAACCCGCAAACGGCTGATGGCAAAGGCCGCGCAGGTCGACACGAACAGCGTGAGCACGCCGACCGACACGGCGATCAGCAAGGAATTCCACAGCTGGATCCAGAAATGGTCCAGGTAGAAATGCTTCTGCATGAACACGAACTCGAAGTTTCGCAGTGTGGGTGCTTTCGGCCAGAGCTGGCCCGTCGTCGCCTGGTCCTTGGGCGACAGCGCGAACAGCACCATGTGGTAGATCGGCAGCAGCGTCCAGATCAACACGGGGATGCCGATGAGCAGTAGCTTGGCTTCGGTCGAGATGACCTTCAATGCGGAGCGGGTCATACCGGCCTCCGACGAGCCATCTCTAGGCGGCCGGGCGCCCCCCCGGGGGTCAGGGAGCGATAGGGAGCGTGGAGGCACATCATTTGGACAATCTCTTCATCATGAAATACACCAGAGGCAAGACCAGCGGCAATGCGACGACGATGGACGCAAGGGACAGGTCAACCTGGTCCAGACGCAGGTAGCGGATGCCCAGCGTTGCCAGCACGTGCGTCAGGTCTGCCGGCCCGCCACCCGTGAGCAGGTAGACGCTGTTGAAATCCCCCAGCGTCCAGATCATCGAGAGGATGGTGGACGTGAGGTACAGCGAGCGCATTGACGGCCAAGTAATGAAGCGGAACTTCTGCCACACTGAAGCGCCGTCCACCGACGCGGCTTCGTACTGCTCGCCCGGAATCGCCATACGGCCGGCCAGCAGGATCAGCGTCCAGAACGGCAGCGATTTCCAGATGTGCGCCAGCATCGAAAAGCCCAACGCCAGCGTCGGGTCGTTCAGCCAGTTCGGGCCGTCCATGCCGGTAAAGCGGTAGATGGCGGCGTTCACCACGCCCCACTCCGGGTTGAGCATGAAGCGCATGGACAGGATGGTCGGGATCGACGGCACGGCCCAAGGCAGGATGAAGATCATCGACAGGATCTTGACCCACCAGCGCGTGTTCAGGAAGAAGCCCGACAGGCCGAGTGCCAGCATCATCTTGATGTTGACGGAGACCACGACAAAGATCACGGTGTTGATCACCGTGCGGAAGAAAATGGGGTCGGCAAACAGCCGCTCGTAACTCTCCGGATGGCGCGCGAGCCACAGGCCGTAGCCCACCGGGTAGATCACGAAAATCAGGAAGATGAGAAGGTAGGGAATGACAAGAATCGCTCCCCACTTCTCCCACGAAGTCATGGCATTTTTTCTGACGGCCGATGCGGTGGCCGGTGTGTCGAGGGTGATGGTGCTCATGGCTTGTACCCTCCCCCAGCGGGGGGAGGGACTTTCGTTTTTAGTTGGATGCGACCGTCTTGATGCGGGCAATCATCTCGTCCACCGCCTTGTCAACCGGCACCTTCTCATTGAGCACTCGGTTGGCCGCCTTGGCCCAGACGTTCTCGTTGTTCAGCACGGTGAACTTGTAGTTCTTGACGAACTCGAAGCCCACCGTTCCGTTGGCGTACTGGTTGAACACCGACTTGCGATGCGCATCAGCCTGCCAGAACGGGCGTGCCTGACCGGCCTTGGTCACCGGGAACCAACGGCCGAGCGAGCCTTCGACGTACGGCGTCAGGTTCTCTTCCTCCATCAGGAACTTGACGAACTCCTTGGCGCGGGCCTTGTTCTTGGCCTGGCTAAAGACAACGCCAGTCTTCACCGCCGTGCGGTAGACCATCTTGCTGCCGTCCGGTTTGTTTGGAAAGCCTGCCGTGCGGATGCGCTCGTTGTAGTTCTTCTTCGCCAGTTCACGCTCTTCGGGTTTGAGCTTGTCGTTGTTGGCGTCGTCAAGCCACTTGGCCGCGATTGAGATCGTCGCGTTGTGTGTCATGACCGTGGTCTTGTTGTGGAAGGCGACGTTGTTGTCCGGGTCTTTCCAGCTGGTGGACGACGGTGGCGAGCAGCCCTTGGTGTACGGCGCGGTGTAGTCGGTCAACGCGCCAATCAGGCCGGCACGAACGTTAGGGTCATCGACCAGCAGCTTGCCGCTGTCGCTCACCAGCTTCACGTTGTACGCATCCATGAAGGTCAGGAAGGAGAAGAACGAGTCGCTCGAGTCCACGCCCAGGGGCTGGCCGATGCCGAAGGTGCGGTTGCCGCTCTTCTGGCGATAAGCCGGTTGCACTTTGTCGCACCAGAAAGACCAGTAGCCCTTCCAATCGGTCGGGATGTCGGACTCCTTGAAGCCCGCATCGTTGAGCATGTCGATCCAGTACTCGATGTGCATGGTCTGCTGCTTGATCGGAAAGGCGTAGTAGGCGCGGGTCTTGGCTGCGTCGTTCCACAGGAACGTCGTCTCCACCGTGTTGGGGGCGAAACGCGCGCGGATCGGGTTGATCACGCTGGAGATGTCTTCCAGCTTGCCGTCATAGGCCCACTTGCTCGTGACCTGGAAGTCATACACGTCGGCATAGGCGACGTCAGGCGGGTTACCAGAGTCCAGCGCAGCCACGGTCTTGGGGATCATGTCCTGGATCGGGTACTGCGACAGCTCGATTTTCACACCCTTGTGCTTGGCTTCGTACTTCTTGATGGCGTCGAAGAGTGCCTGGTCCTCCGCCTGGTAGAAGCCCTTGACCCACCAGACGGTGAGCTTGTCTTGCGCGACAGCGTGGCCGCCTGCGAGCAGGCCCCCCGCGATCATCGCGCTGGCAAGAATTGTCCTGATCTTCATTGCTTTGTCTCCTGTGGTTGTTGAACTGTCTAACCGGGTCGCTCAGCTCTTAGCGCTTGCTATCATATGATGATTGAAACGCCGGTTTTCTATGGAAAACCCGCGGTACAGCACCCGGTCCCGGGCTCATCTTCTGGAACTCTTTCGAAGGAGTCTCTTACTGGCATTCAGGGACCGGACTGAGCAGTGGCTGGCCTGCGAAGTGAGCACTCAGATTGGCCACCGCCAGATCCGCCATGGCCTTGCGCGTCTGCCAGGTTCCGCTGGCCATGTGCGGAGTCAGCACGACGTTGTCCAGCGCCTTCAGCGCATCCGGCACCTGCGGTTCTTTCTCGAAGACATCGAGACCCGCGCCCGCGATCACGCCGCGTTGCAGGGCATCGACCAGCGCCGCCTCATCCACGACCGAGCCGCGCGCAACATTGATCAGGTAACCATCGGGACCCAAGGCCTTGAGCACTTCAGCATTGATCAGGTGTTTCGTTCCGGCGCCGCCCGGAGTGATCACCACCAGGAAATCCACCGCAGCGGCAAGCGCTGCTGCGGTGGGATGATAGGCGTACGGCAGCTCCGCCTTGGCGGTGCGCGCCGTATAGGCGATGGACATGCCGAAAGCTTCTGCGCGGCTGGCAATGGCCTGCCCGATGCGGCCCAGCCCAACGATGCCCAGCCGGGCACCTGAAACCTTGCGGGCCAGCGGCATCGGACCCTCGGCGGCCCATCGGCCGGCACGCACATAGCGGTCTGCCAGGGGGATGCGCCGCGCCACCGACAGCATGAGGCCCAGCGCGAGGTCGGCGACTTCGTCGTTGAGCACCCCGGGGGTGTGCGTCACGGGGATGCGGCGGTTCAATGCGGCGGGTACATCGACGCCGTCGTAGCCCACGCCGAAGATCGACACCACTTCGAGTGCAGGCAGTTTCTCTATCAGCGCGGCCGTGACCTTGGACTCGCCGCCGCCCGAGATGCCGCGAATCTGCGGCGCGACCATTGCAAACGCCTCGGGGTCCGTCTCGTGCAGGCGGTCGTGCACTACGAAGGCCGCAGCGAGCGGCTCCATCAGGAAAGGCGGGAGCTTGGAGACGGCAAGGATGTGCGGGCGGGACAAGGGAACTACTCCGATCATGGTTTTCACTAAGACAGCGGCCGCAATGGTATGACGATAATACCTTTACACTTTCAGGATTAACCCTACTATTTAGGCCGACAGCACATGACCGACAGCAGCAAACCCAAAAAGAAACCCGAAGAACTGCGCAGCCAGCAATGGTTCGGCCGCCAGGACCGCGACGGCTTTGCCTACCGCAGCTGGGTCAAGGGCAAGGGCGTCCCGCACGACCAGTTTGACGGCAGGCCGGTCATCGGCATCTGCAACACCTTCAGCGAACTGACTCCCTGCAACTCGCACTTCCGCACCATCGCCGAGCAGGTCAAGATCGGTGTCTATGAGGCAGGCGGCTTTCCACTGGAGTTTCCGGTGATGTCGCTGGGCGAGACGCTGCTGCGCCCCACCGCCATGCTGTACCGCAACCTGGCCAGCATGGACGTGGAAGAAAGCATTCGCGGCAATCCGATCGACGGCGTGGTGCTGCTGATGGGCTGCGACAAAACCACGCCCTCCTTGGTGATGGGCGCCTCCAGCGTCGATCTGCCTACAGTGGGTGTCAGCGGCGGGCCTATGCTCAGCGGTAAATGGCGCGGCCAGGAGCTGGGCTCGGGCACCGGCGTCTGGAGCATGAGCGAGCAGGTGCGTGCCGGCACACTCAAACTTGCCGAGTTTTTTGAGGCCGAAAGCTGCATGCACCGCAGCCACGGCCACTGCATGACCATGGGCACGGCATCAACGATGGCCAGCATGGTCGAGGCGCTGGGCATAGGCCTGCCCGGCAACGCCGCGTATCCGGCAGTGGACGGCCGGCGCAATGTACTGGCCCGCATGGCCGGTCGACGTGCCGTCGAGATGGTGCACGAAGACCTCACACTCTCGAAGATTCTCACGCGTGAGGCATTCGAAAATGCCATCAAGACCCTGGCCGCCATTGGCGGCTCCACCAACGCAGTCATTCACCTGATCGCCATCGCCGGACGTATCGGCGTGAAGCTCACGGTGGATGACTTTGACCGCCTGGCCAGCGAGCTGCCCTGCCTCGTTAACCTGCAGCCTTCCGGTAAATACCTGATGGAAGATTTCTGCTACGCCGGCGGCCTGCCTGTCGTGATGAAGGAAATCGCGCAGCACCTGCACACCAGCGCCATTACAGCCAACGGCAAAACCATCGGCGAGAACATTGCTGATGCGGAAAACTACAACACTGATGTCATCATGCCGCTCTCCACTCCCTTCAAGGACAAGGCCGGCATCGCCGTGCTGCGGGGCAACCTGTCGCCGCGCGGCGCGGTCATCAAGCCCAGCGCAGCCACGCCCGCGCTCATGGTGCACAAAGGCCGTGCCGTAGTCTTTGAAACCATTGAAGATTTCCATGCACGCATCGACGATGAAAACCTGGACATCGACGAGAACTGCGTGATGGTGCTGAAGAACTGCGGGCCCAAGGGCTACCCCGGCATGGCCGAAGTCGGCAACATGCCACTGCCGCCCAAGGTGCTGCGCAAAGGCATCACCGACATGGTCCGCATCAGCGACGCCCGCATGAGCGGTACAGCGTATGGCACCGTGATACTGCACACAGCCCCTGAAGCCGCAGCAGGCGGGCCACTGGCCCTGGTGCAAAACGGTGACATCATCGAACTGGATGTGCCCAACCGCCGGCTACACCTGCATGTCAGTGACGAAGAGCTCGCCAGGCGCATGACCAGCTGGAAAGCACCCGAGCCGCCGCTGTCTTCAGGCTACTGGAAGCTTTACATCGACCACGTGCTGCAGGCCGACGAAGGCGTTGACCTGGATTTCCTGGTCGGCAAGCGCGGCTCTTTCGTGCCGCGCGACAATCACTGAGAACCAGCAGGCGCTGCTTACACGGCCCTCCCTTTCTCGGGGTACAGCGCGGGTACGGCGCCGCGATCGGCCGCGGGTAACATGGAGGCTTCAAACGCGGGTATTTCCCTCTGGAAATTTCCGCGTTACGACCCGCCATGCTCCCGCGCTGATCAAGGTCTCGAAGCGCGCATGCTGCTACCTTTTCGGGACAGCAAAGGATGCCAGAAAGTTCTATGCAAGCCAGAAAATTCGATGTCGTCGCACTCGGCGAGGCCATGGTGGAGTTCAACCAGACCCAGGCCGGCCAGCCTAACTACCTGCAGGGCTTCGGCGGAGACACCAGCAATGCCGTGATTGCCGCCGCACGCGCAGGAGCCTGCACCGCTTACCTCACACGCCTGGGCGGCGACACTTTCGGCCAATCACTGATGGCGTTGTGGGCCACTGAAAACGTCTCCACCGCGGCGGTGCAGCAAGACCCGGAAGCCAGCACGGGCCTTTACTTTGTCACGCACGGCAAAAACGGGCATGAATTCAGCTACTTGCGCGCAGGCTCTGCCGCCAGCCGCATGACGCCGGGCTGGCTGCAGCAAGCCGGCGCAGCCGATGCCGTGCGCCAAGCCAAGGTTCTGCATGTATCGGGCATCTCGCTGGCGATTTCCGCCAGCGCCTGCGACACAGCCTTTGCCGCGATGAAACTGGCCAAAGAGGCCGGTACCCTCGTGTCGTTTGACTCCAACCTGCGGCTCAAGCTCTGGCCGCTGGACCGGGCCCTTGCCTGCACCCGCCATGCCGTTTCACTGTGCGACATTTTCTTGCCGAGCCTGGAAGACATCACCACCCTCAACGGCATGACAGACCCCGACGCGGTAGTGGACTGGGGCCACGCCCTGGGCGCCAAAACCGTGGTGCTCAAGCTCGGCGGCGACGGCGCGCTGGTCAGCGACGGCACGCGGCGCGAGCGCGTGCCCGTGCACAACGTGAAGCTGGTGGACGCTACCGGCGCAGGCGACTGCTTTTGCGGCAACCTGCTGGCGCGCATTGCGGCGGGCGATAACGTCTTTGATGCGGCCCGTTATGCCAATGCAGCGGCCGCCCTCACGGTGCAGGGCTACGGTGCGGTCGCTCCGCTGCCGCGCCCCGAACAGGTCAGGGCCCTGCTGTGAACCACCTTCTGGCAGTCGACTGGGGCAGCTCCTCATTGCGCGGCGCGCTGATCGACGGCGACGGCACAGCCCTGGACGAGCGTTCCTTCGCACGCGGCATCCTGACTGTCGCTCCCGGTACCTTTCCGGAGGTTTTTGCAAGCTGCTTTGCCGACTGGATGACGTCCGGCACGCTGTGCCTGATCTCCGGCATGGCCGGCAGCAAACAGGGATGGCGCGAAGCGCCCTACTGCGCCTGCCCCGCCGGTTTTGATGCGATCGCAGCCGCACTGGAATGGGTGGAGCCCGGCCGCATCGCCATCGTGCCCGGCCTGAGCATAGACAAGGGCGGCGTGCCCGACGTCATGCGCGGCGAGGAAACGCAGATCTTTGGCGCCTTGCAGCTGCTGGGTCTGACCCATGCCCGGCTGGTGCTACCCGGCACGCACAGCAAATGGGTCACCGTCGAAAACCGGCAAGTCACTGATTTTTCGACCTGGATGACCGGCGAGTTCTATGCGCTGCTGCGCCGCCAATCCATCCTCGCACGCATGCTGCCCGACGACGAACCCGCGCTGGACGCCGCCGCCTTTGACCAGGGCGTGGCCCATGCGCTGGCCGGCCCCGGCCTGCTGAACACAGCCTTCAGCACACGCACCCTGTCGCTGTTCCAGCGAATGACAACCGAGGCCATGCCCAGCTACCTGTCGGGCCTGGTCATCGGCGAGGAACTCAAATCCCAGGCACTGCCGCGCGGCGAGCCCGTGGTGGTGATGGGCGCCGAGGCGCTCACGGCGCGCTACGAACAGGCACTTGTCCACTTCGGCGTGCCCGTGAAGCGCGTGGGTGCGGGTGCTACCTGGCGCGGCCTGCGCGCCATCGCCGATACCCTGGCCTGACCGGCGCAGTATTGCGTCTCAACCCACAGAACACCATGAACAACGCACACCAAAAATTCTCCCAGGCCCTCGGCGCCCTCCCCCTGGTGGCCATCCTGCGCGGGCTGACGCCGGTAGAGGCCCTGCCTGTCGGCCAGGCACTCGTTGCCACGGGCTGGACGCTGATCGAAATTCCGCTCAATTCACCCCAGCCGCTGGACAGCATTGCCGCCATGGCCAGCGCTTTTCCGCAGGCCCTGGTTGGTGCCGGCACGGTGCTGACACCTGAGGCGGTGCGTGACGTGCACGCCGCGGGTGGCCAGCTCATCGTTTCGCCCAATTTCAACCCGGCGGTGGTGCGCGAAGCTGTCCGCCTCGGCCTGGTGTGCCTGCCCGGCATCATGACTGCCAGCGAGGCATTTGCTGCGCTCGAAGCGGGCGCGACAGGGCTGAAGATTTTCCCGGCCGAAATGATCACCCCGGCGGTCGTGAAAGCCCTTCGCGCGGTACTGCCCGCGCAAGCCGCAGTACTGCCGGTCGGCGGCATCACGCCCGCCAATATGGCGCCCTACCTTGCCGCGGGCGCGAACGGTTTCGGCATCGGATCGGCACTCTACAAACCAGGTTCTTCCGCCACTCAGGTCTCCGAATCTGCTATGGAATTCATAGCTGCTTGCGCTGGTACCATAAGGGCATGAGCATTATTTCATCTACAGATACTGCCCAGGTATCGTTCGGACTGGCGGGCCGCGTCTGCGTCGTCACCGGCGGTGCCCAAGGCATCGGTGAGGCCTGCGCGCGGCGTTTTTCGCGTGAGCAAGCCCAGGTCGTCATCGCCGATATAGACGACACGCGCGGCGCAGCGCTGGCCGCAGAACTCGGCGGCCTGTATGTTCATTGCGACGTGGGCGACAAGGCTCAGGTCGATGCGCTGGTGGCTCGCACCGTGGCCGCGCACGGCCGCATCGACGTGCTGGTCAACAATGCCGGCATCTTCAAGGCCGCAGAGTTTCTGGACGTGACGGAAGCCGACTTCGACGCCGTACTGCGCATCAACCTCAAGGGCTCCTTCCTGGTCGGGCAGGCCGTGGCGCGCGTGATGGCGGCCGCCGGCAAGGGCAGCATCGTCAACATGAGTTCGGTCAACGGCGTGCTCGCCATTCCCACCATTGCCAGCTACAACGTCAGCAAGGGCGGCATCAACCAGCTCACGCGCGTGATGGCGCTGTCGCTGGCAGGCCAGGGCGTGCGCGTCAACGCGGTTGCGCCCGGCACTATCGCCACCGAACTGGCCGCCAGGGCTGTGCTCACCAGCGACGAGGCCAAGGCCAAGATCATGAGCCGCACGCCCATGAAGCGCCTCGGCGAGCCCTCGGAGATCGCCGACACGGTGGCCTACCTGGCCAGCGACGCCGCGAGCTACATCACCGGTGAGATCGTGGTGGTGGATGGCGGTCGGATGACGCTGAACTACACCGTGCCCGTCTAGGGTCAGCCATCCCGCGTAAGCAGGGCCAAAATTGCCTGCGCAGTTGACATGGATCATGCAGGCCGCAAAACGTGGCCCGCAAACCCCGTCGTATCAATAGACTGGGCGCTCCTCTTCTGGAGTTCACCACCATGTCAATACGCCTGATTTCCATTCTCGCTACCGCCGCCACCCTCGGCCTGGCCGGCTGTGCCCAGACACCCACCGACCATGCAGCGCACCACCCTGGCGCGTCGGCGGCTGCTCCAGGTCAACCCATGCCGATGGTGCGTATGGACGAGCACATGAAAGCCATGCGCACCATGCACGACCGCATGACGCGCGCAAAAACCCCCGAAGAACGTAGTGCCCTGATGGCTGAACACCACAAACTCATGCAGGAAGGCATGAGCATGATGGGTGGCATGGGCGGGATGATGGGCAACATGCAGGGCCCAGGCAACGACCCGGCCGCGCGCCAACAGATGATGGAAAAACGCATGGAAATGATGCAGTCCATGATGCAGATGATGATGGACCGCCTGCCTCCGGTTCCAGCCAAACCCTGAGTTTTACAGCGTCGCCAGGGGCGGAGCGCTGCGACTCCAGGAGATGCCAACGGCGGGCTTGACCTTTCCCCTATGGGAGGGTTTATCTTTCCTCGATGCCTGATTTTCAAGCCTGCAACGCGGGAAAGGATGCCCTTCATGAACCACGCCCACTCTCCTCACTCATCTCACTCATCTCAAGCTTCTCACGGGTCCAGCACGGCGGCCGTCGGCGCTGCAACGCCAACCGTCCATGGCGATACCACGGTGGCCGGCGGCACGGTCTATACCTGCCCCATGCATCCGGAAATCCGGCAGGATCACCCGGGCAATTGCCCGATCTGCGGTATGACGCTGGAGCCTGTCATGCCCAGCCTCGACGAGGATGAGAATCCGGAATTGCTATCTTTCACGCGCCGCTTCTGGTGGACGCTGCCGTTGAGCATGATGGTGACGGTCCTGGCCATGTTCGGCCACCAGCTCGGCTGGTTCGACATGACTGTCCAGAGCTGGATAGAACTGGTGCTGAGCCTGCCGGTCGTATTGTGGGCAGGCTGGCCCTTCTTTGTGCGTGGCGCGCAGTCAGTCGCCCACCGCAGCCCGAACATGTGGACCCTGATCAGCCTGGGAACAGGCGCGGCCTTTGCCTACAGCGTGGTCGCCACCCTCACGCCCGGTGTGTTCCCGGAGTCGTTTATTTCCATGGGCCGTGTAGCGGTTTACTTTGAGGCGGCGGCCGTGATCATTTCACTGACGCTGCTCGGCCAGATGCTGGAGCTGAAGGCGCGCTCGCAAACTTCCGCCGCAATCAAGTCATTGCTGGGGCTGGCGCCAAAAACCGCGCGGCGCATCAAGGCCGACGGCACCGAGGAAGACGTGCCGCTAACCCACGTGCACGTGGGCGACAGCCTGCGCGTGCGCCCCGGCGAAAAAGTGCCCGTCGACGGCGTCGTTACCGAGGGCGGCAGCGCCGTTGATGAATCGATGCTGACCGGAGAACCCCTGCCCGTGAGCAAGCGTCCGGGCGACAAGCTGATAGGCGCCACGCTCAACACCAGCGGCGCCCTGGTGATGCGCTCCGAGCGCGTCGGCGCGCAAACCATGCTGTCGCAAATCGTGCAGATGGTCGCGCTGGCCCAACGCTCGAAGGCACCCCTGCAGCGCATGGCCGACCAGGTTGCCGGCTGGTTTGTGATGGCCGTAGTGGCCGTGGCCGTGCTGACCTTTCTGGGATGGGGATTTTTCGGCCCGCAGCCGAGCTGGGTTTACGGCCTGATCAACGCGGTGGCGGTGCTGATCATCGCCTGCCCCTGCGCGCTGGGCCTGGCCACGCCGATGTCCATCATGGTCGCCACGGGCAAGGCGGCTGGCCAGGGCATTCTTTTCCGCGATGCGGCGGCGATTGAACACCTGCGCACCGTCGACGTATTGATCGTCGACAAGACCGGCACGCTGACGGCCGGCAAACCGGCGTTCGACCGCGCAGTTCCCGCAGTGGGCTTCAGCGCCGACGAAGTGCTGCGGCTGGCCGCCAGCCTGGACCAGGGCAGCGAACACCCATTGGCCGAAGCCATGGTGGCCGCAGCACGCGCGCGCGGCCTGGCGCTGGACACGCCAGAGAACTTCGAGTCCGCCAGCGGCATCGGCGTCAACGGGCGTGTAGCCGGCCGGCTGCTCGCACTCGGCAATACGGAGTTGATGGCGCAAGCTGGCGTGTCAGTAGATTCGCTGCTGGCCCAGGCGGAGGCCCTGCGGGCCGAAGGCGCCAGCGTGATGCACCTGGCGGTCGACGGCAAGCTTGCGGGCCTGCTCGCCGTGGCCGACCCGGTGAAAGCCAGCACGCCCGAGGCGCTGGCGGCGCTCAAAGCCGCTGGCTTGCGCGTGATCATGGCCACAGGCGACGGCCTGACCACAGCCAAAGCCATCGCCGGGCGCCTGGGCATTGACGAAGTGCACGGCGGCGTGCAGCCGGCAGACAAGCTGGCACTGGTCAAGCGCCTGCAAGAGGAAGGCCATATCGTTGCCATGGCCGGCGACGGCATCAATGACGCCCCGGCCCTGGCCCAGGCCAACGTGGGCATTGCCATGGGCACAGGTACCGACGTGGCCATGAACAGCGCCCAGATCACGCTGGTGAAAGGTGATTTGCGCGGCATCGCGCAAGCCCGGAAAATTTCGGAGGCGACGATCACCAACATGAAGCAGAACCTCGGTTTTGCCTTCGTCTACAACTCCCTCGGTGTCCCGCTGGCCGCGGGGCTGCTCTTTCCCTTTACCGGCTGGCTGCTGTCGCCCATGATCGCGGCCCTGGCGATGAGCCTGAGTTCGGTGTCGGTGATCAGCAATGCACTGAGGCTGCGCGGGAAGCGTTTGTAACCGGTGCTTAACAGGGCTGACTTCGCCCGGTTTGATTGCTATGCTGCGATGACAAGGCGCCACCCCGGCGCCAGCCAGACTGGGGTCGCCATGGCCACGATCTACAAGGAATTCACCGTCGACGCCGGCATAGACAGCGTCTGGGACGCGCTGCGCGATTTCAACGCTGTGCACCGGCGCCTTGCGCCGGGCTTCGTGGTCGATTGCAAACCTGGCGAAGGCAGCCGCACCGTAACCTTTGCCAACGGCATGGTCGCGCACGAAGTGCTGGTGGGCATCCATGAAGGGATGCACCGCCTCAGCTACACCGTGGTCGGCGGCAAGGCCACCCATCACATGGCTTCGGCGCAGCTGTTTTCCGAGGGCGAAAACCGCACCCGCTTTGTCTGGATCACCGACGTGCTGCCCGATGCACTGGGGGAATACATCGACACGATGATGACCCAGGGCGCGGCGGTGATGCAGCAGGCACTCGGCAGGCCGGCCTGAATTCAGGCCGGCCGCTTGGCCAGCAAGGCCCAGACACCGGCCATGGACAGCAGCGAGCCGCCCGCGAAATTAAAACGCCGCTGAGCGCGCGGTGAGGCCAGCAGTGTACGGGCCGACGCGGCAAACACCGCATACAGCGTGGCGTTCAGGCTGGCCATCACCACAAAGGTCACCGCCAGCACCCAGAGCTGTCGCGTCACGTCGGCGCCGGGGTTGACGAACTGGGGCAGGAAAGCCACAAAAAACACAATGCCCTTGGGGTTGAGTGCAGTGACCAGGTAAGTGTTGCCGAACAGCTTCCACAAGGAGCCAGGCACCTCGGGCGCTGCCGCCTGCATGGGCGAAATTCCGGCGCGCAGGAGCTTGATGCCCAGGTAAAGCAAATACAGGCCACCGGCCCACTTGACTAGCGTGAACCAGAAGGCCGATGCCGCGAGCAAGGCGCCCAGGCCGAACAACGAGACCACCAGCGCCGTCGAGTCACCCAGCGCCACGGCGGCCACCAACGGGATGTTGGCACGCTTGCCGTGCGCCATCGAGTAGCTGATGACCGTCAGGATGGTCGGGCCCGGGATGATGAGCAGGACGGCGGTTGCGGCGACGAAAGCGAGCCAAAGCTGGATGGACATGGTGCGTTGTTCCGAAGTTGTGGATCGATGAAAGGGAGCGTGCTTCATGATACTGCCGGGCGGCCAAAGATGAATCACCTCACCCGCACGGCCCTGCCCGCATTTGCCTAAAATTGCCCATGCCTTCCGCCATCCCGCCCAAGCGCCCCAACGTTGCACCCTCCCCGGCTGCCGGCCTTTTTATCGATGACACCCACACCGCGCGCTGCGCCTGGTGCCAGGCGACGCCCATCTACCGCAACTACCACGACAGCGAGTGGGGCTTTCCGGTGGACGATGAACGCCGGCTCTTCGAAAAAATCTGCCTTGAAGGTTTTCAGGCCGGCCTCAGCTGGCTGACCATCCTGAACAAACGCGAATCCTTTCGCAGCGCGTTCGCCAACTTCGATGCCGAGCAGGTGGCCCGCTTTGGCGAGCGTGACATCAAACGCCTGGTCAATGACGCCGGCATTGTGCGACACGCGGGAAAGATTGCTTCGACCATCAACAATGCCAAGCGCGTCATCGAGCTCCGAAAAGAATTTGGCTCGCTGGGCGCTTTTGTCTGGCGGCTGGAGCCCGAAGCCAAGAGCCGGCCCGCACGCATCACGCACGAGGCCGTGAAAGCCATGCCGACTTCTCCGGCCTCCATCGCACTGTCCAAGGATTTGAAGAAACGCGGTTGGAGCTTTGTGGGCCCCACCACGATGTATGCCTTCATGCAGGCCATGGGCCTGGTCAACGACCATATCGAAGGTTGCGCCAGCCGCAAGTCCGCGCTGGCAGCGCGCACGGCGTTTACCCCGCCTCGCGTGTCGTAACTTAAAGCCAGCGTGCGCGCTTGAAACGCCAATAGAGTAAAGAGCACGCCACCACAATCATGCTGATGGCCATGAGGTAGCCGTAACGCCATTTGAGTTCGGGCATGGCTTCGAAGTTCATGCCCCATATGCCGGCAAACGCCGTGCAGACCGCAAAGATACTGGCCCAGGCCGCGAGCTTCTTGGTCACTTCGCTCTCTTCAATCGTCACCATCGCCAGGTTCACCTGGATAGCAGTGCCTATGGTGTCACGCATGTTTTCGATCAATGCGTTGATGCGCGACAAATGGTCAACCACGTCGCGAAAATAATCCTGCACTCCACTGCAGATCTGAGGAACCCGGCCGCCATAGAGTTTGCTGGCCCCTTCGAGCAGCGGCGCCACTGCGTGCTTGAGCACCATCACGCTGCCCTTGAGTTCGTAGAGCCGTTCGATGTTCTTTCGCGCAGCACCGGGCGTGAAGATTTCCTTCTCGATCAGCTCCAACTCGGTCTCGAGTGCGTCGAGGATGGGAAAGTAACGGTCAACCACCGCGTCCATCAGGGCATACAGCACAAAACCCGAACCGTTGCGCAGCAGCTCCGGTTCGCGCTCGCAGCGCTCACGCACGCCCAGAAACCCCTTCTGGCTGCGGTTGCGCACCGAGAGTACATAGTTCTTCCCGGTGAACACATCCACCTCGCCGACGTGGAGTTCGCCCGGCTTGTCGTTGGACTGCTCAATCAGGTGCAGCACCGAAAACAGCGAAGCGCCGTATTCCTCGATTTTTGGGCGTTGGTGGCCGTGCCGGGCATCTTCGACCGCCAGTTCATGCAGGCCGAACTCATGCTGCATTTCTTCAAGCTCTTCCGGCGTGGCGTCCTGCAGCGCCACCCAGACGAAAGCATCGGGACGGCAGATGTAGTCGCTGATCTCGGTGACCGGGATGTCGGCAAGCTTGGTGCCGTTCTGGTAGACCACGCAATTGATAAGCATCTGATGTTTCCCGCAAGTTGTCTGCCTGCGTGAATTCTGGCACAGCGCTGATATGCCGTCACGCTGAGATCAGGATGGGCGGCGCGGAACCACCAGGTTGT
Organism: Polaromonas sp. P2_G11; assembly: GCF_056403595.1. NCBI lineage: Bacteria > Pseudomonadati > Pseudomonadota > Betaproteobacteria > Burkholderiales > Comamonadaceae > Polaromonas > Polaromonas sp. P2_G11. The sequence goes on along the minus strand of NZ_JBFUFE010000006.1, from coordinate 234,258 downwards.
AGACGGATTGCTGCAGCACCTCGCCGTGCTGGTTGAGCGTCTGGCTGCGCACCACCACCCTGCCTCTATCGGGCCGCGAAGCTGAGGGCGTCACGCTCACCACTTCTGTCTCTACATGCAGCACATTGCCGGGGCGCGTGGGTTTGGGCCAACTGATCTCGCCCCCTGCGCCTATGATTCCGCCGGCCAGCGGCAAACCACCACCCACCAGCAGCCGCATCGTGACAGCCGCCGTGTGCCAGCCGCTCGCGGCCAAGCCGCCAAAGAGTGTGGCCTTGGCTGCTTCGTGGTCCAGGTGAAATGGCTGCGGATCAAACTGCGCGGCAAACGAGGTGATCTGCGCCTCATCCAGCGCGTGCTCGCCACTGACGAAGCGGTCGCCGGGCTGCAAGTCCTCAAGGTAGCGCAATGCGGTAGCGGCGGTTTTGGGGACCTTGCTCATGCCTTGTTTTTTCACCTTCAGGCTGCGGCCTTGGCAGCCATTTGCCGCGGCAGCAGCGCTTCGCGGATCGGCAGGTTCACCAACGCGGCGCCTGTGGCCAGCACGATGTCGATGTACCAGACCCAGTCGTAGCTGCCGGTTGCCTGGAATATATAGCCGCCCAGATAAGCACCCAGGAAACCACCCACCTGGTGCGACAACATCACCACGCCGAACAGCATGGCCATGTTGGCCGTACCGAACATCTTGGCGACCAGGCCCACCGTGGGTGGAACGGTCGAAAGGAAGGTCACGCCCATGACGGCGGCGAAGATCAGCATCACGGCCGGGGTCTTGGGCGCCAGCAGGAAGATGAGTACGGCGAGGCCACGCGTTGTATAGAGCAGCGCCAGCAAGGACTTCATGCGCCAGCGGCCGACGGCCCAACCCATGGCCAGACTGCCGACGATGTTGAAGAGGCCAATCATCGCAAGCGACCAACCGCCAATTTCGGGCGGCAAACCACAGGCCGCTATCACGCCGGGGAGGTGAGTCGCCAGAAACGCCACGTGAAAACCGCACACCAGAAAACCCGCCGCGAGGTAACGATAGCTAGGCGTTGCGATGGCCTGGCTAATGGCTTGACGTGCGCTCAGCGCTTTCGTGCCCGAGGCCGCCGCAGCCTGGGCTGCCAGCGCATTCGAATTGCCTTTCAGCACCAGCACCGCAGGCACCGCCAGCAGCACCAGCGCGCCCAGCCACTGCATTGCACTGGCCCAGCCGACAGCGGCTGTGAGGCCAATGGCGATAGGCGCCATCGCGAACTGCCCAAAAGAGCCGCCCGCGTTGACGATGCCGGTGGCCAGGCCGCGCTTTTCAGGCGGCACCAGGCGTGTGCTGGCGGCCATCAGCACAGAAGGCCCGGCCATCCCGGCACCGCCCGCCGCAAGCACGCCGATGGCAAAGATCAGGCCGGCTGTGCTGGTCATCAGCGGCGTGATGATGGTGCCAATCGCCACCAACACAACACCCATGAAGATCACACGGCCAGTACCGATGCGGTCAGCCACCGCGCCGGCGAAGGGCTGCGTCAGCCCCCACCAGAGTTGGCCGAAAGCGAAGGCCAGGCTGATGCTGCCGATACCCAGTGCGGTCGAAGTATTGAGCGCAGAGAGGAACAGGCCCATGGTCTGTCGCACGCCCATGGTGAGGGCAAAGGTGCCGCCGGCAGCCAGTAGGACCAGCCACATCGCGATGCGGCGCGCCGGCAGTGCAGTGGAAGAAGCGGAAGGCGTGACGCTGGACGGGGAAGGCTCGGGGTTACTCATCATCAGCTCCAGATTCGATGGGGGACAAAAGCTCTAAAGATTCGTTGATCAGGTTATGCAGGGCCAGCACACGCCCGGCGCCCAACAGTGCGTTGAGCTGCTCCTGCGCAGCCCTCCACCGTGATCGGGCCTCCTCACGCTTGGCACGGCCCGCGTCAGTCAGCACCACGGTACGGCTGCGCGCATCGGTGCCTGCGGCGAGCTCAATCCAGCCGGCGTCGATCAGCGGCTTGAGGTTGCGCGTGAGGGTGGAGGCACTCATCTTCATGCCACGCGCCAGCTCGCCCGGTCGCATGGGGCCCAGCTTCAGCACATAAGTCAGCAGGGAATACTGCGTGGTCTTCAGTCCGGCCTTGGTCATTTCCAGGTCGTAGTGGTGCGCGACGCGGCGCATCAGCTGGCGCAGCTTGACATTGGTGCAGCCCTGCACTTTGAGTTCGGCCTGGGTTGACAGGCGGGTTTTCTCGCTCATAATTTGATTGTAGCTACAATCATTGTATATGCAACATTTATAAATGCCATGACCCTGCAAGACACATTGACTCAGTGGATGGAACAAAGCGCCGCAGTGCGCGCCCGCATGATGGACGGCGGCGGCAAACCTGGTCTGGCCCGACCGGAAGACGTCACAGGCAAGACCGGCATGGAAGTGATGCAGGCCATGCTCGCCGGCCAATTGCCCTACCCCCACATTGCTGAAACACTGGATTTCTCCCTGATTGAGGTTGAGCCCGGTAAAGCCACCTTCCAGGGCACGCCGCAGCTCAAGCACTACAACCCGCTGGGCACTGTGCACGGCGGCTGGTACGCCACGCTGCTCGACTCCGCCGTGGGCTGCGCCGTGCACACCATGATGCCGGTCGGCCGGGCCTACACCACCGCCGAACTCAGCATCAACATCGTGCGTGCCGCCTCACACAAGACCGGCCCGCTGCGCGCCATCGGCACGGTGATCCACTGCGGCCGCCAGTTGGCAACGGCCGAGGGCCGCATCGTCGGGCCGGACGGCAAGCTGTATGCGCATGCGACCACGACCTGTCTGGTGTTTGAGGTCGGGGGAGCCAAGGCTGACCAAGGCACCTGATACAAGCCAATGTGGCGGTGAATGGAAATCCCCGACGCATCCACCGCCACGGTCACCGGAAAATTCTCCAGTTACGCCACTTGGCCGGCATGCCCCCCCAAAAAGCCGGTTCGATGACCTGACCGAGAGATCCTTGAAGAAGGGCTCACACCAGGACCAAAAATCCCGGCAGACTGTCCGCATGCGGACAATTTATGTTCTTTTTTCGATTCGCCCCGCTATTCAAGCGGAATATGCGGGGAAGCCCCTGTTATATCTGACAGGGTAAGGCTTGATTCAGCCTTGCACGGCGCATAGACTGCGCGAACATCAAAAGAAGAATAAGAGCATTTGGCAAGACAAGCACTCAACCTGGAAATGCAACGCAATGATTACCTCCCCGAACGACCATGCGCCAACCCCCTTTCAGGTTCTGCACCAGCCGATGGATGCTCCAGGCGCCATTTTCCTCACCGGCGGAACACCCTTCATTTCGGCATCTCCCCGGGGAAACTTCGCCGAGGAAATCACGCTCTGCCATCTGGATACTCCGTTAAAGATGGAAAAGGTCCAGAGCCTGCGCGGCCACATCAACCTGCCGTCAGGATGCCGTGACGCGCGGTTTTTTGAACAAGAAAAAAAAGAGACGAATTGGGCTTTGTGTTTGCGTTTGAGTTCCAACGCGTGGTGATTGGCACCTTGAGGCTGGTTCCCATGCACAAGGGGCTGACCTCACTTGAAAAGCTGTTGGCGGAAAAACAATTGATTGAGCCAGAGACCTGCCGAAACAGCTGGGAAATCGGGCGCCTTGTGCTCAATCCTGATTACAGAAGCGGCCCCGATCTTGTGAAGCGATGCATATTTTTGGGTGTTTCGTATCTTGCGCGGCATACCGATGGGCAAGACCTCTTTGCCTCCTGCACGCCGGTGCTGAGCCGCTTGTACAGGCGTTTCGGGTTTTCCACCATCGCCAACAATATACGGGTGGATGGGGCGGACGAATCGTTTGCCCTGATACATGGACAGGTACCGGACATTCTCAAATCGTCTGACTGTCAGTAAGTCATGCACGGGAATATTTCATATTGCAGCCGCATCCTCCACCAGAGACCGGAAGAAGCTGCTGTTGATGGTTTTTCCGCGTCAACAGGATTGAAATATATATGGGCTGGTTAAAAAGACTCTTTGGCCACTATGAGGCTTACCACGCACATGGCAGGCCCTTGCTCAAATACATTGGCATCGTAGGCGCCCTGACCTATGTGGTGTTTTACCTGATACGGTTCACGAAACCCAATCCTCGTCCCTACGATGACCTGGGAATGCGGGTGCTGGTCGTAATTCTCTTTACCGCGCTGGCGATGAAAAATCGCTGGCCCCAGAAGCTGAAGAAATACTACTTCGCCTATTCCTACTGGGCATTGATTTATTGCCTGCCGTTTTTCAACGTATTTCTATCGCTGAAGCGGCACGGAGGTATCCCCGCGATCTCCAACTGTTTTATCGCACTCAGTTTTCTGGTCATGATCGCCGACTGGCGCAACACGATTGCCATGTTGGTAATCGGTTGCGGCAGCGCGGCGTTGCTGTACGTCGCCATCACGCCCAACCCCTCAATCCCCATGGACATGGTGGCCCAGCTTCCGGCCTACCTGCTGATTCTTATCGGCGGCGCCGCATTCAAGCTTTCGGAAAAGCAGATAGATGCCGAGAAATTGCGCATTGCAAACTCCCTTGCCGGCTCGATCGCCCATGAAATGCGCAACCCGCTCGCACAGGCCAAGATGAGCCTGGAGAGTATCGGGGAAATGCTGCCCGCGAACGGTATCGCGGTCCCCGCCGAACACACTTCCCGCATGCGCCAGTTTGTCAACATGGGGGAGATCGCTGTACACAGGGGTAACCAGGTGATTGACCTGATCCTGGGATCCTTCAAGTCCAGCGCGGTGGACCGAAGCAAATTTGAGTATTTATCCGCCGCAAAAATAACTCAGAAGGCGGTGGACGAATACAGTTTTCCCGATCGGCACCTGCGCAGTGATGGTGGCAACTTACGTGACAGTGTCACAGTGCGTGTCGTGAAGGACTTCACCTTTTACGGGGACGAAACCCCTTATGTTTTTGTGCTCTTCAACCTGATCAAGAACGCGCTCTATTACCTCGACCAAAAGTCCGGCGCAACAATCGTACTGACGATAGACGATCACAAGGTAACCGTCAGAGACACGGGCCCGGGCATCGACAAGGAGGTGCTGGCACACCTGTTTGAATCCTTCATGACCTCAGGAAAGGCCGAGGGGACAGGCCTTGGGCTGTCGTATTGCAAACGCACCATGCAAAGCTTTGGTGGTGACATTCATTGCGATTCCGCGGTCGGTGAATTTACACAGTTCACGCTGACCTTCCCCCCAATACCGCAAACCGGGATGGGCAAGGCCGCCGCAGCGCCGGAAGCGCCTCGGCAGGCAGCCAGCCCGGCCATCCCCGGCAATGTGCTGGAAGGCAGAACCGTCATATTGGCCGAAGACGACGAACTTAACCGCATCATGGTGGGCGAGCGCTTGAAAAGCTGGGGCTTGACAGTGCTGGAGGCCGAAGGGGGGCGCCAGGTTCTGGCCCACCTGGACAGCACACCAAGCGTCGATTTGATCTTGATGGATATGAACATGCCCGGTTTGAACGGCGTGCAAACGACCCAGGCGATTCGCTCGCGGGATTGGGAGCATCAGGGTATTTTTATCCTCGCACTTTCCGGGAACTCCGATGAGCTTGATGTCAGGACAGCCTTGAACGCCGGCATGAATGGCTACATCCTGAAAAATGGCGACATGAAGTTGCTGCAAGGAAAAATGCTGGAGGCTTTGGCGGCAACAAGGTAGTCCCGGGGAAATCCCACCGCGCGAAGCCCCTCATCGGTCATTGCGCGGCATGCATCGCCATCAGCTTTGCATCCCTACGCATGCGGCCTGCACAGGGAGCGAAGATTGGCGACAATGGGCAGTCCGCCACTCCCCACCTTCATCACCATGCGACTCCTACACACCATGCTGCGCGTTGGCAGTCTCCAGCGCTCCATCGACTTCTACACGCAGGTTCTTGGCATGAAGCTGCTGCGCACCTCGGAAAATCCCGAGTACAAATACAGCCTGGCCTTTGTGGGCTATGAAGGCAACCCGGCGCAGGCCGAAATCGAGCTGACCTACAACTGGGGCACCGAAAGCTACGACATGGGCACGGCTTTTGGCCACATCGCGCTGGGCGTACCTGACGCCTATGCAGCTTGCGACAAGATCAAGGCCGCTGGCGGCAACGTCACGCGTGAGGCCGGCCCGGTCAAGGGCGGGACCACGGTGATTGCCTTTGTGACGGACCCGGACGGCTACAAGATTGAGCTGATCCAGCGCGATGAAAGCGCTTCGGGCGCTGGCCTGCGTTAGTTCATTGCACTTCGCTGCTATTCTTTTAATAGCGGCTTGCGCTCATCCAGCAAGGCTGGGAGCGCTATTTTCCTCATAAATAGCGGGCAGGCTGCCAGGCTCGGGCAGCATTGCGTGCCAGCTGGCAGGCCTGAAAAGCCAGTGCAGTGACGTGTGACCAGTTGCCGCGAGCCAGCGTGTCCGCAGGGGTCAACCAGGACCCGCCTACACACACCACATTGGGCAGCGCCAGAAACTCAGGCGCATTGGCCACCGTGACGCCGCCCGTCGGGCAAAACCGCACGTCGCCGAATGGTCCGTTCCAGGCCTTCAACATGGCCGGGCCACCCGCCTGCATGGCCGGGAAAAATTTGAGTTCCGTCAGGCCGTCCTCCTGCGCCATCATGATCTCGCTTCCGGTAGCCACCCCTGGCAGCAGCGGCAGGCCGGAATCCTTACAGGCCTGTCCCATCGCATGGGTGTAACCGGGGCTCACCGCAAAGCGTGCACCGGCCATGGCGCAGGCTTGGGCATCGGCGGCACTGCGCACAGTGCCCGCACCCACCACGGCTTCCGGCACATCGCGTGCAATGGCCTCAATGCAGGCCAGCGCTTGCGGCGTGCGCAAGGTGACTTCGAGCATGCGAATGCCACCGGCCACCAGCGCACGTGCCAGCGGCACCGCCTGGCTCACGTCGGTCAGCACAATCACGGGTATCACGGGGGCGTCCTGCATGATCTGCAGGGGGGTCAGTTTTCCGCTGACGTTCAGGTTCACATCCACGATAAAGCTCCTTCTTCAGCCGTCAGCGCGTGACGGCGCATACCGGCAAACAGCTCCCGTCCCATGCCGATGCCGTTGGCCGCGCGCAAATCGGCAGGCATGGTGTCGACCGGCCTCGCGGTCCATTCTGCATCGTTCACCAGCACCTTCAATTCGCCAGTGATGGCATCCACACGAATTACATCACCGTCGCGCACCTTGGCCAGCGGGCCGCCGGCAGCGGCTTCGGGCGACACATGAATGGCGGCCGGCACCTTGCCCGAAGCGCCGCTCATGCGGCCGTCAGTGACCAGCGCGACCTTGAATCCCTTGCCCTGCAACACGGCCAGCGGCGGCGTCAGTTTGTGCAGCTCGGGCATGCCGTTGGCTTGCGGGCCTTGCCAGCGCACCACACACACCACGTCGCGGTTCAACTCGCCAGCGCTGAAGGCGATGTGCAAGGCTTCCTGCGAATCAAACACCCGGGCCGATGCCTCGATGACATGGCGGTCGTCAGGCACGGCGGAGACCTTGATCACGCTACGGCCCAGGTTGCCCTGCAGCAGCTTGAGACCCCCGGTGGCGCTGAAAGGTTTGGCAGGCGTGCGCACGATGGCCTCGTCTTTGGAAGCGCCCGCGTCGTGCCAGACAAGCGCCGCGCCGGCCAGCGCCGGCTCGCGTGTGTATTCGCGGATGCCGCCTTCACGCACCGTGAGCACGTCTTCATGCATGAAGCCCGCATCCAGCAACTCGCGAATGATGAAGCCGGGGCCGCCTGCGGCCTGGAACTGGTTCACGTCGGCGCTGCCGTTGGGGTAGACATGGGCCAGCGTCGGCACCACGTCAGAGAGGTCCGAAAAATCATTCCAGTCGATCACGATGCCGGCCGAATGCGCAACGGCTACCCAATGGATCAGGTGATTGGTGGAGCCCCCGGTGGCGAGCAGGGCCACCATGGCATTGACAATGGCTTTTTCATCGACGATCTGGCCGATGGGCGCAAAGCGCTTCGCCTTGACGATGCCAAGCACGGTGCGTGCCGCCTCGCGCGTGAGCTCCTCACGCAGTGCGTTGCCGGGGTTCACAAACGCGGTGCCCGGCACGTGCAGGCCCATGGCTTCAAGCAGCAGCTGGTTGCTGTTGGCGGTGCCGTAGAAGGTGCAGGTGCCGGGGCTGTGATAGGACTTGAATTCGGAATCAAGCAGGGCGTCACGGCCGACCAGGCCTTGCGCGGCCTGCTCACGCACATGGGCTTTTTCCTTGTTGGGAATGCCCGATGTCATGGGCCCGGCCGGCACAAACACCGTGGGCAGGTGGCCGAACTGCAGCGCGCCTATTAGCAAGCCCGGCACGATCTTGTCGCAGACGCCCAGCATCAGCGCCGCGTCGAACATGTCGTGCGACAGCGCCACGGCGGTCGCCATGGCGATCACATCGCGGCTGAAGAGGCTGAGCTCCATGCCGCTGGTGCCTTGCGTCACGCCGTCGCACATGGCGGGCACGCCGCCAGCCACCTGCGCCGTGGCGCCCAGCTTGCGGGCCTCGTCCTTGATGAAAGCCGGGTAGGCCTGAAGCGGGGTGTGCGCCGACAACATGTCGTTGTAGGCGGTGACGATGCCGATGTTGGGCTTACGCTCGGTCACCACCTTGAAGCGGTCGTCCAACGGCATGCCAGCAAAAGCATGCGCCACATTGGCGCAACCCATGCGGTCCAGGCCGGGTTCGCGGCTGGCGGCAGCGCGCAGGTGTGCAAGGTAGGCGCTGCGCGTGGGAAGGCTGCGCTCTGCGATGCGGGCGGTGATTTTTAAAACTGCGGGGTGAAGGGCCATGTTGTAACTCCGGTCATGGTCAAGTCACTGGGTATGTAACTTTATTACTGACTCTATGGTAACGGGTTACCGGCCTGTTTACCGCCGCATGGTTACCAGGTGGTTACGAAACGCAGCGGCAAAAGCTGTTCTGCAAAGTTCTGAAACAACCCGCGGGTGCGGCTTTACTGCAGGGTAATTTCCACACGCCGCGCTTCGGCGTCGCTGCCGCCGCCTACAAGCTGCTCGGGTTTTTTCAGCACAATCTGGCGATCGGAAACACCGGCCTGCTTCAGTGCCTCGCGCACGGCAAGGGCGCGATGCCGGGCAAGCGCTGCATTTTTCTGGGCGTCCCCTGTGGCATCGTGAAAACCGGTGATCACCAGCGTGCGGCCAGCCTTGGCGGCCTTGACCACTTCGCCCAGGGCAGTACCCGCACCGTCCGCAAGGTCTGCATCGCCCGAGGCAAAATAAAACCGCACCGCGCCTTGCTCCACCTTCACGCTGGCGGCGTCGGCTGCAGCCTGCGAAGCCCGGCCGGCAATGTTCGCGGTATGGTCCACGGTGCTGGCTGGCAGGGCAGGCGTCGGCGCCACCTCTGGCACGGGGGGCACGGGCAGGGATATTTGGGCAGGCACAACAGCGGCGGAAGGCGACCGGCCGAGCCGATGCACGCAGAGCCCCACCACCAGCGCGATCACGAAGGCCACGAGGCCGAGAACGACCGCCAACACCAAGCCTTGCTGGCCTTCATCGTCCTGAGAAAACATTGCCCACTCCCGTCACTAAATCCGTCACAAAAACTCAGCGCATTGTAAAGTGCGGCTGTGGAAAATTCAGCCAAACAAGCCGCCAGCCCAGGCATCAGCGTTTCCCGCAACCCGGACCACATGCTTGAGACCGTCATCCGCGAATGGGGCGGTAAAAGCGATCTCTGGATCTTCGCCTATGCCTCGCTCATCTGGCGTCCGGAGTTTGAACATGCCGAGGAACGTTTTGCGACCATCCACGGCTACCACCGCGCCCTGAAGATGTGGAGCCGCCTGAACCGCGGCACGCCGGAATGCCCGGGCCTGGTGTTTGGCCTCCTGCACGGCGGCAGCTGCAAGGGGATGGTGTTTCGGATACCGCAGGCGCAGGTTGCCGGCGCCCTGCCCGCGCTGTGGGAACGCGAAATGCCCAACGGCGTGTACGACCCCAAGTGGCTGCGTTGCCAAACTGCAGGGGGCAATGTGCGGGCGCTGGCCTTCACCTTGTCCAAGCGCAGCCCCAACCATACGGGCGTGCTCAGCGAAGACGTTTACCGGCAGATCTTTTCGGACTCGTGCGGGCGCTACGGCACCACGCGCGAATATGCGCAACTCACCTACGACAAACTTAAAACCCTGGGAATTCACGACCACGCACTGGGCAAGCTGCTGGAGCTGGCCAAATAGGCCCAGACAGCGGAGGCCCCGGCCTTGTCAGCAGGGGCAAGGCGCCCTACAGTCAGCCACTGAATCAACCATCAGGAGACCTGCATCATGAAATACCACCTGGCACCGCTTGCCACCGCCCTTGCCGCCGCCTTTGTACTGGCCGCTTGCGCCTCATCCATGAGTGGCCCGCGCGCCGTGGCCCAATTGCAAAGCACCACCGGCAACACCGCCAGCGGCACCGTCAGCTTCGTGCAGAGCGGGGACAAGGTACTGGTTTCGGGCGAGATACGCGGCCTCAAGCCCAATGCCGAGCACGGTTTTCATGTGCATGAAAAAGGTGACTGCTCCAGCGGCGACGGCATGAGTGCAGGCGGGCACTTCAACCCCACCGGCCAGCAGCACGGCAGCCATGCCGACATGGCCCACCACACAGGCGACCTGCCCAGCCTGAAAGCCGATGCCAGCGGCGTCGCGAAATTCAGCTTTGAATCAAAGACCCTCTCAGTCGGCAGCGGCACGACCGACATCGTCGGCAAGGGCCTGATCGTTCACCGTGACCCCGACGACTACAAGACCCAGCCCACCGGCAACTCCGGCCCGCGGCTGGCCTGCGCAGTCATAAAAAGCTAGCCCCCACGTTCGCTCGCTTCGCGTAGCTCTCTGCCCCCTCAGGGGGTGCTCCGCCTGCGGCCCGGCAAAGCCGGTTCCGCGGCTCAGGCTTGAATGGACCCCCACGCCTCCCGCAATCAGCGAGCGGCGAGCAACTCTTCCGCACGCCGCAGGTCGTCCAGCGTGTCGATGTCGGTGACTGTGCCTTCATCGGTCACGTCAATGAATGCTACAGAATTGATAGCTGCTTGCGCCCGTACAACGGGCGCCGCACCCTGATTTCCCTTTAAATCCAGCAACGCATCGCGGCACGCGGCCGAAAACCCGACCGGGTGGCCGCGCGTGCCTCTGAACACCGGCACCACCACCGCGTGCTGCGCCAGCGCGTCGGCCACCGCCTGCAACGTGGTGCCCTGCACCAGCGGCAAATCACCCGGCAAAATCAACCAGCCCGCAGCTTCGGGCGTGGCCCGCACGGCGGCCGCGATGCAGTCGCCCATGCCAGGGTGGCCGGCATCTTCCAGGTGCCAGGGTAAGCCGCTGGCAGCCACGGCGTCCAGCGTGTGCTGCAGCACCGGCTTGCCGGCCAGCAGCGCCTGCAGCTTGTGCGTGCCGCCGCCCGACGCGGCAAAGCGCTCACCCCGGCCTGAGGCCAGCACCAGCACCGTGGGCTTGCCGCCTGCCATCACGCCAGCTTGAAAGGCAGCTCGCGCGGCGCCGGTTTACCGGTGAGCTTCGCAATGGCATTGGCGAATGCCGGTGCCAGTGGCGGCAAGCCGGGCTCGCCCAGGCCCGTGGGCGCATCGGCGCTGGGCACGATGAAGACGGCAACCGTCGGCATGTCGGTGATGCGCGGCACCGGGAAGTCACCGAAGTTGCTTTGCTCGACCACACCGTCCTTGAGCGTGATGGCTGCACCCGGCAGGCACATCGACAAACCCATCAGCGCGGCACCCTGCACCTGCGCTTCAACGCTGGTCGGGTTGATGGCGAGGTTGCAATGCACGCCTGCGGTAATGCCGTGCAGCACCGGTACGTTGTCCTTGACGGATGCCTCAACCACATAAGCCACCACGGTGTTGAACGACTCATGCACCGCCACGCCCCAGGCGCGCCCGGCGGGCAAAGTGCGTTTGCCATAACCGGATTTGTCGACCGCCAGCTGCAGCGCGGCCGCATGGCGCGGGTGCTTGCCGCCAAACTGCTTCATGCGCCAGGCCACAGGGTCTTGCCCGCTGCTGCGCGCGACTTCGTCAATCAATGTTTCCATGACGTACGCCGTGTGGGTAGAGCCCACGCTGCGCCACCAGAGCACCGGCACATTGAGCTTGGGGTGATGTACGGACAACCGCATCGGGATGTCGTAAGGCTCTTTCATGCCCTCAACCATGGTGCCATCCACGCCGTCCTTGACCATAAAGGCTTCAAACGGCGTCCCGCCGACGATGGACTGGCCGACGATGACGTGGTCCCAACCCAGGATATCGCCCTTGTCGTTAAAACCGATCTCGGCGCGATGCACATGCATGGGACGGTAGTAGCCACCCTTGATGTCGTCCTCGCGGCTCCACAGCGTACGCACTGCAGCCGTCAATCCTGCGCCGCGCGCCGCCTTCGCCACATTGCAAGCCTCCACCACGTAATCACTGGTGGCAATCGCGCGCCGGCCAAAACCGCCACCCGCCATCTGCACGTTCATCTTGATGTTTTGCGGCGCCACGCCCAGAGCCTTGGAAGCGGCCATCGTGTCCAGGCCCGGCATCTGCGTGCCCAGCCAGAGTTCGGCTTTGGCCTGAGCGCCCTGCCCGCTCAGCTGCACCGTGCAATTGAGCGGCTCCATGGGCGCATGGGCCAGATAGGGGAAGACAAACTCGGCGCTGATCTTTTTGGGCGCCGACGCCAGCTTGCTGATGTCGTCCTTGTATTTGAGCGCACCGGTTTTCTGCGCCAGCGCGCGATAGCTGGCCAGTTGCTGCACGCTGTCGACCTTCTCGACGCCACTGGTGTCCCACTCGACCTTGAGCGCATCGCGGCCCTGCTTGGCGGCCCAGTAGCCCTCGGCCACCACGGCCACACCCTCGCCGCCGCGGTCCAGCGGCACGCGCAGCACGGCCTTCACGCCGGGAACGGCTTTGGCCGCGGTGTCATCCAGTGACTTGAGCTTGCCGGCAAACACCGGCGGGTGCGCCACCACTGCCGTCAGCATGCCGGGCAGGCGCACGTCGATGCCGTAGCTTTGCCCGCCGGTGGATTTGGCCCGCGCGTCGAGCCGGCCCGTGGGCTTGCCGATGATGCGGAACTGTTTCGGGTCCTTGAGCGTGACGGCCTCCGGCACCGGCAGCTTCATGGCCGCTTCGGCCAGCTCGCCGTACGTCAGGCGCTTGCCGCCGGGGCCAATCACCACGCCTTGCTGGGTGCGCAGGCTGCTTGCATCAACGCCCCATTGCTGCGCGGCGGCCGAGACCAGCATGGCGCGGGTGCGCGCGCCGAGCTCGCGGTACTGCGTGTAGGAGTTTTTGATCGAGCCCGAGCCGCCCGTGAGGTGCATGCCGAAAGCCGGATCCACATAAGCCGGGTCAGCGTTGCCATGCTGGCTCTTCACAAGGCTCCAGTCCGCGTCGAGTTCTTCGGCGAGGATCATGGGCAGGCCGGTTTGCACGCCCTGCCCGAAATCGAGCCGGTTGATCGTGACTGTCACCGTGCCGTCCTTGTCAATGCGCACAAAGGCCGAGGGCTGCTGGGTCGGCTTGAGGCTGGACGCAGCCGGTGCACCCGCTGTGGCCATGGTTTGCGCTTGCGTCAGCATCGGAAAAGCGCCGAGTGCAAAGCCACCGGCGGTTGCAACCTTGAGGAAACTGCGGCGAGGCAGTTCAGCATCTGCTATGGTTTTGGTAGCTGCTTGCGCTTTATGCATCAGGGCTTGAAGGCCCTTTGGCAGTTGAGCGGCGATGTCGAAGGTGTCTGAGGCGTTGGAATACATGGTGTTCTCCTTCTTTAAACCAGTTAAGCCAGTGCCTGGGCGGCGTCTTTGATGGCAGCGCGAACGCGCACATAGGTGCCGCAGCGGCAGATATTGCCGGCCATGGCGCCGTCGATGTCGGCATCGCTCGGTTTGGCGTTGGACTTGAGCAAGGCGGTGGCGCTCATCACCTGGCCGCTTTGGCAATAGCCGCACTGCGCCACGTCATGTTTGACCCAGGCGTCCTGCACGGCTTTGCCGACGCGGTCGGTGGCCACGGCTTCGATGGTGGTGATCTTCTGGCCGGCAGCGGCAGAAATCGGCGTGATGCACGAGCGTATGGCCGCGCCGTTGAGATGCACGGTACACGCGCCGCACAGCGCCGCGCCGCAGCCGAACTTCGTGCCTGTCATGCCCAGCGTGTCACGCAAGGCCCAGAGGATGGGGGTGGATTGGTCGGCGTTGACGGATACGTCCTTGCCGTTGATGTTGAGGGTGGGCATCGTGGAACTCCTTGCGGTTTTTGTTAGGGGGAAATCAAAAGGGAGAAAAAGGGAGCGCTACTTGTCGAATTTATATTCGCTTAAATCAGGGTTTTATCCGTAAAAACTTGGGCATGCAGAAATGAGGGGTATTGCCTTTCAGAGGCGTTTCAAAGATTCAGGCCTTGATGGCGTCCCAGCACAGCGTAAAAGCCGCCTGATGCACCGCCTCGTCATCGGGCAGCACCTGGGTGCGTATCAGGTTGGCGGTTTCCCGCACCGAGCCCACCAGGGTAGCCGTTAACAACGGCAAGGGCACAGGCTTGAAAATCTCCTGCTTCTGGCCCTCCTCGATCAATGCAAAGAAGCTCGCCGCCAGCCGGGTCGACAACTCGCGGTTTCCCTGCGTGAACCAGGGAGAGTTGTAGTACTGCTCCTGGAACACGACCTCGGCATAACGCTCCAGCCGGTGCCGCAGCAGGTTGCCCCAGAGGCGGCGCACACGGCTGCGCAGGGGGGTCCCGGGTACGACACCATCCATCAGGCGCAGCATGGTCGCGGTTTTGGCTTCTTCATAGAGCTGGCTGATCAGCTCGTCCTTGGACGGGTAATAGACGTACAGCGTGCTGGTGGCGATGCCGGCCGTGCGGGCAATGTCGGCCATGGTCAGGCCGCTCAGACCGGTCTGGGCCACCAGGTTGAAGGTGGCCTCGGCAATAGCGCGCTGCTTTTCATCGTCTTTGGGCTTCATGGAAGGGTGTGAATATAAACGAATATTAATTCGGTATCAAGCCCGCCCTCTACCGAGGTCTACCGCAGGCAAGGACATGGCCTCTGCGGGCACAATCAGAGCCATGAGCCAGCCCACCCTCTCCATTGCCGACCTGCGCAAAAGCTATGAACGCGCCGAACTCAACGAAGACGCATCAGCCGCAGACCCACTCCAGCAATTCGACCAGTGGCTGAAAGAAGCCATCGCCGCCGAAGTGCCCGAACCCAACGCCATGACGCTGGCCACCGTGGCCAGCAACCTGCGCCCCTCCACCCGCATCGTACTGATCAAGGGCTATGACGAGCACGGCATCACCTGGTTTACCAACTACGACAGCCGCAAGGGACAAGAACTGGCGGGCAACCCCTATGCGGCGTTGCAATTTCACTGGATAGAGCTCGAGCGCGTGGTGCGCATTGAAGGCGTGGTCGAAAAAGTCTCTGCTGAAGAAAGCGACGCTTACTTCAGCACCCGCCCGCTGGATTCGCGCATAGGCGCCTGGGCCAGCCCGCAAAGTGAGGTGATTTCAGGGCGCAGCGTGCTGGTGACCAATGCAGCCAAATACGGTGCGAAATTTTTGCTGCAGCCGCCCCGCCCGCCGCACTGGGGCGGCTACCGCCTCAAGCCCGACAACTGGCAGTTCTGGCAAGGACGGAAAAGCCGGCTGCATGACCGGCTGCGGTATACGCTGCAGGGTGATGCGGGGTGGTTGCGTGAGCGGCTGGCGCCCTAGAGACCGTCAGTCATCCATCGTCTTCCATGGAGAAAAAATGAAACGTGACGAAATTGCCCCGTCGGCACCGACCACCGAAGACCGCCTCCACATCTTGTTAGGAAGACTAGTTCACGCCTTCGGACGCTTCGACTTCAACATCGGTCTCCAGCTCAAATGGATGGGACCATATTGCGGGGAAAAAGTAGAACATCTGCTAAACGCTCGCATGCCATTTGCCATACGACTGGACGCACTCGAACCGCTAGTGATGAAACTTTACTGCCACGAGGATGAAGACGCAATGCGCGACTTTTCTCGATGGTTCGAACACGCGAGAACTGTGAAGGCCCTTCGTAACGATTTCGTCCATGGGCGTTGGGCTGTTTACCCAAGTAGATCTGCTATTGAACCGAAGATCGAATTCATCGCCCTTAACTGGGAGATGGAGCAAGCCAAACAGATTCCCCCTATGTCAATTAAGCTAGAGGAATTAGGGGAGGCTGTCAGAACCTTGGAGTTCCTTTTCAATGACTACTGGAAGTTGACGGAGCACTATGAGAGCAATTGCCGACCGCCCACTTGCTTAGCGCGCCGAGGGCACAACTTGCCATCGTGACCGTTCTAACTACCGTAGACATTATTTGGTCTACCTAAGCCATTGATACAAATGGCACTTACGCTCTACACCGGTTGCGTACCCCGCAGCTCAATGGGCTGATGCGCCACCGCCGCCAACTGCTCCGCACTGACCAAACCCGGCGCAATCTCCGCCAGTGGCACCAGCACAAAAGCCCGCTGCATCATGCGCGGGTGCGGCACCGTGAGATGTTCTGATTCGATGCGTGCGCTGCCGTAGAGCAACAAGTCCAGGTCCAGCGTTCGCGGTGCGTTGCGGTACGGCCTTTCGCGGCCTGCCTGCTGTTCGATCTGTTGCAGGTGATCCAACAAGGCGGGAGCGGTCAACCCGGTTTCGAGTTCGACGACGGCGTTGAGGTAGTCGTTACCAGGGGCCGCAGATTCCTCGCCCGCGTCGGTATCCAGCGGCGCTGTTTTATAGAGACTGGAAGATTGGCGGACCTGCGTGAGCGGCAACCGGCCTATCGCCTGAACGGCTTGCCGCAGTGCCGCCGCAGCATCGCCGAGGTTGGCGCCCAGGGCAACGTAGGCGCTGACCACCTGAGCCTCAGGAATTTGACGCGTTATCCGATGAAGGCGAAGAAGCCTCGCCGCCCGCGCCTTCGGCACTGCCTGCCCCATCTGCACCACCGCGATTGGCCGGCTTGCGGCGGCGGCGGCGTTTTTTGGCCGGTGCGGCATCGCCCGGCTGGCCAGACGCATCCGCCGCATCGGGCACGGTGCGTTCGGCATGGCTTGTCTGGCCCAAACCAGGCTCGGCATCAACACGTTTGACGCGAACCCGAGGCGCCTGCGGCTTGTTCTGCTGCGCCTGACGCGCCTCTTCAATCATGGCGTGGCGTTCGTCGTCGTAGGCGGTGCTGAATTTCTCCCACCACTCGGCGAGCTCCATTTCGATCTCGCCGGTCTGCGCGCGCAGGCGCAGGAAATCAAAGCCGGCGCGAAAGCGGGGCTGGTCCAGCAGCGAATACGGTGCGCTGCCCGTGCGTTTTTCAAAGCGGGGCTGCATGGTCCAGATCTCGCGCATGTCGGTGCCCAGCTTGCCGCGGCCCGAGACATCGCCGATCTTGGCGTTGAAGGCATCGTCAATCGCATCCTGCAGCGCGGGCATGAGGGGCTCGCCGCGCTTTTTGCGCCGCTCCCAGCCCTCGCGTACATCAAACCACAGTACACACGACAGCAAGAAGCTGGGCGCCACGGGCTTGCCTTCGCCGACGCGTCGGTCGGTGTCTTGCAGGGCCAGCTTCAGGAAGGGCTCGTCGGCGTTTTCCACCACCACATCAAGCAGCGGATAAATGCCGGTGCCCAGGCCCAAGAACTTGAGCTGCGCGATGCTGGCCAGCGAATGGCCGGTCTGCAGCAGCTTGAGCATTTCGTCAAAAAGACGCGACTGCGGCACGTCGGCCAGTAAGCCCTTCATCTCGCGTAGCGGGGCAACGGTCTTGTCTTCAAACTTGAAGCCCAGCGCGCTGAGCTTGGCGGCAAAACGCACGGCGCGGATGATGCGAACCGGATCTTCGCGGTAACGCACGGCCGGGTTGCCGATCATGCGGATGATCTTTTTCTTCGCGTCCCTGATGCCGTTGTGATAGTCGACCACGACCTGTGTTTCGGGGTCGTAGTACATCGCGTTGATGGTGAAGTCGCGGCGGGCGGCGTCTTGCTCGATCGGGCCCCAGACGTTGTCGCGCAGCACCCGGCCGGAGGCATCGACCGCATGCTTCATGCCGGCGAGTTCGCTCTTGCTGGTGCGCTCGTTGCCACCGACCTGCTCGGCCAGGCTGCTGTCGAGATGCGCGCGGAAGGTCGAGACCTCGATCACTTCGTGCTCACGCCCGCGGCCATAAATAACGTGCACAATGCGAAAGCGCCGGCCGATGATGAAGGCACGGCGAAACAGCGACTTGACCTGCTCGGGCGTGGCGTCGGTAGCAACGTCGAAATCCTTGGGGCGCAGGCCGACCAGCAGGTCGCGCACCGCGCCGCCCACGATATAGGCCTCGTAACCGGCGTCTTTGAGGGTGCGCACCACGTCCATGGCGCGGTCGTCCACCAGGGAGACATCTATGCCGTGTTCCTTGACGGTGACATCCTGGCGCTGGCCGAAAGGTGATTTTTTGACCCGCTTGGCGCCGGGATCCGTGCTGTCTGATTTGCCAAACAGCTTGTCGATAAATTTTTTGATCATGGAAAACTAGTGAAACAGGTCAAGTATGCGCCATCCGCGCTCTGTCGCCAGCGCCCGCAGGCGCTCGTCCGGGTTGGTCGCGACGGGGTGGGTGGCCTTCTCCAGCAGAGCAATATCGTTCATGGAGTCGGTGTAGAACGTGGTTTCCACGTCGCTCCAGCCCAGGTTCCGGGCCGCCAGCCATTGTTCCACGCGGGTGACCTTGCCCTCGCGGGCCGAGGGCACGCCCTTAATCTCGCCGGTCAGCCAGCCCTGGGCGTCGCGCTCCAGCTCGACGGCGATCAGCTCTTTCACGCCGAAAGCGTCGGCAATGGGGCGCGTCACGAACTCGTTGGTGGCGGTGACGATGACCAATTCATCGCCCGCGGCGCGGTGGCTACCTACCAGCTCCAAGGCCTGTTTTGTAATGGCTTTTTGCACCACGTCCCGCATAAAATGTGCGTGACCAGCTCCTGAATTGATAGCGCCCTGCTTGCGGATGGCTTCCGTGGCAAAGCGCACGTATTCGTGGATGTCGAGCGTGCCGGCGCGGTAGTGCTCAAAAAACTCGTTGTTGCGGCGCTTGAACTCGGTGCTGTCGCACCAGCCCAGCGCGATGGTGAATTCTCCCCATTCGTAGTCGGAATCGATGGGGATCAGCGTGTGATCGAGGTCAAAAAGAGCAATCTTGCGGGGAACAGTCATTTGGCAGTCGCAGTCACGGCAGTCACTTATTCACTCTCCAGCATCGACTTGATCAGGGGGATGGTGATGGCGCGTTTCGTTTGCAAGGCATAGGCATCCAGTTGGTCCAGCAGTTGCATCAGGCTGCCCAGGTCACGCGAAAAGCGGGTCAGCATGAAGTCCATCGCCTCGTCGCTCAAAAACACGCCACGCGCATCGGCCTCGCGCCGCAACACGGCGCGCCGCTCGGTTTCGGTCAAGGCCTGCAGGGCAAACACATGGCCCCAGCCGAGGCGGGTACGCAGGTCTTCGCGCAGCGCCAGGTCGGCCGGCGGCATCTGGCCGGCGGCCAGCACCCAGCGCGGGCGGCCGTCCGGTGCGCTGAGCGCGTTCACAAACCAGTTGAAGGCGGCCTGCTGCTGCACCGCGGTGTAGAGATGGCAGTCGTCCAGGATGACGGCCGCCCAGGATTCGTTGAACTCGGGCGGCTCCAGCATGGAGGCGTCCATCCAGCCGCTGGCCGCGCCCTGCTCGCGCAGCGTTTCGCGCACGGCCTTGAGCAAATGGGTTTTGCCGCTGGCGGCTTCACCCCAGAGGTAGGTGGGCACCGGTGAGCGCAGCGTGTTGCCGGCCCACAGCTCCAGATGTTTGAGCGCGGCTTCGTTCGGCCCGCCAAAAAAATTGGCGAACGACGGGGCGGAAGCCAGCCCGATGTCCAGCGCAATCTGTTTCATGCCCGCCATGCGTTCATCCTGACCCTGTTCAGCCTTAGCCGGCCTTGTTGTAAAGCCGGCTGGCCATATAGCTGGCTTTAATGCGGCGTATGCCCACCAGCAGCACCGCACTGGCCGGCAGCGCCACCAGCACACCGACAAAGCCGAACATCTGGCCGAAAGCCAGCAAGGCAAAGATCACCGCCAGCGGGTGCAGGCCAATGCGCTCGCCCACCAGGCGCGGCGTGAGGTACAGGCTTTCCACCAGTTGCCCAATGCCGTAGACCACGGCAACCATGACGATCGCCTTGAGCGAAGCGAACTCCAGCAGGCCGGCCAGCACCGCCAGCATCAGGCCCAGGCCAAAGCCCAGGTAAGGAATGAACATCGCCAGGCCCGTGAAAACGCCGATGGGCAGGGCCAGATCCAGACCGAACAGCGCCAGCCCCACCGCATAAAACACCGCCATGATCAGCATGACCAGCAATTGGCCGCGCAGGTACTGGCCCAGCACCGAGTCGGCTTCGTCAGTGAAGCTGTCAAAACCCGCACGCAGGTGCGGCGGCACCAGTTCAAGCACACGGGCAACAAATTTGTCCCAGTCCATCAGGAGGTAAAACAGCGCCACGGGAATCAGCACCGCATTGCCGATGATGGCCAGCGCCACGCTGCCGCCCAGCTTGAGTGACGACATCAGCGAGCCGAACAGGTCTTCAAAATTGGCATTGAGGTACTTGAGTACAAAGGCCTTGATGCTGCCCACGTCCAGCGCGACATGGATGCCGAACTGCGCCAGCCACGGCGCCAGGCTGGTGTTGAGCCTGTCGGCCAGCAACGGCACCTGCTCGCGCAGCACGGGCAGCTCCTTGGCCATGATGGGCACGATCAGCAAAAAGAGGCCGAACAGCGCCACGATGAAGAGGAACTCCACCAGCACCACCGCCACCACGCGCGGCAGGCGGCCCTTGCCCATGTCGTCCAGCCGGTTCACGAGCGGCGTCAACGCATAGGCCAGCACGGCTGCAATGACAAAGGGCGCCAGCACCGGCCCCAGCAGCCACAGCGCCAGGATGACCAGCGCGGCGATGGCGCACCAGGCGGTGGCGCGTTTTTGGGTGGTGGTGAATTGCATACAGCCTTGGGTTGAGCTTGCCGGAAGGAACCCTGGAAAAAGTCCCTGGAAAGGCCCGAAAGGTGCCTGATGGGCAGCCTTTAGAATCTCAGGCTGAATTCTATCGGGCTTGCAGGCCGCTTCCGGGCTGCAAATCCGCCTTCTGACCGCCTGCCCTCCCACTGCATCAAAGCCGACACATGACCACCTCCTCCACTTCCCCCCTGAGCTACAAAGACGCAGGCGTCGACATCGACGCAGGTGACGCGCTGGTCGAACGCATCAAGCCGCTGGCAAAAAAAACCATGCGGGAAGGCGTTTTGGCGGGTATTGGCGGTTTTGGCGCCCTGTTTGAGGTGCCCAAGCGCTACAAGGAGCCCGTGCTGGTCAGTGGCACCGACGGCGTGGGCACCAAGCTCAAGCTGGCCTTTGAATGGCAGATGCACGACACCGTGGGCATCGACCTGGTGGCCATGAGTGTCAATGACGTGCTGGTACAAGGCGCCGAGCCGCTGTTCTTCCTGGACTACTTCGCCTGCGGCAAGCTGGATGTGGACACGGCTGCGGCTGTGGTCGGCGGCATTGCCAAAGGCTGTGAATTAAGCGGCTGCGCGCTGATCGGCGGCGAGACCGCCGAGATGCCCGGCATGTACCCCGCGGGCGAATACGACCTGGCCGGCTTTGCCGTGGGTGCGGTCGAAAAGTCCAAAATTTTGACCGGCAAGGACGTGAAGCCCGGCGATGTGGTGCTGGGCCTGGCCAGCAGCGGCGTGCATTCCAACGGTTTCAGCCTGGTGCGCAAGTGCATTGAACGCGCCGGCGCTGCGGCTCCGGCGAAGCTTGACGGCAAGCCTTTCAAGCAGGCCCTGATGGAGCCTACCCGCCTGTACGTCAAGAACGTGCTGGCCGCGCTGGCTGCCCACCCGATCAAGGCGCTGGCCCACATCACCGGCGGCGGCTTGCTGGAAAACATTCCGCGCGTGCTGCCCGAAGGTACGGCCGCCCACCTCAAAAAGGGCAGCTGGCCGCAAACCGAGCTGTTCGCCTGGCTGCAAAAAACCGCCGGTATCGACGACTTCGAGATGAACCGCACCTTCAACAACGGCATCGGCATGGTCGTCGTGGTGGACGCCGCCAATGCGCAAGCCACAGCCAAAACCCTGCGTGACGCCGGCGAGCAGGTGTATGAAATCGGTGTGATCGCACCCAAGGGCGACGGCGCCGCCGTCACGGTCGGCTAAGCCTGCCGCAACCGCCCTCTCGCGCCCCGCGACCTGGGGCTGTCCGCTCCCTCGGCCGGGCCGTTTTGCTACAAAAACACTAGCTGCGTGCGCCCGTGGCGCTTGGGGTCACTGGACTTTTTGTTATTTATGTATCAAACTGTTCCATCGATCCGTCTTTGGAGCAGTCATGCCGGTTATCGCAGTCGTCAACCGCAAGGGAGGCAGTGGCAAGAGCACGCTGGCCGCGCACATCGCCGCCTGGTGCGCTCGCAATGGCAGCTCGGTCATGCTGGGCGACGTAGACCGCCAGCAGTCGGCGCGAAGCTGGCTCAAGCGCCGGGACCCCGCGCTGCCCGCCATCGCGCCCTGGGCCGTCGATCAGAAAAACATGCTGCGTGTGCCCACCGGCATCACGCACGTGGTGCTTGACACGCCGGGCGGCATGCACGGCTTTGAGCTGGCGCGCGTGGTGATGTTTGCCGATGTCATCGTCATGCCGGTATGCAATTCAATGTTTGACCGCGAATCGGCCGCGCAGTGCCACGCCGAGCTGATGGCGTTGCCGCGCGTGGCCAGCGGCCGCTGCCGGCTCGCCACGGTGGGCATGCGCATCGACGGGCGCACCAGCGCCGCAAAAACGCTGCAGGCGTGGTCTGAGAGCCTTGGCATGCCTTTCCTGGGCGCCCTGCGCGAAACCCAGCTGTATGTACGCAGCCTGGAGCGCGGCATGACGATATTTGACCTGCCGGCCAGCGCCGCAACGCAAGACCTGCAGCAGTGGCAACCGATCCTGGAGTGGCTGCGTCCCACGTTGTATCCGCCGCAAGCCGCCAACGACGCGCCCGAAAGGGGGCACGCGACAGTGCCGGCCAAAGCCCCGGTCCGGATGATCGCGCCCCTGCCTTCGACCGCCGCAACGCTGGGTGCCCGGCTGCTCAACCCACCGCCCGCAGCCAAAGCCGCGTCCACGCGCCTGGGCAGCTCGCTTCCCAACAGCCTCATGCCCGCACAGGAATCCCTGGTGCATGGCGCGCGCATGTCCGCACAAAGCACCGCACGCGCGGTCGGCCGGCCTGTGCAGGTCAGCACGGCGCCGGCCATGTCGCGCAATGTGGACTCTCCTGACGGCATGCAGATTCCGCATTTCCTCAAGCGCGGCACCTGACTCGCCCTTCCTCCCGGCGTCCGGCGCACCGCGTCAGGAGGCCGCCAGCTCCTTGCGCACTTCTTGCGCGGCCCGCACCATGTTGCCGAGCGCCGCTTCGGTTTCCGGCCAGCCCCGCGTTTTCAGCCCGCAGTCGGGATTGATCCAGAGGTTTTCCGCCGGGATCACGCTGGCGGCCTTTCGCAGCAAGCGCACCATGGCGTCCACGGTCGGAACGCGCGGTGAATGGATGTCATACACGCCCGGCCCGATTTCATTGGGATACCTGAAGGCGCCAAAGCCGCGCAGCAGTTCCATGTCGGAGCGGCTGGTCTCGATGGTGATCACGTCGGCGTCCATTGCGGCGATTTCCGGCAGGATGTCGTTGAATTCGGCGTAGCACATGTGGGTGTGGATTTGCGTCTCGTCGCGCACACCCGAGGCACTGATGCGAAAAGCCCGCGTGGCGGCGCGCAGGTACGCGGCCCAGCTCGCACGGCGCAGCGGCAATCCTTCGCGAATGGCCGGCTCGTCGATCTGGACGATGCCGATGCCGGCCCTCTCAAGGTCCACCACCTCGTCGCGTATGGCCCACGCGATCTGCTCGCAGGTCAGGCTGCGCGGCTGGTCGTCGCGCACAAAGGACCATTGCAGGATGGTGACGGGGCCGGTCAGCATGCCTTTCATCGGCAGCTTCGTCAGGCTCTGCGCATGGGCCGTCCATTCGACCGTCATGGGTACAGGCCTGGCCACATCGCCGAAGATCACCGGCGGCTTGACGCAGCGCGAGCCGTAGGACTGCACCCAGCCGTTGGCCGTGAAGGCAAAGCCGTCAAGCTGCTCGCCGAAGTACTCGACCATGTCGTTGCGCTCGGCTTCTCCATGCACCAGGACGTCAAGGCCCAGTGCCTCCTGCTTGCGTACCGCCAGCGCAATCTCGGCTTCCATCTTTTCACGGTAGCCCGCCGCGCCGAGTTCGCCGCGTTTGAACGCTGCGCGCGCAGCGCGGATCTCCGGCGTCTGCGGGAAGGAACCGATGGTGGTGGTGGGCAGCGGCGGCAGCGCAAGGCGGGCGCGCTGCAGGGCCTGGCGCACCGGAAAAGGTGAGCTGCGGCTATCGTCGCCTGCAACGCTGCGTGCAAGACGCAATGCCACGTCGGCCCGGTGCACACGGGGGCTGCGCCGGCGCGCCGCAACAGCCGCGCGGGCTGAAGCGAGCTCCCTGGCAACCGGAGACTCTTCTCCCGTGAACGCCGCGCGCAACATGCGCAGTTCGCCCAGTTTTTCCACCGCGAATGCTAACCAAGAGCGCAATTCCGCATCCAGCGCGCTCTCGGCTGCAAGGCTGAAAGGCACGTGCAGCAGCGAGCAGGAGGGTGCGATCCAGAGTTCGCCCTGGTGCCTGGCTGTCACCGCGCGCAGCTTCGCCAGCGCCATGTCGGGGTCTGTGCGCCAGATGTTGCGGCCGTCCACAATACCCACCGACAGCACCTTGTGCGCAGGCAGCCAGTCGGCCACCCCCACCAGTTCCTCGGGTGCACGCACCGCATCGACATGCAAGCCCGCCACCGGCAACTGGCAGGCCAGCCTCAGGTTGTCGGCCAGCGGCGAAAAGTAGGTGGCCAGCAGCAGCTGGGGTGCGTTGCGGGCCAGCTGCGAATAGCTGCGCTCAAAGGCGTAGCGCCACCGCTCGGGCAAATCCAGGCCCAGGATGGGCTCGTCCATCTGCACCCACTCCACACCTTGCGCCTTCAGCCGCCGGAGAATCTTCGCATACACCGGCAATAGTTTGTCGAGCAGGCTGAAGCGGTCAAAGCCGGGCTCATCGCCGCCTGTCTTTTCCTTGCCAAGCCACAGAAAACTCAGTGGCCCGAGCAGCACCGCCTTGACCCGGTGGCCAGCGCCCTGGGCCTGCGTCACTTCATCGAACAGGCGCTCCGAAGCAAGGCTGAATTGCGTGGCCGCATTGAACTCAGGCACCAGGTAGTGGTAATTGGTGTCAAACCATTTGGTCATTTCCAGCGCGAAGCTGCCACCGCCCGCCTTGCCATCCGCGCACGCACAGTCGGCACTGTGTGCAGGGTCGCTGTGTGCATTCACGCCGCGCGCCATGGCGAAGTAGCGGCTGAGCGAAGGCTCCCGGCCGGTGAAGCCAAAGCGCGCCGGCTCGCAACCCAGCATCTGGATGTGATTGGCCACGTGGTCGTAAAAAGCGAAGTCGCCTACCGTGGCAAAGTCCAGCCCGGCTTCTTTCTGCACGGCCCAGTGCCGCTCGCGCAGGCCGGCTCCGGTGGCTTCCAGTGCAGCCAGGTCAATCTCGCCGCGCCAGTGTTTTTCGAGCGCGAATTTCAGTTCCCGGTTCGCGCCCATGCGCGGAAAACCCAGGGTATGTGTGTGGACCATCCAGTTATCTCCCAATGCAAATCAATCACAGAAGAACGCATGGTCGGCCAGATTCAACTATTATTCAAACGAAAGATATTGCCTTTCAATATGAAAATAATTGATTCACCGATTAATCTGCTGATCGATCTGCAGGGAATAACTGATGAGCCCGTCCATCCTTGAACTGCGCCACCTGCGCACGCTGATCGCCCTGCGCGACAGCGGCAGCCTGGTGCGCGCGGCGCAATTGCTCAACCTCACCCAGTCGGCGCTCTCGCATCAGGTCAAGCTGCTCGAAGAGCGCTACGCCACGCCGCTGTTCGAGCGCAAGTCCGTACCCCCTCAGTTCAGCACCACGGGCCTCAGGCTGCTGGCGCTGGCCGACGCGGTGCTGCCGCAAGTCGAGGAAGCCGAGCGCGATGTGGTGCGGCTGGCCACCGGGCGTTCAGGCCAGTTGCGCATCGCTGTGGAATGCCACACCTGTTTTGACTGGCTGATGCCGGCCATGGATTCGTTTCGCACGCGCTGGCCCGAGGTGGAACTGGACATCGTTTCGGGCTTTCACCCCGACCCGATTGCAC
This sequence comes from Polaromonas sp. P2_G11, assembly GCF_056403595.1. Taxonomy (NCBI): domain Bacteria; kingdom Pseudomonadati; phylum Pseudomonadota; class Betaproteobacteria; order Burkholderiales; family Comamonadaceae; genus Polaromonas; species Polaromonas sp. P2_G11. The sequence goes on along the minus strand of NZ_JBFUFE010000006.1, from coordinate 207,860 downwards.
TCGTGCTGCAGGACCGCGCCGACATCGCCATCGTCTCCGAAGAAGACGCCAGCGAAACCGTGGATTTCCACCCGCTGTTCCGCTTTGAAATCATGGCGTTGCTGGCGAATGAGCATGCGCTGACGGCCAAAACACATCTCACGGCCAGGGACTTCGCCAACGAGACCCTGATCACCTACCCGGTACCTGACGAAATGCTCGACGTGGTGCGCCAGGTGCTGGAGCCGGCCGGCGTCAAGCCTGCGCGCCGTACGACCGAGCTGACGATTGCCATGCTGCAGCTGGTGGCCAGTGGCCGCGGTATCGCCGCCCTGCCCAAATGGGCCGTGCAAAGTTACCTGGACAGAGGTTACGTGAGCGCAAGGCCGATCGGCAAAAAGGGCCTGACTGGGCGCCTCTATGTTGCTTGCACGCAAGCCATGTCAGGCCGGCCCTGGCTGGAAGACTTTGTGGCGATCACACGGGAAAGCTGCTTTCTCACGCTCAGCGAGATCGAACTTCTTTGAGAGAAAGTGCCTGCAGCGCCCTGCAGACGGGCGCAAGCAGCTATTAAATCAATAGCAACAACCGGAGCAGGCAAACCGGGGACACAGCAGGGAAACTCAGTGGCGGCTTTGGCGCAGCTGGGTCAGCCGCTCGGCCATGGTGTCAATGTCGAGCGCATCTTCGGCGTTGGCAAGATAGATTTCCAGGTCGGCAATGGCCCGCTCGGGCTCGCCATGCGCGGCCCAGGCCAGGCCGCGGTCGCGGTATTCGGTCCATGCTTCCGGCTGCAGAACAATCAGGCGGTCCTGCACGGGGATGAGGCGCTGCCAGTCTTCCTGTGTCTTGTGGATTTCCTTGAGATTGCGCAACATGCGGCTGATGATTTCGCGCGGCGGCGCCGACTGCAGGTACAGCCCCATCGGCACCTCGAACTCTTCGTCGGCGCTGCTGCGTTGCCGGAAAGGCTCCAGCCGCTCGGACAACTCTTCGCGACTGAGCGACTGGCCGCTGAACGGATCAATCACAACCTGGCCTTTGGGCAGGTTGACCTTCACCATGAAATGTCCGGGAAAGGCCACGCCGCGCGCGTTGAGGCCCAAGCCCAGGGCCAGCTCAAGCCACAGCACCGCCAGCGTGATGGGAATGCCGCGGCGTGTGCGCAGCACGGCATTCAGGTAGCTGTTGTCGGGGTCGTAGTAATCGTTGACGTTGCCGCCGAAGTTCAGGTCGTGAAAAAAGAACTGGTTCAATGCCCGCAGGCGCTGCAGCGCGGGTGCGTCGGCAGGCAGGCGGCGCTTGAGGCGGGCCAGCAACTGGTCTACGTCGCCCAGCACCTGCTGCACGTCAAGGTCGGGGTATTCGTCCTGCGCCAGGCTGACGGCGGCCTCCAGCAGGGGGAAATGCTCGTCGCTTTCCACAAGGCTGGAGAAATACTGCAATGGAGACGGTACGGTCAGATTTAATTGCATACCCTACTGTCTCATAAACCGGCGCAAAAAGGGAATCAAGGAATGCCCTTGAAGAGTCTGAAAAAGGCGACAACTCAGTGTTTCAGAAGTTTTCGCACCTTCAGGCCCGACGCCCATAGCGCTATAAAATAAATAGCGCCTGACGCAAGCAGGACAAGCGCCAGCAGCCCTATTCTCTCCAGATACTGGCCTTTCAAACCGACCCAGTTCACAGCCCCGGCCGCCCACAGCAGGAAAACCGCCAGCAACGCACTGGCACCCACCACCTGTGCCGAAAACATGCCCCAACCGGGCGCCGGCGTGTAGCTGCCGCGCCGCTTGAGCCCCCACAGCAGCCAGAACGCGTTGATGAGCGCGCCAATACCGATGGCCAGCGCCAGCCCCGCGTGTTGCAAAAACGGCACCAGCGCCAGATTGAGCAGCTGTGTCACCACCAGAACGGCCACCGCAATGCGCACCGGCGTCTTGATATCCTGGCTCGCATAAAAACCGGGCGCCAGCACCTTGATGGCCACCAGTCCCAGCAGGCCCGCGCCGTAGCCCATCAAGGCCGTAGTGGTCTGCTGCACGTCGCGGTCGGTAAAAGCACCATAGTGATAAAGCGTGGCAACCAGCGGCTGGGCAAACGTCATCAGGGCCACAGCACAGGGAACAGCCAGCAGCACCACAATGCGCAGGCCCCAGTCCAGCATGGCCGAATAGCGCGCCGCATCGCCGGCGGCTTTGGCGGCCGACAGCTGCGGCATCAGCACCACGCCGATGGCCACACCCAGCATCGCGGTCGGGAACTCCATCAGGCGGTCGGCATAAGTGAGCCAGCTGACGCTGCCGGGCGTGAGGTGCGAAGCGATCTGCGTATTGATAAGAAGCGAAATTTGCGCCACGCTGACACCCAGCAAGGCCGGCACCATGAGCCTGGTGATGTTTTGGGTGGCCGGATCGGCCCAGGCCGCCTTGATCGCAGAAGGGTTCCAGCCAATGCGCGGCAGCAGCCCCAGCCGGAACAGCGCCGGCACCTGCACCGCCAGTTGAAGGATGCCGCCCACCATCACGCCGCCGCCCAGGGCGTAAACCGGCTCGATCCCGTGCGCCTTGAACCAGGGGGCGCCCAGCCAGGCCGCCAGAATCATGGAAAGGTTGAGCAATACCGGCGTGGCAGCCGGCACGGCAAACCGGCGCCAGGTGTTGAGCACGCCCGAGGACAGCGCCACCAGCGACATGAAGCCGATGTAAGGAAACATCCAGCGCGTCATGAAAACGGCGGCTTCGAAACCACGCGCCTCCTGCTTCAGCCCGCTGGCCATGGCCCAGACCAGCACAGGGGCTGCCGCCACGCCGGCCACACAGGTCAAAAGCAGCGCCCAGGCCAGTAAAGTGGCGACCCGGTCTATCAGCAGTTTGGTCTCGGCTTCGCCGTTTTGGGCCTTGCTGGCGGCCAGCACCGGCACAAAAGCCTGGCTGAAAGCCCCCTCGGCAAACAGCCGCCTGAACAGGTTGGGAATGCGAAATGCCACATTGAAGGCATCCGTCATGGCGCTGGCGCCAAAAGTCGAGGCAATCAGCAGTTCCCGCACCAAACCGGTGATTCGGGAGACCAGGGTCAGAAGGGAGACGGTAGAAGCGGATTTGAAAAGTGACACCCCGGGAGTTTATAGCCCCACGGTCGCTAGTCCCGTCCCGTCGCCCTTATAGATGGGCTCTTTACCAGCATGAGCCGTGGAACCGGCTTTGCCGGGCCACAGGCGGGCGGCCCCCTCGGGGGGCAGGGAGCTACACGAAGTGAGCGACCGTGGGGGTATATAATCGTGGGCTTTGCTGCAACATCCACAGACTCCTCCCCAGGATTAAAGGAATTTATATATGGCTACCGCCAAACCCAAGAAAAAGAACCCCCGCCTCGCGTCGGGCCGTAAGCGCGTCCGCCAGGACGTCAAACTCAACGCTGCGAACACCTCGCTGCGCTCCAAATACCGCACCGCTGTGAAAAACGTCGAAAAAGCCGTTGCAGCCGGTGACAAAGACAAAGCCAAGGACCTGTTCGCCAAGGCCCAAAGCATTGTGGACACGGTTGCCGACAAGGGCATCTTCCACAAGAACAAGGCAGCGCGCGACAAGAGCCGCCTGTCCGCCAAGGTGAAAGCCCTGGCACTGGCCCCCGCAAAGGCCGCCTGAGCAATCAGGCAAATCGCCCGGACGGCATTCTGAAAATACCGTCCGCCGTTTTGTAGGGTGCGCTGCAGCAAAGCAAAAAAGCCGTCGAAAGACGGCTTTTTTGTTGGGCGCTTCGAAAACCTCAGTCTTTGCGCGGGGGATCCGGAATTAAACAGGCTTCGGCCACCTGTAAATCGTTGTCTTTGGCGAAGTTGATGGCGAAGTCCCAGGCCATGGGCTCGGCCTCGCGCAGCTCTGAGTTAACGACCACACACTTCACGCCGTTGATGACGGTGGGCACGCACCAGGGGGAGTAGGTCAGGTGGCTGCCGGGCTGCGGGCCGCCCGGGCGGAAATGGCTCATCACGCCGCACAACCTGTCGGCCCAGTCGCTGGGCCGGAAGGTTTTGCCGTCGCGGGTAATACCCTGAATGAAGACTTCTTTGGCGGTGTTGGAGACCATCGGATGGAGGGTTTTTGCGGCGCCTGACGTGGAAAGGGATCGTATTCACCCCATGCTGCACCGCACAACAATTCTATCTTATTTGCGACTCTTATATAAGACTTGATGCCTGATTTTCAACATCAGGAGGCGCCAGGCGCCTGCATTGCAGTGATGCAGGATCGTCACAAAAGCCTGCAAACTCTGCGCCTAAAATCAACCTGTACTCCGGCCCAAAGGTATCGGAACAAAGTGAAAGTGATGGATTCGGGCCTAGGCCTAGGCGCAAACCGCAGACATAGCTTTGGCTATGGCGAGGATTTGCAACGACGGCATGGGCTCGAAGGCGCACTTTCATGTTTCGATACCTCTGGGTCGGAGTACCTGGCCTGCTTCACTTGTTGCGGGCCTCCGATTTTCAGCCCTGTTACAGCCCTTGTTCCGGAGTTCTCCATGACCGCAGCCCTTCCCAAGCACATCGAAGCCGCCTCCCCTCACGTGATGAACACCTACGGCCGCCTGCCCATCGCGCTGGACCACGGCCAGGGCTGCCGCGTCTGGGACGTCAATGGCAAGGCTTACCTCGACGCGCTGGGCGGCATTGCCGTCAATACCCTGGGCCACAACCATCCAAAGCTGGTGCCCGCCCTGCAGGACCAGATCGCCAAGCTCATCCACAGCTCCAATTACTACCACGTGCCTCTGCAGGAAACCCTGGCCGCCAGACTGGTGGAGCTGTCGGGTCTGGAAAACGTGTTTTTCTGCTCCACGGGCCTGGAAGCCAATGAAGCCGCGCTCAAGCTGGCGCGCAAGTTCGGCCATGACAAGGGCATTGAGCGTCCCGAAATCGTCGTCTATGAGAAAGCCTTTCACGGCCGCAGCATCGCCACCCTGAGCGCCACCGGCAACCCCAAGGTCCAGGCCGGCTTCGGCCCACTGGTGGAGGGATTTATCCGCGTACCGCTCAACAACATCGATGCGCTAAAAGCCGCTACGGCCAATAACCCCAATGTCGTCGCCGTATTCTTTGAAGCCATCCAGGGCGAAGGCGGCATCAACAGCATGAAAGACGAATACCTGCGCGACGTGCGGGCGCTGTGCGACGAGCGCGACTGGCTGCTGATGATCGATGAAGTGCAATGCGGCATGGGCCGCACCGGCAAATGGTTTGCGCACCAGTGGGCGGGCATCAAGCCCGACGTGATGCCGCTGGCCAAGGGCCTGGGCTCTGGCGTGCCGATTGGCGCAGTCGTTGCCGGCCCCAAGGCCGCCCACATCTTTAGCCCCGGCAATCACGGCACGACTTTTGGCGGCAACCCGCTGGCCATGCGCGCCGGAGTGGAAACCCTGCGCATCATGGAAGAAGAAGGCCTGCTTGCCAACGCCGTGAAGGTGGGCGACCACCTTCGCGCGGCGTTGGCCCGGGAACTGGCCGGCGAAAAAGGTTTGAAAGAAATCCGCGGCCGCGGCCTGATGCTGGGCATTGAGCTGACAGTGCCTTGCGGCGAGCTGCTCGCCCGCGCCGCCGAAAACGGCCTGCTGCTGAGCGTGACCGCTGACACCGTGATCCGCATGGTGCCTTCGCTGATCATGACCACAGCTGAAGCCGACGAAGCGGTGGCCATCCTGGTTCCGCTGATCAAGCAGCTTTTGAAAGAGAAAAACGCGTGACCACTGCGATCCCCTCCACGCCTGCTGCCGTGCGGCACTATTTGCAGTTCAGCGACCTGAACGCGGCCGAATACGCCTATGTTTTCGAGCGCGCCGCCATCATCAAGAAGAAGTTCAAGGCCTACGAAAAACACCAGCCCCTGGTCGACCGCACGCTGGCGATGATTTTCGAAAAAGCTTCGACGCGCACGCGCGTGAGCTTTGAAGCCGGCATGTACCAGTTGGGCGGCAGTGTGGTGCACCTGACCACCGGCGACAGCCAGCTGGGCCGTGCCGAGCCGATTGAAGACAGCGCCAAGGTCATCAGCCGCATGGTCGACCTGGTGATGATCCGCACCTTCGAGCAAACCAAGATCGACCGCTTCGCCGAGCACTCGCGCGTGCCGGTCATCAACGGCCTGACCAATGAATTCCACCCTTGCCAGATCCTGGCCGACATCTTCACCTACATCGAGCACCGCGGCTCCATCAAGGGCAAGACAGTGGCCTGGGTGGGTGACGGCAACAACATGGCCAATACCTGGCTGCAGGCCAGCGAAATCCTCGGCTTCAAGGTGCACGTGAGCACCCCGGGCGGCTACGAGGTTGACCAGTCCATCGCCGGCATCCGTTCGGCCGAAAGCTACAAGGTCTTCAAGGACCCGATGCAGGCGTGCGCTGGTGCCGACCTGGTCACCACCGACGTATGGACCAGCATGGGCTATGAGGCCGAAAACGAAGCACGCAAGAAAGCTTTTGCGGACTGGTGCGTGGACGCCGAAATGATGGCCGCGGCCAAACCCGACGCGCTTTTCATGCATTGCCTGCCTGCCCACCGCGGCGAAGAAGTCGAAGCCGAAGTGATCGACGGCCCGCAGTCCGTGGTCTGGGATGAGGCTGAAAACAGGATGCACGCACAAAAGGCACTCATGGAGTTCCTTTTGCTCGGGCAGCTCGCGTAAACACTGAGCGATCAACGATAGGGCATGAGTTCCATCGGCACCGCGAGCCGCGTCACCCGTCTCGCGGAACACCAGGCACTGAAGCGGACGGGCTGTCCAACGCAATTGCGGCACCGCGAAGCGCAGGTGATTGCCCGGACTGAATGACGTACACCGGCACGTCTGCCAGAAACTGTGCAAAGCGGCCCTTTGCCTTGAAGCGTTGCCCAAACGCCGTATGCTCGAAAACTTCTCCCATGCGCGGAACGATGCCGCCGCCGATAAATATCCCGCCGCGAGCGCCGAGCGTCAGTGCCAGATTGCCCGCGACCGTTCCGAGGAACGCGCAGAAAAGATCGAGTGCTTCGCGAGACCAGGGATCACCCCCATCCAGTGCTGCCGACGCTACGGTCGCCGCATCAAGCCCGGCGTCAGGTGCACAGCCGTCAACCTCTTTGATGGCCAGGTAAATATCGACCAGGCCCTGGCCGCATACGGCTCTCTCGGCCGAAACATGCCCGTAGCGGCGGCTTAGCCAACGGAGTACCGCTTGCTCACGCGGTGTGCAAGCCGCCAAAGTAGCATGCCCTCCCTCCCCCTCGATCGGGATCCAGCCACCCTGCCCGTCGGGCAACAGCCCCGAAACGCCCAAACCGGTACCGGGCCCGATCAAACCCATCGCAGCGAAAGGGGCGGCCTTTGCGCCCTGAACCTGACGCAACTCCTCTGGCTTCAGCGTGGGCAGCGCCAGGGCCAGCGCCGTAAAGTCATTCAGCACCCGCAGCTTCGCGAATCCAAATTGCTCTTTCAGTGCCTTGATCGAGAAAGTCCAACGATGATTGGTCATTCGCACCTGATCCCCATGCACTGGATTGGCAATCGCGATTGCGCAGTCAGGAGGGGCGCTTCGCCCCACGACGCCCAGGTAATGCCGGATTGCATCCGCAAGGCTGGCATATCCAGCACAAGGCAATATCACCAGGTCATCGATGGATGCCCCGGCACCGGCACCGGCCTGCCACGCGAAGCGTGCGTTGGTCCCGCCGATGTCGGCCAAAAGCCGCCCACCGCCGCCAGGACTGCCGGGCAATGCAGTCATCTTTTTTTATCGCAACCGGGCCAGGATGAGCCGCTCGTCATTCCATGGTGATTTTTGCGGTCTTCACAATTTCGCGGTACAGCGAGGCCTGTGGACCGACGAACGCACGAAGCTCACGGCCGGTCATCGGAGCGACCGTGATGCCGGCTTCCGCCAGCTTTGTGCGCACGTCTGACTGCGCGAGTGCGTCCAGCAATGCCTTTTCATAAGCGGCCACGATAGAGGGGGAGGTTCCCGCTTTCACAAACAGGCCTTGCCAGAGCGGCAGCGAAATTCCGTTGAAGCCCTCTTCCTCGCCAATGCGCCTGACATTCGGCAGTTGCGGAACGCGTGCACTATCCGACACCGACAGGGCCTTGATCTTGCCCTCCTTGAGAAAGGGCATCGCCGTCGACAAGACCAGCACCGCGCTGTCTACCTGGCCACCCACAAGATCATTCACGATCTGGGCACCACCACGGTACGGGATATGCAACATTTCCACCTTTGCCCGCTTGTTGATAAGCGACCCATAGAGATGTTGCATCGTCGCAATTCCGGGTGTTGCGTAATTGAAGTTCTCTTTACCGCTTTTTCTCAGCGCGCCCGCCAGGTCGGAAAGCGTCGCGTGGGGCGAACCCGCGGGGACGGCGAATACCAGCGGCACCGTGGTCATTCTTCCAACCGGCAGAAGGTCCTTCTCCCAATCCAGCCTGGTCTTCGGATTGACCATGGGCACCAGCACGGTATCCGTACCTCCCATGTAGATCAGGTTACCGTCAGCTGGCGCATTGAGCACTTTTTGCGCGGCAATCATGCCGCTGGCGCCCGCAACGTTCTCGACGATGACCTGACGCCCCAGGCGCTTTGACAGTTCGGCCCCCACAACACGGGCAACCAGGTCGGCACTGCCGCCGGCAGAGTACCCGACTATCAGCGATACAGGCTTGTCCGATTGTGCGCGGCCAATGCCCGGTAATAACGCGCCGGCGCCCAGCAAGGCAAGCTGGTTCAACAGCCTGCGACGCCCGGATCGCTGGCGAGCAAAAAAATCTTCCATGACGTGTCTCCATGTTTTATGTACCCGCTGAATGCATGGCGAGTATATTGTATTTGTATTTATTGTAATTTGTATTAATTTTAAATTTATTCTATATAAAACATAGAATTACACAAATACAATATGTATCAATCAAAAATTTTAGCGAGCATGCCAATAGGCTTGCCGCGTCACAATCCAAGCCGTCCATGAATACCAGTATGTTTGAATCATTTATTACCGGCCACTGGTTCAGCGGCGAAGCCAAACGCATCTGGAGCGACAGGGCCACGTTGCAGGCATGGCTCGATGTTGAAGCAGCACTGGCTCATGCCCAAGCCGAACTCGGCGTCATTCCCACCGAGGCTGCGCAAATCATCGGGAAGAAGGCCGATGCCCGGCTCTTCGATCTGGAACGCCTGTCCCGGGACATCGCGTTTGCTCAACATCCGCTCGTTCCCGTCCTCTCCCAGTTCGAGGAACTGTGCGGCGACCCAGCGGCGGGCTATATCCATTGGGGGGCGACGACCCAGAACATCTTCGATACCGCCAGTTCACTGCAGATGCGCGAGACACACCACTTGTTGACGGGTCATCTGGATGCAGCCATCGCCACACTTGGCAGGCTGGCGCAGGAACACCGGGCAACGGTGATGGCGGGCCGTACACACGGTCAACATGCATTGCCAATGACGTTCGGCTTCAAGCTTGCCGGCTGGATCGACGAACTGGATCGGGATCGGGATCGCCTGACGCAGCGTCTGGCCTCGTCGTTCGTCGCGTGCATGGGCGGTGCGATAGGCACTTTCGCAGCGATGGGCATCAAAGGCCGGACCGTGGAAGCGCGCATGGCCGAGCAACTCGGGTTACCGCCAGCCGGGCTGCCAAGCCGTTCGTCTTACGACCGCGTGTGCGACTACATTTCAGCACTGGGGCTGCTTGCAGGTTCCGCGCAGAAAATCGCGCAAGACGTCGTATTCATGCAGCGCACAGAAATCGGGGAGATTGCGGAAGCGTTTCACATGGGCAAGGTAGGCAGCTCGACCATGGCGCAAAAACGCAATCCGTCCACCGCGCTGCTGTTGGTCAGCCTTGCGCGCATGATGCGGATGCGGGTGCCTGCGGCCCTTGAAGCAATGGTGCGAATGGACGAAGGCGACTCGTCGGCAACCAACGTGACCGACACCTTGCTTCCAGAAATCGCCGTCATCTCGGCGTCCATTGCCGAGACCCTTGCCAGGCTGGCAAAGGGTCTTACCGTGAACACTGAGGCGATGCGGCACAATCTTGAATTATCGAACGGCCTGATCGCTTCAGAAGCCGTCATGATGCGGCTTACCAGGCTGATGGGACGCCACGAAGCACACAAGGTACTCTACGAAGCAGCGCAACGGTCCCAATCCGAAGGCGTTCCGTTTATAACAAGCATCAGTGAGCACCCGATGTTTGCAAAGCATGGGCTTCCTGAGGGCCTGGCCCAGGCCCTTGTTGCGAGCAACTATGTGGGCGAATCGGCGGCAATCACGATTGAGACGGTCGAGCGCGTGATGCAACCTCGATAAGCGGTCAACCTAAAAGGGACACCTTGTGCTTAAAACTCTCTCCGTTGGCATCGTCGGTTACGGTTACGCCACCAAAACGTTTCATGCGCCTTTGATAGCTGGAGTCCCGGGGCTCAGACTTGCCGCGATTTCAAGCAGCAATCCTTCCAAGGTGTATGCCGACTGGCCCGACGTGCAGGTCGAGGCAACTGCAGAGCGGATTTTTGCGCGTCCGGACATTGACCTTGTGGTGATACCAACACCCAACGACACACATTTTTCGCTCGCTTGCGCAGGGCTGGCCGCGGGCAAGCATGTGGTGGTCGACAAACCCTTTACGGTAACGTTGGACGAAGCGCGGCAATTGCAGGCAAAAGCACAAGCCGCTGGGCGCTTGCTTTCGGTCTTCCACAACCGTCGCTGGGATGCAGACTTCCTTACGCTGCGCCAGGTCATTGCCTCCGGTGAGCTGGGGAAAATCGTTCATTTTGAATCGCACTTCGATCGCTACCGGCCGGAAGTTCTTGCCCGTTGGCGCGAACAAGCCGATACGGGCGGTGGACTCTGGTACGACCTTGGAGCCCATTTGCTGGATCAGGCACTGCAGCTATTCGGGCTTCCCGAATCGATTGCACTCGACCTGGCAGAACAACGCAATGGCGCAAAGACTCCCGACTGGTTTCACGCCGTGTTGCGCCATGGCCAAAGCCGGGTCATTCTGCATGGCAGTGCCCTGACGCCGGCGCCGGGGTCGCGCTTCACAGTGCATGGAAGCCTGGGCAGTTTCCTCAAGATGGGTCTTGATCCACAAGAAAATGCGCTAAAAGCCGGAAAGCATCCACCCGCCCTGGACTGGGGAGTTGATCCCTTGCCTGCCGAGGTTTCAGTTTGGACGGACGGCGCTTGCGTAAGGCGCGAAATAAACTGCGTTGCGGGTGACTACCCTGCCTACTACAGCGCAGTACGCGATGCCATCCATGGCAAGGGCATCAATCCCGTCACGGCCAATGATGCGATGCAGGTCATCGGTTTGATTGAGCTGGGACTGCGGAGCGCGCGAGAGGGTCGCACAATGCCCGTTTCTGCCATCGAATTCCAGGCATGACAGCACGCGTTCGGCAAATGATCAGGAACCGGTGGCAAGCGCCTGGCTGCGAGTTTTGACGGACTTCCGCAAACCCTGTTCGTGCGGCTCACCAGCCATCGGCAGGGTGGCTATCGATTGACCGGCGTAAGTCGTTACAGGAATCAGGCGTACGCCATAGGGGATTGAGGGGTCGGCCCATCGTGCGTTGATGGCCTGATACAAATACTCGACCTGATCGGCCACGCTGCACCCGATCGTGTCGAAGAAGTTGGCGTGCTCGTTCGCAAGATCCGTACGTCCCAGCAACACCACACTCAGCAGTGCGGGTATGCCAACGCCAGCTTCTTGCAGCAGTTCCCGAAATCTGGCGCCATCCTCGATGCCCCACGCCACCAACGCGGTGAAAGGTAGCTGCCCCGAGGCATCCAGACTGGCCTTGATCATCCCCACAAGCACCGCTTCGTAGTTCTCATCAGGCAGGTGCGGCACAGTGATCACCTGAAGCTCAATTCCTGTCAGGGTGGTCTGCAGGTAGTCGAACCGCCGCCGTCCCATCTGGGTTGCCAGAAATGGGTGCGACGTTGTTGCGTATGCAATGCGGCGATGACCTTGCTGCTGCAAAAGCGTGATCGCCGCAGCCAGCGGCTCCCCCCACTCCATGCCGACCACCTCGACATCGGCCCCGGCGAGCGCCGCGCCATCCACGGCCAACGCATCGCATTTCTCTTTCAGCGCTGCGAGCAAATCAATCGTGATGGTTTTGTAGCTCGACTGAACCACGCAGGCGTCAAAGCGGGGCGAACCCTTCAAGATGGTCCGCGCGTGGGCGGGATCGGTGTAGGAAACTTCAAGTACGCGGTGGCCGTCAGCGGTAAAGCGACGCTGTAGCCCTTCTATCAACACACGGCCGCGGGCAATGCTGATGGAACGGCGCAGCAGCAGCACCGACCTTCCGGCCGGCGACGAGGCGCCGGGGCCGACGCCAGCCTCGCCTTCCACGCGGAAATAGGTCCCCCGCCCTACCTGCGATGCAATCAGCCCCCTGGCTTTCAGGCCCTGGAAGGCACGCTGAATCACCATCTGGGAGACGGCAAACCGGCGCATCAAATCCCGAATGGTCGGAAGGCGATCCCCGGGCTGGGCAGTACGTGCCAACTCTTCGAGGTACTGTTCCAGATCAGATGCTGTATTGCTCATATACATACAATACAACACATTTCACGCAACCCTCAATTGCCCTGGCTATGCGCCATGCATACCTTGAGCAATATGCGCCGGGCTCAACACAACATCCCTCAACCGCGGCCCACAAACGGCATCTTCGTGGCCATGATGGTCATGAACTGCACATTGGTTGACAACGGCAACGACGCCATGTGCACCACCGCATCGGCGACTTCCTTCGCATCCATCATCGGCTCAATGGCGATCTCGCCGTTGGCCTGGGGCACGCCCTTGGCCATGCGGGCCGCGAGCTCTGTCATGGCGTTGCCGATGTCGATCTGGCCGCAGGCGATGTTGTACTTGCGCCCGTCCAGCGAGATGGATTTCGTCAGGCCCGTGATGGCGTGCTTGGTGGAGGTATAGGGCGCTGAGTTGGGCCGAGGCGCATGGGCCGAAATCGAGCCGTTGTTGATGATGCGGCCGCCTTGGGGCAACTGGTCTTTCATCAACTTGATGGCGGCCTGCGCACAGAGGAAGGAGCCGGTCAGGTTGATGTTGACCACATTGGTCCACTGCTCAAACGTGATGTCTTCGAGGTTGACGGGCGGCGCGCCCACACCGGCGTTGTTGAACAGCAAGTCCAGCCGGCCGAACTTTTCCTTGACCCTGGCGAATGCCGCCGCCACGGAGTCGGGCTGGCTCACGTCGGTTGGCAAAGCCAGCGCGCGGTCTGTGCCCGATTCTTTGGCAACCTCGTTGAGCGGCTCGGCGCGGCGGCCCACCAGCGCCACGCTGTAGCCTTCACGCAGCAGGGCCAGGGCCACAGCCTTGCCAATGCCAGTGCCCGCGCCGGTGACGAGTGCGACTTTGCCGCTGGACTTGTTCTCGGAATTCATGGTGTGCCTTTGTCTCTTTGAAGGGGGTTGTAAAGGCGCTCTGGTCAATCGATGCCGCAACGAGCGCTACAGCCTTTAATTGTGCCCGAGGCTGACGGGTTCCACAGGCCGCGCCCGACGACTGCGCCGTCCGCTTTTGCCAGGTACTTTAGGTTTCAACTATTTTCGAGATTGTTGGAAATAACCGACACCACGGCTTTTTTGCCGGTGCTACCTTTGCACCCATGACAGCCCGCACCTCCGCTTCCACCACATCACCACCGCGAAAACTCTGGGACATCTCACCGTCGGTGGATGAAAACGCCGCGGTGTTCCCCGGCGACACGGCCTATTCGCAGCAGTTGCATTTTTCGCTGACGCCGGACTGCCCGGTCAACGTCAACAGCATCACACTTTCGCCCCATACCGGCGCGCATGCCGATGCGCCGCTGCACTATGCCAACGGTGAAACCAGCGTCGGCGAACTCGACCTCGCGCCCTACCTCGGGCCGTGCCGCGTGATCCACTGCATGGACTGCGGCCCGCTGGTGCAGCCGGAACACATCGCCCACGCGCTGGAAAACCTGCCGCCCCGCGTGTTGCTGCGTACCTCAGCGGCAGCCAGTCAGTCATGGGCATCATTTACGGCCATAGCCCCCGCCACGCTTGCGCTGCTAGCTACCAAAAACATAGCACTTGTCGGCATTGACACGCCCAGCGTGGACCCGGCCACCAGCCAGGACTTGCCCAGCCACCACCAGTTGCTGGCGCACGGCCTGCGCGTGCTCGAAAACCTGGTGCTCGACGACGTAGCCGAAGGCGACTACGAACTCATTGCCCTGCCGCTCAAACTCACCCGGGCCGACGCCTCACCCGTTCGCGCAGTCCTGCGTGAACTTCCATGAAGACCACTCCATGAGCACTTTGCAAGACTGCCGCGCCCTCGATGCGCAAGACCCGCTGCGCACGCTGCGCCGGCAATTCACCCTGCCCGAAGATGTGATCTACCTCGACGGCAATTCGCTGGGCGTGCTGCCCAAAACAGCCGCCGCTCGCGTCGCTGAAGCCGTGACCGCCGAATGGGGCCAGGGCCTGATACGCTCCTGGAACAGTGCCGGCTGGTTTGAGCTGCCGCAACGCCTGGGCAACAAGATTGCCCGGCTGATAGGTGCAGCCCCCGGCGAAGTAGTGGCCACCGACAGCACCTCCATCAACCTCTACAAGGTGCTGAGCGCTGCACTGCACATCGCGGCCCAGGACGCGTCCACGCGCAAGGTCATCGTCAGCGAGCGCAGCAACTTCCCGACCGACCTCTACATCGCCGAAGCCCTGTGCCGGGAACGCGGCTTTCGGCTGCGACTGGTCGAGCCCGAAGAGATTGCCGCCGCGCTCACCAGCGAAGTGGCCGTGCTGATGCTGACCCACGTGAACTACCGCACCGGCGCCATGCACGACATGGCCGCCGTCACCGCCGCAGCGCATGCAGCAGGCGCACTCACCGTCTGGGACCTGGCCCACAGCGCGGGCGCCGTGCCGGTGGACCTGAATGCGGCGAAAGCCGATTTCTCGATTGGCTGCGGCTACAAATACCTTAACGGGGGCCCCGGCGCACCGGCCTTTGTCTGGGTCAACCCCAAACACGCAGACCGCTTCTGGCAGCCGCTGGCCGGCTGGTGGGGCCATGCAGCACCTTTTGAATTCACTCCGGACTACCGCCCCGCTGCAGGAATCGCACGTTATCTGTGCGGCACCCAGCCCATCCTGAGCATGACCGCGCTGGAGTGCGGGCTGGACACCGTGCTGGCCGCCGAGGCATTCGGCGGCATGCAGGCCCTGCGCAAAAAATCGCTG
The DNA here is from genome assembly GCF_056403595.1 of Polaromonas sp. P2_G11. Classification (NCBI taxonomy): domain Bacteria; kingdom Pseudomonadati; phylum Pseudomonadota; class Betaproteobacteria; order Burkholderiales; family Comamonadaceae; genus Polaromonas; species Polaromonas sp. P2_G11. The sequence continues at coordinate 192,587 of NZ_JBFUFE010000006.1, read as the reverse complement.
GCACTGACCGACCTGTTTATTCAACTCGTGGAAGAACGCTGCGCGGGCCACGGCCTGGGCCTGGCCACACCGCGCGAACATTCCCGGCGTGGCTCACAGGTCTGCCTGACCAAAACCCAGGGCGCCTACGCCATCGTGCAAGCGCTGATCGCGCGCGGCGTCATCGGCGACTTCCGCGCCGGAGACGGCGGCGCCGGCAAGCACCTCGACATCCTCCGCTTCGGCTTCACACCGCTCTACATCGGTTTTGAGGACGTCTGGAACGCCGTCGAACAGTTGAAGCAGGTGCTGGAAACCGCCGAATGGCAAAAATCCGAGTTCAACCAGAAGCACGCGGTCACATGATGACATGGCCCCCACGGTCGTCCACTGCGTGCAGCCTGCGGCTTCTCCCTGCCCCTTTCATCACAAGAGGGACCGCTGCGCCTGCGGCCCCTGCTTGTTTCAATACCCAGATCGCTTTTCCGTGAAAGATCATCCATGAACACACAACGGCCGGCAGACATCGTGCGCGACGAAAAAGCGCAGCTCGACTTCAGTCACTCGATGAGCTATGGCGACTACCTGCAGCTCGACGCAATCCTGGGCGCGCAAAAACCGCTCTCGCCCGACCACAACGAAATGCTGTTTATCATCCAGCACCAGACCAGCGAACTCTGGATGAAGCTGATGCTGCACGAACTGCGCGCCGCGATCGCCAACGTCGCGAAAGACGAGCTGGGCGGCGCCTTCAAGATGCTGGCACGCGTGAGCAAGATCATGGAGCAGCTGGTGCACGCCTGGGACGTGCTGGCCACCATGACGCCGCCCGAGTACAGCGCGATTCGCCCTTACCTGGCCAACTCCAGCGGCTTTCAAAGCGCGCAATACCGCTGCATCGAATTCGCGCTCGGCAACAAGAACGCCGCCATGCTCAAGCCGCATGCGCACCGGCCCGACCTGCTCGCGCAGGTACAAGCCGCGTATGAGACCCCGTCACTCTATGACGAAGCCCTGCGCCTGCTGGCCCGCCGCGGCCTGGCCGTACCGGCCAGCCATACGCAGCGTGACTGGACGCAAGGTTATGCCGAAAGCGATGAGGTTGAGCAGGCCTGGCTCGTGGTGTATCGCGACCCCAAGAAGTACTGGGACCTGTACCAGCTCGGCGAAGAACTCACTGACCTGGAAGACGCTTTCCGGCTCTGGCGCTTCCGGCATGTCACGACTGTGGAGCGCGTGATCGGGTTCAAGCGAGGGACTGGTGGGACGGGCGGCGTCAGCTACCTGCGCAAGATGCTGGATGTAGTCCTGTTTCCGGAGATATGGAAGTTGCGGACTGACTTATAGGCGCGATGGATACAGGTGGCGGACTCTGGGGCTTTGGTGATCAGCAAGCGCCGCCGGCACGATTACGCGCTGCGGCCGCCGTCCTGGAAATACCCCGGGTCGATCCGGTATGCCTCTGGACTTCCTTCCCCGACAGACACCCCGAGCTGGCGAGGATTTCCGCCTGTTCACACCGCAAGCTGTTGAGTGCGGCTATGGGACCCATGCCGAAGTTTTCCGCAAACTTGCGCTGAAAAGTGCGCCGGGACATATTGCACATATCCGCCATCTCGTCGACGGACCATTCGTGATCAAGCCGGGCCTGCAACAACTCGATCAACTGGCGAAATGGTGCAACGGCCCGATCCTGAATCCTCAGGGCCTGGCTGTACTGGCGCTGATCGCCGTCCCTGCGTAAATAGACAAGCAGCCGCCGCGCGACACGCTGCGAGATGTCGGCGCCATGGTCGCGCTCGATAAGGGCCAGCGCGAGGTCGATGCCGGCGGTAACACCCGCCGTGGTCCAGTACTTGCCGCTTTCGCAGTAGATCTTGTCGTCGTTAACCCTGAGGTCCGGAAAGTCCCGCTGCAATCTCTCGGCGGATCGCCAGTGGGTGGTGACCTCCCGGCCACTCAACAGCCCGGTGGCGGCGAGCAGGAAGGCCCCCGTGCAAACGCTGCAGGTTCTACGTGTGGCCTGGTCTCTTTCCCGCAGCCAGTTGACCAATTGAAGATCGGCACATGCCGCATGGATACCGCCACCGCCCGGCACCACCAGCGCATCGATCGGCAATGCCGCGGCAGCCCCCAGATCGTGGTCCACATGGATTTTCAGTGCACCATCGGCGCTCGTTACAACGTCCTTCCGTGCCACAGTGATCAGGCGATACGCCGGAACGCCCACCTCTTCATTTGCCGTGGCAAATGCCTGCCACGGCCCGGCGAGGTCAATGGGCTGGAAGCCGTCAAACAAGAGAAATGCCACCCATTTTGGCGCACATTCGCCCGCTTTTGGCACTGTCCCTGCGGCACCTGGCCTTACCGTCAGCGTATTAAGGAGGGTGTTCATGAAAGTTAATATTATTCTCTTCAATGCACTGACACAACTTGATTTGACAGGGCCCTTTGAAGTCCTGGCACGTGTGCCGGGGGTGCATGTCGAGCTCGTAGGGAAGTCACTGGAGCCAGTCCGCTCGGACCGCGGCCTCACGCTGACACCCACCACGACCATCGCAAACGCACCGCCCTGCGACCTGCTGGTGGTGCCGGGGGGACCTGGAACCGACGACGCCATACTGGACGCCGAGTGGGTCAATTTCACCCGCAGGCAAGCAAAGTCAGCGAAGTACATCTTCGGTATCTGTACGGGTTCGTTGCTGCTCGGCGCCGCGGGCCTTCTCAAGGGCAGGCGAAGCACCTGCCACTGGCAGGCCATCGATTTTCTGCCGGCGTTCGGTGCCATCGTCACCAGAGAGCGCATGTGTGTGGACGGAAATATCTTCACGGCGGGCGGCGTGACATCCGGCATCGACATGGCCTTGAAGGTCGTCGCAATGCTGAAGGGAGACGAAACAGCCAAGCAAATCCAGCTCCAGATCGAATACGACCCCAAGCCGCCCTTTCCAGGTGGTACGCCCTTTACATCGGAGCCGGCCATCATCGAGAAATGCCTGGCAGCGACGCAGGCGCGGCGAGCCCTGCGGGCCTCGGCCGTCGGCTATGCGGCCCTTCGCATGCCAGTCTGAAAAGTACCGGTAACACTGGAGAAACTTATGAGCAAGAAACTGTTTTCACTGGTTTTTTGGGCCTTGCTGGCATGCGGCATGGGCGCGCAGGCGCAAGGTGTTTACCCCTCGAAACCGGTGACATTGATTGTTCCCTACCCCGCAGGAGGTCCTATGGACAAGCTCGCGCGGGAGCTTGCCTTACCGCTGGAAAAGCAGTTAGGGCAATCCATCATCATCCAGAACCTGTCAGGCGCCGGCGGCAACCTGGGCAGTACCATCGCCTTGCGTGCGGCTGCCGACGGCTATACCCTGCTGTTGAACCATATCGGGATGGCGACAGCCCCTGCGCTATACCGCCGCCTCGGTTTCAACCCGGAGACGGACTTCGAACCTTTGGGCATCATGGCTGAATCGCCACTGATGCTGGTGACGCGCCCACAGATAGCTACGGGCTCAGCGGTTGAGCTGGTGCGGTGGATAGCCACGCAACCACAGGTCAAGCTTGCCAACGGCGGCATTGGGTCGGCGTCGCATCTGTGCGGCCTTCTCCTGCAGTCTTCGCTGGGCATCGGCATGACCACCGTTCCCTATCGCGGGACCGCACCGGCGTTGGCGGATTTACTGGGAGGCCATGTAGACCTGATGTGCGATTTGACAGCCAATGTGCTCCCTCATGTATTTAGCGGAAAAACCAGGCCCGTCGGCGTGACATCAGCCAAGCCACTCACCGTTCCCGGCGCCTCGGCGATCCCGACGCTCGAGAAATTCGGGATTCCCTCCGTCCGGCTTGGCGTCTGGTACGGCTTGTATGCGCCGAAGAACACGCCTCAGGCGGTACAAACCAGAATCAACGCTGCATTGCTGGGCGCAATCCAGACGGACGCATTCAAACGGGCACAGCTCGCTTCAGGAATCGATGTGGTTCGGGATGCGCGCAACACACCCGCGGGTCATCGCGAATACTTGCACAGCGAAATTGCACGCTGGACGCCGGTGATCAAGGCGGCGGGGGCCTACGCGGACTAGGGCTGCCCGGAAACGTAATCCATAAATCCCGATTGTTTTTCCGATCATCGGGAACGCCTGCTTGTCGGTCCATACAACCGAAGCAAATCCAACATCTTCTCTCCCAATACCTTCATCGCCACATCCCGCCCCCATCGCACCATCCCGCGGCCCACGGCATGCTGGTGGGCACCCGATCAGGTTGCGCATCACGCTGCCGGCAATGGCGTAGGTCACCACTAGCAGCGGCATCGGCGGCGTCAGCTTCCTGCGCAAGATGCTGGATGTCGTGTTGTTTCCGGAGATATGGAAGCTGCGCACGGATTTGCAGGAAATCCATAAGAATAGTAGCCAGAGCCCTTGAAGGACTTGCGCAAGCAGCTACTATTTTTATAGCAAATGCAACAAGGCGTTTCAGCAATCGTCATTTTCATCGTCGATCTACCATTGCGATGCGTCATCCAGGATGACGTGATTGGGGAGGGAAACCTTGAGCGCCGACTTTGCTTTAGGGTGATTCGATCCATGCTTGCACGCGATCCTGCCCCGTTGTGCCAGTCAAAATAGTCAGCGATACTTCGGCGGTCCGGTTCAATACTTGACTGCATTTCACGATAGCTGCCCTTCCATCAGCAGACTTGTTCGTCTGTTGTCTTAAATACCTGTCACCCATCTGATCCATGAATTTTTCGACGTTATCCAGGACTAAAAAGACTTTAGCGGCGCTTGCATTGCTTGTGTTTGCGCTCGCTTGTTTTTTTGCCAAGAACGATTTTGAATATTTCAAACACTACGTCTACGACTTCACGCACGAAGGGGATAGATATGCCGCGTTAGCGGATACGACAGGAAATACAACGGGAAAGACAACGGGAGATACGGCGGCGAAGGCTGTCGCCGAGTCAAAGACACTCGCCATCTTTACCGGCGATACCGGTCATATCACCAAGGGAAAACTCCTGGATGCAAGCTACAAAAAAGAGTACGACCAGCTTCCTGAAAAACTCTACAACCTCAGTTTTGGTGAAACCATCTATTGCGTTACCTGCAAAGACGGCAAGGGCGAAAAGCAACGCGGGTACTCGCTGATTGAAACGAATACACCTCAGGACCTGGAAAAGTATCAAACGAAGGTCGGCCAGGAAAACTGGAAAGCCTATTTAAAGCTCGCGATGAAGGGTGCTGCTGAATACCCCACCCTGCTGCCAGCCTTGCTTAATGACAACTACCTGATTTCAGCAGAAGACTTCAGCAGAAAATACGGCAGCGACTTCGATGCGTTTTATCTCAAGGAATTGCCGTATGGCGTCAAAGAAAAGCTTCTCGATTTCTATTCATCCGATGAAGGAGCGGCCTATCGGTTCGTGAATTCCGGAAATCTCAAATACTCAAGCCTGTTAAGGGAAGGCGATTTCAGCGGCCAGGACAAGAAAGAAATCGCCATTCTGCTCAAGGACACGCGGGAAGGACTGAACGATGCCTACCTCCTCCTGGTGCTCCTCAGAAAGAACGATCCTTCCCTTCATCCGGAGTACTACATCGCATTTAACGAAGTTTTTCCGGGCAAGGTCATCATCGAAACTGTTTATAAAGACCCGGAAGAGCGGTGGGATCACAAGATTTTCATGAACACTGAAGAGAAAGTGGAAACCAGGTACAACAGCTTGAGAATTCTCCGGCCCGAACAGAGGGACACTGTGCTGGTTTACGATGAAAAATTCGACAGGATGAGGAAGTACATACAAGTTCCAAAGTCCGAGAAAAACAAGATCCCGTGAATAAATAGCGGCCGCATCTGCAAGCGTCCCCAAAACTTCACCCAGGCGTGACCGCGGTCCCGCGAGTTTTTTTCCCAGTCCGGGCGGAATTCCTTGCCGTCATGAAGCCCGGACCACAAATTGACGCACTGCCCGCGGTGAAAGCGCGTATCAACCGTGCAAGGCCTGGGCAAACAGCCGTCGTCCTACAGCTCAATGCCCGTCAAGGTAGGTTGGGCTTGCCCCATACAGCCAGGGCATATCCAGCAGCTTCTCACCCAACAGACGCATTGCGGTATCCCTGCCCCACCGCGACACCCCACTGGCGTGAAATATCTGCCCATTACGCAAAGCCCGCGCCTGCACGCGCGCATTGCGCTGCCAGCGGTTGAGCGCGTAGCGCTGCAGCATGGTGGGTACGTCAAACGCCGGGTCCAGCGCCTGGGCCAAAACATGGCCTAGCTCGGCGGCGTCTTCGATCGCCATGCCGGCGCCTTGCGCGAGGTAAGGCCGCATCGGATGGGCGGCGTCGCCCAATAAGGCCACACGGCCTACAGCGTGCTGGTGGGCACCCCGCATCGGCGCGCGGTCGTGCAGCACCCACAAGCGCCAGCCCCCGATGGCATCCAGTACCTCGCGCAGCGCGGCACAGCAGCCGGCCGTCGCCGCACCCAGATCGGAGGTGTTGGCACTGTGGTCCCAGAGGTCGGCTTCGGCAGCGGCTTCACCCTGCACGATGGCCACCACATTGAGCCATTCACCGCCGCGCACCGGGTACTGCACCACGTGCATGCGCGGCCCCAGCCAGACCGTGATCTGCCGGCTCCTGAGCAATTCAGGTAGATCGGATTGCCGCACCAGGGCACGGTAAGCCAGGTGGCCGGTGCGGCGTGGCAGACCGTCACCCAGCAGTTCCTGGCGCACTGTGCTCCAGATGCCGTCAGCACCTATGAGGGCGTCGCCTTCAATGCCAGGGCCGTCGTCGGCCTGCACCGTGACGGCTTGCGCGGTCTGGCTGAAGGACTGCAGAGGCCGGCTCAGATGCAGCTTCACGTCGGCGTGCTGCTGCACGGCCTGCAGCAGCAGGCCGTGAAGGTCGGCGCGATGAATGGAGAGGTAAGGCGCGCCATAACGCTGGGCCATAGCGGCGCCAAGCGGCAACTCGCCCAGCAGCTGGCCCGATATGGCACTTCGCACCTGCAGGCGCTCGGGAATGGCAGCCACGGCCTGGAGCGCGTCGGCCAGCCCCCAGCCATGCAGCACTTTGACGACATTGGGACCGAGCTGGATGCCGGCGCCGACTTCGCTGAAGGCGCTGGCGCGTTCAAACAGGCGGACGTACCAGCCGGCGCGCGATACCGCGAGCGCCGCCGCCAATCCGCCGATGCCGCCGCCGGCTATCAGGGCTTGTCTGAACATCAAGCGAGCAACTGTCGCAGCACGAACGGCAAAATTCCGCCGTTGCGGTAGTAGTCGACCTCAATGGGTGTGTCCACGCGCAGTATCACGGTGACTTCCTCGCGAGAACCGTCGGCGCGCGTGATGACCAGTTTGGCTTCGCTTTGCGGCTTGAGCTCAGGGTGCGGAATCACGTCAATGACTTCATTTCCGGTGAGCTTCAAGGTCTGCCACGAATCACCCGGCTTGAACTGCAGGGGCAGCACGCCCATGCCCACCAGGTTGCTGCGGTGAATGCGTTCAAAGCTGCGCGCCACCACGGCCTTGATGCCGAGCAGCTGCGTGCCTTTGGCGGCCCAGTCGCGCGACGAACCTGTGCCGTATTCTTCTCCAGCAAAGATCACGGTGGGAGTGCCTTGGTCCATGTACTTCATGGCAGCGTCGTAGATGAACATCTTTTCGTTGCCGGGCTGGAACAACGTGACACCGCCTTCTTCGCGCGAGCCTTCCGCATCGGGCGGAATCATCAAATTTTTGATGCGCACATTGGCAAACGTGCCGCGCATCATCACGTCGTGGTTGCCGCGGCGCGCACCGTAGCTGTTGAAGTCGGCCTTCTGCACGCCGTTGGCCTGCAGCCAGAGGCCTGCCGGCGAGCTGGCCTTGATGGAGCCGGCCGGCGAGATGTGGTCGGTGGTGATGGAATCGGCAAACAGCGCCATGATGCGCGCACCCTTGACGGACACGCTGCCCGCCTCGCCCGCTTTCATGGTGAAGTCCTTGAAGAAAGGCGGCTCGGCGATGTAGGTGCTGGCCGGCCAGGTGTAAGACGTGCCTTTGACGCCCTTGATGTTTTCCCAGAGCTTGCCGGGCTCGGTCTTGACCTTGGCGTAATTGGCGCGAAAGGCCTTTCCGTTCATCGCGTACTTCATGAGCTTGTAGATCTCGTCGCTGGTCGGCCAGATGTCGCCCAGGTACACGTCCTTGCCGCCCTTGCCTTTGCCGACGGGTTCGGTCATCAGGTCGCGCATCACCGTGCCGGCAATGGCGTAGGCCACCACCAGCGGCGGGCTGGCCAGAAAGTTGGCCTTGAGGTTGGGATGGATGCGCGCCTCGAAGTTGCGGTTGCCCGAAAGCACGGCCGCGCAGACCAGGTCGCTCTTGCTGATGGCTTCATTGAGTTCGGGCGTCAGGTCGCCGGCATTGCCGATGCAGGTGGTGCAACCGTAGCCGGCCAGTGCGAAGCCGAGCTTCTCCAGGTAAGGCAGCAGGCCGGTCTCGGTGAGGTACTCGGTCACGATGCGCGAGCCAGGGGCCAGCGAGGTCTTGATGTGCGGCTGCACCTTCAGGCCGGCTTCCACCGCCTTCTTGGCCAGCAGGCCGGCGGCCAGCAGCACGCTGGGGTTGGAGGTGTTGGTGCAACTGGTGATGGCGGCGATCAGCACGTCGCCGTTGCCCACCGTGATGCCGGGGGCGGAATGCACCACCTCGGTCTGCGCCTTGGCGGGCGCGTCCGTGGTGTTGCTGGCGCGTGCGTGCGCCAGTGTGGGGCGGTTGCCTTCCATCTCCATCACGGGGCGTGCGGCACCGGCCGGTGTGGGCGGTGCGGACGGCAGCGTGTCCAGCCGGCCTTCATCGGTGCGGCGCACCAGGTGGCGGGTGTTGAGCATGCCGGCGGGCTGGTTAAAACCGTTCTCGGCAATCGACTTGCTGAACAGCGACTTGAACTGGCTGGCGACGTTGCCGAGCTCGATTCGGTCTTGCGGGCGCTTGGGGCCGGCCAGGCTGGGCGTGACATCGCCCAGGTCCAGCTTGACCACGTGCGAGTAATCGATCTCGCCGGCCCTGGCCACGCCGAAGAGGCCCTGCGCCTTGAAGTAGGCCTCGAAGGCTTCGATCTCTTCCCTGGTGCGGCCCGTGCCCTTGAAGTAGTCGATCGTTTTTTCGTCGACCGGGAAGAATCCCATGGTGGCGCCGTATTCGGGCGCCATGTTGCCGATAGTGGCGCGGTCCGGCAAGGCCAGCGTGCGCGTGCCCTCGCCGAAAAATTCGACAAACTTGCCGACGACCTTTTCCTTGCGCAACTGCTCGGTCACGCGCAGCACGAGGTCGGTGGCGGTGACGCCTTCGCGCAGACGGCCCGTCAGCTCAAAGCCCACGACGTCGGGCGTGAGGAAGTAGACGGGCTGGCCCAGCATGGCGGCTTCGGCCTCGATGCCGCCGCAGCCCCAGGCAACCACGCCGATGCCGTTGATCATGGTGGTGTGGCTGTCGGTGCCCACCAGCGAGTCGGGATAGTACACGCCGTCCCTGCTTTTATGCACGCCGCGCGAGAGGTATTCAAGGTTGACCTGGTGCACGATGCCGAAGCCCGGCGGCACTACGCCAAAGGTGTCAAAGGCCTGCATGCCCCATTTCATGAACTCGTAGCGCTCACGGTTGCGCTGGAACTCCAGCTTCATGTTGAGGTCCAACGAATTTTTCTTGCCGTAGTAGTCGACCATGATGGAGTGGTCGACCACCAGGTCGACTGGTACCAGCGGCTCGATGGCTTTAGGGTTCTTGCCCAGCTTCAGCGCCACGCTGCGCATGGCGGCCAGGTCGGCCAGCAGCGGCACACCGGTGAAGTCCTGCAGCACCACGCGCGAGACAACAAACGGGATCTCTTCGGTGCGCTCGGCCTGGGGCAGCCAGTGGGCTAGTTGCGCCACGTGTTCGGCCGTGACCTTTTTGCCCTCGCAATTGCGCAGCACCGACTCAAGCACGATGCGCATGGACACCGGCAGGCGGGAAACTTTGGGAAACTGTTTGGCGAGTTCCGGCAGGGAGTAGAACTTGCCGGTTTTGCCGGAGGCGGTCTTGAAGCTTTTGAGCGTGGAGGAAAAAGCGTGGGGAGGCGGTTTGGCCATGGCGGACTCCTTTTTATTGACGGCAGCCCCCATTCTGGCAGGCACTGCGGCTCCGTGGGAGTCCGGCGCCGCATACCCTGCCCCTCTACCGAGTCTTGTGCGTTCTCACCAGGCCGGCTGGGGCGCCGCGCGGCGCAGGCCGAAGTACTGAAGCTCGGCCAGCACCGCCACCGTCAGCGCCTGTATGACCACATAGCCCACGCCCAGCATCGAAGGCGACACGTGACCACTCACCAGCAACAGTACACAGGCCAGCGCCCAGCCGATATTGCCAGCCACCAGCGCCCAGATAACGCCGCGCGGCAAAGGATTACGCGTTGAAACAACCGCAACGACTGCCGCATAGACCAGCAGGAACTCTCCGGTGTAGGCAATCAGGCCCTCGGGCAGGTTCAGCATGCGGGCCATCGCGGCTGGAAAGGCGACTTGCAATACGCCGCAAGCGATGCACGACAGCGCATCCACACGCAGCACATTGCGCAGGAAGTTGGGAGAGGAAAGGATGGAACTCGAAGACATGGCAAAACTCCTGAAAGTGCTGGCAGCCGGTCATAGGGAATAGCGATCAGCGCGCCGGGCCGCCGGGTCGGTGCGCATGGGGGTCATCATTCCTGCGCACCGGCTGCTCGTCGATAACCTGGCAGGTAATGGAAAACCAGCTTCATGGCTTTAGGATGGCGCCATGACTGCCAGCATTCATCACCCTACCCGCCCCGCGCCGCGCGCGGCCCAACCCTTTGGCGACCACTTGCGCCACTGGCGCCAGCACCGGCGCCTGAGCCAGCTGGACCTGGCCCACGAGGCCGACATCTCGACGCGGCATTTGAGTTTTGTGGAAACCGGCCGCTCGGTGCCCAGCCGCGAGATGGTGCTGCGCCTGTCGGAGCGGCTGGACATTCCGCTACGCGAGCGCAATGCGCTGCTGGTGGCGGCCGGCTACGCGCCCATGTACCGCGAGCGGCCGCTGAATGACCCGGCGCTGGCTTCGGCCCGCCAGGCGGTGGAGCTGCTGCTGAAAAGCCATGAGCCCTACCCGGCCCTGGCCCTGGACCGCCACTGGAACATCGTGGCGACCAACCGCATGGTGCCGCACCTGCTGGCGGGCGCCGATGCGTCGCTGCTGGAAGCCCCCGTCAACGTGCTGCGCCTGAGCCTGCACCCCAAGGGCCTGGCGCCGCGCATCGCCAACCTGCTGCAGTGGCGCGACCATTTGTTTGAACGCCTGCGCCAGCAGATCACGGCCACGGCCGACCCGGCGCTGGTGGCGTTGCTGGAAGAACTGAAGGCCTACCCGGTGCCGGAAGAAGCCAAGGGGCCGAATCTGGAAGGCGAGCATCCAGGCGTTGTGATGCCTTTCAAGCTCAACACGCCTTCAGGCGTTTTGAGCTTCATCAGCACGACCACCATCTTCGGCTCGCCGGTGGATGTGACGCTGCAGGAGTTGGCAATGGAGACGTTTTTCCCGGCGGATGACTTCACGCGCCAGGCGCTGCACGCGCTGGCGGCGCAGAGCTAGAGTCCGCGCGTCCGGGCTTTAAAGCTCGACGATGGTCTTGAAGCCGCCAAAAATCATCCGCTTGCCATCGAAGGGCAGATTCTTCGGATCCATCATGGCCTCCAGGCGCGGGTCGGACATGACCTTTTTGTTGACGCTGTCGCGCTGCTTGCGTGACTTGTAGGTGATCCACGAGAACACCACCACCTCGCCGGCCTTGAGCTTGACGCTTTGCGGAAAGGACGTGACCTTGCCCGGTTTCACGTCGTCGGCGATGCACTCGGTGTATTCGATCGCGCCGTACTCCTTCCAGATCTTGCCGGCCTTGCGGGACAGCTTGCGGTAGTCCTCCACTTTCTTGGCGGGGACGGCAACGATGAATCCATCTACGTAACGAGCCATGGGAAATCTCCTTGGGTAAGCGGTTTGTCACCTGAAACGCCGCAACAACCGACCAAGTTGCCGGCGTGCAAGTGCATAGCCATTAATTTGTGTACACCGTACACAATATACCCAAAGACCTGTGTAAGACACCTTAGAGATTCGTAACAAGGCATGTATTGGTCGAACCATGCCCCTTGCGCGGGCGTACCGGGAAAACGTCCGCCGCCAGCTGGTTCATCGCACCCGTAGAGACAGGCAAAATGCTATTAATTTAATAGCTGCTTGCGCCCGTTTTTATTGGGTTACGGCCACTATTTACTTAAATTCCCGGGAACCGGCACGCAGCCGGCTTATACGAACACATGGGCCTCGCCGGCCACCGTGATGCGAACCATGGCGCCCGGCGCCGGGGCATGCAGGCCGGAGCTGCGCACCAGCAGCGGCGCGTCCCACGCAGCAAGCTCTGTCGCCGCCGGTGCTTCTTCTGCCGTGACCATGCCAGCGCCGCGCACCAGGCGCACCGACAGCACGCAGACCGGACCGCCAAAATCGGTGTCGATAACCGCGCCGTAGCACGCAGCGGCATCCGCACTTTGCGCGGCCGCCTGCGCCGGGACTTCAGCCACCTGCAGTTGCTCTGGCCGCAGCATGATCTGCGCCGCACCGCTGCGCTGGCCGTCGTTGACCGCGACTCGCCCCAGCGCGCAGTCAGCCCAGCCGCCCGCCAGCCGCGCGGGCAGCACGATGGCTTCGCCCAGGAAGCCGGCCACCGCGGCATCACGGGGCCGCAGATAAAGATCCACCGGGCGACCGGCCTGCACCAGTTGCCCTTCACGCATCACGGCTACCTGGTCGGCAAATGACAGGGCCTCCGCCTGGTCGTGCGTGACCAGGATGGTGGTGATGCCGGCGCCGCTGAGCAATTGCGCGACGGCTTTGCGGGTGCTGGCGCGCAGGCCCGTGTCCAGGGCGGAAAAAGGCTCATCGAGCAACATCAGCTGCGGGCGCTGGGCCAGCGCGCGAGCCAGTGCCACGCGCTGCTGCTGGCCGCCAGACAACTCATGCGGGCGACGGCTGAGCATGGCGATGTCGAGCGCGACCATGTCCATCAGTTCGGCAATGCGTTCAGCGCGCTGGGGCGTATTGCGCGGCAGGCCAAAGCCGACGTTGCCCTCAATCGTCAGATGCGGAAACAGCGCGCCGTCCTGCGGCACAAAACCGATGCCGCGCTGGTGCGCCGGCACGGCTTCCGGCCCGTCGGCCAGTTGCCGCCCACCCAGCACGACGCGGCCGGCGTCGGGCACTTCGAAGCCGGCAATGATGCGCAGCAAGGTGGTTTTACCGGAACCCGACGGACCCACGATGGCGGTGCGGCTGCCGGCCGGCACGTGCAAGTGAACGCCGCCCAGTGCTTCCACGGGGCCATAGTGTTTGCGCAGGCCGTTCAGTTCAAGAGAAGTTGTCATCGTCCCGCCGTGCGTTTGGATTGGGTATAGAGCAGCCACGTCATGGGCAGCGACAGCAGCACCATGATGAGCGCATAGGGCGCGGCGGCGGCGTAGTCGATCTCGCTGCTGTAGGCCCAGAAGGAAGTTGCCAGGGTGCGCGTGCCGTTGGGCGCGAGCATCAGCGTGGCGGTGAGTTCGTTGGTGATCCCCAGGCCCACCAGGGCCGCGCCGGCCGCCGCGCTGGGCGCGGCCAGCCGCAGGGTGATGGCCCACAGCGCCTGCACGGGCGTGCGGCCCAGGCTGCGCGCGGCCTGCTCCAGCTCCACCGGCGCCTGCGCGATGCCGGCGCGCAGGCTGATGAGGGCGCGTGGCAAAAACATCAGCAAATAAGCCAGCAGCACCGTCACCGCTGTCTGGTAAATCGGCATGCGCACCGTCACCGTGACGAGCGCCAGCGCCACCACCACACCGGGCAGCGAACCGACCATGTAGTTGCAGGCCTCCAGCACGCGCTGCAGCCGGCCGGGCGAGCGTATCGACAGCCAGGCCATGGGCACAGCGGCCAATGTGGTCAGCAACGCACCGGCCAGCGCCAGCCCCAGGGTCTGGAAAATCGCCGGGCCGATTTCATCCACGCGCCATACAGCAGCCCCGCCGGCCACCAGCCAGCGGCCCAGGGTAACCAGCGGCACGCCCAGTGCCAGAGCGGTGACCAGCACGGGCAGCAACAGGCCGAGTGCGGTGAAGCGGCCCAGGCTGCGCTTGAAAGGCATGCGCGCGGCGCCGGAACCTACGCGCGCATAACGTTCCTTGCCGCGCGCGGCCGATTCCAGTGCCAGCAACGCGAAGCAGCACACCACCAGCACGCCGGAAAGCATGTTGGCCGCAGGCCCGTTGTAGGTCGACTGGAACTGGTCGACGATGGCCGTGGTGAAGGTGTCGAAACGGATCATCACGTAAAGGCCGTACTCGGCCAGCAGGTGAAGGCCTACCAGCAGTGAGCCGCCGCATACCGCCAGCCGCAGCTGCGGCAGCACCACGCGGAAGAACACCGCCAAAGGGCTCAAGCCCAGCGAGGCGGCGCTGTCTTCCATGCCCGGATCCAGCCGCCGCAAAGCCGCGGCCACCGGCAAATACAAAAATGGAAAGTAGGCAATCACCGAAACCATCACGCCGGCGGGCAAGCCGTGCAGGCCGGGGGCGACCGTCATCCAGGCATAGCTGTGCACAAAAGCCGGCACGGCCAGCGGCGCGACGGCCAGCCAGGCCCAGGTGCGCGCACCGGGCAGGTCGCTGCGCTCGGTGAGCCAGGCCAGGGCCACGGCCAGCACGGCGCACGAGGGCACTGTCAGCGCTACCAGCAAAGCAGTGTTGACGAGCAGCTCCCCAACACGGGGCCGGAAGATCAACGCAGAGGCCGTGTCCCAACCCGCCTGGATGCCGACCCAGATGACAAAACCCAGCGGCAACAAAGCGAGCAACGAGACCAGCAGGGCCGCGCTGCCCACCCACGACAGGCGCCAGCCGCCGCGCCCGGCCGCAGGCGAAGGCAGCAGGGCCGCACTCGCCGGCTTCAGGGAGTCGGCGCCGACATCAAATGGCAAGGCACTCAAGGCAGGTGTCAGATCCGCGGACCTGAAGTGGTTAGGTGCGATTGGAAGTGGTTTACAGCAGGCCGGCCTGGGTCATCAGGTCGGTGACTTTTTTGCTGTTGAGTTTGGAAGGCTCGACCTTGGGCGCCTGCAGCTCAGCCAACGGCACCAGCTTGGGGTTGGACTGCACGCCCGTACCAACAGCGTACTCATACGCGTCGCCGGTCTTCAGGATGTCCTGTCCGCCTTTGCCGGCAATCCACTTCACGAAGGCCTGCGCTTCGGGTTGGTGCTTGCTCGAGGCCAGCACGCCGCCACCGGAAATGCTCACAAAAGCGCCAGGGTCCTGGTTGCGGAAGTAATGCAACTGGGCGTTGTTGCTGTTCTCGCCGGTCTTGGCCTGGTCGCCGTAGTAGTAATAGTGATAGATCACGCCGCCTTCGATCTGGCCTGCATTGACGGCCTTGAGCACGGTGCCGTTGCCTTTGTAAGGCGTGGCGTTTTCCTTCATGGCCTTGAGCCAGGCGACGGTAGCGGCTTCGCCCTTGAGTTCGAGCAGCGCGCTCACGATGGCCTGGAAGTCGGCGCCGGAAGGCGATGCAGCCCAGCGGCCTTTCCATGCGGGCGTGGCCAGGTCCAGCATGGACTTGGGCAACTGTGCGGGCGTGAGCTTGGCCTTGTTGTAGACGAACACCGTACTGCGCGCGGCGATGCCCGTCCAGCGGCCATGCGCGGGGCGGAAGTTGGCAGGCACTTCCGACAGCGTGGCCACGTCCAGCGGAGCGAACAGCCCTGCCGTGTCGACCAGCGCCATGGCCGGCGAATTCTCCGTCAGGAACACATCAGCGGGCGAGGCTTTGCCTTCCTGCACGATCTGGTTGCCCAGCTCGGTGTCACTGCCGTTGCGCAAAGTGACCTTGATGCCGGTTTCCTTGCTGAAGGCTTCAGCCCAGGCCTTGGTCAGGCTGGCGTGCTGGGCGTTGTAAACCACGATGCCTTCGGCGGTGGGCGTGACGGTTTGGGCCGTGGAGGCCAGGGGCGCGGCCAGTAGACCGACGGCCAGCACGGCGCCGGCAAAAGATGGGAACGACAGTTTCATGAAACACCTTTTAGAGATGAAAGCGGCCCGGTTCGCCCGAACCGGGCCGGGCGCGAAGGCCTTGAAGCCCTTGGGCGCCTGCAAGCAAGCCGTAATACAAATACGAATTACTTGCATCTATCTATATGGTAACCGCTCGCGCCATTAGTTCCCCTGTAGAGCGATGGTTTACACAGGCTGCGGCTGGAAGCCGGGGGCTGTCGGCACTTGCTGACAGCTGCCCGCGCCGCCCGCTGATGAGCGGCCAACGGCATGATGCCTAGCATCGACGCATTGGCCACCACCCACGGGAGTTTTCATGAGCGCAACAAAATCAGACCACGACACCCTTTGGGAGCTGATCAAGGGCATCAAATTCGGCATGCTGACGCACCGCCAGGCCAGCGGCATGTTGCACGCCCATCCCCTGACCACGCAGAACCAGTCGCTTGACGCGGAATCGCATCTGTATTTCTTCATCTCACGCAAAAGCGAGATGGCCCAGCGGCTGCAGCAGGACGGCAACGTCAACGTGTCGTACGCCGACCCGGGCGCCGACAGCTACGTATCGGTGTCGGGCCAGGCGGCGATCGTGGAAGACCAGGGGAAAAAAGAAGAACTCTGGTCACCGCTTGCCCGCGCCTGGTTTCCTGCGGGCGTCAACGACCCGGACCTGGCGCTGCTGGAAGTGCGCATTCATCACGCCGAATACTGGGACGTGAAGGAAAGCAAGATGGTGCAGCTGGCCAAAATGGCCAGGGCAGCCATCCTGGGCGAGTTGCCGCGCAAGCTGGGTGAGCACAAAGAGCTGCATATTTCCTGAGAATTCGCCCGAAAACCTGTCCCCCAACCGGCCCTATCCATGCCCTTTATCTCTTTCAACAAAGCCACTGAGCCCAGCGCGCCCGACGATTTGCGCATCAACACCGCGGCAGTCTTGTACATAGAAGCCTCACGTCCTGACCTGATGGGCCAGACCACCATCCACATGCTGGGCCAGGGCACCACCGTCAATGCTGTCACCGAGTCGATAGGCACCGTGGTTTCCACCATAGGCGGGTTGGTGGCGGTCAAGCGCCACTACCTGGCACCCCCGCCCGACGACGGCGCGAGCACGGTCTATGTGCTGCCAGCCAATGTCAGCCACATACACCCCAACCTGCCGCTGTCACCGGAGTTCTGGTACCTGAAGTTTGTCGACGGCTCGGAATTGCGGGTGGTAGACCCGCTGCCGTCGGGGCTATAGCCTCCCCCAATGAAAAATCCCCGCAGGAAACTGCGGGGATTTTTTGCATGCGCAAGGGGCAAGCCCACTTCACTTCTTTTCAGTCTGCGCCGGCACATAGCGCACGGGCTCATCACCCACGCGCAGGTAATTCACCACGCCCATCACGTCATCGACCAGCCAGACGGCTTTTTCAAGCGCCTCCGATTGTTCGCGTGTCTTGACGCAACCCTTGAGGAAAACCAGGCGCCGCTCGCCCTGCACCCACACGCTGGTGTCGTCGAAACGGCCATCGAGCTTGATGTATTGCGACACGCGCGGAATGATTTCCTGGTCGTACCAATACGAGTTGGCCAGGCGGCAGCGCCCCACGCGGTAGCAACTGCCGCCGTGCTGCGCCCGCACATGGGCCACGTCACGCACCTCCTGCTCGGTATAGAGCGGCCCCTCCGGCACAGGGCATGGATTGATCGCCGAAGTGACCTGCAGGAAGGGGTCGTTGAAGGCGTTGGTGCGCGCATCTTGAGCTTGAGCGGTTGCACCGATGGCCGAAAAAAGAACAAAAAAAAGGAAGGAAAGAAGTGACGGTTTCTTCATCACTTCATCCTTCCATTTCAGCTTGCGGCTGTCAAGCCGCCGGCATGGTGTCCACTTAAGCGGCTACGCCGTCCTTCACGGTGTCAGCCATGTCGGTGTAGTCCTTGACCTGGTCGAAGTTGAGGTACTGGTAGATCTTGTCGCTGGCAGCAGTCAGCACACCCATGTCGGCCATGTATTCGGCCTTGGTGGGGATGCGGCCCAGCTTGGAGCAGATCGCGGCCAGCTCGGCGGAACCGAGGTAGACGTTGGAGTTTTTCCCGAGGCGGTTCGGGAAGTTGCGGGTGGAGGTGGAAAACACCGTCGCGCCCTCTTTCACCTGCGCCTGGTTGCCCATGCACAGGCTGCAACCCGGCATTTCCATGCGGGCGCCGGCCGAGCCGAGCACGCCGTAGTGGCCTTCTTCGGTCAGCTGCTTGGCATCCATCTTGGTCGGCGGCGCCATCCACAGTTTGACGGGGATGTCGCGCTTGTTTTCGAGCAGCTTGGAGGCAGCGCGGAAATGGCCGATGTTGGTCATGCAGCTGCCGATAAAGACTTCGTCGATCTTGCTGCCAGCCACTTCGCTCAGGGTCTTCACGTCGTCAGGGTCGTTCGGGCAGGCCACGATAGGCTCGTGGATGTCGGCCAGGTCGATCTCGATGACGGCGGCATATTCGGCGTCCGCATCGCCCTTGAGCAGCTGCGGGTCGGCCAGCCAGGCTTCCATGGCGGCAATGCGGCGCTTGATGGTACGCACATCCGAGTAACCCGTGGCGATCATCCATTTCAGCATCGTGATGTTGCTGTTGATGTATTCGATGATAGGTTCCTTGTTCAGGTGCACCGTGCAGCCGCCAGCGGAACGCTCTGCGGAAGCGTCGGAGAGCTCGAACGCCTGTTCGACCTTCAGGTCGGGCAAGCCTTCGATTTCCAGAATGCGGCCGGAGAAGATGTTCTTCTTGCCTTGCTTGGCGACCGTCAGCAGGCTGGCCTTGATAGCGTACAACGGGATTGCGTTGACCAGGTCGCGCAGCGTGATACCGGGCTGCATTTCGCCCTTGAAGCGCACCAGCACCGACTCAGGCATGTCCAGCGGCATGACGCCGGTGGCAGCACCGAAAGCCACCAGGCCTGAGCCCGCGGGGAAGCTGATGCCGATGGGAAAACGCGTGTGGCTATCGCCGCCGGTGCCGACGGTGTCGGGCAGCAGCATGCGGTTGAGCCAGCTGTGGATGATGCCGTCGCCCGGACGCAGCGGGATGCCACCGCGGTCGCTCATGAACTCGGGCAGCTCGTGGTGCATCTTCACATCGACCGGCTTGGGATAAGCCGCCGTGTGGCAGAAGGACTGCATCACCAGGTCGGCGCTGAAACCCAGGCAAGCCAGGTCTTTCAATTCGTCGCGCGTCATCGGACCGGTGGTGTCCTGCGAGCCGACAGAAGTCATCTTGGGCTCGCAGTACGTGCCGGGGCGTACGCCCTGGCCTTCAGGCAAGCCGACCGCACGGCCAACCATTTTTTGTGCCAGCGTAAAGCCGCGGCCGTTGTCGGCCGGGTTCTGCGGCAAGCGGAACTGGGTAGACACGGGAAGGCCCAGCGCAAAACGCGCCTTGGCCGTGAGGCCGCGGCCGACGATCAGCGGAATGCGGCCGCCGGCGCGCACTTCGTCAAACAGCACGTCGCTCTTGAGTTTGAACTCGGCGATGACCTTGCCGTCTTTCAGCGCCTTGCCCTCATAGGGGCGCAGTTCGATCACATCGCCCATAGCCATCTGGCTCACGTCGAGTTCGATCGGCAGCGCGCCCGAGTCTTCCATGGTGTTGTAGAAAATCGGGGCGATTTTCGAGCCGAGGCAGACACCGCCGAAACGCTTGTTCGGCACAAAGGGAATGTCTTCACCGGTGAACCACAACACCGAGTTAGTTGCGGACTTGCGCGAGGAGCCGGTACCGACCACGTCGCCCACATAGGCCACCAGGTTGCCCTTGGCTTTCAGCTCTTCAATGAACTTGACCGGGCCGCGCTTGCCGTCTTCTTCGGGCGTCACGCCGGGGCGGGCATTCTTGTGCATGGCCAGCGCGTGCAGCGGGATGTCAGGGCGGCTCCAGGCGTCGGGTGCGGGGGAGAGATCGTCGGTGTTGATTTCACCAGCCACCTTGAAAATGGTGAGCTTGATCGACTCTGGCACTTCCGGGCGGCTGGTGAACCACTCGGCATCGGCCCAGCTCTGCAACACGGCCTTGGCGTATTTGTTGCCCTTGCCGGCCTTTTCCTGCACATCGTGGAACTGGTCGAACATCAGCAGCGTGTGCTTCAGGCCGTTGGCTGCTTGCGTGGCGACGCTGTCTTCAGCGTCGTCGAGCAGCTCGACCATCGGGCTGATGTTGTAGCCGCCCAGCATGGTGCCCAATAGCTGTGTGGCTTTTTCACGGGAGATCAGCGAGCACTTTTCGGTACCGTGCGCCACGGCAGCGAGATAGCTGGCCTTGACCTTGGCGGCTGCATCAACCCCGGCCGGCACGCGGTGCGTGATCAGCTCCACCAGAAAGGCCTCTTCGCCCTTGGGTGGGTTCTTCAGCAGCTCAATGACCTCACCGGTCTGCTGGGCTGACAGCGGCAGCGGGGGAATACCCAGCGCGGCGCGCTCGGCCACGTGGTTGCGGTAGGTTTGTATGAACTCGGGCATCATGGTTTTCTTCTCCTGTACTCAAATATTTGCACGGTCGATGCGCGTGCGGTCGCGGTCTGTGTCTGTATTGGGCTTTATCGGGCTTTATGGGGCTTTGGCCGGGGCAGCTTCTGGCTGAGCAGAACCCGTGCCAGCCTGAGCTGGCGCAGCTTTGGCAGGCAAGGCCTCCAGAATGCTGGTCGGGGGGTTCTTCTTCATGTCGTCGGCAAAAGTCACCTGCGCCGGGCTCATGCACTCGTCAGCCAGGCGCTGGCCCATTTTCTGGCTCATCAGCATCGACTTGTTGCCCAACTGGAGCCACATGGCGCCTGCACGGCCGTCTTCCAGGCGGATGGCACCGGTGCGGCTTCCGACCGGGTGCATGCGAAAGCGCATCTTGCCCGTCTGCACCAGGAAGAAACCCGGGCGTTTTTCGTTCGGTGTGATGGTGACGGAGGCACCCAGTTCGCAGGGAATCGTGCCGATGTAAACCCGCTTGGCGAGCTCCAGGTCTTCAGGGGTCAAGGTGACAGACAGGTCATCGTCAATGGGCGTCCTTTCTTCCACCACCTTGGCGGCAGAGCGCCTGATCGGTGCACGCTTGGCGGCCTGGGCGGGCTGGTCAGCTGCGGCGGTAGCCTTGGGCGCGGCAGCTTTAGGGGCTGCCGTCTGGGCCAGCAACAGGGCGGGGGCGGCCAGCATCAGGGCAGAGAGAGCGAAATGTTTCATGGGGGTCCTTTGGAACGGTCAACAGTCAATCGGGGAAATCAGTAAAGCGGGACAGAAAAATATGCCTGCGCCTCGTGCGGCAAGACACGGCCGGTCTGGTGCGCGCGCTCCAGAACCTGCCAGAAGTAGCGGTAGCTCGCGCGGTCGTGCAGCTTGCCTTCAAAACTGATGGGAGCCCAGTCTGAACGTGCGGCAGCAGCTATTATTTTTGTAGCACTTTCAATCTCACCCTCGGTGGGCGCAAAAGCCGCCAGGATAGGCCGGATCTGGTTGGGGTGGATGCTCCACATGCGGGTGTAGCCCAGTTCACGGGCGGCATGGCGTGCGGCAGAAGTCATGGCCTCAGTGTCATTGAACTCTGTGACAACACAATGTGACGGCACTTTGCCGTGGGCATGGCAAGCCGACGCGATTTCGAGCTTGGCGCGCATCACCAGGGGATGCGTGAACTGGCCGCGGCTGCTCATGCCGTCGGCGGGAATCGCGCCGCCATGCGCCGAGACAAAATCCATCAGGCCAAAACTCAACGACTGCACGCGCGGATGAGCAGCAATGTCGAAAGCGTTTCGCACCGCGAGTGGGGATTCGATCAGCACGTGCAGCGGCAGGCCGCCGGCCGATGCTGCGAGCAGAGCCTGCTCGGCCCTGACCACATCGGCAACCGATTCCACCTTGGGGACCATGATGTGTGAGAGATGGCGGGACAGCTTCCCGGCAATGACAGCCATGTCGGCCTCAAAGGCGGGGTGGTCCACCGAATGGATGCGCACCGCGACGCGTGCCTTGTCGCTGGCCAGGGCCGCCAGCGCCACGACCATCGCGGCATGGTCGGCTTCGCCGCCCACGGGTGCGCCGTCTTCGCAATCCAGCGTCACGTCAAACACGCAGGCGCCGAACTCCTCGATCATTTCGGCCTGCAGCTGCAGGCTTTTGCGCATGCGGGCTTCAACACCGCTGTAGTGATCACAAACCGGAAGAAACCCGGCTTGTGCCTGGGCACCCAGCAGAACGTCGCGCGGATGTTGGCGAGCCCCCACGCTTGTCACTTCGTGTACTACGCTGCCCCCGGAGGGGGCCGTGCTTGCTTGGGGTGGCCCTGCGCGGCGCACATCGCTCATTAATTGCTCAGAGCAGGTGCTTGACGCCGTCTTGCTCACCCTTAAGCTCGTCCAGGGTCTTGGTGATGCGTTCCTGGCTGAACGCGTCGATTTCCAGGCCTTCGACCAGTTTGTATTCGCCGTTTTCGCAGGTCACGGGGAAGCCGAACATGATGTCTTTCGGGATGCCGTACTGGCCATCGGACGGGATACCCATGGTGACCCACTTGCCGTTGGTGCCCAGGGCCCAGTCGCGCATGTGGTCGATGGCGGCGTTGGCGGCCGATGCGGCCGACGACAGGCCGCGCGCTTCAATGATGGCGGCGCCGCGCTTGCCGACGGTAGGCAGGAACACGTTGGCATTCCATTCCTGGTCGTTGATCATCTTGGCGACGCTTTCGCCCTTGATGGTGGCAAAGCGGTAGTCA
Organism: Polaromonas sp. P2_G11; assembly: GCF_056403595.1. Lineage (NCBI taxonomy): Bacteria > Pseudomonadati > Pseudomonadota > Betaproteobacteria > Burkholderiales > Comamonadaceae > Polaromonas > Polaromonas sp. P2_G11. The sequence goes on along the minus strand of NZ_JBFUFE010000006.1, from coordinate 169,763 downwards.
GCGTACATCGTGGGCGAATGGTTGCCCCAGACGGTGAGCTTTTCAATGTCGGCCACGGCCTTGCCGGTCTTGGCGGCGATCTGGCTGGCGGCGCGGTTGTGATCCAGGCGCAGCATGGCGGTGAAGTTCTTGCGCGGCAGGTCAGGGGCGCTCTTCATGGCGATGTAGGCATTGGTGTTGGCGGGGTTGCCGACCACCAGCACCTTGACGTTGCGGCTGGCGACTGCGTTGAGCGCTTTGCCCTGGGCCGTGAAGATGGCGCCATTGACAGCCAGCAGCTCGGCACGTTCCATGCCGGGGCCGCGTGGGCGCGAACCGACCAGCAGCGCGTAGTCGGCATCCTTGAAGGCGGTCATCGGGTCGCTGTGGGCTTCCATGCCGACCAGCAGCGGGAACGCGCAGTCGTCGAGTTCCATCATCACGCCCTTGAGCGCTTTCTGCGGGCCTTCAACGGGCACTTCGAGCAATTGAAGAATGACGGGCTGGTCCTTGCCGAGCATTTCGCCGGAAGCAATGCGGAACAACAATGCGTAACCGATTTGGCCTGCTGCACCGGTGACTGCAACGCGGACGGGTTTTTTGCTCATGATAGGAGGACTCCAGGAAGTTGAAATTCGGTTGAATGAGGGATGTAGCGTGAGATGTCTGGCGCGACCCTGGAATATCTGGAAGTGATTACTAACGGGTCTTATGCTTTTACCCGTCAAAATCATCGCAAAACGGCAGGCCGCGCGCTGGCTCAGCCAAAGATTTTACGCTTGAAAAGCAGCGGGCGTCAATTTGTCTTATGTCTTATATAAGATATGATACGGCCAGCCAGAATCCACCCATGAACGCCACTCCCGCCCTACCCGCCGATGATTTTGCAGGTGCCACGCCGGCGTTCAGTCCGCTGTACCAGCAGATCAAGGCCCTGATCCTGCAAAGCCTGCAATCAGGCGAATGGAAACCAGGCGAAGCCATACCTTCCGAGATGGACCTGGCAGCGCGCTACCGCGTCAGCCAGGGCACTGTGCGTAAAGCCATCGACGAGCTGGCCACCGACAACCTGGTGGTGCGCCGCCAGGGCAAGGGCACCTTTGTTGCAACCCACGCCGAGCAACATGTCCAGTTCCGCTTTCTCAAGCTGGTCCCCGACAGTGGCACACCGGGCAGCGAAGGTCCGGCCCAACGCGACATCATCGACTGCCGGCGCGTGCGCGCCAGCGCCGAGATTGCACGCACGCTGGCCTTGCGCACCGGGGACGCCGTGCTGCAGGCCCGACGCGTGCTGAGCTTTGCCGGCACACCCACCATTCTTGAAGACATCTGGCTTCCCGCCGCGCCCTTCAAGGGCCTGACGGCCGAGCGGCTGGCTGACTACCACGGCCCCATGTATGCGCTGTTTGAGACCGAATTCAACGTTCGGATGGTTCGCGCCGAAGAGAAAATACGCGCCGAAGCAGCCACCGACGGGCGCGAGCTGCTATTAAAAGTAGAGCACGGAGCGCCGCTTTTGAGCGTGGAGCGCATCGCCTACACCTACAACGATGCCCCCATGGAGCTGCGCCGCGGCTACTACCGCACCGACACACATCACTATCACAACACCCTGAACTGAACAGCGGCAGCAGGCTCAAGGGAAACAGAAAACCCTGCCAGGCAAACCTGCCGCGGCATGGCCGCGAGAGCCCGGCGGTGCAACCCATAACAACATGACGGACGATGAAGACCCTTCAAGCCATGACACCAACGAAGCGTCAGCAGCGGCATATGCGCGCCGCTGGATTGCCGTCCGGATGGGGTGATTTGTAATCGTCATGTCAGTTACGACGACCTTCGCGCAGCAATTGCGAACTGTCGCGCCCGCAAACGCGCTTTTCCCGACAAAAATTTCCGGCCATCACCCGAAGCAGCCGGGATTGTTGCTGCATTGCAATAGAATTTCGGGTTGAGCCGCTTTGGCAGTTACAAAGCCGTTACTCAAAAACACAGAAAGCCAAGTATGTCCGAATCAGCGACAACCGTAGCGAAGAAGCGGCCCGAGTTCCGCAACATCAACGCCCTGACCGATCTCCACTCCTATCGCCTCCCCCTCGCGGGCATTGTCTCCATCCTTCACCGTATCAGCGGGTTCATCATGTTTTTGCTGATGCCCTTCATCATCTGGATGTTCGACACCTCGATCTCTTCGGAAATCTCCTTCGAGAAATTCAAGGCAGCCTTCAACGTCGGCATGCTGGGCCTTCCCGGCATCATCTGGAAGCTGGTGGCGCTGGCCCTCATCTGGGCTTACCTGCACCACTTCATCGCCGGCCTGCGCCATTTGTGGATGGACGTGAGTCACGCCGCCGTCAGCAAGGAGTTCGGCAAGTCGTCCGCCCTCTTCACGCTGGCTGTGAGCGTAGGCATCTCATTCGTGCTGGCACTCAAGCTTTTCGGCGCGTATTAATCAAGGAGCACAAAAATGGCAGTTAACTACGGCTCCAAACGCATCGTTGTCGGTGCCCACTATGGTTTGCGCGACTGGCTCGCGCAGCGCGTCACGGCCGCCCTGATGGCCCTCTTCACCGTGCTGGTCCTGGCCCAGGTCATCTTCAGCAAAGGCCCCATCGGCTACGACAAGTGGGCCGGCATCTTCTCGTCCCAGTGGATGAAGACGCTGACGTTTGTGGTCATCGTTGCCCTACTGTTGCACGTGTGGGTCGGCATGCGCGACATCTGGATGGACTACATCAAGCCAGCCTCCATCAAACTCGTTTTGAATGTTTTCACGATCGTCTGGCTGGTGGCCTGCGCCGGCTGGGGCATTCAGGTGCTGTGGCGCGTTTAAGCCGCCGCTGACCCCACAGACCCGACAAGAAGACCGACACCCCACAAAATCATGACAGCAACATCCAAACTCCCCAAGCGCAAATTTGACGTCGTCATCGTCGGTGCCGGCGGCTCCGGCATGCGCGCATCGCTGCAGCTGGCGCGCGCCGGCCTCAACGTGGCCGTGCTTTCCAAAGTGTTCCCCACCCGCTCGCACACCGTTGCAGCCCAGGGCGGCATCGGCGCATCGCTCGGCAACATGAGCGAAGACAACTGGCACTACCACTTCTATGACACCGTCAAGGGCTCCGACTGGCTCGGCGACCAGGACGCCATCGAATACATGTGCCGCGAAGCGCCCAAGGTCGTGTACGACCTCGAGCATATGGGCATGCCTTTCGACCGCAACCCCGACGGCACGATTTACCAGCGCCCCTTCGGCGGCCACACCGCCAACTACGGTGAAAAACCCGTGCAGCGCGCCTGCGCCGCGGCCGACCGCACCGGCCACGCCATGCTGCACACGCTGTACCAGCAAAACGTCAAGGAAAAAACCAGCTTTTTCGTCGAGTGGATGGCGCTGGACCTGATCCGCGACTCCGCCGGTGACGTCGTGGGCGTGACCGCCCTCGAAATGGAAACCGGCGACGTCCACATTTTTGAAGCCAAGACCACGCTGTTGGCCACCGGCGGCGCAGGGCGCATTTTTGCCGCGTCAACGAACGCCTTCATCAACACTGGCGACGGCCTGGGCATGGCAGCGCGTGCCGGCATCCCGCTGGAAGACATGGAATTCTGGCAGTTCCACCCGACCGGCGTGGCCGGCGCCGGCGTGCTGCTGACCGAAGGCTGCCGCGGCGAAGGAGCGATTCTGCGCAACAGCAATGGCGAGCGTTTCATGGAGCGTTATGCGCCCACGCTGAAAGACCTCGCGCCGCGCGACTTCGTCTCGCGCTCCATGGACCAGGAAATCAAGGAAGGCCGCGGCTGCGGCCCCAACAAGGACTACATCCTGCTGGACATGACCCATCTGGGCGTGGACGCCATCATGAAGCGCCTGCCCTCGGTGTTCGAGATCGGCCACAACTTCGCCAACGTCGACATCACCAAGGAACCTATTCCCGTGGTGCCCACCATCCACTACCAGATGGGCGGCATCCCGACCAACATCCATGGCCAGGTTGTCACGCAGGACGCCAACAACCAGAGCCAGGTGGTCAACGGCCTGTATGCGGTGGGCGAATGTTCCTGCGTCAGCGTGCACGGTGCCAACCGCCTGGGCACCAACTCGCTGCTCGACCTGCTGGTGTTCGGCAAGGCCGCCGGCAACCACATCGTCGAGTTCGCCAAGACCACCACGCACAAGCCGCTGCCGGCGGATGCCGCCGACAAGACCCTGGCCCGCATCGCGCGCCTGGACAACGCGACCGACGGCGAATACGCGCAAGACGTGGCCAACGACCTGCGCGCCGCCATGCAGCAGCATGCCGGCGTGTTCCGCACACAGGCCATCATGAACGAAGGCGTGACGAAAATTGCCGCGCTGCGTGCCCGCGTCAACAGCATCGGACTGAAGGACAAGTCGAAGATTTTCAACACCGCGCGCATCGAAGCGCTGGAAGTGGAAAACCTGATCGAAGCAGCGCAGGCCACCATCGTGTCCGCCGCGGCCCGCCAGGAAAGCCGCGGTGCGCACTCCGTCGACGATTACGGCGACACGCCCGCGCACCCGAACGGCCGCAACGACACCGACTGGCACAAGCACACGCTCTGGTACAGCGAAGGCAGCCGCCTGGCTTACAAGCCGGTGCAGATGAAACCCCTGACGGTCGATTCGGTTCCGCTCAAGACGCGTACTTTCTGAAGACGTAGCCCCTATTGCTCTGACGCCCTGCGACCCTACAAGAAGCGAGAACCCCATGACCAAACGCACCTTCAAGATCTACCGCTACGACCCGGACACCGATGCCAAGCCCTACATGCAGACCATCGAGGTGGAGCTCGACGGCCACGAGCGCATGCTGCTGGACGCGTTGATGAAGCTGAAGGCGCAGGATCCGACCATCAGCTTTCGCCGCTCGTGCCGCGAAGGTGTGTGTGGCTCCGACGCCATGAACATCAACGGCAAGAACGGCCTGGCGTGCCTGACCAACATGCGCACGCTGCCTGAGGTCATCATCCTCAAGCCCTTGCCCGGCCTGCCTGTGGTGCGCGACCTGATCGTCGACATGACGCAGTTCTTCAAGCAGTACAACTCGATCAAGCCCTACCTGATCAACGACAACGTGCCGCCCGAAAAAGAGCGCCTGCAGAGTCCCGAAGAGCGTGATGAGCTCAACGGCCTCTACGAGTGCATTTTGTGCGCCAGCTGCTCCACCTCCTGTCCCAGCTTCTGGTGGAACCCCGACAAGTTTGTCGGCCCGGCCGGCCTGCTGCAGGCCTACCGCTTCATCGCCGACTCCAGAGACGAAGCCACCGCCGAGCGCCTGGACAATCTGGAAGACCCGTACCGCCTGTTCCGCTGCCACACCATCATGAATTGCGTCGACGTCTGCCCCAAGGGCCTGAACCCGACCAAGGCGATTGGCAAGATCAAGGAAATGATGGTTTTGCGGACAGTGTGACCAATATGGCCCCCACGCTTGTCGCTTCGCGTACTACGCTGCCTCCCGAGGGGGCGTGTTTCGCCTTGGGGCGGCCCGGCGGCGAAACCTCTACGGCCTGAACGATATGGAAACCGCCGACGCCCTGCTCGACGAGCGTGCCCTGAGCAAGCTCAAGTGGCGTTGCCGGCGCGGCCTGCTGGAAAACGATTTGCTGATTGAGCGCTTCTTTTTGGCGCACGAAGCGACGCTAACCGTCAGGCAGGCTAAAGGGTTAAATGATTTAATGGATTTGTCCGACAACGATTTGCTGGACCTGCTGTTAAAACGAAAAGTTGCCGGCCAGCTGCCCGATGAAGCGGCCAAGGCAAGTGCCTCTACTTCTGAAGCCCATGAAGTTTTAAAGTTGCTGCAGCCCGCAGCGCCGGCCCCCGATTACGCGTCCGTCCTCCATTGACACTGATACGAAAGAAAGAAGCACGAAATGAAGCTAGCTGACAACAAAGCCACCCTGTCCTTCAGCAACGGCAGCCCCAGCATCGAGTTGCCGGTCTACCAGGGCAGCGTTGGTCCGGACGTCGTTGATATCCGCAAGCTGTATGCCCAGACCGGCATGTTCACCTATGACCCCGGTTTCCTGTCGACCGCGTCCTGCCAGTCCGCCATCACCTACATCGACGGCGACAAGGGCGAGTTGCTGTACCGCGGCTACCCCATCGAGCAGCTGGCCACCAACTGCGACTACATGGAAACCTGCAACCTGTTGCTGTACGGCGAGTTGCCGAATGTCGAGCAGAAGAAAGATTTCGTCAGCCGCGTGACCAACCACACCATGGTCAACGAGCAGATGCAGTTTTTCCTGCGCGGCTTCCGCCGTGACGCGCACCCGATGGCCATCATGACCGGCCTGGTCGGCGCCCTGTCGGCCTTCTACCATGACAGCACCGACATCACCAATCCCGAGCACCGCGACATCTCTGCCATCCGCCTGATCGCCAAGATGCCGACGCTGGTCGCCATGGCTTACAAGTACACCGTGGGCCAGCCCTACATGTACCCCAAGAACAACCTGAGCTACGCCGGCAACTTCCTGCACATGATGTTCGCCACGCCGTGCGAAGAGTACAAGGTCAACCCCGTGCTTGAACGCGCGCTGGACCGCATCTTCATCCTGCATGCAGACCACGAGCAAAACGCTTCGACCTCCACCGTGCGCCTGTGCGGCTCGTCCGGCACCAACCCGTTTGCAGCGATTGCCGCTGGCGTGGCTTGCCTCTGGGGCCCGGCACACGGCGGCGCCAACGAAGCGGCACTCAACATGCTGGGCGACATCCAGAAAGCCGGCGGCATCGAGAAAATCGGTGACTTCATCAAGCAGGTCAAGGACAAGAACTCCGGCGTCAAGCTGATGGGTTTTGGCCACCGCGTCTACAAGAACTACGACCCGCGCGCCAAGCTGATGCAGGAAACCTGCAAGGAAGTGCTCAAGGAAATGGGCCTGGAAAACGATCCGCTGTTCAAGCTCGCCATGGCGCTGGAAAAAATCGCCCTGGAAGACGAATACTTCGTGTCGCGCAAGCTCTACCCCAATGTCGACTTCTACTCCGGCATTGTGCAGCGCGCCATCGGCATCCCGGTGCCACTGTTCACGGCCATCTTCGCGCTGGCCCGTACCGTCGGCTGGATCGCCCAGCTCAATGAAATGATCGGCGACCCCGAGTACAAGATCGGCCGTCCACGCCAGTTGTTCACCGGCTCCACGACACGTCAGGTGTTGCCGCTGGCCAAGCGCTAAGCTGCCAACGCGTTGACATAAAGCCCGCCCTTGGCAACATCGGCGGGCTTTTTCATGCCCCAAAGCCCTGCGGCGCATCTCAAGGTTCCGCAGGCCCCGCGGCTGTCTGCTACGTTTTTGATAGCTGCTTGCGCCCGTCGTTATTGGGCTAGAGCCTTAAAAAATCAAAAATTTTGGTGGCCCAGGCTGAAAACGCCTATTGGCAAGCAGGGCATCGTGCATTGCGATGACAAAACACCAATCATGGTAGCAAAATAGCGTTTCACCATCGTCTAACACGATGACGTCACGCCCACGCCATGAAAAGCTCCGAACGCAACTTTGCCCGCCGCATTGATCTGACCTCGCTTCAGCTCTTTGTGGCTGTGTGCGAGCTCGGCAGCATCGGCAAGGCGGCCGAGCGCGAATTCATTGCCGCCTCAGCCGTGAGCAAACGCCTCTCCGACCTCGAAATCACGCTGGACACGCCGCTGCTGTACCGCCACACCCGCGGTGTTGACCTGACGCCCGCCGGCGAAAGCCTGCTCCACCATGCGCGCTCGGTGCTGTTCAGCCTCGAGAAAATGCAGAGCGAGCTCAGCGAATACGCCGACGGCGTGCGCGGCCATGTGCGCGTGCACGCCAGCATCTCGGCCATCGTGCAGTTTTTGCCGGAAGACCTGGGCGCCTTCACCCGCGAGCATTCGGGCATCAAGATCGACCTGGAAGAGCATCTGAGCACCGAGGTGGTCCGCGCGGTGCAGGAAGGCGCGGCCGATCTGGGCATCTGCAATACTGCCGACGGCGCGGGTGACCTGCAGGTACTGCCCTACCGCACCGATAAATTGGTATTGATTGTGCCCAGGGGCCACGCCCTGTGTACGCAAGGCGCTATCAAATTTGAAGCAGCACTGGACTACGACCAGGTCGGACTGCACTCCAACAGTTCGATTTACCTGGCCATGCGCGAAGCGGCCGCCCGACTGGGCCGCACCATCAAGCTGCGCATCCATGTCACCGGCCTGGACGCAATGTGTCGCATGATCCACAACGGCCTGGGCGTCGGCGTGATGCCGCAGCGCGCCTTTGAACTCATGCACGGCGTCGGTGAGCTCGAGTCCCTTCCCCTGCTCGACGCCTGGGCCGAGCGCCAGATCCAGCTGGTAGCGCGTGACTTTTCCACCCTGCCCCTGACGGCGCGGCTGCTGGTGGAACACCTCACACAGCCCGCCGCACCACACACCAACGCGGCCCAAGCTGCCAAAACCGCAGCCATGGCTGCGAGTGCAGCGGCCTAAAATCACCCCCACGACAGACGATAACGAGAGATCACGAAGGAAACCCATGGGACGCACCCTCTACGACAAAATCTGGGACGAGCACGTCGTTCATACCGAAGACGACGGCACGGCCATCCTCTACATCGACCGCCACCTGGTGCACGAAGTCACCAGCCCGCAGGCCTTTGAAGGCCTGCGCGAGGCCGGCCGCAAGGTCTGGCGCATCAGCTCCATCGTCGCCACGGCCGACCACAACACGCCGACCACCGGCTGGGAGTTGGGCTACGACGGCATCACCGACCTGGTGAGCAAGGAACAGATCACCACGCTGGACAGCAACATCAAGGAATTCGGCGCGGCCGCCTTCTTCCCCTTCCTCTCCAAACGCCAGGGCATCGTGCATGTCATCGGCCCCGAAAGCGGCGCCACGCTGCCCGGCATGACGGTCGTCTGCGGCGACTCGCACACCTCCACCCACGGCGCTTTCGGCGCGCTGGCACATGGCATCGGCACCAGCGAAGTCGAGCACGTGATGGCGACGCAAACCCTGCTGGCCAAAAAAGCCAAGAACATGCTCGTGAAGGTCGAAGGCAAGCTGGCCCCAGGCTTGACGGGCAAGGACATCGTGCTCGCCATCATCGGCAAGATCGGCACGGCTGGCGGCACGGGTTACACGATTGAATTTGCCGGCTCGGCGATTCGTGCGCTCAGCATGGAAGGCCGCATGACGGTCTGCAACATGGCGATTGAAGCCGGCGCGCGCGCTGGCCTGGTGGCGGTAGACCAGAAAACCATTGATTACGTCAAAGGCCGCTTGCTCTCGCCCACCGGCGTCGAATGGGACATGGCCGCCAAATACTGGAACACGCTGCACTCGGATGCCGACGCGAAGTTCGACGCCGTGGTCGAGCTCGACGCCAGCCAGATCCTGCCGCAAGTCACCTGGGGCACTTCGCCCGAAATGGTGCTGTCGATTGACGACCGCGTGCCCGACCCCGACAAGGAAAAAGACGCCAACAAGCGCGATGCCATCGAACGCGCGTTGAAGTACATGGGCCTGGAGCCCGGCAAGGCGCTGAACGACCTGTACATCGACAAGGTGTTCATCGGTTCCTGCACCAACAGCCGCATCGAGGACATGCGCGAGGCAGCCGCCGTCATCAAGAAGATCGGCCAGAAGGTTGCCAAGAACGTCAAGCTTGCGCTGGTCGTTCCGGGCTCAGGCCTGGTCAAGGAACAGGCCGAGCGCGAAGGGCTGGACAAGATTTTTGTGGCCGCCGGCTTTGAATGGCGTGAGCCTGGCTGCTCGATGTGCCTGGCCATGAACGCCGACCGGCTGGAGCCGGGCGAACGCTGCGCATCCACCAGCAACCGCAATTTTGAAGGCCGACAAGGCGCTGGTGGCCGTACGCACCTGGTGAGCCCGGCGATGGCCGCCGCGGCCGCCGTGCACGGCCACTTTGTTGACATCAGAAAGTTTGTGTGACACCCCTGTCTCGGCTCACTTCGTGTAGCCGGAACCCCCTCAAGGGGGCAACACCTGCGGCCCGGCAAAGCCGGTTCCGCGGTGTTTCTTGGCAAGAAACTATTTCGATAGAGTGAAGGAGAGAATCCCATGCAGAAATTCACCGTACACAAGGGCCTGGTCGCCCCGATGGACCGCGAGAACGTCGACACCGACGCCATCATCCCCAAGCAGTTCCTCAAGTCCATCCGCAAGACAGGCTTTGGCCCCAACCTGTTTGACGAATGGCGCTACCTGGACGCGGGCTTTCCCGGCCAGGACCCGGCCAGCCGCAAGCCCAACCCCGACTTCGTGCTGAACCAGCCACGCTACGCGGGCGCCTCCATCCTGCTGGCGCGCAAGAACTTCGGCTGCGGCTCCTCGCGTGAACACGCGCCCTGGGCGCTGGACCAATATGGCTTTCGCGCGATCATCGCGCCGAGCTACGCCGACATCTTCTTCAACAACAGCTTCAAGAACGGCCTGCTGCCCATTGTGCTGCCCGAGGCGCAGGTGGCGCAGCTGTTCGACGAAGCGCTGGCCTTCCCCGGCTACCAGCTCACGGTCGACCTGGAACGGCAAGTGATCGTCAAGCCGCAGGGCGAGGAGCTGCCTTTCGACGTGCAGGCTTTCCGCAAGTACTGCCTGCTCAACGGCCTGGACGACATTGGCCTGACCTTGCGCCAGAGCGACAAGATCAAGGCCTTTGAAGCCGAGCGCCTGGCAACCAAGCCCTGGCTGAACCACACGGTGGCAGGATGATGGCGCACTCGCGCATGGCAGGACTGGTGGTTGCCCTGCTGACCGGCCTGACGGGCTGCTCGACGATGGAAGCGGTCAATCGCGACCAAACCCAGCTGGCAGCCATCGAAAAGAACGCCCCTGCGAATGCCGCGACGCTTCGGCTGCGCTCCTTCTCGAATGGCACAGCGCGATTTGGTGTGAGCCCACAAAGCGCGTCATGCGAAGGCTTCAAGGATGTAGGTGTGGCTCTGAACACCATAGAAGCCAGCCGGACCTACGCCGGCCGCGAACGCAAAGACATTGTTGAAGTACTTCCGCAAGCTGGCCCGGTGCAGATTCGCGCCTATGCGCAGGAGCAGCATTTTGCGAACAACATAACCTACAAGTCAAAGTGTGGACCGGTAGCTGTCCGCTTCGTCGCCGATCCGCAGAAAAAATACACTGCCGACCTGATCTGGAAAGACAAGCGTTGCACCATCGTGGTCAACGACACTACCAGTTCAACCCCCATCCCTGTGCCGGGCAGCAATTACTTTTGCCCGGCCAGTTTTTCTGAAATCCTGGATTAATCCCATGAAAATCGCAATCCTCCCTGGTGACGGCATCGGCACCGAAATCGTCGCGGAAGCCGTCAAGGTCTTGAAGGCGCTCGACCTGAAGTTTGAAACCGAAAGCGCATTGGTCGGCGGCGCCGCCTATGAGGCCCATGGCCATCCACTGCCCGAAAGTACGCTGAAACTGGCCAAGGAAGCCGATGCCGTGCTGTTCGGCGCTGTGGGTGACTGGAAATATGACACGCTGGATCGTCCGCTGCGCCCCGAGCAAGCCATCCTGGGCCTGCGCAAGAACCTTGGCCTCTTTGCCAACTTCCGCCCCGCCATTTGCTATGCACAGCTGGTGGACGCCTCCAGCCTCAAGCGTGAGCTGGTGTCCGGCCTGGACATCCTGATCATCCGCGAACTGACCGGCGACATCTACTTCGGCCAGCCCCGAGGCCGGCGCGTCTCACCCGACGGGCATTTCCCCGGCTCGGAAGAGGCCTTTGACACGATGCGCTATTCGCGCCCCGAGATCGAACGCATCGCCCACGTGGCCTTCCAGGCCGCCCGCAAGCGTGACAAGCGCGTCACCAGCGTCGACAAGGCCAACGTGCTGGAAACCTTCCAGCTCTGGAAAGACGTGGTCACCGAAGTCGGCAAGCAGTATCCCGACGTCGCGCTGGACCACATGTATGTGGACAACGCCGCCATGCAGCTGGTGAAGGCGCCCAAGAAGTTTGACGTGGTGGTCACCGGCAACATGTTCGGCGACATCCTGAGCGACGCCGCCGCCATGCTGACCGGCTCCATCGGCATGCTGCCTTCGGCCAGCCTGAACGACAAAAACCAGGGCCTGTACGAGCCCAGCCACGGCAGCGCACCCGACATCGCCGGCAAGGGCGTGGCCAATCCGCTGGCCACCATCCTGAGCGCGGCCATGATGCTGCGCTTCAGCCTGAACCAGCCCGAAGCCGCCGCCCGCATCGAAAAAGCCGTGGACGCCGTGTTGAGCCAGGGCCTGCGCACGCCTGACATCTACAGCGAAGGCACGACGAAGGTCGGCACGGTGCAGATGGGTGATGCGGTCGTCAAAGCCTTGGTCTGACGTTTTTTTACCGCAAATCGCCTCAAACCAAGGGCAAAAAACGGATTTGAGGCGGCTGTCAGCCCCGATAAAGCCAAGCCTGGCTACAATTAACACCATGCGCAAAACCCCCGCACTCACCCGCTTTATCGCCGCTTCGCGCGCGATCAGCGCTGCGCCGGTTTTTGCCCAGATCACCAAAACGACCACCATTAAAGGCTAGCAAGCCTGGTTCGTCGTGCCCTGCCGGCTCGATGAGCCGGGCCAAAAAGCCTTATTTTTGACTTTTTGAAGGGCAACACAATGAAACTCAAAGGCAATCTCACGGGACTCGTCGGCTGGCGCGGCATGGTCGGTTCGGTCCTGATCGACCGCATGCAGGCCGAAGGCGACTTCGACCTGATCGAGCCGGTTTTCTTCTCGACCTCGAACGCCGGCGGCAAAGCCCCCGCTCAGGCCAAAAACGAAACTACCCTGAAGAACGCCTTTGACATTGAAGCGCTGAAGAAGTGCGACATCATCATCACGGCCCAAGGCGGCGACTACACCACTGAAGTCTTCCCCAAGCTGCGCGCGGCCGGCTGGACGGGCCACTGGATTGACGCAGCCTCTACGCTGCGCATGAACGACGATGCCATCATCATCCTGGATCCGGTTAACCTGCCCGTCATCCAGAACGCCATGGCCAAGGGCGGCAGGAACTGGATTGGCGGCAACTGCACGGTGAGCTGCATGCTGATGGGCGTGGGCGCGCTGTACAAGGCGGGCCTGGTCGAATGGATGACCAGCATGACCTACCAGGCGGCGTCCGGCGGCGGCGCCCAGCACATGCGCGAGCTGCTGACCCAATATGGCACGCTCAATAGCGAAGTCCGCGCCTTGCTGGACGATCCCAAATCAGCCATCCTGGAAATCGACCGCCGCGTGCTGGCCAAACAGCAATCACTGAATAGCGATGAGACGGCCAATTTCGGCGTGCCGCTGGGTGGCTCCCTCATTCCCTGGATCGACAAGGACCTGGGTAACGGCATGAGCAAGGAAGAATGGAAGGGCGGCGCGGAAACCAACAAGATCCTGGGCCAGGGTGCTGGTTTCGGCACGGCTGAAACGCCGGTCGACGGCTTCTGCGTGCGCATAGGCGCGATGCGCTGCCACAGTCAGGCCCTGACCTTCAAGCTGAAGAAGGACGTGCCGTTGGCCGATATCGAGGCCATGATCGCCGCAGACAACCAGTGGGTCAAAGTTGTGCCCAACACGCGTGAGGCCTCGATCAAGGACCTCACACCCGTCGCCGTGACGGGCACCATGCAGATTCCGGTGGGTCGCCTGCGCAAACTGGCCATGGGCCCCGACTACCTCGGTGCTTTCACCGTGGGCGATCAGTTGCTCTGGGGTGCGGCCGAACCGCTGCGCCGCATGCTTCGTATACTGCTTCAGGGGTAAATAATTCGGGGTGAGCGGTTGCCAACATGCGGCCACTCATCCGTAACCACTTGTTTCCGTGCGTTGTCGTCTGACAACATCCTGAACATGTAAGTTGATGCTAACTCGATGTGTCAAAACTTAAGTGGTGTCTTAGCTTGTCAGCCTAATGCCTTGATGTTAAGGTTGTTTTTCGAAAATTCGCATCGAGGTTTTTGTGCGCTTAAGCAGAATAAAGTTACATGCAGACCGAGCACTGGAGGCTCCCAACCCCATGAATAAACGCGGTCGTTGGCGTATTGGCGCCCTGGCGAGTGCCATTGCATTGCTGGGCAGCCTGGCAAGTCTTGAAGCCCATGCGCTTGCGCTGGGCCGGATCACCGTTCAATCGGCGCTGGGTGAACCCCTTCGCGCCGAAATCGAGATCACGGACCTCAAGCCCGATGAAGCAGCCAGCCTTCGGGCCGGTGTTGCACCGGCAGAAGCCTTCAAGGCAGCAGGCATGGAATACGGCACGGTGGTCACCGGTGTCGAAGTCAGCCTGCAACGTCGGACGGACGGACGGTCTTTCCTGCGATTGAGCAGCAACCGCCCCGTTACCGAGCCTTTCGTGGACCTCATCCTGGAGGCCAATTGGTCGAACGGGCGAATTACACGCGACTACACCATGCTGTTTGACCCGCCGGCACTGCGGTCCGGCAGTAGCGGCACAGCAGTTGCGCCAACTGCACCTGTGCTGTCGCGCCCCGGTTCGCCCAATGCCGCGCCGCCCTCCAAAGGCATTGCGTCCATCCCCTATTCCCCGTCAGGCCCCGGCTCCAGTGCCACCAGGCCCGCCCCCGTAGCCAAGGCACCTGCGGCAAAGGCGGAAAAAGCCCCCGCCGGCGACACACAGGTCACCGTCAAATCCGGTGACACCGCAGGCAAAATCGCTGCCCAGAACAAGCCGTCCAGCATTTCACTGGACCAGATGCTGGTCGCCTTGCTCCGAAGCAACCCGGATGCCTTCATCGGCGGCAATGTCAACCGCATCAAGTCCGGCGCCGTGCTGGACATCCCGACCGCCGAATCGGCCGGCGCCGTCTCCCCCGGCGAAGCTACCCAGACCATCGTCGCGCAAAGCAAGGACTTCAACACTTTCCGCCGAAAACTCGCAGAAGGCGTGCCAGCGGCACAGGTAGCCGGTGCCGACCGCCAGGCCGGCGGCAAGGTGGAGGCCAAGGTGGAAGACCGGGCGCCTGCCAGCACCACCCCCGACAAGCTCACCCTGTCCAAGGGAGCCGTCAAGGGCAAGGCAGCGACAGCCGCCGAAGAAAAGATTGCCAAGGAACGGCAAGCCAAAGAAGCCTCGACACGGGTCGCGGAGCTGTCCAAAAATATCAACGAGCTCAACAAACTCGGAAGCGGTCCGGCAGCGGCACCCGCAGCCAGCGCAGCCAAAACGCCAGGTGTGGCTGTTCCAGTTCCGTCCAGCGTTACAGTCCCCACACCTGCGGCGGCTCCGGCAGCTTCGGCGCCTTCCATCGCCGCATCGGCATCCACCAAGGCAGCGGTGACAGCCACACAGCCGGCCAGCGCAGCAGTTGCGGGCACGACGCCTGCGGTTCCCATGGCACCCGCCTCTGCAGCCTCAGCCACGGCTGCAAGCGCCGAGCCGCTTGCAGCGGCTTCACAACCAGCCCCCGCGGCCAGCGAACCCGTCGCACCGGTGGCAGCCGCTCCGGCAGCACCCAAAAAACCGGTTGTTGCGCCGCCTCCGCCGCCACCTGAACCCAGCCTGCTCGACGAACTGCTGGAAAACCCCCTGGTATTGCCGGGCGTAGGCCTTCTGGTCGCGTTGCTCGCCGGATTCGGTTTTTACCGGTACCGCCAGCGCGCCGGTGGGGCCCAGGTTGACAGCTCTTTCCTTGAAAGCAGGTTGCAGCCCGATTCTTTTTTCGGCGCCAGCGGCGGCCAAAGAATTGACACGAATGAAGGCAACGCCACGGGCTCGTCCCTGGTGTATTCGCCCAGTCAATTGGACGCCGCTGGCGACGTAGACCCCGTAGCCGAAGCCGATGTGTACCTGGCATATGGACGCGACCTGCAAGCTGAAGAAATCCTCAAGGAGGCGATGCGCACCAGCCCCATGCGCGTGGCAATTCACGCCAAGCTGATGGAAATCTATGCAAAACGCCGCGACAGCAAGGCATTTGAAACTGTCGCCATCGAAGCCTTCAATCTGACCCACGGCAATGGCCCGGAATGGGCGTACATCACCGAGATGGGCCGCGAGCTCGACCCTTCGAACCCGATGTACCAGCCTGGCGGACAGCCCGCCGGCACAGCCTCCGCCGCCGGGACCTCGGCGTTCAGCCCGGGCGGTACCGTGGCCATGGTGGCTCAACCGGTCAATGTCCCTGCGCCAACACCGGCCGTGGACGTTGATCTTGACCTGGATTTCTCACTCGGTGATGAGCCTGATACAGCCACGACCCCTGCGGCAATATCGGCACCCGTTGCACCAAAACCAGTTGCCCCGCCCGTCGTCAGGAAACCGGAACCCGCCGCCCTGAACATGGATTTCAGCAGCGCAACGGTTGCCATGCCTGCGGCCAAGCCACCGGCACCTGCTGCGGCCAAACCCGCCGAAGCGGCACCCGAGATTTCCTTTCTGTCCGAAGGCCTGAACTTTGAACCCGAGCCGTTCGTCCCGCCAGCCAAACCGGTTCCGCCGGTCAAGGCCGCTCCGGCCCCGGCCCCGGCCCCGGCAGTAGCCGACAGCGGCATGCTGGAATTCGACCTGGGCTCGCTTTCACTTGACCTGAATGGCCCAACAACGGAGAGTCCCGCTCCTGAGTTTGAAGTATCTTCTTCGTCGGATGACCCGCTTGAAACCAAGTTCATGCTGGCCGAAGAGTTCCGCTCGCTGGGTGACACCGACGGTGCCCGCTCGCTGGCCGAAGAAGTGCTGGCAGAAGCCAGTGGCCCGTTGAAAGTCAAGGCGCAGGCGTTCCTGAACGCCTTGGCGTGAGCGCAGCCTGAACGCACCGCGTTCACTGCGCACCGGCCGGGGTTCAACCGTGAGGATTGCCCTCGGCATCAGCTACAGCGGAAGTGCCTACGAGGGCTGGCAAAGCCAGCTCTCGGGCAATACCGTGCAAGACAAGCTGGAGCTGGCCTTGGCCAAGTTTGCCGCCCAGCCGATTCGTACCCTCTGCTGCGGGCGCACCGACGCTGGCGTGCATGCGCTGATGCAGGTCGTGCACTTTGACACGCCGCTGCAGCGCGACATTGCCTCATGGGTGCGCGGCACCAACACCTTTTTACCCGGTGACATCGCGGTGCAATGGGCACGCGAGGTCCCCGACGAATTCCATTGCCGCGGTAGCGCCATCGCACGCAGGTACGCCTACGTCGTGCTGGAATCACCAGTGCGGCCCAGCGTGGAAGCCGGGCGTGTCGGCTGGGTGTACCGGCCACTGGATGGCACTGCGATGCGACAGGCTGTCACGCACCTCATTGGCGAGCACGATTTCAGCTCTTTCCGGGCCGCGCAGTGCCAGGCCAAGTCCCCCGTCAAAACGATCAGCCGGATCGACATCTCCGAGCGTGCCGGTACGGGCTCCAAATACTGGCGCTTCGAGTTCGAGGCCAACGCCTTTTTGCACCACATGATTCGCAACATCATGGGCTGCCTGGTGGCTGTCGGCCAGGGCAACTACCCGCCAGGCTGGCTGGCCGAGGTAAGGGATGCGCGCAGCCGCGACGCAGCCGCGCCCACTTTTTCACCCGATGGGTTGTACTTCTTGGGACCGGTCTATGAAGACCACTATGGCCTCCCAAGTCGCACAGCGGCCTATGATTGGCTTCCATGACGCCCGCCACCCGCACCCGAATCAAGATCTGCGGCCTCACCCGCGAGGAAGACGTGGACGCGGCCGTGGCTGCCGGAGCCGATGCAATCGGGTTTGTGATGTACGAAGCCAGCCCGCGCCATGTGACAGCCGAACGCGCCGCCGGACTGGCTCGCCGCCTGCCTCCTTTCGTGACGCCGGTGCTGCTTTTCGTCAATGCCCCCGCTACAAAAATCATAGCTGCTTGCGCAGGCCTACCAATGGCTTTACTACAATTTCATGGTGACGAAACACCCGAGATCTGCCTGGAGGCCGGGCGCCCGTTCATGCGCGCCGCACGCATTCCACTTGGTGAAAAAACCACTGAAAGCACGCCTGGAACCTCCGGCGGCTTTGATCTCGTAAAATACGCACAAGACTTCAAGGCCGCACAAGCCATCCTGCTCGACGCTCATGTCGAAGGTTATGGTGGCGGCGGGAAAACATTCAATTGGTCACTTCTTCCTCCAAACGTCAGCGCTCACCTCGTTTTGTCTGGTGGATTGACGCCTGCAAACGTGATCGATGGCATTTTGCAAGTCAGGCCGCGTTGCACAACGCTGGCCGTTGATGTCAGTTCGGGCGTCGAGATTTCCAAGGGAATCAAAAGCGCCTACAAGATCAACCAGTTTGTAGCGGCCGTTCGCGCCGCCGACGAACTACTTGCAAAGAGTCTTAACCATGTACGAGTACCACCAGCCTGACGTTTCAGGCCATTTCGGAATTTACGGCGGCAGTTTTGTTTCAGAAACCCTGACGCACGCCATCAATGAGCTCAAAGACGCCTACGCCAAATACCAGCACGACCCGGAGTTCCTCGCCGAATTCCATTCCGAGCTGGCGCATTTCGTAGGCCGCCCCTCTCCGATTTACCACGCCGCACGCATGAGCCGTGAACAAGGCGGCGCGCAGATTTACCTCAAGCGCGAAGACCTGAACCACACCGGCGCGCACAAGATCAACAACACCATAGGCCAGGCCATGCTGGCGCGCCGCATGGGCAAGCCGCGCGTGATTGCTGAAACCGGCGCCGGTCAGCACGGCGTGGCCACGGCCACCATCTGCGCCCGCTACGGCCTGGAATGCGTGGTCTACATGGGCAGCGAAGATGTCAAGCGCCAAAGCCCTAATGTCTACCGCATGAACCTCCTGGGCGCCACCGTGGTGCCGGTCGAAAGCGGCAGCAAGACGCTGAAAGACGCGCTCAACGAAGCCATGCGCGACTGGGTCGCCAACGTGGACAACACCTTCTACATCATTGGCACCGTGGCAGGCCCCCACCCCTACCCCATGATGGTCCGCGACTTCCAGAGCGTGATCGGCACCGAATGCCTGCAGCAGATGCCGGAGTTCATCGGCACGAAGCAACCCGACGCAGTGATCGCCTGCGTGGGCGGCGGCAGCAACGCCATGGGCATCTTCCATCCCTATATCCAGCACGCCAAAACCCGCTTGATCGGCGTCGAGGCCGCAGGTGAAGGCCTGGACAGCGGCAAGCACTCCGCGTCGCTGCAGCGTGGCCTGCCCGGCGTGCTGCACGGCAACCGCACCTATGTGCTGCAAAACGACGACGGCCAGGTGACCGAAACGCACAGCATCAGCGCGGGCCTCGACTACCCCGGCGTCGGCCCCGAGCACGCATTCCTCAAAGACATCGGCCGTGCCGAATACGTCGGCATCACCGACACCGAGGCGCTGGAAGCTTTTCACTACCTGTGTCGCACCGAGGGCATCATTCCGGCGCTTGAATCCAGCCATGCCGTGGCCTGCGCAATGAAGATGGCTCGCACCATGCGCCCAGACCAGAGCCTGCTCGT
Source organism: Polaromonas sp. P2_G11 (assembly GCF_056403595.1). Classification (NCBI taxonomy): domain Bacteria; kingdom Pseudomonadati; phylum Pseudomonadota; class Betaproteobacteria; order Burkholderiales; family Comamonadaceae; genus Polaromonas; species Polaromonas sp. P2_G11. Next base: position 150,328 of record NZ_JBFUFE010000006.1, on the reverse strand, counting down.
CAATCTCTCAGGCCGGGGCGACAAGGACATCGGCACGGTAGCCGACCTTTCGGGCGCGGAGTTTTACGACCGGCCTTCGATGCGGGGCTTCTCTGTCAAGGGTGGTGCGACAACCGCGGCTTCGTTCGATGCCAGCGGCGCCAAGGGCAGCGGGGTGCAATCATGAGCCGCATTGCCACCACCTTCTCCACACTGAAAAGCCAGGGCCGCAAGGCCTTGATCCCTTACGTCACGGCGGGCTTTCCCTTTGCCGACGTTACCCCCGAGCTGATGCACAGCATGGTGGCCGGCGGCGCCAACGTGATCGAGCTGGGCGTGCCCTTTTCCGACCCCAGCGCCGACGGCCCTGTCATCCAGAAGGCGGGTGAAAAAGCCTTGTCCCTGGGCATCGGCCTGGCGCAGGTGCTGGAGATGGTGCGCCAGTTCCGCACCAAAGACAGCGCCACCCCCGTCGTTCTGATGGGCTACGCCAACCCGGTCGAACGCTACGACATCAAACACGGCGGCAGCAAAACCGAAAGCGCCTTCATCCGCGACGCTGCCGCGGCCGGCGTGGACGGCGTACTCATCGTCGATTACCCACCCGAAGAATGCGTGGAATTTGCCGCCCGGCTGCGCGCCCACGGCATGGACCTGATCTTTTTGCTGGCCCCCACCAGCACGGACGCCCGCATGGCCCAGGTGGCGCAAGTCGCCAGCGGCTATGTCTACTATGTCTCGCTCAAGGGCGTGACGGGCGCCGGCACGCTGGACGTGGACGCCGTGGAGGCCATGCTGCCGCGCATCCGCAAGCATGTGAACGTACCCGTGGGCGTGGGCTTCGGCATTCGCGACGCCGCCACGGCCAAGGCCATCGGCAAGGTGGCCGACGCGGTGGTGATCGGCAGCAAGATCATCCAGCTGATTGAAAACCAGCCGCGTGACAAGGTGGCAATCGTTGCCAGGGACTTTTTGAAGGAAATCCGTACTGCTTTGGACTGACTTTTAATGGGCGAAACCCGGCGCATAATTGCGCTTTTCGCCCGGCAAATGCGTCTGGATCCCGCTCGACACCCTAAGGACTTACCCAATGTCTTGGTTAGAAAAACTTCTTCCCCCAAAAATCAGCCCCACCGATCCGACCGAGCGTCGAAGTGTGCCCGAGGGCCTGTGGATCAAGTGCCCGAGTTGCGAAGCCGTGCTCTACAAAACCGACCTGGAAAAAAACCAGAACGTCTGCCCGCAGTGCAGTCACCACCACCGCATAGGCGCGCGCGCCCGGCTGGACGCCTTTCTGGACCCGGAAGGCCGTTATGAACTGGGCCAGGAAGTGCTGCCCGTCGACGCCCTCAAGTTCAAGGACAGCCGCAAATACCCCGAACGCCTGAAAGAAGCCCTGGAAAACACCCAGGAAACCGACGCCCTGGTGGTGATGGGCGGCGCCGTTCACAGCATCGGCGTGGTGGTCGCCTGCTTTGAGTTTGATTTCATGGGCGGCAGCATGGGCAGCGTGGTGGGCGAGCGCTTTGTGCGCGGCGTGCACGCCGCTATCGAGCAAAAAGTGCCTTTCATCTGCTTTACCGCCACCGGCGGCGCACGCATGCAGGAAGGCCTGCTAAGCCTGATGCAAATGGCCAAAACCAATGCATCGCTGACCCGCCTGGCCAAAAAAGGCCTGCCCTACATCAGCGTGTTGACCGACCCGACCATGGGCGGTGTGAGCGCCGGCTTTGCCTTCGTGGGCGACATCGTGATCGCCGAGCCCAAGGCCCTGATCGGCTTTGCCGGCCCGCGCGTCATTGAGTCCACCGTGCGCGTCACGCTGCCTGAAGGCTTTCAGCGCGCCGAGTTTTTGCAAACCAAGGGCGCAGTCGATTTGATCTGCGACCGCAGGGAACTGCGCAAGACCGTGGCCAACTCCCTGGCCATGCTGCTGCGCCAGCCAGCCGATGCCGTCAGCTGAGAGGCCGGCAATTCCCGGAAGCAAGGCATAAGTCCCAAGGCATAAAAGGCGTATCAGCCGCACGAAAAATTCACCGCGCGGGTCACATGGGATGATGTGGTTCACGGCACTCCAAAGCACGATGAGACCATGCCAGAAGCCCTGACACTGACCTCCCTTCCCCTGTTCCCGCTGGGCGCGGTGCTGTACCCCGGCGGCGTGTTGCCGCTGCGCATCTTTGAGGTCCGTTACCTCGACATGATCGGTAAATGCCACAAGGCGGGTGCGCCTTTCGGCGTTGTTTCACTCACCGAAGGCTCCGAGGTACGCCGGCCCGCCGATGCAGGCACCCCCACGGGCGACGGCTTTGCGAACGAGGCCTTCAGCACCATCGGCACCCTGGCCACCATTACCGAGTTCTCCAGCCCGCAACCGGGCCTGATGGCCATACGCTGCACCGGTGCGCAGCGCTTTGAAATCACCCGCCGCGAAAAACTCAGGCATGGCCTGTGGATTGCCGATGTCACCCGGCTGGAAGACGACCAACCGGTGGAAATTCCGGTTGACCTGCAGGCCACGGCCAATGCCCTGGGCAAGCTGATTACAAGCCTGCAGGAACGCGAGGTGCCGCAAGCACAAATGCCGCTACTGGCGCCCTACAGGCTGAACGACTGCGGATGGGTCGCCAACCGCTGGTGCGAACTGTTGCCGATGCCGCTGGAATTAAAGCAGCGCCTGATGCAACTGGACAACCCCTTGATGCGGCTGGAACTGGTCAGCGACATTCTGGAGCGCACAGGAATTTCGCTGTAAACAAGGAACCAGCGAAATCAGATCCGGGATTTGTACTCCGGAACATGACTGGTTAACCAAGCCTTCACGGTTTCGCCGGACGGTGCGGCACCAACAGCGGATATCCAGGCTGTTACATCGTCGATGGCAACGGCCTGATCGCCCGACGATTTGGCCACACGGAGTTTGGGATGGGGAGTGGGCTCCGTGGTTTCGTCATCAGCCATCAATTCTTCAAATAGTTTTTCGCCGGGACGCAAACCGGTAAAAGTGATCGAAATGTCGTGTTCGGATTTACCCGAAAGACGAATCATCATCCGGGCCAGATCCACAATTTTTACAGGCTCACCCATATCGAGCACGTAAATCTGGCCACTGCGTCCCATAAGCCCGGCCTGCAGTACTAATTTGGCGGCCTCCGGAATCGTCATGAAATAGCGCACGATGTCGGGGTGCGTCACAGTGATCGGGCCACCACGCGCAATTTGCTCAGTGAACAGCGGAACCACAGAGCCGCTTGAGCCCAGAACATTTCCGAACCGAACCGACACAAACTGGGTGTCGGTGTACTCGCGTGCAATGCTCTGCACCACGAGTTCCGTCATGCGTTTGGTGGCTCCCATGATATTGGTGGGATTCACTGCCTTGTCAGTGGAGATCAAGACGAACTTCTGGGCACCGCATGCACCGGCCACTTTAGCGGCGTGAATGGTTCCGAGAATATTGGTTCGGACCGCTTCGATTTCGTTATTCAACTCCATCAATGGGACATGCTTGTACGCTGCCGCATGAAAAAACACCGAGGGCTTGTACTGCATTGCGATGGCCTGCAAGCGGGCATGCTCCCTGACATTGGCCGTGTAATAGAGACCTTGCATCTGCGGATGCGCTTCCCGCAGTTCCTGCTCCAGCTTGTAAATGGCAATCTCGGAGGCGTCCACACAAACCAGCCGGGCGACACCCAATCGCGCAATCTGCCGGCAAAGTTCCGACCCTATAGACCCGCCAGCACCCGATACAAACACGGTTTGACCCGAAAAAAGCTCCGCCAGTCCCTGCGTGTCCAGTTCCACCGCCTGCCTGCCCAGCAAATCTTCCAGTTCGATTTTCCTCGGACTTGCACTCTCGGACTGCAACCATTCATCCGGCCTCGGCATGGTTAGCAACGTCAGTCCGGGCGGACTGGACTGCATGAGGACCTCGCGACGCTCCCGAGAGCCCGGCGGACTGGCAATGAGCGCAGTTGATGCACCCGTAGACGCAGCCATGTCGGCAATTGCAGCCGGAAGTCCCAATACCGGTATTTGATGAAGATAACGCCCTTGCTCGGACTCAACGGATGAAGCAATACCCACACAATGCCATTGCCTGGATCCCTTGATTGCACGCAGGGCATCGGCAGCATCATGAAGCGATCCGACAATCAACAAGGCCCGGGATTCGTCCGACGGGCTACCGTGCTCAACAAATGTCCGCCAGGCAGCGCGAGCTCCGCCAAGCAATATCAATGCAACGAGTGGATGCAGCAGGAGGACAGATCGCGGAAAATTTGGATACCGGATCATCAGCACAGCTGCGGCAGCCAACAGTCCACCGAGAAACACCCCCCATACCAGTTGCCGCAGCTCGGGCAGGCCAATGTACTTCCAGATTTGGCGGTCAACGCGTGCAATGACCAGTCCGGCCGCAGACCCAGCCAACGCCCATGGCATGCTCTGTAGGGCGAGTGCTTCAAACTCCTCAGGAATATCAAAATTAAACCGCAGCCAAAATGCTGCCCACCACCCTAGACAAACCAGCAAGAGATCTGCAGTCCACAGCGAAACAGTCTCTTTACGCAAGCGCACGACGGCCCTCCGTCATGAGCAGGACATGCCGTAAATGATCAATCACGCGGTCTTGCTGAGCCGCATCAAGATTTGAACCCGAGGGCAAACAGATACCCGTTCGAAAAAGGTCCGCAGAGATATCAACACCGGACTCATGCGAAAAATAAGGAGCACCTTCAAAGAGTGGCTGCAAGTGCATGGGTTTCCAGACCGGCCTCGCCTCAATCAAGTGCCGCTCAAGCGCCTTCATCACATCGCGGCTCCTCCCTGCAGCATCTGGCCCGTTCAATGTGAAACATGTCAACCATCGGGTGGAGTGACAGCCTTCCGGCTCCGGCATCCACTGCATTTCCTGAAAATCTGCCATTGCCTCCACATACCGCTCAAACACGCGCCGGCGCTGCGAAACGCGCTGCTCCAGCACCCGCAGCTGCCCTCGCCCAATTCCGGCCAGAACATTGCTCATGCGATAGTTAAATCCGACTTCTGTGTGCTCGTAGTGGGGAGCGGGCTCCCGTGCCTGTGTCGAGAGTTTTCGCGCTCTTGCGATAAGGTCGGAATCATCAGCCACCAACATTCCGCCTCCCGAAGTGGTGATGATCTTGTTGCCGTTGAAGGAATAGACAGCCACCCGGCCAAAGGCTCCGCTGCTTTTACCCTTGTAATGTGCGCCAAGCGATTCGGCGGCATCTTCAAGCACTGGAACACCATACCGCTCACAGATTGGCAGCAGCGCGTCCATGTCAGCACTTTGCCCGTAGAGGTTGACCAGCACAACGCATGCAGGCAGCCGGCTCTCGCGCTTGGCCCACTCAAAAGCGCGTTCCAGCGCTGCGGGCGACATGTTCCAGGACTGGGGTTCGGAATCAATGAATACCGGCTTTGCTCCGCAATAAAGGATGGGGTTGCAACTGCCGACAAAGGTCAGTGAGGAGCAAAATACGGTATCTCCCGGTTTGACGCCCAGCAGGACCAAGCCCAGGTGAATGGCGGCAGTTCCTGAACTGACCGCTGCGGCGTGCGCAACCCCGACATGCTCGGCCAGTTCGCGTTCAAACCCATCGACGTGAGGGCCCAACGGTGCAATCCAGTTGGTCTTGAAGGCATCTTCAACGAATACCGTTTCCTCTTCACCAAGATGCGGGGACGACAACCAGACACGTTGTGCCAGCTCACGACTGAAAACGATATCAATGGGTCGGCCGGCCGTGTCGACGATTGGCACATGTGCAATGCCGTGGACATCCATCAGTTTCTTGATATCAACCAGAGAAGAAGACTCATCGGCGGTCACTGGTGGCCGTGAAGGCAACGTCGTCAGGGCTGCGTCGGGAGATGCTTTATCGATCACAGCGCGACGCAAATCGCCATCAGTCACCGTCCGAACCAACACACCTCGCGTATCGACCGCCAGGAGAATACCCTGCGCGGTGCTGTCCATCGTCGTCAATGCCTGCATCCAGGGCAGGTCACCGGACACGCAAAGGTCTTCAAATCGCGCAGTGTGCATGATCAAACCCAATGTATGGAGGCGTTAATAAGTATTGACCTTGTCCAGGATATCTGGCGCAATGCTCTGGGTAGCGAGAAGATGAACGATGCGGGCACCTGCTTGGCCGTCACCATAAAAATTTCCGGGAGGAAATCGACCATGATCAAGTCCAGATCGAATCGCTTTCGCTATGGAGTCGCTGTCGTTGGTGGAATCAATGGTGTTCACATTGCGTTGTCTGGCGCGTTGCCGGTTGCCAATATTGACAACCGGCGTACCAAAGCTAGCGGCTTCGATAACGCCCGATGACGAATTTCCAATAAGAACGTCTGCATTTCTCAAGGCCGCAAGGTACAGTGAACGTGGCAAGTGTGCAAAACGCCGTATGTCCAAGGCCTCAACGGCACGCAAAATTTCTGCAGAGCCGGCATCGGCATTGGGATCAAGCCAGATTACCTCGATGCCTTTTTCAGGCAATGTCTGGCGAATGGCAGATAGCAATGCAGTCGTCTGTTCATATGTACCCTGTGACTCCTGCACTACCGGATGAAACAGCACCAGCGCATAATGCGCTTCGGCCGACAAACCCAGCTCAACAGCAACTGTGGCGCGGGAGAAGTCGTACAGAAGTTGGAGATCGTCCAGGCTGGGAGCACCCGTGACCCAAACATGTTCGGGCTTTTCACCCATGCGAATGACACGCTCCCGTGACTCTTCTGTCGCCACAAAATGCCAGTGGGAAAGTTTTGTCAGCGCATGCCTCACAGGTTCGTCAACAGTACCAGACCGCTCGCCACCGTGCAGGTGAACAATTGGCACTCCCAAGTGCAGAGCCGCAATGGCACCGGCCAGCATTTCACCGCGATCACCAATGACCAGCAGCAAATCCGGTTTTTCCTCTTCAAGGACACGCGTCAGTCCAATGATGGCCTGTCCGATGCCGCTTGACATAGCAGCAGCGGTGCGCAACCCAACGTCTGTGGGTATGCGCGCCACGATGGAAAGGCCAGAAGCCTCTATCTCCGTGACAGTCATGCCGCACTCGGGCCTGAGGTGCATTCCTGTGACAGCGATCTGCAGAGTCAAACCGGGGTGCACCGCAATCCGATGCAGCGTGGAGGCCATCAAGCCAAAGTCCGCCCGAGTGCCAGTCACGTAGAGAATGCGGCGTTCAGGCATTACTTCCAGCCTTCCAGCATGTATGGCGCAAGGAGGGTATATGCAGGCATGTCTTGAGTAAGGCGACACCCCAAAACGTTGACTTGTTGTGCTGGCGCAATACCGGTCCCGGGCCGGCGCAGGCATAAATCGTCTGGCGTCAACACCGTTCCCCCTGGGACATCACGGCTAAGCACTACGCTACGCCGTGCTACATCGCGGGTGTTGTGCTCTATAAGCTGGGGACGCTTGAGGCCGTCACCCCGCATCGTTTCGACCATTCTGATACCCCGAACCATCGCTGTAAAAGTCGCTGGGTCTGCGGAAGCGAGATGATCAGGCCCGGGCAGCGTCGTATCAAGCGTCAGATGCTTTTCAATCACGCAGGCACCGAGCGCAGTGGCGGCCAGCGCCGCCTCAATCCCTTCGCTATGATCAGAGTACCCCGTCGGCAAGCCGCATTCGCGGCTCATGGCCTGCATCGCCAAGAGATTGAGTGAATCGGCAGGCGCGGGATAGGCTGAAGTGCAATGCAACAACGTCAGGTTGTCAGATCCTGCCTCAGAAAGCCCCCTCGCCTGCCGCGCGGCAGAAATCCAGTGAATGGCGGTTTGCACTTCAGCCATCGTCGACATGCCCGAAGACAGCAATAGCGGCAAACCAGTCGCCGCGGCACATTCAAGCAATGACTTGTTGGTAATCTCGCCCGAAGGAAGCTTGATGCGCCTCACATCAAGCCGCGTTAACAATGCAACCGCTTCCTCGGAAAACGGCGTAGAAAAAAATTCAATGCCTATGTGGCGGCAATATGCCGACAACTCGTGGTGCGCGTCCTCATCAAGCTCCAATTTCTTGATCATTTCGAACTGGTTGGCCTCTCCGGTATTGCTGCGCTGATAGTGAGCTGTCTCCGCCATGGGGGTGACTACTTCCTCAGCCCGGAAAGTCTGGAACTTCACCGCATCCGCCCCCGCAGCCAAGGCCGCATCCGCCAGTTGCTTGGCCATGGCTAAACTGCCGTTGTGATTGACACCGCCTTCGGCGATGATAAAAACCCGTTTTCCAGTCACGTCGTTACCTTTCCTGCTCATATTGCCGGAGAAACAGCCATTCTGCCCATTCAAAGTCTTCTTGGTTATCTATGTCTACAGAACGACTGCGCGGCATGGCATAAGGTCTGGCCTGCACACTCCAGAAGCCTTCCGCCGATGCCTTGCGAAGTGCGGCTCGGCTCCAGACATAGATGGAACCGTTCAGTCCCCATACTGTAGGTGCGTCCTGCCTGCGCACAAATGTAGCTGGCTTGCTCAACTGCAGCAGGCCGGCAGGCGTTTGCTCTACAAGAGTGTAATAAGGACTGTGGGAAGGTTCCGTCACACTCACCACCAGATCCTCATTGCTCCCCAGCGCCAGCGCAGCGTTCAGATCGTCAACTGTGCGTAGTGGCGAAGTGGGCTGTAGATCCATCACACTTCCGATAATCTGGCCCTGACCCTCAAGCAGACATACCAAATGCTCAATCGCCGGAATCTTGGCAGCTGTATCGCTGGCGAGCGCCGCAGGCCGGCGGTAAGGCACCAGTGCTCCGTATTGCAGTGCAACCTCGGCAATCTCATCGTCGTCAGTGGATACATAGACGCCGGCTACTCCCTTGCAGGCAAGGGCCTGGCCTATCGTATGGGCGATGAGCGGCTTGCCCGCGAAAGGCAATACGTTTTTGCGTACCAGCCCCTTGCTGCCTCCGCGAGCGCAAATCGTGATGATATTGCAGGGTGCTGTCATGCTGCAATTGCGACGCGTGTCGCCTCAATCAAGAGATGTCGGATTTCAGGGTCACCGGAGTTATCCACGGCGCTGCTTTCCCCAATGCGGTCCACCCGCCATGGCGACAACAAGCCGGGCACATCTTGCCTGCAGGTGAACCGAGTTGGTCCCAAACCCTTCAATGGTCCTTCGCTGCATTCCCACATGTTGTGTGCGTACTGTTTGCCGCTGCCTTCTCCCCAGCAACCCTGAGCAAAGGTACGAGAAAAAAGCCGTCCGCCGGGTCGCGTCACACGGGCAAGTTCGGCATAAATGGCGCGTGCAGCGTCGTCCCCGCTATAACAAATGGCCACCACGTCCAATACGCCGTCAAAATATCCGTCCGGATAATCCAACTGGATGATGCCTCCAACATCGACGCGCCCACCGCGCTCGCGCCAGCCAGCGCATTCCAGATCCAGCCGCTCACGTGCAATGCGCACGCCGGTCGGTGCGGCGTCAATACCGTGCACACAGAATCCCTCGCGTGCCATGTACCAGAGATTTGCGCCCGTGCCGCAACCCACCTCCAGCAGGCGGACCGAGGCACGGTCCGGTGCGCCGTAAAAATTTCTGGCGACAAAGCGCACCACATCCTCGCCGGGATATTTACCCCAGGGGCGTGACCGAAAAACTTCATCCCACAGCATATCTGCGCCCATAGCTTAAACCTTGCGATAAAAAATTGGCCGACCGGGGTATTCCGAGCGTGCTTCAGGAAACAGCTTCTGAAGTTCGGCATACGCCGGTGCATTGAAAATCTGGTTGCCCGTCTGATAGAGCAGCTGTCGGTCTGAAAATCCGGACTTGAAGAACAATAGCGAATTGTCGGGTTTGGCATCGGTGCCCCCCCCGAAATAAAACGCCCGTTGGCCTCGTTGTTGCGCTGCCGCGATGCACTTGTCAAGCAGCCATGCCGCCGCATTGAGCGCCCGCCCGCCCGCATTGCTGGCAGCGAGGTGGTATTCCGACACGCCATCGCCCTCCAGCACAATACAGGCCGCGAGCCATTCCTTGCTCCCGGGCATGCTACAGCTTGCCACCAATGCACCGGGAACGGCCGCCAGGCGGCGAAAATAGTCATCATCAAACTGGTAAAAGCCGTCAGCACCCATACTCGTCATTGCTGTGCGGTAAAACACTGCAAATTTCTGCACGTTTTCACCAAGATGCTGCTCGCTGAAAAGCAGCGCGGCCTTTTCAGCTTTGCTGACCGAGTAACGGATACGCCGGGAATAGTCAGCTGCCACCGCATGTCCTTGCAAGCCGGTCCAAACCACCTGCCGATTGGGAACAACTGTGCCGGTATAGCCCCGTTGATTGGCGTTCATGGGATGAAAGCGCAGATATTCCACAACAACCAGTTGTTCACGCATCCATTGCGCATAAGCGGCCCAGGCTGCTCGCAAAAATTCCGGCGACGAACTCGTGGCGGTGGGGCCACCATAGCCGTAAGGAGAACTGGCATCCCACCAGTCCGTGCCCACAATTCGCATGCGGTGCAATCCATGCAGCCACATTTCACCCTGCATTTCAAAGAGCAGGAAAAGCGGCTCCAGCCCAGGTTGCCGAAATGCGTCAGCTAACACATAAGCCGGATGCAAGGTGGCAGGACGGTACTCGGCATCTATGCGAGCATGGCACTCTATGGCTTGTTCCGGCGTCAAACGCCGCACGATTTCAGCTTCAGGCATGGTTGGCAGCCACCTCCCGCAGGACCTCCGCGACGCGTCCTGCTGCATCGCCCTGACCGGCACCGAACCGCGTCGCCGACTGTGCCCGCCATGCACGCTGCTCATCCAGCCGGCTTTGCAGCGGTCGCACATATTCGGCGGCGATCTGTGTATGGGGCAACGCCTTGTACGCAATACCCATTTCCAGGTACGGTGCCAAATGATCGAGGATAGAGCCGCGAATCTGCAACACCGGTTTGCCCGCCAGCGACGCTTCAACACCCACTGTCGAGTTGCTCACAATCACTTCATCACTGGCATGCAGGCAAGCATGCAAGGGCATTTCCATCGTCGATATCCGAATACGGCCCTGCGCCATATCAGGCAGAACTGCGGCAGGCTCGCTTGGGTGGCGCCTGATCCATAGCGCCAACTGCGGATTACGTATGACCGCCTCTATCAGCGCAATTTCTATCTGGCGCGGAAACTGCACGTCGCCGCTGCCGGAGATACCCGGAATATGCGGCGGCTCCGGTGAAGACGCGTAAAGACACAGGTGCAACCCGTCATGGTTCATTTCCGTTCGCAAGTCCTTGCCCCGATTCATGACTTCGGGCGTATTGATGCTGTCAAAGGCCGGGTTGCCGGTGACGTGCACCTCCGCGGCGCGGCGGCCGGCAACTATCAGCCGCCGCTGCACATTGCTGTTGATCACGCACAGCGCATTCGCATAATCTGCCTGCACCAGTGTTTCCTGCTCCCAAATGCCCAGTAAATCGACAAGACAAACAGCAGGGATGCCCATTTTTCGGGCCACCTGGATGGCGGCTTGCTCGGCCCGCGGCGAATTGGTGGCGACGACCAGTTCGGGCTGGAAAATATTCAAGGCACGCTCAAGCGCATCCAGAGGCAAAAACGCCTGACGGCCGTATTGGCCATACTGCACGGCCGCCTCGGAGACACCCAAACGCGCCTCGAGGTCTGCATAGGAAAGGCCAAGGTAAGCAACAGATTCATCATGCTGGGCAGCAGTGACTTTAAGTTCACTGGCCAGCCTCTCTCCGTGCGCGCGTGCGCACAGATCGGTGTCTCTGAGAAGATCGCGAAAGCCTATGGCTTCAATACCGCTGCGCACCACCTCCGGCGCAGCCGTTGTCAACGCCAGATACAGCGGCCGGGCCAGACCCAGCTCTTTCACGCGCCGCGCCACCGGCAATAAGGCCTTGACATGCCCACCCCCGTAAGAAACAAAAAGCCAGCGCGGCAACTGGTCTGTCATCTCCGGTTCCCTCCCGAAAATTCCGGCTCGATGGTTCCGGCACCGGCTTCCCACACCGCCAGCGCCGCAAGGGCCCGTAACTCACGTGTATAGTTTTTTCTGCCATCCCGGTGCTGTACGAGCATGCCGTCAACCACCGGCCATTGCATCGTTTCAGCAATCAACGGGCTGTCCTGGAGGGTCCGGCGCAACCAGGCGTAAGACTCGCCGCGGAACCAGTCGCCGATAGGGACGGTAAACATCTGCTTTTTACGAAACGCCAGTTCATCGCCAATCAGCGGTGCCACGGCTTGTTTGAACCAGTGTTTTTTGTCGCCCTGCGCTGACAGCTTGGTCGTGCCGCGCGAGCGAAAGGCCAGCTCCATCATCCGGTAATCAAGGAAAGGCGTGCGCGCTTCGATGCTGACCGCCATGCCCATGCGGTCTGGCTTGACCAGGTTGTTGCCGGACAGCAGTAACTGCATATCCAGATACAACGCCTGGTTGACCCGGTCGAAATGACCGGCCTCCTCAAACCGGGGCCGGGCAACCTGCGTAAAGCTGTCGAGCCCGGACAGGTTTTCACGCGCCACCGGCTGATACAACGCCGCCTTGGCGGCGGGTGAAAACAACGAAATCGAATCGAAATACTGGCGCTGAAAATCAGGCGTCGGCAGGGTCTGCGCGTCGGGTCGGGCAAAGAACTGCGCGTATTTGTCATAGCCGGCAAACAGCTCGTCGCCACCGTCACCGGTCAGCACCACCTTGACGTGTTTTGCCGCCAGCTCGCTCACGCGCAGCATCGGCATGAATGAAGCGTCACCGTGCGGCTGGTCAAGGTGATGCAACACCTGCGGCCAGCGTGACAGCATGTTCAGCTCGGCCGTCTCCTGTGTGTGGTCACAGCCAAAACGCCGGGCGGCCTGCAGTGCAAAAGCCGACTCGTCGTAACGAGGGTCTTCAAAACCGATGCAGAAAGTCTTGACAGGCCGGTTGACATGCCTGGCCATCAGGCCAACGATACTGCTCGAGTCCACCCCGCCCGACAGGAAAGCGCCCCAGGGCACATCGGCCCGCAGGCGAATGCGCGTGGCGTCGTCGAGAATCGCCATGAACTCTTCGGACCAGTCCTCAAAGCCGTAGTCTTGTTCGCGCTGGTCGGCCAGGCTCCACCAGCGTTGGGTTTCAACACCCGTCCGGGTGAATTTCATCCAGGTGCCGGGCATCACGTGTTTGATGCCTTCGTAAATCGTCCACGGTACGGGGATGTAGTTGAAGCTCAGGTAATGATGGATTGCTACCAAATCAATAGCTGGTTGCGCACGTTGTGATTGGGCTAGCGGCAATATTGCCTTGATTTCCGAACCGAACAGCATGCGCTGGCCATCGTCGGAGATATAGAGCGGCTTGACGCCAATGCGGTCACGAACCAGGTAAAGCGCATCCTGGCGCGCGTCGTCAATCGCGATCGCGAACATGCCATTGAGCTTGCTGATGCAGCTGATGCCTTCGCGCTCATACAGGCGCAGGATCACCTCGGTGTCGCTCTGCGTGTCCAGCCGCACACCCTGCGCGCGCAGTTCAGCAGCCAGCTCGATGTAGTTGAAGATTTCACCGTTCTGCACCACTGCGACCTGACCGTCGTCACTGACAAAAGGCTGGTGGCCGCCACCCAGGTCGATGATCGACAGGCGCCGGTTGCCGATGGCCACACCGCGCTGGGGCCGGTGCCAGATACCACCGTCGTCCGGGCCGCGGTGCAGCAGCTTCTGCGCCATCACGTCGAGGGCCGCGTCACTCACCGGCGTACATTCCCGGTCCCAATATCCAAAAATGCCGCACATTCAGTTGCTTCCTCTTCCACTCAGACGTGCCAGCGTCCACCAGATGATCTTCAGGTCGAACCACCATGACGCGGTATTCGCATATTGCAGGTCCAGCGCCAGCCGCTGACCTGCCGTGGCTTCCGAGCGCAGCATCACCTGCGCCAGGCCGGTGATGCCGGGCGGCACGCTGCAGCGCTTTTCCCAATCCGCAGGTGCGTACAGCAATTGTTGAGCAGGTACATCCGGCCGCGGCCCCACCAGGCTCATGTCACCTTTGAGGACGTTGAATATCTGCGGCAGCTCATCAATGCTGGTGCGACGTATGAAGCGCCCGACACGCGTGATCCGGGGGTCATTGGCCTGTGTGAAATACGACCCCACGGAAGCCGCATCCAGCTGCATGCTGCGAAATTTGAACATCCGGAACTCGCGGCCCCCCAGACCCATCCGGGTCTGGCTGAAGATGACAGGCAGACCGCTTTCCAGCGCAATAGCCATTGCCGCCAATAGCAATACCGGCGACAAAAACAGCAGGGCCAGCAGCGACAACACGACGTCCATCAGGCGCTTCATGCAGCTTTGCCCACTTGTTCTGCTACCTGCAGAATGACGGCAGCGACACGAAGCCGGTCGGCCTCCTGCTGGTCCGGTGTGCGCTGCGCCAGCGCTTCCTCAAACTTCCGCAATTCAGCCACGGCCGCCTCAAACGGCATATCGGCATCGGGTCTGTTGAAAGTCCGCGAAAGAATCACCGCCTGCGAACCCAGGCGCAAATGCTCACCCATAACATCGCGGCCGGGAAGTGAGCCCTCGTCTGCGCGGGCGATCCCGCCAAAGCCCATCGGTAAACCCCGCCGCCTTGCCGCTGCCGCTACGCGGTCAACATGGCCCTGGGCCAACGGCTCGAACATGAAGCGGCAGCCCATCGCCAAGTGCAGGTCATTCAGGCCGACGAAGACCTCTCCAAGCCCCGGCGTGTCCAGCCATTGCTCGAGCGATTCGAGCGCACCCACGGTTTCGAGCAGGGGCACTACCGGCACACGGCCATCGACGATTTCGCAGAAGCTCCGCAATTCCTGCGCGGTCGAAAACATCGGAAGCATCAGCAGGTCGGCCCCTTGCGCAAGCACAGCATCGACCTCCGCACGGGCTGCAGCCGGCTGATCGAGCCGGTATGGATTGACGCGAACCATGAGACGCGAATGCCGTAAAACTGCCTTGACACGGCCCACATCGTCAATCTGGTGCGTACTGATGAAAGTGTTGCGCCCGGCCTGGCGCTCGGCCTTGCCATTGCGTTCAAGGTCCACAAACAGCCGCATGGCCGGCATCCGGTCACAGCGTTTCGCCAGCTCCGGCTGGTTGGTAATGGTCAGTAAGTCAATCATGGAACGAAAGAGGAATAAGCCATTATTGCCCGCCGGCCTGCGGCACGGCCAACGGCTGGCGGCCCAGAAAACTGCGCAGCAAAGGGCTGGCCAGCAGCGCGCTGGCCAGCACCACTACCGCAAAAAAGCTGGCTGCCAGCGCGCTGGGCAGAAAATTCCAGCGGCCAAACCAGCGACTGGCCACGACCAGAAGCAGGCAAGCGGCCAACGGGGCAAGCATGGCACGCCACGGCAGCGCCCGGTGAAGCTGCTCGCGCTCGGTAAATAACATGGCGAGTGTGATGCCCGCCAGTACGGCATTGAGCGCCCCCATCACAAGCGCGCCTCCGGCAAGCCCGGACCAAGCTGCAACGGCGAGCGCAGTCAGGCCGGCGACATAAGCCCAGACTGCGCGGTGCATATGCCCCGATGCAGCCATGACTGTCAGCAATACGGCGATCAAAGCCTGTGGCAGCAGTGACCAGATACCGATGGCCCCCCAGCGCGCAATAACTTCCAGATGCCCGGCATCCATGCGGCCCCAGCCAAACAGCAGTTGGGCAAGCGGCAGCGAAAAGCTGCCCACCACGGCGATCGCTGCGCAAGCCAGGGTCCAGGCCAGGAGAAAGGCAATTTGCAAAGCCCTGTCGCGTTCCGCAGAGCCTACTTCGGTGCGGGTGATTGCCGGAAAAGCCAGACTGGCCACGAGCTGCACCGCGAGCACCAGCGGCAACTCCACCAGCTTCCAGGCGTAATTAAAGTCTGCGAGGGCCCCCTCCCCGGCCTGGGACGCCAGGCTGCGCCCCATCAGGGGCAACAGCAGCAGCAGGCCCGAAGACAGGCCGGCCCAGATCCATATGCCCGCAGCAGGCGGGGCCGGCATAGCCATCGCCGCCGGACCAGTCGGCGCAGCCTGCGGAAGCCGCCAGGCCAGCCAGCCGAGGCGCGCGACCATCGCCAGCACAAGGAAGCAGCCCAGGATAAAGACAGTTCGATCTCCGCTGTTTTGCGGCGCCAGGAACAGCGCAAGAACCAGCAGCAGGTTGACCACAAGATTGCCGCTGTACATGCCTACGAAATCCCGTTCATGCTGCAATCGCGTTACCCAGAGCGCGGCCAGCATGGCCAGCGGCAGCACGGCGGCGCTCCAGGCCAGCGAGTCACGGCCAAGGATGGCCATTTCGCCGCGCAGGCCAGGTGCAAGCGCATGGGACAGCGCACCCCGAAGTAACCAGATCAGCAAAGCCAGTACAAGACCAGTGCCGAGCAGCGCCCGTGCGACTTTTTTCTGGCTGGCATCCTGTTGCGCAGGCGTTTGGCGCGCCCATTCCGGCAACAACACGTAACCCAGGGCGCCGCTGAACAATATGCCGACCAGCAAGTCCGGCAGGGTGAACATCACAATCACCGCATCGCCAAGTCCGGTGGCGCCAAAAGCAGCGGCCTGGGCCGATTCCCGCAGGAGGCCGAGCAGGCGGCTGGCCATGAGCAAACCCAGGGAAAAAACGCCGGCGCGCAGGTACATAGGCGGGATTATCAAGGCTTAAATAGGGGCAGCCGGCCCTGAATGGGGAAACCAGCCACTTAAAAAACTAAAATCAACGGTTTGGCGCTTTGTCCGCAACAGCTGCAAACCGGCTTTGGCAGCGCCCCCGATCGTTTTCACACCTTCTGACCATGTCCGATAACAACACCGTGCCCCCTGCCCAAGACGAGAACCAGCTGATCGCCGAACGCCGCGAAAAGCTCAAGGCCATGCGCCAACGGCAGGCCGAAGGCCGGGGCGTCGCCTTCCCCAACGACGTCAAGCCGACGCACCGGGCGGCAGAGGTTTTCGAAAAGTACAGCGACAAGACCAACGAGGAACTCGAGCCGCTGGCGATCAAGGTTCATGTCGCAGGCCGCATGATGCTCAAGCGCGTGATGGGCAAGGCGAGCTTTGCGACGCTGCAGGATGCTTCGTTCGGCCCTACCGGCGGCCGCATCCAGCTCTATATCAACAATGAGGGCGTCGGCGAGGAAGTCCACAGCGCCTTCAAGCACTGGGACCTGGGCGACATCGTCGAGGCGACCGGCACAGTGTTCCGGACGCGGACCGGTGAACTTTCGATCCATGCGACCAGCCTGCGCCTGGTCACCAAAAGCCTGCGCCCCCTACCCGACAAATTCCACGGCATGGCCGACCAGGAAGTCAAATACCGCCAGCGTTATGTCGACCTGATCATGGATGCGGAGGCGCGCAAACGGTTCATGGCGCGCAGCAAGGCGGTCAGCAGCATCCGTGAATTCATGGTCGCAAACGATTTCCTTGAAGTCGAAACCCCCATGCTGCACCCCATCCCGGGCGGCGCCAATGCCAAGCCGTTCAAGACGCACCACAACGCGCTGGACCAGGAGATGTTTTTGCGCATCGCGCCTGAGCTCTACCTCAAGCGCCTCATCGTCGGCGGTTTCGAGCGTGTTTTTGAGATCAACCGCAGCTACCGCAACGAAGGCATCAGCGTCCGCCACAACCCCGAGTTCACCATGATGGAGTTCTACGCCGCCTGGTGGAATTACTCGGACCTGATGACGTTTACCGAAGCGCTGATCCGTGACGTGGCACAAAAAGTTTGCGGGTCGCTCGAGCTGAACTATGGAACCGGCCGGCTCGGGGGACCAATTGATCTGAGCAAGCCCTTTGAACGCCTGACGATCCGTGAAGCCATCCTCAAGCACACCGAGGCCGGCAAGCATGTGGACGATGCGGCCTGGCTGACGAACGCCCTCAAGAAGCTCGGCATGAGCGAAGAAAAAGACCGCCTCTCGACCCGTTCGCTGGCCAGCCTGCAGGTGCTTTATTTTGAGGAAACGGTGGAAGAAAAGCTCTGGCAGCCGACCTTCATCATGGAGCACCCGACCGAAATCTCCCCGCTGGCACGCGCCAACGACAGCCGTCCGGAGGTGACAGAGCGCTTTGAGCTCTACATCACCGGCCGCGAATTCGGCAATGGTTTCAGTGAGCTTAATGACGCTGAAGAGCAGGCCGCGCGCTTTAACGCCCAGGTAGCAGCCAAGGACAGTGGTGACGACGAAGCCATGTTTTATGACCACGACTTCATCCGCGCGCTGGAGTACGGCATGCCGCCGACCGGCGGCTGCGGCGTCGGCATAGACCGGCTGATGATGCTGCTGACCGACAGCCCCAGCATCCGTGATGTGATTCTCTTCCCCGCGCTGCGACGTGAGGTTTAGCCCACGATCGCGCACTTCGCCATCCCCGATTCCACACCAGCAGGGGCCGCGGGACTGGCTTTGCCAGACCGCTGGCGCCGCCCCCTTGAGGGGGGAACAGGCTACACGCAGTGAGCCTGGACGGGGGTGCTATTGAAATACCTTCTCGGCTACCCCGACAGTCTGCAGACCCAGGTGCAGCAGCTGCTGGCGCAGGGCCGGCTGGGTGAGGTGCTGCTTGCCAAATACCCCCTTGCCCATGGCGTGCGGACGGACAAGGCCCTGTACGACTACGTGATGGGACTCAAAAGCGAGTTTTTACGCAGCTCGGAGCCGCTTTCCAAAGTCGCTTTTGACAGCAAGCTGCACGTGATTGCCCATGCGCTGGGCACACACACCACTGTTTCCAGGGTCCAGGGCAGCAAACTTAAAGCCAAGCGTGAAATCCGGGTGGCAACGCTGTTCAGGGAAGTGCCGGAAGAGTTTTTGCGGATGATTGCGGTGCACGAACTGGCCCACATCAAGGAAAAAGCGCACGACAAGGCTTTTTACCAGCTCTGCACCCATATGGAGCCGCGCTACCACCAGTATGAATTTGACCTGCGGGTGTACCTGACGCATATGGATGCGGTGGGCCGGCTGGAGTGGCCTTCAGCCTGACCCCACTGCGGTGTGGCCACAGCCGTCCGTGCGGGTTTCGAATCGGTCAAATTTACAAGGAAAAGGCCTGAAACCCAATACAGTCTTGCGCCATCAGCTATTCATTTAATAGCATCTCCGGCAAACGCATCTCAGGGAATCAGCCCCATCGCGTGCATATACGCCGGGTGCAGCATCAGTTCGTCCCATTCGTGGGCTGGGGTGGCGGGCAGCAGGTCCAGCCGGCGCAGCTCGCTGGACTCCAGCGCTTCCCACTGGCCCTTGAGCAGCGCCTCGGCCATGCCGTCCAGCAGTTCGTCCACCGGTTTGCCCTCCCCCACCGACTGGTTGCACAGCAGGACCATGTCGCAGCCGGCGTTCAGCGCCGTGACAGCAGCCTCGGTGTAGCTGACTTCCTTGCCGTCAATGAGGCGTGCGCCGGCCATGCTCAGGTCGTCGCTGAAAATCGCGCCGCCAAAACCCAGCTGGCCGCGCAGGATGTAAGTCAGCCACTTTTCCGAAAAACCTGCCGGCCTGGCGTCCACCTTGGGGTAAATCACATGTGCCGGCATCACGCTGGTGAGCGTGGTGTTCAGCCACTCATAAGGCGCGGCGTCGTCGGCCAGGATGGCTTTCAGGCTGCGTTTGTCGACCGGGATGTCGGTATGGGAGTCGGCCTTGACGAAACCATGGCCGGGGAAGTGCTTGCCGCAATTGGCCATACCCGCCTGCAGCAGGCCGTGCATCAGGCTTTTGGCCAGCAGCGTGACCACGCGCGGGTCGCGGCCAAAGGCGCGGTCGCCGATGACCCCGCTTTCACCCCAATCGAGGTCCAACACCGGCGTGAAACTGAAATCAACGCCGCAAGCGCGCAACTCGGCACCCAGCACGTAGCCACAGGCGGTGGCGGCGTTGGTGGCCGCAAGCTGGTCCTTCATCCACAGCGAGCCCAGCGCGCGCATAGGCGGCAGGTGGGTAAAACCATCCGTCCTGAAGCGCTGCACGCGGCCGCCTTCGTGGTCCACGCAAATCAGCAAGTCCGGCCGGATGCTCTTTATCTCAGCACAGAGCGCGCTCAGTTGCCGGCGGTCTTGCCAGTTGCGGCCAAACAGGATGATCCCGCCGGTCAAGGGGTGCTTGAGGCGCCGGCGGTCAGCCTTGGTCAGCGTGAGGCCGGCGATGTCGATGATGAGGGGAGCGTGCTGGGTCATGGGATTGAAATCAGGAATTAAATACTATTAAATTGATAGCTGCCAGCGCAATATTGACGGGCGCTAGGGGCCATTTTTCTCTACAACCACAAAACTGGCGGCGTAATCGGTTTCGTCGGTGACGGACACATGGGCAGTGAGCTGGCGGGCTTCAAACCAGGCCTTGAGCGTGCCGTGCAGCACGATCTCGGGTTTACCGCTGGGCGCCTTGGCGATTTCGCAGCTGCGCCAGGTCATGGGCATGCGCATGCCGGTGCCGATCGCCTTGCTGAAAGCCTCTTTGGCTGAAAACCGGGTGGCAAGGTAGCTGACGCCGCGGTCGGGCCAGCGCGCGCTGCGGTGTTTCCAGGTGGCAAGTTCACCGTCGCTCAGGATCCTGCGGGCAAACCGTTCGCCATGCCTCTCAAGGCTGGCGCGGATGCGGCGCACGTCGCAGATGTCAGTTCCAATACCGTAAATCATCTAGCACCCAATCGCCGCAAAGTGACACGCAAAAAGCCAGCATGAGCCGCGGAACCGGCTTCGCCGGGCCGCAGGCGGGCGGCCCCCTCGGGGGGCAGGAAGCCACACGCAGTGGGCGACCGTGGGGGCTCCACTCATGCGGGGGCGAATGCCTGGGTGATGCTAAGCAGGTAACGCCTGGTGGTCGCGGCGTAACCCAACTCGAGCGCGTCGGCAACAAAAGCGTGGCCTATCGACACCTCCAGCACGCCGGGGACTTCGCGCACAAACTCCGTGAGGTTGTCGCAGTTCAGGTCGTGGCCGGCGTTGATGCCCAGGCCGGCTGCCGCGGCGGCCTGGCCCGCACGGGTAAAGCGCGCCAGGACTTCGGCCTTTTCAGGGGTGGGCCAAGCGCGCGCGTAGGTCTCGGTATAAAACTCCACCCGGTCGGCGCCCACGGCCTTGGCTGCTGCCATGGCTTCGGGAACCGGGTCCATGAAAAGGCTGACCCGCACACGGCGGTCATGGACCTGTTCTATCAGGGGCTGCAGGCGCTCCGCGTCTTCGGGGAAATTCCAGCCATGGTCGCTGGTGAACTGGTCCTCGCTGTCGGGCACAAAAGTGCACTGGTGCAGCGGCAGGCCCCTGGCGGCCAGATCGTGCACAAAGCCCATCAGGTTCTGGAGCGGGTTGCCTTCGATGTTGAATTCGCGGTCTGGCCAGTCCTTCATCAGCGCGGCGAGTTCAAAGACGTCGTCACGGCGGATATGCCGCTCGTCGGGCCGCGGGTGCACCGTGATGCCTTGGGCGCCGGCCTCCAGGCACAGCTCGGCGGCGCGCCGCACGCTGGGAATGTCCAGGTGCCGGGAGTTGCGCAGCAAGGCGACCTTGTTGACGTTGACCGACAGTGCGGTCTTGTCATACACATGGGACACGAGGGGAACGGGCGAAAGGAGTTTCATGGCGGTTGCTCGTTAGAAAGCTTGCAGGTCCATCATCATCTGCCGGGTTTTCAGGACCTTGACGCCGCAATGGTAGTGCAGCAGCCCGCGCAACTGGGTTTTAAGCTCATTGAAACCGGGGATACAGGCCCGTACCGTGTCAGAGAACAGCGCCTCGTCACCCAGCGCCTGTTGCAGCGCCTGCCATTGCCCGCCGGGCAGGCTGACGCGATCGTCGTCGTGCGCTTGCCGGAGCCCCGCCTCTGGCACCAGCACATAGCGGGTGTCCGGATCGAGCGGCGCCAGCGTGGCGGTTTCGGCGTCCAGCAGGGGTAAAAGGCCGATGTCGCGCAGCAGCCGCAGCTCAAACGCGCGCAGCGCCAGCTGCAGGGTTTCGGCACTTTGTGCGGCGATCAATTGCACCGTGGCGGCGTAGGCGTCAAACAGCACGGGATGCGGGTCGTCACGCGCCATCAGGCGCATGAGCAGCTCGTTGAGGTAATAACCCGACAGCAAGGCATCCCCCGTAGGCATAACGTGACCTCCCTGCCACTCAGCGCTTTTCAGGGTACGGATTTCGGCATCGCCACCAAAGGCAATGTGCAGCGGCTGCAAAGGCAGCAAGATCGGCCGGAAACTGGAACTGGGCTTTTTGGCTCCCCGCGCCACCAACGCCACCCGCCCATACTTGCGGGTGAACACCTCCAGGATCAGGCTGGACTCGCTCCAGTCGTAGCGATGCAGGACGTAGGCGGGCTCGTCACCTATGCGCTTGGTCGCCATGTTCAGGGATTCAAACGGTTTAAAGAAGGCAGGCCAGCATGAGCCGCGGAACTGGCTTTGCCAGGCCGCAGGCGGGCGGCCCCCTCGGGGGGCAGGGAACTACACGAAGTGAGCGACCGTGGGGGCCTCATTCATACCCGAAGGTCTTGACCCTTGCCTCGTCGTCCGCCCAGCCCGAACGGACCTTGACCCAGATCTCCAGGAACACCTTGCCGCCAGTGAGGGTTTCGAGCTCATGCCGGGCTTCAGTGCCGATGCGTTTGAGCTTTTCGCCCTTCTCGCCAATGATCATGCCCTTGTGGCCGTCGCGCTCGACCACGATAGTGGCGGCAATTTTTCGCAAATTGCCCTCCTCTTCGTACTGGTCAATGATGACGGTGGAGGTATAGGGAAGCTCGTCGCCCGTCAGGCGGAACAGCTTTTCGCGGATGATTTCGGCGGCCATGAAGCGGTCGCTACGGTCGGTCAGTTCGTCGGCACCGTACATCCAGGGCTGCACCGGCAAGTATTTTTCGCAAATGCCGAACAGGCGCTCGATGTCCTTGGCGTTGTTGGCCGACATGGGCACGAACTCGGCGAAATTGTGCCGCTCCTGCATTTCCTTGAGCCAGGGCGCGATCTCGGCGCGGCGGTGAATCAAATCAAACTTGTTAGCCAGCAAAATCGCGGGTGTCTTTTCAGGCAGCAGAGCCAGAACCTTGGCGTCGGCCTGGTTGAATTGACCGGCTTCCACCACAAAGACAATCAGGTCCACATCATTGACGGCGCCGACCACGGTGCGGTTCAGCGAGCGGTTCAGCGCGTTGCCGTGCCGGGTCTGGAAGCCCGGCGTGTCCACGAAGACATACTGCGTTGCCTTGACCGTGCGCATGCCAGTGATGCGGTGGCGCGTGGTCTGGGCCTTGCGCGAGGTGATGCTGATCTTTTGCCCCACAAGCGCATTGAGCAAAGTGGATTTACCCACATTGGGCTTGCCGACGATGGCGATCAGGCCACAGCGCTGCTCGCCGGCAGGCGGCGTGTCAGCAGTGGCCGGCACGGCCGCGCCGCGCGAAGACAGGGCCTGCGCCAGCATGGCTTCCAGCGCATCGGGCGGCTGCACGGTTTGCGGGGCTTTGGCTTGACGCTTTTTCGGCGCGACTGCAGAGGGAGTCGCCGCAGCAGCTACCGGTTTTTTCGGTTCTTTTTTACCTGTACTCATAATCTTGGTGTGTTGGCCTGCGGCCTTCGGGCGGCTGCCGGCTCGGAGTCAGGAATCCAGTGTCTTGACAAACATCAGCATGGCGGCGGCGGCGGCTTGTTCGCCGGCCCGGCGGGAGCCGCCGATCCCGCGCTCGGCCCGGCCATACTCGGTGATCTCGCATTCCACATCGAAGGTCTGCTTGTGGGCCGCACCCATGGTACCCACCACGCGGTAAATCGGCAGGTTCATTTTGCGCCCCTGCAACCACTCCTGCAATTCGGTTTTCGGATCTTTGCCGATGGCCTGCATCTGCGGGTTGATTTCCACATCTTTGAACAGCCGGCGCACCAGCAGGTTGGCCGCCTCAAAACCGGCGTCCAGGTAAACGGCGCCTATCACAGCCTCCAGCGCATCGGCGAGAATGGAGGGCCGCTTCTGTCCGCCGGATTTTGCCTCACCCTCACCCAGCCGTACCAGGTCCGGCAGGCCAAGCACGACAGCAAGTTTGTGCAGGGTGTCCTGCTTGACAAGGTTGGCCCGCACACGTGAAAGGTCGCCCTCAGGCAGGGTGCTCAGTTGCTCGTAGAGCAGCCCCGCGACAGCCAGGTTCAGGACGGAATCGCCCAGAAACTCGATGCGTTCGTTATGGTCGGTCGAAAAGCTGCGGTGCGTCAGCGCCTGCTGGAGCAGCTTTGGGTCGGAAAAATCATGCTGCAGGCGCTTTTGCAATGCCAGCAGACCAGGACTTGAGGTAGCACTCGCTCGCACTTACTTGGCACGGCCGTTGTACTTGAGCAGCAGATAAGCTGGGCCGGCCATGTGGATTTCCTTGTTATAGGCGAAAGACACCACAGTTTTGTCACCCTCTTTGGTCACTTCGATATCTTTGGCGGTAATTGACTTGATGTCGTCAATCTGGGCGGCCTTGTCAAAGATAGTTCTGGCCTCAGCCACCGTGTTGCCTTCCCTCGCCTTTCCGGCGGCCTTGAGGATGGCCTGATATTCAATCAGCGTCGGGGCAACCTGGGCAGCCAAAATGCCGCCACATACAAGAACAATGCCCACAAACAGAAGGCCAATAAAGGAAATGCCACGTTGACGATGTTTCATTTTTTCTCCTGCTCTGACTAGGAAGTCCTGTCGTATTGCCCCTGGTACACCAAAGTGTGCCAAAAAAGCGGCTACTCGAAAGAACCGATACGCTTGAGGTTGCCGAAATTCATCCAGACAAAAAAGGCCTTGCCGACGATGTTTTTATCGGGAACAAACCCCCAATAACGGGAATCCAGCGAATTATCGCGGTTATCGCCCATCATGAAATACTGCCCCTCAGGCACCTTGCAGACAACGCCCTCGCTACTGTAACGGCAATTTTCCTTGAAAGGAAAGTCCATGACCTCCCGCTCATCGAGGCCGGCGCGCCGGGAGTCGTCATTCAGCAGGCGGTATTTCTTTGTCCCATTGACCTCTTCGAACTGTTTGGCGTAACGCAAAATATCTTCGTCAAAAAAGTCGGGCAAAGGCGTCTTGACCAGAGGCTTGCCGTTAATGGTCAGCTTCTTGTTCAGGTAGGCCACCTCATCCCCGGGCACACCCACCACCCGTTTGATGTAATCCAGGCTCGGTTTTGGCGGATAGCGAAACACCATCACATCACCGCGCTGCGGGGTGTTGTTGTCCAGTACCTTGATATTGAGCACCGGCAAGCGAACGCCGTAATGGAATTTATTGACCAGGATCAGATCGTTGACGAGCAAGGTGGGGATCATGGAGCCAGAAGGAATCTTGAAGGGCTCAAACAGGAAGGAGCGCAACAGGAAAACCACCACGATCACCGGGAACAGGCCGGCGGTCCAATCCAGCCACCAGGGCTGCATGATGAGCCGGGTTCTGGCTTCGTCAACATGGTTGTCGACCTGGCTGATGCCTTTGCCGGCGAGCTCAGCCTGCCGCCTGGCAGCACTTTCCTCGAATGCTGCCGCCGCGCGGTAGCGCTGCGGCAAAAAGTAAAACCGCTCGGCCAGCCAGTAAATCCCGGTGACCACCGATGCCAGGAACAGCAGCAGGGAAAAGTTTCCGTCCACGACGCCGAAGTACCAGGCAGCGCCATAACCCACAAAGGCGGCCAGCACCACGGCCGTGATCGTGCTCATTGCGCCGCGCATCAATCTTCCACCTGCAAAATGGCCAGGAAGGCTTCCTGAGGGACTTCAACGGAACCGATTTGTTTCATGCGTTTTTTACCCGCTTTTTGTTTTTCAAGGAGCTTGCGTTTGCGTGAAATATCGCCGCCGTAGCACTTGGCGATCACGTTTTTGCGCAGCGCCTTGATTGTCTCACGCGCAATAATGTTGGCCCCGATCGCCGCCTGGATGGCCACATCGAATTGCTGCCGGGAAATGATCTCGCGCATTTTGGCCACCACCGCCCGGCCGCGGTAGGCCGACTGGCTGCGGTGGACGATGATGGACAGCGCATCGACCTTCTCGCCGTTCAGCAAGATGTCCACCTTGACCACATCGGATGCCCGGAACTCCTTGAATTCGTAGTCCATTGACGCATAGCCGCGGGAGACGGACTTGAGCTTGTCGAAGAAGTCCAGCACGATCTCGCCCAGTGGCATTTCGTAGGTCAACATGACCTGCTTGCCGTGGTAAGCCATGTTCAGCTGGACGCCGCGTTTCTGGTTGGCCAGCGTCATCACGGCGCCCACATAGTCCTGCGGCATATACAAGTGCACGGTCACGATGGGCTCGCGGATCTCGTTGACCTTTCCGCCGTCGGGAATTTTGGAGGGATTTTCAACCTTGAGGAGGGTTCCGTCGGATTGGAGAACTTCATAGACCACACTGGGGGCCGTCGTGATCAGATCCTGATCGAATTCCCGCTCGAGCCGCTCCTGGACGATCTCCATGTGCAGCAGCCCCAGGAAACCGCAGCGAAACCCGAAACCCAACGCTTCGCTGACCTCCGGCTCATAGTGCAGCGACGCATCATTGAGCTTGAGTTTTTCCAGTGCATCGCGCAGGGATTCGTATTCACTGGCCTCTGAGGGATACAGGCCGGCAAACACCGCAGGCTGGATTTCCTTGAAGCCGGGCAAGGCCTCGGTGGCGGTAAAGGCAGCGCCGCCTGTCCCGGGCTTGATCAGGGTCACGGTGTCGCCGACCCGCGCCGCCTGAAGCTCCTTGATGCCAGCGATGACAAAACCCACCTCGCCGGATTCGAGTGCCTGGCGAGGCTCGGTATGCGGAGTAAAGACGCCTAATTGCTCGGCGTTGTACATCGCCTCGCTGGCCATCAGCTTGATACGGTCACCCTTGGCAAGCCGGCCGTCCACAACACGCACCAGCATGACGACGCCCACATAAGCGTCGTACCAACTGTCAATGATCATGGCGCGCAACGGGCCGCCTGGATTACCTTTGGGCGGCGGAATTCTGGCAACGACGGCCTCCAGGATTTCATCGATACCCATGCCCGTCTTGGCACTGCAGGGAATCGCATCGGTCGCGTCGATACCGATCACTTCTTCGATTTCCTGCTTGGCGTTATCAGGGTCGGCCTGCGGCAAGTCCATCTTGTTGAGCACCGGCACGACTTCCACGCCGAGGTCCAGCGCGGTGTAGCAGTTGGCGACGGTCTGTGCTTCCACACCCTGGCTGGCGTCCACCACCAGCAGCGCCCCCTCGCATGCGGACAGCGAGCGGCTCACTTCATAAGAGAAGTCGACGTGGCCCGGCGTGTCGATCAGATTGAGGTTGTAGACCTCGCCGTTGAGTGCCTTGTATTTGAGCGCAGCGGTCTGCGCCTTGATGGTTATCCCACGCTCTTTTTCAATATCCATCGAATCCAGAACCTGCGCGCTCATCTCTCTGTCCTGCAAACCGCCGCAACGCTGGATGAGACGGTCAGCCAGCGTGGATTTGCCGTGATCAATGTGGGCAATGATCGAAAAATTTCTGATGTGATTCATCAACGAGAACGCCTAAGTACTTGAAAGTATTGCGAAGAGATTGAATGGAATTCGCGAGGGCCATAAAAAAGGGCGCGTCGAGTAGCGACGCGCCCTGAACCAACAATCTATGGCAACTGCGATAGTTGGAACTTCATTGTAGGCAAAAAGTCGGAGCCGAACAGTCCCGAAATGGCCATATTTTTGTCGTTGCAGGCTAGCAACATGGATCTTATGCACAACTTATTCACAATTTTATACTGCTTGTCTCTGGACAACTTGTGGGTGATCTGTGGAGCGTTCGGTATTACTCAAAATAAAGAGAGAAACCAGGTCTTTAGCCATTCCGATATATCGAAATAGCGCAGGCGGGAGCTCATATTCTACCGAAAATGGTCCATGGACCACTTTATTGTGAGTAATCACTAACAAAAAATCAGGTCTGGCCCCTCGCAAAATATATTTTTGCGAAGCACCAAATTCCCGCGCCAGACATCAAAAACCCCCATAGCCCGGCAGGGTATGGGGGTTAAAGACAGCCGCACATGCTGCCGCGCCGCCGCGAGAAAGCGCCCTGGGTAGCGCCTTCAGCGGGAAGGCCTGATCAATGCGTATTGCGCCCACTCACCCCGGCGGAACAACACGTTGATGGCCTTGGACTTGTCGATTTTGGCAAGGGCCGCTTCAAATTCCTTGACGCTGGTGACTTCGGAGTTGGCAATCGCCACAATCACGTCGCCTTCTTTCAGGCCGGCCCGCGCAGCAGCTCCTTCGGCGGTGTCCACCTTGACGCCACCCTTGACCTTCAGCTCTTTCTTCTGTGCATCGGGCACTTCACTAACGGCCAGACCCAAAGCCTGTGCTGCACCCGCCACCGGGGGCTTGGGCTCAGGGCCCGCCGAAGCCTTGCGCGCGGGTTTTTCGGCCTCGACCTCACCAATCGTGACCGAAAGGTCCTTGCTCGCGCCGCGCCTGAAGACAGTCACCACGGCCTTGGTCCCCGGCTTCACGTTGCCGACCATGCGCGGCAAGTCGCTGGATTT
This sequence comes from Polaromonas sp. P2_G11, assembly GCF_056403595.1. NCBI lineage: Bacteria > Pseudomonadati > Pseudomonadota > Betaproteobacteria > Burkholderiales > Comamonadaceae > Polaromonas > Polaromonas sp. P2_G11. The sequence continues at coordinate 121,800 of NZ_JBFUFE010000006.1, read as the reverse complement.
TTCAATCGGTTTGCCGTCGAACTTGATGATGATGTCGCCAGCTTCAATGCCCGCTTTTTCTGCGGGTGCGCCGCTCTCAACACCCCTGACCAGTGCGCCCTGCGCCTTGCCCAGGCCAATCGATTCCGCCACCTCTTTGGTGACCTGGTCGATCTGCACACCGATGCGGCCCCGCGTGACCTTGCCGCTCGTGCGCAACTGATCGGACACGCGCGCTGCCTCATCTATGGGAATGGAAAAGGAAATGCCCTGGAAGCCGCCGGAGCGCGAATAAATTTGGCTGTTGATGCCAACCACCTCACCGCGCATATTGATCAGGGGCCCGCCGGAGTTGCCGGGGTTGATGGCCACGTCGGTCTGGATAAACGGCAGGTAGTCGCCGGTATCCCGCTGCTTGGCACTCACGATACCTGCAGTCACGGTGTTTTCCAGGCCAAATGGCGAGCCGATGGCCATCACCCATTCCCCGACCTTGAGGCGGTTGATGTCGCCAATCTTCACTGCGGGCAGCCCCGTCGCTTCAATCTTGACGACGGCAACGTCACTGCGCTTGTCCGCACCGATGATTTTGGCTTTGAATTCGCGCTTGTCGGTCAACGTGACAATGACTTCATCAGCGCCTTCGACCACATGCGCGTTGGTCATCACAAAGCCGTCGGCCGTCAGGATGAAACCCGACCCGACGCCGCGTGGCTGGTCTTCGTCAGGCTGAGGGCTGCGGTCCGGCCGGGGTGCGCGGGGCATATTGGGGGGGATCGGTATGCCAAAGCGCTTGAAGAATTCCAGCATCTGTTCGTCCGCACTCCCTGAAGCCGCTGCCTTGGCTTTCTCCAGGGTGCGGATATTGACCACCGAAGGACCCACCTGCTCCACCAGGTCCGTGAAATCCGGCAATGTACGGTTCTGCGCCCAGACCGGCGCGACCGGCAGCACCGCCAGGACCGCCGTGCTTCCTACGATGGCCGCCGTCAGGCAGGAGCGCAGGGGTTTCCAGTTCAATTCAAGCATCATCAGCCTCGTCATAAATGTTGTCATCCGGCAATCACACCCGGCGGCAATCCAAGGCTGGCGCCGGAGAAAACTGTTGCAGCACGTGGGCCCCGGGAAAAGTATCAGGAGCGCAGGTGCATATTATTTCTTGCGCTCCAGCCCGCCCGCAAAAAGCTTCAAGGTGCCCATGGGGACTTCACCCATCACGGTGACCCAATAGGCGTCGAGCTGCCTGGTAATCGTCTGGGTGGCGCCCATCGACAGGCTCGATTCCTGACCGTGGCGCTGGCGGTCGAACGGTTCTACAAAAATCGACACCGATGCCAAACCATCCGAGAAAATCCACTGCAGGGGCTCTTCACCGGCCGCAGTGCCAGCAGGCGCCAGTGCCGTCGCCGGCCGCTTGTAGCAACTCATGGGTTTAAAGCCCGCCACAGGCGCCTTCAGGAGCCAGCCTTCCGCGCTTGCCGTGGTCTTCATGAGAACAGGCTTTTCCACACGGTAACCGTCGACCTTGCCCATCATCTGGAGGAGCTTGTCCATTTTGACCGGAGCATCGAGCTGCAATTCTGAAAATGCCGCCTGTTCCAGGACCTTGCCGTCGGTATCGAGCGTCTGCAGCTTCACGACCAGGCCTTTCTTCTGTTCTGTCCAGACCCGGTAGCCAAACCGCATGTTGTCTTTGGGCGCCAGCAGCACGATATCGGCCTCGACGCCCGCCACACGCTCGGTACCCTCCTGACGGACCTTGTAATAGTCGGCAATCCGGTTATCGGTTGACTGCAGCAACTGGGGGAACATACCCAGCGACTCGCGCTTTTCACTGCGAACCACCTTGTGGTCCGGCATGAAGGTGACCACCTGGTCGTTATGGCGAAAAATCGAGCGCGGTGCCCCCGTCAGCGTTTCTACCCGCTCCATTTGCTGGTCGCCCTCGCAAACATGCCAAATCTTCGCACTGGACATGGCACCACCGGAAGAGACGACAAAGGTGCCGATGTATGAGCGCTTTTTGGAAGCCTCGTGCATGCGCATCAGCCAATCGTTGATGTTGCGGGATTCCACGGGCGTCGCAGCAGGGGCCGGCGGCGGCACCTGTGCCGCTACAAAATTCATAGCTGGCAGCGCACATCCCGCAAGGGCTAGAAGGCGAAATAGCTTGAATTTCATGAGGTTTCCAAAGCCCGGCGACAAGCAGGCGCCCGCTCAGCGTCCTGCATTTTGCGGCGTTTCAAAGGTGGCATTGCGCAAGAAGCCCGAGGGCTCCTGCAGGGCCGATGTGCCCCCCAGCTGCTTGTGTGCAGCCAGCAGTTCCTCCAGCCGGGCATCCCGCACCATTGGGCCTTGGGGCGAAGCAACCAACACCTGTTGTGACAGTGGCGCCTGGGCAAGCTGCGGCGCCGAGCCGGGTGCCAGCAAGCCGGAGGCATTCCACGCAATGGCAGCCACCGCGGCGAGTGAGGCAAATCCTGCTACCAGCTTCCAGCGGAAATCGCTGTCATTGGCGGCTTCGCCATGCGGTTGAGACATTGCTTGCACGGGTACCTGAACAACATCCAGAGCCGGAACAGCAGGATGAAAATTCGAACCGGCCGGGGTTTCCTGGGCAAGGCGCTGGTTCAGGCGCGCCAAAAAGGCCATGTCCACCCCTTTGGTCCGAAGCGCAGGCGACCGCAAGGCATCGCCAATCAGGTGATAGGCGTCCCAGGCGGCGACCGCTGAATCGTCGCGCCGGCTGGCATCGAGCGCAGCCACAAGTTCGTCCCCGTCCAATTGGCCATCGGCCAGGGCAGACATGAGTTCGCTGGTTTGCATTGACGGTTTCATCATGTTCGTGGGCAGCGGAACTGCCGTTTTGAAAGGCTCAAAATACGGGGTCTGATTCGTGGGTTCATGGATGGCTCCTGGGTGCTGCGGCTTCACCAACGCTTGCCGCTCTGGTTTTCCAGCAACGGTTTCACCTTCTGCGAAATTGCCTCGCGCGCCCTGAAAATCCGTGACCGCACTGTACCGATAGGGCAATCCATCGCCTCTGAAATCTCTTCGTAGCTCAGCCCTTCTATTTCGCGTAGGGTAATGGCCTGGCGAAGCTCCTCAGGCAAGGCTTCCATGGCGGCATTGATGATTTCCGCAATTTCCTTGGTGGCCAGCACGGCTTCCGGCGTTTCCGAGCTTGTTAGTTCGTTTTCAAGCGGGGAAGTTTCATCGCTTTCATCGCTTTGGCCCGATTTAAAGGAGTTTTCAGAGACGGTTGGATCCCGTTTAAGGTCCATCAGGGCCTTTTTGGCGGTATTCACCGCAATCCGGTAAAGCCATGTGTAGAACTGGGCCTCGCCCCTGAACTGCGCCAGGGCCCTGTAGGCGCGGATGAACGTTTCCTGGGCGATATCTTCCACCAGGTCCACATCGCGCACCATACGGCCTATCAGACGCTGGATGCGCCGCTGGTATTTGATGACCAGCAGCTCATATGCCTTCTGGTCGCCTGCAACGGTGCGCTCCACCAGCATGGCATCGCTGTCGGTTGCTTTTTCCAGTTGAGGCGGAGGCAGGTCAGCGCTCATGGGTTTTGTGACGTGACTTCAACTGGGCGCATAGACCCCGATACTGCCACAGCCGGCACGGGTTCTGCAGGCAGAAAATCGTGCGGCGATAAGGTGGAAGATGACTTGTGCGGCGAGTAGACCGCCCGGCGCAGGTCCAGCCATCGCTCCGGCATGACGCCGCGCTCCACCCAGAGCCACAGCCGTGCGTGAGCAGAATTTTCAAGCCGAAGCAGTAAGTAGTGTTGAAAATCGGCAAGGACTGAAAGCTCATATTCGGCGACGCCCGCCTGATAACCCGGGCTCTCCCAGCGCCACACTTCGCCATCCCATGCCAAGTGGCCCGCCGGAGAGTTTCGCCAACCAATATGTGCTGCCACACCAGCGCCCAAAGCGGCAGTAAGTGCCAGGCCGATGCGCCAATCCAGCTGACGGTTTCCGTTGAAATACCAGAGCATCGCTAAAAGCAGCCCGGACAGCCATAAACCCAACAAAAGAGTACCCAGAAAACGCGAACGCCCCAGCGGATAAACAACCGGCGGGGCGTTGTGCAGGCTCAAGGCAGGCTGTTGGATGTGCGTGAGCCGGGAAATCAGGCGCGCTTGAAGACCAGCGTACCGTTGGTGCCGCCGAACCCGAAATTGTTTTTGACGGCAACCTCGATTTTTGCGTCACGCGCGGTATTGGCACAGTAGTCCAGGTCGCACTCGGGATCCTGGTTGAAGATATTGATGGTCGGCGGTATTTTCTGGTGATACAGCGAAAGCACCGTAAACACCGACTCAATGCCGCCGGCGCCGCCCAAAAGGTGACCCGTCATGGATTTGGTCGAGCTGACCACCATGTTTTTAGCGTGACTGCCGAACGCCGCCTTGACGGCGTTTGTCTCGTTCAGGTCGCCCAGCGGCGTGGACGTGCCATGCGCGTTGAGGTACTGGACTTCGTCGGCATTGACACCTGCGTTCTTCAACGCCATGACCATGGAGCGACGCGGTCCGTCGACATCGGGCGCTGTCATGTGATATGCGTCTGCGCTCATGCCGAACCCGGTCAGTTCAGCATAAATTCTGGCGCCCCGTGCTTTGGCATGCTCGTACTCTTCGAGAACCAGCACACCGCCGCCTTCGCCCAGCACAAAACCATCACGGTCCTTGTCCCAGGGGCGAGATGCTGTTTTCGGGTCTTCGTTGCGGGTGGACAGGGCACGCGCTGCGGCAAAGCCGCCTACGCCCAGCGGAGAGACGCAGGACTCAGCGCCACCGGCCACCATCACGTCGCAATCACCATATTCAATCATGCGCGCGGACAGGCCGATGGCATGAAGTCCCGTCGTACAGGCCGTTACGACCGCGACATTGGGGCCTTTAAAGCCGAATTTGATGGATACATGCCCGGAAATCATGTTGATGATCGAGGCAGGTACAAAAAACGGAGACACCCGGCGCGGGCCGCGATTGACCAGCTCGGAATGCATTTGCTCGATCATCGGCAAACCGCCTATGCCCGAACCGATATTGCAGCCAATGCGGGTCGCCAGTTCGCCGTCGAGCGCCTCGCCTGTCGGCAAGCCGCTGTCGGCCACCGCCTGGAAAGCTGCAGCCAGACCCAGATGAATGAAGCGATCCATGTGCCGCGCTTCTTTTTCGGGAATGTAATCCGCGATATTGAAGCCTTTGACCTCACCAGCAAATTTGCAGGCAAAGTTGCTTGCATCAAACTGCGTGATCAGATCAATTCCGGGCACACCGGCAATCAGATTGGCCCAGGATTCAGCCACGGTATTACCTACCGGGCTGACACAACCCAGACCTGTCACGACGACACGACGACGGCTCATTCAAAAATCCTGAGAAGAACCCGAAAAGCCCTGGAATGACTTTTCAGGCTTGATGACGGCGGAAGCAGGCGAAAGCCTTGCCTCAAGCCTTTTGATGGGTGTTTGCGTAGTCAATCGCGTTCTGGACGGTGGTGATCTTCTCGGCGTCTTCGTCGGGAATCTCAATGCCGAACTCGTCTTCCAGAGCCATAACCAGTTCTACGGTGTCAAGGGAGTCAGCGCCCAGATCGGCCACAAAGGCTTTTTCGCTGGTGACCTGGCCTTCTTCCACGCCGAGTTGTTCGGCAATGATTTTCTTAACACGTGCTTCGATATCGCTCATAGTTCCCTCTGAGGGTTGTAAATTAATCCGTGATTTTACCGCGTTAGAGTCGTTTCCCTAAGCACCGCGCCGGACGGATAAAAACCGGCTTCGATTTCCCGTGTTTTACCACTGTCAGCCTGCCGTTTTCATGAAACTGCGGGGCTGACGCCTCAAGAGCTACATATACATGCCGCCGTTGACGTGAATCTCCTGGCCTGTGATGTAGGCCGCCTGCGGACTCGCCACAAAGGCCACAGCGTGCGCAATGTCTTGCGGTTTGCCAAGATGGCCCAGCGGGATCTGCCCTAAAAGTGCTTTTTGCTGCTCTTCCGGCAATCCGGCGGTCATGTCGGTCTCGATAAAGCCCGGCGCGACGCAATTGACGGTGATGTTACGCGAGCCGAGCTCGCGCGCCAGTGCGCGCGTCATGCCGGCCACGCCGGCCTTGGCTGCCGCATAATTGGATTGGCCCGCGTTGCCCGAGGCACCAACGACGGATGTGATGCTGATGATGCGGCCGTAGCGCTGCTTCATCATGGTGCGCATCACGGCGCGGCTCATGCGGAACACGGCCTTGAGGTTGGTGTCCAGCACCGCATCCCAATCGTCATCCTTGAGCCGCATTGCCAGCATGTCGCGTGTGATGCCCGCGTTGTTGACCAGCACCTGCAGGCCACCGTGCTCCTTGACGATGGCGTCGATCAGCGCTTCAGCGGCGGTAACGTCGTTCACATTCAGGTTTTTGCCGGCGCAACCCGGGAAAGCCGCAAGGGCCTGGCCGATTTTGGCCGCGCCTTCATCGCTGGTCGCCGTGCCTATCACTTTGAGGCCTTTTTGGGCCAGCTCCAGCGCAATGGCCGCGCCAATACCGCGCGATGCGCCGGTGACCAGTGCGACCTGGCCTTCAAACTTGACTTCGCTCATGCCAGTAACTCCTTCACTTCCGCCAGGGAGGCGGGATCAAACAGGGGGACACCCGTCAATTCGGGATCGATTCTTTTGGCCATGCCGGCCAGCACCTTGCCAGGCCCGCACTCGACCAGCGTCGTGAGGCCGCGTGCCTTGATGGCCTGCACGCATTCCACCCAACGCACGGGGCCGAAAGCCTGCCCGTACAGCGCCGCGCGAATGCGGTCAGCATCAGTCTCGACGGCTACCTCTACGTTGTTGATGACCGGGATCTTCGGCGCTGCGAACTCGACTGCGGCCAGCTTCTCGCGCAGCTTCTCGGCTGCGGGCTTCATCAGGCTGGAGTGGAAGGGAGCCGACACCGGCAGGGGCAAGGCGCGCTTGGCACCGTTGGCCTTGAGCACTTCGCAGGCTTTCTCAACCGCAGCCTTGCTGCCCGCGATGACAGTCTGCATCGGGTCGTTGAAATTGACGGCTTCGACCACTTCGGTGGTGTTGGCCCCAAAGCTGCGTGCGGCCTCGGCACAGCCTTCAATCACTTTGGAGGCTTCCATGCCCAGAATGGCCGCCATCGCGCCCACACCGACCGGCACTGCGTCCTGCATGGCCTGCGCACGAAAGCGCACCAACGGTGCGGCTTGCGCGAGCGTCAACACGCCTGAAGCCACCAGAGCGGAGTATTCACCCAGCGAGTGGCCCGCGACCGCGGCCGGCGCGGTACCGGTTTCGGCCATCCAGGCACGGTAAGCCGCCACGCCGGCGACCAGCATGACAGGCTGCGTGTTCGTGGTCAGCGCCAGCGCCTCCTTGGGGCCGTCCTTGATCAGTCGGCCGACATCCTCGCCAAGCGCCTCGGAAGCTTCGGCCAGCGCCTGCACAACCACCGGATGGTCGCCCCAGGCGTCCAGCATGCCGACCGACTGCGAACCCTGGCCGGGAAAAACAATAGCAAACGATTTCAAATGATTACTCCATGGGTCGAATTCTTGGATCGCTGAAAAGCATCCGCATGCATTTTAAGAAGATGAACAGTCATTTTTTGAAGCACAGTCTGTCAGACTGACGACGGTATAGCGCCATTGTGCGCACCACGCAGCCGTGCAAAACCCCATCCGACAGCCGATTTGACGCACTGATAGATAGCCGCAACGGCCAGCCAGGGGTCTATCAGGTAGTCCCACAAATTGGTGGACTCCAGCGACCCCGCAGCCCAGGCCAGTAAAGCCAGAGCGATCAGCAAGGGCAGCAAACGAAATCCCCTGGCCCAGCATGCCAGCGACAGCGCCAGAAGCACCGCCCAGAGAACTGGCGAACCCCAGCCCAGCCGGTAGGCATCCCAGTCACCCCAGCCCAGGGCCAACGGGTACAAGAACAATGCGCCCACAGCAAGGACAACACTCACCAGCATGCACTCGCGGGTATCCGTCAAGCGGACGCCCGACAGGCGCTGGTACATGCCAAGACAGGCGAGTGCCACCAAAGAAATGCTCAGGTCCGAGCTGATGCCGCGCACATAGGCCACGAGCGGTAAACGGGCCGGCCCCACCGGGCACCACAGAAGTACAAACACCGCGGCAGTAGCAAACTTGCGCCACAGCGTGGCGCCATGCCGCCAGCTCAGCAGCCGCAGACACCCGGCGCTGAGCACCAGGTTGATGCCGAACAAGGCGATCAGATCATTTGCCGGAGGAAGCATGGCCGGTCGCCGCTTGCGCGGCCTGGAGGGTTTGCAGGGGATCCAGCCGCACGTGCTTGATGCGCGTGCGATGCCAGGTATAGACGAGATGCAGGTAGCCGTCGCGGGTTTGCAGCAAGTAAGGATAAGAAAATTCCTGGGAGCAGCTCTGGTCTCCGCACAACTGGCGCCGGGCACTGGCTACATAGGACTGGGCTTCGCCGTCGCTGGCGCCGCGGGCTTTGAGCTCCTGAGTCAGCAGGCGCTCATAGTCGATGAGGGACGTGCGCAACTGCGGGTTGGCGGACGATTCGACGATCCATGGGCTTAGCCCGTCAAACGAGCCGCCCGCCGCCGTTTGCAACAAGGCCAGCATTTCGCGATTTCGGGGCGCCGGGTTCAGGGCCAACCATTGCGTGCCGATGTTCGTCATGACGCCGGCCACAGCGGAGTCCGGATTGGGCCAGGTGCTTGCATGCGCGCGCGACCAGGTCTTGCCGGCATCCGTGGTATCTGAAGCCATCAGCGCCGTGGCATTGCCTGAGCGCATGTAGACCTGCGCCTTCTCTGGCCCCGAAACCAGCACAACCGGCTGCAGACCGGTGCGACTACCGGGAACGCGAACTTTGTCGACGACCTGGCCCAGAGCGTTGATACGCAGCACTTCTCCGAATTTGGTGACGAACTCGTGGTACACCGGCAAGCCGGTTTCGCCGCTTTCAAAGCTGACGGGTGCTCCTTTGACCAGCGTACTGATGTTCAGGAAGGGCGACGTCACCAGGCGGCGTGGCATGCTCCAGGTCGCGCCTTCATCCGTGGAACGCGCCCAGCTGATAGAGCTGCCCGCCCATCCGCCCAACGAAACGTTGACCATCCACAGGCAGAGTGAACCATCGGGCGCGCGGGCGATCACCGGATTGCCCAGTTTCTTGACATAGCGCCACAGGCCCTGCTGAAGTGTTTGACGGTTGAACAGCGTGCTTTCCGCGCTCCAGCGCAGACTGGCGGGGTCCATCACCGCGGTCTGGATGGTGACATCCCCCGCGCCTTCGCGCGAGCCCGAAAACCAGACCGCGCGCAAGCGACCATCGCGCAACTCCACGAGGGAAGCTGCATGCACAGCCTGGCCGGGAGAAGATGAGACAAATTGCGCATCAAAACGAAAGCGGCCGTCCGGCGAAAGTTGCTGTGCCGGCAAGCCCGCGCGAGGCAAGGACTTGACGGCATCAGCTGAAGGGCTGGACGGCAATGCCGCAAAAGGGGTGGCCGGTGGGCGCTGCAGGATTTTCCACCCAGCCAGGACGAAAGCCAGCACCAGCAAGGCTGCTGCAAGGCGATCCCATGCACCGGACGGTCTGAAATTCAAATGCCCACCTGTCTGTGAAAGCCTGGCAGATGGGTGGGAGCCACTCAGTAGTTGAGAAGCACCGCACCCCAGGTAAAGCCGCCGCCCACACCTTCGAGCATGAGTGTGTCGCCTTTTTGGATCTTGCCGCTGCGCACGGCTACATCCAGCGCGAGCGGGATAGAAGCCGCAGAGGTGTTTCCGTGCTGGTCGACGGTGACAATCAGCTTCTCGAGCGGCATCTTCAGTTTTTTGGCCGTGCTCTGCATGATGCGGATGTTGGCCTGATGTGGAATCAGCCAGTCGATGTCGGCATCAGTCATGTTGGCTTTTGCCAGCGTAGCGCGCGCGGCGCTTTCGAGCACGCCCACAGCCAGCTTGAACACGGCCTGACCGTCCATCTTGAGCAAGGGGTCGCCCAGGATCTGACCACCCGAGACATTGCCCGGCACACACAGGATGCCGACATGCCTGCCGTCGGCATGCAGGTCGCTGGCAAGAATGCCGGGCGTGTCCGAGGTTTCGAGCACCACGGCGCCGGCGCCATCGCCAAAAAGCACACAGGTGGTCCGGTCTGAAAAGTCCAGGATGCGCGAGAACACTTCAGCGCCGATCACCAGCGCTTTGCTGGCCGAACCGGTGCGGATCATGGCGTCGGCCACGGTCAATGCATAGACGAACCCGCTGCACACAGCTTGCACGTCAAAGGCCGGGCAACCGGCGATGCCCAGTTTGTTCTGCAAAATGCAGGCTGCCGAGGGAAACACCATGTCCGGGGTCGAGGTCGCCACGATGATGAGGTCGATATCGGCAGCCTGCAGACCCGCGGCCTGCAGGGCATTTTTGGCGGCTTCTACACCCAGGTCGCTGCTGGTCACGTCGGACGCGGCAAAGTGGCGGGCCCGGATGCCGGTGCGCTCCACAATCCATTCATCGGAGGTTTCTACACCCCGGGTCGCCAGGTCGGCGGCCAATTCGGCATTGGTCAGTCGGCGCGGCGGCAAATAACTACCGGTGCCGGTGATGCGTGAGTAACGGGTCATTAATAAGTGGCCGGTGTTGAGACTGCTGAGTCAACTGGCATTGAGGAGGTGTCGACAGGCGCATCAGCAGGGGGCGCCGCCTGCGCTGCCACCAGCAAAGGGGCCGCATGGGCTATGCGTTCGCGCACTCTCTCAAGCAAATTGTTCCGAGCCGCATCATAAGCCCGATTCAGCGCCGTCTCAAAAGCAAAGGCGTCCGCTGAGCCGTGGCTTTTGAAAACCAGACCTTGAAGACCGAGCAGGGCGGCGCCGTTGTATCGCCTGTGGTCAACCCGATTTTTAAACGCAGTTAGCACCGGATAAGCAATGATGGCCGCAATTTTTGTCAAAACATTGCGGGAAAACTCAGCTTTTATGAAGCCGCCGATCATGCTTGCAAGACCTTCACTAGCCTTGAGCGCGACGTTGCCCACAAAACCGTCACAGACGACGATATCGGTCGTTCCCTTGAAAATATCGTTACCTTCGACATTCCCGTAAAAATTCAAATCACCGGAATTAGACGCAGAACGCAACAATTCGCCGGCTTTTTTTATAATTTCACTACCTTTTATCGCCTCTTCGCCAATATTGAGCAGGCCGACACTGGGCGTGGGGTTGCTGGTGATGGCTGCCACAAGGGCGGATCCCATCACGGCAAACTGCAGCAGGTGATCTTCGGTGCAGTCGACATTGGCACCCAGGTCCAGCACCGTGGTGGCGCCGCCCAGGGCATTGGGCAGCTGGGTAGCAATGGCCGGACGGTCTATGCCCTCCAGGGTTTTGAGGACATAGCGGGCAATGGCCATCAAGGCGCCGGTATTGCCGGCCGACACGGCCGCCTGGGCCACACCATCCTTGACCTGGTTCATCGCGACCCGCATCGAGGAGTTCTTCTTGCGCCGCAAGGCGATCTCGATGGGATCGTCCATGGTGACGATCTCGCTGGCCGGAACGATCTGGCAGCGCGGATGGGCTTGAAGGCGGGGGTACAACGGGTGCCCGGCGAGGACTTCAGGCTGGCCGACCAGCACCACAGCAGCATCCGGATGACCATCCAGGAATGCCAGGCTGGCCGGGAGCGTGACGGCTGGGCCGATATCGCCGCCCATGGCATCGACAGCGATCCTGATCATGGGGCGACCGGTGCAGTCAAGAGAGAGTGGAATTCAGGCAAAAGAAAGGCCCGCAGGATGAGTGCGGGCCCATGCTCAAAGCGTGGAATTACGCTTCGGATTTGGTTTTCAGCACCTTGCGGCCACGGTAAAAACCGGTAGGGCTGATGTGGTGGCGCAGGTGGGTTTCGCCGGTGGTGGATTCCACGGCAATGCCTGGCACGGTGAGTGCGTTGTGCGAGCGGTGCATGCCGCGCTTCGAAGGTGACTTTTTGTTCTGCTGGACGGCCATGATCCGCTCCTGATGGGGTGTAAGGTTGGTAAATTACGCACCAAAATCCGAGTTCAGACAGCTGGACCTGAATATCGGCCCAAGGCGGTCTAAACGCCATGTCACCGTATTCACCGCATTGGTACGCGAAGCCTTTGATTATAGCTCGATGCGAGAGAAATTTCATCACCTCAACCCGCGACTGGTGAAATGCCGACAAATCCAGGAGCTTTACCTGAGAAATATGTAATTCTAAATTACTACTTTTTTGCTTTAAGCTGCGCCAGAACCGCAAAGGGATTGGGTTTTTCACTACCCTCGTCCACCGAATCTGCATTGTCACCAAGGTCGCCCGCCTGCAGTTTGGGCGCGACAGGACACACCTCGTGCATGGGCACCAGCGGCAGGGCCATCAGCAATTCATCTTCCAGCACAGCGAGCAAATCGAACTGGGGCTCCATCACCAGCAAATCCTCTTCAGACTGGTCGTCCTCGGCCATGGCAATGTCTTCATTGGCCACAAAGCGGTACCACTGGTCCACCTCTACAGGTGTGGCAACCACACCCATACAGCGCTGGCAGGTTAAAGGCACAACGGCCTCAGCCGTCAGATGCAACCATACGTCGTCTTCAACGCCCGGGCGTGGGCGCAATTCGCCGACCGCCTGCCATTTCACTGCCGAATCAGCCTGCAACCCTTGCGCTTCGTGCGCAAGGCGCTCCATATTTCGTAGCAAAGTAGTCTCGGAAAGCGCCACGCCATCCTGGGCGAAAGCGGTCATGTTGAGTCGGTTGGGCTGCAGGGATCTGGACATGTGTGCAGTGTAAGAGAATCAAGGCATGAATCCTGTCTCCGACCCTGCCGCAATCTCCAGACACACCGGGCAAAACCGCCCCCTGATTTTGGGCTCGACCTCCCGCTATCGCCGGGAATTGCTGCAGCGGTTGCATATCCCGTTTGAGGTGGTCGCGCCCGACGTGGACGAAACGCCCCATGCCGGCGAACTCCCTGGCCCACTGGCCGAGCGGCTGGCCCTGGCCAAGGCCCGGGCTGTCGCCAAGGCATTTCCCGACGCGGTTGTCATCGGTTCCGACCAGGTTGCAGACCTCGACGGCCAGCCGCTCGGCAAGCCGGGCACCCACGAAAACGCCGTCATCCAGCTGCGCCGGATGCGAGGGCAAACCGTCATTTTTCAGACGGCTGTGGCCGTCGTGTGCCTGGACAGCGGTTATGAAGCGAAAAGTCTGGCCGCAGTGAGGGTGAAATTCCGCGCGCTGACGGATGACGAAATTGAAAACTACCTGCGCACCGAGCAACCGTACGATTGCGCGGGCAGCGCCAAAAGCGAAGGCCTCGGCATCGCGCTGCTTGAATCGATCGACAATGACGACCCGACTGCGCTGATCGGCTTGCCGCTGATCCGCACCTGCAGGCTCATCGAAGCCGCAGGCGTGAAGTTGCTTTCAGCCCGCGGGAGCCAGCCATGAGCGGCGCAACAAAAGGGAAACTTTACCTGGTGCCCGCACCGCTTGACTTCGGCTGCGACGACCTTGCCCCTCTGCAGGATGTCATGCCGCTGGGCACCGTGCAAATCGCCGCCAGGCTCTCCTGCTGGATCTGCGAAAACGCGAAAAGCACGCGCGCCTACCTCAAGCGTATCGACGCGCTGCAGCCGCTCAGCACGCCGCTGCAGTCGCAGCAAATCCAGGAGCTGCCACGGGAGGTTCACAAAAAAGGCGACCACACCGGCAACTTCGACGCGCGCCCCCTTTTGATGGCGGCCGTGGAAAGCCGCGACATGGGCCTGGTCAGCGAAGCCGGCATGCCTGCCATTGCCGATCCCGGATCCTCGGTGGTACGCGCCGCCCATGACCTGGGGCTGGAGGTTGTGCCGCTGACGGGCCCGATGTCGCTGATGCTGGCGCTGGCAGCGAGCGGTCTGAACGGTCAGAATTTTGCGTTTGCAGGCTACTTGCCGCAGGCACCGGCCGAGCGCGTCCAGCGTATCCGGGAACTGGAATCCCTGGCACTCAAATCCGGCCAGACCCAGCTCTTCATCGAAACACCCTATCGCAATGCGGCTTTGTTCCAGTCGCTGCTGCAAACACTGCAGGGCAACACCCGGCTGGCGCTGAGCTGCGGCCTGACGATGACCAAAGGCTGGTCCCGCAGCGCGCAGGTCAGCGGCTGGAAACGCGACAAACTCCAGGCACCACTGGAATTGCCAACCGTTTTCTGTATCGGCCGCTAGAGCGCCAGACAGGAACAAAAAAGCCCGCGCGAAGCGGGCTTTTTGGCAAGGGCCATCACCTTCTCAAGAGGTCGTCCTAGCGAAGCGCCGGAATCGCCTTGAAGGCCTTCATTGCGCCTTCGCCCATCGCCGCGCCAAACTTCTTGGCCAACCGTTCGGCCACATTGTCGCGACGGGTGTAGTCAATGATCTCGTCGGTCTTGACCACTTCGCGGGCCACATACTCAAGGTTGCCGAGCTGGTCGGCCAGGCCCAGTTCCACCGCCTGCTGGCCGCTCCAGAACAGGCCGCTGAACATCTCGGGCGTTTCCTTCAGGCGTTTACCGCGGCCGGCTTTGACCACCGCGATGAACTGCTGGTGGATCTGGTCCAGCATGGCCTGTGCAAAGACCTTTTGTTTTTCACTTTGCGGGCTGAACGGATCAAGGAATCCCTTGTTTTCGCCGGCCGTCAGCAAGCGGCGCTCCACGCCCAGCTTGTCCATCAGGCCTGTGAAGCCAAAGCCATCCATCAGTACACCGATGCTGCCCACAATGCTGGCCTTGTCGACGTAAATCTTGTCGGCCGAAACAGCGATGTAATAAGCGGCGGAGGCGCAGGTTTCTTCGACCACAGCGTAAACCGGCTTCTTGTGCTTGGCCTTCAGGCGCAGGATTTCGTCGTTCATCATGCCGGCCTGCACCGGGCTGCCCCCCGGCGAATTGATCAGCAGCACAACCGCCTTGGCGCCTTCGTCTTCAAAGGCGGCACGCAGCGCAGCGTTGACGAACTCGGCGCTGGCGTCGGCGCCCGCGGCGATTTCACCCTTTATTTCCACCACGGCCGTGTGCGGAACAGTCGCATCGCTGGCAGGCGTGCCGCGGTGCAGTGCCATCCATACCAGAGCGATGAAAAACGCCAGCCAGGACAGGCGCACAAAGGTTTTCCAGCGTCGCGTGGCTTTTTGTTCGTTGAGCGCAGCAAAAGCCAGTTTCTCAAGCGTCGCGCGCTCCCAGCCGGGGGCGGAAGGGTCAACGGCGGATTTTCTGGCCTGGGGATAAGGCGGAAGGGATTCCGGCTGGTTGGGCCGGAAATCCGATTCGCGCAGCGAATCAGAGTCCATGGGAGGGTCGGGGCGATGGGGGTCGTTCATGGGCGATAGTTTAGAGAGGTATTAGAACTGTAGCGGTTTAAGGTTGTAAGCAGAATGCCAATAAACAACCCCTTCAATTTCTGAAAGCTCGATTTTGACCAGCCCTCCCTGGCAAGGCCCGCCGGCGCACAGGCCGGTATCCGGACGGTAAACGGCGCCATGGCTGGCGCATAAAAGCCACTGCCCCCCGGTATCAAACACCCGGTTGGGCTGCCAGTCCAGCTCCATCGCGACATGGGTGCAGCGATTGAGATACGCGTGGACCATTCCTTCGTAACGGACCGCAAAGGCGCGGCAGGTCTGCCCGGCATAAATGACGTCGAACGGCACTGCCAACCCGCCTTCAAGCAGGTCGCGGCTATTGCACAAAGCTTGCCGGGGTTCCGTGGACGTCATCGAAAACTACCCGTGGGCCAGCAGCCAGTCGTGCAGTTCCTGCACCGAATGCGCGACATGGCGCGGCGACAGCGCGGTAAATGTGTCCGGCTCATGCGCGCCATAACTCACTCCCACACTGGCACAAGCAGCATTGACCGCCATCTGGAGGTCATGGGTGGTGTCGCCCACCATCAGCACGCGCCCCGCGGGAATACCAAACTCCGCCATGAGCTCATGCAGCATGCGCGGATCGGGCTTGCCTGCCGTCTCGTCAGCCGTGCGGGATCCGTCGAACACGCCCTTGAGCTCTATGGTGCGCAGTACTTCGTCAAGGCCGCGGCGCGACTTGCCGGTGGCCACCGCGAGCAGGTGACCGCGCGCTTTCAGGGCGTCGAGCAGGGGAAGCACGCCCTCAAACAGGCTCAGGTCGTCGTAATGCGCAGCATAGTGATGGCGGTAGCGCTCGCCCAGTTGGGGATACTTTTCGGGGGGTACATCAGGCGCGGCATGAGCCAGCGCCTGCATGAGGCCCAGGCCGATGACGTAGCCGGCTTCCTTGTCGGTGGGGACCGTGCCGCCCACATCACGCACCGCGGCCTGGATACAGCGCACGATGATTTTGGTCGAATCAAACAGCGTGCCATCCCAGTCGAAAGCGATCAGATCGAAATTTCGGGTTTGCATGGAGATATTGTCTTAGGGAAGGCCTGCCTATGCGCGCACATGGACATACATTGAAATGCAGGCGTCAGTTGTTCCGGCTTTTACGGAGCCACCACGACGAGAACCCGTGAATTGCGCCCAACAAGACGCTTGTCAGGTCGAGCACCGTCAAATGGAACAGCGGTCCATAGTTTTCAAGAAACCCCCACCCTGAGTCGTCGAACGGATGCCGGTTGTGGGGATTGTAAAAATACAGTGCATCCCATCCCTGCGTCACTGTCCCTGGATTCAAGGTCACAAAAGCGCACACACAAACCACCAGGCAGATTGCCGATCTGGAAACAACAAAACGAAACGCAGACACGGCGTTCAAGGAAGGCACCACACGCCTGTTCAACAGCCAAAAAACCGCGGCCGCCAAAAGGGTGGGGAGCGGAAACAGAAGCATCGTTTCAACATTCCCCCACGACACCCAGAACATGAATTCCGTCAGAAGCGGCCAAAAGATGACCGAGGGCACTTCGCTCCACCGGAATTCGCCGCGCCCAAGCTCACCTGCCACCAGGTAATACGCCACACCGTACAGGGCAGGACCGGCAAAAACAAACATCAGCACTGTTCCGGCCAGGCCGCTGAACCTTCCCCGTATCGGCTTGGCTGCACTGTTTGAGCCAGGCGCTTCATGGCCCCTGTGAATCATGTGGAAACCTGCGCCGGCAAAAACTGCTGCAGCTCAGGCGGCAAAGGCGCCTGCAGGTGCACGACCTTGCGCAGTTTGGGATGGTTAAATTTCAGGCTCCAGGCGTGCAGAAACATGCGTTTGAGCGATGCCGTGCCCGGGGCGGACCTCTGCAGCGCCCGGTTCAGTTCAAAGTCTCCGTATTTGTCGTCACCGGCAATCGGATGCCCCTCATTGGACAGATGCACGCGGATCTGGTGCGTGCGGCCGGTCTTGATTGTGACTTCGAGCAGGGTGAAGGGCGTTGCGGGCGCCAGCGGACTGGCAGGAAAAGCCGACTTGACCTTGACCAGCGTCACCGAACGCATGCCGTCGGGGTGGTCGTTGGGCACCACCTTCACACGCCGCTCGCCATCGGGCAATAAATACTTGTGCAACGCCTTGTCGATCACGCGGTGATTGGCCGGCCAGTCGCCGCCGACCAACGCCAGGTAGACCTTGTCGGTTTCACGCTCCCGGAACTGCTCCTGCAGCAGCTTGAGCGCCATGCGCCGCTTGGCGATCAGCAAGATGCCGCTGGTTTCGCGGTCCAGCCGGTGCACCAGCTCCAGAAAGTCAGCCTCGGGCCTGGCCATGCGCAGCTGTTCGATCACGCCGAAGCTCACGCCGCTGCCGCCGTGCACAGCCACACCGGCCGGTTTGTCGATGGCCAGCACAAAGTCGTCTTCAAACAGAATCGGGAATTCGCGGGACGGCGCATAGCCGCCCGTAGTCGAACTCGCGCCGTGGCGGGCGATTTCCTGGGCCATGGCCTCGGCCTTTTGCCCGGCCCGCTCAGAGGTGCGAACCGGCGGCAGGCGCACGATGTCGCCGGTCTCCACCCGCGTATCGGCCTGCGCCCGGCCCTTGTTAACCCTCACTTCACCGCTTCGGATGATGCGGTAGACATGGGTTTTGGGCACGCCCTTGAGTTGGCGGATCAGGAAATTGTCGAGGCGCTGGCCCGCATAGTCTTCATCTACCGTCACCAGCGTGGCCTGCGGCGAGGCCGGGGCCGCCGCCGGTGGAGTGGATGGCGCCGGGGTGGGCGCGGACACGGCTGCGGGCGGCCATACCGGTGTTTTCCCGGGTTTCCTTGCCAAGCCCTTTGCTGACCCTATAATGTGTTTCACTAGCGATGCGCTGTAAGTGGTTGATTTGTCTGGAGTTTAGTCCACGCAAGTCCCCGGCCCTGAAAAGGCAAACAAGCAGCCTCGCTGGAAGGTCGATGCCCACGCCGGCAATTGCCCGCAAGCGACGAGTGCAAGGCACCTCGCGGCGAGCGTCTTTGCACGGTAGAAGAGTCGACGTTTTGCGAACAACACTACGGAATACCATGTGTGCAGCCCAAGTCATGAACAACAGGCTGCATGCGGATCCAGTCGAGATCAAGTCCTTAACGGTAGCCCTCTGATGACAACACTGGTCAGTCTGATTTATATGTGCCTGCGGCGCCTCACGACATTCGTGGGCCCTGCTTTTGGCATAAATCAGCCGCCAGCCCTTGTACAGTGGGCGCAAGCAGCTACTCTTTTTGTAGCATCCACCCGTTTGACCCCTGCTCGCTCCATCCACGCGCCTACGCCCAGACCACGTCGCTGACCGATTCACTTCGGTCGGCCGCGCGCTGTCAAAAGCTCTCCGGCAATTCCTCCAGTTCGCACTGCGTCCCTCCGGCGTCGTTGGCCCATTTTGGGCATGTGATTGATGTTCAAGACATGACATCAAAACGAAGAACGATAAGGAAGGCTACCCATGAAACGGATGCTGGTAAACGCCACACAGGCTGAAGAACGCCGTCTGGCGATCGTCGATGGACAAAAACTCCTCGATTACGAAATTGAAATTGAAGGGCGCGAACAGCGCAAGGGCAACATCTACAAGGCCGTCGTCACCCGCGTCGAGCCCTCACTCGAAGCCTGCTTCGTCGACTACGGCGAAGACCGCCACGGCTTCCTGCCGTTCAAGGAAATCTCCAAGCAATACTTCGCCCAGGGTGTGCCCGTCAACCAGGCGCGCATCAACGATGTGATCCGTGAAGGCCAGGAACTGCTGGTCCAGGTCGAAAAAGAAGAACGCGGCAACAAGGGCGCGGCCCTCACCACCTTCGTTTCCCTGGCAGGCCGCTATGTGGTCCTGATGCCCAACAACCCGCGCGGCGGTGGCGTAAGCCGCCGTATCGAAGGCGAAGACCGGGCCGAGCTTAAAGAAAACATGGACCAGCTGGAATATCCCAACGGGATGTCCATCATCGCGCGCACCGCCGGTATCGGCCGCAGCGCGCCGGAGCTGCAGTGGGACCTGAACTACCTGCTCAAGCTCTGGACCGCGATTGACGGCGCCGGCAAGGGCGGCAAGGGCGCCTACCTGATTTACCAGGAATCCAGCCTCGTGATCCGCGCCATCCGCGACTACTTCAACAGCGACATCGGCGACATCCTGTTCGACACCGACGACGTCTACGAGCAGGCCCGCCAGTTCATGGCCCACGTGATGCCCGAGCACGAGCACCGCGTCAAGCGCTACCGCGACGACGCGCCGCTGTTCAGCCGCTTCCAGATCGAGCACCAGATCGAGTCGGCTTACGCGCGCACCGTGCAGTTGCCCTCCGGCGGCGCCATCGTCATTGACCACACCGAAGCGCTGGTTTCGGTCGACGTCAACTCCGCCCGCGCCATCAAGGGCGGCGACATCGAAGAAACCGCCACCCGCACCAACCTCGAAGCCGCCGACGAAGTGGCGCGCCAGATGCGTTTGCGCGATCTGGGCGGCCTGATCGTCATCGACTTTATCGACATGGAAGAGTCGCGCAACCGCCGCGACGTGGAAAACCGCCTGCGCGACGCGCTGCGGCAAGACCGCGCCCGCGTGCAGTTCGGCACCATCAGCAAATTCGGCCTCATGGAAATGAGCCGCCAGCGCCTGCGCCCCGCCCTGTCGGAAGGCGCGTCCATCCCCTGCCCGCGTTGCGGCGGCTCCGGCCATATCCGCGACACCGAAAGCTCGGCACTGCAGATCCTGCGAATCATCCAGGAAGAGTCCCTCAAGGACAGCACGGCCTCGGTGTTGTGCCAGGTCCCGGTCGACGTGGCGTCTTTCCTGCTGAACGAAAAGCGCTCCGAGATCGCCAAGATCGAAGTCAAGCAGCGTATCAACGTGCTGCTGGTTCCCAACAAGACGCTGGAAACCCCCAACTACCGCCTGGAACGCCTGAAGCACGACGACCCGCGCCTGGACAACATCGCCGCCAGCTACAAGATGGCCGACGAAATCGAGGATCCGACCACCGTCACGCGCCGCAGCCAGGAAAAGCACAACAAGCAGGAGCCCATCATCAAGGGCGTCTTGCCCGATGCACCTGCGCCGATCGCGCCGCCCAAGCCGGAAGTGGCGCCACAGGCGGCTCCCAAGCCCCAGTCGCGCCGCCCTGCCCCGGTAGCAGCTGCACCCGCAGAAAAAGGCTTCTTCGGCTGGATCAAGAGCCTTTTCGGCGGCGCGGAAGCGCCAGCCCCGGCACCTGCCGCCAAAGAAGTGAAAAAAGACGAGCGCGGCGAAGGCCGACGTGAAAGCCGCGATGGCCGTGGCGATGGACGCGGTGAGCGTTCGGACCGTGGCGGCGAACGCGGAGGCCGCGACGGCCGCCGCGGTGGGCGTGGCCGCAGCGAAGGACGCGGCGGTGAAGGCCGAGGCGAAAACCGCGAAGGACGCGAACCACGCCCAGAGGGCCAGGGCCGTGGCGAAGGCCGCAATGAAGGCCGTGGCGGCGAGCGCCGCGAACGCAACCCGGAAGGCCGCAACGAAGCCGGCCGCCAGGAACGCCCAGCCGGTGAAGCCCGCGGCGAAAGCCGTCCTGAAAATGCCGGCGACCAGCCCCGCAGCGAAAACCCCAGCCGCGAAGGCCGCGGCCGCCGCGAGCGCGGTGAACGTGGCGAGCGCGGTGGTGAGCGCATTCAGCGCGACTCCGTCGAGCAGGACCTCGCACTGGCCAACCAGGCCGCCATGGCAGCCGCCATGGGCGGTGAAGCCGGCGAGCCGCGCCAGGAACGCGCACCGCAAGACGGCGAACGCCCACAAGGCAACCGTGAACCGCGTGGAGAGCGTGGTGAAGGCCGCCGTGACCGCGGCGACCGCAACGGCCGTCGCAACGACCGCCGCACAGACCGCCCTGAAGGCGCCGAAGGCCAGAATGCTGCCGCTGAAGGCAGCGCCGGCTTCAATCCTGAAGCCGTAGCGGCAGCCCCCGTACTGGACGATGCCGGCAATGTGATCGCCCCTGCACAAAACGGCCAGGCCGAAGACCAACGCCAGCCACGCGAACGCCGCAGCCGGGACCGCTATGGCCGTGACCGCCGCGAACGCGGCGAAAACGGTGAGCGCAGCGAGCAACCTGCAGAAGCCGGACAGGCAAGCGGGCAAGCCGAATTTTCGGAACCTAATCAGCCGCAAGCCCAAGAGCAGCGTGCGCAAGCAGCTCCTGAATTTGTAGCACCGGTGGCTGCCGCCGTTCCGGTTGCTGTACTGGCTCCAGCCTACGTGACCCCAGCAGCCGTTGCCGCACCCGTAGCAGCTCCTGCCCCCGCACCGGCGCCAGCCGCTGTGCCGGTTGCTGCCAGCCTGCCCAAGGTTCAGTCTTACGACTTGCCCCTGCAGGACCTGGTTCAGGTCGCCCAGTCCTCAGGCTTGCAGTGGGTCAACTCAGATGCCGCCAAGATCGCCGAAGCCAA
Organism: Polaromonas sp. P2_G11; assembly: GCF_056403595.1. Taxonomy (NCBI): domain Bacteria; kingdom Pseudomonadati; phylum Pseudomonadota; class Betaproteobacteria; order Burkholderiales; family Comamonadaceae; genus Polaromonas; species Polaromonas sp. P2_G11. The sequence continues at coordinate 99,922 of NZ_JBFUFE010000006.1, read as the reverse complement.
AGCCGCCATCGCCGCCGAAGCCAAGCCGGTCCACGTACCGCGTGAGCGCCCACCGCTGGTGGTCGCCGACGAAGGCCCGCTGGTGCTGGTCGAGACCAGGCGCGATCTCGGCGCTGTGAAGCTGCCTTTCGAACAATCGGCCGGCCAGTAAACGCGCCGACCTCTGCCGCATAAGCGGCACCTCACCAAAAGGCCCGCAAATGCGGGCCTTTTTTACGTCCTTCCTATCTTGCAGCAATGTCGTTAAGAGGCCCTAGAATCAACCCAACAAAATAGGCATGGGGAGAGGACGATGGACAATCCGCAGCACGATGCGCGCTATGCGCCGCCGCAGGCCAGCGTAGACGACGTGGTCGCGGCGTCAGAGGGGCCTGAGCTGGCCAGTCGCATGCGGCGATTTTGCGCCGTGATGCTCGACGCTGTTATTCAGTCCCTCTTCCTTTGGCTGGTGTCGGTACTGACGCCCTTCAATCCCTGGAACACGGAAGGACGCGACATGTGGTCCGTCGATCTGGTGAGCATGGGTGTCGGCGCCCTGATTTTTCTTGTGCTCAACGGCTACCTGCTCGCGACACGGGGCCAGACGATTGGCAAGGTCTTGCTCAAGATACGCATTGCCCGACCTTCGGGAGAGTCCGTTTCCGTCAAGCGCCTGGCCCTCCGATATGGCGCGGGGTTCGCGGCCAGCATCATGGTGGTCGTCCTGTGGGTCTATTCCCTGCTGGACTGCCTGATGATTTTCCGGAAATCCCGTCGCTGCCTGCATGACGAGATTGCGGACACCGTGGTCTTCAAGATCTGACAGGCAGCCCAGCCCTGTGACAACCGCGCGCCTCGACACGCTGTACACGGCCGAAACACCGGAGGGCATCACATTGTCCTTACGGCCCGCCGGCATCGTGGCACGCGGGCAAGCCTACCTGATTGACCTGGCCATACGGTCCTGCCTGTTTATCGCTGTGGCCGTAGTGGTCGGAGCAATGGGCAAGGCGGGCGCGGCAATCCTGCTGGTGACCTACTTCGGCCTCGAGTGGTTTTATCCCGTGGTGTTCGAGTTGACCCGCGCCGCGGCCACCCCTGGCAAGCGCGCGATGGGCTTGCGTGTGGTGATGGATTCCGGCCTGCCGGTAACGCCTGCCGCCTCGCTGACCCGCAACCTCCTGCGGGCCGCCGACTTCATGCCGGCGCTGTTTGGTGCCGGACTGCTCTGCGTCCTCTGGCGCAGCGACAGCAAACGGCTGGGTGACCTGGCCGCCGGCACCCTTGTGGTGTTTAGCGAATCAGTCAAGCTTCATGGCGATGTTCCCTTGGCTGATCCGCTGGCCCCCGCACGGCCGCTATCCGCGACCGAACAGGCCTCGGTGCTCTCCTGGGCCGGCCGTGCAACGCGATTAACCCCTGAACGTTTCGGCGAACTCGCAGCGCTGGCAGAGCCCGTGCTTGGCACAGGTGTGCCAGGCAGCAGCGCCACACAACGCCTGCTCGGGCTGGCGCAATGGCTGATGGGCCGGCGTGAAGGAGACGCGCGCCGATGACGCCTCTGCAATTTGAAGCCCTGTATGCGCCCCTCTGGACCGAACTCGAAACGGTGATCGGTATCGCCGAAACCCAGCGCAAGTTCGACGGTGCGCGGCTGGCCACCCTCTACCGCCGTGTTTGCGAGCACCTGGCGCTGGCGCAGGCTCGCGCCTATCCCGTTCACCTGACGCAAAGGCTCGAAACATTGACGCAAGGCGCGCATCGGCTGATTTACCGGCAGCACGACTACGGCCTGGCGCGCCTTGGACGGCTGGCGCTGGTTGACTTCCCGCAAGCCGTACGCGCGCACCGGGCCTACCTGCTGGTGGCGTTCCTGCTGTTCGTGCTGCCGCTACTGGCTGCCGGCCTGGCGACTTACCGCGACCCCGGTTTCATCCTGCACCTGATGGACGCGGCGCAAGTGCAGCAGTTCGACGGCATGTACAGCGACAGTGCAAGGTCCTTCGGGCGCAACCGCGACGCCGGTGGTGACTGGCAGATGTTCGGCTATTACGTCATGCACAACATCGGCATCGGCTTTCGCTGCTTCGCGGCCGGCATCTTCGGCGGGGTCGGCAGCGCCGGCGTGCTGCTGTTCAATGGGGTGCAGATAGGCGCCGTCGGCGGCTACCTGATCGCCGCCGGCCACGGGCAGAACTTCTGCTCCTTCGTCATCACCCACGGCGCCTTTGAACTGACCGCCATCGTGCTGGCGGGCGCCGCGGGACTCAGGCTGGGCTATGCACTGATCGCGCCGGGCCGGCATACCCGGCTAGAGGCGCTCCGGCTGGCGGCCCGCCACGCCATCGTGGTGATTTACGGCGTCATCGGCCTCCTGCTGATCGCTGCCGCCGTCGAGGCCTTCTGGTCTTCGGCGCGATGGGTCACGCCCGCTGTGAAATATGGTGCGGGCGCAGCCTGCTGGGCGCTGGTGCTGGCTTACCTCGGGTGGCAGGGAAGGCCGCGCGCCGTCCCCGCGGACCCCGGAAAACACCATGCAGGTTGATGCACTCGCCGTTGCACTGCGGCCGCGGCCCATGGCCGAAGCCGCGGACCTGGGTGTCGCACTGGTGCGCCGCCATGCCGATTCCATCTGGCGCACTTTCCTGCCCATGTATGTGGTCGTCATCGTGCTGGTGCTGTGCACGGCGGAGTTTGCCGGCTGGCTCCCCGGGCTGTTGATTTTCTGGCTCAAGCCCTGGTTTGACCGTACCTTGTTGTTCATCCTGTCACGCGCGGTGTTCGGCCAGCCCACGCGGTGGAACGACCTCTGGCAGCGCCGTGGGATGGTCTGGGGCGGCCAGTTGCTCCGGACACTGCTGTGGCGGCGCCTGTCTCCCTGGCGTTCATTCACGCAGGCCGTCGATCAGCTCGAAGGCCAACGCGGCGGCGCCAGGCGCAAGCGGCGCGACCAATTGCTGCGCGGGCGCCGTGGTGCGGGCGCCGGCATGCAGATGATTTTTGCCAATGTCGAGATCGCGCTCGAACTCGCAATCCTGTCGGCGCTGCTGTGGTTCGCTCCTGAAGGCAGCTTCGGAGACGTCTGGCGTTGGCTGCTCGACTCGGAGGCTTCGGCGCAAAGCCTGCTTTTTGCAGCGGTGTACGCTTTCGTCGTCGGTTTGATCGAGCCCTTTTTTGTGGCCGCCGGATTTGCGATGTACCTGAACCGGCGCGTTGAACTCGAGGCATGGGACATCGAACAGGAATTCCGCCGTGCTTTCACCCCCGCAGCGGCGAAAGGCCGGCCATGATGGCTTCTCGCCACGCCGCCGCAAGGTGCTTTTCATGGCGATGGGCCGCGGCCTGCGTCGTGATGGCGGGTATGTCATCGTGGGCCAACCCGGCTGCGGCGCCAGCCGAGCCGCCCTCGCGCCAGCAGGTGCAATCGGCCGCCGACCGGGTTCGTGCCGATCCCAACCTGCCCAGCAGCAAGAGCGAAAAATCCCTGCGCTTCAAGAGCCAGGACAAAAAGCCGGAAGACAAAAAGAAGGATCGCGACAGCCTCAACTGGCTCAAGGATTTGGTGGCCAAGGTGTCCGAGGGCGCGCGCCTGCTCGTGTGGGCGCTGGGCGCGCTGGCCCTGGCCTGGCTGGTGGTCGGCATACGGCGCTGGGTGAAGGTGCGGGCCGGCGGCGGCCGGCACCGGATGGCGCCCCTGCCCAGCCATATCGGCAGCCTGGACATACGGCCTGAAAGCCTGCCCGACGATGTGGGCGCCGAAGTCGCGTCGCTCTGGCAGCGCGGCCAGCGGCGGCCCGCGCTGTCGCTGCTCTACCGCGGCGCGCTTTCCCGCCTGGTCCACCTGCATGCGGTGCCCATCCGGAACGCCAGCACCGAAGGCGAATGCGTGGCTCTCAGCGAGGGCCGGCTGGCGCCCATGTCGCTGGAGTTTTTCGCGCGACTGGTGACCGCCTGGCAGCTGGCGGCCTATGGCGGACGCCTGCCGCCCACGGCCGGCGTGCTGGCGCTGTGCGCCGAATTTGACGCGCGGCTGGGCGCATCCATCGCCCCGGCGAAAGCCATCGCATGAGGGACCGACTGATCCTCATCCTGCTCGGCGTGCTGTTGCTGGCGGGTAGCGCCTGGCTGATGTCGGCCACCGAATGGGTGGACGTCGACACACCCACGCCAGCCAAGGGTGAGGCCCTCACCAACCCGCTTTACGCCACCGAAAAACTGCTGGTCGCCCTGGGTGCGCGGGTCGTGCGGCACAAAAGCCTGGATGCCATGCCGCCGCCGCAAGCCCGGCTGGTGCTGGTGTCGCGCAACTGGGACCTGTTCCCTGAACGCGCGCAGCGCCTGCGTGCCTGGGTGGCACAGGGTGGGCATCTGGTCATCCCGGGCTTCCTGGCCGGCCATAAATCGCTAAAGGACTGGCTACCCGTCACGGAGCAAAGCCCCTTGAAGTGGGAGTCGCCCGCGATGCCGCCGCGCCCGTTGGCCAAACCCGTCAAGGACATGGACTGCCGCGCGCTGGAAGAGCCCGCCGAGGTCATCGCGAGCTACGCCGACAGCCGTGTCTATCGCGCCTGCGGCGCATATTTCAGCCCCCAGTACCTGCCGGTGAATCGGCTGGCCGCACCGCTGTGGTCCCTGCGCGGCACGGCCGGCACTGAGGCCGTGCGCGTGCAGGTCGGCCAGGGCACGGTCACCGTGCTCGGTGGATGGAACCTGCTGGACAATAGCAACCTGCTGCGCGCCGACAATGCGCAGCTGGCGGCCGCGGCATTGCAGGCGCGCGCCGGCACTGAATTCTGGTTTGTTGCCGAAGAGGCCCGGGAGCCCTTCATGCCCTGGCTGTGGCACCAGGCCTGGGCCGCCCTGTTGCTCGGCTTGCTGGCGCTGGCGCTGGCCCTGTGGCGCGCCAGCGTGCGCTTCGGGCCGTTGGCAGCGTCCGCAAGCGCTCACCGGCGCTCGATGGCCGAGCAAGTGCGCGGTACGGCGCGTTTTCTGCATATGCACGGGCCGAAGGCCTTGCATACAGCGCAGCTTCGCGCGCTGCACGAGTCGGCCACCCGGCAATTGCGCCGGTTTTCACAGCTTGATCCGAAGCAACGCACAGTCGAGATCGCACGCGCCACCGGCCTGGACGCCCTGTTGCTGGAACGCGCCCAGGCAGTCAGGTCGCGCAACCCCGGCGTGCTGGCCGCCGACCTCGAATTGATCGAAACCGCCCGCCGGCGCCTCGACGCCACGGGGCCCGACACGCGGCAGCCAACAGCTTTCACGTCTCCCGTTTCACCCGGCGCCTCACCCAGCGCCTCATCTGCCGCTTCATCTCCTCCTTCATCCTGAACCGAGAAACACCATGTCATTCATTCCCAACGAAGAACTGAGCCGCGCAGCCGAGTCGCTGCAAACCCTGCGCCAGGAGGTCGGCAAAGCCGTGGTCGGCCAATCGGAAGCCGTCGACCAGACCCTGGTGGCGCTGGTCGCATCCGGCCACGTCCTGATTGAGGGTGTACCGGGACTGGGCAAGACATTGCTGGCGCGCGCATTGGCGCAAGCCATGAGCCTGCGCTACGCCCGCGTGCAATTCACGCCCGACCTGATGCCTTCGGACATCACGGGTCATTCCGTGCTGGACCCATCGACCCGGAGCGAAGCCGGCATCGGCACGCTGCGGGTACACCAGGGACCGGTGTTCACGCACCTGCTGCTGGCGGATGAAATCAACCGCGCACCAGCCAAAACCCAGAGCGCCTTGCTTGAAGTGATGCAGGAATACCAGGTCACGCTCGAAGGAAAGGCCATGCCGCTGCCCCGTCCCTTCATGGTGATGGCGACACAAAACCCGATCGATACCGAAGGCACCTACCCTCTGCCGGAGGCGCAGCTGGACCGGTTCCTGCTCAAGATCAACATCGACTTCCCCAGCCATGCTGAAGAAAAGGCGATCGTGCAGCTGACCACCGGCCAGCGTGCCGGCAACCAGTTGCCGCTTGATGCGGTCAGGCCGTGCCTGGACGACGCGCAGGTGCTTGAACTGCAGCGGCTGGCCAGCCTGGTGCAGGCGCACGAACAGGTCATTGACTATGCGGTCCGCATCGCCCGCGCCACGCGCGACTGGCCAGGCCTTTCGTCGGGGGCAGGGCCGCGCGGCACCATGGCCCTAGTGCGGGCTGCACGGGCCGGCGCGCTCATGCACGGACGGGACTTCATCACACCCGACGATGTGGCACGGCAGGCCCTGCCGGCCTTGCGCCACCGGGTGATGATTTCGCCCGATGCGCAGCTGGAAGGCCTGGGTGTTGACGACTTGCTGCGCAGTGCCCTGGGCAGCGTCCAGGCCCCCCGTCTCTAGGCCGCAACTCATGCGCTGGTTGGTGATCCCCGCAAAAACGACCGTCAGGGTGCTGGCTTGCATCACGGCGGCCGTCGCGCTGGCCTTGCTCGGGGGTTTGCCGGTTGACCGGGTCGCGATACTGGCCGGCGCCGTCTTGCTGGCGGCGCTGGCAGGCGCCATTTTTGATCTCTGGCGCAGCCTGCGCCTGTGGAGGACAGCGCCGCTGCGCATTGAGCGCACGCTGCCCGGCGCTTTTTCACTGGGCGTGCCAACGGTGCTGACACTGGCGCTGGTCAATGACGGCCCCCTGGCCTGGGCAGTGACGGTGTTCGATGAGGTCGATCCGCGGTTTACCTTTGAAGGCCTGCCACAGGCCGTCACCGTGCCACCGGCTTCGCGCGCCGAGTTGCGATACACGGTGACCGCGAGAGAGCGCGGCGTCGCCCTTTTCGGCACGACCCAGCTGCGCTGGCACACCCGCGGCGGCTGTCTCGAGGTGCAGCAGGCGCTAGGCCAGCCCGGGAAGCTGCGTGTCTATCCCAACTTTGCCGCACTGGCCCGCTATGCCTGGCTTTCCGGTGACCGGCGGCTCGCCCAGATCGGCATTAAAACCTATGTCCAGCGCGGGCTGGGCACTGATTTCCGCCAGCTTGCTGATTACAAAACCGGGGACTCCCTGCGGCACATCGACTGGAAGGCCACACTGCGCCACCAGCGGCCCATCGTGCGCGAATTCCAGGACGACCGCGACCAGTGTGTGTTTTTCCTGCTGGACTGCGGCCGCCGCATGCGCGCTGATGAAAGCAGCCCGGAGCAAGAGCTGCGCGGCAGCAGCCATTTCGACGAGGCCCTCAACGCGCTGATGCTGCTGAGCTATGTCGCACTGAAAGAAGGCGACGAGGTCGGCGCAATGACTTTCGGCGGTTTGCCCGGGCATCGGCGTGACTTTGCGCCCCGCAAAGGCGCCGCCACACTCAATGCCCTCATGAACCGCCTGCACGACATCCAGCCCGGCGCCATGCATTCGGACTATCTCATGGCGGCGCAGGAACTGCTGCGTGTACAACGTCGCCGTGCACTGGTGATAGTGCTCACCAACTTCCGCGACGAGGATTCGGCTGAGCTGCGTCCCGCGCTCAAACTATTACGCCGCAAGCACCTCGTCCTGGTGGCGAGCCTGCGCGAGCGGGTGCTTGGCCGCATCGCCGGCCAGGCGCTGTCCAGCCCGGCGGATGCCGTGGATGTCGCGGCAGCCCACCTCTTCGGGCAGTCGCGGCGCGATGCCTTTGCGCGGGTGGTCGGCAATGACCCGCTGTCGATGGATGTGGAGCCGACGCAACTGGCCGTCTCGCTGGTGAACCGCTACCACGCGGTCAAACGCGCCGGCCTGCTGTAAGCGGGCATTGCATTCAGCCCGGCAGCGGTTATTCTTCGTTTTTCAACAACAGGAGGGAAAGAGAAATGTCTGAAGCCATGAATCCTTATGCCGCACCGCGCGCGGCTGTCGCTGATGTGTATGACCGTGAGGGAGATACACAACCCGTCAAGTGGTTCTCTGCCAGGGGTCGCGTCGGACGCATGCGGTACCTGGCCCGCACCTTTGTGGGTTACCTGCTTTTGCTGGTGGGCGTCTTCGGACTCAGCATGCTGGCAGGCGCTGCCGGCGCCGGCGCCGCAGCGGGCATCGTTGGTTTCGTGGTCATGATTCCCTATTTTCTTTTTCTCATCCTGCTGACTATCCAGCGCAGCCACGACATGGGATGGAGCGGCTGGACGGCGATCCTGGCCTTCATCCCCCTGGTGGGATTGGTCTGGATTTTCAATTCGGGAACCGAGGGCAGCAACCGCTTTGGCGCCCCTCCGCCTCCCAACACCACGCTGGTCAAAATCGGCGCCCTGATGTTTCCCATCATCGTGGTCATCGGCATCATCGCCGCCATCGCTTTGCCGGCTTACCAGGGTTATGTGCAGCGGGCCAAAGCGGCTCAGGTGGTCAAGCCCTAAGCCTGCCACGGCGGGCGGCATGCCCGCCAGGAACGAGGCGCGCGCTCAGAGCCTGTCTTATATCTGCGCGGCGCGCTTGTAAGCTTGCGCAGCACCCGCCTCGTCCTCACGCTGCTCAGCCAGCAGCGCCAGGGCGCGCCAGGCATTGCGGTGAAGCGTTACATCCTGAAGCGCCGGCGCCGCCTGCGTCAGCAACTGGCGGGACTTGCCCCAGAGTTGGCGGCTCAGGCAAGCCATGCCCGCCAGGTATTGCAGGTTGGCATCGCGTGGACGGCTGAGCTGTGCGTTTTCAATGCGGGCCAGCCAGGCCGCGTCCAGCGAATCGAGGCCTGTTTCGAGCACGCTGATCAGCTTGATGCGCAGGTTGTCGCCGATCTCCGAGCGAGGCTGCATCGTGCGGTCCCAGACCTGCAGCAGCCAGCTGCGGGCCAGTTCCGGGTCACCGTGCAGCGCCATCAGGCGCGACGCCGCATGCACCACCAGCTCGGGCATGGCGCGTTCGGTGTCATCCAGAGAGAACCAGGCCTGCTGCAGCTGCGCGGGGTCGTGCGCATCGTTCAGCAGCTCCAGGGCCAGGCCGCGCACAATGCTTTGCGCCGCCGCCTGCGAAAAAGCGCGGTGCTTGGCCAGCAGGCGCGCGGTTTCCAGCGCTTGCGCCGTGTGCCGCGCATGCCGCGAGGCACGCAGCTTCATGCGCAGGGCCAGCGTGCGGCGCGATGCCCCCTGCGGAAGCTGGCCCAGCCAATCCAGTGCCGCACCCGCGTCACGGTCGTCCAGCGCCCAGCGAGCCGCACGGAACTGCACGCCCTCGCGCACTTCCTGCGCATGGCGTGAGCTCTTCAACGCCAATTGCAGGTGCTGGTCGCGCAAGCTCTTGTTTTGGAGCGCCTGCGCGGCTTCGGCCACCAGAAGATGGGCCAGCGAACGCAACTGTCTGCCGCGGCTGGTGCTGTGGCCTGTCACATGGCCGGATTCGTCGGTCAGCAGGTTCAGGCTCTTTGCCTGCGCAAGCGCATTTTGTGCCGACTTGGTCGAGCGGATGTAGCGCCCCGCCAGCAGATGCGCCAGAGAATCCATGAGGGCGCCGTACATGGCGCGCTCCTTTTGCTGGGCACGCCAGCGCCTGGCTTCCGCCGGCAGCGAAAACACCGCCGACAGCGCGCGCAAGGCCAGGTACAGCACCAGGAAAAGCGCTGCCAGCAGCATCACCATCAGGTTGAAGGAAATATCGACACGGTGCGGCGGCCAGAAGATGGTAACCACGGCCTGGTTGTTGCCCGTAAACAGGGCCACGGCAACGGCTACGCCAAACAGGGCCAAAAGCCAGAGGGCGGCGCGCATTGCTGGTTCCTGCCTTTTCCCGCTCAGCGGCCTGCGGCCGCTGTGGCCAGCGCGGCCATGGTTTCGTCCAGGCGCGGAAGCTCGCTGGTTTTCAGCTGGCCCTGGACCTGGGCCAGCAACTGCGCTGCGGCCTGCGTTTTGCGGGACGAGGCATCAAAATATTTGCCCAACCAGGCATTGGCACTACCAAGGTCGGCGCGCACCGAATCCGTCTGCCGCGACAACAGGCCCAGGCGCGCATTGAGCAGGCGCAGCTTGAGGTTCTCCCGCAGGAAAAACGACTGCTCCGGCGACACAAGGGCGGCCTCGGGCTGGTCAATGCGGCTCACGCGCAGCAGCTTGCGTGCTTCTTCGCGCAGGTTGTCCAGCGTGCGCTGCGACCAGGCATCGAGAGCCAGCTTGTCGAATCCCAGCATGGAAGGCTTGCTGGCGGAAGATGCCGCCGACGCAGCAGCGCGCGGCGCGGAAGCCGGCGCGGCCGCCGCGGGCAATGGACGCTGGCCGGCTGCCACCATGGCGTTGGCCACCGGCAGGTCGTCTGCCATGCGGACCAGTTCGTCGAGCTTGAGCATGAGAACCGGCACGTCGGTCAGCGTTGCGGCCTTGATGCGGTCCATGTCTTTGGCAATGGCGCGTTGCAGCGGGTTCAGGCGCGGCTGCGCGGCGCGCGACAGGCGCTGGTCGGCCGACTTGAGTGCGGCCAGTAGCGGTTCGGCGCTGCCGGTGAGCTGGGCCTGCTGCTGGGCCAGGCGCAGGGCCGACTCCACATCAACCACCAGATTCTCATCGCGCGAGCGCGACAGGCTCTGCATGAGCTCCTCCAGCTGGGTGCGCTGCAGGCTGACTTCGCTGATGCGGGTTTCCTGGATGGCCAGCCGTGCGGAAAGTTCGCGCGTACCTTCCTGGGCCTGGCGCGCCAGTGTGCGCGCTTCAATGGCCTGCGCGCCGGAATCAATGCTGCGGCGGGCCAGCTCTTCCTGGATATTGCCGAGTTTTTGCCACAACAAGCCGCTTACCAGCATTCCCGCAGCCGCCAGCGCGGCAACCAGAAACGCCCATTTGCGCGGCACCACCCAGACGTCGGGCGAAACGGGTTGCGGGGGAAGCGGCACCAGCGCGCGTTCCAGCACCGGCTCGTTGTCTGGCGTGGAGGATGGAGGCTGGGCGTTAGGGCTGTCACTCATGGATAAAGAGATTCTATCGAGGCAAGTGTGTCCCTGATGTCCTTCAGGGCAGGACGTGACGCCACAACAACACCCCAACCGGCAGCACGCACGGCTTCCTCAATCCGCGGATGCGTGGCCACCGCGCGGGCGCGGCGCCAGTCTACCCCGGCCAGCGCAGGCAAGGCCGTCAGGTTGGCCACGGCTTCAGAGCTGCTGAAGAGCCATACAGACCCATCCACGGTGGCCGCGCGCGCGCGCTGAAGTTGCGTTTCGTCGAGCACAGACGCAAGGCGCCGGTAAACCCCCACAAAATCCACCTGCGCACCAGCAGCCTCCCACTGGCGGGCGATCCAGTCGCGGCCGGAAGATGCCGTGGCCCCAGACGAGGCAGCACCCTCCCCCCGCACCACCAACACGCGCTTGCCCTGCCAGTCGCGCTCGCCTATCACGGCCCACAGGGCTTCCGAATCAAACTGGGCCGCATCGGCCGGCGGCGCATCGATCTGCCCGGCAGGAACCCCGGCGGCTACCAAAGCCGTCACAGTGCCCGGCCCGGGCGCCAGAAAACGCAGCGCAGCCGGCAGCGTTGTATCGGCATTCGCTATGCTATTGATAGCTACTTGCGCTTGTCCCGTATGGGCTGCAGCCATTTTTTGTTTGAAAAAGTACTCCACCGCATTGCCGCTGACAAACATGCAGGCGGCGTATTGGCCCAGTGTTTGCCAGACGCCCTCCAGCGCGGCCGTATCCAGAGCGGGGGCGATATCAATCAGCGGCAGGGCCTCGGCGGCAAAGCCCCCCTGCTGCAGCTGCTGCACCCAGTGCTGCGCATCCTGCTCGGGCCGCGTCACGATGACGCGGGTCATAGTGCCACCCGGAGGCACCGGCGCCTGTAGCATCAGGCGCCCGGGGCTTTGCCGGCCCACACGGCGCCGCCGGCGCGCAACTGTGCCGCCACGGCCTCGCCCAGGGCCTCGGCCTCGGCAAAACTGCGCACCACGGCGGTCTGGTTGACCTGTACCAGCGGCGCCAGTGGGCCCGCAATGGCGGATGGCGCCTCGGCGCTGGCCGGGTCGCCCCAGGCGGCATTGAGTTGCATTGCGTCCCCGTTAGCAGCACCCTGCGTAAAGGCCGCCAGCGGCATGGAACAACTGCCGCCCATGGCGCGCGACACCGTGCGCTCGGCCGTTACCGCCAGCCAGGTCGGCTGGTGCGCCAGCGTGGCAAGCGCGGCCATCAGGTCGGCGCGGTCGGCGCACACTTCAATGCCCAGGGCGCCCTGGCCTGCGGCCGGCAACATGTCTTCGGGCTCGAATGCGCTGCGGATGCGTGACTCCAGACCCAGGCGCTTCAGGCCCGCAGCCGCCAGCACGATGGCCTGGTACTGGCCTTCGTCGAGCTTGCGCAGGCGCGTGTCGAGGTTGCCGCGTAGCGGCTGTACGACCAGGTCGGGACGCATGGCCTTGAGCAGCACCAGCCGGCGCAGGCTGGAAGTGCCCACCACGGCGCCCTGCGGCAGATCCGCGAGTGTGGCAAATTGATTTGAGACAAAAGCATCGCGCGGGTCTTCCCGCTCCAGCACACAGGCCAGCGCAAAACCTTCGGGCAGGTCCATGGGCACATCTTTCAGCGAATGCACCGCCAGGTCGGCCCGCCCTTCGCTGAGCGCCACTTCGAGTTCCTTGACGAACAGGCCCTTGCCGCCGACCTTGCTCAGCGAGCGGTCCAGTATCTGGTCGCCCTGTGTGGTCATGCCCAGCAGTTCCACCTGCCAGCCCAGGCGCGACTCCAGCAGCGCCTTCACATGCTCGGCCTGCCACATCGCCAGGCGGCTTTCGCGGGTGGCGATGACCACTTTTTTCATATCATTCGGTCTGGATTCAAACGCTGCGGACACTCGTAACCTGCTTGTAATACTTGGGGGGAAGTGAATGCTAGCATGCAAGGCTAAAGAACTAGAGGGTAGAGATGGTCACTTCCGCGCGCGCCAAGAGGGTTAAACCAAACGTCAACGAGGGCGCCAAAGACGCCGCCGCGGCCGGTGCAACCAAAACGTTCAGTCGTTCCAGAGACAACGAACGCCCGCTGGTCGAAGACATCCGCCTTTTGGGCCGTATCCTGGGCGACGTGATCCGCGAGCAGGAAGGCGTTGCCGCCTACGAACTGATCGAGCAGGTGCGCAAGCTCTCCGTCAGCTTCCGGCGCGACGCCGATCCCGAAGCCGACAAGTCGCTCAAAAAATTGCTCAAGGGCCTGTCAGGCGACCAGACGGTCAGCGTGATCCGCGCCTTCACTTATTTCAGCCACCTGGCCAACCTGGCCGAAGACCGCCACCACATCCGCCGCCGCGCAGTGCATGAGCGCGCGGGCGACACCCAGGAAGGCAGCATCGACGTAGCGCTGGCCCGACTGCGCTGGGCCGGCATCTCGACCAAAACCATTTCCACCACCCTGGCGCACAGCTTTGTCTCGCCGGTGCTGACCGCCCACCCGACCGAAGTGCAGCGCAAAAGCATCCTGGACGCCGAGCGCGACATCGCCCTGCTGCTGACGGCGCGGGACGACATCAAGGCGTTGGCGCAAGCTGTCAACGCCGCCAAGGATGCGCTGACACCGCGCGAGCTGACCGCCAATGAAGCGCAGCTTCGCGCCCGCGTCATGCAGCTGTGGCAAACCCGACTGCTGCGTTTTTCCAAACTCACCGTCGCCGATGAAATCGAAAATGCGCTGAGCTACTACGAAGCCACTTTCCTGCGGGAAATTCCCAAGCTTTACGCCAACCTGGAACGCGAGCTGGGCAACCAGCCGGTGCACAGTTTTCTGCGCATGGGCCAATGGATAGGCGGCGACCGCGACGGCAATCCCAACGTCAGCGCCGACACCCTCAATTACGCGCTGGGCCGGCAGGCAGAAGTGGCGCTGCGCCACTACCTGACCGAGGTGCATTTCCTGGGCGGCGAGCTCTCGCTGTCAGCCATGCTGGTCGAGTTCAGCCCCGCGATGCGGCTGCTCGCCGAAAGCTCACCCGATACCAGTGAACACCGCAAGGACGAGCCCTACCGCCGCGCCCTCACCGGCGTCTACGCACGCCTGGCCGCCACACTCAAGGACCTGACCGGCGGCGATGCCGCGCGCCATGCCGTGGCGCCGCAAAACGCCTACCTCAAGTCGGAAGACTTCCTGGCCGACCTGCGCACCATCGAAGACTCCCTCAAGGCCCATCACGGCGAAGCACTGATCGCTCAGCGCCTGCACCCGCTGATCCGCGCGGTCGAAGTGTTCGGCTTTCACCTGGCCACGGTCGACCTGCGCCAGAGTTCCGACAAGCACGAAGAAGTGGTGGCCGAACTGCTGGCCGTTGCACGCATCGAGGCGAATTACGGCAAGCTGGACGAAGCGGCCAAACGCGCGCTGCTGATGGGCCTGCTCAACGATGCACGGCCGCTGCGCGTGGTCGGCACCGCATATTCAGCCCACGCCCGCGGTGAACTGGCGATTTTTGAGGCGGCCCGCACGGCGCGCGCCCGCTTCGGAAAGGAAGCCATCCGCCACTACATCATCAGCCATACCGAGACCGTGAGCGATCTGCTCGAGGTGCTGCTGCTGCAAAAAGAAGTCGGCCTCATGCACGCCACGCTCGACAGCCACGCCACCAACGACCTGATCGTCGTGCCGCTGTTCGAAACCATCGAAGACCTGCGCAATGCCGCGCCCATCATGCGCGAGTTCTATGCCCTGCCCGGCATCGCCCAGCTGGTCAAGCGCAGCGGTGCCGAGCAGGACATCATGCTGGGTTATTCCGACAGCAACAAGGATGGCGGCATCTTCACCAGCAACTGGGAGTTGTACCGCGCCGAGATCGCGCTGGTCGAGCTGTTCGACGAACTGGCCAACTCGCACAACATCCAGTTGCGGATGTTCCATGGCCGCGGCGGCACGGTCGGCCGCGGTGGCGGTCCGAGCTACCAGGCCATCCTGGCGCAGCCGCCCGGCACGGTGCGTGGCCAGATCCGTTTGACCGAGCAAGGCGAAGTGATCGGCTCCAAATACGCCAATCCGGAAATCGGCCGGCGCAACCTGGAAACGCTGGTGGCCGCCACGCTGGAGGCCACACTGCTGCAGCCGACCAAGCCCGCTACCAAGGCCTTTTTGCAAGCCGCCGCCGAGTTGTCACAGGCCAGCATGGCGGCCTACCGCAACCTGGTTTACGAAACCCCCGGGTTCACTGAATACTTCTTTGGCTCCACGCCAATCCGCGAGATTGCGGAACTCAACATCGGATCCCGCCCGGCGTCACGCAAAGCTTCGCAGAAAATTGAAGACCTGCGTGCGATTCCCTGGGGTTTCAGCTGGGGCCAGTGCCGCCTGACCCTGCCCGGCTGGTACGGCTTCGGCTCGGCCATCGAGCAATTCCTCCAGCAGGGCGGTACGCCCGCCAGCCGCAGGGAAGCGTTGGCATTGCTGCAAAAAATGTACAAGCAGTGGCCGTTTTTCCGCACCCTGCTCAGCAACATGGACATGGTGCTGGCCAAGAGCGACCTGGCGTTGGCCTCACGTTATTCGGAGCTGGTGGGCGATGCGCGCCTGCGCAAAAAAATCTTCAGTGCGATTGAGTCCGAATGGCATCGTACGGCCGAGGCGCTGACGCTGATCACAGGGGAAAAGCAGCGGCTGGCGGGCAACGCGGCCCTGCAGCGCTCCATCCGCCACCGTTTTCCGTATATCGACCCCCTGCACCACCTCCAGGTGGAGCTGGTGCGGCGCTACCGCGCCGGCCAGGCCGACCAGCGGGTGCAAACCGGCATTCACATCTCCATCAACGGGATTGCCGCGGGCCTGCGCAACACAGGCTGAACGGCAGTGAACAACAGGCAGCCATGCAGCGCGTGAGAGGTTTCCCGCCGTAGGGGTATTGCCAGGGGCGCATACTGTAGGCCTTGTCCTAGACAAACTCCAGCGTCTTCTGATGGCCCCGCGAGGGGCCGGTGCGTAGCATGGTGTCAGACACGGAGCAATGCGGGTATTTCGCCACGCGTTGCCCAAACCAGCTTACCCCCGGAGCGCAAAATCATGACTACCCTGGAGATCATGGCCGACTCACCGTCCGCCATTCAAAACGATTTTGTTTCCACCGACGCCGCCGATCTGGCGTCACACATGGATCAGTGCGCGCATTCGCGCAGCCGGTTTTTTACGCTCCAGTCCGGGCTTCAGTCCGCGCACTCCCTGGCCTCACCGCGCATCATCACAGTCGCGGCCATACTGGCTATTTTTCTTGGCCTGTTAGCCGTAGCCTGAGCGCGTGACCACCGCGGTCATCGAGCGGCTGGACACCCTAAGCGCCTACGCCCGGCAACTGCTCGCCTCCCGCCAGGGCGGCGCAGAGCAGCCCATCCGCGCCGAACTTTTCGGTGCACAACGCTTTGAGGAGCACGGCCGCAGTCTGGCCGCAGCCCAGCCCGTCAGGCCTGCCGGCAGCCCTGATCACGGTCCGCCTTTTTTCCCGCGCGTGCAGGAAAACATCGCCGCCATCCGTCTTGCCTACGACTACATTGCCCTGACTTCGCTGACAGGCCACTACGTAACGCCGGCCGCCGAATGGCTGCTCGACAATTTCCACCTTGTCGAAGCCCAGCTGCAACAGATCCAGGATGGCGTCCCCCTGCGCTACTACGCGGATCTGCCCAAGCTGGCGAGCAAGCCGCTGGAGGGCCTTCCCCGGGTATACGGTATTGCCTGGGCCTATGTAGCGCACACCGACAGCGTGCTGGACCCGGAGCTCTTCACGGCCTTCCTGCATGCCTACCAGGAGGTCAGTGAACTCAATCTCGGCGAACTCTGGGCCTTGCCGACCACGCTGCGCGTGGTCCTGCTGGAAAACCTGCGCCGTATGGCCGACCGCATCGCCTGGAACAAGGTGGCCCGCGAAGTGGCGCATGCCACCTGGGACAAGGCCGGCGTACTGAGCCTGCAGGATCTCGACGAGCTGTATGGCCTGATGCAGGCCCATGGCCTTGAACGCAGCTATCTCACGCAGCTCTGGCAGCGCATGCCTGCCGAACGTGAAGAGCCGGACTCGCCTTCGGCTCCACCCCTCGTCCGCTGGACGGAAAAGCATTGCGGCGATGCCTTAGGCATGATCGGCGAAGGGCAAACCACCCAGGTCGCCGCCAACCTGACCGTCAGCAACATCATCACCACCCTGCGGCTCATAGGCCAGGTGGAGTGGGTGGAGCTGATCGAGCCGGTCAGCCATTCCCTGCAGGTCTTGCGCCGGCTGCCGAGCTTTTCCCGCGAAAGCGAGATGACGCGCCAACAGATCACGCGCGCCATGGAGCGACTGGCGCAGCAAACCGGTAAATCCGAGCGCGCCGTCGCCGAAGCGGTGCTGGCTGCCGCGCACCAGCCCAACAACGCCCTGGCGGCCCACACTGCCGGCTACTACCTGATAGGACCGGGCCGCCCCCTGCTGGAAGCAGCATTGCAGCCCGCGGCGGGTCCCCACAAACCATCGCCGGCCCCTGAAACACCGCGTGGCTGGCGCCTGCCGCTCTACGCAGCCGCATGGATTGCCGGAACCGCTGCGTTGCTCAGTTGGGCTGCGCACCCGCTCGCCATGCTGTCCTGGACGGCGTGGGTAGCCCTGGTGCTGATGGCCTGGCCCGCGTCGGAAGTGGTCGCTGCGCTGATCCACCGGCTGATCGCTGAATCCACACGCATACAACCCCTGGCCCGTCTCGACTTCAGCACGGGCATCCCGGCTGAACACCGCGTGCTGGTGGTGATCCCTTCGATGCTTTCTTCAGCTTGCGCCAACAGCGAACTGGTGCACCGCCTGCAGCTGCACTGGCTGGCCAGCCGCGAAACCCATGCGCAGTTTGCCTTGCTGACAGACTGGGGCGACGCCGACGCCGAGAGCATGGCCGGCGATGCAGAGCTGCTCGAGGACGTCCTTGTCAAACTGCGCGCGCTCAACGCAGCCTGCCCGCCGGCGAGCCCAGCCTCACCGGCAAGGTTTTTACTGCTGCATCGCCCGCGCAGCTGGTCCGCGACGGAGCGCCGCTGGATCGGAGCGGAACGCAAGCGGGGCAAGATCGAAATGCTGTTGCGGCAACTGGCCGGACACTCGTCATCGCCATTTATCCCTGTGGACGTCAACATGCAGCTGGCACCGGGCATACGCTACGTGCTGACGCTTGACAGCGACACCAGCCTGCCGGCGGGTTCCCTGCGCGAACTGGTGGCCATCGCTGCGCACCCGCTGAACACGCCGCACGTCAATCGCGAGACGCGGCGCGTGACCGCCGGCTACGGCATCCTGCAGCCCCGCGTGGCCATGCCCCTGTCGGCCCATCACGAGCGTTCACCTTTCCATGCGATGTTTGCAGGCCAGCGCGGCCTGGATCCTTACAGCAACGGCACCTCCGACCTGTACCAGGACGTGTTCGGCATGGGCAACTTCATCGGCAAGGGCCTGCTGCATGTCGAGGCCGTGCATGCCGTGCTGGACAGCCGCATGCCCGACGGCGCCATCCTGAGCCACGACCTGCTGGAAGGCAGCATTGCCCGCTGCGGCTACGCAGGCGATGTCGTGCTGATGGAAGACCATCCTCATCACGCAGGCGTGGCCGCATCACGTGTGCACCGCTGGACGCGCGGCGACTGGCAATTGCTGCCGCTGATGCTGCATGCGAAGCGCTACGGCATTGATGCCCTGGGCCTGTGGCGCATGGCGGATAACCTGCGCCGCTCGATGATCGCCCCGGCCTGCTTCGCGCTTCTAACCTGGACAATATTCACGGGTGCGCTGCCTGTGGCGACGGCACTGGTTTTCACCGTGCTGGCATTCCTGGCCGGCCCCTTGATGGGTGCGCTGGCAGGGCTGGTTCCAACGCGGCGAGGCATCGCCTGGGGGCACTTCTTTGACGTCGGCATGCGCGATGTGGCGCGCAGCATGGCCCAGGCGCTTTGGCAATTGAGCCAGCTGCCCGCCCTGGCCGCCCTGTCGTTCGACGCCATCACACGGGCCCTCTGGCGCATGGCCATCAGCCGCCGCCATCTGCTGCAGTGGACCACCGCCGCCCAGGCGCAGGCTTCCGCCCAGTACACGCTGGGCGCTTTTGTCCGCAACCATGCCCCGGTGTCCGCGTTATGCCTCGCGCTGGGCACAGCCGCGTGCTGGGGGCCGCACCCCCTGATCGGTCCGGTGCTTTTCCTGCTGTGGGCGCTGGCGCCCGCAGTGGCCTGGTGGGGCAGCAAGCCGGCTGTTCGCGCGCCATATCTGTCACTCAGCGCCACTGACCGCGCCTACCTGATGAAGCTGGCGGCCCAGACCTGGCGCTTCTTTGAACGCTGCGTCGGCCCCGAAGACCACCACCTGCCGCCGGACAACCTGCAAATGGAGCCGGAACCGACGATCGCACACCGCACCTCGCCGACCAACATCGGCCTGTACCTGATGGCTGCAGCCTGCGCGCGCGAGTTCAACTGGATATCCGCCGCCGAGCTGATCGCGCGGCTGGGCGCCACGCTGGGCACGGTCGAAGCCCTGCCCAAGCACCAGGGCCACCTGCTTAACTGGTATGAAACCCGGTCGCTGCAGGTGCTGCCTCCGGCCTATGTTTCCACCGTAGACAGCGGTAACCTGGCCGGCCACCTGCTGGCCGTCGCGCAGTGTGTTCGCCAGCTGGCGGCGCACCAGGAAACCTTGCCAGGCGAATCCGCCGAGCTCCTGGAATTGGGTGCCCGCTGTGAAAAGCTTTGTATGGCGATGGATTTCGGCGGCCTTTACAGCCCCAAGCGCCACCTGTTTCATATCGGGCTGCGTGTGCACGAGCAGGCACTTGACGCCAGCTATTACGACCTGATCGCCTCGGAGGCGCGCCTGACCAGCTTCCTGGCGATTGCCAAAGGTGATGTGCCGCGGCGCCACTGGCTGGCGTTGGGCCGCGCCTTCCTGACGGTGGGCGTAACGCCCGGCCTGAAGTCCTGGTCGGGCTCGATGTTTGAATACCTGATGCCTTCGCTGGTCATGAGCGAGCCCGACGAGGGCCTGCTGCATGTGTCCGGCCTTGCGGCCGTCAAGGAGCAGCAGGCCTGGGGCCAGGCACAGGGCCTGCCATGGGGCGTTTCGGAGTCGGCCTACTTTGGGCAGGACCATACGCTGGCCTACCAGTATTCGCCGTTTGGCGTGCCGCGGCTGGCCCTTCGACGGACCCCGCCGGCCGACCGCGTCGTGGCGCCCTATGCCAGCATCATGGCATCCCAGTTCACGCCGCAGGAGGCGGTGGCTAACCTGCGCCAGCTTGAGCAATGGGGTGCGCGCGGCGAATACGGTTTTGCCGACGCGCTGGATTTCACCGTCGCCAGGCAACCGGGCGCCCAGGCGATGAGCCTGGTCAACACCTACATGGCGCACCACCAGGGCATGTCGCTGGTGGCACTGTGCAATGTGCTGTGCAACGAAGCGCCGCGCCGCTGGTTCGCTTCGGCGCCGCTGGTGCAGGCTTTCGAATCGCTGCTGCATGAAAAGACGCCGCGCCAGATCATCGAAAGCGCAGACCCGCGCGCATTGCCCGAACCCGCGGAGCTGGCCGAAGCACGGCTGTACCATTCGCGTGAGATCGACCCGGCCATGCCCGGCTGGCAACCTACACAGCTGCTGTCCAATGGGCGTTACAGCGTCGCCCTGCGCGCCAATGGGGCCGGTGTCAGCCGCTGGCGCACCGCAGGCAAGACCTACAACATCACCCGCTGGCGCGATGACCTGCTTCGCGATGCCTGCGGTACCTTCATCTACCTGCGTCCGTCCGGCCAGGAGCAGGCCTGGTCCCTGACGCAACATCCGGCGCCGCATCCCGGCTGGCAATACAAGGCCACCTACCTGCCGGACCGCGTGCAATTTGACGTGAATTCCGATCAGCTGGAGGCAAGCACCAGCGTGCTGGTCAGCCCCGAGGACGACACTGAAATGCGCAACGTCACGCTGCGCAACCTGTCGGCCACGGAGATGACGCTCGACGTGATTTCATGCTTTGAAGCGGTATTGACCGACCCGCGCGCCGACGAGGCCCATCCGGCATTTTCGAACCTGTTTGTCCAGACACGCTGGCATCCCGAATGGCGCGCCCTGCTGCTGTCACGCAAACCCCGGCTGCAGGGCGATCCTGTCATGGCGGTCGCACATTTCCTCGCCAATTCAGAAGCCAACGTCCGCGCCATCGATTTCATCTCGGACCGCCGCGCCTTTCTGGGCCGTAACCGCGAGCCCGGCCACCCGGCACTGCGGGCAGAGGCGCACGGCCAGGACGGCTCACCCATCAACGGGCTGGACCCGGTTGCGGGCCTGCGTCTTCGCATCCGCATTCCGGCGGGCGGCGTGGCCCGGCTCAGCTTTGCCACAGCCGCCGCGTCCAGCAGCGACGAACTCGCGGCACGCATCGACAAATACCTGCAGCCCATGCACGTGGAGCGCGCTACCCGCATGGCCGCCACGCTGGCCCAGGTGCGCCTGCGCGACCTCGGGGTCGACCCCGAGGAAAACGCGGCGTTGCAGGACCTCAACACCGCACTGATGTACAGCTGTGCCCGGCCGATGGCGGAACGCGGCCTGCTGGACCAGCGCCAGCTCTGGCGTTTCGGCATCTCGGGAGACAAACCCATCGTACTGGTGCTCATCCACTCCAGCAACGGGATGGCGCTGGTGCATTCATTGCTGCGGGCCCAGCCCTGGTGGAGTTTCTGCGGGCTGGGTACCGACGTGGTCATCCTCAACAGCGAAGTCAACTCCTACCTGATGCCCTTGCAACGCGACATCCTGGCGCTGCGCGACCGCACACTGCAACAAACGGAAAATAGCTTTCCGCGCAGCGACGCCGGTGGCTTTTACCTGCTGCGCGACCAGGAAATCGTGCCCTCGGAAAAAGCCGCACTGACGGGGTTGGCACGCGTCATTCTTGTGGCAGACGGCAGGCCGCTTGAACAACAGGCCGCAGCGCTGCGCAACACGGCCAACGCCCAGCGCCGTGCGGGCCCCGCCACCCGTCCGCTGCCGGCACTCTCCTCCGGTTCTGCCAGCGCCACCGGGCAGCCAGGAGCACTGCAAACACCCCGGGGACACTTCGATGCCGGCACCGGCGAGTTCCGGTTTGACGTTGACAGCCTGCATCGTCCGCCCCGACCATGGATCAACGTGATCGCGAATCCCTCTTTCGGCTTTCAGGTGTCGGAGACCGGCGCCGGCTACACATGGGCAGTCAACAGCCGGCTGCACCAGGTCACGCCCTGGTCCAACGACCCGGTGGCGGATCCCACCTTCGAGCACTATCTGCTGCAGGACGTGGACACACAGCAAGTGCTGGCACTAAGCCCGTCGGCACAACACGGCCCGGCGCCTGCCTGCCGTGTGCGTCACGGCCAGGGTTACACCGTCTTCGAATGCCAGCACGGTGCGCTTCATGCGGAAACCACTTTTTTTGTGGATCAGACTGATCCGGTCAAACTGGTGCAGGTCACGCTTCATAACCAGGGCAGCGCCACGCGCAAGTTGCGCGCCCTGGCCATGGTCGAATGGCAGATGGGCGCTGCACGCCACGAACGCCGCACCATCCATGCGTGGAAAGACAAAGACAGCCTGCTGACAGCCGTGTTTGCGCAGCAGCGTGAAAGCCGGGCGGGCTTCGGCGGCAGCACGGCGTTCCTGTCGCTGACCGGTTTGCCCGGCACACCCGAGTGGACCTGCGACCGAAGCGAATTTTTCGACGCAACAGGCCGGCTGGTGCTTCCTTCCGCCCTGGGCCAGAATGCTGCCGGCGGTGCGGACCCCTGTTCTGCACTGGCAGGCGAGTTCTCCCTGCCTCCCGGCCAGACTCTTGCGTTCACCTTCCTCCTCGGCCATGCCGGGGACGCCACGCAGGCGCTGCAACTGGCACGCAGCTGGCAAGGCAAAGATGCGGCGCAGGCGCTTGAACAGGTCAAGGCTTATTGGTCCGGGTTGCTGGGCAAAGTCCAGGTGCAGACGCCCGATCCGCTGTTTGACGCCCTGGTCAACCGCTGGCTGCTCTACCAGACACTGGTGTCGCGCCTGTGGTCCAAGGCCGGTTTCTACCAGGCCGGCGGCGCATTCGGCTTTCGGGACCAGTTGCAGGACGCCATGGCCTTCGCCGTCATTGAACCGGGCCGCCTGCGTGCGCAAATCATGCTGAACGCCTCGCGCCAATTCCCCGAGGGGGACGTCCAGCACTGGTGGCACGCGCCCGGCGGTGAAGGCGTGCGCACCCATTTTTCGGACGACTTGCTGTGGCTGCCCTATGCCTGCGCCTGGTATGTCCAGGTCACAGGCGACACCAGCATCCTGGATGAAGAGGTTGCCTTCATCGACGGACCGTCGATTCCCGAAGGTGCGGAAGACGCGTATTACGCGCCGCAAACCAGCGGACAAACCGCCACGGTGTTCGAACACTGCGCCCGTACCCTGGACCGCAGCCTGGCCATCGGCGCACACGGCCTTCCGCTCATGGGCACGGGTGACTGGAACGACGGCATGAACCGCGTGGGCCACGAAGGCCGCGGCGAGTCTGTCTGGCTGGGCTGGTTTTTATGCCGCGTGGTCAATGACTTTCTGCCCCTGGCCGCATCGCGCGGCGACGACGGCCGCGCGCAACGCTGGCGCCAGGCCCGCTCCGGCTGGGTTGCCGCCCTGCACGACGCGGGCTGGGACGGTGCCTGGTTCCGCCGGGCGTTCTTTGACAACGGCGCACCGCTCGGCTCCTCCACCAATGATGAATGCCGCATCGACCTGATTGCACAAGCCTGGTCGGTCCTTTCCGGCGCCTCCACCGAGGCCTTCATCGGCCCGGCCATGCAGGCCATGAATGAACAGCTGGTGGACAACGAAGCGGGCCTGCTGCGCCTGCTGGCGCCACCGCTGGAAAAGTCGGACAACAACCCGGGCTACATCCAGGCCTACCCGCCAGGCGTGCGTGAAAACGGCGGTCAGTACTCGCATGCCGCCGTCTGGGCCATGATGGCGCAAGCCATCACCGGCGACACCGAATCCGCCTGGGAAAGCTTCAAGGCACTGAGCCCGGCCCACCGCAGCGAGCATCCCGCTCGTGGCCCCGCCTATGAGCTGGAGCCTTATGTGATGGCGGGTGACATCTATGGCGCGGCCCCCTATGTAGGCCGCGGCGGCTGGAGCTGGTACACCGGCTCGGCTGCGTGGCTGCACCGCGCGGCGCTGGAAAACATTCTGGGCCTCAAGGTGCAGCAAGGCGCGCTGTCGCTGTCGCCCCGCGTGCCGGGGCACTGGCCCTCGTTTGAAATCACGCTGCGCCTGCAGGAGCGCGTGGTGAAGCTTCGGTGGCAACGCGCAGGGCTTGCCGCAGAAGACAGCTTCAAGCCCGACCTGGTGATCACGCCAGGACAGGTGGTGCTGCTGGCCGAGCTGCCGGCGCAAGCAGCGTTGCTGGTGCAGGCTGAAGAAAGTTGAATTTCGGGCCGCTATTGATTTAATAGCTGCTCGCGCTTTTCACGTATGGGCTGGAAGCCTTTTTTACCTATAAACGCCCCTTCTTTGACTCCAGGGCATCTCAGGCGTTCGTCAGGTCGCCCAACATCGACGGTGTGCGGCGCCTCGCAGGGGGCAGGTGCACAGGCACTTCGCCCGCATCCACGGCTTCAATCAGGCCCGACGCCAGCAACGAACGCAAGGATTCATCAAGTGATCGCGGCGGCATGAACTGCTGCAACTGCTCAAACCACACGCCCGTGCCGCACATCTCCAGTACATCGTGCAGGTAGCGCGACAACGAGCCCGTGGTCTGCGCTTTGGTATTGACCGTGTCCACACAGGCGCGGCCTCCCGGCGTCAGCCGGTAACAGCGTAAGGCGAGGCCTGGAAGAGGGGGCGCGTGGGTCGAGGTCATGGGTGTCTCCTTCTGCAGCACCCATGGTGAACCTGCGACCATGAAGTGTTCTTGACGGAAATCAAGAGCGGGGGCGCACCTGACACGGCGTTCTTGACGGCAGTCAAGATTTGAGGTTTTAGAGCACGCAGGCGTGAGATTCACCCGGTTTGCAAAGTGCAGTCAAGTGAAGCGGATGAAAGAGGTGAGGTCAGGTGCTGATGGCATTGGTAAATGTCAGCCGGTTGCCAAAAGGGTCCCTGACCGACATATCCCGGCTCTCCCACGCTGTGTCTTCAATTCCGGGACGGGCGTGCTTGTAGTTCTTCGCCAGAAGCTGCTGGTGATACGCATCAAGCCCATCCGTTTCAATCCGCATCGCCGCGCCCGGGCTGCAGTCGCCGTGGTGCTCCGACAAATGCAGCACGCAGCCGCCTTTGGAGATTTGCAGATAGAGCGGCATGCCGGGCTCAAAGCGATGCTCCCAATCGACCTTGAAGCCGAGGAAGTCGATGTAAAACTCCCTGGCCTTGGCTTCATCGAAGATGCGAAGGATGGGGGTGGTTTTTCCGAAGCTCATAACTGCAACTTTCTTGTCCAATTGAATAGTGGCCCGGCATAGGACCCAAAATTGCAGATTAACATTTGCCCAGACTCTCGCACCAATTCAAGAATCAGGCCGTCAAATGCACACCGTCATCATCACTGGCTGGGAAGCCGGCTTCCTCAAGGTTTCTCATTCCAAGTTGCTTCAAGAGACTGCAGCCATGTCGTTGAGCGAGGCGAAGGCAGCCACAGATTCAGTGCTGGAAGGTACGCCCGTATCAATCCCGGTGGCAACCGAGGTCGCGGCAGAAAGCCTTGTCATGCGCCTGCGCCAACTGAAGGCGATTGCTCACGTGGCCTAGCTTTCCTCCGAATAGATATTTCAAAGATCCTCTATCAAGCCACCCTGTCAAACACCAGCATGCTCACCATCGAAGACCTGTGGTTCCGCTACCCCAACCCACAGGTTGAAATCCTTGCCAACTGGTCCGGCGAAATCCCGCCAGGCGTCACGCTGGTGCAAGGCGGCGACGGGCGCGGCAAGAGCACCCTGCTTCGTTTACTGGCGGGGGCCTTGCCTGCCGATAAGGGAAAGTTGACGCTCAATGGCATCTCGCTCAACGACAAGCCCGACGCTTACCGCCGGCAGCTCTTCTGGATGGAGCCGCGCGCCAACACGTTTGATCAACTCACGCCGGCGCAGTATTTCGAAGATGTTCGCAGCCGGTACCCGGGTTTTGATGCGAATTTGGTAGTGCCGCTGGTCGACGGCCTCGGGCTTGAGCCGCACATGGGCAAGCAGCTTTTCATGCTGTCCACCGGGTCGAAGCGCAAGGTCTGGCTGACAGCGGCGTTTGCATCGGGTGCGGCGGTGTTGTTGCTGGATGAGCCCTTTGCCGCGCTGGATGCACCCTCGATTGCCTTCGTCAAAGGACGGCTTCAAGACATTTCAGCGCATACAGGGCGCGCTGCCGTGATTGCGGACTATGAGGCCCCCAGCGGAGTGCCGCTGGCCGGTGTGATCGACCTGGGCGACTGAACGGGAACCGAATTACTTCGGAACGAAAGCCAGCTGCTGCGCGACAAACCCGTCAAAGGCTTTGAGCAACGGCTGATATTTTTCGGGATCACTTTCCAATTGCGCCAGTGCCGCGCACGTTGCCTCCAATGTTGAGAGCTGCCCCGGCTTGTGCGCCTTGCGGATCAGGTAGTTTGAGGCCGGCATATCCTCCAGCGACAAGCGAGGGAGTTGCCGCAGCACCGGACTCAGGTGCAGCATCTTGCGGCTTTTGCGCCAGGTGCTGTCCAGCACCACGAGCCGCACGCGCGACGGGTCTTTGAGTTGCGCGGTATCCACGGCGGCTGCTTTGTCTTCCGGCGTCTGCGGATACAGGAGCACGGTGTACCTCGTCTCTTTCAGCACATCATGCAAGCCAGCCTCGTCAAAGGCTTCACCCGTCAGCATCCGGCTGCGCGGCAAGCTCAGATGCAGCAGGCAGGCACTGTTTTTGGCGTGGTCGACCTCCAGCGGGTGCTGGAGGATAAGCACTTCCGCTTCATGCGCCGTCGGCCTGATCCAGGCGCAGATGCAGGCGCTTTGTGGGCGAAGGCACGCGGCGCAGCGCGGGCGTGTCACGGGCAGCGACCCGTCTCAGGGCTTGCGCTTGTCGGCCACGTCTGCCTTGTCGCCATCGACATAGGCATTTCTCAGATGCACCGGCTTGCTCTTTTTCTTGCGCATGCGGATGTTGAGCATTTCCACCGCCACAGAAAACGCCATGGCAAAGTAGACATAGCCCTTGGGCACATGATGGTCCAGGCCCTCGGCGATCAGCACCACACCGACGACGACAAGGAAGGACAGCGCCAGCATCTTGATGGTCGGGTGGTCGGAGACAAAGCGGCCGATGGCCGGAGCGAACAGCATCATGAGGCCCACCGAAGCGATGACCGCGGCAATCATGACCGGGAGGCTGTCAACCATGCCGACTGCGGTGATGATGGAGTCCAGCGAGAACACCATGTCGACAATCATGATCTGCACGATCACGGCCGCAAATGTGGCCTTGACCGCACTGGAGGCGTGGCCTTCCTCGCCCTCCATCGACTGGTGAATTTCGCCGGTGCTCTTCCAGATCAGGAACAGGCCACCGGCAATCAGGATCAGGTCGCGCCCCGAGATTTCCTGCTTCAAAATGGTGAACAGCGGATCCACCAGCCCGATGATCCACGACAGCACAAACAGCAAGCCAATGCGCATGAACATCGCCATAAAAAGGCCCAGGCGCCGGGCCAGTTCCTGCTTGTCCTTGGGCAGCTTGTCCACCAGGATGGAGATGAAAATAATGTTGTCAATGCCCAGCACCAGCTCCAACGCAGTGAGCGTGGCAAAAGCAATCCACATTTGCGGATCAGTCAGCAGTTCCATCATGACTTTTTCTCTTTCTCATCAATTTAGTACAACAAGATCATAAAAGTACCCCAGACGCTCCAGGCCAGCCGGGGCCGCGGGACTGGCTTTGCCAGACCGCAGGCGCAGCGGCCCCCTCGGGGGGCAGGGAGCTACACGAAGTGAGCGACCGTGGGGGCTTTATTCCAGCGTGGGGGCCATATCAACTGCCGAGAAACTCACCAATCGGCTTCAGGTCATCGATGCGGTCGCAAATCGATTTGACAATCATCAGGATGGGAATGCCGAGCAACAGGCCCCATACCCCCCAAAGCCAGCCCCAGGCCAGCAAGCCGACGAACACCGCCACCGGACTCATACGGCTGGCGCGGCTGGTAAGCCACGGCGTCAGGAGGTTACCCACCACGGTGTGAATAGCCAGCGAGGCCCCACCCACAGCCAGCGCCATGTTGAGCGAGCCAAATTGCATAAAGGCCACCAGGGCCGATGTCGCCGCCGTGACCAGCGAGCCTACGTAAGGAATCAGGTTCAGCACGGCAGCGGCAACGCCCCACACGGCGGGGTTTTCCAGCCGCAACGCCCAAAGCGCAAGCCAGGTCAACACCCCGACCAGCGCACTGGTCAGCAGCTGCACCTGCAGGTAGCGCTGAATCTGGTCGGTGATCTCATTGAGCGCCTGCAGCGTGATTTTTTTGCTGCTGATGCTGGAGCCCGCAAGCTTGATCAGCTTGCGCCGGAAGCTGTCGCCCGAAAGCATCAGGAAGTAGGTAAAGAAAATCACCACGGTCGCCTGGCCGATCAGTGCAATCAGCCCGATGGTGCCTGACCAGAGATAATTTTTGATGTTGAAACGGGCAGGCTCAACCACGACACGCATCGCCCCTCGCGTGTTGCTGGTCGCAGCACTTTCCTGCGCGGCCTGCTCAAGCTGTGCGGCTGCTTTCTGTACGGTTTCCAGGGCACTGTCAGACTGGTTGGTGCGCACCTTCACGGCCTGGCGGAATTTCTGCGCCGCAGCCGGCAGCGCTTCCAGCAGCTGCGCCGCTTCGTCGCTGAGCGAATACGCCGTCGCACCGATGCTGCCCACAATCGTCAACAACACCACGGCGGCGCTCAGCCAGCGTGGAACGCGTTTCGTTTCAAACCAGTTGACCACCGGTGAAAAAGCATAGCTGAACAGCACACCCAGCATCACCGGAATAAAGACGGCCTTGGCCCAGTGCAGTACAAACAGGCAGGCCAGACCCGCCAGTACCACCAGCGACATGCTGCGGATATCGACCGGAACCCGAACATGCAGCTGTTCAGGATCGCCCGGCACTACTGGCGGCGCCGCGCGTACGACACGCTCTGCGGGTTCTTCGTTCATGTGTCTCCCATATCCGTTTTTGTGCCGGGGCGCGCGTAACGAAATTTGCGCAATGGAAGCCCCAGATAGTACTTACGCAGGTATTCAAACCGAGCTGGCCAGGAAAATGTGTAGGACGCTTTCGCCGGAACGTACCAGCTGTTCAAGCCGGTTCGCAGGATCAGCTGGTAGCCGTTGTCGCGCATCAGGTCGTGCTTTTTATGATGGGTCACGTGATCCTCAATCAGCACCAGGCGGGGCTGCCAGCGTGCAAAGTTGAAACCGGACAACGCAACCAGTTCGTGCCCTTCGATGTCGATCGACAGGAAATCAAATCCCTCTGGCACAGCATTTCCTTCCAGGATGGCATCCAGCGTCTCGCACCGTACCTGTACCGTTGAACGGACCACGGCGCCCATGGCAATAGGCCTCGCTTCGAGCGTTGAATGGGGTCCGGCCCGATTCAAATCCAGGTACCTTCCTGCGTTTTCAGGGCTGGAACAAGCCATTTCAATGACCACGCCGGTTCGACTCCTGCGCAGCAGTTCACAACAGTCCGGGTCAGGTTCCACGAGGAGGCCCGTCCAACCCATCTGTTCCAGATGCTGAGATTGCGAATCCAGCACCGGATCGTTAGCCCCTATATCAACATAAAAGCCAGTCTTGCCACCGAAGAAGTCGCGTACGAGCTGGCGCTCTACGGCAGGCTCATTGCTGAAGCGGCGGACGTGCCGCTGGATGAAATCGGCACGTGTATGCATAAACAGGATTTTGGATTGGAAGAAGCAGCAAGAGAAATGAAATCAGGCCGCAATGGCTTCCCGAACGGCGCTGAGCTGGCGCCTGGACACCGCCAGCAGTTCATCAATACCATTGAGCCGTACCGCCCAGCCCTCGCCCTCTTCTGGATCAAAATGTTTTTCCAGCGCGCGCACGGCCCGGCGCGCAATCAGTGCGTTGCGGTGAATGCGCATGAAACGGGTCGCGTGGCGCTCTTCCAGCTCGCTCAGGGAACCATCGAGTATGTAGCTGCGGGTCGCGGTACGCACAGTGATGTATTTGAGTTCGGCTTTGAAATACAGCACCTCGGCCAGCGGCACACGTTCGGTGCGGCCGCGGTCCTGGATGATGAGCGTTTCTTCCGCCACATCCGCCGTGGACATCCGGGCAGACTGGCCCAAACGCTCTACCTTCTGCAACGCTTGCTGCAGGCGTTCCAGGCGCACCGGCTTCGTGAGGTAGTCGACGGCCTCCAGTTCAAAGGCCTGTACGGCATGTTCGGAATGGGCCGTGACAAACACCAGGGCAGGTGGCTGTGCAAGTGAAGCAATGGTGCGTGCCAGCGCGATACCGTCAACGCCGGGCATGCGGATGTCAAGCAGC
This sequence comes from Polaromonas sp. P2_G11, assembly GCF_056403595.1. NCBI lineage: Bacteria > Pseudomonadati > Pseudomonadota > Betaproteobacteria > Burkholderiales > Comamonadaceae > Polaromonas > Polaromonas sp. P2_G11. Next base: position 69,516 of record NZ_JBFUFE010000006.1, on the reverse strand, counting down.
ACCGCATCGAATGACTCACGCTGCAAGGCCTTCATGGCCTGAACAGCATCGGCGGCTTCAGCTGCCGCCACTGCAGCCGGGGCGGTGCAATCGCCCAGCAGGGTGCGCAGGCGCGAACGCGCCAGGGCTTCATCGTCAACTACCAGTACCTTGAGCGTCATGCGGGAATCTCCAGTCGAACCTGAAATATGCCGTCCTTGAACACGGTCTTGAATTTCGCCTCGACATCATGCAGCAGCGCAAGGCGTTCGCGCACATTGGCCAGCGCCAACCCGTGGCCGCGCTCACCGGCGCCTGCGGGGGTTGAATTGGTCACCTTGATCACCACCGTGCTGCCTCGCCGGAGGGTGGATATTTTCAGCTGCGCGCCGCTGGCGCTGGGTTCCACGCCATGCCTGACGGCGTTTTCTACCAGCGGCTGCAGCAGCAGTGGTGGCAGCTTGGCCTGGTCCGCTTCGGTGTCCAGGCTCCACTGCACCTGCAGCCGCTCACCAAAGCGGATCTGCTCAATGGCGAGGTAACGCTGCGCCAGCGCGATCTCCTGGCCGAGCGTCACGGATTCGGCCGGGTCGGCCAGTGCGCTGCGAAAAAGCTCACTCAGGTCTTCCAGCACCGCCTCGGCCTTGGCGGGCTCGGCACGCACCAGCGCAATGGCGCTGTTCAGGGTATTGAAAAGAAAATGGGGGCGAATGCGCGATTGCAATTCGGCAAGGCGTGCCGCCGTGGCTGCCGGCGTACGCGCCTTGGCCCGCCAGAACAGCCCCGCCAGCATCATGGCGGACAGCAAGGCACCCGCCGCCGCACTGGCCCACCAGGGCACCGGCTGGAGCAGGCCCAGCAGGGCCAGCAAGCCACAGCCGTACAGCCCCGACACAACACCCAGTGCAATACCCGCCGCCCACTGGTGCGAAGGCTCCAGCCGGTTCAACTGCCCCTTCAGCGCACACACCGCAATCAGCCAGGCCAGGGTGGCCGGCAGCACACCGCCGGTGAGCAGTGAAAAGCTCAGCAGCCAGTCCAGGGGTTCGCGCGCAGCGAACATCACACACACGCCGGTCACCGCCTCTACAAACAGTACGGCACGCAAAACCACACCCACGTGGCAAGCATCAAACATGCTGGTACGCGTGGAAGTGCGCGGCGCCGCTTCCTCATCGCCCGGAATAAAGCTGCCCAGCAACGTGGATTCGCTGAAATTCTTCTGATCGGGCACAGGCTTCATGGACGTCGGCGGCTCTTCGGCTATCGTGGAAAAACGGATCAGCTGGGGCAGCGCACGGCAGGGGTTTCCCACGGGGTCCGGCACCCAGATAAAATCATTGGGAAGAGTATTGCACTGCCCAAGGCGATTCGGCCATGGGTTAAACACTATTTAGGCCCGGCCGGCTGCACAACTGCCCGAAATGGCGTGCTTTACCCCACAGACCGGCCAGCGACTGCCTCAAAGAAAGCCTGACGTGAATCAATTCGACAAAAAGTCCCAAGCCTGGTCCGCCCTTTTTTCCGAACCCATGAGCGACCTGGTGAAGCGTTACACGTCCAGCCTGTTTTTTGACAAGCGCCTGTGGCAAGCCGACATTGCCGGCTCACTCGCTCACGCCGAAATGCTGGCAGCGCAAAAGATCATTCCCGCCGCCGACTACGCCGACATCCAGAAAGGCATGACGCAAATCACGTCCGAAATCGACTCCGGCGCTTTTGAGTGGAAGCTGGACCTCGAAGACGTGCACTTCAACATCGAAGCGCGCCTGACCCAGCTTGTGGGCGACGCCGGCAAACGCCTGCACACCGGCCGCAGCCGCAACGACCAGGTCGCCACCGATGTGCGCCTGTGGCTGCGCAGTGAGATCGACCTGATCGGCGGGCTGCTGACCGACCTGCAAAAAGCGCTGGTTGACATCGCCGAGAAAAATGTCGAAGTCATCCTGCCCGGCTTCACCCACCTGCAGGTGGCCCAGCCGGTGAGTTTTGGCCACCACATGCTGGCCTATGTGGAAATGTTCAGCCGCGACGCCGAGCGCATGCTGGAGATCAGGAAACGCGTGAACCGCCTGCCGCTGGGTGCTGCAGCACTGGCCGGCACCAGCTACCCGCTGGACCGCGAACGCGTGGCCAAAACGCTGGGCATGGTCGACGAAAACGGCAAGCCACAGGTCTGCCAGAACAGCCTGGACGCCGTGAGCGACCGTGACTTCGCGATTGAATTCACGGCAGCCGCGTCGCTCGCCATGGTGCATATCAGCCGCATGAGCGAAGAGCTGATCTTGTGGATGAGCCAGAACTTCGGCTTTATCCACATCCCCGACCGCTTTACCACCGGCTCGTCCATCATGCCGCAGAAGAAAAACCCCGACGTGCCAGAGCTGGCGCGCGGCAAGACCGGCCGCGTGGTCGGCCACCTGATGGGCCTGATCACGCTGATGAAGGGCCAGCCCCTGGCCTACAACAAGGACAACCAGGAAGACAAGGAGCCGCTGTTCGACACCGTCGACACGCTCAAGGACACGCTGCGCATCTTTGCCGAGATGGTGGCCGGCATCACCGTCAAGCCCGAAGCCATGGAAAAGGCCGCGCTACGCGGCTACGCCACCGCCACCGACCTGGCCGACTACCTGGTGAAAAAAGGCCTGCCCTTCCGCGATGCCCACGAAACCGTGGCCCACGCCGTCAAAGCTGCCACCACCCATGCGGTGGACCTGTCCGAGTTGCCACTGGCTGTACTGCAGGAATTCAACCCCAGCATCGAAAAAGACGTCTACGACTGCTTGAGCCTGCGCGGCTCGTTGAACGCCCGCAACATCCTGGGCGGCACCGCGCCGGCGCAGGTGAAGGCGCAGATAGCGCGGCACCGGGTGCGGCTGGGCTGAACTGAAGCGCCGGCGGAGGCATGTTTTACGCTATTCCGCTGGAAAACCGGCCGACCTGGCGCAATCCGCCATGGCTGACGATTCTGCTGATCCTCGTGAACATGGCGGTGTTCTGGGGCCCGCAGCGCGCTGAAGAAAATGCCCAGAAAAAGGCCGCAGCGTTCTATCTTTCAAGCAGCCTGCCGGCGCTGGAGTTGCCGGCCTTCGTCGACTGGCTTGGAGAGACCGCGTCACCACGCGCGCCGGCGGCCAGACGCATGCTGGAGCAGCGCCGTTACGGCGCACTGCTCGACGGACTGGAGCACGAAAAAACCTTTCTCGCGCGCTTGCACGAAGGCCTCATCATCCGGCCCGGCCACCCGGCCCATCCACAGTGGGAACAAGACCGGCGCCGGTATGAAGCACTTCAACCTGCGCCGTTCACAGCCCACTGGGCCCAGGACAATACCAAAGACGCGCCGTTTCGCCCGGTGACCTGGATCACCGCGGCCTTCCTGCACGCTGACACCAGCCACCTGATCGGCAACATGGTGTTCCTCTTCCTGTTTGGTTTTTCCGTGGAACTCGCGCTGGGCCGCGGCCTTTACCTGGCGTTTTACCTCGCGGGGGCGCTCGGTGCCGCGCTGTTGGCGGGCTGGGCCTATGCCGGGCAAGGCAGTTATGGCTTGGGCGCTTCGGGTGCGATCTCGGCCTTGATGGGCATGTATGCCGTGATGTACCGCCTGCGCCGCATCCGGTTTTTTTACCAGCTGTTTTTCTATTTCAACTACGTCACAGCGCCCGCGCTGCTGCTGCTGCCCGCCTGGATCGCCAACGAACTGCTGCAGCATGTCATCGGCGGCAAGGGCGTGGCCTATATGGCGCATCTGGGCGGGCTGCTCACCGGTGCGCTTCTAATGGCCGCGGCTATGCACTGGCGCAAACTCACGCCACCGCCCGCGGCGGCCGAGCAGGCCGAAGACGGATTCGAGCGGCATGTCGCCGAGGCCAAACGGCTGGCGGCCGAGATGAAATTCGACGCCGCCTGCGCGCAATGGCGGGCCGCGGCGAAACTGCGGCCCACCGACGGCGAAGTGCTGCGTGCCTGGTTCAACACCGCGCGGCTGCAGCCGGCCGGCGAAGATTTCCACGGTGCCGCGCGCCGCATCTTCCGCCTCGCGCCCAGCGATGACGCCACACTGGAACTGCAGCATGCCAGCTACCGCACCTATCTGGACCAGGCCAAACCCGGCGCGCGCCTAAAACCCGATGACATGGCGCGGCTGGCGCGCCGCTTCACGCGCGCCCGCCAGTTCGATGACGCCGACAAGTTGTGCCGCGCGCTGCTCAAAAGCGCGCCGGAGCATTCGGGACTCGCCGACACGCTGGGCGTCTGCGCCCAGGGCTGGTTGCGCGCAGGGCAGCGCGAGCGCGCCTTGTATTGGCTGCCGCACCTGCAGCGGCTCGCCCCCAACGACATGGCCACGCGCGCGCTCGCGCAGGTCTGAACCGCCGTCTCAGCCACTTCAGGCGGCCGGCTGGTCGCGCAGCAGCCAGCGCACCTCGCGCGTCGCCTCGCTGTCGGGATAGCGTTCCTCGAGCACGGCCAGCACTGGGCGAGCCATGTCGGCACGGTTCATGCCCTGGGTCAGCACCCGCGCGATGAGTTCGTAGGCCTGCGGGATCGCGGCGTGGCCGCGAAAACGCTTGTCGAAGCTGCGCAGCACGGCCAGCGCCGCCTGCGCGTCGCTGATGCGCCAGGCGGCGCGCGCCAGGGCCAGGGCCTGCTCCGCATCCTCGATGACAAAGGCCGGCTCACGGGCGCGGCAGTCCTGCCAGGCCTTGACGGCCTCGGCTCCCAGCTCCTGCCGCAGCAGCACCGCAATAAACCGCTTTGCATTCTCAACCAGCGTCGGCGTCTTGTCGGCCATCAGCAATACGCGGTGATAACGCCGCAGCGCAGCGACGTCGCTGGGCCGCATGCGCTGGTCTTCGTAGGCGATATTGAGCGCGGCGGGGATATCTCCTTCGGTCACCAGTTCAGCGACCAGCGCGTCGGTTTCCTGGCGCGCGATCTGTTCGGGGCTGCGCCGCTCGGGTAGCGCGTCGTCTGCGCCGGCACCGGGCAGCAGATCGATGTCGAGCCCCTCATGGTGCTGATACATCACGTAGCCCAGGAGGCTGGCCATGACCCAGCCGAAATAGATGAATGCAAAATTGAACAACGGCACCAGCAGCCAGAGGCTGACCAGTGGCAGCAGCAGCACCAGCGCGACCTGCGCACCGCTGCTCAACAGAAACAGGAACAGGCATAGCGCGAGATAAGGCGCGCCGATGACACGCACAACACCCAGAATCGCGGCGGGGTTCAACGAGCGCATCGCGCTGCCCGACTGCACCAGGACAATGACGGTCGCCGGAAGCAGGAATGAAAACGCGAAAGTCGCGACCGTGGCGAGCTTGCTGTTGAGCGATGCCACAAGGCCCAGGATAACGGCCTGCACCACGAAGACGCCGAACAGCTTCCAGGGAAGGCTGCTCCACTCGTCGTCAAGCCGCGATGGAAAATCGCTGGCGCGCGATATTCCGCGCGAGCCGAGCACGGCGACCTTGAAGCCGTACCGACTCGCGGCCAGCAGGATGCCGAGTTCGACAATCACCCACATCATCCCCCGCGGGAGGAAAAGGAATAGCTGCGGCAGAAGGCTGCAAAACGCCAGGAACAGCCCATAGGCCAAAGGCGCCCCCTGGAACGGGAATGCGAAGAATTTGTTGAGGCGATGCCAGAACGGCTTGACCGCGGACTTGCCGGCCACCATGTCTAAAGAGCGCCGTGTGTTGTGACGAACCGCCCCGCCCGCATGAACTCTCCCATCTAAGCTCCCTATTGTTGTGTTGTGATTTTAGTGCGCCGGGCTCGCTACAGGGCCAGGCTTTCGGGACGGGCTCTCCGTCTGGGCAGGGCATGCGGGAAAAACAGCCTGCCCATCGTGGTTTAAGGCCCGCCTAAGTCCCGCCGCCGCATAATCTTTGCAAAAGGCAAGCGGCCTAACCCTTGACGAAAGAAACATGCGTTTATTGCTCGTTGAAGACGACGCCATGATCGGCGAGACCGTGCTACAGGTGCTTCGCGGTGAGCACTATGCCGTCGACTGGGTGCGTGACGGCCGCATGGCCGACGAGGCCCTGAACAGCGAACAGTACGACCTGGTGCTGCTGGATCTGGGCCTGCCCAAGCGCGACGGCCTGGAAGTGCTGCGCGCTTTGCGGGCTCGACGCAACACCACCCCGGTGATGGTGGCCACGGCGCGCGATGCGGTCGGCGACCGCATCGCCGGGCTGGATGCCGGCGCCGACGACTACGTCGTCAAGCCCTATGACACCGACGAACTGCTGGCACGCATCCGCGCGCTGATACGCCGCAGTGCGGGCCGGGCCGAGCCGGCGTTTGAACACAAGGGCGTGAGCCTGAACCCCGCCACGCGTGAGGCCAGCCTCAACGGCCAGCCGGTGTCGCTCTCGGCACGCGAATGGGCGGTGCTCGAACCGCTGCTGGCACGCCCGGGCGTGGTGCTGTCGCGCGCGCAGCTTGAAGAAAAGCTCTTCAGCTGGAAAGACGACATCAGCAGCAACGCCGTCGAGGTCTACATCCACGGCGTACGCAAAAAACTCGGCAACGACGTGATCCAGACCGTGCGCGGCCTTGGATACTTGGTACCCAAACAATGACAACTCCCGCAGATCAAACACCAGCAGGGGCCGCGGAACCGGCTTTGCCGGGCCGCAGGCGCAGCGCCCCCTCGGGGGGCAGCGACCACACGAAGTGGAGAGCGTGGGGGCCTATTCAGCTTGGCAACGACGTGATCCAGACCGTGCGCGGTCTGGGGTACCTGGTGCCCAAGCAATGAGGAAGCCGGCAAGTCACTCCCTGAGAAGAAGGCTGCTATGGTTCGTGCTGGCCGCCATCTTCCTGGCCGCCTTGCTGCAGGCGGCCACCGCCTATCGCGGCGCACTGCAGCAGGCCGACGCGATGTTCGACGACCATTTGCAGCAAATGGCGCGCTCACTGCGCAGCGGCATTCCACTCAACATTCCCCTGGACGAGACCGACGAAGACGACCGCTTCGAGGTCTACGTGCAGATCTGGGGCCAGGACGGCACACAGATTTTCCGCTCCACCCGATCGGCGCTTCCGCCGCGCGCAGTGCTCGGCTTTTCGGACGTCGAAGCGCACGGCAACCGGTACCGCGTCTACACCCTGCAGACCGCGCTGCAAACCGTGCAGATTGCGCAAGACCTGGACGCCCGCTCGGCGCGCGCCCGCACGCTGGCTGTGCGCGCCGTGCTGCCCTTTGCCTACCTAACCCCGCTGCTCATGCTGGCCGTGTGGTGGGTCATCAGCCGTTCGCTGGCGCCTGTCGAGCGTGCCCGGCGACAGGTGGCCGGGCGCCCGGCCGACGATTTGTCGCCGCTGGCCGACGACGGCCTGCCCGACGAAGTGCGGCCGCTAGTGGAAGAGCTGAACCTGCTGTTCGGCCGGGTGCGCGGCGCTTTCGAGGCGCAGCGGCATTTTGTGGCTGATGCGGCGCACGAATTGCGCTCGCCGCTGACGGCGCTCAAGCTGCAGGCGCAGGCCCTGCGCCGAAACGACGAAGAACCTGCGGCACGGGAGGCCGCTATTGGCCGGTTGAACCAGGGCATAGACCGGGCGATACGGCTGGTCGAGCAGCTGCTGGTGCTGGCCCGCGAAGAAGCCGCCGGCACGGCACAAGCCGGAGCCGATTCAGGCCAGGCACCTGCCGCTGCCGCCTTTGTGGACCTGCGTGACGTGGTGAAGCTGGCCGTGGCCGATGTATTACCCCATGCCGGCCACAGGCAAATTGACCTGGGCCTGGCGGGCAGCGAGCCTCAGCAGCCTGTGCAGGTGAAGGGCCAGAGCGAGGCCCTGCGCATCCTGCTGCGCAACCTGCTGGACAACGCCGTCAAGTACACGCCGGTGGCGGGCCAGGTCGATGTGTCGGTGGGCGTGCAGGACGGACAGCCGGAATTGACGGTGGAAGACAGCGGCCCGGGCATCGCCGCAGAAGACCGCCACCGCGTATTTGACCGCTTCTTTCGTGCCGCCAGCGTCACGGACACGGCGGGCGGGTCGGCTGGATCGGCGATCTCTCCGGAAGCCGGCAGCGGCCTCGGATTGGCCATCGTCAAGGTGATTGCCGAGCGGCACGGCGCGACGCTACAGCTCGGCACGTCAGACCGCCTGGGTGGACTGCGGATTGAAGTCCGGTTTCCGGCGGGCGAGATCACCGGCTAGCAGCCATCATTTGCTACCATTTTTATAGCTGCTCGCGCAGTACTATTGTGGTCTACAGCCACTTTTTATCAAAATTCACGCCCGCAGCGCTGCCCTTCCTGTGTCGCGCAAATTTAAGCCCCGCCTAAGGCTGCCGCCCCATAGTTGTACCCATCGGCACCGGTGTGTGCCCTCAACGCAAGGAAGCCCATCCATGAAATCTGAAGCATTGAAAAATACCCGGCTTGTCGCTGCACTTCTGGCTGCGGGCGCCATCGGTGGCGCCGGCGTCAGTGCGCTTAATGCTGTGCACCCTGCCGCCACGGCAGCCGTCCCCCCGGCCATCACCGCCGGCACCACAGCCTCGGTGCCCATGGCCCTGCCCGACTTCTCGCAGATCACCGAACGCTACGGCCCGGCGGTCGTCAACATCAGCGTGACCGGCATCACCAAAGTACGAAACGACTCCCCGATGGCACAGGACGACGGCGATGACGACGACACGCCCTCCGGTGATCCGTTCTTCGAATTCTTCAAACGCTTCCAGCAGGGCCCGGGGGCCCGTGGCGGCCGCGGCGGCCAGCAACAGGAAATGCCCACACGCGGTCAGGGTTCGGGCTTCATCGTCAGCCCCGACGGCATCATCCTGACCAACGCCCACGTGGTGCGCGATGCAAAAGAGGTCACCGTCAAGCTGACCGACCGGCGCGAATACCGCGCCAAGGTGCTGGGCGCCGACCCCAAGACCGACGTGGCGGTGCTGCGCATTGACGCCAAAAACCTGCCCGTGGTGACGCTCGGCAAGATCAGCGAGCTCAAGGTCGGCGAATGGGTGCTGGCCATCGGCTCGCCCTTCGGCTTTGAAAACACCGTGACCGCCGGCGTGGTCAGCGCCAAGGGCCGTTCGCTGCCTGACGACAGCGCCGTACCTTTCATCCAGACCGACGTGGCCGTCAACCCGGGCAACTCGGGTGGCCCGCTGTTCAACGCACGCGGCGAAGTCGTGGGCATCAATTCGCAGATCTACACCCGCAGCGGCGGCTACCAGGGCGTGTCTTTCGCCATCCCGGTCGACGTGGCCGTTCGGATCAAGAACCAGATCGTGGCGACCGGCAAGGTCGAGCATGCGCGCCTGGGGGTAGCGGTGCAGGAGGTCAACCAGTCCTTTGCCGACTCCTTCAAGCTGGACAAGCCCGAAGGCGCGCTGGTTTCGAGTGTGGAAAAAGGCGGCCCGGCGGACAAGGCCGGCCTGCAGTCGGGTGACGTGATCCGCGGCGTGAACGGCCAGCCCATCGTGTCCTCGGGCGACTTGCCCGCGCTGATCGGCCTGGCAGCGCCCGGCGACAGCATCCGGCTGGACATCTGGCGGCAGGGCGCCGCCAAGGTGGTCACTGCCAGGCTGGCCAATGCCGACGAGAAGACGGCCCAGGCCGCAGCCAAAAAGGACACGCCCAACCAGGGCAAGCTGGGCCTGGCGCTGCGCCCGCTGCAGCCCGATGAAAAGCAGGAAGCCGGCGTGGACAACGGCCTGGTGGTCCAACAGGCCAGCGGCCCGGCGGCAATGGCCGGGGTGCAGGTTGGCGACGTATTGCTGTCCATCAACGGCGTTCCGGTGAAAAACATCGACCAGGTGCGCGCCACCGTGGCCAAAGCAGAGAAATCCGTGGCGCTTCTGATACAGCGGGGCGACAGCAAAATTTTTGTGCCGGTGAACTTCAGCTGAGCATCCTGACGCAGGGGCTCTCCGCTTTTTGCTGGAGGCCCTCTGAAAATCACACCAGCGGGCTCCAGGCCCGCTTTTTTTTGAGCGGTTTTCGCCCATTTCACGGGACATTTTGTTACATCCAAATCGGCTACGCTTGGCCTCCCGAAGGAGAGGAAAACGTGAGCCCAATAATGAAAAAAGCCGCTTTGGCACTGATCGCGGCTGTCTCGCTGCATGCCCATGCCCTGCAAATCACCAGCCTTTCGCCGCAAGGCGAAGTCGCCCGTGTCAGGCAAATCGTCGCCAAATTTGACGAAGGCGCCGTCAATTTCGGCGATCCCAAGGCGCCTGCCCCGCTGTCACTAAGCTGTAGTGATGCACAGGCCACCAAGGGCTCCGGCCGCTGGATCAATGAACGCGAATGGGCGTTCGAATTTGAAAACGACCTGCCACCTGGCGTGAGTTGTTCGGTGCAGGTGGTCAGCACCTTCAAGTCGCCCAAAAGCCAGCCCGTGGGCGGCAACACTTCCTATAAATTCAATACTGGCGGCCCCTTCATCCAGAACCTCCGTCCCGGCACCTATGAGCGCATCGACGAAGAACAGTACTTCGTGCTGCAGTTCAACGGCGCCGCCACACTGGCCAGCATTCGCGAAAACGTCTGGTGCAACGTGGAAGGCCTGGGTGAACGTGTTCCTGTCAAGCTCATCGACGGTAACGAGCGCAACGAACTGCTCAAGTCGCTGGGCCTGGAAAAGGCTGCAGCCCAGGATCCGCTGCGCTACGCCACCCTGACCTGCAACCGGCGCCTGACATCGGCTGCCAAAGTGCAGCTGGTGTACGGCAAAGGCGTCAGCACACCCAGCGGCATACCCAATTCGGTGGAAAAACGCTACAACTTCCAGGTACGCGAGCCGTTTGCGGCCAGCTTCACCTGCGAACGCGAAAACGCCCAGTCGGCCTGCCTGCCGATGCGGCCCATGACCCTGAACTTCAACACCCCCGTGCCGCGCAAGCTGGCCGAGGCCATACGCCTGAAGGGCGACAAGGACACGTTCAAGCCCGCCTTCGAGGAAGGCAACAGTGACGGCGACAGCCTGGTCAGCAACGTGACCTTCAAGCCGCTGTTTCCTGAACAGGGGCAATTCATGCTGGAGCTGCCCAGAGGTTTCAAGGATGCTTCGGGCCGCACGCTGCGCAATGCCGACAGCTTCCCGCTCAAGGTGGCTACAGGCTCCATGCCGCCATTGGCCAAGTTCGCCGCCTCTCCCTTCGGCATCGTCGAACGCTTTGCCGAACCCAACACCAAACCGGGCGACCCGGCCCTGCTGCCCGTCACGCTGCGCAATGTCGAAGCCCTGCTGCCCGTGAAAGGGCTCACACCCGGCGCGGCACCGGCCGGAAAGGTCAGCGACCTCCAGCCCCGCACCGACGCCGACATCATTGCCTGGTTCCGCAAGGTACAGCGCTACGACGACTACCAGGTTTCACGCAAGGCAGCGGCTGCTGATATCAAGGGGCCGCTACCCAAACCACTCGAATCACGCGACCGGGACTACGTGCAGTCGCGCATGGTCTCGCTGCTGGCCGGCCAGGCCGGCGTGAAGACACTGGACCTGCCCAAGCCCGCCGCAGGCACCGACCCACGTCCGTTTGAGGTGGTCGGCATCCCGCTGGCACCCGGTTTTCACGTGGTCGAGATCGCTTCGCAAAAATTGGGCAGCTCGCTGCTCGACGAACGCTACGGCAATAGCCGGACCATGTATGTGCGCACTTCCGCCCTGGTGACCAACCTGGGCGTGCACTTCAAGCTGGGCCGCGAGAACTCGCTGGCCTGGGTCACCACGCTCGACAAGGGCGCCCCGGTGGCTGGCGCCACGGTGCGCGTCTCGGGCTGCAACGGCACCGAGATCGCCAAGGCTGTCACCAACGCACAGGGCATCGCCAATTTCAGCGGCCTGTCTTCCGAGCCGCCTCGTTGCCCAGGCAGCGACTCCGCCAATGCCTATTTCGTGAGCGCGCGCAGCACAGTGGCCGGCATTGAAGACCTCGCCTTCACCTGGAGCGACTGGCACAAGGGCATTGAACCCTGGCGCTTCAATGTGCCGACCAGCCGCGACCCGCTGCCCAACGAACGGGCACACACTGTCTTTGACCGCACGCTGTTCCGCGCCGGCGAAACGGTGTCGATGAAACACCTGCTGCGCACCGAAACCAGCAAGGGTTTTGGCCTGCCCGAGGGCGCACCCGCCACGCTGGTCATCACGCATGTCGGCAGCGGCCAGCAATACACCCAGCCGATCACCTGGCGCAAGACCGCCACGGGCGGGCAAAGCGCCGAAAACACCTTTGCCATTCCGCCTGCTGCCAAGCTGGGTGTGTATGAAGTGCAGCTCAAGGGCGAACGCGGCAGCCGCGAGCGCAGTTTTTCCAGCGGGCAGTTCCGTGTGGAAGAGTTCCGTTTGCCGGTGCTTGAAGGCCGCATCAATCCTTCCGATAAAAAGCCACTCGTCAATGTGAAGTCCGTGCCAACCGACGTGCAGATCAATTACGTGGCGGGCGGCGGCGCCGTGGCCCTGCCCGTACGGGTGTCGGCGCTGGTGCGCGGCAAGTCCCTGAGCTACAGCGATTTCGACGAATTCAACTTCTCGCCACCGAGCACCGGCCGCGGTAGCGCCGGCAACCAGGGCGAAGAGGAAAGCACCTCTTCGCAGGACCAGCGCGTGATTGCCGACAAACTCCCGCTGACGCTGGACCGCAATGGCGCAGGCAAGCTCACCATCAACGACATTCCCGAGCGCAGGCAGCCGCAGGAGCTGCTGATGGAAGCCACCTATGCCGACCCGAACGGCGAAGTGCAGACCATTCGCAGCACTTCCACCGTCTGGCCGGCGGCTGTGGTGGCGGGCATCAAGACTGAAGGCTGGGTGTCTTCCAGCCAGAAGATCAAGTTCCAGGCGCTGGCGCTTGACCTGACCGGCAAGATCGCCCCTGGCGTGTCGCTCGAGGTGAAGGCCGTGGCGCGCATCACCACCACCAGCCGCAAGCGCATGGTGGGCGGCTTCTACACCTACGACAACAAAACTGAGGTCAAAGACCTCGGCAGCGTCTGCAGCGGCAAGAGCGATTCGCGCGGATTGCTGCTGTGCGAGACCAAGCTCGGTGAACCCGGTGAGGTCGAACTCATCGTGACGGCCAAGGACAAGGACGGCAACACCATCCAGGCCGCCAGCAATGTGTATGTCACCCGCCAGGGCGAGCTCTGGTTTGGCGGTGAAGACCACGACCGCATGGACGTGCTGCCCGAGAAGAAAAGCTACCAGCCCGGCGAAACCGCCAAGTTCCAGGTGCGCATGCCCTTCCGGTTTGCCACGGCACTGGTCGCCGTTGAGCGTGAGGGCATTGTTGAAACCCAGGTGGTACAGCTCAACGGCCAGGACCCGACGGTGAACCTGCAGATCAAGGAAGGCTGGGGGCCGAATGTGTACGTGAGCGTGCTGGCCCTGCGCGGCCGGCTGCGCGAAGTGCCCTGGTACAGCTTCTTCACCTGGGGCTACAAGGCACCACGTGAATGGTGGACATCCTTCTGGTACGAAGGCCGTGAATACGTCGCGCCCACTGCGCTGGTCGACTTGAGCAAACCGGCCTTCCGCCTGGGCGTGGCTGAAATACGTGTGGGCACCAAGGCGCACCAGCTCGACGTCAGCGTGAAAACCGACAAGGAAAGCTATGCCGTGCGCAGCCAGGCCAAGGTAACCATTACCGCCAAGCTGCCCAATGGGCAGCCGGCCGCCAATGCCGAAGTGGCGCTGGCCGCGGTAGACCAGGCCCTGCTGGAGCTGATGCCCAACAGCAGCTGGAACCTGCTGGATGCGATGTTGCAGCGCCGCGCCTGGGGCGTGGAAACCTCGACCGCGCAAATGGAAATCATCGGGCGCAGGCATTTCGGCCGCAAGGCTGTAGCAGCCGGCGGTGGCGGCGGGCGCAGCAACACACGCGAACTGCTTGATACCCTGCTGTTGTGGAACCCGAAGGTGCAACTGGACGCCAACGGCCAGGCCGTGGTGATGGTGCCGCTCAATGACGCGCTGACCACCTTCAAGATTGTGGCAGTGGCTGACGCAGGCACCGGCCTCTTCGGCACGGGCCAGACCAGCATCAAGGCCACACAGGACCTGCAAATCATCAGCGGCCTGCCGCCACTGGTGCGGGAAGACGACCAGTTCCGCGCGCAACTGACGCTGCGCAACACCACCAAGGTGGCCATGAAGGTGGAAGTGAGCCCGCGCGCCACGATGCTGGACCTGAAACCGCAAATGGTAGACATCCCCGCGGGCGAAGCGCGTGAGGTGGCCTGGATAGTCACCGCGCCGGCGCAGCTCGCGTTCACACGCGCCGAAGCCATCCTGTGGGAGATCGAGGCCAAAGACACGATTTCCGGCGCACGCGACGGCCTCAAGGCGCGTCAGCGCATCATCCCGGCCGTACCACTGACCGTGCAGCAAGCCACACTGGTGCAGGTCGACGGCAGCTTCACGCTGGACGTGAACCCGCCGGCTGACGCCCTGCCCGGCCGCGGCGGCCTGAAGATGTCGCTGCAGCCGAAACTGGCCGAAGGCATGGACGGCGTGCGCGACTATTTCGCGATGTACCCGTTCATCTGCCTGGAGCAAAAAACCAGCAAGTCGGTGGGACTGCGCGACAGCAAGCTCTGGCAGACCGTGCTGGCACAACTGCCCAGCTACCTGGACAGTGATGGCCTGGCCAATTACTTCCCGCCGCGCGACGGCGAAGCCAATCGCGGCAGCGATGCACTGACGGCCTACCTGCTGGCCGCCACGCACGAAGCCTCTGGCCTCAACCCGGCGTTTGCCCTGCCCGACGATGCGCGCGCCCCCATGGAGCGCGGCCTGATCGCGTTTGTGGAAGGCCGTATCCAGCGCGAGTTCTGGAGCCCACGCAAAGACCTCGACGTGCGCAAGCTGGCCGCGCTGGAAGCGCTCTCGCGCTACGGCAAGGCGCAGGGCCGCATGCTGGGCAGCATCACGATTGCGCCCAACCAGTGGCCCACACACGCGGTGATCGACTGGCTCAATATCCTGAAACGCGTGGCCGATGTGCCGCAGCGTGAGCAGCGCATCGCCGAAGCCAACCAGGTGCTGCGTTCGCGCCTGTCCTTCCAGGGCACCAAGCTGATCTTCAGCACCGAGAAGGACGACTACTGGTGGTGGCTGATGACCAACGGTGATGTGAACACCGCGCGCCTGATGCTGGCCGTGATGGACGACCCCGCCTGGAAAGACGACATGGGCCGCCTGGCCAACGGCTTTATCGCGCGCCAGCAAAAGGGTGCGTGGCACACCACCACGGCCAACCTGTGGGGTGGCCTGGCCCTCGACAAGTTCTCGGCCAGGTTTGAAGCCACGCCGGTAGCGGGCGTGACCAAGGCGACGCTGGCAGCGGCAGCCGCCAGCGTAGCGAGCGTGGACTGGGCCAAGGTTGACCGCGTCAAGGCAACCGACGCAGCCGGCGCACCCAACCAGACCACCTTCTTCGGCGCACCGGCTTCGCCCGGCAACCTGCGCAACAACAGCATGTTCCTGCCCTGGGGCAGCGCAGCGAAGGACACGTTGACCGTGACGCATCAAGGCCCCGGGAAACCGTGGCTCACGTTGCAATCCATCGCGGCCATCCAGCTGAAGGCGCCTTTCAACGCTGGCTACCAAATCAAGAAAACGATCACCCCGGTGGAGCAGGCCGTCAAAGGCGTCTACACGCGCGGCGACGTGATCCGCATCACGCTCGAAGTCAACGCCAGCGCCGACATGACCTGGGTTGTGATCAGCGACCCGGTGCCGGGCGGCGCAACGATCCTCGGCGGCGGTCTGGGCCGTGATTCCGAAATTGCCACCAGCGGCGAAAAGAAAACCGGTGCGGGCTGGCCGGCGTTTGAAGAGCGCAGCTTTGAGGCCTTCCGCAGTTATTACGAATACCTGCCCAAGGGTGTGGTGAAGATGGAATACACCGTGCGACTGAACAACGTCGGTGACTTCGCTCTGCCGCCTAGCCGGGTCGAGGCCATGTATGCGCCCGAGATGTTTGGCGAGTCGCCGAATGCACGGGTGAAGGTGGAAGCCGCAAAATGATCCAGCGGCGTTCCCTGGCCGTCGCACTGGCTGCGGGCATTGCCCTGCCGCGCGGGGCGGCCGCGGCCGCCGCCGACTGGCAGCAACGCTCCGGCTACCCGGCCGGCTGGGGCGGCAACCGCAGTTGGACCGACAAGGACTACCGCGTCGGAAATTATTCCGGCGGCTATGAAACCATGTTCCGGGCGCGACCCATCGCCGCGCCCGCGCAGGCTTCCACGCTGAAGGCGGCATCGGCCGAAAGCCTCCAGGCCTTCGCGCCGGTCGCGCAATCGGCGGCGGACTATCTCAAGGCCTGGCCGGTGACCGGCCTGCTCATCGCGCGCAAGGGTACGGTGCTGCTGGAGTCCTACCAGTTCGACCGCAAACCCGACATGCGCATGACGAGCTGGTCCATGGCCAAGAGCGTGACGTCCCTGCTGCTGGGCATCTGCCTGGACCGCGGCCTGATCCGTTCCATGGACGACACGCCGCAGATGTACGTTGACGAACTGAAGGGCACGCTGCACGGCGGTATTGCCCTGCGCCACCTGGCCAATATGTCCAGCGGCGCGGCCATCCTGCACGACCGCGACAACCCCACGATCTACCCGCAAGCCCTCCTCGGCAGCGGCAGCGACCTGGAGACCGTGGTGCGCGGCTGGAACGCCGTGCAGGAGCCACCCGGCACACGCTACAACTACAACGAATTGTGCCCGTTGACCATCGGCATGGTCATCCGCCAGGTCACCGGCAAACCGCTGGCGGCCTTTTGCGAAGAAGCCCTGTGGCAGCCGCTGGGCGCAGAGGGCGGCGCCAGCTGGCTGTGCGACAGCAAAGGCAAGGAGTTCAACTGCATAGGCTTTGGCGCGCGGCTGCGCGACTGGGCGCGCCTGGCGCAGCTGATCGCGCAGGACGGCGCCATGGAAGGCCGCCAGGTCGTCAGCAAAAAATGGATAGACGAATGCTCCTCATGGTCGGCCGCCGATGCGCAAGTCCGGCACGGCACGGCCATGCGCGGCTTCGGCTACAAGAATTTCTTCTGGCATCCCAAGGCCGACGGCAGCTGGATGATGATGAATGGCCACCACGGACAGCGCGTGCTGGTAGACCGGGTGACGCAAACTGTGCTGGTGCAGACCGCGGTGGAATCCGAGGGGCCGTGGCAGGCGCAGCTGTTCCAGCTCTTCAACGCGGCGACGAAGATTGGGTTGCCGGCATGAAAAAGACTGGAGGCGTCAAAGTGAAACTTGCCCTTTATGCATTCATGCTCCTGGGCGCCAACCTGGTCCTTGCACAGTTCAGCACGCCTGCCGAGGGTGAATACGTGATCAGTGACGGTGCATCGGGCACGCTGCGGGTTCAGCCGCGCGGAAAGTTCGCGATAGAGACCACGGGAGCCAACGCACACGTATGCGACCTGGACGGCGTGATCGTCGATGGCAAGTCGAAGATCGGGAAATCCGCATGCCAGGTGAGCTTCAAGACCGAGGGCCAGGATGTCAAGGTCTCAACCAACGGCGCCGACGCATGCCGCGATTTCTGCGGCATGCGGGCATGGTTTGAGGGGACGTACCGCAAGCCTGAGCCTCTTTGCGTGCGCAAGAGCATTAATGAGTCGAAGAAGAATTTCAAGAAGAGTTATGTGGCGAAAGACTACGCTGCCGCCTTGGCTGTGATCCAGCCTGTTGCAATGCAGTGCAAGTCATTCCTCCATTGGATTGAATCGGCCTGGGTATTGAACGACCTTGCTCTCACACAATTCAAGCTGGGTGACCGCGCGGCCTGCATCAAGACTTTGCAAGGCCTCGCGCCTGACGCCGCAAAGTCTGACGATGAAATCAAGGGGAGCTACCCTCCTAGCGATTCAGAGGCCTATCTGCCGGTGGTGCAAGCCACCCGGACCAACCTGAGACTTTGCACAAAGAAATGAATCGCGAGCCGAAACGCATTTTCACAAGCTTGACGCTGGCCCTTGCTCTGGCGGGCGGGGCGATATCGCCTGCCCATGCCGTCGCCACCTTCGACGAAGTCAAACGCGACTTCCGCCCCTCCGACACGCTCATCCTCGACCGCAGTGGTGAAGTCATCCAGCGCCTGCGCATCGACAGCGCCGTGCGGCGCGGCCAGTGGGTAGCGCTGCCCGATGTGTCGCCGGCCCTGCGCACGGCACTGATTCTGAGTGAGGACAAGCGCTTTTACGAGCACAGCGGTGTGGACTGGCGCGCTGTCTCTGCAGCGGCCTGGGGCAATCTGTGGAACACCAAAACCCGCGGCGCTTCCACCCTCAGCATGCAGCTGGCCGGACTGCTCGACGAGGACTGGCGCGCCGGTGCGGGTGGCCGCAGCATGGCGCAAAAGGTGGGGCAGACCGTGTCGGCCCAGGTGCTGGAGGCACGCTGGCGCAAGGACCAGATCCTGGAGGCATACCTGAATCTTGTGCCGTTTCGCGGCGAACTTGTCGGCATCGACGCGCTGAGCCGCACACTGTTTGGCAAGGCTGCGCATGGGCTGGATGAGCGCGAGGCCGCGATCGCCGCCGCGCTGGTGCGTGCGCCCAACGCCAAGGCCGCGCAGGTGTCACAGCGAGCTTGCGGCGTGCTGAAAACCATGCAAGCGCCGGCCAAGGCCGACTGCGAGGGTCTGGACCTGCTTGCCACTGCCGCGCTGCAGCGCAAGGCGTTTGACCCGAGTGAAGGCGTGGCGCCGCACCTGGCGCGCCGGCTGCTCGCGGCCCAGGCCGATACCCCCGGGCGTACGGGCGTGCCCCGCACGCTGGTTTCTACCGCACGCGCGCCGCTGCAACGTTTTGCCGTGCAGACCCTGACCCAGCAGCTGCGCGAGCTGCGCGGCCGCCACGTCGAAGACGGCGCCATTGTCGTGCTGGACAACGCCACCGGCGAGGTGCTGGCCTGGGTAGGTTCGTCGGGCGAACTGAGCGGCGCCGCCGAAGTCGACGGTGTGATGGCACTGCGCCAGCCGGGCTCCACGCTCAAGCCGTTTTTGTATGCAGAGGCCATTGCCGAGCGCCGCATCACCGCAGCGTCGCTGCTCGAAGATTCGTCCTCGCAGATCCAGACCGCGGGCGGGCTCTACATTCCGCAAAACTACGACCGCCAGTTCAAGGGCCTGGTATCGGCCCGCACCGCACTCGGTGCGTCGCTGAACGTGCCGGCCGTGCGTACGCTGGTGATGGTGACGCCCGATGCCTTTCACAAACAGCTCAAAGCCGTGGGCCTGCCGCTCAAGGAGTCGGGTGACTATTACGGCTACAGCCTGGCGCTGGGCAGCAGCGAGGTGTCTTTGCTGTCCCTCACCAATGCCTACCGCACGCTGGCCAACGGCGGTCGCTACAGCGCGACTTCGCTGGCGAGAAACCCCAAACCGGTCTTCAAGCCCGCGCTGGATGCACGCGCGGCCTTTATCGCCACCGACATCATGGCCGACCCGATGGCGCGCGCCCGCACCTTCGGCACCGACAGCATCCTGGCCACCCGCTTCTGGAGCGCCGTGAAAACCGGTACCAGCAAGGACATGCGCGACAACTGGGCCATGGGCTTCTCGCAGCGCTACACCGTGGGCGTGTGGGTGGGCAATGCCAGCGGCGCGCCCATGTGGGACGTGAGCGGCACCACGGGCGCCGCCCCCATCTGGGCGGCGGTGATGAATTACCTGCATAAAACCGAACCCAGCCGCGCGCCGTTGCCGCCCGCCGGCCTGGTGCAAAGCCAGACCCGGTTTGGCAACCAGGGCGGCACGCCGCTCGAAGCAGCCCGCAACGAATGGTTCCTGAAAGGCACGGAGCAAACCGTTTTTGCTATGAATTCAGGAGCTGGTAGCGCCCGATCTGAAAGGGCTACAGCACGAAATGGCTTGAGAAAACCGGTTGCCGAACCCGACGCCCCGCCCCGCATCACCGCCCCTGCCTCCGGCACCATCATTGCCCTGGACCCGGACATCCCGCCGAAACACCAGCGCGTCAGCTTCAGCGCCGAAGGCCGCGGCACGCGCTGGCTGATGGACGGCAAGGAGTTTGCGCGCGGGGCCCAAGCGCAGTGGATGCCCTGGCCGGGCCGGCATGTGGTGCAACTGGTCGATGCCGGCGGCAAGGTGGCCGACGAGATACGGCTCGAAGTGCGCGGTGCCGGTGTGCGCGAAGCCAGCGTGCGCGGCGGCGCGACTGCGGCACGTTGATCTTTCCAGCGCCGGCATCCGACAACGCTGTACCGGCCATGCTCTACCCCAAACCTTCCATGCTTCACCTTCAACGCGCCCCGTTATTTCCTTCAGCGGCTGAAACCCGGCGTTTTTTCTATAGAACGCTGGTTGTTCTGTGGGTGGCGCTGTGCATGCTGGCGGCGGGTGATGCCATGGCAGCACCGGCGCGTGCCGGACAGACAGACGTGCCGTCCGATGCCGCACAGGGAGCCACGCCGAGCGATACCGCGCAAATCGCCACGCCCGCCGGTGCCGTCCGGGTGCAGGTTCCGCCTTACAGCGCGCGCGTGCTCGACACCACCGGCACGCTGAACACAGCCCAGGTCGCGGCCCTGAACGAACAAATCCTGGCAATCGAAGCAGACACGCGCGCAGCAGTCGTCGTGTACATGCTGCCGACCACGGGCGAAGACTCCATCGAGGAATACGCCACGCGCGTGTTTGAGAAATGGAAACTCGGCGACACCCAGCGCGACGACGGCATCCTGATCCTGGTGGCACTGGAGGACAGGCGCATGCGCATCGAGGTGGGCCAGGGCCTGGAGGGCACCGTGCCCGACGTGCTGGCGGGCCGCATCATCGACCAGGACATGAAGCCGCGGTTTCGCAAGAACGACTACGCGGGCGGACTGGAAGCGGCCATCAGCCACATCGGCGCGCTGGTGCGGGGCGACATTGACCCCCCGGAAGCGAGCCGCGGTGGCATCACGCCCTTTGGCTGGGCTTTTATTGCCGCACTGCTGTGGGGTTTTGCCGTGGGCGTGGTTCGGGCGCGCCGCACCTGGAAGTGGCCGGTGACGGTCGGCGTCGTCGCGGCCGTCCCGGCGGTGGCGGTGGTTGTCCTGAAGAGTCCCGCCATCGGCGCCATCCTGCTCTCTTTCCCCGTGCCGCTGGCGTTTGCGCTGGGGTTCGGCTGCGGCCGTTCCCGCACGGTGCGCCTGGTGACGGGTGGTATCGCACTGGCGATCAGCGCCATGGTCGGCATTGCCTTCGTGGTGGGCGCCAACCGCTTCGGTTTGGGCCTGCTCTACGCCCTGGGAGGCGGTATAGGCTGTTTACTGCTCGGCCTGATCGCCATGGGTATGCGCGCGGCCTACAAACGCAGCCTGGTGGAGTTTGGCGTGCGCAGCGCCCTGGTGGCCTGCGTTGTGGGGTATGTGGCGTTTCAAAACCCGCCAGACCTGCTTCTAACTGACTGGGAATCCTGGATGCCGACAGGCATGGCATTCGGGCTGGCGATGCTGTTCGGCTTCTTCACGGGGGGTTCCGGCAGCAGCAGTGGGCGCGATGACCGGGATGGCAGCAGCTCGTCGGGCAGCAGTTCGAGCTCCAGCTCGAGCAGCCGGAGTTCGTCGGGTGGCTCCAGCAGCGGTGGTGGGTCGTCCGGCAGCTGGTAAGAGACGGCGGCGGCGGCGGCGGGGGTGTGGAAATAATTTCAGCCCCGCCAGCGCGGGATGCGCGCCGCCGGCCCAGGCTCATTTTGCGTTCACGATGCCCTTGAAGTCATAGGGCACCACAATGGTATGCACCTTGCCTGCGGCAACGCCTTCGGCGATCTTCAGGTTGGCCATGGCGTTCATGTAGCCAATCGCGCCCGCGTTGGCGTTCAAGGCAGCAATGCGCTCAGCCTCCTTTTTGGCGGTCTGCACCTCGACCTCTTTGGTTTTCAGCTCGTTCTGCGCCCGCACCAGTTCGTTGGCACTCTGAACAATCACATCGGCGGGGGTAATGGCACGTACCTGGATCTGGGAAACCGTGATCTTGTCCGCCAGCTTTTCCTCGGTCAGCGTCTTGATGACGTTTTCGCGGATTTTCTGCTCAATCGCCGGCCGGTTGTCGGCCATCTTGAGCGATTCATATTCGCGCGCCACCTTGTAAGCCGCATTGCGCGCGCTCATCGCCACATAGTTCTGCATCAGCAGGATATCGCCGCCTTTGTCCGACAGGCCATGGAAGGTCCGGTTTTTGGTGGTCCATAGCTCGGAAACGGCCGTCGGATTGACGTTATAGACCACCGTCATGTCAAAGTCCTTGACGGTTGAGTTGTCGGACGCCAGCGGGGTCATGTTGTCCACGGCCACCGCCACGTCCTGAATCTTGAAGGTCAGGATATCGCCGATCAGCGTCTGGTTAAAGGAGCCCGGCAGACGCTCGGTCGGGTCTGTGGTTTTGTCAAAGTTGATGCGCAAGCCCACTTCGCCGGTTTCAATGCGGGTACATCCGGCCAGCAGTGCGAGCGTCAGGACTGGAATCAGTGTGAAGAGAGTGCGTTGCATAAGTAATTCCCTTGTATTGGCGAACAGGCCCTGGTCGCCGCTTTTTGTTGAGGTAGCGCCCCCGGGGGCGCACCGGCGCAGATTATGCGGGACAGTGGCTTATCAATAATTTCAAAGCCTCGGGACCAGAATTCACGCAAGAACGCAAACACGGGCGCTACCATGGCGGCAGCTTCCCCAAAAAAACTGTCGTCTGGAGACCCCATGCCCGTGATCACCAACATCGAAGACCTGCGCGTCCTGGCCAAAAAGCGGGTGCCCCGCATGTTTTACGACTACGCCGACTCCGGCTCGTGGACGGAAAGCACCTACCGCGCCAACGAAAGCGACTTCCAGAAGATCAAGCTGCGCCAGCGCGTGGCCGTCAACATGGAAAACCGCAGCACAGCGACCACGATGATCGGCCAGCCGGTAGCCATGCCGGTTGCCATCGCGCCCACGGGCCTCACAGGCATGCAGCACGCTGATGGCGAAATCCTGGGCGCCCGCGCTGCCAAAAAATTCGGCATCCCCTTCACGCTCTCGACCATGAGCATCTGTTCCATCGAAGACGTGGCCACCGGCACAGACCGCCACCCCTTCTGGTTCCAGCTCTACGTGATGAAGGACCGCGCTTTCATTGAAAGCCTGATCGACCGCGCCAAGGCAGCCAATTGCTCGGCACTGGTGCTCACGCTCGATTTGCAGATCCTCGGCCAGCGCCACAAGGATTTGAAAAACGGCCTGAGCGCACCGCCCAAGCCGACGCTGTCGACCATCCTCAACCTGATGACCAAGCCGCGCTGGGGCCTGGGCATGCTCGCTACCCGCCGCCACGGCTTCGGCAACATCGTGGGTCACGTCAAGGGTGTCGAGAACATGGGCTCGCTCTCTGAGTGGACGGCCAAACAGTTCGACCCGGCCCTCAACTGGGGAGACGTGGAGTGGATCAAAAAACGCTGGGGCGGCAAGCTGATCCTCAAGGGCATCCAGGACGTTGAAGACGCGAAGCTCGCCGTCAATTCCGGCGCCGATGCGCTGGTGGTCTCCAACCACGGCGGCCGCCAGCTCGATGGCGCGATGTCTTCCATTTCCTGCCTGCCCGAGATCGTCGCGGCAGTCGGTAACCAGATCGAGGTGCACATGGACGGCGGCATACGCTCCGGCCAGGATGTGCTGAAAGCCACCGCCCTGGGTGCCAAGGGCACCTACATCGGCCGCGCCTTCCTCTACGGCCTGGGCGCCATGGGTGAAGAAGGCGTAACCAAGGCGCTGCAGATCATCCACAAGGAGCTGGACCTGACCATGGCCTTTTGCGGGCGTACCGACATCAAGGCGGTGGACACCAGCATCTTTGTGCCCGGTACTTACTGAGCCTGAGGCGGTAAACACCATGGCCTTCCTGGGACAAGCCGCCGTCGCCATGTGGTGGAACATGGCGGCTGAACACCGTGAAGAGTTCGAGCACTGGCATTCGCACGAACACTTTCCCGAGCGCATGGGCATCCCCGGTTTTCTGCGCGGCTCACGCTGGTCCAGCGTCGATAGCGCGGAAGGTTTTTTCGTGCTGTATGAACTGGAGGACTATGAGACCCTGACCTCTAGCGGCTACCTGGAACGCCTGAACAACCCGACGCCCTGGTCCACGAAGATGATGCCGCACCATAGGGACATGGTGAGAAGCCAGTGCCGTCTGCTGCACAGCGCGGGGGGCGGCATCGGCCGCCTTGCGCTGACCTTGCGGCTGTCGCCTGCAGAAGGCCGCGATGCCGAATTGTTAAGCCACTTCTCGGCAAGGGGAGCGGCATTCGTCAATCAGCCCGGTGGCGTCGCTTTCCATGTGTTGCGCACGGAAACACCACAGGCCGCCAGCACGAAGGAGCAGCAAATTCGCGGCGGCAAGGACAAGGCGGCCGACTGGGTCGTGGTCGCCGTCGCCTATGCAGCGTCGGCGCTGGACGCCCTGCAGCAGGAGGCGCTCGGCGAAGGTATCGAGCGCCACGGCGCCCAGCCCGGTGCGCTGGCCGGCCGCTACCAGCTGGCCTATGCTGCCAGCGCACATGACCTGAGTTGAGGACGGAAAGCGGCAGGTAAGTCTTTGGGTACCAAGCCGCTCAATAACCCAACGGAAACCACACACCGCGTTGTGTCACCACCCCTATATTGGGCCGCACGTGGTTCTCGTCCAGCGTGCTGACATCAACATCCGCAATCACGGAGCAGGCCGGCAACGACTGCTGAAACACGCGGTCCTTCAGTATTTGAACCGCGTCGTCATGGCTATAGGCAGTTACGCCACAACCAGCGCCCAATATGGAAAAGGGTGGGAGGTCTTCGAAAGAAAACCAGAATCGGTGAAGTTGAGGCACGCCTATTTCGCTCACTCAAGCCTGAGGCGATATCTCATAGTCCATCGCATACGAATGCTTGCCGTCGGCAATCTGGATGGTGAGCGTGCCGCTCAGGCCCGTGAGCTCGCCGGTGCCGGAATCAGGCACCACGTTCACCGCCAGCTGCGGCGCACCACGGTTCATGGTGCCGCTGTGCTGCAGAACAAAGCTGCCGCTTTTGCCGTGCAGCGTGCCCGTCACGCATTCCATCGCGACATAACCGGCCGAGCCTTTGACTGCCGTGCCGGCGCTCAGCATCTCGCCCTGGCTGGTGGCCTGCAGGTCGCCGCTGAAGGTCTTGTTGATGGACAGCCGGCCCATCAGCGGGCCGGCATCGGCATTCGCCAGCGATTGCGGCGCGAGCATGACTTCAAAACTTCCGGTGGCGTGGGAGGGCATGGCGTTTCACTTTCGACAAGAGGAGTGGGCAAGCCGGCCATGATGCCAGAGCGCCGCGCTTCCTGAGTGCCGTTTACGCCCGCTTACCGCTGCCCGAAAGGCCTGGCCGGCGCCGTACCAAGGAGCGCACGAGCCTTGCGGCTGAGCCGGCCAAATAGGGCCAAATCGTGTCGGGGCGACCGCGCGCAAGGCATTGCGAATTGCTATGCTTACCGGGTGAGCGCCCCGTTCCCCTCCCCCGCACCCAAAATCCGCCGCATTGCCCACCTCGACATGGACGCGTTTTTCGCCTCCGTCGAGTTGCTGCGCTACCCGCAGCTCAAGGGCCTGCCGGTCGTCATAGGCGGCGGCTGGCGCAAGGTTGACGAGGAGCTGCGGGCGGCGCAGGGCGAGCGCGCGCTGCGCTTCATTCCGGTGGAAAGTTTTCCGCTGCTGAAGGACTATGTGGGCCGCGGCGTCATCACCACCGCCACCTATGCGGCACGGCAGTTCGGCGTGGGCTCGGCCATGGGCATGATGAAGGCCGCCAGGCTGTGCCCGCAGGCCATTGTGCTGCCGGTCGATTTTTCGGAAATCCGCAAATACTCCCAGCTCTTCAAAAGCACCATCACCGACATCGCGCCGCTCATGCAGGACCGCGGCGTGGACGAGGTCTATATCGACTTCACCGACGTACCCGGCGGCCAGCGTGAAGGCGGGCGCGTGCTGGCCCGGCTCATCCAGAAAGCGATTTTTGAAAAGACGGGCCTGACCTGCTCCGTCGGCGTGGCGCCCAACAAGCTGCTGGCCAAGATGGCGAGTGAGTTCAACAAGCCCAACGGCATTTCCATCATTTACGAAACAGACCTGCAGGAAAAAATCTGGCCGCTGCACGTACGCAAGATCAACGGCATCGGCCCGAAGTCCGGCGACAAACTCGCGAAGCTCCATATTCACACCATCGGTGAGCTCGCCGCGCAAGACCCGCAATGGCTGATCGACAACTTCGGCAAGGCCACCGGCGCCTGGATGCACGAGGCTGCCTGGGGCCGCGACGACCGACCGGTGGTCACCGAGAGCGAACCCGTCAGCATGAGCCGCGAAACCACTTTTGACCGCGACCTGCATGCGGTGCGCGACAAGGCGACGCTGGGCGCCATCTTTACCGACCTGTGCGAACGGCTGGGCGAAGACCTGCAACGCAAGGGTTACGTGGCCAAAACCATCGGCATCAAGCTGCGCTACGACGACTTCAAGATCGCGACACGCGACCAGACCTCAGACACCTACACCGCGGACGGGAAAACCATCCGCCAGCTGGCGGGGCTGTGCCTCAAGCGGGTGCCGCTGGACAAAAAACTGCGCCTGCTCGGTGTTCGCGCTTCCACGCTGGCCAAGCCCGGCGAAGAGGGTATTTACGAACAAAAAGTGTCTGCAGCCCAATCAGGACATGCGCGAGCAGCTCCTGATTCAATAGCAACCGACCAGCTCTTCTAAGCAGTGCCTAGCGCGCTACCAGGACAATCTCATCCTGGTGGTTGGCGATATGGAAGGTATGCGCGAGTGAAAAATCAGCCTTGCTGAGCGCGCCGTAGGCAAAGTGCGGCTTGAGCGGGCCCTGGTGCCCAGCGAAGCGGGTAATGGCCGCGCGCAGCCGCGCCGACGCGGGCCGCCAGTCGCCCTCACGGCTGAGCGCCGCAGCACCCGGGATGGGCTCGCTCAGGCTGTGGCTCATTTGCCCGCGCCATTTGAAAAAGGCGAAAGCCGCAGCGCCCGCCGTGCTCTGGAACACCGCGCTTTTCGGCTGCGGAAAGCCGTCCAGGCTCATTTCCACGCTTTGCGCCATGTGCTCCAGCACCGACACCAGGGGCCATTGGCCGGTGGTTTTGACGCTGGCGGCCTGGTCAACCTTGTCCAGCCAGCGCAGCGCTTCATCCAGTGACTGGACTTTGGGCACATCGGCCATGGCAAATCCTCCGGTAAAAGCGAGTGTGGTGGTGGCCAGAAAGTCGCGTCGTTTCATGGCTGCGATGGTAGCAGTCCCCACAGGGCCCCATTTGCTGCGGCATCAGGGCGGACTGGCGTTTCTCTCATGGGCGGGCATGGAACAAAGAGTTTATGAAGAAAAGGCCTTCCAGGCAGGCAGGACTGGCGCAAGCAGCTCCTGAATTGATAGCAGCCTGTTCACTTCAGCGTAGCGAGGTATGCGATCAGGTCAGCACGCTCCGCCGCGCTTTCCACCTGAAAGCCCATGCGCTGGCCGGCCACCAGCTGCTCGGGGTCTTCCAGCCACGCGTTGAGGGTTTGCGGCGTCCAGCGCAATCGCGAGCGCGCCAGTTCGTCCGAATATTTGTACCCAGGCAGGCTGCCCACGCGGCGGCCCATCACACCGCGGTGCGCGGGCCCGATCTTGTTGCTGTCGACGGCATGGCATGCCGTACAGCGCGCCTGGTACAGGGCCAGGCCGCGCGCCACGTTGCCGGGCGGCGGCGTGACCCATTCGCGTCCGGACGCCGTTTGGGCCCATAACGGGGCACCGCTCACGCCAAAGAGCGTCAGTGCCGCCACGGTACTAAAAAGATGACGCGCATTGCGCATGAACAGGGAACAAGCAGGCATTCGGCACTCCAGACACTGGTTTTGACGGGTGGGAAAGCCATGCAATCTGCCAGGCCATCCCGCAAGCTGTTCTGAATACGTTGACGGCCGGCCCGCGGATTCAGCCTTTCGAAGAGCGACCCCGCTTCTTTTCGCATCTTTTTTTCGTTTCATTGAATCCAGTGAATCCGGTTTTCCGTATTCCACACAGGTTCACTTCCATTGACGCCGGCAACCGGCTTTTTCCTTTCCACCCACAGGATCACCATGCGCCACTCCGTATCACCCCCCCTGATTGCCAGCCTGCTCACCCTGCTTTGCGCCGGCGCCCACGCCGACACCGGCAAACTGCTGCTGACCGGCGGTGTCAGCACCATTGAAGGCGCGGCCGGCGGCGGCCTCACGCCCTGGGCCGTCATCGGCAGCAACGCCACGGCGGGCGAAATTGGCGGCTCTGCCTACGTCACCCACGCCGGCACCACCGACTACGGCCTGAATGTGTACGGCGCGGCCGTCGGCATCCATGACCGCTACGAGCTGTCGATTGCGCAGCAGGACTTCAACACCCGCGGCACCGGCGTGGCCCTGGGCCTGCCCGGGCTGCACCTGAAACAGACCATCGTGGGCGCCAAGGTTCGCGTGCTGGGCGATGCCGTCCTGGACAGCGACACGCTGATGCCGCAGGTGGCAGTGGGCGTGCAGTACAAGACGCTGGGCTCCACCGGGCTGGACCCTACGCTCACCGCACTGGGCGCCAAACGCCACGGCGTGGATGTGTATGTCAGCGCCACCAAACTCTTCCTGGGCCAGAGCCTGCTGCTCAACGGCACGCTGCGCGCAACCAAGGCCAACCAGAACGGCCTGCTGGGCTATGGCGCCACGCTGGGCGGCAGCGAAGACAAGTACACGCTGCAACCGGAATTCTCGGTGGCTTACCTGCTCAGCAAAAACATCGCCATCGGCGCCGAATACCGTTTTATGCGCAACAAGCTCGAGGGCGCCGGCCGCGCGGCCGGCCTGGGCAACGGCCTGCGCTCTGAAGACTGGAAAGACATCTTTATTGCCTGGGCACCGACCAAAAACCTTTCGCTCACGCTGGCGTATGTGGACCTGGGCGTGATCGTGCCTGCCACCACCGGCAGCCGGAAGCAGACCGGGTACTACCTCTCGGCCCAGGTCGCTTTTTAAGCCCGACGAATCACCCCTTCAAGGAACCGCCCCATGAAAAACCCTTTTGTTTCTTTTGCCCTCGCGGCAAGCCTGTTGACGGCCGGCGCAGCATTTGCCCAGACGGCACCCAAAGACGACCAGCTTTACAAGGCCTTCGGTGAGAAAGCCGGCCTGGTCGCGCTGATGGACGACTTCATGGTTCGCCTGCTGGCCGACCCGCGCACCGGGCCGCATTTCAAGCCCTCCAACCAGCAGCGCGTGAAAGAGCAGCTGGTGGACCAGCTCTGCGCCCTGAGCGGCGGCCCCTGCATTTACAAGGGCGCAGACATGAAGAGCGCGCATGCCAACCTTGATATCAAAAAATCGGACTTCCACGCCCTGGTGGAGGTGCTTCAGCAAAGCATGGACGCCAGGGGCGTCCCTTTTCGCAAACAGAATGAAATGCTGGCACTGCTGGCCCCGATGAACCGGGACATCATCACGCCCCCTGAAACGGCGGTCAAACCATGAAAAAAGCGATCCAGCTCACAGCAATTAGCGCGCTCTTCGCCTTCGGCGCAGGGGTTCATGCGGCCAGTCTCACGGTGTCGGTGCTCGACAAAGACGGCAAACCGGTGCCGGATGCCGTGGTCGTGGTGGCACCCGCCAACAAAAGCGCCCAGCCCAGGACGCCGCTGGCCGCGCAGGCCACCATTCACCAGGAAAAGATGCAGTTTGTTCCCGCAGTGACGGTGGTGCCCGTGGGGGCAAAAATTCAGTTTGTGAACAACGACCCCTGGGACCACCACGTGCGCAGCTCACCTGCCGGCATGGGCCAGTTCAACGCGACGAATGCCGGCTTCGAACTGCGGCTGGAAGGCAAGCCCGACGGAAAACCGGGCAAGTCCAGCGAGGTGACGCTGGACAAGGCCGGCGTTGTCGGGGCCACCTTGCTGGGCTGTTTTATCCATGGCTCGATGCGCGGCTATATCTACGCCAGTGAATCCCCCTGGGCGGCCAAAACCAGCCCGGAAGGCATCGCGAGTTTTGAGGACCTGCCTGAGGGTGCCGCGCAGCTGAAAGTCTGGCACCCCGACCAGCTGGTGGACATCGCGCCGCAGCAGGTCACGGTGGGCCCCGTGCCGGCCAAAAGCGTCATGCAGCTCACGGTGGTGCCGCGAAGGCGCAGGTCTTGAACGGCCGGCCCCGAGGTTTTTAGCGCCGGCTGTCGTCCTTCTGGGAATCAGGCTCCAGCGGCGACAGGTCGGACGAATAGACCCGGTCGCCGATATGCAGCGCCCGCCCCTTCTCCCAGGCGGCTTCAAAGGCCGCGAGTTCTTCAGCCGTGGCGCGCTCCCGGCGTTGTACCGGTGGCGGTGGGCTGGCCGCATCCTGGCTCGCGGGCAAGGAGACGGGCCGGCTGGGCGCGAAGGCCTGAATCTGCTCATTGATCTGCCAGTACACACCGCTGACCAGCAGGTTGTAACGCGCAGCGGCATTTTTGGCGATAGCCGCACCCACCTCGACCAGCCGGGCCGGCCCACCTTCCCGGTTGTCCAGGAAGTCGGTGGAAAGGTCCACCAGCACCATGTACTGGTGGCCTCGCTTGTCGTTACGCACCACGCGGAATTTGTAGCTGGCCGACAAAATTCCGTGGGCCTGCATCGTGACCTTGATGGCCTCGAACAGCATCTCGCGCCGAAACGCCATGCGCTCGTCAAGGTTCATCTTGACCGGACCCGTCTCAGGCCCCGTGGCATCGTGCTTGGGACTCTTGCTGGCGCTGAAAAGGTTCTTGAGCACGGACATGTCAGGCCTCGCTTCCTCTGGCTTTTGGGTCAGGCTTTTTGGGCGGTGAAAAACACGTAGTCGGCGGTATAGCCTTCCTTGACGCGTTTGCCCGCATCGGCCGGCGCGGTGCAGCCTTTGGCCGGCGCATTGCCGCCCTCGGTGTTCAGGCGCTGCACGCTGGTGACGGTGGCCATCTTGCCGGGCATGCCGGCGGATTTGGCCGTCAGCAATAGCAATGGGATGTCGGCGGGACGCTCGCCGTCGGCGCGCGCTTTTACCGTGCCCACGGTTTTGCTGCCGTCCAGCGCGGTCCAGTTCGGGCCGGCGCCATGCGTGCCGACTTTTTCGTCTTTCTGGTTGAAGAGGTCCGCTTCTGGCGCAACAAACACCCAGGCCCAGCCCTTGTCGCCGGAGCGGCATTCGTAGATCTGCGAGCCCACCGCGTGCCAGGTGAAGGCCACGCGTTCGCCGTCGGCCGGCTTGAGCGCGGCGGGCACCGGCTTGGCATCCATTGGTGCGGCCGGGCCACCGGCGCAGGCGCTTAGCAGCAGTCCAGTACACAACGCGGCAGCGGCAAGGCCTGCGTGAAGCCTGGGTTGGGTGGCGGTTGCTATCGGTGTCATGGCGATCTCCTGAGAGGAGTCCTGCAAATATTGACAGGTCTCCGGGTTAAAAGAAAGTAAAAAAGTCCCAACAACCACATGGCGGAAGGGGGCGTGGGCCGGCGCGGCGCCCGGCCTACCAGGGACAAACGACAGCAAGCGCCGATTGGATGCAGGTTTTTCTGAGAAAAATGCCATAGTCGGGGAAGATTTGCCGCTTGGGCGTAACTCCCTATACTCAGCCGCATGAAACTGGCCCCCGACACGGACACCCGCAGCCTGCAGGCGCTGATTGCCGGCGCAGGGCAAGGCGACCACGCCTGCTTTGCGCAGGTCTATGAACGCACCCACACGCATCTGTTTGGCGTTGCCGTACGTATATTGGGACAAGGACACGCGGCCGAAGATGTGCTGCAAGAGGCTTACGTGAGCATCTGGAAAAATGCCACCGGCTACCGCAGTGAGGTAGACGGGCAAACCATTCAACCCATGACGTGGCTGATTGCCATCGTCCGCAACAAGGCGCTGGACGCCCTGCGCTCCCGCACGCGCCGCAAGGAAAGCGAGTTGCCCGACTCCGGTGATGTGGATGAGGAAGACACCGAAACCACCGCCACACCCACCCCCAGCGCCATGCAGCTGCTGGAACAGGCCACCGAGGCCCTGCACATCGAAGGCTGCATGAGCGCACTGGAAGGCAGCTACCGCCAAAGCCTGGCGCTGGCCTACTACCAGGGCATGTCACATACCGAAGTGGCCGCACAAATGGGCGCGCCGCTGGGCTCGGTGAAAGCCTGGATACGGCGCGGACTCGAAAAACTCAAGGGCTGCCTGGCGGCGCAAGGGGTGGTGGCGTCATGAGATATTCCAGCCCCGAATTGCTCGAACACCTCGCATCGGCCTATGTGCTGGGTACGCTGCAAGATGGCGCGCGCCGCCGCTTTGAGCGCCTGCAGCGCGACCGTGCTGATGTGCGCGTGCGCGTCACACAATGGGAGGCCCGGCTGGGTCAACTCGCCATGTCGGTGCCGGCGCACAAACCGTCTCCCAGGGTGTGGGCTGCGATCGCCGCACGCACCAAACCTGCGGCGCCGCAACAGGCGCCGCAAACAAAACCGTCCTGGCTGGGCTGGCTCAAACCTGCTGGTTTCGGCTTCGGCGGCCTGGCCGCGGGCGTGATCGCGGCAAGCGTGTTTTTTGTCGCCATGCCCACCCTGTTCATGTCCAGCGACCAGATCGCGATGCGCTCCGGCGAAAGGCTGCCGCAAAGCTATGTGGGCCTGCTCACCGACGCCCAGGGCAACGGCAAGCTGCTGGCCAGTTCGCTGCGCCACGGCAAGACCATGACAGTCAAGGTCATAGGCCCGATCACACCACCTGCCACCGGAACCCTGGTGCTGTGGGCGGTGCCGGCCA
Organism: Polaromonas sp. P2_G11; assembly: GCF_056403595.1. Classification (NCBI taxonomy): domain Bacteria; kingdom Pseudomonadati; phylum Pseudomonadota; class Betaproteobacteria; order Burkholderiales; family Comamonadaceae; genus Polaromonas; species Polaromonas sp. P2_G11. The sequence continues at coordinate 36,750 of NZ_JBFUFE010000006.1, read as the reverse complement.
ATGGCCCGGCGTTCTCGCTGGGCGCCGTGCCTACAAGCGGATCGGCGGTTTCCATGCTGCCCGACACCTCGGAAAAGCTGCTGTCCAAAGTCAGCAAGCTGGTGGTAACGCTGGAGACCAGCGCCACACCCGCCAGCCCGAGCGGAACCGTGGTGTTCAGCGGCAATTGCGCCAAGCTGTGGTGAGCGGGCCGGCATCCGGGCTTTGCGACATCCATTCCCTTCATTTATGGCACGTGCAATGACGTTTTTTTTGATCGCCCTTGTGCTCGCTTACCTGGGCATCTGCGCGGCGTTGTTTGCGTTTCAGCGTTCGCTGATCTACTTCCCGCAGCCGAGGTCATGGGGCGGCCCGGCCACGACGCTTCACCTCCAGACACCCGACGCGGCGCTCGTGGTCACCGCCCGGCAAACGGCCGGGCCCAAGGCCATCATTTACTTCGGGGGCAATGCCGAAGACGTTTCGCCGAATTTGCCGTCTTTCTCGGAAGCTTTTCCAGGCCATGCCCTCTACCTGCTTCACTACCGCGGTTATGGCGGAAGCACCGGAAACCCCACCGAGGCGGCGCTTCAAAGCGACGCCCTGGCCTTGTTCGACCATGTCAGCCGGATGCATTCGGATGTCACTGTGGTTGGCAGGAGTCTGGGTTCAGGCGTTGCGGTCTGGGTGGCCAGCCAGCGGCCGGCGTCGCGCCTGATTCTGGTGACGCCCTACAACAGCATCGAGGAACTGGCAGCGAAGCGCTTTCCCTGGTTTCCCATCCCCTGGCTTCTTGTCGATAAATTCGAGTCCTGGAAGTACGCGGCCAAAGTCACCGTGCCCACGCTGCTGATTTCGGCCGAATACGATGAAGTCATTCCGAAAGCCAGCACCGACCAGTTGCACGCGCACTTCAAGAATGGCACAGCGGTGCTGAAGATGCTGCCCGGAACCTCCCACAACACGGTCTCGCAGCATCCCCAGTACCTTTTGCTGTTTCAGTCGATGCTGTGAGCATTCAACCCCTCTTTGCAAAACAAGCCGGGATGGACCACGCCGCATTCACCACGCAGGGCTTCGCACTTGTTCCGCAGGTGCTGACTGCCGCCCAGTGTGAATCGGCCGCTTCGCGCCTTGCCGGGATTTCCGCCAACTCGGCGGGAACACGTTGCCTGCTGTCGGAGGCCTGGTGCCAGGCGCTCGCAGCAAGAGTGCGCCGGCACGTGTCAATGGCCCCCTTGGTTCCGGCCGGTTTTGCGGCTGTGCAATGCACCTACTTCGAGAAGTCGGCGTCGCGCAACTGGCTGGTTCCGGTGCACCAGGACCTGAGCATTCCAGTGGCAGATCACGTAGAGCACGCGAGCCTGAGTGGCTGGTCCAGGAAGGAAGGCATTCTTTATGTCCAGCCGCCTGCCGAGGTGCTGGAGCAGCTGGTGGCGGTGCGTTTGCACATCGATGCCTGCGGCCCGGGGGACGGTCCACTGCGGGTGGTTCCGGGGTCACACCTGTACGGCCGCATGCAGGCGAAGGACGCCGCAGCAGCCCGCCAGGCCCAAACCGGGTTCACCTGCACGGCCGGGCAAGGCAGCGCGATGGCCATGCGCCCGCTGCTGCTGCATGCTTCGTCCAGATCCACCAGCGGCAACATGCGCAGGGTGCTGCATTTTTTGTTCGGCCCGCGAGCATTGCCTTTCGGCCTGCGGTGGCAGCGCGCAATATGAATTGCGCCGGACAGGCAAGCAGCCCGCCTTCCATTTCACAAGGAAAACGATGAGTGTCTTGAAGATTGCAGCCTTTTCTGACGGAAACACCGGCGGCAACCCCGCCGGCGTGATGATCGCCGGCCAATTTCCGGATGACCGTGAGATGCAGCGGATCGCTGCGGAGCTTGGCTTCTCGGAAACAGTTTTTGCCGTTGCAAGCGGCGCCGGCTGGCGGGTGCGCTATTTCTCGCCGGAATCCGAAGTGCCCTTCTGCGGCCATGCAACGATAGCCCTGGGCGCAGCACTGGCCCTTCAGCATGGCGATGGCGTGTTTGCGCTGACCCTGAACCAGGCCAGCATCACGGTTGAAGGCCGGCGCAACGGGGAGACGATCACCGCCGCGCTGCAATCGCCGCCCACGCGCAGCCAGGCTGCCCCACAGCCGCTGGTGCTGGCCACCCTGGCGCTGTTCGGCTACACACCGGATGACCTGGACCCGCGCATTGCCCCCGCGCTCGCCCATGGCGGCGCAGACCATCTGGTACTGGTTCTGAAGAGCCGCGACAAACTGGCGACCATGCAATATGACCTGGACACGGGCCGCGAGTTGATGAACAAGGCGGGGCTGGTGACCATCCTGCTGGCCCATGCGCAAACTCCCCGGTTTTTTCACACCCGGAATCCGTTTGCTTCGGGCGGCGTGTATGAAGACCCCGCCACAGGTGCAGCCACAGCCGCTTTTGCAGGCTACCTGCGCGACCTGAAGTGGCCGCACGGCGGCGCCATCGATATCGTGCAGGGTGAAGACATGGGCATGCGCTCGTGCTTGCGCGCCGAAATTCCACCCAACCCCGGCGCCTCGATCAAGGTGTCAGGGACAGCGCGGGTCATGCACGACTGAGTTTGCCGTGCCCGCGAGAAACATCTCGCCTGGCACCAGAAGGCTCTTTGGTTTGGCGATTGATACAACCTTGCGCAAAGATTTGACCAAGAATGAAGCATTTTTTTCTTGCCTCCGTCACGGCCTTGCTGGTTTCGATGCCGGCAGCCGGATGGGCAACAACGCCGGCAGCCCCTGCGCCCGTCTTTCCGGCGAAGGCGTGGGAACCCATTTCCCCCACTTCACTAAGCCCCGCGTGTCATGAGCGCCTGGATGCTGCACGCGACTACTTGCGAACCCTTGATTCCACCGCAGTTCTGGCAGTGCAGGACGGCCGGGTGTTGTTCAGCTATGGCCCCGTCGATACCGTCAGCATCGTGTTTTCGGCTCGCAAAAGTGTGCTGGCGATGCTGTATGGGAAATATGTCGCAGATGGCACGATCGATCTGGAGAAAACACTGGCCGACCTCGACATTGACGACCTGGGTGGTCTATTGCCTCTGGAGCGCCAGGCAAAGTTGCGCCACCTTCTGACCGCGCGCTCTGGCGTCTATCACCCGGCGGCCAACACAGGCGATGACCTGGCATCGGCGCCACCGCGCGGCTCACAAGTGCCCGGCACTTATTTTCTGTACAACAACTGGGATTTCAACGCTGCGGGCACAGTCTTCGAGGCGCTGACAAATCGCAGCATCTACCGCACATTCGCGGACGATCTTGCGACGCCGCTGCAGCTTGAAGACTTCGACCTCGCTCGTCACCAGCGCACCGGGGACCTTACAAAGTCCCGGCACGCCGCCTATCATTTTTTCTTGTCAACCAGAGACATGGCGCGGCTGGGCTACTTGATGCTCCAACACGGCAATTGGCGCGGCCAGCAACTCATTCCCCCAGAATGGGCCACTCGAATCACCACACCCGTCACCGCGGCCGCGCAAATGCATCCGGCGCGCACGGCCAGCCGTCACTTTGGCTACAGCTACCTTTGGTGGACGCTGGAAGAGCCGGCCGATTCGCCACTAAGTGGCGCTTACATGGCCTGGGGCGTCCATGGGCAATACATCCTCGTGGTACCAAAGCACCGCATGGTCATCGCTCACAAGCGTCAAGTCCCTGTATCCGGCGACTGGAACGTGAGCTGGGTCAAACCGGGCGACTTTTTGACCGCGGTAAAAATGCTGACTTCAGCGCCCTGCCAGTGATCCCACGGCTGCCCAGCTTTCCCCATCAGATGAGAAATCAGCGAGCCTGCCATCGATCAAGCGCAGCCGCCGTGGTGTTTACAAATAAATTACAACTCGCCCTGCATCCGTTTTCCCTGTCATACCGTTTGTATAAGGTGCTGGTTTGCAGCGCGTTTCAATCAACTGATATCTCAAGGAGCCCGACATGAACACTTTTTCCATCCGCAACTTGGTCGCATTGCCCGTCATCGCCCTGGCCCTGGCCGGTGCAGCGTTGGCAGCCGACATCGAAACCACGCCAGCCAAAAACGCCCAGGTCGACGACTTCGCGGCGGGTAAAAAAGCCATCAGCGCCAAGAACTGGTCGGAGGCCGTGAGCAGCTTTAACAAGGTGGTGGCCAAGGACCCGAAAAATGCCGACGCCTACAACTACCTCGGCTATTCCAACCGCTGGATGGGCAAGTACGACGATGCCTTTGCCGCCTATGGCAAGGCGCTGGCGCTGGACCCCAAGCACAAGGGCGCGCTGGAATACTCGGGCATTGCCTATCTGAAGACCAACCAGAAAGCCCAGGCCGACGCGCAGCTGGCCAAGCTGCAGGCGATTTGCGCCACCTGCGAAGAAACCCGCGACCTGGCGAAGGCTGTGGCCGAGTACAAACCGGCTGCCAAGTAAACCGCCCTTGAACCGGACTGCCATTGCGGTGCCATGCGCGCTGCAATGGTTTCTTGTTGCCGTTCACCCCCAGGCCATGCCTCACGGGCTCTCACCTCCAGCGCACACGAGAGCAGGTTTCCGAAATGCGCGATTTCTGATGATCCGAAAGAGACAACAATGACTGACGCTGATCGCATCAAATACCTGCGCATTGCCCTGGTGCTGATAGGGGTGACGTTCACTTTCGGCTTGTGGCCGCTCACCGTCGTCTGGCCTTCAGGCTGGTCGTGGCATGCGGAAGGGCGTTCGTATTACCTGGAGATGATCCTCGCCCTTTATGCAACGCTGGGGATCTTCCTCATGCTCGCCGCCCGTAACCCTCTCTTGCACCGCAGCCTCATCTGGTTTACCGTCTGGTCCAGCATTGCACACGGCGGGGTGATGGCAGTTCAGTCGTTTCAGGGCCACCACAACATGGGGCACCTCTGGGGTGATGTCCTGGCGCTGTTCGCGGTGGCGGCTGTGCTGGCATTGCTGACTCCCCGCGAAGGTTAAGCCGAAAGAATCCCATGCCCAAGCTTATACGCCCTGCTTCCCGGATACTGCCATCTGCTCTGTTTTTCATAGCTGCTTGCGCACTACCCATATGGTCTGCAGCCGGAAACATTTCCATTCAAGTGCTCGACAAGGAAGGCAAGCCGGCGCCGGACGCCGTAGTCGTCGTGGTGCCTTCCGCCAAAACCGGGGCGCCCCAAAGCCCTTTGCCCGCCCAGGTGACGATCTACCAGGAAAAGATGCGTTTTGTGCCGGCAGTCAGCGTGGTGGCGCTGGGCGCCAAGGCCCAGTTCGTCAACAACGATCCGTGGGAACACCATGTGCGCGGCTCGGCCGCCGGCGCAGCGCAGTTCAACGCAACGCCGGGCGAGGGGTTCGAGCTCCGGCTCGACGGCAAGCCCGAAAGCAAACCTGCCAAAACCGCTGATGCCACTTTCAACAAGGCCGGCGCCGTGCTGCTGGGCTGCCACATTCACGGCTCGATGCGCGGCCATGTGTACGTAAGCGAGTCGCCCTGGGCCGTGCTGACAGGCGCCGACGGCGTAGCGCAGGTCGAGCAGTTGCCCGAAGGCGCTGCGCAGATCAAGGTCTGGCATGCCGACCAGTTGATCGACATCGCCCCGCAGGCCTATACCGTGACCGCGTCGCCCGGCAAGCTCACGCTGCAGCTGAGCGTGGTGCCGCGCCGCCGCCGGATTTAGCCGGCCGTATCCAGAAACCTTTCGAGGCTTTTTTTGCTTCTTTCAGGCCTTTCGGGCCGTTGACAGAAGCTTTCACGAAACTTACATTGAAGCTTCCGCACGGAGGCTTTATGTCTGACCCCTCTGACCCGTCCAAGGCATCACTACCTGCCCGGTCGCCGTACTGGCACCCCATCACGCTGGCACAGTTGCAACGCGTCAAGGACTGGCGCGAGGCGCAGCGAGCGGCGCACCCGCTTGAATGCCAGCTCTGGGAGATAGTGCTGACGGCCTGGGTGATGGGCTGGATGGGCTGGCTGCCGGCCTTTACCTTTGAGGCGGCCTGGGCCTACCCGCTGTGCGTGCTCGGCACACTGGCGCCGCGAATGTATGTCTATGTTCGGGCACGGGCGCACATTGCGCGGCGTCTCAGGTGTGACTGGCTGGACCTTGTGGCATAGAGAAGCCTCACTTAGAGTGGCGGCATGAACGCCACCCCCCTCCCCCCTCTTACCTGCTTCACCCTCAACATCACCGGCCACGTCGCCCACCTGGTGCTGAACCGCCCCGAGGCGATGAACACCATGCACCCGAGCTTCTGGCGCGAGCTGGATGCGGCGCTCACGCACATCCACAAGGCCGGCGAGGCGCGCGTGCTAGTGATCTCCAGCACCGGCAAGCACTTCAGCGCCGGCATGGCGCTGGAAACCTTTGGCAGCGACATTGCCATGGACGACAAAAGCCCCGAAGGCCGAGCTGCCATCTTTGACATGCTGGGCGACATGCAGGCCACCTTCACCAAGCTGGAGACGCTGCGCATTCCGGTAATTGCAGCCATCCAGGGCGGCTGCATAGGAGGGGCCGTCGACATGGTGACGGCCTGCTGCCTGCGCTACGCCACGGCCGACGCATTCTTCTGCATCCAGGAAATCAACATCGGCATGGTGGCCGACGTGGGCACCCTGCAACGCCTGCCCAAACTGGTGCCGCTGGCGGTCGTCAAGGAATTGGCTTACACCGGGCGGCGAATGCCGGCGGCCAAGGCGCTGGGCTACGGCCTCGTCAATGAAGTGTTTGACTCGGCCGAGGCGATGCTGGCGGCCGCCATGCAATGCGCCGGCGAGATTGCCACCAAGCCGCCGGTGGCCATCTGGGGCACCAAGCAGGCCATCCACTACACGCGTGACCACTCGGTGGACGACGCGCTCAAGCAGATGGGCTGGCTGCAGGGCGCGATCTGGAGCAATGCGCATGTGCGTGAGGCGGTGACGGCCATGAAGGAGAAGCGCGCGGGCGACTTCAGTGCGCTGGCGCCTTTGAACCATTTCCGCGACCTCTGAGGCCTGCGGCGCCGAGCCGGTGAATCTCCCTCAATTGGAGGATGCAGTAGTGCGATACAAGTTCTAGAGTGGTTTCCCGTGCAACCGAGGAGCTGTTCGTGAAAACACCGCCTTCCGTCCCCACTGCGGCCCGCTTCACATTTACCGTACTGGCCCTGCTGCTCTCGGTGGGGAACAACCATGCGCAGCTCGGAAAGCCGACCTACACAAGACCGGCACCGGCCAAATCAGAACCCACGACCGTAAAACACGATGCAGGGAAAGACAAACCCGTAGCCTATGACAAGTCCGCGAAACAGAGTTCCGAGCTGGGCGTGAGCGGAGGCACCATCTGCCATGTGGATCCCGACCGATGCCCGGACGATCACGTCCCTCCGAAACAGAAAAAGGTGGTGCCATGAGCACAGCCACCGTTGCGGGCACGCTCCGTGCGCAAAAGACGCTTCCTGAACAGCTGCTGCCATGGACGGCATTGCTGGGTGCTCTGGTCGGCGCGGTCTTCAGCGGCGTGCAATACATCGATGCCAAAGACAAAGCCCGGGTTGATCGCGCCTTCGCCTACGTCAATGAATTCAAGTCCGAGGCGATGATGAAAAACCACATCATTGTGCAGGCCGTGAGCGACGCCGTGACCAGCGAATACAAACAGTACCGGGAAGAGCTGGCTCGCGACCCAAGCCTTTCAGCGGAGCAGAAGAAAAAATTCAAGACCCAGTTCTACTTCGACGCCTACATAGGGCGTTACAGGCGAAACCCGGAATTCAGCGCCGCTATCGGGCGGTTGTCTCTTTTTTATGAAGAAATTGCCATTTGCGCCCAAGAAGCGCTGTGTGATCCCAAAACGGTTCTTCGCTTTTTCCAGCAGGGAGCATCGGATTTTCTGGACAACACCAAGCCCATCCTTTGCGAACAGCGCCAGATCTGGAACGATACGGAGGGAACGGTGATTGCACCGGCGCAGCAGATGCTTTTCAAGAAAACCCTCCTTGGCTGCAGCGAATGGTCAGGCCGGTCGCCCGCTACTGCCGGGCAGTCCTGATGCTGGGCGGCAGCGCCTGCGGATGGCTGGTGCGAAACGGATTGATGTCCAGCCCGCCGCGGCGCGTGTAGCGCGCATATACCGAGAGCTTCATGGGTTTGCAGCGCGTCCAGACGTCCATGAAGATGCGCTCCACACATTGCTCATGGAACTCGTTGTGGTTGCGAAAGCTCACCAGGTACTGCAGCAGGCCTTCCTGGTTGATCTGCGGGCCGGCATAGCGAATCTGTACGCTGCCCCAGTCGGGCTGGCCAGTGACCAGGCAATTGCTTTTGAGCAGGTTGCTGGTCAGCGTCTCTTCAACCGGCGGTTCGTCGAACTCGGCAAACAGCAGCTCGGGCGTGGGCGTGAAATGAATGCACTCCACGTCGAGCCGGTCCAGGTTCAGGCCGTCGAGTTCATGCACTGGTTCGCGGTCGAACAGCTCGGGGCCCAGCGTCTTGATGCCCACGCCCATGCCGACAGCACCGTTCAGGTCGGCGCGAATGCGTTCCCGCACATCGCGTGCATCGGCAAAACGCGTGTTGTTAAAGCTGTTGAGGTAAAGCTTGAAGGATTTGCTTTCGACGATGTTGGGTGATTCGCAAGGCACGGTGATGTGGGCCAGTGCCACCTGCGGCTTGCCGCGCATATTGAGCCAGCTCAGCTCAAACGCCGTCCACATGTCTGCGCCGAAAAACGGCGGTGTACCGGTGACGCCGATCTCGGCACGCTTGCCTTCGCGCGGTATCGGGAATAGTAGCGAGGCGTCGTACTGGTCGATATAGGCCGACGATTTGCCGAGCTGGGATTGTTCAGGGGTGTTCATGCACCCATTTTCGCCGCTAACCGCTGCCAGGCTGAAAGCCGCCGTACAAAGCCCCAGGCTATGGGCTGTATCAGCTTGCCGCTTTGAAGTGGGGGATCAGCAGCGCCAGCAAACGGTCAACAACACCCGGCGGCAAATCGTGTCCCATGCCTTCAATGCTTTCAAAACGCGCACCAGGAATGCGTCTTGCCGTGTCCTGCCCGCAGGCCATGGGCACCAGCCGATCTGCCTGGCCGTGCACCACCAGCGTCGGCGCCGTCACCCTGGCAAGTGCCGAGGCGCGCGCACCGTCAGCGGCAACGGCCACCATCTGGCGAAGAACCCCCTGCGGATGGAAGCTGCGCTGCGCCGCAGCAGCGACTTTTTCGCGAATCTCGGCATCGTCCATGGGAAAGCCCGGGCTGCCGATGGCCTTGAGCAGCTTCACCGTGTGGTCGATGGCGGCCTGCACACCTCTGCCGGCAGGCCGGCTGAGCAGCACGCGGGTCACAGCCGGGCTGGCTTCCGGCAGGCCGCGCGCGCCGCTGGAACTCATGATGCTGGTCAGGCTGAGCAGGCGCGATGGCGCCAGCACCGCGACGCGCTGCGCGATCATGCCGCCCATGCTCACACCCACCACATGTGCCTTGCCGATTTGCAGCGCGTCCAGCACGCCCACGGTGTCGGCGGCCATGTCTTCAATGTTGTAGGGCGGCCGGATACGCCAGCCCATACGGAACTTGAGCCCCTCCCACAAAAGGCTAGGCGAGCCAAGGTGGTCAAAGTGCTGCGAAAGGCCGATATCGCGGTTGTCAAAGCGCACCACACGAAAGCCGGCATCAGCGATCGCCTGCACCATGGCCGGCGGCCAGGCAATCAGCTGCATGCCCAGCCCCATGATGAGCAACACCACAGGCCGGCCCGTGGCGTCACCGGGGTGGGTGTCTTCAATCTCAATGTCGATGTTGTTGGCTCGTATTTTCATAAGGCATTATGGTCTCCGCTCCCCGAATCGCGTCAATCGCCGCGTCGCCGAAGCGTCTCCATGCATCCTGCCAGCAGGGGCCGCGGAACGGGCTTTGCCCGGCCGCAGGCGCCGTCCCCTGCAAGGGGGAAGGCGCTACACGCAGTGAGCGTCCGACAGGGGTTTACGTGAACTCCCGCTGGCGAAGCCATTTGGTGGCAATCCATTTCTCGCCAGTGGTAACCGGCTCGCCGCCATGCAGCGTGAGGCTGGAAGGCAGCGCCAGTGGATAACTGAAAAACACCGCATTGCCGCGCCGCGGCGCCACCCGCACTTCGATGTCGGGGAACACCGTGGCGCCGCCTTCCTCGGGCTCATGCAGGTACATGATGAGCGTCGCCACGCGCTGGCCGCCACGCTGCAGTATGGCGGGCGTGCCGGGCTCGGTCGGATCAAAGTAGTCATAGTGCGGCTTGTATTCGGTGCCGGGCCCATAGTGAAGTACCTGCAGCCCTTCGCCGTTTTCCTGCGGCCAGCCGAAGATTCTGGCAATACGTGCCTCCACCTGGCGCACCACGGCGTTTTCAGCGCGCCTGAAAAACATGCCCTCGCTGGTACGGTCAGGGTTGAGTTCCTCTCCGCCGGTCTTGGTGTCTACCGTCAGCGAACGCACCAGACGCGGCCGGGCGGCCTCCATCAGCGCCTCGCATTCACTCGGGCCCAGCAGGTTGCCCAGCACGATGACATTGGGTATCTGGGCGAAAAAAAGTATTTCTACCCACTTGTCGCCGGCATCGACCATGTTGTTGGTGACCGGCAAAGCCAGCGCAGGCACAACCACTGCGGCGAGATCTTCGGGCGTCAGCCGCACCGCCCGCGTGGCGGCGTCGCGGTTCCAGCCGGCTGCCAGCATGGCGTTAAAAATCTCGTCCCTGGAGTGGCCGAGGTTTGCCTGCGCCGTCATCCACGCCAGCACTTCCGGCGTGAGCTGCTGGTCGGTCCGGGCGGGCGTGCTCATGCGGGGATGGGCTGCTCAGGCGGCCTGTTTGCGGCGGAACACCAGCCGGTCGGGTTCGGACACTTTGGGATCAAATCGGTAGCCTTCGGCGTCAAAGCTCTCAAGCTTCTTGACGGTAGACAGCTTCTTTTCAATCGCATGGCGCACCATGAGCCCACGGGCGCGCTTGGCAAAAAAACTGATGACCTTGTACTTGCCGGCCTTGTATTCCTCAAAGACGCAGCTCACCACGCGCGCCTTGAGCGTCTTGCGGTCCACGGCCTTGAAGTATTCCTCGCTGGCGAGATTGACGATGACCGGTGTGGTGTGGGCAGCGGCGCGCTCGTTCAGGTAGGCGGAGATTTGTGAGCCCCAGAACTGGTAAAGATTTTTGCCTTGGGGTGTGGCCAGCGGCGTGCCCATTTCAAGCCGGTAGGGCTGCATGCGGTCCAGCGGGCGCAGCACGCCGTAAAGGCCGCTCAGAATGCAAACGTGCTCCTGCGCCCAGGCGAGTTGTGCCTCGCCTAGCGTTTTTGCATCGAGGCCACCATACACATCGCCGTCAAACGCCAGCGCGGCCTGTTTGGAATTCTTCGCGGTGAATTTCGGCGACCAGGCCTGGTAGCGCGCGACATTCAGGCCTGCGAGCGAATCTGACAGCTTCATCAGTTCGCTGATCTGCTGCGGGGTTCGGGTTTTGAGCACGTCAATCAACTGGGCCGACTGGCGGGTGAAGAGGGGTTGGGTGTGGGTCGCGACGTGCGGCGACGTGTCGTAGTCCAGGGATTTGGCCGGCGAGATGAGAAACAGCATGCTTTGGAGTTGTGGGGGTAAGGCAAGTAAGGCGAAACCCCCACTTTACGACAGGAGGGTGGCGCCAGGCCATGAGCCTTCAACTACCGCAGGTCGCTGGCCAAAGAGGCGAGCGTTTCAGCCGCAATCGTGGTGTGCGCCGGGTAATGCGTGTGGTCGCAGCCCAGTTTCACGCTTGCGCCTGCCTTGACAGCCGCGCACATGGCCGCGTCCAGCTCAAAGCGCACAAAGTGCACAGCCGAGGTCTTCTCGTCGTTCTCGCGGTCCATGTCCTCGTCGGCAATGGCGTAGACACGGGCATGGCCTTCGACCTCGATGAACATGCGGTCTTCCACACCGATCAACCGGGCCAGTTCGCGCTTGCGTTCGTTGACGTCGGGGTACTCAAGCATCAGCGTGCCCTTCCAGTTGGTCCCGTCGGGCATCAGTGGGGCATAGGCTTCGATCTCCTGCTCTATGCCCTCTTCTTCAAAGATTTTCTCCACGCGCAGCATCTCCTGGATCTGGTAGCGGATGCTGGTTTCGCTTTCAAACTGCAGGTTGATGTGCTCACCCAGGCGCACGCTGCGCAGCTTGCGGTGGGCGATGATGGCCGGCTTGTTCTCCTTGCGGTATTTACTGTAGGCCTCCAGCGTCATCAGGGATTCGCGGGTGATCTTTCCGGTGGTCTTCATGGTGTGATCTCATTTCAGGCCGTAGGCCGTGCGTATCAGCGTGAGCGGGTGCTTTTGCGGCGGTGCACCCAGGCTGTTGACGTCAAAGCCCTGGGCGATGTGGTGGCCGCCCAGCGGGCAGTCGCTGCTGATGACGTCAGGCAGGCCGCCGTCTTTGTGGCTGGCCATGGCTTTAAAAAGCGGCTTGCCGATCTTCATGGCCTGCTGGTGGTAGGGCACCTTCACGCCAAAGGTGCCGGCGTGGCCCGAGCAGCGCTCATGCGTGTGCACACTGGTGCCCGGCACCATCTTGAGCATTTCCTCGGTTTTCTTGCCGATGTTCTGTACGCGGCCATGGCAGGGGATCTGGTAGCTGATCTTGCCCAGCGGCTTGCTGAATTCGGTCTTGAGCAGGCCGTCGCGCTTGCGGGCCATCAGGTATTCAAACGGGTCCCACATGTGTTCCTTGACGAGCTGCACGTCGGCATCGTCGGGATACATCAGCGGCAGCTCCTGCTTGAACATCAGCGTGCAGCTGGGTACGGCGCTCAGGATGGCGTAGCCCTCTTTGGCGTATTTCACCAGCACCGGGATGTTGGCCTCCTTGCTGGTGTTCACCGAAGCGAGGTCGCCGAGCTCCAGCTTGGGCATGCCGCAGCATTTTTCTTTTTCGACCAGCACATAGGGCACTTCGTTGTGGTCCAGCACCTTGAGCAGGTCGTCACCTATGCCAGGCTCGTTGTAGTTGATGTAACAGGTGGAATAAATCACGACCTTGCCGGGCGTCTTGGCGCCGTCTTTCACCGCGTGGGGCGGCGACTCCAGCGCGCCGGAGCGGAATTTTTTCGTGGCCAGGTCGGGCAGCCAGGCGTTTTTGTCGACGCCCAGCACTTTTTCCATCACGGCGCGGGCCGGTTTGGTTTTGTTGACCGCGTTGGCCACCTGGACCACGATGGGAATGCCCGCGAACTGGCCGTGCACATCGGTGGACGACAAAAACCGTTCACCCGCACCCACCTCGCCCTTCTTGAACTTGATGGCTTTGGCGCGCAGCATGGTGTGGGGGAAGTCGAGGTTGAACTCGTGCGGCGGCACATAAGGGCACTTGGTCATGTAGCAGAGGTCGCACATGTAGCACTGGTCGACCACTTTCATGTAGTCCTTCTTGTCCACACCATCAACCTCGCCGGTCTTGCTTTCGTCGACCAGGTCAAACAGCGTAGGGAAAGCGCCGCACAAACTCACGCAGCGGCGGCACCCATGGCAGATGTCGAAGATGCGTTCCATCTCGTGAAGGGCCGCGTCTTCGTTGTAGAAGTCCGGGTTTTTCCAGTCGATCGCGTGGCGCGTGGGCGCCTGGAGGTTGCCTTCTGTGGCCATGCTTGCCTCTTCTTTTGAATCTCAGGTGGGGGTTTGAGAAAAGACTCTCGTGCGAAATCTTTTCCAAAACCCGCCACGCCTCGCGGCGCAGCGAGGGACACGCTTGTCCATCCAGTCAGTCGACCAGTTCGGCCAGCGCTTTGCTGTAGCGGTTGGCGTGTGAACGCTCGGCCTTGGCCAGGGTCTCAAACCAGTCGGCCACTTCATCGTGGCCTTCGTCGCGTGCGGTTTTGGCCATGCCTGGGTACATGTCGGTGTACTCGTGCGTTTCGCCGGCCACAGCAGACTTGAGGTTGTCGCGCGTGGCGCCAAACGGCAGGCCGGTCGCGGGGTCGCCGCACTGTTCCAGCCATTCGAGGTGGCCGTGGGCGTGGCCGGTTTCACCTTCCGCAGTGGAGCGGAACAGCGCCGCGACATCGGGCTGGCCCTCAACGTCGGCCTTGTTCGCGAAATACAGGTAGCGGCGGTTGGCCTGTGATTCGCCGGCAAATGCGGCTTTCAGGTTCTCTTCCGTCCTGGAGCCTTTAAGAGCAGCCATGGAAATCTCCTTCGTGGGTTGATAAACGAACAAATCGCCAATGCTTCAAACCCACACCCGACTTCTGGCGCAGGACCGAAGACCTAAACACCATAGACCTGTTGGAGGGATTCGTCTAATTGCCGGAATCAATGCATGCCATTAATTAAAACTATCAAATTAATATTATTAATAAATTTAACAAATTAAAGAAGGGCAACCATAGCCAGCGACGTACGGCAGACAAATTCATCGTATCAATTACGTTATGGTAAATTTATTACGGATAGGTAAACAATACTGTCCGAGTTGCCCACCGCACCGGGCCTCCAGGAAAAGCGCGTGCCGGCGCCTCGCATTTGCTACTCTTTTGATAGCTGCTTGCGCTTGACCGGTATGGCTAAAACGCCTAAAACACGTAAGAACCGCAGGAACAATCCATGCCGGAGACAAGCACAAAAGGCAGCGCCGCTGCGGCCACACTGCCGGCCGCGTTCACCAACGGCTATGAATTTGCCCAAGGCACGGGCTACACCCTGCCCGAATACCCGTTCGTGGAACCGCCCGAGCTGCAAACAGGCGAGGTCAAACGGCACGGCGTCGTCATCGTTGGCGGCGGCATCACCGGCCTGACGCTGGCCTGTGCGCTGGCGCAGTACGGCATCAAGGCCTTGCTGCTGGACGAAGACAACACCGTGGGCGTGAAGGGCGCGTCGTCGCGCGGCATTTGTTATGCCCAGAAAACCCTGGAAATCTTCAAGCGCCTAGGCATTTACGAGCGCATCGCCGCCAAAGGGGTGCAGTGGAGCGTGGGCCGCACCTTTGCGGGCGCCGACGAGGTGTATTCGTTTGACCTGCGCCAGCAGCAAACGCATTCACTGAGCCGGCAACCGCCCTTTATCAATATCCAGCAGTTTTATGTCGAGGGCTTCCTGGTGGAGCAGCTCTACCGACCCGCGCCTGAGGACCGCCTCATTGATCTCCGCTGGAGCCACCGCGTCACGGCCTTTGAGCAAAACGACGACTTCGCGACGCTGCAGCTTGAAACGCCTGCGGGCAGCTACACCCTGCAGGCCGAACATGTGATCGATTGCACGGGCTCGCGCAGCCCGTTTCGCGCCTGGTGCGGTGCGACGGTCACCGCGCAAAAGGGCGACGACCGCTGGTGCATTGCCGACGTACGCTTTAAAAACCCGCCGCCGGTGGAGCGCCACACCTGGATCGAAGCACCTTTTAACGAAGGCCGCGCCGTGTGGCAACACCTGATGGCCGACGGTGTCTGGCGCATCGACTACCAGATGCCGCCGCACGCCAACCCCGAAGAAGTCAGCCGTGAGGACGTGGTGCGCGCCCGCCTGAAGGCGCAGTTCAAAAGCCAGGCGGGACAGGTGCTGGACGATGGTGACTATGAAATCGTCTGGGTCGGCCCCTATGCCTACCGCAGCGAATGCCTCGACAACCTGCGCCATGGCCGCGTGTTCTTTGCCGGTGACGCGGCCCATGTGATGAGCCCCTTCGGCGCACGCGGCGGCAATTCGGGTGTTCAGGACGCCGACAACCTGGCGTGGAAGCTGGCCGCTGTGCTGCAAGGCCGCGCCGCGCCCGCATTGCTCGACAGCTATCACCACGAAAGGCATGAGGCGGCGAAGCACAACGTGCTGATCACCAACCGCACCGCGCGCTTTCTGCGGCCGGCCGACGGCGCGGAGCGGCTGTTTCGCACGGCGGCATTGGATCTGGCGCGTGAGCACCCGTTTGCCCGGCAGCTGGTGAACACCGGGCGCATGTCGACGCCCAACCACTACACGCGGTCCGGCGTCTGCGGGCCTGCGGGCGGGCGGGCCACGCAGAACGCGGGCTTCTCCTGGGCCGATGGCAGCTCAGGCGAGCTGCTGGACTTGTTGACGTGGGCTCATGGGCGCCTGCTGCTGCTGGTGTTTTGCGATGTATCCGGCGCCGGGCTGGCGCGGCTGGCGGCGCTTTCCAGGGAAGCGGACGTGCGCTGCGTGCAAGTGCTCGGGCCCGGCGAGAAAGCCGCCGCAAGGGAGCACGTGATCGACCGCGAAGGCCATCTGCAGGCGACCTGCCATGTTTTTGGCCATGCCTGGGCGCTGCTGCGGCCCGACGGACACGTCGCCGCAACGGGCGAAAGTACGGATGCCTCGGTGGTTCACGCCGTCGCAAGCGCCATGGGTGCGGGCGCCCGCCACGAAACAAGGGATCCATCATGAAGCCAGACAGCCCCCTGATCACCCGCCTGCATTTTCAGGACGCCGATGCGTTTTACGAATACCTGCTGGACGCCCACCAGGGCCTCTCCAGGGAGGAATCCGAGCTGCTCAACGCCCGGCTGATCCTGCTGATGGCCAACCAGCTGGGCGACACCGCAGTACTGCAGGCTTGCGTGGCCGCGGCCCGCCACGCCTGAGCACTACAGGGCCAACGGCCGGCTAGCCGCAACGGCCAGCCCCAGTCGAATAAAATCAGCGGAGTTTCACCCAACCCAAGGCGGCATCCCTTCGATGCCGTTTTTCATTGCCCCATGACCAACGCTGCCGCCCCTGCCCTTGCCGATACCGCCAACACAGCCCCCGAGGCCGTGAAAGTCTCCACGCCGGGGCTGGACGGCCTGGCCAAGTCCTTCGAGCCGGCCGCCATTGAAAGCCGCTGGGGGCCCGAATGGGAGCAAAGCGGCCAGTACGAACCCACGCTGGACGCGGCCAAGCCTTCGTTTTCCATCCAGCTGCCGCCGCCCAATGTGACAGGCACGCTGCACATGGGCCATGCCTTCAACCAGACCATCATGGATTCGCTCACGCGTTACCACCGCATGCGCGGCCACAACACGCTGTGGGTGCCCGGCACCGACCATGCCGGCATCGCCACGCAGATCGTGGTGGAGCGCAAGCTTCAGGGCGAGGGTGAAAGCCGCCACGACCTGGGCCGCAAAAATTTCGTCGCCAAGGTGTGGGAATGGAAGGAAGAGTCCGGCACCACCATCACGCGCCAGATGCGCCGCATGGGCGACTCTGTGGCCTGGAAGCACGAGTACTTCACCATGGACCCGAAGATGTCGACGGTCGTCACCTCGACCTTTGTGCAGCTTTACAAGCAGGGCCTGATTTATCGCGGCAAGCGCCTGGTGAACTGGGACCCGATCCTCAAGTCCGCCGTGTCCGACCTGGAAGTCGAGAACGAAGAGCGCGACAGCTTCATGTGGCACATCGAGTACCCCTTCAGCGACGGCCCGCAGAAAGCCGCTGACGGCTCGGCGCTGCGCGGCATGCACATTGCCACCACACGGCCCGAAACCATGCTGGCCGACGGTGCGCTGGCGGTGCACCCGGACGACGAGCGCTACAAGCACCTGGTCGGCAAGATGGTCGACCTGCCGCTGTGTGACCGGAAAATTCCGGTGATCACCGATGACTATGTCGACCCCGAATTCGGTAGCGGCGTGGTGAAGATCACCGGCGCGCACGACTTCAACGACTACCAGGTCGCCCTGCGCCACAACCTGCCGCTGATCACCATCTTCACCTTGGACGCGAAGATCAACGAGAACGGCCCGGCGCAATACCAGGGCCTGGACCGTTATGACTGCCGCAAGGCCGTGCTGAAAGACCTGGAAGCCCAAGGCTTCCTCGAAAAAGCCGTGCCGCACAAAAACATGGTGCCGGTGTGCGCGCGTACCGGCGCGGTGGTCGAGCCCATGCTGACCGACCAGTGGTTTGTGGCGCTCAGCAAGGTGAGCGATCAGGATCCGACCGGAAAATCCATTTCGCAAAAGGCGCGCGATGCGGTGGCCAGCGGCGACGTGAAGTTCGTGCCCGAGCAATGGGTCAACACCTACAACCAGTGGATGAACAACATCCAGGACTGGTGCATTTCGCGCCAGCTCTGGTGGGGCCACCAGATCCCGGCCTGGTATGACGAAGACGGCAAGGTCTATGTCGCTGAAAACGAAGCAGCAGCACAGGCCCAGGCGCCCGGTAAAAAACTCACGCGCGATGAAGATGTACTCGACACCTGGTACTCGTCGGCGCTGGTGCCCTTCTCGTCACTCGGCTGGCCCGAAAAGACGAAAGAGCTCGACCTCTTCTTGCCATCAAGCGTGCTGGTCACCGGTTACGACATCATCTTCTTCTGGGTCGCCCGGATGATCATGATGACGACGCACTTCACCGGCCAGGTGCCCTTCAAACACGTGTACATCCACGGCCTGGTGAAAGACGCGCAGGGCAAGAAGATGAGCAAGTCCGAAGGCAATGTGCTGGACCCGGTCGATTTGATCGACGGCATCGAACTGGCGCCCTTGCTGGAAAAACGCTCGCAAGGCCTGCGCAAGCCCGAGACCGCGCCGCAGGTTCGCAAGAACACCGAGAAAGAATTTCCGGCCGGCATCCCCGGCTACGGTGCCGACGCGCTACGCTTTACGTTCGCTTCGCTCGCGAGCCTGGGACGCAGCATCAACTTCGACAGCAAGCGCTGCGAGGGGTATCGCAATTTCTGCAACAAGCTCTGGAACGCAACGCGCTTCACGCTGATGAACTGCGAAGGCCAGGACTGCGGGCTGGAAGACCACACCAAAGAGCAATGCGCACCCGGCGGCGAGTTCCACAACTACCTGAGCTTCTCGCAGGCCGACCGCTGGATTTCATCGACTATGCAGCGCGTGGAAGCCGACGTGGCCAAGGGCTTTGCCGACTATCGTCTCGACAACGTCGCCGGAAGCATTTACCAATTCGTCTGGGACGAATTCTGCGACTGGTACCTCGAAATTGCCAAGGTACAGATACAGACCGGCACCGACGCGCAAAAGCGCGCCACACGCCGCACGCTGATCCGCACACTCGAAGCCATCCTGCGGCTGGCGCATCCGGTGATTCCGTTCATCACGGAAGAGCTGTGGCAAACCGTGGCGCCCGTCGCCGGCAAAACAGGCAAATTCATCGGCGTCGCGCCTTACCCGCAAAGCCAGCCCGAGAAAATTGACGTGGTAGCAGAAGCGCATGTCATCAAACTCAAGACGCTCGTGGATGCCTGCCGCAATCTGCGCGGTGAGATGAAGGTGTCTCCGGCTACCCGCATGCCGCTTTATGTGCTGGGTGACACCGCCTTTATGCAGGGCGTCGCCCCGGTGCTCAAGGCACTGGCCAAACTCAGCGAAGTGAAGGTGTTCGACGACGAAGCCAGTTGGGCCGCTGCAGCGCAGTCTGCACCTGTGGCCATCGTCGGCGAAGCGCGCCTGTGCCTTTACATGGAAGTCGATCTGGCGGCAGAAAAGATTCGCCTGCAAAAGGAAGAAACCCGCCTGGCAGGAGAAATCACCAAGTCCGAAACCAAGCTCGCCAATGAAGCCTTCGTCAACAAGGTGCCCCCGGCCGTACTGGAACAGGAACGCAAGCGCCTGGCCGATAACCAGGCAGCCCTGGCCAAGATTCGCGAACAACTGACACGTTTGAAATAAGCGCCAGACCACCACCAGTAAAAAGCCCCGCATTGCGGGGCTTTTTTTATTGATCGGGATGCGAAGCGAGCCCCCGTAAGACCCGCGAGCTGCGTATACGCCAAGACCAGTCAACTGCAACGGTAAAAGATGGATGGTTCTTCACCAGCAGGGGCCGCGGGACTGGCTTTGCCAGACCGCAGGCGCAGCACCCCTCGGGGGGCAGAGAGCTACACGAAGTGAGCGAACGTGGGGGCCAACATCTATCTGATCATGAATTCAGGTTCAGACCACTGCGACGGCGGGACACTGCCTGGCTCCAGGCCCATGGGAGTGCTGGTCAACTGGTCCATGCCGCTGTGCTGCGTGCCCAGAGCTTCATGCATACGGTGGGCTACATACCAGCTCGAGCGCAGGCGTGCCTCGCGTGTGTGGGAGCCCAGGCGTGGCGTAACAAACAGGTTCTTCAACCCTTTGAGCGGTGAGGTGTCACCCAGGAAACTTGCTTCAGCGCCGTCCAGGATGCAGGCCTCAATCCGGCCGTCGCACAGCGCAGCGGCCAATGCGCCTTCATCAAACAATTCACTGCGGCTGATGCCAACCCACAACTGGCTGCGCTTGCAGCCCGCCAGCAGTTTGTCGTTCACGAAACCCCGGAACCGGGTGGCGTACAGCATCTGCACTGACACCGCATCAGACTGGCTGACCAGCTCGGACAGCGAAACAGGCTGTATGCGCAGGCGCTCCCAAATGGGCGCGGTGTGATGAACCGCCGGGTCATAGCCAACAAGCCGCACGCCGAGCCCGCTCAGCATGCCGGCCAGCGTGTGCGCCGTCGGGGCCAGGCCCAGAATGCCCACGGTGCTGCCATGAAGCTCGCGCCCCATTTGCGTCGTGGGATGGCGGCGTCCCATCAAGGCCGAGACAAGGCCGCGACGGTACAGCAACAACAGGCTGCTCAAAAGATATTCTGCGTTGGAGCGGACGTTGGCGCTGCTGGCATGCACGACCTTGATGTCGCGCTCCTTGCAGGCCTCCAGGTCGGTGTTGTCGGTTCCTACGTGCAGGCGCCCGATGGCCTTGAGCCTGGGCAGGAAATCGAGGAACTCGCGCGTGACCACAGTCTGGCGCGGAAAAACAATGCCTTTGGTTTTGTACGCGATCTTGCGCAGCGATGTCAGATCGTCGGCAAGCTCTGGATGGTAGGCGACGCCATGCCGGGTTTCAAGCCAGGCCATTGCTTCGGGCACTAACGCATCAAGAAGTAAGATGTCCACTCAGTCAATCCTTTTTCCTGCAAACTCTCGATTGCGTGCTGTGCTCACGCAGATTCGGGCATTTGTCCGACCCACGCGCTGTACCAACAACGCAACACTTTAGGCTTTTATTCGGTCAAAGTCGATGCAAAAATTTACATTAAATAAAGCCGTTTTCCCGGTTGCTGGTCTCGGCACCCGTTTTCTGCCAGCCACCAAGGCCCAACCCAAGGAAATGCTCCCTGTGGTGGACAAACCGTTGATCCAATACGCAGTGGAAGAAGCCTACGCCGCAGGCATCCGACACATGATTTTTGTTACTGGACGCAATAAACGGGCCATCGAAGATCACTTCGATACTGCTTATGAACTAGAGAACGAACTTGAAGTAGCCCAAAAGCACGCACTGCTATCGCTGGTGCGCTCAGTCCAGCCGGACGACATGAATTTTTCTTATGTGCGCCAGCCCCGGTCCCTGGGTTTGGGCCATGCAGTGCTCTGCGCCGAGCACCTGGTGGGCCAGGAGGCTTTTGCCGTGTTGCTGGCCGACGACTTGATGGTCGGCCCGAAAGGCGGCCAGCCGGTGCTGGCCCAGATGGCGGCGCAATTTGCCGAGGTCCAGCAATCCATTTTGGCGGTGCAAGAGGTCCCCCTCGATCAAACCCGCCGTTACGGCATCGTAGCCACGGAAGGCGCCAGCACCGGCCTGATGAAAGTCAAAAGGATTGTCGAAAAACCGGCGCCGGAAGTGGCACCTTCACGCATGGGTGTGGCCGGACGCTACATCCTGACGCCCGCGATTTTTGAGCACATCCGAAAGCAGACTTCCGGCGTGGGTGGCGAGCTGCAGCTCACCGACGGCATATCAAGCCTGCTGGGCCAGGAGAGCGTGTATGCCTTCCAATACGAAGGCAAACGCTATGACTGCGGGAGTAAGGAAGGTTTCCTGGAAGCAACCGTAGAGCTGGCGCTGGAGCACCCTGAAGTGGGCGTGTATTTCCGGAATTACCTGGACAACCTGCAAATTGGCTGGTCGGGCCGTGAACGTCGCAAACAGGTGGCCTGATAACAGCCTGTTACAGAATCAGCGCCGCTTTAAAACGTGAATAAAGTCACTACCGGCAACCTGTTGCTCGACCAGTTCGTTGCCGGTTTGTTTGGCAAATGCCTGGAAATCACGGGTAGAGCCGGCGTCGGTTGACACCACACGCAGCAGCTGGCCGCTGAGCATTTCCGTCAGCGCTTTTTTGGCTTTCAGGATGGGCAGCGGGCAATTGAGGCCGCGGGTGTCGAGTTCTTTGTCGATGTTCATGAAAATCCTTGGGTTGCCGCGATTTTAAGCAAAGCGCAAAGCCCCTTCTGCCCGGCAATATCCGGTTTTACCCGGCCTTGCTGTCGCCGTCCGGTTCCACTTTGCTCAGCACGGTAGCCCAATCCACAAACTCAGGCTCATGGCCGCGCGTACGCAGCCAGTCGGCCAGCGCGTAACCTGTGCCCGCAGGCCAGCATTTGAGCTTGTCCAGGTCGTAGAGCCGGTAGTCCACCAGTTCTGGCGACAGGCTGACCTCCCCCGTGCAGACCGCATGGTAGGCAATGATGATCTGGTTCATGCGCTGGAAGTCATAGACGCCGATCAGGTCCAGCGAGGTGGCGTCCAGGCTGGTTTCTTCCTTGATTTCACGGGCTATGCCGCCTTGTGGCGTTTCCCCGGCTTCCATGAAACCCGTGATGAGCGCGTACATCTTGCCGGGCCAGGCGGCATTGCGGGCCAGCAAAACCTGGCCGTTGTACTCAATCACGGCTGCCAGCACGGGCGTAGGGTTGTTCCAGTGGGTATAGCCGCAGGCCGGGCAACGCAGCCGGGCCTTCTCGCCGCCGTCTTCCATCTGCGACACCATGGCCAGCGGCGTCGCGCAGTTGGGGCAAAACCTGAATTCGTGGGTCATGGTGAAAAAAGGAAGAGAAAAGAGGATATTGAGGAAAGAAGCCCGCTATCGTTTTAATAGCTGCTTGCGCTCGTCACATATGGGTCAAAGCCCATTTTGATCTCAAAAAAATGGCTCAAGCCGGAAATACGCCGGTAGACAGATAGCGGTCGCCGCGGTCACAAACGACAAAGACAATCACGGCGTCTTTCACGGTTTTGGCGATTTCCTGTGCCACCCAGCAGGCTCCGGCCGCCGAGATGCCGGCAAAAATGCCCTCTTCCCGCGCCATGCGCCGGCACATGTCCTCAGCGTCAGCCTGGCTCACCAGTACCAGTTCATCGACCTGGCGGGGGTCGTAGATCTTGGGCAAGTACTCTTGTGGCCATTTGCGTATGCCGGGAATGCGCGAGCCCTCGCTGGGCTGGGCGCCGATGACCTTGATCGCCGGGTTTTTCTCTTTCAGATAGCGGGAAACACCGGTAATCGTGCCGGTTGTGCCCATTGCACTGACAAAATGTGTCACTTTGCCTGACGTATCTGTCCATATTTCAGGGCCGGTGGTCTCGTAATGGATGCGCGGATTGTCCGGATTGGCGAACTGGTCCAGCACCCGGCCCTTGCCTTCTTTTTGCATCTGGTCGGCCAGGTCGCGGGAATATTCAATCCCGGCGCTTTTCGGTGTCAGGATCAATTCGGCGCCAAAAGCCTTCATGGTCTGGGCGCGTTCGATGCTCAGGTCCTCCGGCATGATCAGGACCATCTTGTAGCCCTTGATCGCCGCGGCCATGGCCAGTGCAATGCCCGTGTTGCCGGAAGTGGCTTCAATCAGCGTGTCGCCGGGTTTGATGTCGCCGCGCTCTTCCGCGCGCTTGATCATCGACAGCGCCGGGCGGTCTTTCACGGAACCTGCGGGGTTGTTTCCTTCGAGCTTGCCCAGGATGACGTTGCCGCGGGCGGCGTTTTCGACGGCGTAAATGCGTTGCAGCGCGACCAGAGGCGTTTTGCCAATCGCGTCTTCAATGGTTGGATAGTTCATGGCCACACTGTGCCATAATTTGAGGCTTCGCTCCTCGCAGCCCGGGTGGTGAAATTGGTAGACGCAGGGGACTCAAAATCCCCCGCCGCAAGGCGTGCCGGTTCGATTCCGGCCCCGGGCACCACATCCCGAAAAGCCGGACGGTTTCAGACCGATCCGGCTTTTTCTTTTGTCAGACGCAGTTGTGCGTGCGGCTTCACATACACACGCGCCCTCCACGCGACACGCGGTGGGCAAAAAGCGGGAAGAGCCTACAGCGCCTGCCGGACTGCGCTCAACTTCCCAAAGAACATTTGCCGCAGTGTCCAGCAGAAGCTTTTCCAACATTTTTTCACCTCGAGATTCGGTGCCAATCTCCAGTGCAAAAACACCGGCAACGGCGCGTGGCGTGAATATACTTAAACCATCATCCCGCGCAGGCTCGCACAACAAAGCAGAGGCGAGCCTTATCCATTTCTCACACAAAACACTTGAGTTGCCATGCAAAAAGCAAACTGTTCCCGCGGCATTTTTGAAGACCTTCTTTGCCAGAGTCTTTTTGAGCCGGAGCTGTTGAGGAATGTGGCAACCCTGCTGGACCAGGACCCTTTTTTCATGCGGGGGCATCTGGAGATGTTGTGGAGTGCCCAGAAAAAAGACCATGAGGAACTCTATGCCGGAGTCCTGCATGATGCCTTGGCCGCAGCGGCCACGCTTTACCGCGGCGGCGAGCTTCAGCTAAACACCCTGGCGCACTGGACATCATCAGATTTCGAAAGCCTGCGGGAGGTTTTACGGATGGGGCTGCAAAGAAAAGAGCTTTCCCTGTGGAAACGGGCGGGCATCTTTCGCCAGTTAAGGAGCCTGTCCCGCGTGATGCAGTCCATGCCGCCCGCAGACGCTGGCGAACAAAAGTACCTTGTGTTCCAGAAGACCGTGGATGTGCGCGAAATTGCCGCGGAGGTGAAAGGCATTGCGCCTTACTGGTGGGGCGTTCACACCCACAGGCAGGAGGCTCTTGATCACCACAGGCACACGCAATCCATTGTGGTCAGGAACAGAAAGAAGCATGAACGCGATTACCTGCCCGCCAATGGCGTCCATGAGAGCGAGGAAACCGCTTTCTCCAGAAAATACCCCAAAACCAATGCGCTCGTGACCTCTTTGGCGCAGGAACTGGGCCTGGCCCTGGGCCGCGTTGTGTTGGTCAAGCTACCGGCTCACCACCAGGTTTACCGGCACTACGATGACGAAGAGTCTCTTGAGGGAAGAGACCGCTACCACTTGGTGCTCAGCTGCGGCGAGTGCAATGTACTGGAGTCAGGCAACAACCGCTTCAATGTGAAGCCCGGGGAGCTCTGGTTCTTTGACAACAAGGTGATGCACAGGGCCGCGAACCCATCGGGTACGCCGCGCGTGCATATTATTTTTGATGGGTATCCGCTTGGGAAATTGGGTAAAGCCGCATCCGCGGTGTCTGTGATCGCACAACCCGCGCCCACTCCAATTCTGCCCCACTGACTTCGCCAGCTCCGATTTGCAGCGCAATCATTTGCAACCCTCACGCCCATAAAAAAGAGGCTGCAGGATGCCTAGGTTCCTTTAGCTTTTCATGATAGTTCCCGGCTACATCCCGTAGCATGAGGTACATGTTTTTGCTATAAATTTCATAGCCGGTACCGCAAAAAGGAGACGCTCGCCATACCTAAAAACCCTGTTGAAACAGCTCCATATTGAATTTCGTCGAGATTTGATTTGACTATGGGGTGAACCCCTTGGGCTGGAGCGCAAGGTTCACCGGAACTAAGCCGCCGTCACGTGCCCCTTAAATCGGACAGTTCATAACGGGAGACTAGTCACTTCTTCTGGTTAAGCCGACCTTCTACGCCCGAGCTCGCTCGGGGTCAGGCTACCGAGCGAGCCGTGAGGTGAATGCAACCCGACGATAGTCATCGGCCCTCGAACACAGAGCTTAGCGCTGCCAGCGCCAGTGGTATATCGATGCTGGGAGCACTGATGCGCACCGCCTTGCAAGAAATCCCGCCCGCACCCCTAGCCTCTGTAGATACCGTACTCGATACGACGAAGGCCAGCTATAGCGGCTGGAACTAAATTCTCACCCCAGCGGTCGAATTGTTCTCCCAATTGATGCTCAGACAGTCTGCCTTCACCAGACGCACTGCCTGGGCATAAGACACCTAAGGCCGAGGAGTCTATATTGCGGGCTACGAGGCCTCTGCCAACGTAACTACCCGATTGCAAGGGTTCATTGAAGATGCCTAAAACGCGAAGTGCCTTCATTGGCACTGGCTTACCGTTCATCGAGCGAATTCGAATGGTAACTCGTCCTGCTAGCCGCTTAGTTCCTACTCTCTCTGGTCCAGTCCATGGGTACTTTTCATAAGTCGGCCAGTTTCGACGGAATTCAACAACCAGCACTCACGCAAGTGCCTTTATGGGCAAAAATTGGGCGTCTATTCTGTCAACGTCCATGGATATCATCTTGCCTTCAAGGTAGCCGTAGTCTGAATCAAAGGCGCCGTCTTCAAATACAAACCCGCAAGCATGCAAGCGCCCTTCAAAAAGTCTGCCTTTTATCTTGTAAGAGTAAGCGCTTCCTTGCCTTATGACACTTTGCTCGGACTCATCTTCTATCTCTTCAACGTGATAGTCATTCAATATCAGCAAGCTCAATTTAACTGGGTAGCTGACACCCTCGACTAAGTTACGCAAACGCCCACCGGCAAAGCAAACGAGTTCGCAATCGCCAATGCGAAGAATCACTTCTTCATCAACAATTTCACTTAGTTTTTCAAGTCGAACCATTTGCACGGTCGTAGCCTTCATAAATATATTTGATTATTTTGTATATGGGAATTTCCAACCATTTTGCGGCAATGGCCCCACAGTATCAGTACGAAAGGCCTTGAGCTTGCTCTGAGAGCTATCACCAAGCAAATCAAATAACTCTGTCCGTGGCTTGGTATGAATTGTAGTAATGAACCCATCCGCATCCGTCCCAACAAATCCGAACAATGACTCGCCAGTCTTCTGCCGGTTTCTCATAAATGAGACGTAGCCCGTTCTCACTTCGTTCGCTGGCTCATAGAAATAGCTAACTTGTTGTCCGTTTTGCATTATGTCCTGCCCGACTCTCAGATAGTCGTCAGCATTGCCGATGCGGGAAGTGTTGCGGGAGAGAAACTCTGATCCATGCTTTTCAAAGTGCTCAATGAGTTTCGCCTCACTCCTGAAACTTGCGCCCCCCATATTCGCCCCAAAGGAAGGCGAAATCCCATCCATCGCTGCCATGCTCGGCAAGTCCCTGGCAAGCCCAGAACGGATCACTGCGTTCAATTCAGTATTGAGCTCTGAACGAAATAGCGAAGCCACCTTATTTGCGCCACCAACGGCTGCAACGTTCAACACAACCTCGGCCCCATTCCAAGCAGCGTCCGTATAGTTCCCTTGCAAGGCATTGGTGGTCCCATTCAAGGACGCAAAGAAAGTGTTTACCGTCAAACCCGGTGGAGAAAACTGCGCCGCGCCAACCAACGACACCGCCAAGTTCTGCCCTGCTTGCATCCCAAACGAGTTCATTCTGGCTAGATCGCCAGCAGACATCTCTACCGTCTGCTTGCCATCCCACGCCTTCATGACCCGCCCGTCATACTGATTCAGCGCAGCCGCACTAAACTGATCTAGCACCGACGGGCGCGGCATGCTTCGCATCAAAGCGGCCACTTCTTGTGGCGTGCTTGGCGTTGCAATTCCATACGGATTGGTTGGCGTGCATGACAAACCAGAACTATCGGTCGCCGCTTGCGCGCTTGCCTCTGCTTGCTCTGCACGGATTGCCGAGTCCATGCTGATCAATTTCCCTCCAATGCGCAAGCTGCTAGCACTGATGTCATCGCGCAGCGTCAGTACTGTGCCAATCTGCAAGCTACGCGCCCCTTTTGCAGACGCGCTCAGGCCGTTGTCAGCCAAAATCAGGGCTCCAGCGCGTTCGTCACCAAAGAAGGCGCGCCCGATGCTTGCCGGGTTATCGCCCTCACGCACGGTATACGTGCGTAGCGTGGAAGGCGCTCTTATTGCTGTCGAAGAGTTGGCCCAGCCTAGTCTTGCTGCACGACGTTCAGCCAGATCGATGGCCCAATCCTGCCCGCCCGTGTACCCATCACCATCGCTCTGAATATCAGATCCATTGCGATAGCCGTACTCGCTCGCAGGGTTATAGCTATCGCTAGCCCGGTCCATCTCGTTGACATAGTCACCTGCATGGGCTGGGTTGTAACTGTCGCTTGCCCGATCCATCTCATTCGTATAGTCCCCCGCCGAGTAGGCTCCCCCCCCTTGCGTAGGCTGCATAGCATCGACGAAGGAGTTACCCAACGCATTGCCAAACGCATCAGCGGCAATCTGCTGCACAGCGATCCTGCCGCCCCGGGCGATGGCGGTGGCGGTACCCGCGGCTAGGCCGGTAATGGCTCTTGCGGCAAAGGGGCTGATATCCGTTTTGCCCAGCGCACCTCCAACAATGTTGCCAACACCCGCGCCGACGGCGCTGGCCGCTACTCCACGCCAGTCAAAATGGTCTTGCAGGCCCGTCACGACGCCAATCCCCTGCGTCAGCGCGTTGCTCAAGGCAGCACGCGCGATGGTATTGCCCAGACTGCTAGCCTGTCCGCCCAAAGGAGCCACGTTTGAGAGGCCACCGGCGACCCCACCACTGATGGCTCCCATTGCGACCTGTTTCCAGCTAAATCCGTCCTGAATACCCAGAGCGTTGCCAACAAGTTGCCCTGCTATGGATCCCGCAGCACCCCCGATAGCGCCGGCGATTGCCATATCTGCCGCCCCATATGTGGCAGCAGATGACAAGGTAACAGTGCCTCCTTCTATGGCGGCAGCGCTGTAAGCAACACCCTCGGGAACGGCATAGTTCATGAGGTAGTACTGTTGCGTCACTGCCGCTACCACGATGACCACAATCACCACAATAATGGCACCAAGTCCACCACAGCCACCATCATCCTGCGCAGGCGGCGGTGGCGTGGGCAGGTTGGGCGTGGTGTCACCCACGATCGCGCTCGGGTCGTAGGGCTTGAAGGTATTGAAGTTGTTGCTCAGCGTCCCCACGCGGTTGGGGATGGTCAGGGTCTGGCCGACCTTGAGGTCGTTGTCGCCCGACAAGCCGTTGGCCTCTGCGATGCGGTACCACAGGGCGCTGTCGCCGAAGGCCCCCTTGGCGATGCTTTGCAGCGTGTCGCCCGGTGCCACGATGTAGATGCCCGGGCTGGCCGACGGGTAGTTTCCGTTGATGGGCTGGTACCCGAAGTTGAAGTCAGCCACGTTAACGCCGCCGGCGGCGTTGCCGTAGCGGCCCAGCACTTCACCGCCAACGATCAGCTGGCGCTGGACCTGGCCGTTCTGGTTGGTGTACAGGGCCTTGCCGGCTGCGTCGTTGATGAAGCTGCGGTTGGCGGCGCCGTTGGTGCTGTCTGTGATGGCGGACAGGTTGCCGTTGACATCGTAGTAGCTGGTGGTAGTACCCGGCTGGAAGTAGCTGCTGCTGCCGTAGACGCTGGCTTCCTTGTAGCCCTCGTAACGCGCCTGGCTGTAGCTGTAGTAGTTGGTGTAGGCCGTGCCATCGTAGTTTTGCAGCGTGTAGCTTTGCAGGTTGCCGGCCGCGTCGTAGCTGCTGTAGTCGATCTCGTACTTGGCGCTGTCGTCGCTCTTGAACACGCGCTGATGCACCAGGCGGCCATTGGCGTCGAAACGGTTGATGCGCGTTTCGGTGCCGCTGGCGCCGGACGCGCCGCCGTTGAGCGCGTTGATGTAACCGACCGGCAGGTGGCCCGCCGGGCCGGTCTGCACACTGCGGTTGGCGCCGTCATAGAAGCGGTAGTCCAGCTGCACGCCGTCGCGCACGACGCCGGTCAGGCGGTTCAGCCCGTCGTAGGCATAGGCCTCCGTCGTCTGGCCCTGGCCCGCGGCGTAGTCTGTGCGGTATACGGGGACCTGCTGGGTCTGGTAGATGATGTTTCCAGATTCGTCCCGTGCGGGGATGGGGTTGCCCGACTCGTCCAGGGCCGGCTGGCCGGATTCATTGAGGACCCAGACCGGAATGCCGGTGCTGACGCTGTTGTAGTGGTCGACCACCTGCACGGCATTGACCCGGTTTCCGTAATAGGTGTCGCTGGTGCGGTTGCCGCTGCCGTCATAGGTGATACGGTGGCCCTGGGCGCCGAGATTGCCCGCGGCGTCCACCGCGTCCACCACGGTCTGGCGGTTCATCGCGTCGTACTGGAAGTAGCGGCTGCTGTCGTTGGCCGTGTCACCGTTGATGACGTGCGTCTGGATGTGCGTGCGGTTGCCCATCTTGTCGTAGTCGATGTTGATGTAGGCATGGGTGTCATTCACCCAGCGCAGGCGGCCCAGGGCGTCGTACGCCATGTGGTTGTCCTGGTAGACGGTGCCGTTCTGCGACATCTGCTCGCGCAACTGATGGCCGGCCAGGTCCCAGGCGTAGCTGGTGACCTTGCCGAGCGCGTAGTCGGTGATGCGGGTGAGCTGTCCGGCGGCGTCGTAGATGTAGCCCAGGCTCTGGCCACGGGTATTGGTCTGCGAAGTCAGCTGGCGCGCGTTGTCGTAGCTGTAGCTGTATTTCGCGCCGCCCAGGTCGGTGTGGCTGTACAGCCGGCCGAAGTAATCGTAGCTCCAGGTGCTGGTGTAGCCGTTGGCGTCGACCTCGCCGGATTTGCGTCCCTGCAGGTCGAAGGTAGCGCGCACCGTCTGGCCCAGCGGCTGGCGGGTGGCCACCACGTTGCCGCGCAGGTCGTAGGTGTAGCTCAGGGTCTCGCCGTTGCCGTTGGTGTCGGTCAGCTTGTTGCCGGCCTGGTCCCAAGTGCTGGACTCCACAATGGCGCCGGTGCCGATGTAGTAAGCGGAATTAGCGCTGTTGACACTGTAGATGCCCACAGCCGGGCGCACGGTGCTGAGCAGGCGGTTGAGTTTGTCGTAGTTAAAGGTGGTGACAAAACCGCGCGCGTCGGTGGCCTTGACGCGGTTGCCGAAGGCGTCGTAGCGGTAACTGGATACGGCGGCGTCCGCGTGGATGTCTTGCACCAGATTGCCGGCGGCATCAAATACCTGGCCGTTGACGTTGCCGTTCGCATCTTTCAGGGCAACCTGGCGGCCCATGCGGTCGTAGTAGATATTGGTCACCGGGCTGCCTGCGCCCTGGTTGCCGCCGCTGTCGGGCTGGATCTGCTGGATCAGCTCATTGCTGGCGTTGTAGCGATAGCTGGTTTTCCAGTTCGCGGAGCGCGGGTCGTTGATCTCCAGCACGTTGCCCCAGCGGTCGGTCTTCTGGTTGATGACCGGGCGAACCCACTGGCTGTCTCCGTTCTGGACGGCGGTTTGCCCCAGCTGGGCACCAGCACTCTGGCTGACCGAGCTGCTGCCCGCTGCCGTCGTATTGCTGGCGTAATACTGCGTCGGGATATAGGTAGAGACCGAATACGGTACGGCGACCACCACATTGCCGCTCCACTGGTAATGCTCGGCCAGTTGCGTGCCGTAGATGTAACCGGTGCTTTCGTCGTATCCGACAACGACCTGGTACGCGATGGGCGGGCCGTAAATAGGCTTGCTCGGGACCGTCATGTACTGAGCCGGGTCCGGCGGCAAATACCACACGTTCGAATACACCGGCGCCTGGTAGCTGTAAGTCGTGGGAACGTAAATCGTCTGGTAGATGATGTTGCCGGATTCATCGCGCGCATAAATCGGCTGCATGCTTTCGTCGTACCCGATGATGATGGGTGGCCCTTGCGTCGGCACCTGCACGGTGTAGTACGCCGTGGTGTAGCTGGTCAGCGTCCACACGGGGTAAGGAACGCCGACAACGACATTACCGCTCCACTGGTAATTGGCACCCAGCACCGTGGTGTAGACGGGTTGGCCGGATTCGTTGTAGGTGACCGTTTGCACCATGACCGGCGCGCTGTACTGGGCGTTCGTGTACCCGGTGATGTAGTTGGCCGGATTGGCCGGGGTGATCCACTGGGTCTGGACGTAGGGCGCGACGACCGCGATCTGGCCGGTGGCGTGCGCGTAGGGAGCTCCCTCCCCGGCGTGTATCCAGAGCAGTTCGTACTCGTAGGTGCCCGCGCCCAGGTTGCTCACGTCGGCGCCATCGTAGCCACCGCCGCGCGGAGCCACCGTACGGACCTGCCAGGCACCAGTGCTGCCGGCCGGCCTGACGCGCAAGACCTGTTCGACGCCTGCGCCCGGGCTTGCCCAGCCGTAAACGCCGGTCTGGACAAAGCCCAGCGGCGCGCTGATGGTTGACAGGGCCGGCATCGCCATCGACAGGTTGCCGGTCGCCGTGGTCCGCGTCGCGGCACCGGGCGGCGTGGTCAGCACCCGGTATTCATAGTTGCCTATACCGAGTGCGGACGCGTCAAAGCGCAACGCGTCGCCGAAATTGGTCAGGGCTACGTTGCTCCAGCCGCCGCTTCCGGCGGTGCCCGCAGGGCGCAGCTGCAGCTGGATGTCGGTCCCGGGGTCGGTGGGCACGGCCACTTCAATGGTGTTGCCGCTATAGCCCAAGCTGGTCTGGTCGCTGATTTGCTGCCAGTTGCCCTGCAGGTCTTTCTTATAGAGACGCAGGCGCGTTACGCTGCCAAGGCCGCCGTTAATGGTGCCGGCAGGATCTTGCCAACTCATGGTGACGCCGCTGGCGCCTTGCTCGGCGGTCAGTATCTGGCTGCGGCTACCCGCGGCGCCGCCGGCTTGCACAACCGTTCCGATGATGTTTCCGGCTTCGTCCCTGGCATAGATCGGCTGGCCGGCTTCGTCGGTGCCAATGATGGTGGCACCCACAAAATTGGTATAGATCGGCGTCACGTAGTCCATGACCACCTTGACGTCGCCGCTGCCCAGGCTTGCGAGGCTGGTCCAGCTCAAGGACACGCTATTGGTGCCGGTCCAGCCCAGGATGTTGCCGGATTCGTCGCGCCCGATGATGCTTGAAGACGAGGAAACATAAGCGTGGGTGGCGTTCTGGCGCACCAGCACTCCGCCTTGCGTCTGCAGGCGCTCGGGCTGCAGCTGCTGTGTCAGATGGCCGATCGCGTCGTAGCGCATGTCGGTGCGGCGCACGTCGGTCAGCGCAGCAACCTGGTCTGCGCTGGTGAAAGCCAGCAGGTTGGTATTGGCCCGGCCTGAGCCGGCGCTGCGGATGTCCGCCGTCTGGTGTCCCTGCAGATCGTAGAGCGCGACCTTGTCGACGCCATCGCCGCCGTTAGTCCGCCAGATGTGGCCGGCGTTGTCATAGTCGAAATACTCCTGCCGCCCGCCATTGACGCCCTTGCGCGTCATCTCGCCGAAGGCGTTGTACTCGACCGCGGTGTCCACCACGCCGGCTTGCGCCTGGCTGACGGTGGTGATGCCGGAGCCGGTCGCCTGCGCGGCGCTGCCTTCCCATTTGGCGATCCAGTTGCCACCAGCATCCTGCTGCCAGATACGTATGTAGCTGAGCTGTGAAATGCCGCCGTCTGTTGCGCTGGCATTTCCCCAGCCTAACGTAACGCCGCCACTCGCGGCAGCGGCGCCGAAATCCTGTACCTGGCTCGCCGCGTGGCTGGGCGTGCCGCCATAGATAATGCCGGACTCGTTGGAGCCGACCGGGCTGTAGGTCGACAGCGTCTGGTAGTCGACCTGGACGCGCACCAAGCCGCCCGCAGCATTGACCAAGCTGGACCACGTCAGGGAAACACTGTTGCTGCCCGCCAGCGTCAGCGATCCCGCCTCATTCGCTACCGTGGTGGCCGAGCCGACCTGCACCGTATTGAGGCCACCCTGCAGCACGGTGGTGGAAGCCGGGTCAATGACGTGGGTCTGGCGGCCCAGCTTGTCGTATTGATAAGCCCGAAACAGTGTTCTGGTGACACCGTCATTGCCCGTGACGGCTTGCCATTCCTTGGCGATGCTGCCATGCGCATCGTAGGAGCTGTAGTGGTTGTAGCCTTGTGCGTCCGCGAGCTGGGTCACATGGCCCGAGCGGTCGAAATATGCCATGGTCTGGCGATCCGCTGCGTCGGCCGTTGCCGCGGTGTAAGCGCTCTCGCTGGCAGCGCTGGCACCCTTGGCAAAGTCGGTCTTGACGACCACGTTGCCGTAGGCATCGCGGCGAAACACCGTCAACGGGGTCAACACGCTGCCGTCGGCCGTGCTTGCCCGTGCAGGGGCCGCAATCGCCGTGACGCGGCCCATGGCGTCATAGTAGCTGTAGGTGGAGGCACCGGCGGCGTCAGTCGTGCGGGTCAGGTTGCCGACGCTGTCGTAGCCGTAGGTCGTACTCAGGTTGCCGCGTACGCTGGTCGCATTGCTGTTGTCGCTGTACTCGACGTTCACCCTGACTTCCGAGGTCTTGCGGTTGCCCCGGTCAAAGATGTATAGCGTGGTCCGGTCGTCGGCGCTGCCAGTGGCGGCCGGCGAGGCAGCGGCGGGAGATGCGCTGTTCCAGCCCGCGATCGCCGTGGCGAATTCGGTGTGCGCGCTGAGGTTTCCAGCGGCGTCGAAAGCCTGGGTGGTCAGGTAGCCCAAGGCGTCCACGCTGGCGGTTTGCTGGCCACGCTTGTCGAAATAGTTGGTGGTGGATGTCCAGGTATCGGTCGCCGGGTTTTTCAGCAAGGCGACGCGGATCAGGTTGCCGAATGCGTCAAAGGTATTGCGGGTGGTTTTTCCCGCAATGAAATACTGGCTGCCGTTGGCGGCGTCCGGGTCGTAGACATAGGTCTGCGGCTCGGTGATCCGGACAGCGCGCCCCACACGGTCATACTGGGTCAGGAGGTTGCGGTCCATGCCGTGGTTGACGCCTGCCCCGTTGACCGCGGCATCGACCTGAGCCACCGACAGGCTTGCAGGGTTGCCGTTCGGCAAAGTCGTCGCCGATCCAAAGCGCACCAGACGGGTGACCTCGCCCATGACATTGCGTGTGTAGCCGGTCACAAAGCCCAGGCTGTCGACCTCATAGCTGACATTGCCAAGCTTGTCATAGGCCTTGTAGCTGAAGTTGCCGGCGACGTCGCGGTTGGCGATGGCGTTTCCCAGCATGTCGTAGCTGACCTGGCTGAACAGCGTCTGCTGCGTTTCAGTACGCGTGGCCAAGCCTGTCGCGCCGTTGGTCGTGAGATTGTCGGTGGCGGCGTTGTACACGCCCACCGCGGGGTAGGTCGTCTTGACCTGCCGGCCGAGGGCGTCGTATTCATAGCTGGTTAGCCGCTGCTCCGCACGCCCGAAAGCTTCAGTGCGGGAAACGAGGTTGCCGAGCGCGTCGTATGCCAGGCGCGTGACAACACCTGCCGCGCCGGAGGCGGTCTCATTGACCTCGAGATTGCCGCCCGCATTCACCACCACGGATGTCAAGGAAACCTGAGGTGAGGTTTCCTGGATGAGGCGACCGCCCGCGTCGTAGTCGTAGGTCCAGGTCGCAGATTTCTTGTTCGTGAAGCTGAGCTTTTCACCCAGTCCGTTGTAGGTATTGGATTCAGTGAAACCCAACGCATCGGTGCTGCCCGTCAGGCGGCCCGCGGCGTCATAGACAAAGCTGCTGCTGCGGTCATTCGCGGCCGAAGCAACGACGGCGCCTGCGATCGCGGTGGCCGTGCCGGCCGTGGCCGCCGGTATGGCCAGGGCGTATTCAGTCACGCCCTTGATGGCGCCGGTGCCGTCGTACACCGTCTTGCGGACATAGCCCAGGGCATCAACACCGTAGACCTGGCGGTTGCTGGCGTCGAACACGCGCTTTTCCACGCGATCGTTCGCCGCGTCAGCCACGAGCAAGGCGCGAACCGCCGCTTCAGAGGCCGTGGCGCCAAGGGTCGACACATTGACGAGCGCGGCATAGCGCTTGAGCTGCACGGCGTTGCCGGCAGCGTCGAATGTTGTTTCGGTGGCCGCGCCGTTGGCATCAATGTCAAAGACTTTTCGGTTGGCCAGGTCGTAGGCAAAGCGCTCGATGCGGTCGTTGGCGGCATCGGGGACCACCGCGGACTGGATCGCCTGGGCGCTGGGCGTGCCGGCTGCCGTGGGCGCCGTCATGGCCGCAGCGTAGCTCAGGCGTTGCGCCACATTGCCATTCCTGTCGTAAACCAATTGTGTGATGCCGCCCAGGGCGTCGACGCTGAAGGTCTGGCGGTTGGCCTTGTCATAGGCGAACACGGTGATGCGGTCGGCGGCGCTGGCCGTGACGCTGGCCGGCGCGGCCGAGCCGGCGATGGCCGTGGCGTACTGGACGGTCTTGACGGTGTTGCCGTTGCTGTCGTAGACGAAACGCGTGACGGCGCCGACGCCGTCGGCACGGTACACCAGCCGGTTGGCCTGGTCGTACACATTGCGCACGCGCACATCGCTGCCGGAAGCCACGACTGCGGCCGTGATGGCCGCAGCGGTGGCAGTGGTTGCCGGCGCTATCGGCCTGGCGTAAGCCAGCCGCTCCAGCACATTGCCGTTGGAGTCGTAGACCTGCTTGACGACGGCGCCGGTTCCGTCGACGGAGAGCACGGCGCGGCCAAGCTGGTCGTACACGGTGCGCAGGCGCTGATCGTGTGCGGCATCGGCGGCCGGTGCGGGAGTCGTGCCAGCCACCCAGGCGCTGCCACCGGACATCGCGACACGGTTTGCATAGGCCACGCGCTCAATGACGTTGCCGGCCGCGTCATACACGTACTTGACCACCTCGCCCAGGGCGTTGACCGTGGCCGTGAGCCGGCCGTCCCTGTCGTAGACGCGGTTCTCCACCAGGTCCGAGCCCGCGGCGGCAAGCACCCTGGCCTGGATTTGCGCCACGCTGGCGGCCGCCGGCAAGCCGGCCATATCCGCCGGTGTGATAGCCGTTGCATAGACCGTGGTCTTGACGACGCGGCCTTCCGCGTCAAAGCCGCTCTGCCTGACGTTGCCC
>NZ_JBFUFE010000005.1:0-556835 GCF_056403595.1 Polaromonas sp. P2_G11 | reverse complement strand
TCGCAAATTCTCAGCACCTGCCGCAGTTGACACTCTTCAATGGAAAAAGGTGCAGCTTTTGGTGGAGCACGGCTTTCTATTTCAGTCGGTTTATGAGCCAACGGAATCAGGCGGGCGGCAGAAGACAAGCTATCCGGAAACATTTGAGCAGGCGAAAGAGTTTGTTGTTGCCTTTAAGTCGCAGGCGGTGAATCGTGCCGCTTAACATTTCGGCCCACGCGGACACTCAGCAGCAGATAGCCGCTGCGCGGCGCTTGCTGCGTGCCGGTGGCCTCCAACGTTAAAGGGCAACGCGCTAATGTTGTCCATCCACTCCACATCGTCGAACCGTGAACTCCGCATCAGTAGGGGGCAAGGCGGCTATTTCGTCGTTGAGATCGTGGGTCACCGCGTCACGGCCCTTACGGAAGTCTGGATAGACGATGACGCCGTTCACCTCGGGCGCTTCTTCGTTGATCTCGGGGCGAACAAACGGCCGTGGAAGGGCACTCGCGAGTGGCAATCACTTGAACAAGATCTCAAATTCTCCGTTACTTGCAACGCGCTCGGTAATGTCACGTTTGACATACATCTCTCTGGAATGCCGGGCGCACCGGAGGAGTGGAGCGTACGGGTTGGACTGGACACGGAGCTTGGGCAACTCCCAAGAATCGGAGAGGAAGCGGAGGATCTGTTGAATGCCAAGGACACCCTTTAACATGACGGTCAACACGGACACGCACCTGCAGAATGCCGCTATGCGGCAAGTTGTTGCGTGTCGGTCACCTTCACGTTAGACCGCACATGAAACAGAGAATCAAGTGCAACGGTGTGCGTTACAGGCAAGGATTCATTGAAGTCGTGCCCGGCATTCATCCACATCACGTCAATCTCGAAGTCTGGAACGTGCATCCCGATCTAGACATCAGCCAAAGTTCATTGGAATCTCAGTCAATCCCGGACGAGGCTATCGTCGCAAACGTCGAAATCGAGGTTGATCTTGAGAGGGCCAAAGCACTTGTCAAGGCTCTTAACGCTGCCATCGAGGCGGTCGAACGAGCGGACAGTGTGCGGTCTAACCTTTCCTTCAAGCGGACGCCTGACGGCGCCGCTTAAGTCAAACGTTAGATATCCACATGTCCGCTACAACGATCATTGCAATTGGGGCCATTCTGGCCGTATTGGCTTACGTCTTCGTCTCGGCGAACAGAGCAGGCCAAGTGGCAGTTCCCGATTTGCGCGTTCTGTCCCAACTGAGGCAAGTTGGCTCCAAGCTGAATCAACCGCACAAGGTCGACTTTTTCTTGCATTTGCCGTCGCAAGATTCAGCAGACCGCGTGGCAAAAGACCCATCTTTCCACGGATACGACGTGCAGGTGAAGCCCGGCGCGCAAGACTCATCCGAGTGGCTTGTTCAGGCGAGCAAAACGATGGTTCCAGATTTAAAGGTCCTGGTAGAGATCCGGGAACATCTTTCAGCTTTAGCCTCGGCAAATGGAGGTGCGTACGACGGCTGGGGCGCCGAGGTGGTCCGGTGACCGCAACATCTAACCCGGCACTCAAGCGGACGGTCGTATCTGCCGCCGCTTACTTGGTACGTTAGGCCGCTACATGCCAGACATATTTCACTTCATATCAGAATACTTCTGGTTAGCTCTTCTCGGGTTTGGAGCATTCAACTATTGGAAAGCACGTCGCGATATTGAAAACATGGGCAGTGTTGAATCTGCGGCCGAAGGGGTGAACTATCTGAGACGCTTTGCCATCGGCGCCAATCTACCGTGGGTCGTCATGGGTCTTGGGTGTGTGTCTGGCTACACTCCAACGGTTTGGCACTATTTCCGTCCACAAGACGGCAATCCCTTTGTCATTGCCTGGTTGACGGTAATCCTATGCACGGCGTCTGTTTATGCTTGGTGGGTGTTGTTTGCGGGCGGCGCCGAAAAGGTTCAAGAGTTCAACCTGCTTAGCTCTATCGGACAGCGCACATTCAAGCAAAAATCCCCCCGGTCAATCAAGTTGCTCGCAATCCTCGGGGTTTTCATGGTTCCGATCTGGGTGCTACTCGTCGTGGTTCAGAATGTACCGTTGCCAAAATGACGCACCCTAACTGGTCAGTCAACCCGGACGCGGAGCCTCTGCTGCCTTCGGTCGCACCTTGCCGTGGCCGCCGGTTACGTTCACGTTAGGTATCCGAGCAACAGTCGCGCCTTCAAAGGAAATGCCATGAATGAAGTTGTGTTTGGTCTTCTTGTGGTCCTTGTCGCCATTGCCACCGCCGGGTTACGCGTCGCCAATCAATATGAACGCGCCGTCGTATTTAGGCTGGGAAAGCTTCAAGGCCTTCGCGGCCCTGGCCTCTATTGGATAGTTCCAGCAATCGAGTGGCAACGAACAATTGACATTCGAACCGTTACTACTTCCGTTGATCAGCAAGAAACCATCACGAAGGACAACGTTCCGGTGAAGGTCACTGTTGTCATTTGGTATTCCATTACAGACCCAATTAAGTCCGTTGTTGAAGTGGTCGACGTGGGAAGAGCTGTCGTTCAAGTTGCTTTGACATCAATGCGCAACGTCATAGGTCGACACACGCTTGACGACGTGCTAAAGGAACAGGAAAGACTTGGCACAGATATGCGCAAAGTCATTGATGGCGCGACCGAACCTTGGGGAGTCAAGGTCACAAGAGTGGAGATGCGCAATGTTGAAATTCCTGAATCCATGCAGCGGGCAATGGCTCAAGAAGCTGAGGCACTTCGTGAAAAGCGAGCGCGAATCATCAAGGCCGAGGCCGAGCTTGAGGCGGCGGTGAAGCTTAGAGAAGCAGCTGGCCTCATCATGGAAAATCCCGCGGGTCTGGA
The DNA here is from genome assembly GCF_056403595.1 of Polaromonas sp. P2_G11. Lineage (NCBI taxonomy): Bacteria > Pseudomonadati > Pseudomonadota > Betaproteobacteria > Burkholderiales > Comamonadaceae > Polaromonas > Polaromonas sp. P2_G11. Next base: position 553,992 of record NZ_JBFUFE010000005.1, on the reverse strand, counting down.
ACTGCGACGGATGCAGATGATTACCGAGGTAGGAGCCGAGCAAAACACGACCACGATCATCATGATGCCAAGTGAGTTCGTGTCGATGGCTAAAGGCATCTCGGAATGGACAACCAAGCGTGGCGGCGAGGGGCCAAGAGATGATCGGGAGACCTAACCCTTCCTTCAAGCGGACGTGCCTACGGCACGCCGCTTAAGTCAAACGTTAGGCAACATCAGAAGCCGCCATGAGCCTGCATCCAGACTATCCTGTCGTCACGGGAACCTATCAAATGACCGATGAATGGGCGGTCGCTCTTCCTGAAAGGTTCAATCGACGAATAGAAGATGGAAGCCTTGTTCTCTGGAGGGCAACACTCACCTTCTGGGTCACCATTTGGGGGAACGACAAAGGCACATCCGAAGAGCAGCGGCTAGCTTCAATTTTGGAAACAGCCAGTGGTCTTCGAGGCGAGCAACAGATCGAACGCACCGGGAAGCTTATCCGGCTGACATACGAGTTGCCGGAGGAAGATTACTCCCGGGAAAAGTCTTCCTATAAGTCAATTTCCGGTTATGTCATCGCACCCATGGGGCATGTTCAGATCTCTGCTTACTTTGATACGCCTGCCGCTCGCACCCTCGGGTACAAGATCATTCATTCAGTGCGCAATCTTGCCTAACCCTTCCTTCATGCTGGCGTGCCTCCGGCACGCCGCTTAATTCAAACGTTAAGGGAGCACATGACACCACAGCAATTAATCGGCGTCGGAGTTCGTTTGTTCGCGATGTGGCTCGTAATAAGCAGTGTTGCTTACTTCGTTGCCATTCCGGGCCACCTCTCGAACGCCCCGGGATTTCCTGATGGTGCCACCGCAGTTTCTTTTGCAATCGCTGTGGCTTACCTGTTGGGTGCGCTCTTGCTTTGGTTCTTCCCGATGGTAGTCGCGCATAGACTCGTTCCGAGAACCCGGTACGAGGACCGGTTGTCTTTCCAGTCGCAAGAGCTTGCGCGCGTCGGTTGCTGCCTCATGGGTCTTTGGGCTTTTGCCAAAACGCTCCCCACGCTGACCTGGTTCTTCTTTCGCGCCTTCCTGGTGACTGGATCGACATCTTCCTTTTCGGCGCTGGATCCACAAGCGAAGCTGGACATTGCCGTGGCGGCTTTCGAGCTTGCTTTCGCTATGCTCCTGATGGTGAGGGCTGGCACGTTCGCCAAGATCGTGGTTCCGGAGTCTCCTTCGCCACCCGTTCCCGATGATCTTTAACAAATCAATCGACACGGACCCGCCACAGAAGGAACTTCTTCGCTGAAAATGTAGGCAATCCGGTCATTTTTACGTTAGGCGCCGCAAGATGCGGCGCGTTCACTCGGAGGTTCTAAATGTCTCTCCCTTTGTCTGCATCCGACTTGGCCACGCGCCTGGCAGTCGAGGACGCCGTCGTTCAGATGTTCGTTGCCACCGACGAACGAGACTGGCCAGCGCTGGAGAGTTGCTTTACCAGCCCCTTTACGCTCGACATGACCTCCATGGTCGGTGGAACGCCGACCGAAATGACGCCAAACCAGGTGGCTCAGGCATGGGCTGCCGGATTCAAGCCGCTAGACCACGTTCACCATCAGATTGGCAACCTTCGAACTGAGGTCAGTGGTAATCAAGCGCTTGTCAGATGCCACGGCGTGGCTTTCCACCACCGGGGCAAAGCAATCGGCCTGAAGAGCCGCATCTTCGTGGGCACGTACGAACTGCAGTTGCTGCCGTTCCCGGACAGATGGCGCATCTCCCGGCTTGTCTTCAAGCTCAAGTTCATCGAGGGCAACCTGGAACTTGAGAAGTCGGCGTCGCTGTGAGAATGACGCCTAACCCTCTGTCGAGCGGACGTCTTGCCCGTCACTTCGCGTCGGTCAGGACGCCCCTCATGTCAAACGTTAGATTTCACACAATCCTCAGGGGAAAACATTGATTCCATTGCACTTTCAGCCATCCGTCGAAACAGTAGATGGATATACCAACGATGCCATTCGGATGACGCAAAAGATCTACGCCGTCGACATTTCCTCCTTTGCCCCATCCACACTGCGCCGAGTCGACTCCGTTCTGGAAGAATGGAAAACCGGCGGTGCCAAGATGGAACAGGTAGCAAAGTCCATCTATGCCTTCGGTTCGTTTGCTGGTGAGGTTTTGCTTAAGGCCAGGCATGGTGAGTGGTGTAAGCCAGATCAGCCCCAAAATGAAGAGGACTTCTTCGACTATCCGTTCCTGGCTGTTCGCCTGAGGGGTGGAGCAGTTTGGCGCCCCATCAATCTTGGCTTTCAAATCATGGACTCAGTGCCAAACTCAAACTATTGGAACTCAATCGTCGATCTTCTTGGAAGAGTACCAAGTGAAGCCTGACCTATCAATCGACACGGACCCACAACAGCAGGAGGCGGCCTCGCCGCGAAGTGTTGTGCGCCGGTTATCTAACGGCCGGCTATCTAACGTTAGGCGTCACAAGGCGCATAGCCGAACTGCTTACACTGGGAGATCCTGAATGAGCTATGACTTGCTTGTCTTTGCACCCGCTAAGGCGCCGAATGAACGCGAGGCATTTCTTTCCTGGTGGGAAGAGACATCCGAATGGTCCGAGAATCACAGCTACGACGATCCAAAGGTCTCTACACCAGAGCTTCAGGCTTGGTTCCTTGAGATGATCAAGTCGTACCCGGCAATGAATGGCCCCTTCTCTTCGGAAGAGTTTCCAGAAGATGATTCGGCTGTCACTGACTATAGCGTCGGGAAGGAAGCAATCTACGCCGCGTTCGCCTGGTCCAAGGCAGAAGCCGCATATGAGCAGGTCTTTAGCCTTGCAGCCAAGCATCAACTTGGGTTTTTTGATGCAAGCTCAGAAACCGGGGCAGTGTGGCTACCGGACGGGAAAGGTGGGCTCAAGCTTTCTCATCAAGGTGAGTCATCAGACACTGACGACAGTGACGCCTAGCCCTTCCATCGAGAGAACGTGGCCCGGCAAGCCGGGCGCCCCCTCTCATGTCAAACGTTAGACCTCAGAGTACAAGCTATGCGCGCCCTAGAACTCAAGATCCCACCGCCGCTCGTGGCGCTAATCATCGCGGTCACCATGTGGATCGCTAGAAATGTTGCGCCGACGCTTGAACTGTCGCCCGCCACTCGTATCGTCGCAGCCGGCGTCGTCGCGGTCATTGGTGGCTACTTCAGCATCGCCGGCACCATTGCGTTTCGGCGAGCCAGGACCACGGTCAATCCGTTGAAGCCGGAGAGGGCATCGTCACTCGTCACGTCTGGTGTCTATCGGATCACTCGCAATCCAATGTACGTCGCACTCGCCTTGCTTCTGGTGGCCTGGGGCTTCTACTTGTCTGCACCTGCGCTCCTGGCCGGCTCTGCGCTCTTCGTTCTCTATGTCACTCGCTTCCAGATCCAACCCGAAGAGAGGGTACTGCGGCGCATGTTTGGTAACGAGTACACGTCATACACACAGAGGGTGCGAAGGTGGCTGTGAGACCTAACCCTCCTTCAGGCGGACTTGCCCTCGGTGGGCGCATAAGTCAAACGTGAGTGTGTCCATGAGGCCGACAATAGCTGCATCCTGGAAATTTCTGACGCTAGCCGTCTTATTCGGCCCTATGGCGCTCGGCGTATGCGTGCTGCTCCTTCCCCGGTTTCGCTCGTTGCATGGCACAGTTGCCGAATGGATACTCCTGGCCGTACTGTTACTGCTTCCGTTTGTCGGCGCGTTCGGCCTGATCAAATACATGCCGTGCTCGCTCAGGGTTCGAATTGCAATCGCCGTGGCTTACATATTGGCCATGGCTATGCCGGTGCTGCTCACAGCCATCTTCATCGGATGTTCATGGGCGGGCACGTGCTTCTAGGCGCATGCTCTAACATGCTGGGCGATACGGACGCCCAAGGGCGTCCGCGCTTACGGCGCTCCTGTTCTCTGGTCGCTGGTCCTCTCCAACGTTAGGTGTCAATATGCGCTCACCACCCAGAACACCCAAGCCTCTGCGCGACATTCGGTACCTCGAGAGCATCGATCCCCCTCAGCTCGATCTTCCCATGCCGCACTACGCATCGAAGCTCTATGGTTTCCCACGCGCATGTGTAGCTCTTGGCCAGCGCGTCGGAATGAAGTGCGAAGAACTTGGAATGTCTATCGGCCACGCTGATCATCTCTACCTGTGCTTTACACCATCTCTGCCCGATGGGGCAGTCAGGATGACCGAATACGCCACGGAGCATTGGCATCGATTCGTGCTCTGCGGAATGGATCCAGCGTTCAATTCCCTGCCGGACGAAAGAAAACTGGCTGTAGTTACCGAGGCAACGTTTTCAGCACTGCGCATGCTTGCGCCAACCGAGACGCCAGCGCTTGAAGTGCTTCGACACTCAGTCGAGTCAGAAGGCGAGGTGCTCAGAGTGTGTCTTAAGGTCAAAGCGACGAAGCAATACCGTGTACGCGTTGAGCAAACGGTCCCCGTGCATCCACAACCCACCGAGGTATTCGTTGAAGTCACAAATCTGAGAACGCAGCGCTCGAAGATGGTTAGAGTTGCAGAGGTGAAGTTCTACGATGATGCTCCAAGCTTGGTCGATCGCATTGCCATCGTTGATCACAAGCTCACGATCCATCCTCGAAAGTCCTTTCGAGCCAGCCTCATTGCCGCGGACTACCAAGTTCCAATTCAACTTGGCCTGGCCGACCTGAGTGGCGCCTAATCCTTCCTTCAAGCGAACGTGCCTGCGGCGGTCCGCTTAAGTCAAACGTTAGACATTATGAGTAGTAGAGAGCCGGAGCATGAAGCGCATCATGTACATCGAGAACAAATCGGGTGGTTTGAGCGGTTCCGGCCGCATTGGCTGGGTGGAGATGTCGCGCTCGACGCGCTCGTACACGTACGCCGGGAAGCGTTTTCTGAAAACGAAGTCCGGCTACAAATACAACTGCATCGAGGAAGAGACGGGAGCGCGTTACTGGATCTCTGGCCCCAAGAGGAAAGGTGGCGACACGATGTACGGCGGCATTATCGACATTGATGACGATGCAAGGCTTGAGTACTGGGCCAAAGTCCGAGGCCAGCCGGAGTGTATTCATCTAAAGCAGACCAGGTAACCAGACATGTCTGACATTTCGCCTGGCTCGGACACGCAGCAGCAGGATGCTGCTACGCGGCGCTTGCTGTGCGCCGGGAAGCCCGAACGGTAAGCCTCATCAGCGGCGCATCTCTCATCATCAAACAAGCATGACAGCACTTCGCGAAATTCACAGGCACAAAAGTACCTTGCAGTTGGCACGCAAACTCCTCACTGCGGCAATAGTGCTTCAGCTCCCGTTTCTGATCGAGATCGCGCTCAGACAAGCCGATTTACTGCTTCACCTGAACATCCTGGGCAACAGGCAAATGCCGGAAAAGACGTTTTGGTTTTTGAGCCTCACGGCGTCCGCCCTGGCGATCGTCGGGTTCATAATCGTTTGTCGCCAGCTATCGCTATGGGAAGGCGATCTGGAAAACACCGAATTCGTACAGCGAACCCGGCTACTTGGAACCATGAAAATTGCTGCGGGCATCCAGCTCTTCTTCTATCTCGTCTTTCTGCTTCCGCTGTTCAGCCTCATTCCAGTAGTTTGGGCCAGGTCGAAAGCCACCGCCGCCATTCAAGACCTTGAGGTCTTGATGCCCGCTCGTCGGCGCTAGGCGGAGGAGCAGCAAGGATGCGCGTGCCCCCATGTCGCGCGGATGCGTCATGTGGCCGTTGCGGCCATGCCATCGGACAAAAACGGACCCAGTACAGGTAAGTTTTCTCGGTGCCAAGGCTATAGTGCAAATACCAAACCCGCTCCCGGACCTGGTCCAGCAAGCGGGCAGACTGCAGTGGAGGATTGCGGGGTTTTACAGAATTTTTATACTTGTATGAAATTACAGTGTATTTCTTTGAATCTCAGCATACAAGCGGCTTACAGGAGGTTCTAATGTCCAGATTAGATTGCAAGCGCCAGGTTATACCGCAGGTTTTGCGGCATACATCACGTTATATGTCAGCGACCTGTCCATGAGCACGACGTCGTCCGAACTGCTGAACATCATGTCGGTCCGCCTGTCCATGATTGAATCTGGCGTAACGAACCCGCATCCAATTGTCGTAGCAGCAACGAGGCTTTTGGTTGAGCGGCTCAATGCACTGCCGTCGGGCGAAGCCGTTCAAATTACCTACACAGAGAATCCTCTGCATGCCAAGTACATCAGGCAGAGCACAGGTGAAGTTCTTGCCGAGTTACAGCTGCCCCATGACATATAACCTTTTGCTCCAGCGGACAGCTTCGCCGCCCGCTGAGCGCGAACGTTAAACGGCAGTCATGTTCGGTCCTAATCCAATCGGTCACTGGAGTGGTATCAAAGCGCCGAATACGGGTGGTGGCTATCGCTTTCTGAAAGTGGGGGAGAAGTATCGTGTCGTGCGTCCTTTTTCGGACCATGACAGCGACTCGCACCCGGAGGGCGAATCGTGGACGTTTCTTGGTCACGCATTCCTCCGTACGACGATGGGCTCTCTTTGTTTGTCTCGCTAGATGGGGCAAATGAGTGGCATATTCCTATGCAGTGTCGTCCTGAGGAGCAGGGTAGCGTGGTCGATGAATTCGATGACTATGTACAGTCGGTTTAAGGCATTGGCCTCCGGCGACGAGCCGTTTAACAGGTCAACCCCGGCGGACGCCTACGGCGGCGCCTGGTTTCCGACGTTAGATGCCTCACGCCTCCTCTCAATCGTTTACGCGCCTTCACATCCCAAAAAACATGTCTAGTTTCACCATTTCCGGTCGCTTGGGCCCTGCACTCTTAGGCGGAGCCCTCGTTGCTCTGCTCGGTTGGGTGTCCTTCGGATCACTCCTGCCAGGTGCTGCGGCGCCTGTTGGCGCCTGGATGCTCGGTGCCGCCGTAGCGTTTGGCGCGCCGAGTACATCCAAGGCATGGCGTAGGGTTCTGCTCCTGGCAGGGCTGCTTTCATTTGTGGCGGCCTGGGCAATGTGGGTTGCGGTTTTAGGCGGAACGCAGGGTGCCGTTCAGGCCACACGCGCCGAAAACGCGCCAGGCTTCTCCCTTCTTGTCCTGGTTGGCGCTGTGTTGTTATTGTTCCTTGGACCTCCATTCTTCATCTTGCTCGGTCTGGGGCTCATCGTACTTGCCCACTTTGTGGGCCGAGAGCCACCACGCCGTAAGGGAAAAAAACCAAGCCTCGCAGATGAAACAGGCGACTAACCCTTCCATCGAGAGAACGGCACAGGGGCTTCACCCTTGTGCCGCCTCTCATGTCCAACGTTAAGACGCATGGCAACCTCAAACACCGCTGGATACTCTGGAACGCCGCTTTCCAGGAAGCTTGGCATCAAAGAGGCGCATCGAGTGCTGCTCATCGCAGCACCTGAGGAGTACGAAAGTCTGTTGGCCCCACTTCCACCAGCCGTGCAGTTTGTGAGCCAGCCCGATTCAAAGGTAGATATCGCTCACGCCTTTGTCACGCAGCGAGAAGAACTGGCAAAGACTCTGAGTGTCTTGCGCAAGAAGCTGAAATCCGACGCAGCGCTGTGGGTCTCCTGGCCGAAGAAGTCAGCCAAGGTTCCGACCACCATCACAGAAGACACTATCCGCGAGTTGGCGCTGCCACTCGGCTTCGTAGATATCAAGGTCTGCGCCGTCACGGAAGTCTGGTCGGGACTCAAGTTGGTGGTTCGCAAGGAGCTTCGCTGAGAATGCGGCCTAACCCTTCCATCAAGACAAACGTTAGGTACCACTCATGGTCGCCACCAAGCTCCTGCTGATCTTTGCTCTTCTCTGCACCTCAGCCCTGCCTGTATCTGCTGAATACACGCCAACGGGACGGAAGGCCATTTCCGTAATCTCGGCCGATTTTCCGCATCTGGATTTCATTTGGACAAGCGCCGAAGGCGATCTGGACGGTGACGGAATCGCTGATCTGGCTTTGGTGGCCACTGGGCAGAGAGGTGGAAATCCACAGCGCGAGGAGCGCCTTTTCATTCTCAAGGGAAATCCGGATGGAAGCTATGGAGTCCTTTCCGTGTCTGACGAGTTTTGTCGCGTGAGCAAGTTCTATAACATCGATATAAAAAAGAATTCTGTGTTTGTTCAGGCGGTCGAGTATGCGGATGCCGCTCGCGCGTCGAGTTACACCATGCAGTTTCGATACAACGCGAGTTTCAAAGACCTTGAATTCGTCGGCGAAGAAACTCTTGACGAGAACTATAACGATGGGTCTTACTACAGGGTCAGCAGCAATTACTTGACGAAAACTGCCATTCATTCACGCCACGCGGGCAAGAGGCACAAGGACGTCAACGTTCGCCTTAACAGCTTTCCGATACTCAGATTGCAAGGCTTTGACTGTTCGAACCGTGGCTCGTCTGATTCGACCGTCCACATTGACGAAAACTTCAAAGTGCGATCCCGGTGAAGAGCAAGACAGTTAACAAATCGACCCAGTGGCGACGGCCTGCGGCCGCGTCTGGCCTCCGTCGTTAGACTCCATTTCACATATGCCATCACCAGTCATCGTCGCGCTCGACTTCGAATCCTCGGCTGAGGCGTCGGCATTGGTCAATCGGCTCGGTCCCGAAGCCGATCACTACAAGGTCGGCCTTCAGCTGCTCACAGAGGCTGGACCGCAGGTAGTTCGAGAGCTGGTGTCGTCGGGCAAACAGGTCTTCCTCGATCTCAAGCTTCACGAGATACCCAACTCCGTAGCCAGTGCCGTCAAAGCCGCTGGCAAGCTTGGGGTTTCAATGGTCACGGTCCATGCGTCAGCGGGTTCGGCTGTTCTGCGAGCGGCTGCTACCGCTGCGGAGTCATACACCCATCTAAAAGTCCTTGGCCTTACGGTCATCACAAGCCTTTCCGACGCCGAGCTCCCAGAGATCGGCCTCGCACCATCAGTCAAAGACCAGGTTTTCCGCCTCGCTTCGCTGGCTTGCAAGTCAGGCTGCCACGGTATCGTGGCTTCCGCCGAAGAGGCCGCCTACTTGCGTGGTTCCTTGCCTGCCGGGGTACTCATCGTCTGCCCCGGCATTCAGCTTTCCCAGGCGGCCACAGACCAGGTGCGCATCTCCACTCCTGCTGCGGCAGCCAGGGCAGGCGCCACGCACATCGTCATCGGCCGAGCTATCGCAGGTGCTTCGGAGCCACTGGTAGCGTACCGGACAGCGGTCGAGTCGTTTAGCAATGGCGTCTAACCCCTCAATCAACCAGACGTATCCTGGCATGCCGGCATCTTGTTTTTCGGCGTCGTCCTCGCTACATTCCTGGTTTGGGTCGCATATGAAGTCGCGACACGCCACGCCGCATAACATATCAACCAGCGCGGAGCCACAGCAGCAGGACGTGGCGCCGCGGCATTTATTAGTAGTCCGATCATTTTTACCTTAGGCCTAAGGAGCCACCGATGTTTCGAATCTTAGGTAGCCGAGTTGTCGCGATCTGTCTTGTTGTGTTTGGCATCTTTTTTATGTATGCCGGTCACAAGAACGCCACCAAGTTTTCGGCATTGCGCGATCACGGCAAGACGACCAAGGCCGAGGTAACCAGACTGGAGTGGAAGGAGAAGAAGAATACCCATGCTGACAGCCTGTACACAGCGCATGTTCGCTTCACTACGGAGGATGGTCGCGAAATTCGGACTGAAGTCGGCGTTGCTGCGGAGCTTGGCCGTGCCTTGCGCAGCAACTCTGTCCCATCCACCATGACGGTTCGCTATCTACCTGAGGCACCCAGCACGCTTCAAGACATCAACCAGGACGACTCCTCTGATGCCCAGAAGGGAGTTGGTCGCTATATGCTGCTTGCGGGACTGGCAATGCTGGTCATCCGCTTCTTCTTTTCAGGGCGTGCGAAATGATGCCCGATCCTTCCTTCAAGCGGACCTGCCTGCGGCGGTCCGGTTAAGTCGAACGTTAGACCGTTCCTCAATGTTCCGCTCTGCCACCATCGCTGAAGTCACTGACCTATTGGAGGACGGTCTTCGCAGGTTGCATCCGGAGCATAGAGCGGCTTTAGAGAAGGCCTGCATAGCTCCGCGTGAGCTGTCGGTCGCGGATTCACCGGGTGAGTATGTCGTTGCCGTGGCCGCCTTTGGCGATAAGCTGCTGTACTGGTCCGACGTAGAAGAGGGGTGGGAGCTCGAACGCCCAGACGACAAGGGCGGCATTGCGTCGCGTGGCTGCAACCAGTTTGAGCTAACTCATGTCATGTATCAAACGCTGGGAGATCCCAATGCGGTCTAACTGGTCGGTCAACGCGGATCCACAACTGCAAGGTGGCTCCGCCGCAAATGTTGCGGTCCGGTCACCCTCTACGTTAGGCGTCACGTGACGGCCGCCGAGGACATTTATTACGACCTGGCGCCCGAAGAGGCGCGGGAACGGCTGCTCGAACTCGCCGGAGATGGGGACCACGAGGCAGAGTTTTATCTTGGTCACTTGGCGGACGAGAGCTCGCCCAGGAACCCGGTCGAAGCGCTGGTCTGGTACAAGAAAGCTGCCGCCGGCGGCCTGCTGGAGGCAAAGCACTGGGTTGCAAGCTTCACGTATCACGGCATGGGCACAAGTCAGGACGTCTTGGCTGCCGTCCGCCTTCTCCGCGAATGTGCGGAGGCGGGGCTGGATTCATCCCAGTGGAAACTCGGCCAGCACCTTCTGCAGTTCCCGGAGAACACGACCGAGGCTCTCCGGTGGTTGACGGCCGCGGCAAGCCAAGGGCACACGGGGGCAATCGAGTTGTTGGCTGAAGCCGGTCAACTTCAACGTTAGGCGTCACTTGAAGCAGTTCCTCGCATCGTCAATTCAAAATTGAGAGGTCACATGCTCACGCTTTACTACACCCCCAATACTTGTGCGCTGGCAACGCATCTGGCGCTGGCTCATGCAAATGCTGGATACGAACTGGTACGGATCGACTTCTCGAAGAACGAACAACGGGCGGCCGACTATCTGAAGGTCAATCCGAAGGGCCGGGTTCCAGCGCTCGTGACTGCACGCGGGGTCCTGACGGAAACACCGGCCATGCTCATGTTCATCGCCCAGACGTACCCGGATGCGCTTCTGGCTCCGCTTGGTGACACGTTTCGGCTTGCGGAGATGAACGCTTTCAACAGCTATTTGTGCTCCACGGTTCATGTCGCTCACGCCCATCGAATGCGCGGCCACAGATGGGCAAACGAACCTGAAGCGTGGGACGCCATGCGAAGGAAGGTTCCTCAATCTGTGGGTGATGCCTTCTCGCTTATTGAGAGTGAGTATTTGCGTGGACCGTGGGTTCTGGGAGAAGAGTTCTCTGTGGCAGATCTGTATCTTCTAACCCTTGCTCGTTGGCTGGAGGGTGACGGGGTGGACCTCGCCCGCCTTCCCCGAATCCTTGATCACAGGGCGCGAATGCTGGCACTTCCTCTCGTCGCCAAGGTCATTGCTAAAGAGGAAGGGCAGCCGAAATGAGGCCTGACTCTTCCGTCAGGCGGACACTTCAGAGTCCGCTTCGCACCCCGCCTCTCATGTCAAACGCTAGAAGGCATCAGCATGGGCTTCGATAGCACATGGCAGTTCATGGGAGGCATCGCAATTGGGCTAGCGGTGATCGGGTCGTTGTGCCTTCGCGCTGTCGCGTCATACGTGCTTGAGTGCTGGGGCCGCAGCACGAAAGGTGCAGTGCTACGTTCAGTGGAGAAGAATGACGATGGAAGTATGGTGTACGTCGTGTCTTATGAATTCACAGCCACTTCGACGTCCGGTTCGCCTCAGATTCAAGCGGGGAAGCAGACGACGCGCTATGGCTTTCGCGCCAGCGACATTGTTGCCGTTCGATATTGGCCGAAGTGGCCGAGGCTCAACCGAATCGCGGAGCGCGCCGTCTGAAGACGGCAAGGACACGGGAGATGCCGTCTAACATATCCATCGACGCGCACCCACAACGACAGGATGCGGCTTCGCCGCAATTGTTGATGGTCCGGTCATCTTTACGTTATGTCGCGAACGCCACCGCCTCCTGACGTCGGCAATCTCTGGCGGCGCGTGCACAAGCAATGGCGCGACGCTGGAGTGGGCGTAAGCGCTGGCGCAACTGAGGAAGCGATTGCGGAATTTGAGCGCCGGTACGAAGTAGCTTTTCCTGAGGATGTCCGAGCCTATTTCGTTGCTGAAAACGGAACTGGCCATGAGATGGATGATGTGTACTTCCGCTTTTGGCCGTTGGCGGAGATCAGGCCCGTGAAAGACGAACTGGATGATTCAGGCGGTGTCATCTATCCGGATCGCTTCGCGTATCCCGACTGCTTCGTGTTCGCTGATCATCTTATGAACAGTTGGCTTTACGCAGTCCGACTGACGAGCGACCGGAATCAACTCGCCCCGGTGTACCGCGTCACAGCCTCAGACGAGGGTGGGGAACAGATGGCTCCGACATTCCGTCTATTCATGAGCCGATACGCGGATCGGCCGGAGAGCATTCTTTGAGGCTGTTGCGACATAACCTGTCGTTCGAAACGGACGTCCAGCGGCGTTCGCCCCCTTCGTTCCCAACTTTGCCGGGTCGCCAGTCAACGTCGCGTTAGGCGTCACGAATTCCCTCGCACATCACTCTCCGAGATCAGCCACAACATGAAGATCGGTCAAGCAGTCATTCGCACGATCCTGGGGCTCTCAGGTGCAAGTGCACTTGCCCTGGTTCTCGCAGCCGGCTATTACGCCAACGAAGTGAGGGCTGCCAGAGTTGCAACACCGTCTCTGATTTCCGAAACCTGGAAGCGCTTTGGAGCCCGGCTGAAACCCACAGACTTGTCGAAGGACAGGCAAGCCATGTTGTTGGCAGTCGAAGACCCGGCGTTCACCCGGCATCACGGCGTCGATCTTCAAACTCCCGGCGCAGGAATGACGACCATCACGCAAGGTCTGGTCAAGCTCATTTACTTCCCGGACGGGTTCAAGCAAGGTATCGCTAAAGTTCGCCAGACGCTGATTGCGCAATACGCCCTGGATTCGCTGGTTTCCAAGAACGATCAAATGCAATTGTTCCTGAATATCTGCTATCTGGGCAGCAAGAATGGCCAGCCTGTTCATGGCTATGCGGCCGCCGCACAGGCATATTTCGGCAAGAGCTTTGCGGAACTCACTGACGAAGAGTTCCTGTCGCTCGTCGCAATGCACATAGCCCCCGATAACCTGAAGCCCGGGACGCCGGAAAATACCCAACGCGTACAACGTATTCACGCCTACCTTTCTGGCAAGTATCAGCCTGCGAGCCTGCTGGATGTTGACTACAACGGAAAGCAACACGGAACACTGGCGGAAGAAGTCCTTATGTCATTCTTGCGGCTTGTCACCGACGCAAAGCCTGAGCGCGCTGGCAGCTAACGTCCCTGACATACCATGACGATCAACCCTTCAATCGAGAGGACGTGTCCCGGCAAGCCGGGTCATGCCTTGCATCTCAAACGTTAGACAACACGAAATACGCCATGGCTTTCGCTTCACATGAGGAGTACTTCGCAAGCGTGCCCGCTGATTTGCGCCTTCAGCTCCAATCCATTCAGGAAAAAGTTGAGGCGTTGGTGCCTGGTGCCTCGCGCTGCATAAGCTACAACATGCCCGCGTTCAAGCGCGGTCGGGTGTTCTTTTACTTCGCCGCATTCAAGAAGCACATTGGTGTCTATCCGCCGGTCACGCAAGATGCACGCCTCATGCAGGAACTCGCGCCATACCGTGGCGAAAAGGGCAATTTGTCCTTCCCGCTGAAGGAGGCGCTTCCTATCGAGCTTATTGGCCGGGTTGCCCTGGCGCTGTCGCAAGAGTACGGCCGCAAGTGAACGGCGAGCGTGGTCCCTGACCTTTCGTTGCTTCCTGGAGTTCTCTTTGCCGCAGGTGGGGCAGGGGGCAGCGCCGACGCTGCGGCATGCGCGCACTGAGGCCTGCCTCTGCATAGGGCTGAAACGAAGACGGCGCTTTTTTGCGCGCCCCCTTGTTTTGCTATCAAATCAGTAGCTGCTTGCGCTCATCCGCATTGGTCTTGGGGCCTGTTTCGTATATGAAAATACCCAAAAACAGTTGATTCTGGCGCTGCCATACCTCGCAAAAGACCCTGTAGTGGCCTCCAAAGAGCGGTTTTGACCTCTTTTTATGCATGAAAACTGGCTGCAGACCAATGTGGACGGGCGCAAGCAGCTATTAAATCAATAGCATTTCGAGCGGGAAGGGGGCCTATCTGACGACCGGACTCGTGCGCACGCCTGTGCTTGTCTGTCGCATCCACGCCATAGATTCCAAAGCGTTCTTGGCGAGGTCGATTCTCATGGTGATAATCGCCGTGATTTGCCTCCCCAGGTGAACTGATGAAGCCGCAGGTCTCACGACCGGAGGCCCGCCTGGGATGGGGATCCTCGCATTCATGCGAGACAAGCGGCGAGCACTGGATAAGGACCCCGTGCATTCGTCACTGATGTACTTCTAATATTGGGGGGATTGGCTTTGAGCCTGACAAAGATTTCACTTGTGCTATTCATTGGGGGCCTGGTATGGCTCGGTGCCGAATATGCAGAGGACCGCAAGCGCCCTTCGCGCCACAAGGTCCCTTCTGAGGCTGAATTGAGCACTGCCACCGGCAAAGCCCTGAGCGCCCGCGTTGTTGAGCGCAAGACAAAAAAAGGTGTACTTGCGAGCCGTTACGCGGAGCTGGACATACAAACCTCTGCAGGCATCGAGACTGTGCGCGTGGGCGAGCCGAACTCTGAGCGTTCGCTGGACGGGCTGGGTGGTGAAACCGTGACAGTCAGGTTCGATCCGAAGGATGAAAAGTCGGTGTTCAGTCTGAGCACCCCAAGCCGCCAGGTGATCGCGTACCGCGATACAGCCGCGTTCAAGGCCAAGCTTGTCGAGGGCAACAGCGGCGGCTACACCATTGGCTGGATCGCGGTAGCGTTGGGCGTTCTTGGCTTCTGGTTTGGCCGTAAGGTGGCAGCGAGTTGACCAGAAGTGCTGTGTCTTGCCCGGGGCCGCGCAGCTCAAACGGGGGCACGGTATTTCTGCTACTCAAAACAGCCACACCAACCCCATGAGTCTTATCGCCGAGCCCATTTCTCCCCAGTTCGCGGCGAGCACGCTGCGGAATTTGCTGACACCGACCTTCGGACCCCTTCAGGGCTGGAAGAGCGGCCGTGGCCACAGCTGGTTCACAAGCTCCACCAAGCTGTTCAAGCTTGAGTTCTACGGGCGTGTGCCGAGTTGGTCGTTCGAGTTCGCATTGAATCTCTGCCCCAAATATCCGTCCCATATGAAAGCCGCTGTCTCGTCGATGGCGAGCTTCGATCTGGAGATCGACCTCAAGCGATTGGCCGACGCGCACAACCTGCCATTGAGCCTAAAGGGCGTGCTGCCTGGTGGTGAAAACCAATACACCATGCTGGTGAACAACGGCCCGGCAGCAGAGCGTGCCGCGGCTGAGCTTGCCTCTGTACTGGCGCATGCACTGCCGTTGCTGGCAGGGATCGACAGTTGGCAGGCGCTGGACCATTGGGCCAACCGCGTACCGGATGCCGACTGCCCGTTTCGGTTCTTGCGTCGGCCCACCACCTGGACACCCATGAACCACCATGCCGACCTCGCCATCGCCAGGGCAGCAGATGCGCCTGACTTTGCCGCCCGGGCATCGGGCAAGCTGTCTCGCTACCGCGAGCGCGGCACGCCGATGGTTGGCTTTCTGGAAACGTTTATCGCCGCATGCGGCCTGCCCACATGAGCCGGCGTGGCGCCCGGAACCCTCCATTCAATGGTGTAGCCGCCATTGTTGGCCTTGGCCGCCTCGCCAAGCAGGGTTGTACCGGGTATCTCAAACCTTAGGCGTCACCGGCCATGCAAAAACTTCTACTCGTCGGTGCGTGCTGGGCCTTCTGGCTGATTTATGTCGTCGCGACCGTCAAGACCGATCTGAGAGCCGGCATCTCCTTGTGGCCATTCGTCAAGATGGCAGTCGCTGCCGTTGTTGCCGGATACGTCAGCTCAGTCCTTCTGCGCCCTTCGACCGAAGCTCAGGATGAAGCCGAAGAATCCCACTGGCGGCCCATGCCGCTGTTGATCAGGGTTGTCCTGGCCGTCGCAATCTTCACTGGAGGCCTTGGGCTGATCGCCATGAGCCTGGCTACCTCTTTGTTCGGTGTCATCGGAGTGGTGATCGGGATTGCCTGCTTGCCCATAGCGCTCTACTTTCTTGTCGCCGGCAAATACAATCCGCACGATGTGCCTTGAGTACTCTAAAAAGGGCACTGAACCCTTCTATCGGGAGGTGCTGATCGGAAAACCGGTCAGCACGGCCCTTCCAAAGCGTTAAGCTGTGCACGTGACGGCAATTCCACTCTTGCTATCTGACGCGGACCACAGGCTTAATACGCGGAAAGCATCACACACAACACCATGCGTTCACTTTTAGCCCTGCTTGCGTTTGTCATCACCTCAACACTCGCCACGGCTGCAGAGCCCAGCAAGGTCAGGACTAGCTCGTTTGTACTTCTTGCTGAATCAAGGCTTCCCGATGCAGCGGCCTTTCGTGCACAGCTTGAGGTGCGGCTCAAGGGAAGGGTCAAGATTGATGACATGGAAACAGACGGCCAAAAGGTCATTCTTCTTCGATCGCGGGGTGGCACCGTGATGATTGGGCTGATCGATGCGCCCCTGCCAAAAGGCCAGATTGACGACTTGTGCCAAGGCGCCTGGTACTGGAGGAGGGCCTGCGAAGAGACTGCCCGGCACAAAGCCCATGTCTACGTCAGTATTCTGGACACGAATCTCGATCAGCTGGACGCTTATCTCTTGCAGACCGATGTGGTGGCCACGCTGATGGACCAGAATGCCATCGCAAGCTATTGGGGCGCGAGCCTGCAGTCCCGAGAAGCGTTCCTGAAACAGAGCGGGCAGGCCAGTCGTGCGGGGCCGCCCGTTTGGCTCTGGACTAACTTTCGTATCTCAACCGATGTGGAGAAGGGGTTCTCGCTGTCCACACAAGGAATGGAGAAGTTTGACCTGCGGGAGATCGAAGCCAAGGACGTGAACCGAAATGGCCTGGAAGTTTTCTCCCTGCTCATGAACATGGCCCAGTATCTCGTCAGCAGCGGACCGGTGATTAAAGACGGGGAAACGATAGGCGCTTCACCAGCGTTGAACATCAGGGTTCACCAGGGACCGTCCTACTGGCGGGAAGGTGTCACAGTCTACAGAGTGACGTACCCAAAAGAATGATTTGATGTCCGGATTAGATTGCAAGCGCCAGGCTATACCGCAGGGTTTGCGGCATACATTACATTCGGCGTCACTATCTAACTTTGCGTACCCAGTCATGATTCGAAAACTCCTGTCACTTCTCATCTCCTTTGCCGCATCTTCCGTCGCTTTCGCACAACCGGCTCAGTCGTTCGACAACAGCTCCTCGAACCTCATGGTGGTGTTACGGGAGTCTGTTGGTTCGAACAGGCAGGACGAATCGCTGGTGCCAATGGGTAAAACCAAGGTCAAGCTTGCGGACGGCAAGGAAATCGAAATCGAAACGGGATGGTACTCGTACATCGGAGACATGCACGTTCGTTTTGTCTTCGATACACCCACGTCAATGCCGAACGCCTCTCCGAAAGACCTGGAGCGCTTGAGGCTCACGCCGGAGGCCGCGCTCGAGCTTGCGGTCAGCAACATCAAGCGTGTGTATGGAGAGCCCAAGGCGACTCCCTGGAACGATCTCATGCAGGTCAAGGGAACGTCGCCCGATCTCGACAGCAGCTATTTCCTCGACCGGGAGTTTTGGCTGGGTCTGCTCAAACAACATCCTGAAGGTGTTGTTGCCCTCGTTGCGAAGCGTGGTGGGTTACTCTACTCACCCTTGTCGGACCAAAAGGCCGTCGAGGGAATGCGAAAGGGAGTTGAGTATTTGCACTCCAGCAGCGAACGTCTTCGTGTCTCTTCTGCGCTGTATCTTTTCAAGGACGGAAAGTGGTCAGTCTTCCAGGCTCCAGTGGCGAGGTAGTGGAGCGCCGCGTGACGCCTAACCCTTTCAGCGGGAGGGCGTTCAACATTGGGCTTCGCCTGCTGTCGGCCGCCTCTCATGTCAAACGTTAAGCCGCATGAAACGCTTTACCATCACCCTCATCCTTTGTATCGCAGCGTCTGGTGCATCGACCCATCAAGACAGACGACTTTCGCTGTCTTCGGGAGGAGCAATTCCCGAACTGCCTCCCCGGTATGCAGCAACGCGCGTTCAGATCGAGTTCTCGAAGGGCAGAGCAGGAAGGCTCACGAAGCTGACACTAACTTCCGTCGGAAAGAGCACTGTCGTAAAAGGCTGCTTGCTCGAACTTGTCCCTGCCAGTTCGCGGAAAGGAGTTGCCCTGGCTGGGTCCTGGTATCACGACAAGCAATTCCTGCCCGACTACATCCAGGTTCTGTTCAAGACGTCGCCATCACCTCGCGGCCTTCCAGAAGAGCCTGGCGTCTTGTTCCTATTCAGCCTGGAAGACGCACGACTACTTGAGGTCAAGAAGATAGTTCCGCTTCCCCAAGAACACGCGGTCGAGTATCAAGAAATCGCGCTACATGATGGTTGCCCCGGCAAGCCGTAGGCCACGTCGCCGTATGCGGCCTAACCCCTTGCTCAAGCGCCGACGCGCTACGGCAAGCCGTCTCGCCTCCGCGCGTGTCTTTGCTCAAGCGTTAGGCCTCACATGACTATCTGGCGATTCATCTTGCTTGGACTCGCATGGGGCTTGGCCATGTTGGCCTTCTTTCTTTATGATTTTCGAGGCGGTTCGAATCCAGTCCTCACGCTTCTTCTGGTGACGGGCCTATTTTTGATTGGTGGCATCCTGTTTGGTGTTTCCATGTTCCTCTTAACGAAAGTCGCAGCTCGTGTTGCCGGTTTCGACATATCGAAGACTCAAAAGACCAAGCTTGGACTTCGGAACTCGATTCTCATCGCTGCGGGTATCGTGCCTTCTGTGGCAATCATCGGGGTCGTATTCACGCTTCAATACGAATTCTTGTGGGTAGCACTGGCGGCATGCTTGGGGCCCACACTTGTTCTCTTGCCGGGCTCGGCCAAGTCAATCAGTGGCCGATTGCTGTTCGTTCGATGCATTGGTTCGGTGACAGTGGGTGCACTCGCCGCCGCTACAGCCGGTGCATTGTTCATGTCCTTCGAGTTGGCTCCGGTGTTCATGTTGACGTGCGTTGCGTATGCGGCGGCTTGGACTATCGCTCAAGTTATTTCTATATTGGTTCGTCCGCATTTCAGTCAGGAGGCAGGGCAGTGACGGCGAAATCCAACATGTCGCTCGATGCCGACCCACAGCTGCAGAAGGCCGATTCGCCGCGAGTATTGCCGTCCGGTCAGCTCCAACGTTGTCCAGCATCGATCCGCAGCGCAGGCATGCGAACCGAAATGGCATGAGAGCTTCGACCTGGCTTCGGTGCGTTGGCTACTCTGTCGTAGTCATTGCTTTACTGCTGCTTTTGAGGGTTGGCGACCTGTTGCCATTTGACCTTTCTCTTTGGTTTCAAGTTCTCTGGTCTGGCGCTTCGACTCCGCGCTACATGCGTGTCGTTCCCACGAGGGAGTCGAGTATGCTCGCGTGGGGTTTGCTGGCATTTGGCCTCATCCTGATTGCGACGGGTTGGGCGCTAAAGCCGAAACGAGAGGAGAAGTGACTTATGGTGACTTATGCATAACATGTCAATCGACACGGATCCACAACAGCAGGAGGCGGCTTCGCCCCGGGTTTTGGTGGTCCGGTCATCTTCACGTTAGGCTCCTTCTTCCCTACCTCATGCTTGCAAAGCTATTCGCAGCACTCCTGGCACTCTCTGGAGTACTGCTGGTCCTTGTCGGGAGCGCGGCTATCATCCAGGCCGAACCCAACTCACCCATGTTCTTTGGAATGCTATCTGCCATCGTCGCGTTCGGAGTGGGCTGCCTCATCGCCTCCATCGGTGTCTTCAGAATGCGGCGATACGGCTTCGTTTTATGCATTGGCCTGGGCGTAAGTGCCGCCGGCCTCGCGCTTATCGTTTCTGAATCTGCAGGCCAGGGAGTACTCTGGCCAATCTTTGCGTTCATGACGGCCAGCGGCGCTGCCGGCTTGTTTGTAAAGTCAGGCGCCGATGTTGCGGGATGAACCGCGCCGTGACCAAGTGTTCAATTTTCTTGACGGCATATTGCCTTCGCTCTACAGCCTGACAGCTCACGTCGAACTTTCGGCGTCTTTCAGCGTCATCAATTTGCAAGGGAGCTAGTTTTGAACAAAGCATGTGCAGTATCGGCAAGTTTGTTGGCCTTCTTCTCAGTTGAAGCCGCAGCCCAAGCCATACCAATGGAGGAACAGACATTTACTGAATTTGCCGCACAAGCAGTACGGCGCGAGGTTGGCGACACGCCTGTCTCAATAAAGGGGCCACTTACATTGTCGGTTGGCGCCTCGCAGGCCAATCTAGAGAGGGTTTTCGGTTTTTGCCGCTCTAATAATTCTGGTTGCGTATCCGAAATCGACCGGTATGCCAAGGGTGTGGCGCAAGTGCTAAAACAACAGAATGCGCCGGTAGATAAAAGCTCAGTGCGCCTCGTTGTCCGGTCAAGCGAATATATCAAGCGAGCGCAGGAATCTTTGGGTAGTGATGGCCCGACGCTTCAGGCGAAACCACTCGTTGAAGGGCTGGTATCGGTAGCCGTGCTCGATACGCCGCGCGCGGTGAGACCGCTTGATGATCGCGACCTGAGAAAGCTCAACATATCACAGAATCAGCTATTTGAACTTGGTGGTGAGAATCTGCAAGCCACACTGAAACCTCTCGCTGACAGTGCGAAGCCCGTCGGAAACGGGCAGATTGGAGCTATTCCAGGTAGTGTGTATGAGGTCGGCCGCGTCGCCATTCTTTCTCAGTGGGCATCTCTTGCAAATGCTCAGCAAGGTCTCCTTGTTATAGCTCTGCCAACAACGGATATGGTCTTGTACATATCGGAATCCACTCCGTCAGCAATAGATGCGCTTCGGGCGCTCTCCAAAGACACCGCTGCAAAATCATCCAATCCTCTTTCGCCAACCACCGTACTCAAATGGACCGCTGAGCGATGGATGCCAGTGCAGTGAGTGCCAAGGTGGCCGCATCAATGCCTGACCCTTCCATCAAGAGGGCGCACCCCGGCATGCCGGGTCGAGCCGCTCATCTCAAACCTTAGACGTCAAGAGAAAATATGCGCAGTCCCATTGAGCGTTTCAAAACTGTATGGCTCGACGCCAGGAGCCGTGGGTCGTCCAAACACAGGAACGCTGTTTGTGTTTCCACCATCGATGCGGATGGATACCCTAGTTCGCGATTTGTCGATTTGAAGGAAGCGGAAGAGACGGGTTTCGTCTTTTGCACGCATTTGGACTCTGGCAAGGCCCTGGACATCGCTCGCAACCCCAAGACCGGCATTACGCTGTGGTGGGAGCATATCGCCACGCAAGTACGCATCAAAGGCGTTTGTACGGTAATACCGGAACAGGAGGCCGAAGTACATTGGGCTGGCCGTCTGCGGGATGCCCAAATTGCCACAGCGACATTTCAGCAGAGCCGCCCGCTCGCAAGCCTCGAGTCGCTTTCGGATCAATACGGACGCGCCGTGGCTGCGTACGATGGCAAGCCAATCCCTCGCCCCGCGAACTGGGGCGGATTCAGGCTCCAGGCGGAGCACATTGAGTTCCTGGAGTTCAAAGAGAGCCGCCTGCATGCGCGCACGACCTATTCCCGCATTGGTTCCCGCTGGGAGCAAGCGTTCCTGCAACCTTAGGGTATCTCGCCGGGAGTAACCCATCATCTGAGCGGACCGCAACAGCAGGCCACGTGACACCGCGCTGTTAGTTCCGGTTCCGCGCGGCCTGCTGCTACAGTCCACTCAGCTCAAATGTTAGGCCCTAACAATGCCCGATTACGACAACCCCGAAGTTGAAGCCCAGTGGTGTGCAGAGCGCCGTGCTGAAGTATCCGAATACTTGCAACGCGAAGGCTTGGTGCATGGCCGAATCGGCTTAGAGCCTGCGTGGCACCTTGCCCCCTATGTCTCAATTTGGACCGTCGAAAGCCTTGAGAGCCCTGGTTCAGTGGGCTGGTGGGCTATCTCTGGCGATATGCCGAACGACTATGTTTCCTCAAGCAAGGCTGGAACTCCGCGGGAGGCGGTGCATGCCATCGCTTCTCTCTGGCAGGACGCGGCTCGATGCATGGCGCGTGGAGAGCGGCACCCAACGTTGGTCATTGGTACGGGAGAGAACATGGAAGAGCTCGCCCCCATGCTTGCATCGAGGGCCGGGTTACTGCTGGAATGGGCCGATGACCCTGCGGTATGGGAAGAAGATGAGCTTTAACGCGCTTCAAGTTTTTTCTCTAATGACCTCGGTCTGCTCGCATCACAGGCCTGAGCCTTGCTTCGGGTGGGTACACAAACCTTAAGTTCTTCGCATATGCCATCAACAACTCAAGCCCTGTTCATTTTTCTCGCGTGGTCTGGCGTTCAGGCTGTATTGCTTCTTGCGTCGCTACGTTCCAGGCAACCCTTGCCGGAATTGCTCGCAGCTGTAGAGACAGTCGAGCCTTCGATGGCGCCGGCGGAAAAAGGTGACATGGCCAGAGGATTCCTCTGGATCAGCGTTGTCTGGTTCGCCCTGGCCACAACCATTGCGGCGGTTTCTTTCAGTTCGGCATCAAAAGGAAGCCTGTGGGGCCTGGCCGTTTTTACCGCCATAGGTGGCTGGTCGCTCTACGACGCAGCGTCAAGCCCTGTCGTTCTGGGCCGCATGTACCCGGGGAGCATTAAATGGACAAACTGGCTTACAGCTGTGTTGAGCTCAACGGTCTGGTTATTGCTCTTTGTGATGCTGGCCATTCAATGGCTCTCCTGATGCCACCTGGCTCTCATCTCAAACGTCAGGCGTCATGATGACCATTTATGCAACAAGTAAGGTCGTACACGCTGCGCTGAAGCGCGCGCTCAGTCCGTGGTTTACGGCCAACGGCTGGAAGCGGCGGCCCGGTTACTCCTGTGCGTTTATTCGACCTGCCGGGCCGGGTTATTGGTGTCTGTGGTTTCAGGTCAGTTCCTGGGGAGGCCAACTCTCGGGAAGTTCATTCACACTGAATCTGGTTCATCAGGAGTCTGCGGAATCGTCACTCTGCAGTGGGCCAAATGCCCGCGTGCTGCGTACCCTGAGTGCAGCTGATATAGAGCTCGGCTTTTCCATCGCAGCGGAGCTGTCGAAACGCATTCCAGAGCCCGCGGCATCGGATCCAGTACACGAATGGGCAAAACTTCCGGGCTATCAGGGCGAGATGTGGCGCAAGAGAATCGCTGATCTTCAGAAAGTGAATCCTGACGCATGGAAGCCGGATGTCGATGTCTGGCTGCCGTATTACGCGGTGGCTGACCTGGCTCTTTGGGTCGATTTTCTGCTTCCGAGGTTTCCGCACCTTCTGCGCCAGAGCCAAGGGCAGGATTTCACCGCACAATGACGCTCATCATCCATACGCCTCCAACTACCCGGTTCACCCATGGAATCTCCCAAACTCAGAGTCGGTCAACCAATTACGCCTGAACAGTTCGACGAACTCACGGACGCGCAGCTGTCACGGCTCGTTCCCAAGGCGTATCGCGAATTTTTCCCCGGCAAAGATTTTTGTGCCGATGGGTACTTCTATCTTCACGACGGAACTGCCTGGAGCTTTTACCGAGGGGATTTTCTTGATGAATAGTGTTTGCCCGTCGCTGAGTGGCTTGGCAAACCTTTAAGGCGCCACAAATGCCGTTTCACCATAGAAGATGGCTCGTCCTGGTCGCGTTCCAGCTCGCCGTCACGCCGGCCCTGGCCATGGACTTCAATCTCATTGGCGAAACACTGATCATGTCCGGACCGGTTGTTGGCGGCGACGTTGCCCAGCTTAAGGATCAGCTTGCCACGAATCAAGTGAAACTCGTTTTGCTGCACAACAGCCCCGGGGGAGATCTCTGGAATGGGCAAGAACTTGCAAGGCGCATTCGGGATGCAGGCCTCGACACTGCAGTCTCAGGAAAATGCGAGTCCGCATGCGGCCTTGTTTTTCTCGGAGGGGTACACCGCTATTACAGCGACGGCACTCCTCTGGCGAAAACCATGATTGGCCTGCACGGGGCGCACAACAAGGAAACCAAACAGGCGATCCCGCAACTTGGGGCCCGGATGGCCTATCTCATCAGGGAAATGACCGAGAAGAAATTTCCGGACGATCTTCTGGATCGCACCGTCTATCCAAAAGATCCCTCGGATCTCACCTACATCTTTCATCCTGCGCGTTTCAAGGTGGATGGCAAGTCTCGTGGTGTCATGGAATGCAACAAACAGGCGGATGCGACTTTCAAATGCACGATGGTCGACGGCCTGGACGCGATATCTGTCGGGGTGACAACAAGCCCGGAGGTTCTTCGCCTCAGCGAGGAAGTGAAAGCCATGGTTGCAAGACCGTGAGGCGTCGTGCGTGAAAGTGCCTCACACGCTTATTTATCTGCCGCCGCTGATCAGCACGCTATAAGCCTCACGCGTCTCCGGCGACACCGACTCCACCAGTTGCGCATGCGGCGTCTTGTGACGCACCAGCACGCGGGCTGAGGCGATGGCTTTTGATTTGCAAAACCAGTGGCAAGTGTGCTGCATCAGGAAGAGTTCGGCTGACATCGTGAAGGCCTTGGCCTTGGGGCTGAGCCCGGCCGCGTTTTGGGCCACGCGCGCAATACCGGCGGCGTGAATCGCCAGCGCAATGCGCATGTCGAAGCTCATGGCCGGCAGGATCAGGGTCGCAAAGGGAAAGCTGATGGGCAGCCGGCTGACGCGGGCCTCGGGTTCAGGCACCCTGGCAAACTCCGTCGCAAATTTGCTGAACTGTACGGCCAGTTGCGCTTCGGAGTTGGCCAGTTGTTGCCAGATCTGTTCGCGGCGCTCGGGTTCTTTTTCGCCGAGTGCCCGCAGGTAGCCGTCGGCCAGGGTTTCCATGAGTTTTTCAATCTGGTAATTGCCCAGATGGCTGCCCAGCAGCGCTATGCGTTGGCGTTCTTCCCTGGCTTTCAGGAGGTAGGTGCCGATGGCGACAAAGGTCACCAGGAGAAAAAAGTCCATTTCAGTTCCGGTTGCATGTGTCAAGCGCTGGCAAAGATCTTGCCAGCATGGGTTGAGTGTAGTCACGCAACCCTTTCCCGCGCTGACTGCCGCGTAACACCCCTGACCCCTGATTCCCTTCTGTCGTTGATGGTGAAACCGGTGCAACGATTCGTGGGTTCTGCTTACAAAATCACCTGCCTCTCGGCCAATGCCTTGCCCCAGGTCAGCAACCGGTAGCTGCGATGAGCCGGTACGTAGTAGGGGTCACTTTCGACCAGCTCCGCGGCACGCGCCCTGGACGCAACCTCCATGACCCAGAGGCCTCCTACAAAGCTTTCGCCAGGTGCTTCACGCAAACCGCCTGCGATAAGAATTTCATCCTGGTGTTGCCGAAGATAGGCAAGATGAAGGGGTTCACGCTCCTGCCGGATCGCCAGCATGGCGGGTGTGTCGTCAAATAGGGCTATCCAGCGCATTGGGCCATCCTGATTGAAGTGATGAATGAAGTGATGAAGATGAGGGGCTGGGGGGCTGTGAGATTCACGATGAGGGTTGTTTGCCCTTGCCGGGAGCCTTTGACGGCTTGGCAGCGCGCACCTTGCCGCCCTGGCTTCCCGCCGCGGCTTGCCTTAAGCCTGCCAGGGCGGGTTCCAGTACTTTCATGTCTGCGTTGGCCGCGTAGACGGCATAAGCGGGGTACAAAAACTCCGGTTTGCCTGGCACGCGAAACAGGCGACCTTCCTTGATGTGGTTGCGCACCACGTTTTGCCGGAAATAACCGGCACCGCCCACCGCAAGCAGGTACTCCAGCCCCAACGGCCCCAGGCTGGAGGAGACCCCGACACTGGAAAGCTCCGGGAACGCCAGGCTGTGCTGAGCCGAGAATTCGCGCCCCCAGTCCACGTAGACGTAGTCGGCGGGCTGCGGCATCTCGAGCCTGGGCGAGGTGGTGACCAGCACCAGCTTTTCTTCGATCAGCAGTTCGATCCTGAGGCCGGGGCGCTGCCGCGGTGCATAGGCAATGACGATGTCCAGGGTTCCGTGGGCCACGCGTTCCAGCAGGTCTTCTGCAACGCCCACCTCGGTGCGAAGCGCCAGATCGGGTGCGTTTTTTCGCATCCAGAACAGCCAGTCGAGCATCAGCGGTTGCCAGAGGCTGATTTCACAGCCAACGGTCACCAGCGCGCGGCGCCCGGGTGGCACGGCCATCTGGTGGCGGGCGCGCTCCCAGACTTGCACCAGCGTCATGGCGTGCCGTACAAACTGCTCGCCTGCGGGTGTGAGCGACGCGCCGGCCTTGTTCCTGACGAAGAGCGTGCGTCCCAGCAGGTCCTCCAGCGTTTTCACACGAGCGCTGACCGCGGTCTGGGTGACATGCAGCCGTTCTGCGGCCTGGACAAAGCTGTGGCAGGACACGATTTCCAGGAAGGTGCGGGCGAGGTTGATATCCATGGCGTGTCTCCCATTTGTCCGGCCTTAGAGGCCGTGCTCTAAATGCAATTTTTCTGCATTCAAACGCAATATAAGTCGTTTTACTTTTATACTCGTAAACCCTATATTCTCGTCACGACCTCTGTTTTGGCAATCGTTGCCGCTCACGTCACTTCGAAAGGACCTTCCATGACACGCACCGCATTTTTCACTGAGCCCGCTTCCGCCAACGCCTCTGTCGGCGGTCGTTCGTTGCAGGCTTCTTCCTCGTTTTCTTCCTTGCTGCGCAAGGTGATGGATGCTGCGCAATTTCTGCTGCCCGGTGCACCATCTGTCGCCGCAGCGCCTGGCCAGCCCTACCCATGGTTGGCGGCCAATATCCGCCGCAACATGAGCCCGCGTGCCCAGCGCCTGATCCGCGCCGACTATTGATCCCTTTGGGCGCTGCGCCGCAACTGCGGTCGGCGCCGGTCTGGCGCTACATCTTCAGGCGCTGCGCATACCCCGTCATCTCCAGGTAACCCATTCCCGCGCGCTTGCCGTTGCTGTCGATCAGCTCGCTCAAGCCTTCCCAGTAAATCGCACCCGTCGACTGGCGGCTGTCCAGCTCCTGGTTGTCGATGACGGCGCGCACGGTATAAAAATCGGCCGGTGTTCGCACGATCCATTCCACCGGGTAGGTGGCTTGTGTCAGCGGGCTTTTCCAATAGCGCACGGGTTTAAAAATCACCTCGCCGCGGCTGAAGGTGTAAAGCCCTCCTTTGGCTGAGCGGAACGAGCCGCCATCCCACAGCGTGTTGCCGTCTTTGCCCCGCAGCCTGAAAGCGGTGAGGGCGCTGCCGTCCAGCAGGTTCATGCCTATCCAGTCCCAGCCCATGGCGTCTGAATGCAGGATCTCTTCGCTCCACTCGTGGTCCAGCCAGGCTGTTCCGGTGACGGCAAAGTTTTTCCCTTTGACTTGCAGGTTGCCGCGCATGGCGAGCTGCGGCTGGCTATAGTAGTAGCTGGCCTGCTTTTCGTCAGGCCCTTTGCGCGACAGGCCTTTGTTGCCCTGCAGCAGCACGCCCTGCGTTTCTTCGAACTGCAGCTTGAGTGCAAAGTCGCTGGCCGGCAGCTCAGCGGTGTACCTTGCGCCTTCGGCTTTCAGGGACCAGTCGCGCAGCTTGACGGCCATGTCCTTCTCGCTGGCCATTGCAACGCCAAAACCTTCCCGTGCGATGCGCTGGTCGTGCCAGAGTTTGTTGCCCTGCACATCGGTGATGGCGGCATGCGCAAAAACCAGCTGCCTTGCGGCGAATTTTGACGACATGCCCTGCGTATCGTCCACGCGTGAACGGAAAAAGGTCAGCTGAAAGCCGAAGAGGCGCCCACCCGCTGCACCACCCGCAGCGCTGGCCGTGGCCTGGCCGGTGATGTACCACCACTCGGTGCGAAAGCCGGGATGGGCACCGCGGTCGCGTGGGAACGCCAGTGTTTTGGCCGGCAGGGCGTGGGCTTCCAGGCCAGCCAGGCTCGCCAGGCCGGCCGCGCCTCCCAGCAACAGCTGGCGTCTTGGCAAACCGGCGGGCAGGGGCGGGCGCATGCAGGCTCCGGGGTTCTTCAGGCCGGCACCGGCCGCATCAAGCGGTTGATCTGCTCGTTCGCTGCCGTGCAGTCCCCCATTTTTTCAGCGACCCAGCTGGCGTTGTAGTACGTGGGCAGGTAACGCTCGCCGGAGTCGCACAGCAGCGACAGGATAGAGCCCTGTTCTCCGCGCGGCAGCATTTCATGCGCCAGTGTGAGCATGCCCACCAGGTTGGTGCCGGTCGAAGGCCCGACCCTGCGGCCCAGCAGCTGCGACAAGGCCTGCATGGCGGCCAGCGAGTCCACGTCGGCCACTTCCACCATGCGGTCTATCACCGTGCGGATAAAGCTGGCTTCCACGCGCGGGCGGCCAATGCCTTCAATGCGCGAGCCTGCGCCGGTGAGGCCGGCATCGCCGGTGCGGTGATAGGCGCTGAAAACAGACCCCATCGGGTCAGCCACGCACAGCTGGCTGCCGTGACGCTGGTAGCGCACGTAGCGCCCGATGGTGGCGCTGGTGCCACCCGTGCCGGCGCCCACCACAATCCAGCGTGGCACCGGGTGCCGCTCGCGGGCCATCTGGCTGAACATGCTTTCGGCGATGTTGTTGTTGCCGCGCCAGTCGGTGGCGCGTTCGGCATAGGTGAACTGGTCCATGTAGTGTCCGCCGGTCTCGAGCGCCACCTTGCGCGCTTCGTCGTACACCTGCACCGCGCTTTCCACCCAGTGGCAGCGCCCGCCATAGAACTCAATCTGCGCCACCTTCTCGGGCGAGGTGCTGCGCGGCATCACCGCGACAAAGGGCAGGCCCAGCAGCCGCGCGAAGTAGGCTTCGCTGACTGCGGTGGAGCCACTGGACGCTTCAACGACAGTGGAGTTCTCGTGGATCAACCCGTTGCACAGCGCATACAAAAACAGCGAACGTGCCAGCCGGTGCTTGAGGCTACCGGTGGGATGGGTGGATTCGTCCTTGAGGTAAAAATCAATGCCGCGCGCAGCGAACTCCGGCAGCGGCAGCGGAATCAGGTGCGTGTCGGCGCTGCGCAGGTAGTCGGCCTCAATGCGGGCGATGGCGGCGCTGAGCCAGGAGCTGCTGGAAGTCTGGAGGGAAGTCATTGCCTGATTCTCGCAGCAAGACCTGTTGGCGTAAAACGTCTTTTACCGGCTTGCCGGCCGGCGCAGGGGCTTCAGCGCCATTCCCAGTGGCGGGGCCCAAGGTCATTCATCAGGCCGGGAATTTCACTGCGGCCAATGCCGATGTCATTGAGCTGGTGGTCGTTCATCAGCCGCAGCTCATTCAGGTTCCGTCGCCTCTGCGCGTTTTTGCGCAGGGCGGCCAGAAACCTTTGGCCCAGCTCTGTGACTGGAAAGCTGGGCAGGGCTCCCGGAAAAATTCTCATTGTCTTCGTCAGCATTTCGCGCACTCCTGGTAGGAAGTGCCCTATGGTGCTAAAAATCATGATATTGTGGAAGTTGAATTTTCTGATCGAAATTATCAGGATTACTGATAGATACACTTCCATGCGCGAACTGAACCTGGACCAATTAAGAACGCTGGTGGCCATTACCGACCTGGGCACCTTTTCTGCCGCAGCGCAGGGCCTGCACCTGGCGCAGCCCACCGTGAGCCTGCATGTGAGCGAGCTTGAAAGCCGTTTGGGCACGCCGCTGGTGGTGCGCGGCGGTCGGCGCGTTGAGCCCACACCGGCAGGCGCCGTGCTGGTTGAGCGGGCCCGCCGCCTGCTGCGCGACGCCGACGATGCGGTCGATGCGGTGAAGCGCCACGTCGAGGGCCGCACAGGCCGGGTCCGGCTGGGCACCACCACCGGCGTGCTGGTGTACTTTTTGCCGCAGGTGCTCAAGGCCATGGAGCAAGCCCACCCCGACATCGATGTCGAGGTCAGTATTCTTGGTTCCGCCGACACGCTGCAGCGATTGCTGGACGGCACGCTCGATGTCGGCCTGGTCGCCACACCGCCGCCTGCGCAGCGCGGCATGGTGATCACCCACTGGCGCAGCGACCCGATGATGGCGTTTGTACCCAAGCGCTGGAAGGCACCCAAACATGCCACGCCCGCATGGCTGGCCACCCGCCCGCTGATCTTCAACGAAACCCCGACCCACATGTACCGCATGACCATGGCCTGGTTTGCCGACGCGGGCTTCACGCCGCGCGCACGCATTGAGCTCAACTACTCAGAGGCCATCAAGAGCCTGGTGGCCGCCGGTTACGGCGCTGCGGTGCTGCCGAGGGAACAGTCGCTGGAAGAATCCAACGTGCGGCATGACGTGCAGCTGGTGCCGCTCAAGCCCGCACTGACTCGCCACACGGCCATGGTCCACAGGCCGCTCGATACGCTCGACGGCGCCACCCGCAACCTGCTCAAGACACTGGCGAGTTTTCGGCAGGCCTGAGCAGGGGCGTGGCCGCGACAACGGGACGCTGCTGACGGCACTCAATTTCGCCTTTTTTTCAGAGTTCACAAAAAAAGTTGCGCCAGGATGTCGATTGGGGACTATCCCGAACGTCGTGAGGTAGGTGACCGGTCAATCGCATGTCCGGCATCAACAAAACACTCAACCAGGCATCTCAGCAAAAGGAGAAACCACCATGACCCTTCCGACGACCCCTACCATGACGGCCTTTGAGCGTTCGCCCGACCGCGGCCGTGGGCTGGCGCGTGACATGCGCGTTCGCTGGGCGCTTGAAGAAGTGGGGCAGCCTCACGAGGTTCGTCTTGTTTCGTTTGCGGCGATGAAGGAGCCCGCGCATCGCGCGCTTCATCCTTTCGGGCAGATTCCGACCTATGAAGAAGGTGATCTCGCGCTGTTCGAGTCAGGGGCCATCGTGTTCCATATTGCTGAGCGCCATAAAGGCCTGCTGCCAGACGATGCAAATGCCCGCGCTCGCGCCGTCGCATGGATGTTTGCCGCGCTCAACACGGTAGAGCCGCCCATCATTGACCGCTCAATGGCGGTGCTCTTCGAGCGTGACAAGCCCTGGTATGCGGACCGCCTGCCCGCCCTTGAGGACAGCGTCCATGCGCGGCTGGGCGACCTTTCCAGCCGGCTGGGCAATTCCGACTGGCTTGACGGTGCATTCAGCGCAGGAGACCTGCTGATGGTGACGGTGCTGCGCAGGGCGGCCGTATCGGGGCTGCTGGAGAAATACCCGAACCTTTCGGCCTATGTGGCCCGTGGTGAAGCGCGGCCAGCGTACCAGCGTGCTTTTGATGCGCAATTGGCGGTTTTCACTGGCGGGTCATCGGCCGCCTGAGGAGGGTCAGCCTTTGGGGCCGGTTGTTTTACGGGCTGATGAGAAAAAGCGCTTCCGTTTGGGTCATTGCCGACACTGCAGCAAGCTCATTTTATCTTGGAAAAGTATTCCCAGAATCTTCCGGTGTGGATCCAGTAGAGCGTTGGGCTTAAAAAATGCAGGTGTTGCGCTGTTTCTTCACCGATGCGGCCAAACACAACAACCATGCTTGTTTCTGACTTCCAAATAACCCGATACGGTGTGACGGACTTGGCGTCCTCGAACATCGAGGTGAAGCGTGTTGGAGTGAATAGCAACTCTGTCTTGCCGAGTGTCCGAAGCATAATCGCCTGAAACTCTATAGAGCCTGGGGGATGCTTACCCCATCCGTCAACGGTCAACCCTTTGTCAGAGCGCCAACGGCCCAGCAACCAATCGGCGGGGCCGGAGGAAGGCGTTTTGGATGGCATCGATTGAGGTGACGAATTTCGACTTCTGGCCAAAAGCGGCCATCCGCTTTATAGCATCAGGCTCTACTTTCACACCCCGCAATGCGACGCGAGAGTTCGGAGCTGCGGGCCAGGAAGAAGCGATGCAGCTCGCGGGCATAGCCGCTGCCCACCGCTTGCTGGACAGAGGGACGCGCAGCGAGAGCGGCGCGCCAGGCCTGCACTTTTGGCAAATGTTCAAAGAATCCTGTTTCGCCCACGTCGTCCAGCACATCGAAATAACGAAACACCGGACCAAACACCGCGTCCACCATGCTGAAGGATGCTCCGGCGAAATAAGGGCCTCGATCCGGCAACACCGCCTCAAGCTGGGCAAGCCGGCGCCCAATATCTTCACGGTGCCGCGCCAGCGACGCCGCATCGGCCGCGTTGTAGAACGCGCCTATCGCATTGAGCAAGGCAGATCCGAACTCCATCCAGGCACGATGCTGTGCGCGCTTGAGGGCATCCGCGGGATGCAGGCGTGGCAACAGGGTGTCGTCCAGGTATTCGCAGATCACGGCCGATTCAAAAATCGCATCGTCATCTACCCGTAGCACCGGCGTCTTGCCCAGCGGCGAGATCGCCTTGAACCAGTCGGGCTTGTTGGCGAGGTCGACGTTGATTCGCTCGAAGGCGACGCCTTTTTCCGCGAGCACGATGGCTGCGCGCTGCACGTAGGGGCACAGGGTGTGGCTGATGAGGGTGAGCTTCATGGTGATGTCTTTCAGCGCAGATCAGCGCAGCACCAGCAGGCGGCTGCGGCGCGCGGCCCAGGCGCCGTCACCCAGCAGCCATTGGGCGAGCGAGGCGACCAGCAGAAAGAGCGGGTATTCCCAGCCGCCCTTGGGGCTGGTAAACACCCAGCCGTTGGGCCAGTGCACCCAGACGACCACCAGCAGCACCGGCGCCAGCAGCAGCGATGCCTGGCGGCCATAAAAGCCCAGCAGAAGCGCCGCGCCGCCGGCCAGCTCCACTGCCACGACAACGTAGGCCATGAAGCCGGGCAGGCCGACCGATTCAAAAAACAGCGCCGTGCCGGGCAGGGTGAAGACGAAGATTTTGAGCAGCGCGTGGGTGACCCACATGGTGCCAAGGGCCAGGCGCAGCAGGGTGGCGCCGTGGCTGGCGCTGGAGGTTTCGGAGGTTT
Organism: Polaromonas sp. P2_G11; assembly: GCF_056403595.1. NCBI lineage: Bacteria > Pseudomonadati > Pseudomonadota > Betaproteobacteria > Burkholderiales > Comamonadaceae > Polaromonas > Polaromonas sp. P2_G11. The sequence goes on along the minus strand of NZ_JBFUFE010000005.1, from coordinate 520,926 downwards.
CGATGGTCATGGTGTAAAGCCCGGCGAAGGGCGTAGCGTTGAAGGAGCCGCCACTTTACGATTGCAAAAATACAATGTAAATTGGCAATCATGAAACCATCTATTGCAAAAACGCAATACGCGCTGACGGCCTCTGACCTGGAAATTTTGCTGGCCATGGTGCGCGGCATGACGCTGGCCGAGGCCGCGCGGCGGCTGGGCGCGGATGCGTCCACGGTGTTCCGCTCGGTGCAGCGCATCGAAAAAAATCTGGGCCAGCGGCTGTTCGAAAGGTCGCGCCTGGGCTACCTGCCCACAGAGCCCATGCTGGGCCTGGTGCCGCATGCGGAGCGCGTGGAGGCCGAGCTTGAAGCGGTGCGCGCCAGCATGCAGCGGCCGCATGAAGGCGTTTCAGGCCTGGTGCGCCTGACCACGACTGACGCGGTATTGCGCGGGCTGGTGCTGCCTTCGCTCAAGCCGCTGCTGGCGCAGCATCCGCTGCTGCAGCTGGACATGCGCACCGGCAATGAACTCGTGAGCCTGAGCCGGCGCGACGCGGACCTGGCGCTGCGTGCAACACGCAAGCCACCCGACCACCTGGTGGGCCGCAAGCTTGGCACCGTGCGCTTTGTGCTGTGCGGGTCCAAAGCGCAAGCGAAGATGGCGTCGTCCAAAAAAATCCCCTTGCTTGATGCGCTGGCGAAACTGGACTGGATAGCGCCTGATGAATCGCTTCCGGAACACCCCTCGGTGCTGTGGCGGCGCAAGCAGTTGCCCAAGGTCACGCCGCGGCATTATGCGGACGGCATTGTGGCGGTGATGGATGCGATCAAGGCGGGGTTGGGGGTGGGCATTGTGCCGCGCTTCATGCTGGCGGGAGAGCCCGGGCTGGTGCCGCTGGCGGACACCCTGGCCGACTGCGAGTCAGACCTGTGGCTGCTGGCGCACGCGGAGTCGCGCCACCTGCGGAGAATTTCCGTGGTGTATGACCACTTTGCAAACAGCATCAGGCTGGCCTGATGCGGCGGGCCCCGGCGTCAAAACGCTGAAGTCCGGAAGACGACTTCCCCGCTGGGAACGTGCACGACGCGCACTTCCTGTCGCGTGGGGTCGGCCACACTTTTCACGGCCACCGCCACGGCCAGCGAATAGTCGGCGAAAAGATGGTTCGAGCTCGACGGCAGCAGGCTGCCTTCGGCCGGATCGACATTTTCAATGCGGTAGTCGTGCGGCGGTGCTTTAGCAGGTCTCATGATGCAAGCCCTCTCTGGTGAATGCCTCCATGGTAGGAGTTCATCCCGGCGCTGTGATGACAATCGCGCGTCAAAAACGTGACCATGAGTAAGCAAACGAAAACGCCTTTCGGCGTGGTCGCCTGCATTGGAGAAAGCTAAAGATGGGAAGGCGGCAGGTGTTGCACCATGCAGCGCGCAGGCCTTGAATTCATTGGCCAACCCGCAGAGCGCCTCGTATCAAGATGTACAGCACGATAAACACGATGAGACGAGGCTCGCAGGGGAAGCGGCCATTGCCTGGCAGGCAGCAATTCTCAGTGCAGGTCGCGCCTGGGATCGCGGTCGGAGAGCTCCAGGTTTTTCATCTCGACGGCCACCGACTTCAGCATGTCGAGCGCGGTCTCCGGCGTTTGCACAATGCCCAGCCAGCCGAACAGGTGGTGGCGCAGGAACAGCAGGATCTTGCCGGTCAACGGGTCGCAGGCAACCCAGTGCCGCGGGCTGTAGCTGGGCTCCAGCGCACTCAACGGTGGGCAGTCCAGCGGGTAGGGTGGGTCCATGTCGGCGCGCAAGCCGGCAAGGCTGGCGACGAGTTCTTCGAGTTCTTCGGCCTGCAACCTCAGGGGCTGGTTGAGTGCCAGGGTCACGCTGCCGTCGTCATTGCGGGTGAGCTGCAAGCCGTGGGACGGCCGGGAGGAGGCATGCCGTGAGAACTTGCCCGTCGGGTTCGCGTTGGCGCCGGTCAGGGGGCTGGTGTTGGTGGTCATCGCGTTCTCCGCAGGCATTTGAAAGAGAAAAAAGGGCGTGGGAGACAAGGGCTGGCAAAACACCTGCGCACTTGACGGCCACCGCATGAGTCACAGTGTGATGCCGGGAGCGGCCGGATGGCGTCGGAAACCGGCCTCCACGCCTGTAGGACGGTGCACGGGGGGGCTGCCCCTTGCCCGTGCGCATCCTTTCGCGGCAAATGCCGCAAAGGGGCAAGGCTTACCAGTCTTCTTTCACCGCCAGCACGGCGTCCCGGCCTGCGGCCGCGCGGCCCGCCAGCCAGGCCGTCACGGTGCCGGCCACCACCACCGCGGCGCACAGCAGGGCCAGGCGCAGCCAGGGCACCATCAGGTCCATGGTCCAGTGAAAGCTTTGCGGGTTCACCACGTACACCAGTACGGTCGATACCGCGAGCCCCAGGGCCAGCCCCGCAAGCGCGCCTATCACCGTCCAGGCTGCGCCTTCGCCGGCCACCACGGCCAGGATTTGCCGGCGTGTCAGCCCGAGGTGCGCCAGCAGGCCAAACTCCTTGCGGCGTGCCAGCACCTGGGCGCTGAAGCTGGCGGCCACGCCGAAAAGGCCGATGGCGATCGCCACGCCCTGCAGCCAGTAGGTGACGGCAAAACTGCGGTCAAAAATCCGGAGCGATGTGGCGCGCAGCTGGCTGACGGAGGCCAGCTCCAGCAGCGCGCCGGCACCGGACTGCTGTTCGGCAAGGCCGCGCACGGCCTGCTGCACCTGGCTGTCGCTGGCGCCTTCCTTCAGCCACAGCGCGAGGTCGTTGGTGCGCCGGTCGCCGGTCAGGCGTTCGAAGTCCGCATGGGCCATGGCGATGGCGCCGAACTGGCGTGCGTAGTCGCGCCAGACGCCCGCCACATAAAACACGGGCGTTTCGGATCCCACCTTGCTTGCTATTAAATCAGGAGCAGATCGCGCAGATCCTGATTGGTCTAGAGCCATAAAAGCTTGTGAAAGTGGGCGAAAGACGGTGCCTGGGCGTGCCGCGTACAGGTCCACCATCGGCTCGCTCACGTAGATGCCGATGTGCCCGGGCGGCACCGGCAATGCCTGGCCCACCAGCGGCAGCGCGGTGGCCGGGTTGTCCAGCGGGCGGGCGATCAGGGTGACGCTGGGCCTGGCGGTATCCAGCAGCAGCTGCGTGGTGCGCAGGCTGCCCACCCGCGCCACGCCGGGCAGGCGGCCCAGCGCATCCACAAACTCCGGCGAGAAATACGCCGTATCGCTGGCGGAGGTTCCCAGCGCCGTGCGCACATACAGGTCTGCCGGCAGCACCACGTCCAGCCATTGCGTTACAGACTCGCGAAAGCTGGTCACCATCACCGTGAGCGCCACGGCCAGGCTCAGTGATGCCACCACGCCGCTCACGGCCACCGCGGCGCTTTCGCGCACGCGGCGCGCACGCTCCACGGCCAGCAGCGGCAGCAGCCGGTGGGCGACCCAGGGGCTGAGCCGGTTGTAGATCAGCGAAATCAGCCAGGGCAAGGCGGTGATGCCGCCGACCAGCAGCAAGCCCACCGACACGTAGGCCGCCAGTGGAATGCCAAACAGCGGTGGAACCAGCGCCAGCAGAGCGCCGGCAGCTATCAAAATGATACTGAACCAGTGGCCGCTGCCGGTGCCTGCCGCGGCGCCGAGGCCCTTGAGGGTTTGCGCGGGCGGCAGTTTTTGCGCCGCACGAGCCGGCCACCAGCCGCCCACGCCGGCGGCGGCAATTCCCAGCGCGCCGTAAGTGAGTGCGGCCCAGCCGTTCCATTGCAGGGTAGGTGCGACGCCGGAAAAGTAGCCGCCCCCCAGGTCCCCGCCCAGCAGCCGCAGCGCCAGCGCAGCCAGGCCGGAGCCCAGCGCGATGCCCAGCACGCTGCCGGCCACGCCCAGCAGCAGCGACTCGGCCAGCACCAGCTGCAGGCGTTCGCGGCCCGTGAGGCCCAGCACGCCCAGCAGCGCGAATTGCTGCGCGCGTTTGGCCACGCTCAGCGAGAGCACCGAAAACACCAGGAAGGCGCCTGTGAACAAGGCCACCAATGCCAGCACCGTCAGGTTGACGCGGTAGGCGCGCGACAGGTTGCTGACGCGTTCGGCCGCATCGCCCGGCGCCGTGGCGGTGATGTTGGACGGCAGCTGCAGCGACTCGATCACACGGCGCGCATCGGCGCCGGCGCTGAGCCTGAGGTCGATGCGCGAGAGTTGTCCGGCCTTGCCGAAGAGTTCTTGCGCGGCGGCAATGTCCATCACGGCCAGGGGCCCGCCACCGGCGCCGACGCTGCCGGCCACAGAAACCCTGCGCAGTTCAAGGCCGCTTTGCAGGCGCAACTCCGGCGAGTGCAATGCTTGCTGCGCGGCGGGGTTCAAGAACACCTTGCCAGGCGCAAACAGGGCGAAGCGTCCCGCGTCGGAAGACGGCACCGGCATCAGCGACGGCGCGATGGCGGCCACCGCCAGCGCGTCGATGCCGATGATGCGCAGCGGCAGGCGGCCGGTGGGGGAGGTGCCGTCCAGCGCATACGTGCTGATTTCAAGCACCGGGCTGGCCAGCGCGACTTGCGGATGGTTGGCCACGCGCGCGTACACCGCCTCGTCAAAGCTGCCCTGCACGGCACGCAGCTCCAGGTCGGGTTGACCGTTGACCGCGCGCACCGCCTGTGAGAACTCACTGAGTGCCGACGCATTGATGAGCTGTACTGAAAACGCCAGGGCCACGCCCAGCATCACGGCCACTACGGCGGCGGCGTTGCGCCAGGGGTGGTGTTGCAATTCCCGCCAGGAGAAGCTTGAGAGCAGGGCGCGCATGCGCTCATTGTGCCTTTCAGCGCCGCAGCGAAATCAGGCCCTGGGCAGATGAACGAACCCGCCATCTGTATCGGTACAGAATCAGGCTTTCTGGCTCTGTCGGGAAAACGCCTGGTCATTTAAGCTTGCGGTCTTCCGGATGCCCTGGACCCGGATCTTTCTGATTTCTCACCCGGAATGAAAGCGTATTCACCATGCAACTCCCTACCTACGACGACGTCACCGCCGCTGCCGCGCGGCTTGAAGGCCATGCGCACCGCACGCCCGTGTTGCGGTCCAGTACGGCCGATGCCCGCTGGGGCGCGAATTTCTTTTTCAAATGTGAAAACTTCCAGCGCATGGGCGCTTTCAAGTTTCGCGGCGCCTTCAATGCGCTGTCGAAGTTCGACGCGGCGCAGCGCCGGGCCGGTGCTATCGCGTTTTCGTCAGGCAACCATGCGCAGGCGATGGCGCTTTCGGCGAGGCTGCTCGGTATGCCCGTGGTCATCGTGATGCCCAAAGATGCACCCGCTGCCAAGCTGGCCGCCACGCAGGGCTATGGCGCGGAAGTGGTGCTGTACGACCGCTTCACCGAAGACCGCGAGGCCCTGACGAAACGGCTCGCCACCGAACGCGGCATGACCTTGATCCCGCCTTATGACCACCCCGACGTGATCGCCGGCCAGGGTACGGCAGCGAAAGAGCTGATCGAAGAAACCGGCCCGCTGGACCGTCTCTACATATGTCTGGGCGGCGGCGGGCTTACCAGCGGCTCGGCGCTTGCAGCCCGCGCCCTGTCGCCGCAGTGCAAGGTCTATGGTGTCGAGCCTGAAGCGGGGAACGACGGCCAGCAGTCGCTGCGCGCAGGCCGCATCGTGCATATTGAAACGCCAAAAACCATTGCCGACGGCGCACAAACCCAGTACCTGGGCGAGTACACCTTTGCCATCATCCGGCGCGATGTGGACGACATCCTCACGGTAAGCGATGCGCAGCTGGTCGAGTCCATGCGCTTTTTTGCCGAACGCATGAAGATGGTGGTGGAGCCGACAGGCTGCCTGGCGTTTGCCGGGGCATGCGCCGCGCTGCAGGCCAACCCTGCCGCACCGGGTGAAAAGGTGGGCGTCATCATCAGCGGCGGAAATGTTGATTTGAAGCGCTACGCGGAGTTGCTCGCCCAGGCCTGAGCAAGGGGGGGCAGCTTACGGAAGAATTCCGTCGGCGCTCAGATGCAGCCGGCGATCAGCGCGGGCGGCTGCGGCTTCCGAATGGGTGACCAGCACCAGCGAGGCGCCGTGTTCGCGGGTCTGGGCAATCAGCGCATCCATTACTTTGGCGGCCGTCGTTGGGTCCAGGTTGCCGGTGGGTTCATCGGCCAGCAGCAGGCTGGGCCGGTGTACCAGGGCACGGGCAATCGCCACGCGCTGCAGCTGGCCGCCGCTGAGTTGCTGGGGCAGCCGCCCGCCCATGCCCGACAGGCCGACCGCATCCAGCAGTGACTGCACGCGCGCGTCGTCCGGCTCGCCGAGCAGCAGCAATGGCAGGGCCACGTTCTGCGCGACATCCAGGTGCGGCAGCACATGAAAGGCCTGAAACACAAAACCCACATGGCGGCGGCGTAGCAGCGCACGCTCGTCGTCGGTCATGGTGCCCAGGTCCTGGCCGTTCAGCAGCACGGTGCCTTCGTCCCAGGTGTCGAGTCCGGCCATGCAGTTGAGCAGCGTTGATTTGCCGACGCCTGATTCGCCGATGATGGCGACGAACTCGCCGGGCTCAACATCCAGCGTGACATGGCTGAACACGGCGGTTGTGCCGTAGCGCTTGGCGAGGTTCCTGAGTTGAAGGCTCATGTCGTCTGCCCAACAGAAGCGTCAACCAGTGCAAGCACCTGCTGCAACGCATCGGCCGCATCGCAGGCCACGACCTGGCGCTGCGGCATGGAGCGCAGCCAGGTGATCTGGCGCTTGGCCAGCTGGCGCGTGGCGAAAATGCCTTTGTCGCGCAGCTCGGCCAGCGGGTAGTTGCCGTCCAGTGCTTCCCACGCCTGGCGGTAGCCGACGCAGCGCATCGAAGGCAAGTCGGGGTTGAGGTCGCCGCGTGCGCGCAGGGCTTTCACTTCGTCCATAAACCCGCCGGCCAGCATGGCGTCGAAGCGTTGGGCAATACGCTCGTGCAGCCAGCTGCGGTCTTGAGGTTCAAGGGAAATAAGGGCTGTAGCCATTGATGGCTGTGCGCCAGCAGCTATGGTTTTTGTAGCGTTTTGCTGGTGGAAGAACGACAGCGGCTGGCCTGACACGCGGAAAACCTCCAGCGCACGCGAAATGCGCTGCGAATCGTTCGGTGCGAGCCGGGCGGCGGTGACCGGGTCCACCCGGGCGAGTTCGGCATGCAGAGCCGGCCAGCCGTTGGCGGCTGCTTCGTCGGCTATCACGGCGCGCGCGGCGGGGTCGGCTTTGGGCATGTCGTCCAGCCCGTCGAACAGCGCCTTGAAGTACAGCATGGTGCCGCCCACCAGCAGCGGCAGTTTGCCGCGTCCGCGGATGTCTTCCATCAGCCGGTTGGCGTCGGCCACAAACTCGGCCGCGCTGTAGGCGTGCAGCGGGTCGCGGATGTCAATCAGGTGATGCGGCACAGCGGCCAGCTCGGCCGCTGTGGGCTTGGCAGTGCCGATGTCCATGCCGCGATAGACCAGTGCGGAATCGACGCTGATGATTTCCACCGCGTGGCGCTGTGCAATCGCCATGGCGGCGGCGGTTTTGCCGGAGGCCGTCGGTCCGGCCAGTGCGATGCCGCGCATGTCAGGCCCTGGCTGCGGCCTCATGGGCAGGCTCTCCGTATTTCTGGATCACGGTCCAGGCCGTGGCGGCGATCAGCGCGCTCCAGAACCAGACGCCGTTGGTCAGCGGCCGCACCGTGCCGTCCATGTGGGTTCCCAGCCAGCCGCCCATGCCGAAGGCCACGACCATCATGAGAAATCCGTTGAGGGCCGAGGCAGCGCCCGCCGCCTGGGGGAAGGGACTAACGGCGCCGCTCTGCCCGCAGGGCTGGTGCACGCCATGCCCCAGCATGAACAGGTAGTAGGGCAGCATGATGGCCCAGACGTTCTGGATGCCGGCCCAGGCCAGCACGCCCATCAGGGTTCCGCCGGCCAGTGTGAGGCACGCGGCCACGGCCACCGAGCGCCGCACGCCAAAGCGCGGCAGCAGCCGACGGCAGATGAAGGTGCCGGTGAGGTAGCAAAAACACATCGAAAACATGATGAGGCCGTAATGTGTTTTGGTCAGGCCCAGCACCTTGATAAACACGAACGACGAGGTGGCCAGAAAGGTGAAGAGGCCGCCGTAGGAGGCCGCGGTCAACACCGAAAACGCCAGGAACGTGGGGTTGCGAAGAATATGGACCCAGGTGCGCAGCAGTGTGGCCGGCTGCAGCGCACGCGGGTTTTTCTGTGCCAGGGTTTCTTCAAACCGCAGTGAGATGAGGGCCAGCGTGGCCGCGCCGAACACGGCCAGCGCCATCAGGGCCATGCGCCAGCCGAAAAGCTCCGACAGCAAGCCGCCCAGCGGTGCACTGATGCAGGCCAGCACGCCCAGGCCGCTCAAGCCTTTGGACATGGCGCGGGCGCCTTCAAGCGGCTGGTACAGGTCGCGCACGATGGCGCGCGCGCACATCACTGCAGCGCCCATGGCGGCGCCCTGCACGATGCGCCAGGTGATCAGCAGTGTCATCGACGATGCGAGCGTGCTGCCGACGGAAGCGAGGGTGTAGGCGCACAGGCCCCAGAGCAGGATGGGACGGCGGCCGAAGCGGTCCGACAGCGGGCCCCAGATCAGCTGGGAGGTACCGAAGGCCAGCAGCAGGGCGCTGAGCGTGAGCTGCGCCTGCGACATCGGCGCGCCGAAACCTTCAGTCAGGGAGGGGAGGGCGGGCAGGTAGAGGTCGGTCGTGACCGGCTGGATGCCCAGCAGCATCGACAGGACCAGCACCACCATGCCGGGCGACATGGCAGGCGCCGCGGTCTTCGAAACAGGAACATCCATTGAGCTGAGCGTATCAGACAAAACGCCTGCTGCATCGCGGTACTGGCATGGCCCGAGGGGCCGTTTCCAGAATCAATTCAGGACCCGGAAGAAGGGGGCAGAGGGAGCAGGCGGTCCAGGCCGGTGATTTTTGCGTGCTGCAGCAGCATGATGGTCTTGGCGTCTTCAATGGCGCCGCTGCGCACCATGGCCAGCGCTTCTTCCAGTTGCAGCTCGATCACCTCGATGTCTTCACCTTCATGGGCGATGCCGCCGCCTTCTCCTGCCCGGTCTGAACTTTCGTAGGAGGCTACGAAGAAATGCAACTTTTCAGTGACCGAACCCGGGCTCATGTAGGCCTCGAACACCTTGTGCGGCGCCTGGATGCGGAACCCGGTTTCTTCGGCTGCTTCGCGGCGGATGCAGGTCTCGGGGTCGTCGCCATCGAGCAGTCCGGCGCAGGCCTCGATGAGCATACCGTCGGCGCAACCATTGACCCAGGCCGGCAGCCGGAACTGCCTTGTCAGCACCACGGTTTGCCGCCGGACGTTGACAAGAAGGATCGCTGCGCCGTTGCCGCGGTCATAGACCTCGCGTGTCTGCTGCTGCCACGTGCCGCCGCGGCGGCGCAACTCGATGGTGAGTTTGCGCAACACATACCAGTTGTCGGACAGGCGTTCATCGCCGAGCACGCGCACGTGTGGTGCGGGCGGTGGAATCAGGAAGGAAGGGCGCATTCGGATTGGTTGATTTCGTGTAATATCGTGCATTATTATGAAATTTCGTGCAATTGTCCAGCTTCACGCCAGATAGAAACCGGAGCCGAAACCCCATGCTGACCAGCCAACGCAAACACCTGCTGCTGACACGCCTTGACCGTGACGGGCAACTGGTTGCCAAGACCGTCAGCCAGGAACTGGGTATTTCGGAAGACACCATCCGGCGCGACCTTCGCGAGCTGGCCCAGGCGGGCAAGCTCCAGCGTGTCCATGGCGGGGCCTTGCCTGCTTCACCGGCCGTCGGCAATGTGACGGTGCGCGAGCAGATTGCGCCGCTGGACAAGCAGGCCATCGGCCGGGCGGCGGCGGCCATGGTCCAGCCAGGGCAGGTGGTGATCATCGACGGCGGCACCACCGCGCTGCAGATGGCGCGGCACCTGAGTGAAGACCTTCATGCGACGGTGTTTACCCACAGCCCGGCGGTTGCCATGGAACTGGCTCGCTGTCCCCACCTCGTGATTCAGCTGCTTGGCGGGCGGCTCTTTCGGCACTCCATGGTGGCCATGGGGGCCGAGTTGATGGAGCAGCTATCCCGCCTGCGGGCCGATGTGTTTTTCATGGGGGCGACCGGCGTGCATGCGTCGGCGGGCGTGACCACGGGAGATTCCGAAGAAGCCGCCGTCAAGCGGGCGCTGCACCGCTGCGCCTCGGAAACGGTGCTGCTGGCATCGGGCGAAAAACTTGGCGCGGCTTCGGCCTGCCGCATCATGGCGTTGGCCGATGTGTCGGCGGTGGTGGTTCACCGCGACGCGCAGGCAGCGTGGATCAGCAGCGCCAGACGTGCCGGCGTGCGTGTGGTGAGGGCGGGCTGATCAAGCCTGGGGTATCAGGGCGCTGTCGGGGCGGCCAGGCTGTTCAGCGCAGGCCTGACTTGTACCGGGCAATGGCCTTGGCCCGGAGGTCTTCGCTGATTTCTGTTTCACTTGCGGCAGGAGCGGCCGCGACGGCGCGCGACGGTGCGGGCGATGCAGCGGACGCTGACAGCAATGGTTCGCTGCCGCTGCGGGGTCCGAAAATCTTGGTCTGCGCATAGGCCGCATAGCTGCGCAGGCGCTCGTCCTTGCTGTTGAGCGCTTCCTGAATTACTTCAGTGGCGTACGGCAGGTCATGCAGGAATTGATGGACATTCAACGAACGGCCGAACTCCCGCTTCATGGGAATGACCATCCGCACCGCGTAGGCCATGAGATCGGAGTCGTCAGGCGGCGTCATGGTTAACAGCATGGTTTACGTGTCTTGATGGGGGGAACTCAAGCACCTGAAATCATCTCGCCGTGCTGGGCAAGGTCAAGGCCCAGTTCTTCCTCTGCCGTGGTTACGCGAAGGCCTGCAAGGGGCTTGACCACCAGCAAAATCAGCCAGGTCGCGACGCCTGCGTAAGCTGCAACGGCGCAGGCTCCCACGAGGTTGGTAAACACGGTGGCGGTCACGGGTGCAATTTCCTTGAGCGCAAAGACCGGGGTCAGGACCGTGCCGATGATGCCGCCCACGCCATGCAGGGCAAATACGTCAAGCGAGTCGTCAATTCCTGTGGCACGCTTGAAGCGGGTCACGGCCAGGAAGCAGCCGACGCCGCCCGCAAAGCCCAACACCGATGCGCCCATGACGCCGACAAAACCGGACGCCGGCGTGATGGCGACGAGGCCGGCAATGGCGCCAGTTGCCATGCCCAGCACGCTGAACTTGCCGCGCTGGACATATTCGCAAATGCCCCACATGAACGCGCCAACGCAGGCCGCCACCTGGGTGGCCAGCAGGGCGCCCACGGCGCGCGAACTGGCTTCAAAGGCCGAACCGGCATTGAAGCCGAACCAGCCCGCCCACAAGAGCCCGGCGCCGATGATGGATATCAAGAGGTTGTGCGGCACCATGGGTTCGGTTCCGAAACCCTTGCGCGGACCCACAACCTTGGCCGCCACCAGGCCGCTGACGCCGGCCGCGATGTGCACCACTGTGCCGCCCGCAAAGTCCATGTGGCCCATGCTGGCGAGCCAGCCGGTGGGTTGCCAGATCCAGTGCGCCACAGGGGCGTATACCAGGATGGTCCAGAAGGCCGCGAAGAAAATGGTGGCGCTCAGGCGCATTCGCTCCACAGTGGCGCCGATGATCAGCGCGAAGGTAATGATGGCGAATGCCAGCTGGAACAGGAAGAAAGCGGATTCCGGCACGGAAGGCGCTGAAACGTGCGCGCCGACTTTTGCGCCCAGCAGGCCTTCGCTCAGTGCCCGGCTCATGTCACCGATCCAGGGGTTGCCGGGCGTGAAGGCCAGCGAGTAGGCAATGCCCGCCCATACCAGCGTGACAACTGTGGTGGCCGCAAAGGTGTGCGCCACGATGGAGAGCGCATTTTTGGCCCGCATCATGCCGCTGTAAAACAGCATGATGCCGGGAATGGTCATCAACAGCACCAGGACGGTCGAGATGAGCATCCAGGCGGTGTCTGCGCCATTGAATTTCGCAACGGCAGGCGCCGCGGCGGCGGCGGCGGTCTGGGCATGAAGAGGGGCAGACGCCAGAAGCGCCAGCACAGGGGCCAGCACATTGATGGCAGACGGCCTGCGGATAACCAGGACTTGGCTCATACATTCCCCTCTCGTTGTTTTAGCTGCTATCAGCTGCTATGCGGTACGAGGGATGTTACATCCGGCTACATGTATTGGGTAAGTAAAAAATACCTGTTTTTGGGCATTATTCCTTGTTCTGTAGCATTTCGGCTTGTTTTGGGGCGCGTTTGCCGCCGGCCACCTGCAATGCCTCATTCTGCTGCGCACCGTCAGCAAGGCTCCTGTCCATCTGAAACAGCTGTGCCAGTGCCTGCCGGTATTGCGGCTGGCCGACCAGGTTGGTGTCGTGGTGCGAGCCACCCGGCACCAGCAGGAAGAGCTTGGGCTGCGCTGCGGCGTCATAAAGTTTGCGCCCCAGGTCCGGCAGGATGAGGCGGTCTTCGCCGCCATGCACCACCAGCAGGGGGGAGCCGATCTTGCCGACTTTTCGGACGGCCTCGAAACGTTGGGTGATGAGCAGCGACACCGGCATCCAGCCCCACTGGGACGTACTCACCACATCGGCGATGGAGGTGAATGTGCTTTCGACAATCGTGCCGCTTTCATCGGCCACTTCAGTGGCCAGGTTGATGGCAATTGGCCCGCCCAGCGAGTGTCCGAAGATGTAACGGGGGCGGCCGGGGTACTTTTTGGCCAGCCAGTCCCACGCGGCGCGGGCGTCTTCGTAGGCCGATGTTTCCGACGGCAGTTCGTAGGTGCTTTTGCCAAAACCGCGATAGTCGATCCCCAGGACCGAGAAGCCGAGCTCCTGCATGCGGCGCATGCGCGGCGCGGAGCCGGTAACGTTGTAACGCGCGCCATGCAGGTACAGCAGCACGGGGGTTTTGCTTGCGGCATCGGGCTCGTCTGCCGGCAGCCACAGGCCGTGCAGGCGGACGGGGTGGTCGCCGTCACTGCCGTTGCCGCCAGCGGCGTTGAAGTCAATCCAGACGTCTTCCATGCCAACAGCGGCGGCAGCGCCCCCGCTCCAGGTGCGGTCGCTGGGCTGGAAGATCCAGGCCCGCTGCTTTTCGTCAAGGGTGGCGCAGCCCGCCAGCAACGCCAGCGTCATCAGGAAAGAAGTAAAGAGGTGCCAGCGTTTCATGCAAGTGAATGATTCGCCGGGCGCCGGAAAGTTCAGCGTCCGCGCATGAAGAGCGTGTCAAGCTCCCGGATGCTGACCTGCCGCCAGGTGGGCCGCCCGTGGTTGCACTGGTCGGAGCGCTCAGTGGCTTCCATCTGGCGCAGCAGGGCGTTCATTTCGTCAAGCGTGAGCTTGCGGTTGGCGCGCACGGCGCCGTGGCAGGCCATGGTCGACAGCAACTCGTTCTGGGCCCGCTGTATGACGGTGCTGGCGTCGTGCTGGGCCAGTTCGGCCAGCACGCTGCGGGCCAGCTCCACCGCATCGCCCTGCGCCAGGCTGGTGGGCACGGCGCGCACCGCCAGGGTTTTGGGCGAAAAAGGCGTGATTTCCAGGCCCAGCGTTGCCAATGCCTGGGCGTTGGCCTCAGCCGTGGCCACTTCCTGGGGGCTGGCGGCAAAGGTGGCCGGAATCAGCAGCGGCTGGCTGATGATGCTGGCACCATCGGCGCCATCGGCACCGTCCATCTGGGTTTTCAGGCGTTCATAGACGATGCGCTCATGGGCAGCGTGCATGTCCACAATGACAAGGCCCTGGGTGTTTTCGGCCAGCACGTAGATGCCCTGCAGCTGGGCGATGGCGCGGCCCAGCGGCCAGTCGCCGGAGGGCAGGGCGCTTGCGCCTTCAGGCACGCCAGGGTTTGCCATGCCATTTCCGGCTGGGGGAATGGTGACGTACAGGGCATCCTCGCCAGATTCCCGCGGGCTGGGCGCGACGGCTTGCGATGACGGCCACATGGCGTCAAAGTCGGAGGCCCTGTGGCCGCCGTTTGCTACAAAATTGATAGCTGGTTGCGCCCATCCCTGTTGCGAAAAAGCCTTGTTTTGTTCAAGAAATCCGGTGGGCGTGACAGCAGCGTCTTCCGTGCCGGCCTGGACAGCTGCCATGGAGCGCGGAACGGCCAGCGCGTTTTCGGTGGCGTGGCGCACGGCCTGGTGCACCTCGCGGCTGTCGCGAAAACGCACTTCGATCTTGGTCGGGTGCACGTTCACGTCCACGCGGGACGGGTCGATCTCGACATACAACGCATAGACCGGCTGGCGGTGGCCGTGCAGCACGTCTTCATAGGCACTGCGCGCAGCGTGGGTCAGCACCTTGTCGCGCACGTAACGGCCGTTGACATACGCGAACTGCTGGTCGGCGCGCGAGCGGGCGGCATCCGGAATGCCGGCGACGCCCCAGACGCGCACGGCCGGCAGGCCGTCGGCGCGGCGGGCCGAGCTTTCATAGCTGACGGCGACGGACTGCTCAACAAATTCGCTGCCCAGCACGTCGGCCAGGCGCTGCTGGTGGGCGTTGTCGCCTGCCGCCGCGCGCCATTGCTCGACCAGCTTGCCTTCGTGCCAGATGGCAAAACCCACATCGGGCCGCACAAGGGCATGGCGGCGTACGGCTTCAATGCAGTGGGCCAGTTCGGTGGCATCGGTTTTCAGGAATTTGCGGCGCGCGGGCGTGGCGTAAAACAGCTCCCGCACTTCCACGCTGGTACCGCGGCTGCGGGCGGCGGGCTTCAGTTCGCCGGTGCGGCCGTCAAGCTGCCATGCGTGTTCATCCGCGGCGGTTCTGGACAGCAGGCTCATGTCTGCGATCGAATTGATCGCCGCCAGCGCCTCGCCCCGAAAACCCATGGTGCCGACGGCTTCGAGATCCTGCAACGACGCAATCTTGCTGGTGGCATGGCGCCTCAGGGCGACGGGAAGTTCTTCGCGCGGGATGCCGAAGCCGTCGTCTTCGACCATGATGAGCCGCACGCCACCGGCCAGCAGCCGCACAGTCACCTGTGTGGCGCCGGCGTCCAGTGCGTTGTCGACCAGCTCGCGCACGACGGACGCTGGGCGCTCCACCACTTCGCCGGCCGCAATCTGGCTGATCAGTTCATCGGGAAGTTCGCGGATCGGGCGGCGGGCGGGCAGGGTCATTGCGCAGATTTTACGGGTTTGGCTGTTGAGGGACATGCCGTAAACCCCCTGCGTCCTGAGGCTTTCCCGCACTGGTTCAATCAGCAACTTGTAATAGTCTGTTGGCGATTTGCAAGGTTTGGGGCATGCCATGAAGCTCATTGGCCATCCCTGCAGGCCTGCTGGTTTCATACCTGTCAAAATTGCCGGCATGGAACTAGTCACCTTTCTCATCGATTTCATTCTTCATGTCGACAAGCACCTGGAAGCCTTTGTCACCAGCTACGGCGCATGGGTGTATGCCCTGTTATTCCTGATTATTTTTGTGGAGACCGGCGTAGTCGTCATGCCTTTTTTGCCGGGCGATTCACTGTTGTTTGTGGTGGGTGCGATGTGCGGTGTCGGCCTCATGAGTTTTCCGGTAGCGGTGGCGTTGCTGTTTGTGGCGGCTGTGCTGGGCGACCAGTGCAACTACAGCATAGGGCGGGCTTTGGGGCCCAAGGTGTTCCAGTGGGAAAACTCGCGCTGGTTCAACAAAAAGGCTTTTGACCAGGCCCACGCGTTTTACGAGCAGTATGGCGGCATCACCATCATCGCGGCGCGTTTCATGCCCTTTCTTCGCACCTTTGCCCCTTTTGTCGCGGGCGTATCGGACATGACACGCAGCAAGTTCACGTTGTACAACCTTGTGGGCGGCGCGCTGTGGGTCGGTGGAATCATCACGGTAGGGTATTTTTTCGGCAACATTCCGTTTGTCAAAACCCATCTCGACAAAATCATCTGGGCCATGATTTTTATTCCCGGCCTGATTGTTATTTTCGGCGCCTGGAAGGCCAGGCGCAAAGCAGGCAACGCCGGCGCCTGAAGGTGCGCTGATACGCATTCGCCCAAAAGGCCTGTTGTTGAACGGGCTTGATGCAACGCCGCCACGCGCAACTGCGCACGTGATAAAAAATGACAGTGCCGCCTTTCCGGCTGGCAGGAAACCTGAATGAACATCACCCCCCTGGACCTTGCCGCAGTGCACACGCTGCCGGAATTACTGGCCTTTCGCGTGGCACACAGCCCCGAGGCTGAGGCTTACCGTGAATTTGATGCCGTCACCGGGCAATGGTGCAGCACCTGCTGGGCTGAGGCCAGCGAGCGGGTCGCGCGGTGGCGACGCGCGCTGGCGGCCACGCAACTGCCGGCCCATGCAAGTGTCGCGATCCTCTTGCCTAACGGCCTTAATGCGGTGAGCATTGACCAGGCAGCCCTGTCGTTGGCGCTGGTGCCTGTGCCGCTGCACGCCATTGACAATGCCGGCAGCATTGCCTACATCCTGGCCGACTGCGAAGCTTCCCTGCTGATGGTGTCATCGCTTTCGCAGTGGCAGGCCATTGAGGCTGTCGGAACGCCCTTGCCGGCGTTGCGCTGCGTGGTGGTCGCCGCGCCTGAAGCGGCATTGAGCGGGGCGGGTGGGCCGGTGGCTGTTGTGCCCCTGGCCGACTGGCTGGCGGTGGGGGAAGGGTACGCCGGCTTGCTGCCCGCACCGCAGGAGGACGACCTCGCGGCCATCGTCTATACCTCCGGCACCACGGGAAAACCCAAGGGTGTGATGCTGACGCACCGCAACATCGTGTCCAACGTGCGGGCCATCCTGTCGCTGGTGGTGCCGGCGGTGGACGATGTGTTCCTGTCGTTCCTGCCGCTGTCGCATACGTTTGAACGGACTGCCGGTTATTACCTGCCCATTGCCGCCGGAAGCTGTGTGGCTTATGCGCGTTCCGTGCCCTTGCTGGCCGAGGACCTGAAAACCGTGCGCCCCACCGTGCTGATTTCGGTGCCGCGTATTTACGAACGCGTATTTGCCAAACTGCAGGAAACACTGACGCAGTCGCCGCTTAAAACACGCCTGTTTCTGGCGGCGCAGTCTGTCGGCTGGCGGCGGTTTTGCCGCGCACAGGGATTGCTTTTGGCGGAAAGCGAAAAAAGTCCGTGGGCATGGCTGGATCCCCTGGTCTGGCCCCTGCTGGAGCGGCTGGTGGCCGGAACCCTGCGGGCGCAGTTTGGTGGGCGCGTGCGGGTGGCGGTGAGCGGTGGTGCGCCCTTGTCGCATGCGGTGGCACGCTGTTTCCTCGGCCTGGGCCTGCCGCTACTGCAGGGCTACGGCATGACGGAGACATCGCCCGTGGTGTCGGGCAATGGTGTGGACGACAACGACCCGGCCACGGTGGGCAGGGCCTTGCCGGGTGTCGAGGTGCGCATCAGCGCCAACCAGGAGCTGCAGGTACGCGGCCCGCTGGTGATGAAGGGCTACTGGAAACGCCCCGAAGACACGGCCCGCGTGCTGACGGACGACGGCTGGCTGTGCACAGGAGATCAGGCCGTGATCGATGGCGGGCGTATCCGCATCATGGGACGCCTGAAGGAAATCATCGTGACGTCGACCGGCGAAAAAGTACCGCCTGGCGACCTGGAGGTGGCGATTGCCGCCGACTCCCTGTTCGACCAGGTCTTTGTCGTCGGTGAAAACCGCCCCTTCATCGCCTGTGTGGCGGTGGTCAACCCGGCCGAATGGCGGCGTGTGGCTGCAGCGCTGGCGGTGGACCCCGAGGATCCGGCCAGCCTGCACCTGCCGGCTGTCCACAAGCTCGCGCTGGAGCGCATGGCAACCCAGACAAAGGACTTTGCACGCTACGCGACGCCGCGTGCCGTGTACCTTACGCGGGAGCCGTGGACGCTCGAAAACACCCTGATGACGCCGACGCTCAAGCTCAAGCGCAACAACCTGATGACCCGTTATGCACGCGAAATTGAGGCGATGTACCGTCCCGAAGCGCGGATCAGCGGCCACCCTTGAGAAACAGGTCTCGGTCAGGTGCGAAATTGGCATGTAGGGGCAGCATGGCACCGCCCAGCGCGCGAGCGTCGGAGCCAATGCTGCCGGCGATCACCTGGGCGGGCCAGAGGCCTTCCCAGTTGTAGCGGCCGAGTGCTGCGCCCGTGGCTTCAATCAGGCGCTGCAGCAGCGGGCGGCAAAAGGAGCCATCCATCACCACGGCATCAATATCCAGCAGGGCCGTTGCGCTGACCACGCTGTGGGCCAGTGCATTGGCGGCGCTGGCCACCCAGGCCTGGGTGTCGGACTCGAACGGCGGCTGCAGGGCGCGTTCGTCATAGGCTGCAGTCGGATCAAGCCCGCGCGCCTTGAAACACTGCTCCAGTTCCCAGAGCGAAGCCTGGCTGACCAGCTGTGGCGGCGCGCCGGGTGGCCGGGCCGCCTGCAATGGCAGCGACGCCACGGCGCCGGCGTTGTTGTGGATGCCGGCGTGAAGCTGTGAGTTGATGACCAGGCCGCCCCCCACAAAGGTGTCGACAAACAGGTAGAGAAAGCTCTTGAGGTCGCGCCCACGGCCCGACACCAGCTCGGCCACGCAGGCCGCCGAGGTATCTTTGGCAAAACTCACAGGCAGCTCGGTCATGGCTTGCACTTCGGCGCTGAGGTCGATGTGGTTCCATCGGTCCGACTGCTGCGCTGACAGCCCCAGCATCCGGTGCCAGCCACCGAGCTGGAAGGGAGCGGCCACCCCCACACCGACCAGTCGCGGAGCCAGTGCACCGAGTTGCTCGCGCAGGATGCGCAGGTTCTGGCCGATCACGGGGAGCAGTGTGTCGGCATCTGGGAAGGCATAGGCCAGCGACAGGCGTTGGCGGACCTGACCGGTGAAGTCGACCAGCAGCCAGTCGGTGCTGCGCCGGCCAATCTTGATCCCCACAGAGAAGGCTCCGTCGGGGTTCAGCGCCAACGGCACCGAGGGCTGGCCAATGCGCCCGCGCACGCGATCATGCCGGATCAGCAGGTCGTCTTCTTCCAGCCGGGCAGTGATCAGCCCGATGGTCTGTGCGGTCAGGTTGGTCAGGCGGGCCAGTTCGGCTTTCGGTACGCTGCCGTGCAGGCGGATGGCCTGCAGCACCACGCGTTCGTTGAACTGGCGCATACCCACGTGGTTGGAGCCGCGCTGGCGCAGCCACACAGGTGTGGCTGCTTCGGATTCCGCAGGGGTAGCGGGAGTGGCGGCGGTGACAGGAGATTCGGTCATGGACGCAGATTTTCGCCGATGACCCCTTTGCGCAGGATGAAGTTGCCAAAAGGCTGCAATTCACCCGTCACCACAATGGCATAGGCCTGGCGTACCCGTTCATAAAACGCGTAGCGCTCAACGGCCTCGGCCTGCTGGTGCGGCAGCCAGCCCGGGGCCAGCAGCGCCAGTACCTCGCGCTGTAGCTCTGAACGGTAGGGTGCCTCGGTACCGCTGACCTGCATGTAAGCCACCGGATGATCCACGTCTTCAGCCAGAGGCAGCAGCGACGCCACGGCCCGCACTGTCCGCGCCATGCCATGGCCAGGCAGGCGCAGCACGGGTTTGCCCGCGCCCACACTCATGGCCGTGAAGTTGGCGTCGGCCAGCAGCAGCGCATCGTCATGGCCCATCTCGGCCAGCAGCTTGAGCAAGTCGGGCGTGAGTAGAGGGTCAATGCCTTTAAGCATGAGCGGGCCTCACGCATTTTGGAGTGACAGTGCCCCCTCGAGCGGCAGCAGTACGCGAAGCGATAAGCGCGGGGGGCCCCTCTTTACCAGCCGGGGCCGCGGATCTGGCTTTGCCAGTCCGCAGGCGCAGCGCCCCCTCGGGGGGCAGCGTAGTACACGCAGTGACAAGCGTGGGGGCCAATATGTCAGGCAAGTGCGGACTCCGGCAGTTCTTCGGCCGTCTTGGCGCCCGTCATCACGGCCACGGTGTCGCTCATGCTGATGGTCTTGGGATTGACGACCGCCGCACGGCGGCCCAGGCGCTGGATGTGGATGCGGTCGGCGATTTCAAACACATGCGGCATGTTGTGGCTGATCAAGATGACGGGCAGTCCCTTGTCGCGCACCCGGCGAATCAGCTCCAGCACCATGTTGCCTTCTTTCACGCCAAGGGCGGCCGTGGGTTCATCCATGATGACCACATGCTGCGCAAAGGCAGCGGCGCGCGCCACGGCCACGCATTGGCGCTGGCCGCCGGAGAGTGTTTCCACGGCCTGCGTCATCGAACGAATCCCGACCTTGAGTTCCTGCATGCGGGCAATGGCCTGCTCCAGCATCTTCTTCTTGTCGAGCAGGCGCAGCCAGCGGCCCAAGGGGCCGGGCTTGAGGAGTTCG
This sequence comes from Polaromonas sp. P2_G11, assembly GCF_056403595.1. Lineage (NCBI taxonomy): Bacteria > Pseudomonadati > Pseudomonadota > Betaproteobacteria > Burkholderiales > Comamonadaceae > Polaromonas > Polaromonas sp. P2_G11. The sequence goes on along the minus strand of NZ_JBFUFE010000005.1, from coordinate 500,592 downwards.
CGGCCCAGAAACAGGTTTTCCGCAATGCTCATGGCAGGGGCCACGGCCAAATCCTGGTAGACGGTTTCGATCCCGGCACGGCGCGCATCGATAGGAGACTTGAAGCGCATCGGCTTGCCGTCGAGCAACAGTTCGCCTTCGTCAGGCACGGTGGCGCCCGACAAGGCCTTGATCAGCGAGGATTTTCCGGCGCCGTTGTCACCGATCACGGCCAGGATCTCTCCGGCGCGTAGTTCGAAGTCGGTACCGTCCAGTGCGGTGACCTGGCCGTAGCGCTTGACCAGTCCCTTGGCCTGCATGATCAGAGGTGCGGAAGTGGGGAGGGGCGTTGAGGTGTTCATCAGCGGGGCCCTTTGCGCGACATCTGGTCGGCCGCGACTGCCAGGATCACCAGAATGCCGGTAATCAGTGTCTGGTAGACGGAGGCAACGCCCATCAGGGTGAGACCGTTGCGAAACACGCCCACAATCACCGCGCCGACGAGCGTGCCGAGGATGATGCCGCGTCCGCCAAACAGGCTGGTGCCGCCCAGCACCACGGCGGTGATGGCATCGAGGTTTTCGGTTTGCCCGGCATTCGGGTCGCCGACGCCGGTGCGCGCCACCGACAGGAGCGCGGCGATGCCGTAAAAAAGACCGGCCAGCGCGTACACGGCCACCAGTACGCGGTCGACCCGGATGCCGGTCAACCTTGCTGCTTCGGCGTTGTTGCCCACGGCATACAGGTGCCGGCCCGGCGCGGTGTCCCGCAAGACAAACCACGCCAGCAGATACAGGCCAATCATGGTGACGGTTCCCAGGCTGACTTCGGTGCTGCCCAGATCGAATGTGTTGCCCAGCGCGGTCAATTCCGCCGGGAGGTTGGGAACGATTTGCGCGTTGGAGTAGATCTGTGTGATCGCAAATGCGATGTTCAGGGTGCCCAGCGTCACGATGAAAGGGGGCAATTTGATACGGGTGACCAGCAAGCCATTGACGAGGCCGAAGCCGGTCGTGACCGCCAGGCCGCAAGCAATGGCCAGGTAGGGGTTGATGCCGTAATTCACGGCGAACTTGGTCATCACCATGCCGCCCAGTGCCATCACCATGCCACAGGACAGGTCGATGCCGGCCGTCAGGATGATCAGGGTCTGTCCAATGGCCAGGACACCGACCACCATCACCTGCTGCAGCACCAGGGACAGGTTTGCACCCGTCAGGAAGCGGTCTGACTGGGTGGTAAAAAAGATGCAGGTGGCCAGCAGGGCCAGCCAGGGGCCGAGGGCCCCCCACGGGATGTGGCGCGAAGACAGGTTCATCGGTAAAGATCCAGGATGGAGAAAATGATGTTGTCATCCTGCACCGGACCTGGTGCAAGATGACAGGCGGCAGGCGTCTGGCCGATTACTTCGCACCCCAGCAAAGGTTCAGTCCCGTTTTGGTGTCTTTGCTGTCTACACCCGGAAGGGCTTTTGCCGAGACCAAGGTCACGCCGGTGTCGGTGTAACCCGAAGCCTTTTTGCCGCCCTTGGCGTAGCTGACACCTGCTGCCACGCCCAGCGCCGCCATGGTCAGGGGGTATTGCTGCGACGTTGCGGTGATGATGCCGGCTGCCGTGTCCTTGATGCCCTGGCAGCCGCCATCGACCGAGACAATGGTCACGCCTTTTTCCTTGCCGGCCTTTTTCAGCGCATTAAACGCACCCGCGGCCGCAGGCTCGTTGATGGTGTAGACCACGTTGACGTCGGGATTTTTCTGCAGGCAGTTTTCCATGGCCGTCTGGCTCTTGGCCTGGTCACCAAAACCATCGGCCATGCAGACCACGGCCGCGTCTTTGGACAGCTCGTTGGATTTCGCGTCTGCCGCAGGCAGGCCGAAACCCTTCATGAACCCATTGTGACGCTGCGCCCCCACCGGATGGCCTGGGAACAGGTCGATCGTGACAATCCTGGCAGGTTTGCCGGCCATGGCCGCCTTCGCATACTGGCCGATCAAAACGCCGGCTTTGTAGTTGTCGGTGGCGAACAGGGCATCGGCACCTTCAAAAGGGCTGTCCAGTGCAATCACCTGCACGCCTTTGGCCTGGAGTTTTTTGACGGTAGGGCTGATGGCGTCGCCGCTGGCGGTGATCAAAATGGTTTTGGCGCCGCCGGCAGCCATGTTTTCCAGTGCGGTGATCTGGCCTGCTGTGTCGCCGTCGGATTTGCCGGCGGCGGTCAGCAGCTTGGCGCCGAGTTTTTTGGCCTCGGCTTCAGCACCTTCCTTCATCTTGACGAAGAAGGGGTTGGTTTCGGTTTTTGTAATCAGGCCGATCACGGGTTCGCCCGCTGCAAAGGCCGATGTGGCGGCCAGGGCGAGGCTGGACAGTGCCAGGAGGGCGGTGGTCTTTTTCATGAAATGGTCTCCTTGTTGAATCGACATTCAGGCCCGGGTTCGCGGGAAAGTACCCATAAGTGATGGGTGTTGGTGAACTATAGTGGCGCTTGAGTTATTAAATCAAGTTGTTTTAGTTATGGATTACCCTGAGAAAAACCCTGAAAAAGTGCTGCAAGTTGCAACCGCTGGTGAGGCATTGATTGACCTGATCGTTCAACCGGACGGACGTTATGAACCTTGCCCGGGTGGCGCTGTTTTCAACCTGACGCGTGCGCTGGCCCGGCAGGGCGTCAGCACCCTGTACCTCAACCCTTTGTCGCGCGATCGCTTTGGCCGCCAGCTGGCTGCCGCGCTGACCGGGGATGGTGTGCGGCTGGCCTGCCCACAGCCTGTGGCACAAAGCACCTCACTGGCCGTGGTGGGGCTAAATGATGCAGGCCATCCCGACTACGTTTTTTACCGGCAGGATGTGGCGGACCGTGCGGTCACGGCGGACAGCCTGATCCAGTCGTGTCAACGCGTCCCCGCGCTCGAGATGGTGTATACCGGTGCCCTGGCACTCGCGCCCGAGGATGCGGGCCGCTACCTGCCATGGCTGCGTGCCCAGCATCAGGCGGGCAGCATGGTGGTGGTGGATGCCAACCTGCGGCCGTCGGTCATGCCGGACCTGCAGGACTACAGGCGCAACGTGCACGCTGCGCTGCAACACGCCGACGTCGTCAAGGTCAGCGATGAAGACCTGGAAAGCCTGGCGATACCTGGCGCTGATGTATTTGCGCGGGCGCAGCATCTGCTCGGCACGAGCGGTGCCGGCTTGCTGGTTCTGACCCTGGGGCCGCACGGAGCCTGTCTGTTGACAAGCGATGGCCGGCGGTGGCGCGCCCGCGAATCCCGGCCGTTGTCGGTGGTGGATACCGTGGGTGCAGGCGACTGTTTTCTCGCCGGTTTCATGGCCGCTTTGCTGGCGCGAAAAAACGGTGTGACTGGCACTGCTGACCTGCTGGCACTACCGGATGATGTGGGACGCAGCTTGCTGGCCCACGCCATGGCCAGTGCCAGCTTGTGCGTGATGCGACGCGGCTGTGTGCCCCCGACTGGGGCGGAAGTGCAGGCCAGGATTGAACAGGCAACCTGCGTATTTGACTGACGGCCGCTACCGATGCCTTACTGAAAAGATCAGGGAAAGAAGTCGGAAATCGTAAGTAAGCGTATTATCTGTCCGAAATCCTGTGCGCAGGTACGCTGCAGGACCCGGAGACACTCAGATGAACGCACCTCATACCCTGTCACGCTGGAGCGACCCTGGCTCCAGTCGCGTGCCCTTTTGGGCCTACACCGATGCGCAGCTGTACCAGCGCGAGCTGGAAAAAATCTTTTACGGCACGCACTGGTGCTATGTGGGCCTGGAGGCCGAGATTCCCAATGTGGGCGACTACAAACTCAGCCATGTCGGTGAACGACAGGTGCTGATGGTGCGGGATCGCATCGCACCCAAAGACCGTGCCACCGACCACGGCATACGCGTTGTTGAAAACCGTTGCGCCCACCGCGGCGTGCGCTTTTGCCAGAACCCGCAGGGCAATGCGCGCAGCTTTGTCTGCCCGTATCACCAGTGGACCTACAAGCTCAATGGCGACCTGGCGGGGCTGCCTTTCAAGGACGGCGTGAAAGAGGGGGATTGCGTCAACGGCGGCATGCCCGAAGGGTTCGATCTCAAGGACCATGGGCTGACCAAGTTGCGAGTCGCAGTGCTGCACGGCCTGGTGTTTGCCACTTTCAGCGATGACACCGAACCGCTGGAAGACTATCTCGGCCCGCAGATCACGCCGTGGCTGGACCGCATCTTCAAAGGCCCCGACGGAGCGCGCAAGCTGACGCTGCTGGGCTACAACCGCCAGCGCATTCCGGGCAACTGGAAGCTGATGATGGAAAACATCAAGGACCCTTACCACCCCGGCCTGCTGCACACGTGGTTTGTGACCTTCGGCCTTTGGCGTGCCGATCAGAAAAGCCGCATGGTGATGGACGGCGAGGGCCGCCATGCCGTGATGATTTCGCGCCGCAACGAGGGTGGGCAGAACGACGCCGTGACCGAAGGCGTGACCTCGTTCAAGGCCAACATGGCCCTGCATGACGACCGCCTGCTGGACGTGGTGCCCGAGCCTTGGTGGAAGATGCCCGACCCATCCAGCCCGGGCGGCGACATCACGCCCACCGTGACCATGATCACGCTGTTTCCCAGCCTGATCATCCAGCAGCAGGTCAATTCGCTGAGCACACGCCACATCGTGCCGCGTGGGGAGGGTGAGTTTGATTTCATCTGGACGCACTTCGGCTTTGCCGACGACACACCCGAAATGACGCAGCGCCGCCTGCGCCAGGCCAACCTGTTCGGACCGGCCGGTTTCGTCAGTGCGGATGACGGTGAAGTGATCGAGTTCAGCCAGGCCGGCTTTGCACAGGCCTGCGACACCGGCTCAACACTGTGCGAGCTGGGCGGCACCGGCACCGAGATGACGGAGCACATGGTCACCGAAACCCTGATCCGCAGCATGTATGCCTACTGGAAGAAAGTCATGGGTCTATGACGGCGAGTGAACAGGGACTGCAGCGCCTGATGCTGCAACTGGAGGTGGACCAGCTCAACGCAGCCTACGCGGCGGCGCTGGACGAAAAGCGGTTTGATGCGTGGCCGGAATTCTTTGTGGAGGAGGGCAATTACAAGGTGCAGGCCCGCGAGAATTTTGACCGCGGCCTGCCGCTGGCCCTGATGGCGCTGGAAAGCCGGGGCATGATGAAGGATCGGGTGTATGGCGTCACGCAGACGATCTATCACGGGCCTTACTACATGCGCCACATCGTCAGCCCGGCGCGCATCCTCTCGGAAGAAGGCGATGTCGTCAAGGCCGAGGCCAACTACGCGGTGTTTCGCACCAAGCCGGGTGGGGTGAGCGAGGTCTACAACGTCGGGCGTTATATCGACGAGATCATCAAAAAAGACGGCGTCCTGAAATTCAGGAGCCGTCTTTGTGTGTATGACAGCGAGATGATCCTCAACTCGCTGATCTATCCGGTATAGAGGGAATAGAAATAGCCGGCGCAATCGGTACCCACCCGGCAGGTGCCGAGCCCGCGTTGTCTGGCGTTTCTTCTAGCGCCTCTTCCCGACTTCATTACCGATCAGGGCGCCCGCTGCTGCGCCGCCTACGGTACCCAGGGTGCTGCCGAAAACGGCATTGCCCACGACACCACCTGCGACTGCACCAACACCGGTGCCTATCTGTGCATTGGTCGGGCTGGTGCTGCAACCACCCAGGCCGATCAGTGCCGCCGCTGCTACTGCTGACATCATCAATTTCGTATTCATCTTGTCCACCTTTGCTCAGAGTTTCAGGCTCTTGCTGGGGTATTCACATCGTGAAGTCCTGACCTTGCCTGTGATTTCACTGTAGGGGGACGGATATTTGGAGGTTGTAGGAGAAAGTTGCCGCGGCATGTCGGCTTGCCGCGGTCTTTGGTGGTAATTTTCGGCGCATCAATGTGCGCCGATGCGGTGCTTAAACGGCGCGGTTGCGCGCCAGTGGCGGGTTGCGCGCGAAGTAGCGCGTGATGCCGCGCATCAAGGCGTCGGCCAGCTGTACCTGGTATTCGTCGCTGCGCAGTTTGGCTTCTTCGTCGGGGTTGCTGATAAAGGCGGTCTCCACCAGCACACTGGGAATGTCAGGCGCTTTCAGGACAGCGAAGCCGGCTTGCTCGACTTTCGGTTTGTGCAGCTTGCCGACATTACCGATCTCGCCCAGCATGGCGCTGCCGAGCTTCAGGCTGTCGTTGATCTGCGCCGTGGTGCTCATGTCGAGCAGAGCTTTCTGTACCTGGGCGTCCTTGGCCTTGACGTTGATGCCGCCCACCAGGTCGGCCGAGTTTTCCTTGTCGGCGATCCAGCGCGCGGCGCTGCTGGACGCGCCTTTTTCGCTGAGCGCGAACACGCTGGCGCCCTGTGGACGCGCCGTAAAAAATGCGTCGGCGTGGATGCTGATAAAGAGGTCGGCCTGCACGCGACGCGCCTTTTGCACGCGCACATGCAGCGGCACAAAGAAGTCGGCATCGCGCGTGAGGTAGGCGCGCATATTGGGCTGCTGGTTGATGCGGTCGCGCAGGCGGTGCGCGATCTGCAGCACCACGTCTTTCTCGCGCGTGCCGCCGGGGCCGACGGCACCGGGGTCTTCTCCGCCATGGCCCGGGTCCAGCGCGACGATGACGAGGCGGTCGGTCTTGTTCTTCGCAATGACGGCCGCTTCGGGCGAGGTCTTGGCGCCGCCGGGGGTGGCAGGGCCGGTCGTTGGCCCGTGGGTCTTGTCCTTGTCTTTTTCCGCGACGACTGCCGGCGGTGGCTTGCCGTCGGCCTGCTTGCCCGACTGCCGTGCGATCAGGTCGGCAATAGGGTCATTGGCAGGCGCGGGCGTTGCGCCTGGTTGCCTGTCGGCGAGCTTCTCGGCAATCAGGGCTTCGAGCGGGTCGGCGACCTGCGTCGGGTACAAGTCAAACACCAGCCGGTACTGGTAGGCGGCCACAGGCGGCAGCGTGAACACCTGCGGCTGTATGGGCTGCTTGAGGTCTATCACCAGCCGCACCACGCCAGGGGCGTTTTGCCCCACGCGTATGCCCGAGATATTCGGGTCGTCGGATTTCACCTTGGCGACCAGTTCGCGCAGCGCGGGAATCAGGTCTATGCCTTCCATGTCGACGGCAAGGCGCGGCGGGTCGGCGACGAAAAATTGTTTTGCCTTGATTTCGCCGTCGGACTCGATGGTGAGCCGCGTGTAGTCTTTGGACGGCCAGACACGTACCGCCACGATGGTTGCGCCGCGCGCGATGTGCTGCACACCCAGCAGAAGCACCAAGCTGCCCAGTTGCAGGGCGCTGCGGCGGTTCAGGGTCCGGCGCTTCATGCCAGCAGCTCCACGCCCGTGGGCGTGTGGGCTGTCAGGGTGACGGCACGCGTTTCATCAGGCAGGACTTCCAGCTGCAGCAGCAGGTCGGGCTGCGGCAGATGCGGGCCGGCGTTCTCGGGCCATTCGACGAGCTTGAGGCCCGGGCTGGCAAAGATGTCGCGGAATCCGGCTTCTTCCCATTCGCGGGGATCGTTAAAACGGTAGAAGTCGAAGTGCCAGATGTTCAGGCCGGCGTGCCGGCTGGACGCGGGCAGGGTGTAGGGCTCAACCACCGCATATGTCGGGCTTTTGATGCGGCCCTCGACGCCCAGGCTCTGCAACAGGTGACGCACGAAGGTCGTTTTGCCGGCGCCCAGGTCGCCCTGCAGTTCGACCAGTGCGCGCACGATGGAGGGATGCCGCGCCAGTGTCTGCGCGAAGGCTGCCGTGGCCGCTTCGTCCTGCCAGGCAATGTTTTTTACAATCAGCGGGTGCCCGCCAGCAATTCTTTGAACAGTCATCAATTCGTTTCTCAAATTCAAACTTGGGCGCGCGAGCTTGGATTTTCGCAAATTGGCGTGGCCGGTGTGGATTTATCGTCGGCCGAGCCTGGATTATCAGCCTGGCTCGCTGCAGGCTTCCATGGTGACATGCATTACATGGCGGCGCACGGGCTCAAACGGGCCCGGCCGGCCGAGCTGATTCCGGGCACCATCAGCGTCATCACGGCACGCATGGACTATCTGCCCGCATCGACGGCTGCCGCCCCAGGCGAATGGCAGGCCCTGGAGTTCAGCCGGCTTGAGCGGCCTGCGGAAGGGATCGTATCGGTGTATGCACGTGGCCGCGACTATCACAAGATCATGCGCACCCGCCTGCAAAAGCTCAGCGAACGCATCTCCGGCCACGTCGGCCAGCTCGGCCATCGGGCTTTCACCGACTCTGCGCCTGTGCTGGAGGCCGAACTGGCAGCCCGCAGCGGCCAGGGCTGGCGTGGCAAACACACCTTGCTGCTCAACCGGGAAGCGGGCTCCATGTTCTTCCTGGGGGAAATCTACGTCGACATTGCCCTGCCGCCCAGCGAGCCGGTGACGCCGCACTGCGGCACTTGCCAGGCCTGCATTGACGTATGCCCCACGCAGGCGATCATCGCGCCCCACAAACTTGATGCGCGGCGTTGCATCTCTTACCTCACCATCGAACACGTGGGCCCGATCCCGCTGGAGCTTCGTCCGCTGATGGGTAACCGGATTTATGGCTGCGACGACTGCCAGCTGGTCTGCCCGTGGAACAAGTTCGCCCAGCGTAGCGCCTTGCCCGACTTTGACGAGCGCAGCAGCTTGACCGGGCAGCAACTCGTCACTCTGGTCGGCTGGACGGAGGCGGATTTTTTGCGATTCACCGAAGGCAGCCCGATACGCCGTATAGGCCATGAACGCTGGCTGCGCAATATTGCGGTGGCCATGGGCAATGCCCTGCGGGTGCTCGATCCTGAGGCGGGAACGCCCCTGCGCGAAGCCCTGCAAATGCATGCCGCTTCTCCCAGCGAGCTGGTGCGGGAACATGTGGCTTGGGCCCTCGGTCAATAAATTTGAATGAAATTGGCCTGCAGCCCTTTAAGGGTGTGCGCAAGCAGCTATTAAATCAATAGCAATTTGCCGGCTTCTCCCTAACGCAGAACACCCAGCGCAAACGGCAGGCTGACTACGCCCAGGATGGTGGACAGCGTCACCAAACCCGCCACGTAACCCCCGTTGTACCCCATGCGCGCCGCCAGCACGTACGCGCTGGAAGCCGTCGGCAGGGCAGAAAACGCCAACAGGATGGTGCTTTGCACCGGCGACAGCCCGAAGGCTTTACACAGGCCCAGGGCCATGACCGGCATCAACAGGTGCCGTATCGACAGCACGGCCACTGCCAGCGTTTTGGCTTGCGACAGGTGGCCGAACTGCATGCCGGCGCCTGCCGCCATCAGGCCCAGTGCCAGCGAGGCGGCTCCGATGCGGGTCACCGTGGGTTCGAGCCAGACAGGCAGGGTAAAGCCGAGCAGGTTGGCCACCAGGCCTGTGGCCGTGGCAAGGATCAGCGGATTGCGCACCAGCTCGCCCATGAAACCGCGCTGGGCATGCCGCGCCATGGGCCACACCGCCGCCACGTTGAAAAGCGGCACGCACACACCAATCAGCACGGCGATCAGCTGCAGGCCCTGGCTGCCCGCCAGCCGGTCGGCCAGGGCCAGCGCAATGAAGGAGTTGAAGCGAAATGCCACTTGCGCGCTGGCGGCGTGCTCACGCGAGTCGATGTGCCTGCCCAGCCATGGCAGGTGCGGCAGGCTGTAGGCCATCGCAATACCGGCAACCCCCAGCAGGATACCGGCGCTGATGAGGCTGGAGGCGGCGCCCAGGTCCAGCGGGCTTTTGACGATTGAATGAAAAAGCAGGACCGGAAACAAAAAGTAATAAACCAGGCTCTCCACCTGTTCCCATACGGTGCGGTTGAGGGCGGTGTAGCGGCAGACAAGGTAGCCGCAAACAATGAGGGAAAAGTCGGGAAAAAGAAGCTGCGCGTAGTTCACTCGCCGAGAATAACCGCAATCCCCCCGGGTTTGCCCTTATGCGTAATCCACAACTGCGGGGCATGAATGTTGCGATTACCATTTCTGCTGTTTTATTGAAGGACTGAACATGCAACGTCGTTATCTGTTTGCCTATTCCGTGGTGTCCGCGCTTGCGCTGGGCACCGCCGCAGGCCCCGCATTGGCACAGGGTTATCCCAACAAGGTGGTCAAGCTCGTGGTGCCGTTTGCACCCGGTGGCACCACTGATATCGTCGCCCGCGTCATCTCCGAGCCCCTGGGCAAGGCCTTGGGCCAGAGCGTGATCGTCGAAAACCGGGCCGGCGGCGGCGGCGTGGTGGGCGCACTCGAGACATCGCGCGCCGTTCCCGATGGCTATGCGCTGGGTGTGGCCACGGTGTCCACCACCGCGGCCAATCCCGCCATCAACCCCAAGATCCCGTACAACACGCTGACGGACTTCACGCCCATCATCAATATTGCGGCAACGCCCAACATCATTGCGGTTCACCCGAGCTTTCCGGCGCGCAACTACAAGGAGTTTGTGGCTGAGCTCAAAAAGAACCCCGGCAAGTATTCCTATTCATCCTCGGGCACCGGCGGCATCGGTCACCTGCAGATGGAGCTCTTCAAGAGCATGTCGGGCACCTTCGTGACGCACATTCCCTACCGCGGTGCAGGTCCGGCCCTGAACGACACGGTGGCGGGGCAGGTGCCCATGATTTTTGACAACCTGCCGTCGGCCCTGCCATTCATCCAGCAAAAACGCCTGATCCCCATTGTGGTGGCCGCGCCCCAGCGCCTGGCCGTGCTGCCGGATGTGCCCACCTTCAAGGAAGTCGGCCTGGAACCTGTGAACCGCATGGCCTATTACGGCATCATCGGCCCGAAGGGTTTGCCAAAGGACGTGGTCGACAAGGTCAGCGCCGGCGTGAAGAAGTCGCTGGAAGACCCGGCGATACGCAAACGGATCGAAGACACCGGCTCCCTGATCATTGCGAATACGCCTGAGCAGTTCACGGCGCAGATCAAGGCCGAATTTGATGTCTATAAAAAGGTGGTCGATTCGGCCAAGCTCAAGCTCGAATAAGGCTGGGAATCCGGCACGACCGGATGTGAAGCTACCCGTAAGCCGCCGTGCATTCAAATGTGCGGCGGCTTTTTTGTTATGGTCACCCCATGCAGCCAGAAAGCCAGTCCAGTATTGATGGGTTTATTGACGCCTTGTGGCTGGAAGACGGGCTGTCCAAAAACACGCTGGCGGCTTACCGCCGCGACCTGTCGCTCTACGCCGGTTGGCTGGCTGCCAGGGAGCAGGGAGGGCGAAGACTTGACGAGACGGCGGAGGCCGACCTCAACAGCTACTTTTCGGCCCGGCACGCTGCGACCAAGGCAACATCCGCCAACCGGCGCCTGACGGTGTTCAAGCGCTACTTTCGCTGGGCATTGCGCGAACACCTGATTGCTGCAGATCCGACGCTCAAACTCCAGTCGGCAAAGCAGGCGCTTCGGGTGCCCAAAGTCATGAGCGAAGCCCAGGTTGAAGCACTGCTGGCCGCACCCGACGACGACACGCCGCTGGGCCAGCGCGACCGCGCCATGCTGGAGCTGCTGTACGCCAGCGGCCTGCGTGTGAGCGAGCTGGTGGGCCTCAAGACATTTCACCTGGGACTGAACGAAGGGGTGCTTCGCGTCATGGGCAAAGGCAGCAAGGAACGGCTGGTGCCCTTCGGCCAGGTGGCGCGGGAATGGATTGTGAAATACCTGGCGGACGCCCGTCCGGCCATCCTGGGCGGGCAACAGACCGACGACCTGTTTGTCACCGGCCATGGCAAGGGCATGAGCCGCGTGATGTTCTGGATGCTGGTGAAAAAATATGCACGGCTTGCCGGCATCAACTCGCCGCTGTCACCCCACACTTTGCGCCACGCGTTTGCCACACACCTGCTGAACCACGGCGCCGATTTGCGCGCGGTGCAGATGCTGCTGGGGCATGCCGATATTTCCACCACCACGATTTATACCCACGTGGCACGTGAACGGCTGAAGGCGCTGCATGCGCAGCATCACCCTCGAGGTTGAGCGGTGGAGCCCTCAAGGGGCGGCGCTGTACATATAGTTTCGGCTGAAGGGATAGCTTGATTGGGCGCCGGTGACGGCGGTGTTGTGCACATCGCCCGAGGGCCGCGCCGCCAGCATCTGGTGCAGCGAAATCCAGCCCTGCTCAAAACTCATCGCACTGCCCGCCAGGTAAAGACGATAAGCCCGGAGCGTCTTCTCGGCGCGCTCGGCGCCGCCATCCGCAACCAGCACCTGGCGCGCCTCGTCCAGCTTGGCTTCCAGCGCGTCTGACCAGTTCCACAGCGTGCGGGCATAGTGCGGGCGCAGGTTTTCGGTGTCCACCATCTCCAGGCCCGCGCGTGACATATGCTCCAGTACGGCGCTGACATGCATCAGCTCGCCGCCCGGGAAGATGTACTTTTCGATGAAGTCACCCATGCCGGCGCCGAGCTGGCGGTTTTCCAGGCCGCCGGCGGTGATGCCGTGGTTCATGACCAGCCCGCCCGGTGCCAGCAGGCGCATGATTTTCTGGAAGTAGCCGGTCATGTTGGCGTGGCCCACGTGCTCAAACATGCCCACGGAGGACACCTTGTCAAAGGGCTGATCCTCCGGCATGTCGCGGTAGTCGCGTAGCTCCATTCGCACGCGCCCGCCCAGGCCTTTTTCCTCGATCAGGCGCTGCACATGCGCATGCTGATTTTTCGACAGCGTGATGCCGGTGGCGTCCACGCCGTAGTGCTCAGCGGCCCACAGCAGCAAGCCGCCCCAGCCGGCGCCAATATCAAGAAACCGTTCACCGGGCTTGAGCATGAGCTTGCGGCAGATATGGTCGAGCTTGGCTTCCTGGGCCTGGGCCAATGTCATGGCGTTGTCGCTGTAGTAGGCGCATGAATACACCCGTCGGGGGTCGAGCCAGAGCGCATAGAAGGCATCGGACACGTCATAGTGGAACTGGATTTGCGCTGCATCCCGGCTTTGGGTGTGGGCGGCCAGGGACTTGGCGCGGTGCAGCAGGCCGGACCACCAGCCTGTGTCGCTTTGCACCGGGTTGCCGGGAAGCAGCTTGGTGACGGCGCGCATCACGTCGCGCATGGCGCCTTCCAGTTGAAGCTTGCCTTCGACGTAGTCCTCTGCCAGGGCGCCGATCTGGCCGGCCTTGAGGCGGGCGATGGAGGACCAGTGCGAAAACGCGAGCTTGACGGGGGCGTTGGGCTCTCCGAGACGCTGGCCCTGCGGCAGCTGCAAGGCGATGTCCGCGGGCAAGCCCGGCATTTGCGAAGGGATGTCTGGGACGAGATGCCGGATCATGCGCAAACTCCTTTTCAAGAGTTTTGCAGTCTAGCGCTGTTCGAAAATCCCTGCCGTGACTGTATGTGTAGGAATTCGCCGCGTCCTGGCGTCTGTTCCTAGACCAGAAGCGCCAGTTCCACCTCGTCAAAACCAGCCCGCCGGCGGGCGTCCAGGTTCAGCGGGCCCTTCAGGCGAGGCGCCCCATACTGCCTGGCTAGCACCGGATAGGTCGCCACCGGGTCCAGCCCCCGCTGGGCGCACAGGTGGCGATACCAGTGGTTGCCGATGGCGACGTGGCCGATCTCGTCGGCGAGGATGATGTCCAGGATGTCGACGGCCCGAAGCGCTTCGGGAGAACCGACCTTGCGCAGTTTCGCCTGCATGGGCGGGGTGGCGTCCAGGCCGCGGGCCTCCAGGGTGCGTGGCACCAGCGCCATGCGCGCGAGCACATCGCCTTCGGTTTTGGCGGTCATGTCCCACAGGCCCGTGTGTGCGGGGAAATCGCCGTAGTCGTAACCCATGGCCTGGAGATGGGCGCGCAGCAGGCTGAAATGGTGGGCTTCTTCGGCCGCCACCTGCAGCCAGTCCAGGTAGTAGGCCCGCGGCATGCCGGCAAAACGCCAGATGGCGTCCAGGGCGAGGTTGATCGCGTTGAACTCAATATGGGTGACGGCATGGAGCAGGGCCGCCAATCCTTCGTGAGTGAACGGTGAGCGCTTGGGGACGTCGAGGTGGGACCGCAGTTCCGGCCGTTCCGGGCACCCGGGCAAGCTAGGCACCGCGGGAATCACCAGCTCCGTTGCTATCAAAACAGTAGCTGCTTGCGCGTGTGCCTGTTGGGTCAGGAGCACTTTTTGTTCCGGATTTGTGGCGAGCAGGGCCTGCAGCGCTTGCTGGCGCAGTTCTGCAGGGGCCGGTAGGTCCGTCATGAATCCATTGTCGTTGATACCTCGGGGATGTCTGGATTGGCTGCCGGCGGCTTGTGCTGGATGGCAGGGGGAGGCCTCCTTACAATCAGTACATGGCTGCCGCGCTCTTTCCTGCCTGTGGCCTTTGGCTTTAATTTTGAGTGAGAACGCATGGCTATTTACCAATTGGACAAGCTGACCCCCACCGTTCCTGCATCTGCCTGGGTGGCCGACAACGCCCAGGTGATTGGCGATGTGCGGCTTGGCGAAGACTGCAGCGTCTGGTTTGGCGTGGTGATCCGGGGCGACACCGAAACCATCACGGTAGGCCGGGGTACCAATGTCCAGGACAACAGCGTGCTGCATGCCGACATGGGCGTGCCCCTCACCCTCGGCGAAGACGTCACGGTCGGCCACCAGGTCATGCTGCACGGCTGCACCATCGGCGATGGCTCGCTGATCGGCATCCAGGCGGTGGTGCTCAATCACGCGAAGATCGGCAAGAACTGCCTGGTAGGCGCGGGCTCCGTGGTCACCGAAGGCAAGGAATTCCCGGACGGCTCCCTGATCATCGGCAGCCCCGCCAAGGCGGTGAGGCAGCTTTCCCCCGAGCAGATCGAGGGTTTAAAAATGATCGCGAAGCACTATATAGAGAATGCCCAGCGCTACAAGGCCGGACTCAAGAAAATCGCCTGAACACCCAATGACCAAACCACCAAATACATGCAGAGCGTTAACGTCAGGGCTCCCCTTCAAGCAGGGGCCGCGGAACCGGCTTCGCCGGGCCGCAGGCGCAGCGGCCCCCTCGGGGGGCAGGGAGCTACACGAAGTGAGCGACCGTGGGGGCCTGTTTAATGTCTGAGTTGCATAAATTCATCTTTGAAGGCCTGCCGGTTCGCGGCATGCTGGTCCGCCTGACCGATTCCTGGCAGGAAATCCTCAAACGCAGACAGGCGGCCGGCGGCTACCCGGCCGAGGTCATGCAGCTGCTGGGAGAAATGACCGCCGCAGGTGCGCTGATGCAGAGCAACATCAAGTTCAACGGTGCGCTGATTCTTCAAATCTTCGGCGACGGCCCGGTCAAGCTGGCCGTGGCCGAAGTGCAGCCCGACCTGAGCTTGCGCGCCACCGCCACGGTGACGGGTACGGTCGATGCGGGCAGCTCACTGAGCCAGCTGGTCAACGTAAGCAATCAGGGCCGCTGCGCGATCACGCTGGACCCCAAGGACAAGCTGCCGGGGCAGCAGGCCTACCAGGGTGTGGTGCCGCTTTTTGGCGACCAGCGCGAGAAGATTGAGAACCTGGCGGAAGTGCTTGAGCATTACATGCTGCAAAGTGAGCAGCTCGACACCAAGCTGATTCTTGCAGCCGACGGCAAGGTGGCTACCGGTCTGCTGATCCAGCGGCTGCCGGTCAAAGGCCAGGGGAACCTTGAAGGCCAGATCGACCGGGACGCCAATGAAGACCAGATCGGCGTCAATGAAGACTACAAACGCATTGCCATGCTGGCCGGCACGCTCAAACGCGAAGAGCTTTTAACCCTCGATGCCGACACGATCCTGCGCCGCCTTTTCTGGGAAGAGCAGGTTACCCGGTTTGAACCCGCCACCCCCAGTTTTGCCTGCAGCTGTTCGCGCGACCGTGTGGGCAACATGCTGCGCAGCCTTGGTACAGACGAAATCGAAAGCATCATTTCCGAACGCGGCAAGGTCGCGGTCGGGTGCGAATTTTGCGGCGCACAGTATGAGTTTGACCCGGTGGATGCGGCGCAGCTTTTCACCAGCCAGACCAACCAGCAGCCACCCACGTCCACCGTGCAATAGTTTCGTGGGCCGCGCTGCGGCAGGGCAATGCCTCAAGCGGTTGCTGCAGCGCGCTCCGCCAGCAGGTCGCTGAGCAGGCGGTGCTCACAAGCAGGATCGCTGCACTTTTCGCAGACCCACACCCAGGCCTTCTTGCTTTTTTGGGGGCTTGGTATTGCACCGGGCGTGCTTCGGGTGAAAGCTGGAGCACGGGGCCGCAGGCTTTGCGCGGCCTCCAGCGCCCGGGTAAGGCGCTGCTCCGCGGTCCCGTACATGACGCGATAGGGAATGCCCGCTTGCGACAGGGCTGCACGAATCGATTGGTCGGCGTTGTGTTGAAGGTGCCGGCATTCATCGGCCGTTTTGGCCGCTTGCAATGGCGCTTCTTCCAGTCCCATGAGCAGCGTCAGCCCAAAGCTGGGGAGGTCGGCAGGAAGGGGGGCGGCATCAGTCACGGCTACGGTGGCTTCGTGCCCCGAGATTTTCAGGGCGTTGTCCAGCGCAGCGGCAAGCTGTCTCTTTCCGGTAAGTGGAGCGCCGGTAACGGCAATTTTCAACACGGGCACTTTCGCAGGATGGATGCCAGGGCTTACTTGGTCACCTGCACGAAGATTTCATTCGGCTTGACCATGCCGAGTTCGATCCGGGCTTTTTCTTCGACCATTTCGAGGCCTTCCTTGAGGTCCCGGACTTCTGCAGCGAGCTGGTCATTGGCGGCCTGTGCCTGGGTGTTTTTGGCGAGTTGTTCGGTCAGCCGGTGCTGCATGTCGCGCACGCTGGGAATGCTGCCCCGGCCAATCCAGAGTTGCGCGTGGAATATGGCCAGGAGCGCAATCAGGATGGCGGGAACGAGCCGGTTTCCCATGCCTATGCTTGAGCGTGATGATTAAAGGGCAGGGTTTTTTCGCCGGGCCGCACCAAGAAAAAACGCACCCCCCCGGGGGGCAGCGAAGTACGCGAAGCGACGAGCGTGGGGGCCATTTACCGGAGGTTATAGAAGGCCGCGCGGCCCGGGTAGGTGGCGATGTCACCCAGGTCTTCTTCGATGCGCAGCAACTGGTTGTATTTCGCCATGCGGTCCGAGCGCGAGAGCGAGCCCGTCTTGATCTGGCCGGCATTGGTGCCCACGGCGATGTCGGCAATCGTGGAGTCTTCGGTTTCGCCCGAGCGATGGCTGATGACGGCGGTGTAGCCGGCGCGCTTGGCCATCTCGATGGCGGCAAAGGTTTCGGTCAGGGTGCCGATCTGGTTGATCTTGATCAGGATGGAGTTGGCAATCTGCTTGTCGATGCCTTCTTTGAGGATCTTGGTGTTGGTGACGAACAGGTCGTCGCCGACCAGCTGCACCTTTTTGCCCAGACGCTCGGTCAGGGTCTTCCAGCCGTCCCAGTCGCCTTCGGCCATGCCGTCTTCGATGCTGATGATGGGGTATTTGTCGACCCAGGTGGCCAGGATGTTGGTCCACTCGGTGGCATCCAGGCTCAGGCCTTCCGCGCCCAGGACGTATTTGCCGTCCTTGTAAAACTCCGATGCTGCGCAATCGAGGCCCAGGGCGATTTGTTCACCGGCCACATAACCGGCGGCGTCGATGGCTTCCAGGATCATCTGGATCGCAGCTTCATGGTTGGCCACATTGGGGGCAAAGCCGCCTTCGTCGCCGACGGCCACGCTCATGCCCTTGTCGTGCAGAATTTTCTTGAGGGCATGAAACACTTCAGCACCGTAACGCACGGCTTCGCGAAAGCTGGGCGCGCCGACAGGAATGATCATCAGCTCCTGCAGGTCCAGGTTGTTGTTGGCATGCGCGCCACCATTCACCACGTTCATCATGGGAACAGGCATTTGCATGGCGCCGCTGCCACCGAAATAACGATACAGGGGCAGGCCGGCTTCTTCAGCCGCTGCGCGTGCCACGGCCATGCTGACAGCCAGCGTGGCGTTGGCGCCCAGGCGCGATTTGTTGTCGGTGCCGTCCAGGTCAATCAGTGTGCGGTCCAGGAAGGCCTGTTCGCTGGCGTCCAGGCCCAGCACGGCTTCGGAGATTTCGGTGTTGATGTGTTCGACGGCCTTGAGCACGCCCTTGCCGAGGTAGCGCGACTTGTCGCCGTCGCGCAGCTCAATGGCTTCACGCGAACCGGTGGACGCGCCCGAAGGCACTGCAGCACGGCCCATGACGCCGGACTCCAGCAGCACGTCGCACTCAACGGTAGGGTTGCCACGGCTGTCGAGAATTTCGCGGCCGACGATATCAACAATTGCGCTCATTAGGTTCCTTTTTTTGTAGAGAGGGGATCAGACCGGGGCGGCAACGCCTTCGACCAGGACCATATTGAAAAACTCGGTGGCGCCAGCACGCTTGGCACGTGCGGCGCGGTACATTTCGTCGTCATAAAAGGCCTTGGCCTTCTCGTAGCTGGGAAAGCGCAGCATGGCGACGCGTGCAGGTTGCCAGGTGCCTTCCAGCGCCTCAAACTTACCACCGCGTACCAGGTATTCACCCCCAGCGGCTGCAACTGCGGCGGGCGCGGCCGCCATGTACTGCTTGTACTGCTCGGGGTCGGTGATCTTCATGTCGACAATGATGTAGGCGAATGTCATGGCTTGTGTAGGCTTGCGGGATGGATCGCTGGCTCAGGCGCTGAAGTTGTTTTCGAGGAAGCCGTTTTTCTTGGTGACACGATCCAGCTCGAGCAGTGTTTCCAGCAGCGCCTTCATGTGCTTGAGCGGTACGGCATTGGGGCCGTCGCACAAGGCCTTGGCCGGGTCTGGATGGGTTTCCATGAACAGGCCAGAGACGCCGACGGCCACTGCGGCACGCGCCAGCACCGGCACCATCTCGCGTACGCCGCCGCTGCTGGTGCCCTGGCCGCCGGGCAGCTGCACCGAGTGGGTCGCGTCAAATACGACCGGCGCGTTGGTCTCCCGCATGATGGCCAGGCTGCGCATGTCGCTGACCAGATTGTTGTAGCCAAAGCTGGCGCCGCGTTCGCAGGCCATGAAGTTGTCTTCCGGCAGACCGGCTGCCTTGACGGCCGCGCGCGCCTTGGTGATGACGTTCTTCATGTCGCCCGGGGCCATGAATTGGCCCTTCTTGATATTGACCGGCAGGCCGGACAGTGCGACGGCGTGGATGAAGTCGGTCTGGCGGCACAGCAGGGCCGGTGTTTGCAGCACATCGACGACTTTGGCGACCTGGGCGATCTGGTCTTCGGAATGGATGTCGGTCAGCACCGGCACGCGAATTTCCTTTTTGACCTTGGCCAGAATCTCCAGTCCTTTTTCCGTGCCCAGTCCACGAAAGGCCGTCTCGCTGGTGCGATTGGCCTTGTCGAAACTGCTTTTGAAGATGAAGGGAATGCCCAGCGAGGAAGTAATTTCCTTGAGCGTGCCGGCAGTGTCCATCTGCAACTGCTCGGACTCCACCACGCAGGGGCCGGCGATGAGGAAAAAAGGTTGGTTCAGACCAATGTCGAATCCGCAGAGTTTCATGGTCAGGCTACCGCCTTGAGAGGCTTGGCGGCCGCTTTCGGGTCCTGGCCTGCCGTGGTGCGCTGTTGGAGTACGGCCGCGATATAGGCATTGAACAGCGGGTGGCCATCCCAGGGCGTGGACTTGAACTCGGGGTGGAACTGCACGCCGACAAACCAGGGGTGGACGTCTTGCGGCAATTCGACGATCTCGGTGAGTTGCTCGCGCTGCGTCAGCGCGGAAATGACCAGGCCCGACGCACGCAGGGCATCAAGGTAGTTGACGTTGGCTTCATAGCGGTGGCGATGGCGCTCCGTCACCACGTCACCATAAATCTTGTGGGCCAGTGTGCCGGCTGCGACGTCCGAGCTTTGCGCACCCAGGCGCATCGTGCCGCCCAGGTCGGATTTGGCATTGCGTGTCTTGATGGTGCCGTCGGCGTCTTTCCACTCGGTGATGAGCGCGATCACCGGGTGCGGGGTAGCGGGGTCGAACTCGGTGCTGTTGGCGTCCTTGAGTCCTGCCACGTGGCGCGCGAATTCGATGGTCGCTACCTGCATGCCCAGGCAGATACCGAGATAGGGCATCTTGTGCTCACGGGCAAAACGGGCCGCGCAAATCTTGCCTTCAACGCCGCGAACGCCGAAGCCGCCGGGCACCAGAATTCCGTCAAAGCGTGCCAGGCGCGAGACATTGTCCTGCGTGATGGTTTCGGAGTCGACATATTCGATGACCACCTTGGCGTGGTTTTTCATGCCGGCGTGGCGCAGGGCTTCGTTGAGAGACTTGTAGCTGTCGGAGAGGTCCACATATTTGCCGACCATGGCGATGTGAACTTCGGTCTGGGGGTGCTCGGTCTCATAGACCAGGTCGTCCCAGCGCTTGAGGTTGGCCGGTGGCGTGTTCAGGCGCAGCTTGTCGCAGATCAGGCCGTCCAGGCCCTGTTCGTGCAGCATGCGGGGCACTTTGTAAATGGTGTCGACGTCCCACATCGAGATCACGCCCCATTCGGGAACGTTGGAGAACAGCGAGATTTTTTCGCGCTCTTCGTTGGGAATTCGGCGGTCGGCACGACAGAGCAGCACGTCGGCCTGGATGCCGATTTCACGCAATTGTTTGGCAGTGTGCTGGGTCGGCTTGGTTTTGAGTTCGCCGGCGGCAGCGATCCAGGGGACGTAGCTCAGGTGCACGAAGGCGGTGTTGTTGGCGCCCAGGCGCAGGCTCATCTGGCGCACGGCTTCCAGGAAGGGCAGGGACTCGATGTCGCCGACGGTGCCGCCGATTTCGACGATGGCCACGTCGACCGCATCAGCCGTTTCGTAGCCGGCGCCGCGCTTGACGAATTCCTGGATTTCGTTGGTGACGTGCGGGATGACCTGCACGGTCTTGCCCAGGTAGTCGCCGCGGCGTTCTTTTTCAAGCACGCTTTTGTAGATCTGGCCGGTGGTGAAGTTGTTGGCCTTGCGCATGCGCGTTTCGATGAAACGCTCATAGTGGCCGAGATCCAGGTCGGTCTCTGCGCCATCGTCGGTCACAAAAACTTCGCCATGCTGGAAGGGCGACATGGTGCCCGGATCCACATTCAGGTAGGGATCGAGCTTGATTAAAGTGACTTTGAGGCCTCGCGATTCGAGGATCGCAGCTAAGGAGGCTGAGGCGATTCCCTTGCCCAGGGAAGACACCACACCGCCGGTGACGAAGACAAATTTGGTCATGTCAGGTACGAACCGCAAGTTCGTAGAGGTGGTAAACGGAGATTATACGGGTTGCCCGCCGGGTTACCTCTTGCAGGGGATACTGAATTTCAGCCCACAGCTGTTCGGGCTTGCACGGTGGCTCGCAGCCCACGTAAGGCTGGCCGGTGTTGACCAAGCAAGCCGGGGCCGCGGAACCGGCTTAGCCGGGCCGCAGGCGCAGCGGCCCCCTCGGGGGGCAGCGCATTACACGAAGCGAAAAGCGTGGGGGCCTTTCCTCCAACTGAGATACATTGCGGAACATGACGAATCAAGTGAATCCCATGGGAAGCGGCCCGGACGGCAATGAAGCCCTGGACCTGGCCGGCAGACACATCGTGCTGGGCCTGTCGGGTGGCATTGCCTGCTACAAGGCAGCTGAACTGTGCCGGGCGCTGATCAAGGCGGGTGCCACGGTGCAGGTGGTCATGACCGAAGCTGCCGAGCAGTTCATCACGCCCGTCACCATGCAGGCCCTGAGCGGACGGCCGGTCTACAGCAGCCAGTGGGACAGCCGTGAAGCGAACAACATGGCGCACATCAACCTGTCGCGTGAATCCGATGCGATCCTGGTTGCGCCCATGAGCGCCGATTTCATGGCCAAGCTGCTTCATGGGCGTGCCGACGACCTGCTGAGCCTGATGTGCCTGGCCCGGCCCATCGACAAGGTCCCGCTGCTGGTGGCCCCGGCCATGAACCGTGAGATGTACGCGCACCCCGCCACGCAACGCAACTTTATTCAACTGGATGCTGATGGTGCCACGGTACTGGGTGTGGGCAGCGGTTTCCAGGCTTGCGGCGAGACCGGCGACGGACGCATGCTGGAGCCAGAGCAGATCCTCGAAGACCTGATTGCCTTCTTTGCGCCCAAGGTGCTGGCTGGGCAGCATGTGCTGGTCACGGCCGGCCCGACCTATGAGGCCATAGACCCTGTGCGCGGCGTCACCAACCTGTCGAGCGGGAAAATGGGTTTTGCCATTGCGCGGGCTGCGCACGAAGCGGGGGCTGAGGTCACCCTTGTTGCGGGTCCGGTCGGGCTGCCCACGCCACGCGGGGTCACTCGCGTTGACGTCAAATCTGCACAAAATATGCTTGAAGCCGTTACAGGACGTGCGCAAGCAGCTACTATTTTTATAGCAACGGCGGCCGTCGCCGACTGGCGGCCGGCAGCGCCTTCAACGCAGAAGATCAAGAAAGACGGCTCCGGCCAGACGCCGCAGCTGGTGTTTACCGAAAATACGGACATCCTGGCCACTGTCGCGCAGTCGCCTGCAGCCCAGGCCGGCCAGCTGTTTTGCGTGGGCTTTGCGGCTGAAAGTCATGATCTGGCTGACAACGCAGAAGCCAAGCGCCTGCGCAAAAAAGTGCCGCTGCTGGTCGGCAACATTGGCCCGGATACCTTCGGGCAGGACCACAATGCTTTGCTGCTGGTGGATGCGCAAGGCAGCACCGCGCTACCCAGGGCTTCCAAGCTCTCACTGGCGCGCCAGCTGGTGGCCGAGATCGCGACCCGGATGGCGGCGCCGCCGTCCAACGGGAAAGCGACCGCACCATGAACCTTCCCTCGAACACACCGCCAGACGGCGATTTTGTCAGCTATGTGGAACGCCTGACAAAAGCGAACGCGCCGGCCAGCCATGAAGACCAGCCGAGGCCGCAGGAAAAGATTTCGTTTCGCACGCCGTCTCCGGCAAGCCCCGCAACGCCTGCTGCCAAACCCGCGACAATCGCCGGCTCCGGCGCCGCTTTTATCGCTCACATCAAATGGGTTGTCATCCTGTGGATCGCCACGCAGGTGCTGTCCGAGGTGGTGCCCGGCGCGGGCTTCCTGTTTCTGCCCGCGCTGCTGGTTTACGGGGCGTGGGCAATCTTTCAGGCCAACCGTCACTCATCCGGCGCGCTGGTCCAGCGCCTGCGCGAGCTGGCGCGGCAAATGGCCGAAGAAGCCCAGAAAAATCAACCACCCAGGAAAAAATAGTTCATGCACATCGACGTCAAGATCCTCGACCCGCGCCTTCAAAACAACCTTCCCGCCTATGCAACACCCGGCAGTGCCGGCCTCGATTTGCGTGCCTGCCTGGACTCCCCGCTCACGCTGGCCGCCAACGCCTGGCAACTGGTACCGACCGGCATTGCGATCTACCTGCACAACCCCGGCTATGCCGCGCTCATCCTGCCGCGTTCGGGGCTGGGCCACAAGCACGGCATCGTGCTGGGCAATCTGGTTGGCCTGATTGACAGTGACTATCAGGGGCAGCTGATGGTCAGCGCCTGGAATCGCAGCGACGTGCCATTCACCATCGAGCCGATGGAGCGGATTGCGCAGCTGATGATCGTGCCCGTGGTGCAGGCGCAGTTCAATGTGGTGGCGGAA
Organism: Polaromonas sp. P2_G11; assembly: GCF_056403595.1. NCBI lineage: Bacteria > Pseudomonadati > Pseudomonadota > Betaproteobacteria > Burkholderiales > Comamonadaceae > Polaromonas > Polaromonas sp. P2_G11. Next base: position 477,096 of record NZ_JBFUFE010000005.1, on the reverse strand, counting down.
TTTCCCGCCAGTGAGCGTGGCGAAGGCGGGTACGGCTCCACGGGCAAAGCCTGAACGGCTGGCGGGCAAAAGGCGTCAGGGAGGGTGTTTTCCTACAACCCCTGCGACACGGCTCCCACGCCGCGACAGCTCTAATCCCCACCTTGTATTTGCTGCGGCGTGCCCTTAATGGGTCATGGGAGTCTCCGCGCTCCTGGTATCGGCTTCTCGCTAGCGTGAAGCCGATGACAGGGGCCGGGAAGCTCATGAACTTATTAACAGGAGAGACTCATGCAAAACACATTCCGCTTTATTTCCTCGGCTTCTGCCGTGCTGGCACTGGTGGGCTTGGCCGCTTGCGCGCCCATGAGCCCGAGCGGCGATTCGTCCTATCCGGCCACCACTTCAACCTATCCTGCTTCTTCGTCCTACCCTGCCAATCAGCAAAATAACTATGTAGAGTATGGGCGGGTCATCAATGTGGAAGCCATCCAGACTACGGAAAAAGGCCGCGGCTCTGGCGTGGGTGCTGTGCTGGGCGGTGTGGCGGGTGCTGTGGTGGGTCACCAGATCGGTGGCGGCAGCGGCAAGGATGCGGCAACCGTGGTGGGTGCGGTGGGCGGTGCGGTGGCCGGTAACGCCATTGAAAAGAACCGCAACGCGACCATTCGTGAGAGCTATCGCGTCTCCGTGCAACTGGACAATGGCAGCTCACGCGCCTACGACGTGCCCAGCTACGGCAACCTTCGCGTGGGAGACCGCGTAAAGATTGAAAACGGCCAGATCAACCGGATCATGTAACGCTGCGGTTCATCCGCCTTTAAAGAGCCGGCTACTCCCGCAGGGGATGGTCGGCTTTTTTTACGTCCGGAATCACACCTGTCTCAGTGCAGCGTGCCACTTCCCGGCGTGATCGGCTCAAGTTTAAAAAAACCGGTGCCAAGTGATCCCTGGCCGATTTCCTCTTCGCTGGCTTCGCGCACGGCTTCAACCTTGAGGTTCAACCGGATGGCAATGCCCGCAAGGGGATGGTTGCCGTCGAGCACGACGTGATCGGGATAGATCTCGGTCACGGTGTAAATATGATCATGAGGTGCTTGCCCGGTGCTTCCTGGCGGAAGGGCCATGCCGTCGAAGGTCATGCCTTCTTCCAGTTCGGCGGGAAAAATCTTGCGGGGTTCGAGGAAAACCAGGTTCTCGTCGTAGTCACCGAAGGCATTTTCTGGCTCAAGGTGCAGCTCGAGCTTCTCTCCGGCTTCATGGCCTTGCAGTGCCTCTTCGATCTTGGCGAGGAGGTCATCGCCGCCGAGCAAAAACTCGATGGGTTCGTCCAGCTCGTCCAGCACATCGCCCAGAGTGTCTTTCAGCGTCCATGTCAGGGCTACGACGCATTGCGGGGTGATTTTCATCCGACAATTGTCCCATGGATGTAAATCAATCTCTAGAGCTCCTCGCCGGCCTGAGCCCGGCGCAATTCATGCGCCGGCACTGGCAAAAAAAGCCGCTTCTCATCCGCCAGGCGCTGCCGGGGCTGCAGCCTGTGCTCAGCCGCGCAGCACTGTTCAGGCTCGCGTCGCGTGAGCAAGTCGAGTCCCGGCTGATTGTCCAGCAGCCCAAGGGATGGCGGATGAAACAGGGGCCTTTTGCCGCGCGAAGCCTCCCGCCGCTGAGCCAGAAAGCCTGGACCTTGCTGGTGCAGGGGGTGGATCTGCATGACGCCGGCGCGCATGCGCTTTTGCAGAAGTTCCGTTTTGTGCCTGATGCCCGGCTCGACGACCTGATGATTTCGTTTGCTACGCCCGGCGGCGGCGTTGGGCCGCACTTTGACAGCTATGACGTGTTCCTGTTGCAGGCCAGCGGCCGGCGGAGATGGAAGATCGGGCGGCAGAATGACCTGACGCTGCAGGAAGATGTGCCGCTGAAAATCCTACGGAATTTTGTTCCTGAGGAAGAGTTTGTACTGGAGGCGGGCGACATGCTCTACCTGCCTCCGCGCTATGCCCACGACGGCATTGCCGAGGCGTCGCTGCAGGCCGATGGAAAACCTGCAGATTGCATGACATATTCCATCGGATTCAGGTCGCCTGCACAGGGAGAACTGGCCGCGGAACTGCTGCATCGCCTGGCCGAGTTCACTGAGGACGAGCGCCATGAGGGCGATGAATCTGCCGCGGAAGAAATCGGCCGCAAGGCACGGCCCCGCCTGTACCGCGATGCGGGGCAGGCCGCAACCGCAACACCGGCTGCCATGCCGTCAGAGCTTACGGCCTTCGCCGGCCAGGCCGTTCTGGACGCGTTGAAAGATCCCCTGGCCGTGGCTTGCGCCCTGGGTGAATACATGACCGAACCCAAGCCCTCGGTATGGTTCGATGAGGTGGAGTGCGAGTGGAACGCCGATGCGGCGCGGCAGGGGAGTGCCGGCGTGCATCTCGACACACGCACGCGGATGATGTATGACAGCGACCATGTGTTTATCAATGGCGAGAGCTATCGCGCCAAAGGTGCCGATGCTGCCCTGATGCACCGCCTGGCCGACCAGCGCAGCCTGGCCCCCCGGGAGCTGCGCAAGGCTGGCGCATCGGCCATCGCGCTGCTGGGCGACTGGCACGACGCGGGCTGGCTGCGGCAGACGCTGCCTGCGGAAGACGACTGACCTGCTTGCCAAACAGCCTGGAGACGTTTTATGGATACGGAAAAAACCAGTTCTGCCCTGCCGCCTGCCTTGCTGGAAGGCCGGTTTACTGGCCGCAGCGATTTCACGGAGTTGATCAGGCAGTCGCTTTCAGCGGCAGCCGCACAGGGTTGGCGCGAAATCATTGTGTGCGATCCCGATTTCGAAGACTGGCCCCTGGGAGAACGTGCAGTCGTTCAGGCGCTGAATGATTGGTCCATGACGGGCCGGAAATTCACGATGCTGGCCAAAAACTACGATGAAGTGGTCAGGCGGCACGCCCGGTTCGTCACCTGGCGGCGTACCTGGGCGCACATTGTGGAATGCCGCGCCAATACGTCGGGCGCGGCGGACGATATGCCCAGCGCCTTGCTCGGCCCCGGCTGGGTCTTTGAGCGGCTGGATGTGCAGCGCTGCACTGGCATTGCCGGCTCTGAGGTTGCCAGGCGGGTGGCGTTGAGGGAGCGGATCAATGAGCGTTTGCTGAAAAGTTCGCCGTCGTTCCCCGCCACCACGCTGGGGCTTTAAGGCGGGCATTTGTGCGTCTGAGGGCGCTAAGGGCCTGTAAAGGCTGGCTTAGGGTTTTCCGGCTTGCGTTCCCATTTGTAATATCCGGCATATAATTTAAAGCTGGGTAGAAAGAGCTCGAGTCCTTTCCCCGGTCAAAAATAACTTGAATTCCGGTTTGGGTTTTCTTTTGGCAATTTCCGGAAATTGTTTTCTTAAATATCATCAAGGATCGTAAAAATGAACAAGTCACTCGTTTTGGCAGCTATCGTTGCCGCTGTTGCTCTGGCTGCTTGCGGCAAGAAAGAAGAAGCTCCAGCACCGGCACCAGTTGCTGCACCAGCTCCAGCTCCAGCCCCTGCTGCTGACGCATCGGCTCCTGCCGCTGCTGCATCCGCTCCGGCTGCTGCCGCCTCGGCACCTGCTGCTGACGCCGCTGCCGCTGCAGCCGCTGCTACGGCCGCTCCAGCCAGCGCTGCGAAGTAATTCTTCAGCGAGTCGAAAAAAGCCGCCGCGAGGCGGCTTTTTTATGGACGCTTGTTTGCCGCGATGGACGGCATGCACCCGCATTGCAGGGCCCACGACCCTTCCTCAGATATGGATCCAGCGTGTGCCGACGTCGGGCCTGGCCACAATGATGTCTTCCGCGTCCCAACCCACGGCTGCGGCCATCAGGTTTTGCACCAGCTCCGGCCGGTTGTTTTGCGCGCTGAGATGGGCTGCCACCAGGTAGCGTAGCCCCTGATGCATGACGCCGCGGGCGACATCCGCTGCGGCCGTATTGGAAAGATGCCCAAATTGGCCGCCCACCCGCCGCTTCAGGAATGCGGGATAGGACGATTGGGCCAGCATGTCGGAATCGTGGTTGCACTCCAGCATCAGGGCGTCGCAGCCCCCAAGGTTTTCCAGTACATGCGAAGTGGCATGACCGAGATCAGTGAGGATGCCCAGCTTTGCCGATCCGTCGGTACAGCTCAGTTGCAGGGGTTCCCGGGCATCGTGGGGCACCGTAAAAGGCGTCAGCTGCATGCCGCCGAGGTCAATGGCTTTACCGTCGCGCGCCTTGTGCAGCAACCCGTCAAAATCCGGTGCCCCTATGCCTGCGTGGGTGCCATGGCTCATCCAGACCGGGATCCGGTAGCGAAGCGACAGTGACCGGGCGCAACCGACGTGGTCACCGTGCTCATGGGTGATGAACACGGCGTGAATGTCTTCGGGTTGCAGGCCCGCCTCACCGAGCCTGTAGAGCAGGTGCTTGAGCCCTAGCCCGCAGTCGACAAGAACGCGAAGCGGCGTGATTCCTGACGCTTCAACCAGTGTGGCATTGCCTGAACTGCCACTGCCCAGACTTTTGAACCTCAACACACCGGTATGGAATCGTCAGTCGGGATGAACAGGGTCACGAACCGGGATTTATCGCAGATCGTCGGCAATCACCTGGATGATGCGCTGGGCATTGGCCGATGCTTCAGGGGCGCCCTGGGCATTGAGGACCGATACCGTGGTGCTTTCACCCTGGCTCTTGACGGCGATACGGTACTTCAACGGCGGCACGGCGGCTGGCGAGCCGCTGAACAGCTTGCTGAAGAAACCGGGCTCGGTTTTGTTCACGATGGGCTCGACGTAGCGCACGAAGTAGGTTCCCTGGCTGCGGTCGCGATCTTCAACCGTGAAGCCGGTGCGGTCCAGTGCCAGGCCGACGCGGCGCCATGCACGTTCAAAGCCTTCGTCGATCTGCACGACGGGCTGGCTGTTGACAGTGGCGATCCGCGAGGTCTGTTTGTCTGCACCGGCGGCCACCAGGGCCTTCGATTGCTCTTGCGTGACACCCAGCTTGACCATCAGGCGCCGCAGGAATTCGGCTTCCAGCTCCGGGTCGGCAGGGCGCGGTTGCCACATGGTGCTGTCGCCGCCGGTTTGGCCGGCTTTGACGCCGGTCAACACCTCGACCATGCCGCGGTGGCTGACATAGATTTCCGTGCCGCCATCAGGACGGCGCTCCAGCCGTGTGCGGAACTTGTCGCGTTCACCGGTGGAGTAAAGGCTGTCGAATACTTTGCCGATGGTGTTGCGGATGAAATCCTGCGGGAGCTTGGCGCGGTTTTCAGCGTAATCGGTTTCCATGATGCCGAGGTTTTCCTGGTCCTGGGACAGCAGGAAGCCGCTCTCCAGCCAGAAATCACGCACGGGCGTCCAGAGCTTGTCTGCGGGCCGGTTCACCACCAGCCAGCGCTGGCTTCCCGCGCGCTCGATGCGAACGTCGCCCACGGTCACAGCGGCTGTCTGCACGGCCTGGGTTGGCTGGCCTACCTGGTAGCTGCTGGCGGACACCGCGGTGCCGGGCACCACATAACGGGTTTCGCGGCTCAGTTGTGTGAGGTCGGGAGGGATCGCCAGGGAAGGGGCTTTGGCGCCGCTGCTTTTGTAGTCGACGCGTTCGCCTTCCATCACATCCCTGATGGAGGAGCAGCCGGCGAGCAGACCGAGGGCAACCAGTGCAGACACGGTGGCGGCGCTCCGGGCTTTGGAAAATGCAGGATGTGTTGGCAATATCTTCACTTGGGTTCCCTTAAAAATCAGATCAGGCAAATCAGACCAGGCCGCAGATGCGCAGGGCGCTTTCCACGGCGGCTTCGTTCGATGTTTCCAGCGGCGTCATCGGCAGGCGCAATGTGCCGCCGCAAAGGCCCATCCGGGCCATGGCCCACTTGACGGGAATCGGGTTGGCTTCGACAAACAGGTTTCGATGCAGCGGCAGCAATTTAAGTTGCAGCTCCATGGCGCGGCGGGCATCGCCGGCCACGGCGGCCACGCACAGCTCGTGCATGAGGCGAGGCGCGACGTTGGCCGTCACGCTGACATTGCCCTGGCCGCCGCAAAGCATCAGCGCCACGGCGGTCGGGTCGTCGCCTGAATACACGGCAAAGCCCTTGGGCACTTCCTTGATCAGCCACTGGGCGCGCTCGATGTTGCCGGTGGCTTCCTTGATGCCGACAATGCCGGGCACCTGGGCCAGGCGCAGCACGGTGGCATGCGCCATATCGGCGACGGTGCGGCCGGGCACGTTGTAAAGCACGGTGGGGAGGTCGCCAACCGCTTCCGCAATCGCCTTGAAGTGCCGGTACTGGCCTTCCTGGGTGGGCTTGTTGTAATAGGGAACGACCTGCAGCTGGCAGTCCGCGCCGACGCCTTTGGCAAATTTGGCCAATTCGATGGCTTCGGCGGTTGAGTTGGCGCCGCAGCCGGCCATGATAGGCACGCGCTTTTTGGCTTGCTCCACCGACACCCGGATGATTTCGCAATGTTCTTCGACATTGACGGTTGGGGATTCGCCGGTGGTGCCGACCACGCCGATGCAGTCGGTCCCTTCGGCAATGTGCCAGTCAACCAGCTTGCGCAGGGTGGGGTAATCTACGCTGCCGTCTTCGTGCAAGGGCGTTGCCAGTGCAACGATGCTGCCAGTAATGGGTTTCATGCTCTGCTTGTAAACGTTCGCGGCCATGCAGGTATCTGGGGTGTTCCGGCCTGAACAGCTTCAAGCCGGCCCCGGAAAAGGCCAATCCTGCATTCTACCCAGAGCCTAGGTCAGTCTATAGCGGGGTGGAGCCCCCTCCGCGGTATGAAGGGGGGCGGATAAACCCGCAGTGGTGGCTGATTCGCGGACGGCGGCGATGCGCTGGACAAATCGTGGCGGACGCTCCTCAAAACCCTCCTCGAAGGCCACCACTCTCAAGCCCTGGCAGACCTGCAGCAATTCACCGGGACGCAGCAAAAAGTCGGGGCGCGAGGGTTTGCCCACCGTTTCATTGCCCTGCGTAAAAGTTTCGTAAATCAGCACGCCACCCGGCGCCAGACTGGCCAGCAGCGCGGGCAGGAGCGGGCGCCACAGGTAATTGGTGACGATGACGGCCTCAAACTGTCGTCCTTCAAAGGGCCAGGGACCCTCCTCAATGTCGGCCACCACGGCTTCAACGGTTTGGGCGGGGCGTGTGGGAAGAGCTGATGCTATGAATTCGATAGCTGCTTGCGCACGGTCTACAAGGGTCAGAGGATGTTCTTTCTCATAAAACCAGCGCGCGTGGCGGCCATGGCCGCAGGCCACGTCCAGCACCATGCCACCCTGGGGCACCAGGTGCGACCAGCGCTGCACCCAGGCGGAGGGTGGTTCCGTGCCATGCGCATTGTTTTCCATCAGTAGGGTCTTACGTCATCTTTGAGCGCGGCGAGCGCCATCGCCTCGACCCGGCCCGGCGCGATCAGCTTGAGCCAGCGGCCCAGCTTGCCCTTGGCCGTCATGACCACCTCGCGTTCCCGGCGCTCCATGCCCTCAAGGATGAGCCGCGCGCATTCCTCGACACTCATGGCGTCGTCTTCTTTCAGGCCGCTGGCACCTGCCGCCACGCCGGCCGCGTTGAAGCCACGGTGGCGGATGCGGGTGGCGACCACGCCCGGGTAGGCCGTCGTTACGCTGACACCGGCCGTTTTAAGCTCGGCCCGCAATGCCTCGAAGAAGCCCGTCATGGCGAATTTGGTGGCGCTGTAGGCGGTGCGGCCGGGCACGCCGATCAGGCCTGCCAGGCTGGAGACCGCCACGATGCTGCCGTGGCGCACTTTTAAATACGGCAGTGCGGCATGGGTGCACCAGACGCTGCCCCAGAGGTTGATGCGCATCAACTGTTCGTACCAGGCCAGGTCCTGGGCCTTGACGTCTTCAAAAAGGGCTTGCGCCGACATGCCTGCGTTGTTGATCAAGGCATCGATTTGCCCGAACCGGCCGATGGCGGCGGCCACCAGCTGGCGGCATTGGTCCTCTTGCGACACATCGGTCTTGACGGCCAGGGTCAGTGCCCCGTGGGCAACGCATTGGCCCGCAACCTCATTGAGCAGTGCTTCATTGCGCGCGGCCAGCACCAGCGCCATGCCGGCGCCGTGGGTTTTGGCCAATTGCCGCGCCATTTCAGCGCCTATGCCGTCCGAAGCTCCGGTAATTACTATTGTTTTCATAGCTGCTTGCGCCCGTCCTGATTGGGCCGCAGCCCAAAACACACATAAAACCCCCAGGCAGGGCCTTGCGCTAGAAGCAGGCCCAGACCTGGTTGGCGAGTGTGAACAGGAAATCCGGCCGTGTGTAGAGGGCAAACACCCCCAGCGACGCGATGATCGCAAGCGTCCACAGGCCGATTCTTTTGGCCACGTCAGGCCCCTTGGGGCACGGCCGCGCGTGCAATCGGTGATTCACGAACCGGCAGGTTCACCAGCGCGGCAAACACGCCCAATGCAATCGCGATGTACCAGACGATGTCGTAGCTGCCCGTGCGGTCATATAAATAGCCGCCCAGCCAGACGCCCAGGAAGGAGCCGATCTGGTGGCTGAAGAAGATAAAGCCACCCAGCATCGACAAGTGCTGGATGCCGAAGATCTGCGCCACGACGGCATTGGTCGGCGGGATGGTCGACAGCCATAGCAGGCCCATCAGGCTGGCAAAGATGTAGACGCTCAAGGGGCTGAGCGGTGCCGCCAGGAACACGGCGATCACGATGGCGCGCGAGAGATAAATCGTCGCCAGGATCTTGCGCTTGGCAATTTTCTGGCCCAGCGAGCCCGCAATGTATGTGCCGAACACATTAAAGAGGCCGATCAGCGCCAGCGCGTAACTTGCGACTTGGGGCGACAGGCCCTTGTCCTTGAGGTAGCTGGGCATGTGGACGCCGATGAACACCACCTGGAAGCCGCAGACAAAGTAGCCCGCCATCAGCAATTGAAAGCTCGGGTACTTGAAAGCCTCGCGCAGCGCCTGAAGGATAGTCTGCTCGCGTTTGGCAGGCTGCCCGCCGGTGAAACCGCCTTCGCGCAGGCCCAATGCCAGCGGCGCAATCAGCAGCACGGCGCCGCTCAGCACCAGTAAAGCCTCTTTCCAGCCCAGGCTGCTGATCAGGAAACCTTCGGTCGGCACCATCAGGAACTGGCCGAATGAGCCCGCCGCCGCGGCCACGCCCATGGCCCACGAGCGTTTATCGGCCGAAATATTGCGCCCGATCACGCCATAAATCACGGCATACGTGGTTCCGGCCTGCGCGGCACCAATCAGCACGCCGGCTGTCAGGGTGAACAGGAAACCGGTGGGCGACAGCGCCATGCCCACCAGGCCCAGCCCGTACAGCAGGGCACCGCCCACGATCACGCGGAAGGCGCCAAAGCGGTCAGCCGCCATGCCGGCAAAAATGCCGAACACCCCCCAGGACAGGTTTTGCACCGCCAGCGCAAAGGCAAAAGTCTCGCGCGTCCAGCCCTGCGCCTGCGTGATGGGCTGCAGCCAGAGGCCAAAACCGTGGCGAATGCCCATGGACAGCGTGACGATGGTGGCGCCGCAGATCAGCACCTGCAGCATGGAGAGTTTTTTGGTTTCGGTGGTCATGGGCGAGTCGCCGCGAGTGGCGAAAAAAAGGAAAGGCCTGAGGCGGCCGGAAGGCTCTTTGCCGACTGTAACGAAAATGGCGGAACACTGCCCGGGCCGCACTTCGTTCCCTGTCTCAAATCAGGTTGGCTGTATATTTATACAGTGACTTTGCCGGCCCCGACTACAATTGCGGCAATTCTTTCATCTGCCATGGCTGACAAACTACCCACCGAATATTCCGAAGGCTCGATCCGCGTGCTCAAGGGCCTGGAGCCCGTCAAGCAACGGCCGGGCATGTATACGCGCACCGACAACCCCCTGCACATCATCCAGGAAGTGCTGGACAACTCCGCCGACGAGGCCCTGGCCGGCTACGGCAAGAAGATCAAGGTCACGCTGCACACCGACGGCTCGGTGAGCGTCGACGACGACGGCCGAGGCGTTCCTTTCGGCCTGCACCCTGAAGAAAAGGTACCGGTCATCGAGATCGTCTATACCCGGCTGCACGCGGGCGGCAAATTTGACAAAGGCAAGGGAGGCGCCTACAGCTTCTCGGGTGGCTTGCACGGCGTCGGCGTGAGCGTGACCAATGCACTGTCCAAGCGGCTGGAAGTCACCTCTTACCGTGAAGGCATGGTCGCCCACCTGGTGTTCTCGGGCGGTGACGTCATTGAAAAGCTGCACCTGCGCAAAAACGGCGATGGAGACCGCAAGACGGGTACCACCGTCCGCGCCTGGCCCGATTCCAAATACTTTGAATCGGCCGCGCTGCCCATGGCCGAGCTCACGCACCTGCTGCGCAGCAAGGCGGTGCTGATGCCCGGCGTCACGGTAACGCTGACCAACGAGAAAACCAAAGATACCCAAACCTGGCTCTACAAGGGCGGCCTGCGCGATTACCTGATGCAGACGCTAACCGGCGACCCGGTGATCCCGATGTTTGAGGGCGAAGGTTTTGCCGACGCTTCGCACGAGAGTTTTGCCGAAGGCGAGGGCGCGCAGTGGTGCGTGGCCTTCACCGAAGAGGGGCAGCCGGTGCGCGAAAGCTACGTCAACCTGATTCCCACCAGCGCCGGCGGCACGCACGAAAGCGGCCTGCGCGACGGCCTCTTCAATGCCGTCAAGAGCTTTGTCGACCTGCATTCGCTGCTGCCCAAGGGGGTCAAGCTCTTGCCGGAAGACGTTTTTGCCCGCGCCAGCTATGTCCTGAGCGCCAAGGTGCTCGATCCACAGTTCCAGGGCCAGATCAAGGAACGCCTCAATTCACGCGACGCGGTACGGCTGGTGTCCAGCTTTGTGCGGCCCACGCTGGAGCTTTGGCTTAACCAGCACGTCGATTACGGCCGCAAACTGGCCGAACTGGCCATCAAGGCCGCCCAAACCCGGCAGAAAGCCGGCCAGAAGGTCGAAAAACGCAAGGGCTCCGGTGTGGCCGTGCTGCCCGGCAAGCTGACCGACTGCGAAAGCCGGGATTTGGCGCACAACGAAGTCTTCCTGGTCGAGGGTGATTCGGCCGGCGGCAGCGCCAAGATGGGCCGCGACAAGGAAAGCCAGGCCATCCTGCCGCTGCGCGGCAAGGTGCTCAATACCTGGGAGGTCGAGCGCGACCGCCTGTTTGCCAACACCGAAATCCACGACATCGCGGTCGCCATCGGGGTCGACCCGCACGGCCCGAACGATACGCCGGACCTCTCTGGCCTGCGCTACGGCAAGGTTTGCATCCTGAGCGACGCCGATGTGGACGGCTCGCATATCCAGGTGCTGCTTTTGACCCTCTTTTTCCGCCACTTCCCCAAATTGATCGAATCAGGTAATGTCTATGTGGCCCGGCCGCCGCTGTACCGGGTGGATGCGCCGGCGCGGGGCAAAAAGCCGGCTTCAAAGGTGTACGCCCTTGATGAAGGCGAACTGACCGCCATATTGGACAAGTTGCGCAAGGATGGCGTGAAGGAAGGCGCCTGGAGCATCAGCCGCTTCAAGGGCCTGGGCGAGATGAGCGCGGAACAATTGTGGGAAACCACACTCAATCCTGACACCCGCCGCCTGTTGCCCGTGCAACTGGGCAACCAGGATTTTCTGCAGACCGAGACGCTCATCACCAAGCTGATGGGCAAAGGCGAGGCCGCAGCGCGCCGCGAACTGATGGAGTTGCACGGTGACGCCGTGGAAATAGATATTTGATGAATTCTTTTTTGAAATTGCCGTCAACCTTGCCGCGCTTTGCACGCCTGTTGCGTGCGCCGGCATTGCCCTTGCTCGTTCTGGGGCTGGCGGCGCTGTTCGCGGGGCCCGCCCGGGCTGACATCTGGGGTTACGTCGATAAAGAAGGCATTGCGCATTTCTCGGCTGTACGGCTCGATGAGCGTTATGAGCTTTTTTTCCGCGGCGCAGAAAGCTTTAGTGCAGGCAACAGCGTTGCCAAAAGCGGCAAGGCGGTTGGCAATGGCGCCAATCAGGCCACCGGCGTGGCCAATGCGCCGCCCAAGCTGCTGGCCTACTTTGATGTGTCGCCCAACTACAAGGCCGTCAAGCACTTGCTGCGCGAGGCTTCTGCCAAGCACGGCATCGACTACGAGCTGCTGCAGGCACTGATCGCCACCGAATCCGGATTCAACGCCCAGGCCGTTTCGCCCAAGGGTGCGGTCGGGCTGATGCAGCTGATCCCGCCGACAGCGGAGCGCTATGGCGTGCGGGCCACCAAGGATTCCACCATCCACAAAAGGCTCACCGATCCCAAGACCAACATCCGGGCCGGCTCCAGCTACCTCAGTGACCTGATTGCCATGTTTCCCGGCCAGCTCGAATTGGCCATCGCTGCGTACAACGCCGGCGAAGGCGCCGTTCAGCGTGCCGGCAACAAGATTCCGAACTATCCTGAAACCAAAAACTACGTCAAGACCGTGATGCAGCTCTATAACCACCTCAAGCCACCCAGCATGGCGTCCGGCGGCCGCGTTCGCATGGAAATGATGGGCGGGGCCACCGGCCGCGGCAACATGGTGTCACCCACGGTGGTGTCCACCGCCACGCCAGAGGCCTTGCCCGAGCCGTACTGAGGTCACAATGCGCCTTGTGTCCTGCCCGGCAGCCTGATAGACAGCTTTTCTTTTTGTAACCCTGTGGCGGCCGCACCCGCGTGTGCCGGCATGCCTCACGCCACCTTACCCGCCAAGCCAAACTCAAGATGGATCTCTTTACACCGGACGCAGTAGCCCCGATCCCCGAACCCGCAGACCAGGATTCCCTGGCCGCGTACGCGCAGCGGGCTTACCTTGAATATGCCCTCAGTGTCGTCAAGGGCCGCGCCTTGCCCGACGTTTGCGATGGCCAGAAGCCGGTGCAGCGCCGCATCCTCTTCAGCATGTCGCGCATGGGCCTGGGTTTTGGCGGGGCGAATGGCGCGAGCGGTGCCAAGCCTGTCAAGAGCGCGCGCGTTGTCGGCGACGTGCTCGGTAAATACCACCCGCACGGCGACCAGGCGGCGTATGACGCCATGGTGCGCATGGCGCAGGACTTCAGCCAGCGCTATCCGCTGGTCGATGGCCAAGGCAATTTCGGCAGCCGCGACGGCGACGGCGCAGCGGCCATGCGATACACCGAGGCTCGGCTGGCCCGCATCACGACGCTGCTGCTCGATGAGCTTGATGAAGGCACGGTCGACTTCGTACCCAACTACGACGGCTCTTTCGAAGAACCGCGCCAGTTGCCGGCACGGCTGCCGTTCACGCTGCTCAATGGCGCCAGCGGCATTGCCGTGGGCCTGGCCACCGAAATCCCCAGCCACAACCTGCGCGAAGTCGCCGACGCCTGTGTGGCGCTCATCAAGACGCCCAAGCTTGCCGACGAAGAGCTGTATGCGCTGATCGCCGGGCCCGACTACCCGGGTGGCGGGCAAATTATTTCCAGCGGCGCGGAAATCGCGGCGGCCTACAGCACGGGCCGCGGCTCGCTCAAGGTGCGCGCCCGCTGGAAGATCGAAGAACTCGCGCGCGGCCAGTGGCAGCTGGTGGTGCAGGAGCTGCCGCCCGGCGTCAGCACGCAGCGTGTGCTCGAGGAAATCGAAGAGCTCACCAACCCGAAAATCAAGGCCGGCAAAAAAGCCCTGAGCCAGGACCAGGTGCAACTCAAGCAGACCATTCTGGCCGTGCTCGACGTGGTGCGCGACGAATCCAGCAAGGACGCCGCCGTGCGCCTGGTGTTCGAGCCCAAGACCAGCAAGATCAGCCAGTCCGAACTCATCAACACGCTGCTGGCCAACACCAGCCTGGAAAGCTCCTCGCCCATCAACCTGACCATGGTCGGGCTGGACGGCAAGCCGACGCAGAAAAACCTGCGCCAGATGCTGGCGGAATGGATAGAGTTCCGCCAGACCACGGTGCAAAAGCGCTCGCAGCACCGGCTCGACAAAGTGCTGGCCCGCATCCACATCCTCGAAGGCCGCCAGCTGGTGTTGCTCAACATCGACGAGGTGATTGCCATCATCCGCCAGTCGGAAGAGCCCAAGCTGGCGCTGATCGCGCGCTTCCAACTCAGCGAAATCCAGGCCGAGGACATTCTTGAAATCCGCCTGCGCCAACTGGCACGGCTTGAAGCCATCAAGATCGAGCAGGACCTGAAAAACCTGCGCGAAGAGCAAGGCCGGCTTGAGGAAATCCTGGGCAGCCCGGCTGCGCTCAAACGTCTGCTGGTCAAGGAAATTGAGGCTGACGCCAAGCAATTCGCCGATGCGCGCCGCACGCTGATCCAGGCCGAGAAAAAAGCCGTGCTCGAAGTCAAGGTGCTCGACGAGCCGGTGACCGTGGTCATCAGCGACAAGGGCTGGGTGCGCGCACGCAACGGTCACGGACATGACCCGGCAGGCTTCGCCTTCAAGGCGGGCGACGGGCTGTACGGCACCTTCGAGTGCCGCACCATCGACACGCTGCTGGCCTTTGGTTCGCGCGGCCGCATTTATTCGGTGCCGGTGTCATTGCTGCCCGGTGCGCGCGGCGACGGCCAGCCGCTCACCACCCTGATTGATCTGGAGTCGGGCACGCAGCTGGTGCATTATTTTGCGGGCCCGTCCAATGCCGCATTGCTGCTGAGCGCCAGCGGCGGCTACGGCTTCCTCGCCACGGTCGAGAACATGACGTCGCGCCTCAAAGCCGGCAAGGCCTTCATCAGCTGCGCTGAAGGTGAAACCATTTGCAGGCCTTCGCATGCCGCTTTCACCAGCGCAGCGGCGCCCTTGGTGCCGGCCACGCATGTGGCTTGCGCCTCGACCGGCGGCCGCATCCTGACGTTTGAAATCGCGGAACTCAAGATGCAGGCCGCCGGCGGGCGCGGCCTGATGCTGATCGACCTCGAAGCCAAAGACACTTTGGCTGGTGCAGCCGCTTACACGCGCAGTGTGAAGATCGAAGGCATTGGCCGCGGCGGCAAGGCGCGCGAGGAGACGCTGGAAATTCGCAGCCTGAACAATGCCCGTGCGGCGCGCGCGCGCAAGGGCAAGGCGGCCGATCTGGGCTTCAAACCCACCGGCATCAACCGCGTTGAGTAAAACTGACCGAAAGCCAAAACTGGCGGGCGCAAGAAGCTATTGATTTAATAGCAAGATGCTGCGCTCGCCGGTCTGCCAGCTTTCAGCAATCAAGCTGCCAGCAACAGATCAAGCTTCTTCAGGCCGGCCACCGTCTCCAGGCAGGCTTGCGCCACTTCCTTGCCCTTGGTCAGGAAATGTTCCGTGAAGAACTTGCGGTGTTCCTCATGCTCATGAAAATGCTGCGGCGTCAGCACCGCTGAAAACACCGGCACGCCGGTTTCCAGCTGGATGCCCATCAATGCGCTGATCACCGCGTCAGCTACAAACTCATGGCGGTAGATGCCGCCATCGACCACCAGACCGCAGCAGACCACGCCTGCATAACGGCCCGACTGTGCGAGCTTTTTCGCGTGGAGCGGAATTTCGAACGCGCCGGGCACTTCAAACGTGTCGATGGATTCAGCGGCGACGCCTTGCCTGGCCATCTCAGCCAGGAAAGCGCCGCGGCCCTGGTCCACGATGTCTTCGTGCCAGGACGACTGGATAAAGGCGAAACGTGCCTTGGTGGGTGTGCCGCCCGAACGGGAAGCCGAAGGTGGGGAAATATCTGTCTGACTCATGGATGCCTTTTTGCCAGGTGTTACCAGAATCAGGGCGCACGAGCCTGCGGCCAGCACGTGGGAGAACGAACAGCCGCTGCGGAGAACCCGCACCCAGCCATAGGCGCCCACGGCACAGCCGTAAACATCGCGCTCTCTTTCATCCGGACTGTGACCGTCGGCTTCGGAGTTGAACCGAATCTGCTGACCCTGGTTGCCGTATGAAGCACGGCAACCAGGCGCTCGCGGGCTGATGCAGTTTCCTGCAAACACCGCCGGTGGGGAATTTCACCCCGCCCTGAGAACGCTGCCCGGCGAAATGGCCGAGCGTTACGAGTTTAAGCCGGGCCGCTGGATAGCGCTTGTCGCCGGCGCGTCGGCCCCACAGCCATTGCGGATGCTGTGTAGCCGGCTTATTCGACTTCAGCCACCAGGTCAATCTCCACACAGGCGCCCATGGGGACTTGCGCCACGCCGAACGCGCTACGCGCATGCTTGCCAGCGTCGCCGAAGACTTCTGCAAACAACTCGCTGGCGCCGTTGGTCACCAGGTGCTGCTCGGTGTAGTCGCCGGTGGAGTTGACCAGGCTCATGAGCTTGACGATGCGCTTGACCTTGCCCAGGCCGACGGCGGCTTCGAGCGTGCCCATCAGGTCGATGGCGACCGAGCGCGCGGCGGCCTTGCCTTCTTCTGTCGTCATGTTCTTGCCGAGCTGGCCGACGAGGGGCTTGCCGTCCTTCTTGGCGATATGGCCGCTCAGGAACACCAGGTTGCCGGTCTGCACGAAGGGCAGGTAAGCTGCCAGGGGCGTTGCCACGGTGGGCAGGGTGATGTTCAGTGCTTTCAGCTTGTCGTAGGCGCTCATGGTGGTCCTTTTGGTGAAGAAAAATGGTTCCAGCCCAATAGGAACGAGTGCAAGCAGCTATGTTTTTGATAGCGAAGGAGGCTGCGTGACCGGCTGGCAGTGCAGGGAATTGTAGGATGGTGCGCGGGTTCCGGAGGCCTTTGGGGTCATGAAAGGAAATGATGGAACGGCGCCAGGGCCTGCGCGGCTTGTTCCGTGCTCTTTCAACCTTCCACATGCCGGCGTCACTCGGGCTTGATGCCGGCCTTTCGCACCACAGCACCCCAGCGGTCTACTTCGTTGCGCATGAAGGCACGCAGTTCGTCGCGTGTCGAGCCTTTCAGGTCAATGCCCAGGGTGGTAAGGCGCTCGCGTGTGGAAGGGTGCGCCAGCGCCGCCACCGCTTCGCTGCGCAGCCGCTCGACGATCTCGATCGGCGTGGTGGCCGGCGCCACCAATGCCCACCACTGGTTGAACTGCATGCCCTCAATGCCGGCTTCGTGCGCGGTCGGTACGCCGGGCAGGGCGGCGAGGCGCGCATTGCCGGTCACCATCAAGGCAGAGATCCTGTTCGCGCCGAGCAGCGAACTGCCGCTGGCCAGCGTGGCGAAATGCGCGTCCACCTGGCCGGCCGCAACATCGGTGAGCGCGGGCGCAGAGCCGCGATAGGGAATGGCGTTGACCTTGATCCCGGTGGCGCTGGCGAACAGTTCGCTGGAGAGGTGGCTGATGGAGCCATTGCCGCTGTGGGCCAGCGCCAGCGGCACCTTGCTGCTCCGGTAGTTTTTGAGGAAGCCCTTGATGTCGCCATTCTTGTACTGCGCGCCGCCGGCAAACAGCAGCAGCGGCGAGGTGCCGACCATGGACACCGGCGTGAAGTCGCGCAGCAGGTCGTAGGGCATCTTGTTGAACACGGCCGGCGCAATCGCATGCGGCAGCTCGACGATGGCGAAGGTGTAGCCGTCGGGCGCGGCCTTGGCCGCGGCTTCGGTGCCGATGCGCCCGGAAGCGCCGGAGCGGTTGTCGACCACCACGCTTTGCCCCATGGTCTCGCCCATGCGCTGGGCAATCGCGCGGGCGATGGCGTCGGTGCTGCCGCCCGGCGCCCAAGGCACGATGAGGCGGATGGGTTTGTCGGGGTAGGCGGCATGGGCGGTTCCCGCCAGAGTGGCGCAGGCCAGAAGCAGGGTGGTGAGCAGTCGGGTCTTCACGGTGAAATTTCCTTTGCGGGCTGAAGAAAAGGGGGCGTGCGGTCAAGGGATGGGGTTAAAGGTGTCACGGTCGCCTTTGGCCGTGAGCAGCAGCAACGCGTGTTCTGATGCCTGCACTTGGCCAAGTGCGCGCAGGCGGGCCAGCGCATTGAGGCAGGCGCCGGCGCAAAGCTCCACCCACAGGCCTTGCGCTGCAAGCCTGGCGCTGCCCTGGATGGCGCCGGCGTCATCAATGACCACGGCGCCGCCGCCCGACTGCTGCACGGCCAGTTGCTGTTGCAGCGTGACGGTGCTGCCGCCTGTCGAAAACTGCGTCGTCTGGCCGTTGAATTCCGACTGCAGCGGCGCGCCCTCGAGCACACGGGAAAGGCGGGGGAACGGCTCAACGGCCCATAACCTGGGCATGTGCCCAATGAGTCCCGCCCGGTGCAAATCACGCAGTGCGCTGTAAATGCCCCAGAGCAGGTCGCCACGGGCGGTGGGGACCAACACGTGGTCCGGCACGCAGCCGCCAGCGACAAATTCGAGCGCCACGGCGCGGTAGCCTTCCACGCCAAAAGCAGGGCTGCCGACCGCCGGCACGCTGTAGTTGGTGAGGGCAAAGGCCCCGTCCTGCTCGACCCGCCGTCGTACATGGTTCCAGCGCTCAAAGCCGTGGTCGAACTCCATGCGCCGGGCGCCCAGGTGATGGAGGGCCCGCGCGAAGGGCGCCGGCATGTCGCGGTAGGTGGCGATTTCGCAGGGCAGCCCGGCCGCGGCGCAATAGGCTGCTGCCGAAACTGCTGCGTTGCCGCTGGAGGCCAGCACCACGGTCTGCGCGCCTGCGTCCAGCGCCCGGCTGACGGCCTGTGCCGACATGCGGTCTTTGTGCGAGCCAGTGGGGTTCATGCCCTCATGCTTGGCGCTGAGCTGGCACAGGCCAAGCTCGCGCGCCAGGCGCGGCAGGTCCAGGCAAGGCGTGTTGCCTTCACCCAGGGAAACGCCGCGGGTGTAGGGCAGCCAGTCGCCCCACTTATAACCTGTGCTGGCTGTTTTCAGTGTTTGGGGCAACCCGGTGTAAACGGCTTCCAGGCTGGCGGGCGTGCCCTGTGCCGCGCAGTGCGGACAGCCGGCGGGTAAATCTTGCAGCGGGTATTCACGGGCGCAGAGGATGCACCGCAGCCTCATCAGTCGGGGGTTGCGGCTGATGGCGTTCCATGCCGCAGGGTTTGGAAGGGATTCGGGGAAAACAGGATTCATGGGCAGATGGTACGAAGACGATGGCCTCTCATGCATCGCTTGTTTGCGATTTAAAATAAGTAAAACTTATAGGAAACCGCCATGGCCGAAGCCAGTGCACGTCAGATTGAAGTGTTCCGCATGGTCATGCGGCTGGGCACCGCCAACCGCGCGGCGGCGGCGCTGCACGTGAGCCAGCCGGCCGTCACGCAGCTGCTGCAGCAGCTCGAAGCGCGCGCCGGGCTCAAGCTGTTTGACCGGCCCAAAGGCAAGCTGACGCCCACGCCGGAGGCGCACGCGCTGATGGAAGAGGTCGAGCGGGTCTACGAAGGCCTCGAGGCCGTGCAGCGAAAAATCGTGGCCCTGCAGTCGCATGAGGACACCGTGCTGCGCATCGGTTCACTGCATGCCATGGCTGCCAGCGTGATGCCCTGGGCGCTTGCCGAGTTTCAGCGAAGCTACCCGCGCACGCGTTGCCTGCTGCTGGTCGACAGCTCGAAGGTGCTGCGTGAGGCCTTGTTCCAGGGGGCGGTGGACCTGGCTTTCCTGGGCGACGAGGCGGACACCAGCGGCCTGGTGTCCTCGCTTTTTTACCAGGTGCCCGCGGTGTGCGTCATGCCCGCGGCCCACCCGCTCGCTCGCAAGCAGGTCCTGCAGCCCAGGGATCTCGCAGAAGTGCCGCTGGTCGGCCTGTCTGCCTCGGATACGGCCCAGCGCCGGCTGGAAGCCGCGTTCGCACAGGCGGGTGTGCAGCCGCGCTTTGTGATTGAAACGCCTTACAGCGCAACGCAGTGTTCGCTGGTGCTGGCCGGGGCCGGGCTGGCAGTTACCAATCCGCTGGTGGCGCGTGAACATGTGGCGCTGGGCCTGCGCAGCGTTCCGCTGGCGGCTGATGTGTCGTTCCGGGCCTTGCTGGCTTTCAAACCGCGCCAGGCCCAGTCGGGCGCCGCGCAGGAATTTGTGAGCCTGTGCCGGCGCTGCCTGGCACGCAGCCTGCCTGAGGGCTCGTTGCTGGAAGAGCTGCCAGCGCCGCCGAAGCCGCTCAGTCCCCGGCGCTTGCCACCGGCTCCACCGTAACGGCCACGTCGAGGATGTGCTGCGCACCGCCGCGGATCACACCGCGCATGGGCGATACATCGAGGAAGTCGCGGCCGATGGCCAGTGTGACGTAATCTTCACCCGGCGCGCGGTTGTTGGTGGGGTCGAAGTCGAGCCAGGCGCCCAGGCCGGGGCAGTACACCGAAGCCCAGGCATGCGAGGCGTCGCTGCCCACCAGCCGTGGCTGGCCGGGCGGTGGCGTGGTGAGAAGGTAGCCGCTGACATAACGCGCCGGCAGGCCCATGGCGCGGCAGCAGGCCACCATGATGTGCGCGAAATCCTGGCACACGCCTTTGCCCAGCTTGAGCGCTTCGAGCGCCGGCGTGTTGACTTCGGTGCTTTCGCTCTCGTAGGTCATGGTGCTGTGAATGCGTTCCATCAGGTCGCGCGCTGCCTCGGGCAGTGGCCTGCCCGGCAGGAAGCTGGGGCGGGAAAATTCAATGAAGGCATCGTCGCGCGGCACATAGGGCGAGGCGAAGAGGAATTCGGAGGCGCTGTCGTAGGCCGCGCCGGCGCGGTAACGGAACTGTTCGCGCACCTGCTCCCAGGCGGGCGATGCAGGCTTGCCGGCGGACAGGGTCGCTTCTGATTGCAGCGGGTTGAGGGCCGACGTGGAGACGATGCTGTCAGCCACCACCGTCAGGCTCTCATGCGCCGCCTGCAGGGAAAAGTAGGTGCGCGTATTGCCGTAGACATCTTCGGTTTCGCGCAACTGGACCGGTTCGGGGTTCACCCGCAACGCATAGTCCAGCAGGGTCTGGCCGTTTCGGCTGGCGGGCTTGAGGTGCACCACATGGTGCGCGTTTTCCACCACCGGAGCATAGCGGTAACGGGTTTCGTGAACGACGTGAAGCAGCACGGAAAAACTCCTAGGGCCTCAGGCGCCCAGGCTCTGGCTGGCAGAAGCCGCGTGGCTGAAGTAGCGGCGGCTCAAGGTGTCTGACAGTTCCAGCGCGGCATCGCAGCACTGCTCGAGCAACTGCACCAGCCGCCCATCATGTTGCCCGCCGTTTTCATCTTCGCCATCGCCGGTGCTGGCCTGGGCGTCCTGGCACAAATCAGCCAGGGCCCAGCTGCCGGGGTCGGGCAGTTCCATCGCCAGGTCGGGCATGTCGCCCGGCGCGCTGCCCGCCAGCTTGGCGAGGCGCCCGCGCAGGGTCTGCACCACCCAGCCGAGGGAGCGCGGGTTGTCGCGGTCCAGCACCAGCAGATCGAGCAGGGCCGGGATGTCGCGGCGCTGCTGGTACTGCGCGTGGAAGGTGATGGTGCTGTCGAACAGCGCCACCATGGCGTTGAAGCCGCCTTCTTCAAAAATCGATCCGGTTTCAAAGCCGCGAATCAGCGCGCCGGCCAGGGTGTTGAGCCGTTCAATCAACCGGCCCACGCTCAGGAGGCGCCAGCCGTCGTCGCGGGTCATGCGGTCGGTTTGCGCACCCGTCATGGCCGAGAGGAAGCCGCTGGCCGACTCCAGCGCCCGCAGCGCCTCGACGGAAGAATATTCGAGCAGGTATTGGCTGGATTGGCTCTGGCTTTGCCCGCCCTGGCTTTGGGTCTGGCCCACCGCGCTGAACGATGAGCAGCGCTGGAAGAAGTCGGTCTCGGTGCGCACGATCATGTGCCATTGTTCCTGCGACAGGCGTTCGCGCACGGCAGATGCGGCGCTCTTGAGCGCCCGCAGGTTAAAGCCTACGCTGGCGGCCTGTTCGGTGTCGGCCAGGTTGGCGATCAGGGCGCGTTCGAAGACGCGGCGCGCATGCGTGGCCGGCGGCACGGTGTCCAGCACCAGCGCGTTGCCGACGGCCATGCTGGTCAGCCAGGCCAGCAAGGGCTGCGAGGTCTGGTCTTCGCCGCCCAGGCATTGCAGCGTGATTTGCGCCAGCCGCGTGGAGTTTTCGGCACGCTCGGTGTAGCGGCCCAGCCAGAAAAGGTTTTCGGCCGCGCGGCTGGTCACGGGCGGGCGGTGGCGCAGCGGCGCTGCGGCCCAGACAGGCGCCGGCTGCTCGGTGCGCGATGCGGTGGTGTGTTCGGCCATCGCCTTGGCTGCCGAGGGGTCGCCCAGCACCCACACGTCGGCACTGCTGCCGCCGTGCTGCATCGACGACATGTTTTCGTTCTTGCCCGCCAGCCGTGCCAGCCCGCCCGGCAGCACCTGCCAGGAGCCGTTGCCATCGGCCACCGCAAACACGCGCAGCATGGCCGAGCGCGGGGAAATCCGCTCACCCTGCCAGGTCGGCGTTTGCGGCAGAGGCAGGTAAGCCTGCACGGTGAAGTCTTCGCCCCGGCGAACAATGCGGCCAGCCCATTCGTCCAGTGCACGGCGCGACAGGGTATGGCCGATGACGGATTCCATGCCGGTGCCCGGATAGGTCGGTTTGATCACGCAGGTCTTGAGCTGGCTCAGCACGTCCTGCATCACTGCCTGCTCGCCGCACCACCAGGTGGCCAGCGAGGGCAGGGCCAGCGTTTCACCAAGCAGGTGCTCGGAGAGCGCGGGAAGAAAGCCGAGCAGCGCACTTGATTCGAGGAAGGCCGAGCCCGGCGTGTTGACCACCAACACATTGCCCGCGCGTATCACCTGCAGCAGGCCGGGCACACCCAGTGTGGAGTCCGAGCGCAGTTCCAGCGGATCGAGGAATTGGTCGTCCAGGCGCTTGAGCAGTCCGTGCACCCGCTCCAGGCCGCGCAGGGTTTTCAGGTAAAGCTTGTCATCGCGCACCAGCAGGTCGCTGCCCTCGACCAGTGTCAGGCCCAGGAAGCGCGCCAGGTAGGCGTGCTCGAAATAGGTTTCGTTGTAAGGCCCCGGCGTCAGCAGCACCACGCGGCTTTCCTCGTTGCTGTCCGTCGGGCTCATGGCCTTGAGGCCATCCACCAGCGCCTTGTACGACGCGGCCAGCCGCTCGACCTTCATTTCGCGGAAGGCTTCGGGAAACAGCAGTGAAATCGTCAGGCGGTTTTCCAGCAGGTAGCCCAGGCCCGAAGGAGCCTGCGTGCGCTGCGACACCACCGACCAGCGGCCGTCGGGGCCGTGCGCGATGTCGAAGGCGGCAATGTGCAGATAGGTGCCGCCGGCCGGCTGCACGCCCTGCATGCCGCGCAGGTAACCCGGGTGGGCATGCACCAGCGCGCTGGGCAGCAGGCCTTTGGAGAGCAGCTCCTGCGGGCCGTAGATGTCGGCCATCACGCGGTCCAGCAGGCGGGCGCGCTGCTGGATGCCGGCCTCGATCTGCGCCCAGTCGGCGGGCGAGACCATCATGGGGAACAGGTCCAGCGACCAGGGCCGCTGCGGGCCGTTGGCGTCGGCGTAGACGTTGTAGGTCACGCCGTTGTCGCGGATCTGGCGGCGCAGGTTGGCGGTGCGGTGGTTCAGGTCGTAAAAGCCGTCGCTGCCGAGGAAGTTGAAAAAGCGTGTCCAGTCGGGCGACAGGGTGTCGTCCGTCCCGGCCGCCGGGGCTTCGGGCCGGGCCGGGGCTGTTTCAGGGGGGCTGCCCGCGGCCCGCAGCGCGGGCTGTGCCGGCGCGGCCGCTTCAGCGGGCGCGGGGCCTTCGGACACACGGCCCCGCAACTCATCGAAATGCCCCGCCGCCGCATGAGGCGCCAGCGCGGCAGCCAGTGCGCAGGGGGATTCAAGCGACTGGGCGGCAAAAAGTGACTGGGTGTTATTTTCCACGTGGGTGCAAGTATGCCTGTGGCCCATCCCCTGCAAGGCTCAAGGCGGGTTCAATGCGCGGCCAAAATGGCTATTTATGCCGCTTGCGCATGCAAATGTTGCAGCCATAAGACAGCCGGGGAGGCGCTTCGCCCGAGGGCCCTCAAGCTCCCGGGCGGCTGTCGCCAGCACGGATTCAACGCAAATCGAGCGTGAACGGGAACTCCCGGCTCGGCTGCGCCGGCGCGACGCGCATCTTGCCGGGTGTATGGCCCATGCGGAAAAAGCGTGTGAGGCGGCGGCTTTCAGCCTCGTACGAATTGACCGGCAGCGTGTCGTAGCTGCGCCCGCCCGGGTGCGCCACATGGTACTGGCAGCCGCCCAGCGAGCGTTCCATCCAGGTGTCGACGATGTCAAACGTGAGCGGTGCATGCACGCCGATCGACGGGTGCAGGGCCGATGGCGGGTTCCAGGCCTTGTAGCGCACACCGGCCACATATTCGCCGACGCGGCCGGTGCTTTGCAGCGGCAATGCACGGCCGTTGACGGTGACGACATAGCGGTTGTCGTTCAGGCCCGTCACATGCACTTCGACGCGCTCGAGCGATGAATCCACGTAACGCACCGTGCCACCGGCCGAGCCTTCCTCGCCCATCACATGCCAGGGCTCCAGCGCGCTGCGCAGCGTCAGCTCAATGCTGTTGGCCTTGACCTGTCCGATCAACGGGAAGCGGAACTCGAAGTGAGGTTCGAACCAGGCCATGTCGAAGCCGTAGCCGGCTTCGCGCAACTCGGTTAGCACGTCTTCAAAATCCATGCGGATAAAGCCCGGCAGCAGGAAGCGGTCGTGCAGTTCGGTGCCCCAGCGCGTGACACGGCCGTGGTAGGGCTTGTTCCAGAAGCGCGATACCAGCGCGCGCAGCAGCAATTGCTGGGCAATGCTCATGCGCGCATGCGGCGGCATTTCAAACGCGCGCAGCTCCAGCA
Source organism: Polaromonas sp. P2_G11 (assembly GCF_056403595.1). NCBI lineage: Bacteria > Pseudomonadati > Pseudomonadota > Betaproteobacteria > Burkholderiales > Comamonadaceae > Polaromonas > Polaromonas sp. P2_G11. The sequence goes on along the minus strand of NZ_JBFUFE010000005.1, from coordinate 452,416 downwards.
GGCCCAGGCGCCCGGTGGCGGAGTCGGGCGAATACATCTTGTCGATGCAGAACTCGCTACGGTGCGTGTTGCCGGTGACGTCGACCAGGATGTTGCGCAGTGTGCGGTCAACCAGCCAGGGCGGCATGTCGGCACCGTATTTTTTGCGGTTGTTCTCGATCTCGCGCAGGGCGATTTCCAGTTCGTACAGCTGGTCGTTGCGGGCCTCGTCCACACGCGGCGCCTGGCTGGTCGGGCCGATGAACATGCCCGAGAACAGATAGCTCAGCGACGGGTGGTTGTGCCAGTAGGCGATCAGGCTGCCCAGCACCTCGGGCTTGCGCAGGAAGGGGCTGTCGGCCGGCGTGGCGCCACCCAGCACAAAGTGGTTGCCGCCGCCGGTGCCGGTGTGGCGGCCGTCGGTCATGAATTTCTCGGCCGACAGGCGCGTTTCATGCGCAATCTTGTAGAGGAACTCGGTGTGTTCCACCAGCTCGCCCCAGTTGTAGGCCGGGTGGATGTTGACTTCAATGACGCCCGGGTCAGGCGTGACCTGCAGCATCTTCAGGCGCGGGTCGCGCGGTGGCGGGTAGCCTTCGAGCACGATGCTCACGCCCAGCGATTGCGACGTTGCTTCCACCGCGGCCAACAGGTCGAGGTAGTCTTCGAGCCTTTCCATGGGCGGCATGAAGACGTAGATCGCACCCACTTCGCCGCGGCCGGATTTGTTGGCCTTGCTGTCCGGGTCGGCCTTCGGTTTGTCTTTCGGGCCATTGGCGCGGGATGGGTCTCGTACTTCCACGCAGAGCGCGGTGCGCGTGAGCCAGGCGGCCGATTCAAAGGGCTTGGGCGCGCGATCGTCGGCAGGCGTTGTTGCCTCAGCGGCCGGCTTGCCATTCAACCCGTCCGTACCGTTCGTTCCGTTGTTTCCCAGCGGACGGAACTGCAGAATGCGGCTGGCTTGCGACAGCGCGGTGTTGCCCGTCATATAGCGCGCCATGTACTGCGCGAGCGAACTGGCGCTGCCGCCCGCGGATGCGGCCGCCGGTGTGGCGCCGCGGGCTGCGCTGAAGCTGCCGTTGTAGCGCGCCGCCAGTGCGGAAGCCGCCGGCAGGTCCTGTCGTGGGGCAAACGGATCGGACTCGATCATGTAAGGGTAGTCGGTCTTGGACACCCAGGGCACCGAATCCAGCGGCAGGCGATAGCCCATGGGCGAGTCGCCCGGCATCAGGTACATGCGTTCTTCGCGGAAGAACCAGGGACCGGTGGTCCATTTGGGCCCACTCAGCGCGGGCGAGGCGCCTGCGTTTCGTTGCTTGAGTTGCTCCTTGGTTTGCAGCGGCAGCACATAGCCCACCACCGAATCCAGGCCCTGCATGAAGACGCGGCGCAGGCGTTCGCGTTCCATGGCGTCGTCCAGCTTCGAATCAAACGGGTCGACGTTGACCGGCAGCCGGCGTTCGCGCCAGAGGTAGTACCAGGTATCTTCATAGCCTGGCGTGATGTAGGTGGTGGCCAGGCCCAGCTTGCCCGCCAGTGTCTGCACAAAACGCTGCGCGTCGGCGCTGGTGTAGTTGCAGGGCTGGCGTTCGTCGGCAAACAGGTCCGGGTTTTGCCAGATCGGCTGGCCGTCCTTGCGCCAGAAGATGCTCAGCGCCCAGCGCGGCAGTTGCTCGCCGGGGTACCACTTGCCCTGGCCGAAATGCAGGAAACCGCCTTCGCCATATTCGGCGCGCAATTTCTGCACGAGCTCGGTCGCGTAGCCGCGCTTGGTCGGGCCCAGCGCGTCGATGTTCCATTCGGCCGCGTCGCGGTCGGTGGTGGCCACAAAGGTCGGCTCGCCGCCCATGGTCAGGCGCACGTCGCCGGCCGCCAGGTCTTGATCGACCTTTTCGCCGAGCGCCAGCACCGCTTGCCATTGCTCCTCGGTGTAGGGCTTGGTCACGCGTGGTGACTCGTAAATGCGCTGCACCGCCATGTGGTGCTCGAACTCGACTTCGGATTTGTCGACGCCGCCTTCGACCGGCGCTGCGCTCGACGGCTCGGGCGTGCACGCCAGCGGAATGTGGCCTTCGCCGGCCATCAGTCCCGAGGTCGGGTCCAGGCCGACCCAGCCGGCACCGGGCAAAAACACCTCGCACCAGGCGTGCAGGTCGGTGAAATCAGCTTCCGCACCGCTGGGGCCGTCGATGGATTTGACGTCAGCTTTCAGCTGGATCAAATAGCCCGAGACAAAGCGCGCGGCCAGGCCCATGTGCCGCAGCAGCTGCACCAGCAGCCAGCCGGTGTCGCGGCAGGAGCCGCAGGCCAGGCGCAGGGTTTCTTCAGGCGTCTGCACGCCGGGCTCCATGCGGATGGAGTATTTGATGTCCGACTGCAGGCCCTGGTTCAGGCCCACCAGGAAGTCTATGGTGCGTTTGGGCGTGCGGTCGATTTTTTCGAGGTAGCGCTTGAGCAGCGGTGTGGCCGGCTGGGTGGCCAGGTAGGGCGCCAGTTCGCGGGCCTGCAGCGCGTTGTAGGTAAACGGGAATTCCTCGGCAGCGGGTTCCAGGAAGAAGTCAAACGGGTTGAACACCGCCATTTCCACCACCAGGTCCACCGTGACCTTGAACTCGCGCGTCGGCTCGGGAAACACCAGCCGGGCCTGGTAATTGGCAAACGGGTCCTGCTGCCAGTTGATGAAGTGGCCGGCGGGCTCAACCCTGAGGGAATACGACAGTACCTGTGTGCGGCTGTGCGGCGCAGGCCGCAGGCGGACGACCTGGGGGCCGAGTTTGACCAGGCGGTCGTATTTGTAATGCGTGATGTGGCTCAGGGCGACGTGGATGGACAAGGCAACCTCGCTTTTAAAGGACCGGGCGTGCAATCACGCCCTCAGGAAAATACGTTCAACAGACCGCCACATCTTGCGGTCTCAGGAACACCGTGTAAACAGCTTACCCGGATTTGGTGGCATTTCTGAAAGCAAGAGCTGCGCCACGTGGTCTCTTGAGTGTGAACCGGCTGTTTGGCGCTGTTTGTTGTTTACCTGCCGCGCTTTCCCGTTAAGCTCAAAGCGGTCAGTGCATAAAAACAGTTCAAAGGGGAGGCGGGGTTTGAATCGACCTGTATCGGCCGGAGCACGGCTGTATGCGGCAAGCCCGGGGCCGGTGTTTGCCGGTTTTATTGCGGGTGTTGCCTTGCAGTTGCAGCAGTCCGCCTTGTGGCCGCAACCGGTATATGCCGCCATGGCACTGCTGGCCTGCACCCTGGCTGGCCTGTACCTGCGCTTTGGCAGGCTGCGCCTTCCTTCGTGGGGCAGGGTGGTTTCGGCCTTTGCCCTCGCTGCCTTGCTCGGTGTGGGCCTCACGGGCTGGCGTGCCGGCGTTTTCCTGACTGCGGCGCTCGATCCGGCGCTGGAGGGCCGCGATATCGAGGTCACGGGTCAGGTGCTGGCGATGCCGCAACCCGGAGAAGACGGCGTGCGCTTTCGCCTGGCCGTGGAATCTGCCCGCCTCAATGGTGGCAAAGTCACCTTGCCGCCGCACGTCATGCTGGGCTGGTATTCGGGCTTTGCCGGGCGCGAGCCCGCCGTGCCGGCCCAAGACGCCGACCCATTCGAGATAGCGCTGGCCCTGCAGCGTCAGCCGCAAGTCCTGCGCGCCGGCGAACGCTGGCAGATGACGGTGCGGCTCAAGGCGCCGCACGGCAACAGCAATCCTTTTGGTTTTGACTACGAACTCTGGCTGTGGGAGCAGGGCATCCAGGCCACCGGCTATGTACGTGCCGGCCCGCGCGACACACCGCCGGCGAAACTTTCCAGCAGCTGGCAACACCCCATAGAGCAGGCCCGGCAAGTCGTGCGTGAAGCGATCTTTCAGCGCATCGAAAACCGGCAACTGGCCGGTGTCATTGCCGCGCTGGTGGTCGGCGACCAGGCCGCCATCGAACGCGCCGACTGGGATGTGTTTCGTGCCACGGGCGTAGCTCACTTGATGAGTATTTCAGGCCTTCATATAACGATGTTTGCCTGGGCTGCCTCACTGCTGATCGGCGCGCTGTGGCGGCGATCAGCGCGTTTCACGCCGCGGCTGTGTCTCGCATTGCCGGCGGCCGCTGCGGGTGCCTTGGGCGGCTTGCTGCTGGCCACCCTGTATGCGCTGTTTTCCGGCTGGGGCGTGCCCGCGCAGCGAACCATCTGGATGCTGGCCACGGTAATCCTGCTTCGGCAAGGCGGCAGGCAGTGGCCCTGGCTACAGACCTGGTTGCTGGCCATGGCCGTGGTGGTGGCGCTGGACCCATGGGCGTTGATGCAGGCGGGGTTCTGGTTGTCTTTTGTTGCGGTGGGCGTCTTGTTTGCTACAGATTCAGGAGCTGCTCGCGCTCATGGGGAAAGGGCTGCAGCCCAATTCGACTCAAAAAACCTGCCTGAAAACGGGCACTGGTGGCAACGCCGACCCAGGTGGCTGGACGGCGTTGTCCGCGCCATGCGGGAGCAATGGGTCGTCACGCTGGCGCTCACGCCCCTGTCGCTGCTGCTGTTCAACCAGGTCTCGCTGGTCGGCCTGCTGGCCAATGCCGTGGCCATTCCGGTGGTGACGCTGCTCATCACGCCGCTGGCTTTGCTGGGTGTGGCGTGGGCGCCGGTGTGGTCGCTGGCGGCATGGTCGGTCGGCGGGCTGGCGATATTTTTGCAATGGCTGGCGAGCTGGCCGCTGGCCTCGGTCAGCGTGGCGGCGGCGCCGCTGTGGTGTGCTGTCGCCGGCGTGGCGGGCGGCGGCCTGCTGGCTACACGTCTGCCGTTTCATTTTCGAGCGCTGGGCCTTCCCCTGTTGCTGCCGGTGCTGTTGTGGCAACCGGCCCGCGTGGCGCAGGGGCAGTTCGAGCTACTGGCCGCGGACATCGGGCAGGGCAATTCCGTGCTGGTGCGCACGGCAAGCCACACGCTGCTGTATGACGCCGGCCCGCGCTTTTCGCGCGAAAGCGATGCCGGGCACCGGGTGCTGGTGCCGCTGCTGCGCGCGCTGGGCGAACGGCTGGACATGCTCATGATCAGCCACCGCGATATCGACCACATCGGCGGGGCCCAGGCCGTCCTGGCCATGCAGCCTGAAGCCAGCCTGGTGAGTTCGATTGAAGACGCGCATCCGCTGCAAACGCTGCGCAAAGCCAGCCGCTGCGTGGCCGGCCAGCGCTGGGAATGGGACGGTGTGGCATTTGAGGTGCTGCACCCCGTGGCCGCCGACTACGACGCTGCCAGCAAGTCAAACGCCATGAGCTGCGTGTTGCGCATATCCAGCAGCGCCCCTGGCGGCAGCCGCGCAGCCCTGCTGGTCGGCGACATCGAATCGCCGCAGGAACTCCGGCTGGCGACCAGCGTTCCGGCCAGCCTCCAGGCCGACTTTCTGCTGGTACCGCACCATGGCAGCAAAACATCGTCCAGCGCGGTGTTTCTTGATGCCGTCAGGCCGCAGTGGGCGGTGGTGCAGTCGGGTTACCGAAACCGTTTTGGCCACCCGGTGGAGTCCGTGGTGGCGCGTTATGAGGAGCGCGGCGTACGCCTGGTGAAGTCGCCGCAGTGCGGGGCTGCTACCTGGCAAAGCCTTCGCCCCGGCGAGATTTTGTGCCAGCGGGAGCAGGGCAAACGCTACTGGCATCATGAGCCCGGGCGTTAAAAATTCGGGTGGACGCACCGCCTTGGCGCATAACTTGCTAAGCTACGTTAAAACAATTGCCATGCGCATAACTTGCTGGAGATCAAGCCAATGAGCCGACCGATGTTTGACGAAATGAACGCCACGGAGTCCAGCGTCCGTGAGCATTACCAGGGTTACCAGCGGTGGCTGGCCCGGCAGCCTGCCGACGTGATGCAGGCCCGCCGAGCCGAAGCTGAAATGATTTTCCGCCGGGTCGGCATCACTTTTGCGGTTTATGGTGCCAAGGACGAAGACGGCGCCGGCACCGAACGCCTGATTCCCTTTGACCTGATTCCCCGCATCATTCCCGCCCACGAATGGGCCAGCATGGAAAAAGGCCTGGTACAGCGCGTCACCGCGCTCAACCGCTTCATCCACGACGTGTACCACGGCCAGGAAATCATCAAGGCCGGCGTGGTGCCGTCCGAGCAGATCTTCCAGAATGCGCAGTTCCGACCCGAGATGATGGGCGTTGATGTGCCTGGCAATATCTATTCGCACATCAGCGGCATCGACATCGTCCGTGCACCCGACGCGCAGGGCAACGGCGAATACTACGTGCTCGAAGACAACCTGCGCGTGCCCAGCGGCGTGAGCTACATGCTGGAAGACCGCAAGATGATGATGCGGCTGTTTCCTGAACTCTTCAGCGAAAACCGCGTTGCACCCGTTGCCCATTACCCCGATCTGTTGCTTGAAACCCTGCGCGGCATGGCGCCGCCGGCCACGGCCGAGCCCACGGTGGTTGTGCTGACGCCCGGCATGTACAACTCGGCCTACTTCGAGCACGCCTTCCTTGCGCAGCAGATGGGCGTCGAGCTGGTTGAAGGGCAGGACCTGTTCGTCAAGGACAACTTTGTCTACATGCGCACCACGCGCGGCCCCAAGCGCGTCGACGTGATCTACCGGCGCGTGGACGATGACTTCCTGGACCCGCTGGCCTTCCGCCCCAATTCCACCCTGGGCTGCGCGGGTCTCCTCAATGTGTACCGCAGCGGCAATGTCTCGCTGTGCAACGCCATCGGCACCGGCGTGGCAGACGACAAGTCCATCTACCCCTACGTGCCCAAGATGATTGAGTTCTACCTCGGCGAGAAGCCCATCCTCAAGAACGTGCCGACCTACATGTGCCGCAATAACGAGGATTTGCAGTACACCCTGGCCAACCTGAAAGACCTGGTTGTCAAGGAAGTGCACGGCGCCGGCGGCTACGGCATGCTGGTGGGGCCGGCCGCCACCAAGGCCGAGATTGAAGAGTTCCGCGCGGCCTTGCTGGCCAATCCGTCGGGCTACATTGCGCAGCCCACGCTCAGCCTTTCAACCTGCCCCACGTATGTGGAAAGCGGAATTGCGCCGCGCCATATCGACTTGCGGCCTTTTGTGCTGAGCGGTAAAGAAGTGCAGATGGTGCCGGGCGGCCTCACGCGTGTGGCGCTCAAAGACGGCTCGCTGGTGGTCAATTCGTCGCAGGGCGGCGGCACCAAGGACACCTGGATATTGCAGGACGGCTCGTCCATGCAGTACCAGTCCCAATCGCAGTCGCAATCCCGGGGAGGAAAATAATCATGTTGTCACGCACTGCAGACCACCTCTTCTGGATGTCGCGCTACACCGAGCGGGCCGAGAATACAGCGCGTATGCTGGATGTGAACTACCAGACCTCTTTGCTGCCGCAGTCCGATGCACTGGTGCAGGCCGGCTGGCAGGGCCTGCTCAGCATCAGTGAGCTCAAGCCTTCGTTTGCCGCCAAGTACGGCGACACCATCAATCCGCGCGACGTGATGGACTTCATGGTGCGTGATGAGAAAAACTCGTCCAGCATCATTTCCTGTCTGCAGAACGCCCGTGAAAACGCCCGTGCCGTGCGCGGCACGCTGACCACCGAAGTGTGGGAAACGCAGAACCAGACTTACCTCGAGGTCATCCGCATGCTGCGCAGCGGCGACTTCGAGCGCGACCCGGGCCAGTTCTTTGAATGGGTCAAGTTCCGCTCGCACCTGTCGCGCGGCGTGACACTGGGCACCATGCTGCAGGACGAAGCCTTTCACTTCCTGCGGCTCGGTACCTTTCTTGAGCGTGCCGACAATACCGCGCGGCTGGTGGATGTGAAGTTCCACGCCGTGCAGAACGACTTCCTCGGCATGGCCGGCGAGAAGGATCAGGAATACGACTTCTACCACTGGAGCGCCATCCTGCGCAGTGTTTCGGGCTTTGAGGTCTACCGCAAGGTCTACCGCGACGTCATCAAACCCGAGCGCGTGGCCGAGCTGCTGATCCTGCGCGCCGACATGCCGCGCTCCCTGCTGGCCTGCCTGAACGAAGTCATGAGCAACCTTGCCATGGTGACCAGCGATACCAGCAGCGAAACCCAGCGCCGCGCCGGCAAATTGCGGGCTGATTTGCAATACGCACGCATCGACGAAATCCTCGCAACGGGCTTGCACGCCTTCCTGACGCAGTTCCTGGACCGCGTGAACGAGCTGGGCGCACACATCAGCCGCGAGTTTTTGGTGCCGGCCACCACTTGAAAGACGGCCTAACTTCTGCCGCCGCAAAGGGTCGGTACTGTTGTATGACGGGGCCTTGATGAAGTTGCACGTCAGGCACATCACCGACTACCGGTACACGGAGCCGCTGCGCTATGCGCTGCAGACGCTGTGGCTCACGCCGCAGTCCAGCCCGGCGCAGACGGTGCATTTCTGGAGCCTGGGCGCGCCCGAAAAACTTTTTACCCAGCGCGACGCCTTTGGCAACACCATCAGCTCTTACACCTTTGTGGGCAAGGATGCCGACAACGTGCGCTGGAGCCTGGTTAACGCGGCCGGCGATGTGGAAACCTTTGGCGTGGCGGAGTTCAACGACCCGGAAACCCTGCCGCATCCGTACTTCTTCCTGCGCGCCACACACCTGGCCGAACCGCACTGGGAGCTTGCCGAATTTGGCCGCCGCTTTATCCCGCAAAGCCTTGACGGCACTGCAAGCTTGCCGGCCCTGCTGGCATTGAGCCAGGGCGTGGCAGGCGCTGTGAGCTACCTGAAAAACAGCACCAGCGTGACGACCACGGCGCTGGAAGCCTTCAAGTCCGGGGCAGGCGTCTGCCAGGACCAGGCCCACGTCATGGTCGCCATCTGCCGCAGCCTGGGCTACCCGGCGCGCTATGTCAGCGGCTACTTCTACGCCGCCAACGAGCCCGACCTCGCCAGCCACGCATGGTGTGACGTGTGCCTCGACGTGGCCACCCGACGTTGGGTCAGCATTGACGTCACCCACAGCTGCTTGATCGACCAGCGCCACGTGCGCCTGGCCATGGGGACGGACTACAACGCCTGCCCACCCATCAAGGGTGTGCGGCAGGGCGGTGGGGAAGAGTCGATGACGGTGGAGATCACCATCGAGCCGGTTGTGGGAAACTAACAGCTTTCTGATTCCTCCAACCGCTCAGGGCGGCGAGACCACTTTCCCGCCTCGCGATGAGCGTAAAACCATGACGACAGACAAAACGGTTTGCCCGGTCTGCAGTGCCGATTGCACACTGCTTGATCCCGTCGACTTCAACAAGTCATGCAACTCGGCCCCCTTGGGTGTTTCCGGCGTGCCTGTAGCCTATGCGGTCTGCCAGAGCTGTGCTTTTTGTTTCGCGCCGGAGATTTGCGCGTGGAGTCTGCAAGAATTTGAGGAAAAAATCTACAACGACCAGTACGTTGTTGTCGATCCCCATTACGTACAAGCCCGGGCAGAAGCAAACGCAGCCCTCCTGCGTGAAAGATTTGGCGATCTGGCCCCCAACCTGAGGCACCTCGACTATGGTGGCGGCAATGGCGGCCTGGCCAGGTTGATGCGGGAAGCCCATTGGCAATCCACGTCATATGACCCTTTTGTGGACAGAAACCTCAGCGTTGAGACACTGGGTAAGTTCGACCTGATCACCGCATATGAGGTGTTTGAACATGTTCCGGACGTTTGGGCATTGATGTCTGACCTCAAGAAGCTAATGTCACCGGATGGCTTGATCATGTTCTCGACGCTGTTGTCTGACGGCCATATCAAGACCGGCGAGCAGCTGACCTGGTGGTACGCCTCGCCGCGCAATGGGCATATCAGCCTTTTCTCATCACGGAGCCTGGCGCTTCTTGCGCAGAACCATGGGGTTGGCTTTGGCAGTTTCTCGGAAGGTGTCCATGCCTTCTGTAACCATATACCGCCTTGGGCCGCCCGGGCTTTCGGCCAACCTTGATGGTGCGTGGCGTGGTGCAGTAACGCTCCTTTTTTGATAGCTGGTTGCGCTCATCCCTATTGGCCTGGAATCCCATTTCATGGATAAAAATGGCCCCGAAATTGCCCGAATGCCTTCAGGCTGCTTGTGAGCGCCCGAAACAACTTCCAGGTGCTCCAAAAGCCTCTTTAAGTTTTTTTCAAGCATCAAAAGTGAACTCAGCCCAGTAGAGACAGGCGCAAGCAGCTATTGAATTGATAGCGATTCAGATGGGGCGCGCGTCCAGCAGGCTGACAGGAATTGGCCAGCGCGATCGAATCTCATGGTGGTCAAAGTCGAGTGGCTGCTGGGTGCCTTATCTGGTCGTGACAGTAGATTGCAAACGCCAGCTTATGCCGCAGATGTGGCTGCATACATTTCGTTAAGCATTGAAGACCGCCCGGCCATAAGTGCGGCGTAGACTGCTCATCCGCGCACCTCGCGTAGTCATTGAAGGAGGCTCCCATGGCTGAGTTGGTTGCCGGGGCGAAGATGCCCATTCGACGCCCCGCAGCGGAGGTTTTCAGCGCGTTTGTCCAACCTGATCTCATCACAAAGTTCTGGCTGAAAAGTACCGCCGGTCCGCTCGCTCAAGGTGCTCAAGTTGAGTGGCAATTCATGGTTCCCGGCGCCACTGAGCGTGTGCGCGTCACTGCATTCGATGCGCCGCGCCGCATTGCGTTCTCCTGGCTGGAAGGCGGGCTGGACGTCGATATGAATTTTCTCGCCGAACAGAAAGATTTCACCGTTTTCAGTGTTGAAGTCCGGGGCTTTCAGGGCGAGGGCGCCATGGAGCAGGTGGTTAACGCCACCGAAGGGTTCAGCATTGTCTTGTGCGACCTGAAGGTTTTTCTTGAAACGGGGCGCCCGGCAAATCTGGTGAAAGACAAGGCTGAGTTGATACACCGAACCCGCGACACCTGAACTCCCATCGGGAATTGCCTGGAAGCGTGTGCTTCGGCGCGAGATGCGGTACGCTTTCGCGATGACCGATATCAAGCCCGCAACCTTCCCCGATGACCTTGAGCATGTCGTAGCCATCCTTCGGGAGTACGTCGCCAGTCCAAGCGTAAGCCTTGCCTTCCAGAATTACGAAGCGGAGTTCGCTGCATTACCCGGAAAGTACGCCGCGCCCGATGGTCGCCTGCTTCTCGCGTGGAAGGGGCCAATTGTCGTCGGGTGTGCCGCGCTTCGCCGCGTTGACGCAACCACCTGCGAAATGAAGCGCGTCTACGTGCGGCCGGATGCGAGAGGCGAAAGCCTTGGCCGCCGGCTCATCGAGCGCATCGTCGATGAGGCGCGGGCTGCCGGCTACTCCCGCATCTGCCTCGATGTCCTGCCCGAGTTTTCCGCCGCACAGCACGTCTATGAAACGCTGGGCTTTCAGCCGGCGCCGCCCGTCACTTTCAATCCCGTTCCCGGCACCAAATACCTGGCCCTCGAACTTTCCCCGTCACAGATGCGATCTGAGACTTACTGGTTTCCCGCAAAGCGCTACGGTTGGGGCTGGGGCCTTCCAGCCGTGTGGCAAGGCTGGGCCGTCATGGCGGTCTTTGCCTTCCTGATTCTGGCCGGTGCCGTGTTCCTGCTTCCAGGTCACGGTCAAGCTCTATTCGTCATGTATTCGGCGCTTCTATGCGCCTTGCTCGTAGCCGTCTGCTGGCTAAAAGGCGAGCCCCCGAGCTGGCGCTGGGGTGGCAAGTGAAGTCACAGATGAATCCCACTCTTGCCGTCGCCGTACTCGCTATCGCCGCAAGCGGTGGCGCACTCGCCACCGGCTCCCTGTCGTTCGAAAGTGCCGGCTACGTTCTTGACTTCGAAGTCGGGCAACAGGAGCACCCAGTTCTGGCTGGTGTGTCATTTGCCGCACCTGGGGCGGGCTCGAGTTCGATGCTTCGGCCGCCGCATCTGGTGGTCGTGGCATTTGATACAAAGGCAAAGATTCTGCTCGTTCGCTACAAAAATCCCGGAGACAGCAAGTTGCCGCCAGATTTCGAACTCTCAGTCCGCGGCAATGACGGTATCTTAAAGTTGCCGAATCGCTCGGTCACCGGCAGGTTCAACTGGGAAATGTGAGCTGAGAATGCCACTCGCCGCATAACGCCAACGTTGAGTGCCGCAACGCGCATATGTTTCACCTTTACGATCACGAAACTTCTGGCAATGCCGGCAAGGTCCGCCTGCTGCTGGTCTTCCTGGGCATTCCGTATGATCGAACCCTCGTTCCCTTAACGGTCGATCATTTCAGCCGCCCTCGGTGGCCTGTTTGTATTGAATATTGGACCCCATCATGAACAAATTGCTTGTCTTCCAGCTCACGGTTCAAAGCTCCTATGTCGGCAACGTTGAGCATGATGCTGAAGGTGATCACTTCGACACGGTTCAGTGGTGGTTCTCGGAAAACGAGACCTGGCGCATCAAAACGTTTGCAATAGACCAGGACATCCACACGCATCGTATTGCTGGCCCAATCGCTGAAGAAGTTGCAATGGAGAACACCATGAAGCACTACGAAGACGTGGTCGAGAGAGCGTTTGCCGTCGAGTTCGACGATCTGGGTGACGAGAGCGAGGTGTCGGAAGTCATGGAAGATTTAGGGGGAGCCCCCGCGCTGGAGATTGCAAGAAACGGGAGCCAGTTTGCCTTCTGGAATCCGTCACGCCTGAAGTACACCTCCAGGAGTCAACCGGTCTGAGGCTCAACCACTCATGTCAAACACCTGCCCACAAGAACGAAATTCATGAAATTCGAATTTGGAGCGCCGAAGGCGCTGGACGATATCTCGCTGCAGGACGCCAAGAACCATCCCATTTGGTTGTGGGCCTGGGAGGCCGGAATGGAGGGCGAGGTGGAAGATGAGACGTGGCAGTGCCCGGTCTTGAACACCTCGGATGTCACGGATGCAATGACGGAGCCGGTCATTACGGTGCGCATCGAGGGGAGCGATGTGATTGGCTCGGCCAGCTACAACGCGGAGCTTGATCAACTGGAAGCAATTTCCATCTGGGAGAACGGTGCCTGGGCAGGAATCCAGGAGACCACGCTAGCGACACCGATTACATTGATTGCTGTCCCCAGCATTCGCGGCGTCACGGGTGTCAGGTTTGTCTGCAGTGAACCCGACGAAGATCGAGCTTCACGTGAGGGCTGACTACGGTGGGTAATTGGGGTTGGAGCGGCGCATGACGCAATTTGCCAGTTCGGTCGGCACGGATGTTCGGCCAGCCTGCTTTGCATGCTTGTTGGCTGCCGATTGATTTCAACGTCAGGCTAAAAATGCGTTACCCAGAATCAAACCCCCCATGGACCGGCCGTGTACGAGACCCATCCCGATCGCCCGGGGGAACTCGCCAGGCTGTGGCAGGAGGCGATGCAACAGCGTGGCTCCGGTGATGCAAACCAGGCACTGATCGAGCCTGCAAATTGCGGCAGGCTGAACTTCCCCTTTCCGCCAACACATCAAAATCAGACCTTACTTCATGACGACAACTGCCCTCCTTATCATCGACGTTCAGACGGCTCTTTGCTCCGGTGAGGGCGGGGCCTTTGAAAGCCGGCGCGTCATTGACAGCATCAACCAGGTGTCTGCCAAGGCCCGCGCCGCGGGTGCTCCCGTTATCCTGATCCAGCACGAGGCGCCGAATGATCCGCTGGAGTATGGAACTGAGGGCTGGAAACTCGCGGATGGCCTGGACACCCAGCCAACCGATATCCGCCTGCGGAAGAAGGCGACGGATTCGTTCCACAACACGGAGCTGCAGACCCTGCTGCAGGAGCGTGGCGTCAAGAAATTGATCATCTGCGGCATGCAAAGCGACTTTTGCGTAGACACAACGACCCGGCGCGCCCTGGCTCTCGGCTATCCGGTCACGCTGGTTTCGGATGGCCACTCCACCGTGGACAACGGAATCCTCACTGCGGCACAGATTTCGGCCCACCATACGGCGACCCTGGCAAATATTGAGAGCTTTGGGCCGAGGGTCACTCCGCAGCTTGCGGGCGAGATCAAGGTTATGGTCTGAGCCAGCTTTGATTTCTATGCACACACCCTGGATGCCCATCGCCTTCGCCGAAGCCGGCGTGCGCACGTTTCCCATGGGCCAGAGTAACCCCCGGGTGACCGAGTACCACGCCCACACCAACATCCGCGGTTATGACGACAAGGCGTCGTGGTGTTCTTCATTTGTCAATTGGGCTCTGGCCCAGGTCGGCATCCCTGGGACGGGGTCGGCATTGGCGCGTTCATGGCTGGACTGGGGCGAGCCGCTCAGCGCGCCTGTGCCCGGCTGCATCGCCGTGCTGTCGCGGGAAGATCCCGGCGGCTGGAAGGGCCACGTCGGCTTCGTTCTCCGGGTGGATGCGGAGTATGTGTATTTGTGGGGCGGCAACCAGCTTGACGAGGTGCGCGAGCATTTTTATCCGTTGGCGGCGGTGTTGAGCTATCGCTGGCCTTCGCAGAATACAGGCTGATGCCGGACCCGCAGGAACACGCTATGCCACAAGTTCTGCTCGAGGGGTATACGGTCGATGAGGTGCTGGACCTGCCGACCGATGAACTTCAGGCCATGGTGCTTCGCGATGAGCCGCTCGTGTTCAAGGCCGGCAGCGCCAACATGCTTGGGAAATTCAAGGTGCAGGGCGATACGCTGTTGATGGAGCTGGCGCATATTGATGGCGGAGGCGAGGGTGCTTTGCCCAGTCTGGCTGCCCTTGCAAGCCGCTTTGCAAAGCGCGAGGGCCTCGCTTTCGTGGAGTGGCGGGTCCATGCGGTTCATTGCGCCACGCCGAATCTCAAGCTGCGCCGGGTCCTCGAAAGAAAGGGTTTCGCTGTTCGTGAAATCTCAGGTGTCGGCGAGTGCTATTGGCTGCGCGTACCAGTCGCCGGAACTTAACCAGGGAGTTGCATTCGGATCCACGCCGGCAACCACCTCTGCCTCACTGTCTGACCCGCGCAGCCACTTCCCGCCCCAGCTCAATCACCGCCATCGCGTAATAGCTGCTCCAGTTGTAGCGGGTAATGGCGTAGAAGTTTTCGGTGCCCGCAACGTATTGCGGCGCGTCCTGGCCGTTGAGCAGCTCCACCAGCGCCAGCGGCCCGGTGTGTTGCAGCGCAGGGCCTTCCAGGACCGCGCCCTTGGCCGTGAAGCTCTCGATGCTGAATGTGGGCAGGATGTCCGGCGCCATCAGGGCGTCCATGTCGAGCCGGCTTTTGTCGAAGCTCACGGGGTAATGTGTGGGCATGCCCGGCTGCCAGTTGAAGGCCTTGAAGTAACTTGCGACCGAGCCGATCACGTCGGCGGGGCTGCCTGTCAGATCGATGCTGCCATCGCCGTCGAAGTCCACCGCATATTTGACCCGGCTGGAAGGCATGAACTGCGGCATACCCATGGCGCCCGCGAAGCTGCCGCGTGCGTCGAAGGGACTGGCCTCAAGCCGGTGTTGCAGGGTCAGGAATTGCTCGATTTCGCCCTTGAAGAATTCGCTGCGTTCTTTGGCGCGCGGGTGGTTCGCCGGGAAGTCGAAGGCCAGCGTGGTCAGGGCATCCATCACGCGAAAGCTGCCGGTGTCGCGGCCGTAGATGGTTTCCACGCCGATGATGCCGACGATGATTTCGGCGGGTACGCCGTATTCCTTTTCGGCACGCTCCAGTGTCTGCTGGTTTTCCTGCCAGAACCGTTTACCGGCCTCGATGCGCACCGGGTCGATGAAGCGGCTGCGGTAGACGCGCCAGTTTTTGACAAAGGTCTTGGCTGGCGGCTGCATCAGCCGCACCACGGTGGCGTTGTAACGCGACTGGCCGATCGCATCGCGCACCCAGTCGGGGTCCAGGTCGCGGCGTGCGGCCATGTCGTCGGCAAACTGCATGGCTTCGGGGCGGGTCGAATACAGCGGCCCTTGCGCCGGCGCCGATTTGGCGGCCACGCGTTTCTTGATGTTATTTCCCTCGCCAGACCAGGCTGATCCTGCGCAAGAAGCTATCAAAAAGAGAGCAAATCCGAAACGTTGAAGGCGCATGAAGGGGGTGATCGAATGACGAGGGGTGAGCGGAGAGGGCTGGACCGATTTTAAGCGGGCCAGGCGAGCCGGTCGAACTCCTGCCTGAGCGCATGAAGCTGCAGCGCCGCTTTACCGCCGCTTGCCGGTACGGCGGCGTAGCGCAGGTGCTCCAGGCGCATCAACCAGTCATGCAGGGCCTGACCTTGCTTGCCGTAGCGGCCCAGCACCTCCAGCGCCAGCTGGCGGGGCGAGGTGGCGGGCGTGCTGTGAAGGCCGGCCTTTTCCAGCCGCTTGCGTGTGCGGGCCAGCAGGCGCAGCCAGGGGTCGTGCTGCGCACGGTCCCACAGCGTCCAGGCCGCGCCGGCCAGGGCGGCCAGCACCACGATGCCGATCAGCACATAGCTCAAGTCTTCCCAGCTGGGGGACTCAAAGCCGATGTCTTTCAGCAAATTGAGTTGTTTGCCCTGGGTGTAGTTCAGCACCCACTGGTTCCAGCCGTTGTTCACGGCCTCCCAGGTGGCGCGCAGCTGCGCCGTCAGGGTCGGGCTGAAGTTGCCCAGGGCTTGTGCCACCACGCCTTGCGGTGCGGCCAGGCGCTGGAACGCCCCTGTGCGTCCCGGCGCCACTGCTGAGGTCGGGTCTACGCGCACCCAGCCTTCACCTGCCTGCCAGACTTCGGCCCAGGCATGCGCGTCGCTTTGCCGCACCATCCAGTAGCCGTCGACGCTGTTGAGCTCGCCGCCCTGGTAGCCGGTGACGATGCGCGCCGGAATGTCGAGGGCGCGCATCAGGATGACAAAGGCCGAGGCGATGTGTTCGCAAAAACCTTCCTTGCGGTCAAACCAGAATTCGTCGGCGGTGTGTTGCCCGTACACACCGGGCTCCAGCGTGTAAACGTAGCCCCCGGTGCGCAGCCGTTCCAGCGCAACTTGCACCAGCGTGCGGGTATTTGCCGCCGCATAACGCGGGTCGCGGCGAATCTCGGCTGCGAGCGCCAGCGTGCGGGGATTAAAGCCGGCCGGCAGCGCTACAAATTCCTGCAGGCCGATCACCTGCTGGCGCGGCCCATGCTTGAAGATCGGATAGCTCTGGGCCTTGTAGCGCACCAGATCGGTGACAGGCCGGTTGGTGAACCACTGGAGATCGGCCTCCATGGTATTGCGGTATCCGGGTAAGTCGGGGCTCTGCGGGGCCGCCTCCATCACGAAAATCCATGGTTGATTATTGGGGGCAAGAGTCACTTCATAGTTGACAGGCGCACCAGCCACTTCGAGGTTAGCAGGCAGGGCATAACGCGATGGCAGGAACGCGCGCAGCGGCTGCCAGTTGCGCCCATCGAAGTTTGAAAGCACAGGCCCCCTGAAGTACAGCTCTCGCTGGGGTGGTGGCTTGCCGCCCTCAAACCGGATGCGCATGGCCACGCTGTCGTCCAGTGCCAGGGTGGCGATAGTGCCCACCTGCATGCTGGGGCTCAGGCCGCTGCGGCCGGTCATGGCGTCGCTCGGTACTCCCCACAAAGGCGCCAGGCGCGGGAACAGCAAAAACAGCACCAGCATGATGGGCGCGCCCAACAGGGCCATCCATCCAGCTGTTTTGGCGGCTTGCAGCAGCGGCGGTTTGCCCACCGGCATGTGGGCATTGACCAGCACGGTCAGCAGCCCCATCAGCCCCAGCAGCATGCTGAAGGCGGTAAGCAGCGACTGCGAATAAAAGAAATTGCTCAGCATGCAGAAGAAGCCGAGAAAGAACACCACAAAGGCGTCGCGCCGGGCCCGCAGCTCCAGGGTCTTGAGCGTCAGCAACACCACCAGAAGAGTCACACCCGCATCGCGGCCGAGCAGGGTTCGGTGCGTCGTCAGCGTGGCGCCAATGGTCAGGGCCAGCAGGGCCAGCAGCCACCACTTGCCCGGCAGCGGCCGTGCCTGCACGGCCAGCCAGCCGCGCCACACCAGCACGGTATTGGCCAGTGCGCTGCACCACAGCGGCAGGTTGCCCACCTGCGGTAGCAGCACCCAGGCGATGACCAGCAACAGGAACAGGGTGTCGCGGGCGTCGCGGGGAAGGGTTTTGAGGCGGGTCAGCATTGTTGCTCCTGCTGACCGCCTTCGCGCTGTCTCGATTGCCGCGGGCTTTGCTGCGATTGCTGGCCGGGGGTTGCCCGGCTAGCAGTCCTAAGCAAATGGCACCCCAGTCGGACAAACCCAGAAACCATCAACATACCGCCAGCGCCTCCAGACAAAGCCGTTTATGCGCCTCCCCACTGGCAGGCTTGATCTCCAGCGAAGGCAACCTCAAGCCATAGTCCAGCGCAAGTTTGTCGGCCATCAACACCCAGGCACACAGCCGTGAAAGCTTTTGTTCAACACCGGCAGAGCCCGCATTCATGAAGTCCAGCCAGAGCTCATGCCGCTGGGCTTGCTGCGTGTCACGCACGACCAGGCCGTTGCCCTGTTCATCGGCCTTGGCTGCTTTTTTCCAGACGATCAGCTTCATGGGGTCGCCGCGGCGGTAACCGCGTACGCCGTCGAATTCACCCGTGCTCTGGGCCCGTGAGGCCGAGGCTGCGCCGCCGGAGCGGGGTTCGCCGGGCGGCAGCGGTGGCGGGTGGGCTTCGGGCTGCGGATAGACCAGGATCTGGGCAGCCGGGCGCCACACCGTCCAGACGCGAAAGGTGCCCAGCGGGTAACGGGTTTCAGCGGTCAGCGTCGGCAGCCGGTACAAGCCCCGCCGCGGCGGCGTGAAGGCCACCTGCACCACGCTGCTGCCCTGCGCGGGCACGTCGGTCCACACCCAGTGCTGCTCCCCGCCCTTTTTGGCGTCCTTTTTGGTGTCCACATCGTGTGGGTTCAGCACGCTCAGCCCGATGCCATGGCGCGCGGTACGCCTGGCGTTCATGAGTTTTACATCAAATGCGGCGGTAGCGCCCGCGTAGTGAGCGGGAGGCGCTACTAAATTCATAGTGAGTCCGCGCAGCGTGCCGTGGCAGACGTGCATGCCGACCAGAGCACTGCCGGCCAGCAGGAACGTCAGCAGGTAGCCCAGGTTGAGCTGGTAGTTGATGGAAGCCACCAGCAGCACCAGCAGCGTCACGCCCAGCATCAGGCCAGGCCGCGTGGGCAGGATGTACACGTTGCGCTGGGTCAGCGACACGCTGTCGGTGAACGGCAGCTTGCTTTGCCACCACTTCTGGAAGCGCCCGCGAATGAAGGCAAAAGGATTCCATTCGCGGGCCGCCGTGGAACCGGCTTTGCCGGGCCACTGGTGGCGCCCCCCGGGGGGGGAGGCGCCGGAGGCGCTTCGGGGGGTGTCCATCTTCTTCAGGGGAGGGGCACGGCGTCGAGCATGGCCCGCACCTGCTCCACAGGGCCGCGGCCGGCGTCGCTGACCGGAATGAGCCGGTGTGCGGCGGTTTGCGGCAGCACGGCAGCAATGTCGTCCGGCGCCACGTAGTCCCGCTTGCTCAGGAAGGCCTGTGCTTTGGCGGCCCGCATGATGGCAATGCCCGCGCGCGGGCTGAGGCCTTGCAGAAACCAGCGGCCTGAACGGGTCGCCGTGACCAGGTCCTGCAGGTAGTTCAGCAGCGGCTCCGACGCGTGAACCTGCGCCACCATCTGCTGCAGCTCCAGCAGGTCGTGCGGCGCCAGCAGGGCCGGCAGTTTTTCGAGCATGTCGCGGCGGTCGGCGCCCCGCAGCAATTCGCGTTCGGCGGCGCGGTCAGGGTAGCCCAGCGAAATCCGCATGTGAAAGCGATCCAGCTGGGACTCGGGCAGGGCGTAGGTGCCGAGCTGGTCGTGCGGATTCTGTGTGGCGATCACGAAAAACGGCAGGGGCAGGGGCCGGGTTTCGCCCTCGACCGTGACCTGCTTTTCCTCCATGGCTTCGAGCAGGGCGCTTTGGGTTTTCGGGCTGGCCCGGTTGATTTCATCGGCCAGCAGGACCTGCGCGAAAACCGGCCCGGGGTGAAACACAAAACTTTCTTTCTGGCGTTCGTAAATCGACACACCCGACAAATCGCTGGGCATCAGGTCGGCAGTGAACTGCACCCGCGAAAACTGCAGCCCGAATGAGCGTGACAGCGCATGGGCCAGCGTGGTTTTTCCGACGCCCGGAACGTCTTCAATCAGCAGGTGGCCGCCGGCCAGCAGGCAGGCCACGCAGTCCTGTACCTGCGCCGGTTTTCCGACGATGACCGTGTTAAGCTGATCAAGAAGTGCCTGGAGTTTTTCTGTGACTTTCATGGTGCCAACCATACCGTAATTTTTTACAAATTATTTCCCCCATGAACGCGACTGGTTATTTCACGCACGCAGATTGCCGCAAGCATGAGATGGGCCCCGGCCACCCGGAATGTCCGGAGCGGCTCGACGCCATTGACGACTGGTTGCTGGCGACCGGCGTCAAGGACGCCCTGGACGCGCGCGAGGCCCCCCTGGCAGCGCTGGGCGACATTGAGCTGGCGCACGACCGCATGATGGTGGCGGCGATCCGCGGCCTGAGCGACAGCCTGGTCGATGACATCAGGGCCGGCGGGCCGGCCTATGCGCAGATTGACCCCGATACCGCGCTCAATGCGCACACCTGGAACGCCGCCCTGCGTGCGACCGGCGCCGTGCTGGCGGCCACCGACGCCGTGATGTCCGGCGAGCTTGAGAACGCGTTTTGCGCGGTGCGCCCGCCGGGCCACCACGCCTGCCACAACCGGTCCATGGGATTTTGCGTTTTCAACAGCATCGCCGTTGCTGCCAAATATGCGCTGGAGCGCCACGGCCTCAAGCGCGTGGCGATTGTCGACTTCGACGTGCACCACGGCAACGGCACCGAGGACATCCTCAGCGGCGACGACCGTGTTCTGATGGTCAGCTTTTTCCAGCACCCGTTTTACCCTTATACCGGCACCGAAAACCACGCTGGCAACATGCTCAATCTGCCCGTGCCGGCCTATACCAAGGGCATGGCGGTGCGTGAGTTGATAGAAGCGGCGTGGATTCCGCGTCTGGAAGAATTCAAGCCCGAGATGATTTTCATCAGCGCCGGTTTTGATGCGCACCGCGACGACGACCTGGGCCAGATGGGACTGGTCGAGCAGGACTACGCCTGGATCACCCAGCGCCTGAAGGACGTCGCCAGGCGCCATTCGCAAGGCCGTATCGTCTCGTCGCTTGAAGGTGGCTACAACCTGAATGCGCTGGCGCGCAGCGTGGAAGCGCATATTCGCGTCCTGGCCGATTTGTAGGGCATTCATGAGTGCCGTATCTGCTGAGCTTTCGGCTCCCGTGCTTCACACGCATGACGCGCGCGGTGTCCACCGCCTGGTGCTGAACCGGGCGGCCACTTTTAATACGCTCAGTGAAGACGTGCTGTCTGCATTGCAGGCTGCGCTGGATTCGATCGCGGCCGACAGCTCGGCGCGAGCGGTGGTCATCTCCGCCGAGGGCAAGGCTTTTTGTGCCGGCCACAACCTCAAGGACATGCGGGCCCGGCCTGAGCTGGCCTATTACCAGAAACTCTTTGCGCAGTGCACACGCATGATGCTCAGCATCCAGAGGCTGCCGGTACCGGTGATTGCGCAAGTGCAGGGCCTGGCCACCGCGGCCGGGTGCCAGCTGGTGGCCCAATGTGATCTGGCGGTGGCCTCCAGCAATGCGACTTTTGGCGTGAATGGCATCGATGTGGGCCTCTTTTGCGCCACGCCCAGCGTGCCGCTGGTGCGCAACATGCCCGCCAAGCAGGCCATGGAAATGCTGATGACGGGAGACTTCATCACGGCCGACGAAGCGCGCGTGCGCGGGCTGGTCAACCGTGTCGTGCCGCTGGATTCGCTGGACGCCGAAGTCGAAAAACTCTTGCAGTCGCTCCTGTCCAAACCGCGCGAAGCACTCGCCATGGGCAAGGAGCTTTTTTACCAGCAACGTGAAACCGGCATCGAGGCCGCCTACCAATTGGCGGGCCAGTCCATGGCCTGCAACATGGCCCATGCCACGGCACAGGAAGGTGTGCAGGCCTTCATCGAAAAAAGGAAACCCCAATGGCCAGCGCCGGCGCCCTGACGACCCGTTCTGCTCCTCCCGTCCGCATTGATGCGCTGGATGACTGGTTTGCGGCACTGGCCCAGCCTACCGCCCTCACGGAGCTGGCCGCGCTGATTTCCTGCGCGTTGCTGGCCTGGCTGGTGGTGCGCATGGCGGGCCGCGCACGTATGGCGGTCGATGGGACTTCCATCCTTTTCGGGCGGCGCGTGATTGACGGCGTGCTGTTTCCGCTGCTGCTGCTTTTCTTTGCCAATGCGGTGCAGGTCCTTTTGGCGAGGACCTTTCCGTTGGCGGTATTCAAGGTAGCCATTCCCGTGCTGCTGTCGCTGGCGGTGATCCGCCTGGGGGTCAAGGTGCTGCAGGTGGCCTTCAAGGACGCACCGCTGGTGCGGGCCCTGGAGCGCACCATCTCCTGGCTGGCCTGGATCGCCATGGTGCTGTGGGTCAGCGGCTTCTTGCCTGTGATACTTGACGAGCTCGACGACATCAAGTGGAAGGTCGGCAACTCGACGTTGTCGGTGCGCACCATGCTTGAAGGCGCGGTGACAGCCGGTGTGGTGCTGCTGATCACCTTGTGGATATCTTCGGCCATCGAGGCGCGCCTGCTGCGTTCGGCCACCGGCAACGAGCTCTCCCTGCGCAAGGCTGTCAGCAATGCGGTGCGTGCCATGCTGATGTTTGTCGGCCTGATGCTGGCGCTGTCGTCGGTGGGCATTGACCTCAGGGCGTTGTCGGTGCTGGGCGGCGCGGTAGGCGTGGGTGTGGGCTTTGGCCTGCAGAAGCTGGCGGCCAACTACGTGAGCGGCTTTGTCATGCTGGCCGAGCGCAGTGTGCGCATCGGTGACAACGTGCGGGTGGACACCTTTGAAGGGCGCATTACCGATATCAATGCGCGCTACACCGTGGTGCGTGCACCGTCCGGGCGCGAATCCATCGTGCCCAACGAGATGTTCATCAGCAGCCGTGTTGAAAACCTCTCGCTCAGCGATACGCAGGTGCTGCAGTCCACCGTGGTGTCGGTGAGCTATGACAGCGACGTCGAGCTGGTGATGGGCCTGCTCAGTGAAGCCGCGCTCAAGCAGGACCGTGTGCTGCGCGACCCTGGCCCCAGCGTCAATCTGACCCACTTTGGCGTCGACGGGCTCGAGTTCACGCTCAACTACTGGATGGTTGATCCCGAAAACGGCCAGCAGAACCTGCGCTCGCGTGTCAACCTCGCCGTCCTGGAGTCGCTGCGTTCGCACGGCATCGAAATTCCGTACCCGCAGCGTGTGGTGCATACCCGCGTGAGCATTTCGGAGAATGCAAAAAGCGCGGAGGGCGAGAAGGGCGCTACCGGTGCCAAGCCTTCCTGAGCAGCCCACAAACGGCCTGCAGCGCGTCTTTTCCCTGTTCCGTCACCTGTCGCCGCATCGGCAGTTGACGCCTGAAAGACACCTGCAGGCCAAGGGTTGGGCAGGATGCTCTAATTCCGTGTGTCCGGCCCTCTATAATGAAAAATAGAACGATCGTTCTTTTTCTGCCTGGTTCCCCTTGATACCCTCTGGCAACCAGTTCCGCAGCCCGCATCAGGGGCGCCGCAGCATAGAATGCAGAGCTTACGTTTACGTTAACGTCAATTCAGTCCCGATTTCATTTCGATTTCAATCAGTACTCAATCCATCAACTCTGGAGTCCTCTCATGAAGGTCTTGGTTCCCGTCAAACGCGTTGTGGACTACAACGTCAAAGTCCGCGTCAAATCCGATGGCACTGGTGTCGACATCGCCAACGTCAAGATGAGCATGAACCCGTTTGACGAGATCGCCGTTGAAGAAGCGACCCGCCTGAAGGAAAAGGGCGTCGTGACCGAGGTCATCGCCGTGAGCTGCGGCGTGTTGCAGTGCCAGGAAACCCTGCGCACCGCCATGGCCATCGGCGCCGATCGCGCCATTCTGGTCGAAACTGCCGAAGAACTGCAGCCGCTGGCCGTCGCCAAGCTGCTCAAGGCCCTGGTCGAAAAAGAACAACCCCAACTCGTCATCCTCGGCAAACAGGCCATTGACGACGACTGCAACCAGACCGGCCAGATGCTGGCCGCGCTGCTGGGCTGGCCACAAGCCACCTTTGCCTCCAAGGTTGAAGTTGAAGGCGGCACTGCCAAGGTCACGCGCGAAGTCGACGGCGGCCTGGAAACCCTCTCGCTCACGCTGCCGGCCATCATCACGACCGACCTGCGCCTCAATGAGCCGCGCTACGTCACCTTGCCCAACATCATGAAGGCCAAGAAAAAGCAGCTCGACAACATCAAGCCCGAAGAGCTCGGCGTGGACGTCAAGCCGCGCATCAAGACCCTGAAGGTCAGCGAGCCGCCCAAGCGCAGCGCAGGCATCAAGGTGGCCGACGTGGCCGCCCTGGTGGACAAGCTCAAGAACGAAGCCAAAGTAATTTAAGGACTGATGACATGACCGCACTCGTTATTGCAGAACACGACAACGCCAGCATCAAGCCCGCGACCCTCAACACCGTAACGGCTGCCGCCCAGTGCGGCGGCGATGTGCACGTGCTGGTGGCCGGCAAGGGCGCCGAAGCCGCCGCCAAGGCAGCCGCCGCCATTGCCGGCGTGGCCAAAGTCATCCACGTCGAAGGCGAGCATTTCGCCCATGGCCTGGCCGAGAACATGGCCGCGCAGGTACTGGCCATCGCCAGCGCCTATTCGCACATCCTGTTTCCCGCCACTGCCTCGGGCAAGAACATCGCCCCCCGTGTGGCCGCGACGCTGGACGTCGGCCAGATTTCCGACATCACCAAGGTCGATGCCGCCGACACTTTTGAGCGCCCCATCTACGCCGGCAATGCGATTGCCATCGTGCAAAGCCTGGACGCGACCAAAGTCATCACCGTGCGCACCACCGGCTTTGACGCTGCTGCCGCCACTGGTGGCTCCGCTGCGATCGAAACGCCCGCGGGCGTTGCCGACAGCGGCAAGTCGACCTTCCTGGGCTCCGAGATCGCCAAGAGCGACCGCCCCGAGCTGACGGCTGCCAAGATCATCGTCTCCGGTGGCCGCGCGATGGGCTCCAGCGAGAAATTCAACGAAGTGCTTACGCCGCTGGCCGACAAGCTGGGTGCAGCTCTCGGCGCATCGCGCGCAGCGGTTGACGCGGGCTACGCCCCCAATGACTGGCAAGTGGGCCAGACCGGCAAGATTGTCGCGCCCCAGCTCTACATCGCCGCCGGTATTTCCGGTGCGATCCAACACCTGGCCGGCATGAAAGACAGCAAGGTCATCGTGGCGATCAACAAGGACCCGGAAGCGCCGATCTTCAGCGTGGCGGATTACGGCCTGGAAGCTGACTTGTTCACGGCTGTGCCCGAGCTGGTTGCCGCACTGTAATGCGGTTTCAGGCCAGCGCGACATGAAAGCCAGGCAGCAACCCGGCCAATCCGGCATGAGGCGAGGCGCATGCATCGCCTTGATGCTGACGGGCTTGCTCCTCACTGCGTGCGCGGGGCTTGACCGCAAAGTCGAACAGGTCAGCGTCAAGTCGGAAATCAAGGAGCCTGTGACGTCTTTGGCCCTGATTTTTGTGACCCCCGAGTGGGCCAACCAGAACCCGGATCTGGTCAAAGGCTACAGGCTCTCGGGTGTACTCGACAACCGCTTGATGAACCAAAGTGTTGGGCATGCCGCAGAGTTCATGCAGCTCAACGGTGTTCCCGCAAAGTACGCGGGTACGTTCGGTCAGCGTTCCAATATCAGGGGCGTGCTGGGCGAATGGTCCGGCCAGGGTTACAACACGCTGCTGTTTGTTCCGATGGGCTCTACCGTTACCTCCCAGGGCCATGAAGCCCGCAGGGGTTCTACCCGCTACCGCGTGACGCTGTACAGCAAGAAGCTCGTGCCCATGCTGGAGTTTCAGGATGCGTTTTACGCTTCGGCCCCGGACTCGGGTCATGTGGACTTGATGGCGGCGGGCTGGCTCAATGCCTTGATGGACAACGGTTATGTCGTGCGGAAATCCGAAAAACTGGTGGAACCTCCAGTTCGTGATTTCTCGCCCTAGATTCGCGAGAGGCCGTGTGGCAAGCGGCCCCGGCTACGCCTGGCACAGGCCAAACCAGCAGACCACTGTGGCACAGCTTTTAATGGCCTTCGCCGCGCAATAAGTTAATTTTCGGAGACAAAACATGACATACAAAGCCCCCCTCAAGGACATGCTGTTTGACATCAAACATCTGGCCAACATCGAACAGATCGCGCAAATCCCCGGCTTTGAAGAAGCCGGCTTCGACACCGCGCAAGCGGTGCTCGAGGAATGCGCCAAGTTCAACGAGGGCGTGCTGGCTCCGCTCAACCGTGACGGTGACATCAATCCGTCGAGCTTTCAATCCGGCGAAGTCACCACCACGCCAGGCTTCAAGGAGGCCTTCCGCCAATACGTCGAAGGCGGCTGGCAAGGCCTGCAGCACCCGGCTGATTTTGGCGGCCAGGGTTTGCCCAAAACCATAGGTGCGGCCTGCGGTGAAATGCTCAACTCCGCCAACATGAGTTTTGCGCTGTGCCCGCTGCTCAGCGACGGCGCCATTGAAGCCCTGCTCACGGCCGGCTCCGACGACCTCAAGGCGGTCTATCTTGAAAAGCTGGTGAGCGGCCAATGGACTGGCACCATGAACCTGACCGAGCCGCAAGCTGGTTCGGACCTCGCCATGGTGCGCAGCCGAGCCGAGCCGCAGCCCGACGGCACGTACAAGGTGTTCGGTACCAAGATCTTCATCACCTATGGTGAGCACGACATGGCCGAGAACATCGTGCACCTGGTGCTGGCGCGCGTCACCGGCGCACCCGAGGGTGTCAAGGGCATCAGCCTCTTTGTCGTGCCCAAGTTCATGGTCGGCAAAGACGGCGCCCTGGGCGCGCGCAACGACGTGCATTGCGTGAGCATCGAGCACAAGATGGGCATCAAAGCATCGCCCACTGCCGTGCTGCAGTACGGCGACCATGGCGGCGCCGTGGGCTACATCGTCGGTGAAGAAAACCGCGGCCTTGAGTACATGTTCATCATGATGAACTCGGCGCGCTACGCGGTCGGCATGCAAGGCATCGCGATTGCCGAACGCGCCTACCAGAAAGCTGTGGAATTTTCCAAAGACCGCGTGCAAAGCCGACCGGTTGACGGTTCCATCAAGGCCAGCGCGCCCATCATCCATCACCCGGACGTCAAGCGCATGCTGATGACCATGCGCGCCTACATCGAAGGCTGTCGCGCCATGGCTTCTGTCGCTGCTGCGGCGTACGACGCAACGCATCACCACCCCGATGCGGACGTGCGCAAACAGAACCAGGCGTTTTACGAATTCATGGTGCCGCTGGTCAAGGGCTACAGCACCGAGATGAGCCTGGAAGTGACTTCGCTGGGTGTGCAGGTGCACGGCGGCATGGGCTTTATTGAAGAAACCGGCGCGGCCCAGTACTACCGCGACGCCAAGATTCTGACGATCTATGAAGGCACGACCGCGATCCAGGCCAACGACCTGATTGGCCGCAAGACTTCGCGCGATGGCGGCCAGACGGCCAAGGCGATTGCAGCGCAGATCGAAAAAACCGAAAGCGAATTGCTCAGGCAGGGCAGCGCCGACGCGCTGGCCGTGGCCAAGCGCCTGAAGGCCGCGCGCCTGGCATTCATCGATGTGGTGGATTTCGTGGCCGGCAACACCAAAGCCAGTCCCAACGCCGTGTTTGCCGGCAGCGTGCCTTACCTCATGCTCGCGGGCAACGTGGTGGCCGGCTGGCAGATGGCGCGTTCGCTGCTGGTGGCGCAAGAGCAAATCGCGCAGGGCGTTGATGTTGCCTTCATGCAGGCCAAGATCACCACCGCGCGTTTTTATGCTGACCACCTGCTGACCAAGGTGCCCGGCGTGCGCGACAGCATTGTCGACGGTGCAGACAGCGTCACGGCGCTGGCGCTGGATGCGTTCTGATCCTGTACACGCTGCTATTTATTTGATAGCTGCTTGCGCCCGTCAGTAAAGGGTTGTAGCATGTTTTTCTTGAATTCAGAATAATAACGGAGCCACCATGTCCAGACTGCCCGGCGCATTGAACAAGCTGCCTTTGCCCATCATCGGTTCGCCGCTCTTCATCATCAGCAATCCCAAGCTGGTCATCGCGCAGTGCAAAGCCGGCGTGGTGGGCGCCATGCCCGCGCTCAACGCACGGCCTGCATCGCAGCTCGATGAGTGGCTGGCCGAGATCACCGAGGCACTGGCAGCCCACAACAAGGCCAACCCCGACAAGCCGGCGGCGCCTTTTGCCATCAACCAGATCGTGCACAAGTCCAACGACCGCCTGGAGCACGACATGGAAATGTGCGTGAAGTACAAGGTGCCCATCTACATCACCAGCCTGGGTGCGCGCGAAGACATCAACGCTGCCGCCCACAGCTACGGCGGCGTGGTGCTGCACGACATCATCAACAACAAATTCGCACGCAAGGCGATTGAAAAGGGCGCCGACGGCCTGGTGGCCGTGGCCGCCGGTGCGGGCGGCCACGCAGGCGTGAAGAGCCCGTTCGCGCTGATCCAGGAAATCCGCCAGTGGTTTGACGGCCCCCTGGCGCTGTCGGGCGCCATCTCTACCGGCGGCGCGGTGCTGGCCGCGCAGGCCATGGGCGCCGACTTCGCCTACATCGGTTCGGCCTTCATCGCCACGGACGAAGCGCGCGCAGCCGACGCCTACAAGCAGGCCATCGTTGACGGAAATTCCGACGACATCGTTTACAGCAGCCTCTTCACCGGTGTGCACGGCAACTACCTCGCGCCGTCGATTCGCGCAGCCGGCATGGACCCTGAGAACCTTCCCGAAGGCGACGTCAAGACCATGAACTTTGGCGGCGGCGAAGGCAGCAAGTCCAAGGCCTGGAAAGACATCTGGGGCTGCGGGCAGGGCATTGGGTCTGTCAGCAAGGTCCAAAGCGCCGCGGCCTTTGTGGACCAGCTCAGGCGCGAGTACGAGCTGGCACGCCAGCGGGTCTGCGCTTAAGCGTCATCGGTACCCAGAGCAGCGCTGCGCCTGAAACACCCGCCTTGACCACCGCAACCCGACGCTTTCCCGGCATGGATGCCCTCAAAGGGCTGGCCTGCGTCATGATCGTTTTGCATCACCTGGCCTTTTATGGCCCGATGTCGGATGTGGTGCACCCGTTTGCACCGGCCCCGATGGACTGGCTTTACGACTACGGCCGCATGGCCGTGCAGGTGTTCCTCGTCGTGAGTGGTTTTCTGGCGGCGGCCTCGCTTGCGCCGCAAGGTGTGGCCGTGTTCGGTGCACCTGGCTCCCTGATTTTTCGCCGCTACTGGCGGCTCGTCAAACCCTATCTTGTGGCGCTGGCCGTGAGCATGCTGGTGGCTGCGCTGGTCAGGCCCTGGTTCGCGCACCATTCCGTGCCGGATGCTCCCACGGTGCACCAGCTGCTGGCCCATGTCCTGCTGCTGCAGGACCTGCTCGGGCAGGACGCGCTTTCTGCTGGTGTCTGGTACGTGGCCATCGACTTCCAGCTCTACGCCATGGCGGTTCTCATTTTTGCCTTTGCCCGGCGGTTCCAGTTTCAGCCGCATGACGGCGACGCAACACACACCACTTCGGTTTCGGCCCCGCTCGGCGTCAGCCTCATTCTGATGGTCGCCTTGGCCTCGCTCCTGTTTTTCAACCGCTTGCCGGCCTTTGATGTCACCGCCCTCTATTTTTGCGGCTCCTATGCCCTGGGGATGCTGGCCTTCTGGGCCGCAAACCGTCTCGGCGCGCGGCGCAGCTTCTGGCTCGTGACCCTGGCGGTCATGGGTGGGCTGGCCCTGGCGCTTGATTTCCGGGGGCGCCTGGTGGTGGCGCTCGTTACCGCCTTCGGTCTGGCCTGGCTGGCGGTGCTGCAGCCGCAGGCCTGGCCGGTGCAATGGTTGCAGCAGCGCCGTCTGGTGCAGCTGGGCCAGATGTCCTATTCCGTGTTCCTCATCCACTTCCCTGTGTGCCTGCTGGTCAATGCCATCGTGAGCCATTTCTGGCCCACGCAGCTTGCGGCAAACGTGTTGGGCCTGTTGACGGCCTTCCTGCTGTCGCTGCTGGCGGGCTGGGTGCTGTACCAGTCGGTGGAATCGCGACCGATTCCTTTGCGGCCGCGCTGGTTGAGTCGCTTTTATTTGCGTTAAAAAGCAGCTCCTCGCCTTTCTGGACGAGCGCAACTTGCTATTGAATTAATAGCATTCAACTGGAGCCGGGCTCACCGCCTGAACATCTCCAGCTTCAACACGGCAGGCTCACCCAGCCATGAGGCATGCGTGGTGTGGTCGGCAAGGTCATCGCCGGTGAGCCCGTGCACAAACACATCCAGTCCGTCGCGGTGTTCTTCGAGCCAGGGAATGACGCTGCCGAACGCCGCGCGGTCAAATGCCAGCTGGCAACTCCAGCGCGGGTGCGGCCCCACCTCGCGTTCATGCACACGCCCCACGGCAATCCCGAAAAGCGCGCCAGCTTTTTCGCACAGGGCACGTGCCTGCTCAACGGTGCCGGGCCCGAAATACACGTGGGCGTGATAGCGGGCATAAAGGTTTTCAGGTCGCTGGATCATGGTGAAACGGAAGGGAGGAGAGGGAAGGGAAAATGGAAAAGGGGCGTATCCATCACGCATTGGATGAGGCCTCAGGCATCCTCCAGAAACGTCAGGGTCGGTAGCGGTACATCGGGGTTTTCTTCGCGGACTTTTGCATGCGTCTGCTTCATGCGCTGCTGGCAATGTGCCAGGTCTTTCACCTGAAACAGAAAAAACACCTCTGCTGCGTCTTCCGCGTTTTGCCAGAGATACTTCAGATACATGCCTTGCTTCGCATGTTCATCCGCATCTTTTTCCAGCTGCTGTTTGACGGCGGCCAGCGGCGCGCCGGTGAGTTTTGCCAGTACGTGTGCCATGGGATGTCTCCTGCTTTAAACCCATTATTGCGAGCACTGCTGCAGACATTTGCCAAAGGGTTTTTGTTTGAATATACTGTATTTATATACAGTATTTTTCTGCGGCCCTGCCGGGCACCGCTACCTTCCACCGAATCTTGTTGCCCTATGTCCGACGCCGTCATTCCCCTCCATGCCATCAAGGGCCGGGGCACTGCTACACGCATGCCGCACCGGTTTGAGAAAGACGTGCGCAACGCATGGGACGACGGCTGGGGTACGCTGGAAGAAGGTGTCTCCAGCGAGGCGCCCCGGATCGAAACCACGGTCACGATGGAAGACGCCCGCAGCGCGATTGTCGGCAACGATTCGCCCGATATCTTTTTTGACTACAGCATCAATCCCTACCGGGGCTGCGAGCATGGCTGTGTGTACTGTTATGCGCGGCCCACACACAGCTACCTCAATCTTTCGCCAGGGCTTGATTTTGAAACGAAGATCATCGCCAAGCGCAACATTGCCGAGGTGTTGCGCGCCGACCTGCGCAAACGCAGCTATGTTCCCAAGCTGCTCAATATCGGCTCGGCCACCGACTGCTACCAGCCCGCCGAGCGCGAGCTGCGACTGACGCGCAGCATCATTGAGGTGATGCAGGAAGTGCGGCACCCGTTCTCTTTGATCACCAAATCCAGCGGCGTGGAGCGCGACCTCGACTTGCTGGCGCCGCTGGCCGCTGACAAGCTGGCCGCCGCCTACGTGACCATCACCACGCTCGACGGCGAACTCGCGCGCAAGCTCGAGCCGCGCGCGGCCGCACCGCACCGGCGCCTGCGCACCATCCGCACGCTGGCAGAGCACGGCGTGCCGGTCGGCGTGAGCGTGGCGCCGCAAATCCCGTTTGTGAACGAGGACATGGAGCATGTGCTGGAGGCGGCCTGGGAGGCCGGTGCACGCAGCGCGTTCTACACCGTGATCCGCTTGCCCTGGGAAGTGGCGCCCATTTTCAAGGAATGGCTGGAGCTGCACTACCCGCAGCGCGCCGCGCGCATCATGGCGCGCATCCACGAAATGCGCGGCGGCAAGGACTACGACAGCGACTTCGCCACGCGCATGAAAGGTCACGGCCTGTGGGCCGAGCTCATCAAGCAGCGCTTTGAGAAAGCCTGCAACCGGATCGGCTTTAACCGGCAGCGCATTGAGCTGGACATGAGCCAGTTCCGGCCGCCGGACGCGGCGGGCGCCGAGGGGCAGGGCAGGCTGTTCTGAGGGGTCATGCGTCAGTTCGATGCGAGGGCTATAGTCCAAAAATGGTGTGCGTCACGCCTCATGCTGTTTGAAAATAAAAGGAGTTCATCTTGGCCCTCGAGTGGAAGTTTTCATCGGAAGGCATGGCCGACGCGGACTGGGAAGAGCTGTCGAATCTTTACCGCGTTGCCCCCTTGGGCGACAAGAAGCCTGCGGATCTGCAGATTGTTTTCTCCAACAGCATGTTCAAGTGTTTTGTGTATGACGCCGGCAAGCTGATCGCTGCGGGCCGTGCGGTAGCGGATGGCAGGGACTGCTCCTACATCTGCGACATCGCGGTAGCGCCGGACCGGCAGGGATCAGGTATGGGCAAGGACATGGTTGCGGCGCTGGTGAAGCTTTCCAGTGGCCACAAAAAAATCATCCTGTACGCGGTCGCCGGCAAAGAGCCGTTTTACCGCAAGCTCGGCTTTCGGCGCATGCTGACCGCGATGGCGATTTTTGCGAATACCGAGCAGGCGATTCAGAGTGGTTTGATCAGCGACACCTGATTCTGGTGCCCGGCGCTTCGCTAGCGCAGATAGCTGCGGTTGAGGCGCACTTCGAGCTTCTTCTGCAGCGTTTCAAACGAGGCACTCATCGCCCAGTAAATACCCGCAGCCGCCAGGTACAGCGGAAAGGGCTGGAAGGTAGTGGCAATCACTTCCTTGGTCGCCAGCATCAGCTCGCCCACGGCAATCACCGAGACGAGCGAGGTGTCCTTGATCAGGCTGATCAGGCTGTTCGACAGGCTGGGCACTGCCAGGCGCAGGGCCTGCGGGCCGATCACATAGCGCAGCGTTTGCGCTTGCGTCAGGCCCAGGCTGCGGGCTGCATTCCATTGGCCGTGTTCCACACCGTTGATCGCGCCGCGGATGGTTTCCGACAGGTAGGCGCCCACGTTCAGGCTCAGGCCCAGAATGCCCGCGCTGATCGGGTCGAACTGGATGCCGATGCTGGGCAGGCCGAAATAAATGACGAAGAGCTGCACCAGCAGCGGCGTGCCGCGCATGCAGCTGACATACAGCGTTGCCAGCTGCGAAAGTACCGGCACCTTGGCCAGCCGCGTGACGGCTACCACGGTGCCGATGATGGCGCCGAAGAAAACAGACGCCACCGCCAGCAGCAGCGTCCACGCCGCGCCCTTGAGCATCAGCGGCAAAGCGTCGCGCAGCAACTGGGTCAAGCCTGTCAGGTCCATATAGGTCTCCACAAATAAAAACCCCGGCGCAGAGCCGGGGTTGTTTCAGGCGCCGGCCCAGAAAAGGCGGCGCGCGGCTGATCGGATATTACTTCGCTTGTGCCGTTTATTTGGCAACGGGCGGCTTGCTCACGTCGCGGTCAAACCACTTGGTGGAGATCTTCGCGAAGCTGCCGTCGGCTTGCAGGTCTGCCAGCGCCTTGTCGATGGCGGCCTTGAACTTCGGGTTGTTCTTCACAAAAGGAATGCCGGATTTTTCAAGGTCACCCACGGGCGCACCGGGCTTGAGAGGCAGCTTGGTCTGCTTGACGATGTAGGGGATGAGCAGGCTGTCGTTGAGCGCGGCGTCGATGCGGCCCAGTGCCAGATCCTGCAAATACTCTTGCGCGCCGGGGTAGGTCTTCACGTCGATGCCGCCCACTTTTTTGGCGATGTCGGCGTAGTTGGTGCCCTGGCCCAGGCCGAGCTTTTTGCCCTTGAGGTCGGCCAGCGTCTTGAACTCGCGCTTTTCGTCCTTGCGGATGATCAGCTGCGGGGCGGAGATGGTGTAGGGCTCGGAGAAATCAAAGGTCTCCTTGC
Organism: Polaromonas sp. P2_G11; assembly: GCF_056403595.1. Classification (NCBI taxonomy): domain Bacteria; kingdom Pseudomonadati; phylum Pseudomonadota; class Betaproteobacteria; order Burkholderiales; family Comamonadaceae; genus Polaromonas; species Polaromonas sp. P2_G11. The sequence goes on along the minus strand of NZ_JBFUFE010000005.1, from coordinate 418,504 downwards.
GCTTGTCGGTGATGCCCACCTGGTTGATCACCACGTCGTACTTGCCGGCCTGAAGGCCTGCCAGGATGGCACTCCATTCGCTGGTGGAAAACTCGGCTTTCACGCCCAGCTTTTGCGCCAGGGCATTGGCCAGTTCCACTTCAAAGCCGGCGAGCTGGCCGCCTTCCTTGTAGTTGAAGGGCGGGTAGGTGCCTTCGAGCGCCACTTTGAGGGTGCCGCGCTGCTTGACGGTGTCGAGCAGGTCGGCTGCGCTGGCGCTCAGTGCGAGCGTCAAAAGGAGTGTGGAGACGATGGTGGAGGCGGCGGCTTTGCGAATATTCATATTCAACCTTTGCATAAGAGAATTGTTATTGAGATGAATATCGAATATTAAATCTGCCACCACTTTGGTGCATGCGCGGCAGCAAAAGCCCTACGGCGAATCCGGATGCTTCGCGGACGCTGCGCGTGAACTCAGGGCTTGGCGCAGTGGGCGTAGATGTCGAGCGCGGGCTTGTAGATGCTGGTCTGCACATTCATCAGGCCGAGCACCGAGTGAAAGTAGTTGTCGTGGCTCACCGGTGCATCCAGCTGTTGCCTGAGGCACGCGGTGGTCAGCTTGTTGCGCTGCTCAAATTCGGGTGAGAGCCAGGTGATCCAGGGCACGCGCTTTTGCACCTCGGGCGCAATGCCCCAGGGCATGCCGTGCAGGTAGAGGTTGTTCTCGCCCAAGGACTCGCCGTGGTCGGCCAGGTAGAGCAGGGCGGGCGCGCTGCGCGCCTCTTGCGCCTTGAGCCACTGGATGGAAGACGCCAGCAATTTGTCGGTGTAGACGATGCTGTTGTCATAGGCATTGAGCAGGCCTTCGCGGCTGCAGCTTTGCAGCGCATTGTCGGTGCACTCGGGCAGGAATTTTTTGACGGCTTGCGGCGAACGCTTGTAATATGCCGGGCCGTGGCCGCCCATCTGGTGCATTACCACCACCACGCCTTTGGCGCGGCGCTCGGCGGGCAGTGCGGCAATGCGTTCATCAATGCCGTGCAACATCACTTCATCAAAACATTCGCCGCTGTCGCACAGGCCTGGTACTTTGAGCTGTATGGTGTTCACGTTGGGCACGCGGTCACACACGCCTTTGCAGCCCGACTGGTTGTCGATCCACAGCACGGCCAGGCCCGCGCGTTGCAGCACGTCCAGCATGCCTTCGTAGTTGGCGGGCCGCGAGTCATAGCCTTCGCGACCGAAGTTGGAGAACATGCAGGGCACAGAAGCCGCAGTGCTGGTGCCGCACGACCACGCGTTGCGCAGGCTCACGACGTTTTCTTTGGCCAGCAGCGGGTTGGTGGGCCGGCCGTAGCCGTTCAGCGAAAAGTTGGCGCTGCGCGCCGTCTCGCCCAGGACCAGCAGCAACAGCGGCGGTTTGGTTTGCGCTGCATAGCTTGCCCCGAGTTTGGCGTCTTCACCCAGGGGCAACACGATGGATTCATCACGCTGGAACGGTTTTGCCGCGATGGAACCCAGCGCGTAGAAGGAGTTGAGTGGGTTGATCAGGTAGCGCACATGCGTGTAGTTGCGCATGACGGAGGCAATGCTCTGGAAAAACAAAAACACCACTAACACCAGCAGCACGCACGCTCCGGTCAGCGTGGCTGCGTTGGTGAGCATCTGTCGCACTGCGCCTGCACGTCTGACCTTCTGCCGCCACAAAAAGATCATCGGCAGGACCGCCAGCACCATCACCGTGGCCAGCAGTCGCCAGTTCAGCAGGTCGCGTGTTTCGCGCACATCAGTCTGCAGCGTGTTGATCATCATGGTCTTGTCGATGACCACGCCATAAGTCACCATGAAATAGGCGCCGAAAGCGGCCGACAGCAGAAAGACCGTGATGGCGGGCTTGAGTGTCCAGCGCCAGGCCAGCACGCTGAGCAGCGCGGTGGTCGCCAGCGCAATCACCAGCGCCAAGGCGATGCTTATGACCACCGCCTGGCCCCCGGTAAGGCCGGGCAGGCGGGCCAGCTCGCGCCACAAGGCCACATTGCATACCGTGGCAATCCAGAGGCTTGCAATGACCACCAGCCACAACGGCCGCATGCCGGCGTCTTGCCGCACAGTGGTCAGGGGGGCGGGCCGCGATGTGGAGGATGCGGAAGGGGAAGGGCGCAGCGGCATAGCGCTGGATTGTATTGGGGCGGCCTTAATGCAGGCTTAAGGCCTGCTCACGGTCTTCAATCAAGCGGCCACAGCCAGACCCAGCTGCTGCGCATGGTGCCGCAGGTGTTCGGCCATGAAGGTTGCGATGAAGTAGTAGCCGTGGTCATAGCCCGCGTGGCGGTGCAACGCCAGCGGCTGGCCCGCCTTGGCGCAGGCGGCTTCAAAGAGCTCGGGGTACAACTGCTCGGCGAGGAATTTGTCGTCCAGCCCCTGGTCTATGCGTATGCCGCCCGGGTAGGGCGCTGCGGGCATCAGGTTCATCAAGGCGGTGGCGTCATGTTCAACCCAGTTTGATTCATCGCTGCCGAGATAGCCGGTAAACGCCTTGCGGCCCCATGGGCACTGGCTGGGCGCGCAGATAGGTGCAAACGCCGAGACCGATGTGAAAAGATCCGGATGCCTGAGCGCGAGCGTTAACGCGCCGTGACCGCCCATCGAATGACCGAAGATGCCGATGCGGCCTGTGTCCAGCGGTAACGTGTTCGTCAGCAAAGGCAGCAGCTCCCCCGTGATGTAGCTTTCCATGCGGTAGTGCTGTGACCACGGCGCCTGTGTCGCGTCAAGGTAAAAGCCCGCGCCGCGGCCGAAATCCCAGCTGTCGGTCTCACCCGGAGTCTTTGCGCCGCGCGGGCTGGTGTCAGGCGCTATCAGCGCCAGGCCCAGCTCGGTGGCTACGCGCTGCGCACCGGCTTTGATCATGAAAGTTTCTTCGTTACAGGTCAGGCCCGCCAGGTAGATCAGCGCCGGCACCATCTCCCCAGCCATGGCTTGCGGCGGCAGGAACACCGAGAACTTCATCGGCAGGCCAATCTCGCGCGAGTCATGCTGGTAAAAGCGCTGCACACCGCCGAAGCAGCCGTGTTCGCTGAGCAATTCCAGTTGTGTCGTCATGGATGTCTTTCTGTTCAAGGAGGGGCCGCGGGACTGGCTTTGCCAGACCGCAGGCGCAGCGGCCCCCTCGCGGGGCAGGGAGCTACACGAAGTGAGCGACCGTGGGGGCTAATAGACGACAACACCACGAATGGATTCGCCGCTTTTCATTAAATCGAAACCCTTGTTGATGTCTTCCAGCGGCATGGTGTGCGTGATCAGGTCGTCGATATTGATCTTGCCTTCCATGTACCAGTCAACAATCTTGGGCACATCCGTGCGGCCGCGCGCGCCGCCGAAGGCTGAGCCTTCCCACTTGCGGCCGGTGACGAGCTGGAAGGGCCGGGTGCTGATCTCGGCGCCGGCTTCGGCCACGCCGATGATGATGCTGCGGCCCCAGCCCTTGTGCGTGCATTCCAGCGCCTGGCGCATCACCTTGGTGTTGCCTATGCATTCAAAGCTGTAGTCGGCGCCGCCATCGGTCAGTTGCACGATGGCGTCCACCACGTTCTCGGTCTCTTTCGGGTTGATGAAATGCGTCATGCCGAACTTGCGGGCCATCTCCTGCCGCGCGGGGTTGATGTCGACGCCGATGATCTTGTCGGCACCCACCATCTTCGCGCCCTGGATCACATTGAGGCCAATGCCGCCCAGGCCGAACACCACCACGTTGGCGCCGGCTTCCACCTTGGCGGTAAAGAGCACTGCGCCTATGCCGGTGGTCACGCCGCAGCCGATGTAGCAGACCTTGTCAAAGGGCGCGTCTTCGCGGATCTTGGCCAGCGAAATTTCAGGGGCGACGGTGTAGTTGCTGAAGGTGCTGGTGCCCATGTAGTGAAAGATGGGTTTGCCGTCCAGGCTGAAGCGGCTGGTCGCATCGGGCATCAGACCCTTGCCCTGCGTGCCGCGAATCAGCTGGCACAGGTTGGTTTTGCGAGAGAGACAAAACTTGCATTGCCGGCACTCGGGCGTGTAGAGCGGGATGACATGGTCGCCTTTTTTGAGCGTTGTCACGCCGGGGCCGACGTCAACCACGATGCCCGCGCCTTCATGGCCGAGGATGGCCGGGAAGATGCCTTCCGGGTCGGCGCCCGAGAGCGTGTAGTAGTCGGTGTGGCAAATGCCGGTGGCCTTGATCTCGACGAGCACCTCGCCGAACTTCGGGCCTTGCAGGTCCACGGTTTCAATCGTCAGGGGCTGGCCTGACTTCCAGGCGACGGCAGCTTTGGTTTTCATGGTGTGTAGGGCTTGCGCTTGAAGTGAGTGGGGATGAGGTTCCGTGCGTAGGTCACTATAAGCCAGTCACCATCGGCAAATCTCGACTGAAGCCCTATCTTCACGGGCCCCGATGTTTCATTTTGAGAAAACCTGGGCCTTGCCTCCGGCGCTGTGTAACCGGCCCTATGGCTGGAATATGCTGTCGCGTTGCGGGGCACAGCCTTTACAGCTTGGGTTAAAAGTAAAAAAGCTGCCTGGCCCATTAAATATAGGCGCAAGCAGCTATTAATTTCATAGCATTGAGGTTAAACGGGTGAGACCCGCAACGGCTTGCTCAGCGGCCGGCTTCTTTCAGATACTGTGTCCGGGCGGCGATGGCAGTGTCGGTGAAGTCGGTGAACACGCCGTCAACGCCTGCGCGGTAAAACGCCAGGTATTCGGCCTTGGCATCGCCCTGGTAGTCGCTGGCCAGGCGGCGCGACTCGTTACGGAAGGTGAAGGGATGAACGAACAGGCCTGCTTTGTGCGCATCGGCGACGAAGCTGGTGGCTGGCTGCGAGGTCGAGTCGGCGTCGTTGAGCTTGCCGTCGCGGTTGATGTCGACCTGCTTGCCGTCGGCGCCGAAGGTGCCTTTGGTGCTGATGATGTAGCGCTTCCAGGGGCCGATGCCGTCTGCGTAGGTCTTGATCTCGGCCAGGCCTGCGGGCGTGGTCATGGCATCAAAGAGGCGTTTGTCGCCGGCCTTGGTCCAGTCGTAAGGGCGGTCGCTCGGCACGGCAAAGGTGACACGGCCGGTTTTCGGGTCAATGCCGTCGCCGTCGACGAGCTGGATCAGTTTCGTATTGAGGCCCTTGCTCTTCATGTACTTCAGGCTGCCGGGTTCAAACGACTGCACGTAGATGGGCGCGGTCTTGCTGTTCCATCCGGCAGCATTGATGATGGCGATCAGCTTGTCTTCCATCGGCAGGCCGAGTTCCCGGAAGTAGGTCGGGTTCTTGGTTTCCGGGTAGATCGCAATCGTGCGGCCTGTCTTGATGGATTGGGCCTTGGCCAGGTCCACCACCTCCTGAAGGGTGGGGATTTTGTACTGGCCGTTGAACTGCTGTGGGCGCTCGGCGTCGGTCGAGATCGCGCCCAAGGTGCGAATCTCGGCCAGTGTGAAGTCGTTGCTGAACCAGCCGGTCTGCGTTTCGCCGTCGACCTGGATGGTCTTCTTGCGTGAAGCGAACTCCGGGTGTTTGGCCACGTCGGTGCTGATCGCCAGGTTGGGGTCGTGACGGGTGACGAGCACGCCGTCCTTGGTCACGACCAGGTCCATCTCGATCACGTCGGCGCCGAGTTCGATCGCCCGCACATAGGCTTCCATCGTTTCTTCCGGCACATAACCCGAAGCGCCGCGGTGGGCGATGACCAGTGGCGCCTTGCCGTCAAGGGTGGGCAGCCCTGCTTGAGATGTCGTGCCTGAAGACGAGCAAGCGGTCAGCAGTACGCTGCTGCAAATAAGGGCGAGCAGGCTGCCTTGTCTCACGGCCTGGCGGGTCGATACGGTCATGGGTGTTTCCCGAAGTTAAAGGGCTGATCGTATGTGTCTGATCACGACAGGCGTGTGACAGTGTGTAGCGCCCGGCCATAAAAAATGCCGGAGCAGGTCCGGCATTTTCTGGGGGCACGATCAGGCGCTGAAGAAGCTCTTGAGCTTGTCGGCCCAGCCTTCTTCGCTGGGTGAATGCTTGGCACCGCCTTTTTTCAGCGACTCGTCCAGCTCCTTGAGCAGCTTGCGCTGGTGCTCGGTCAGCTTGACCGGTGTTTCTACTGTGATGTGGCAATACAGGTCACCGGGATAACTGGAGCGCACGCCCTTGATGCCCTTGCCGCGCAGACGGAACTGCTTGCTCGCCTGGGTGCCTTCGGGAATGTCGATGGCCGCTTTGCCGGCGAGTGTCGGCACTTCAATTTCCCCGCCCAGTGCGGCGGTGGTGAAACTGATGGGCACGGCGCAGTGCAGGTCGTCGCCGTCGCGCTCGAAGATGTCGTGCTTCTTCAGGCGGATCTCAATATAGAGGTCGCCAGGCGGGCCGCCATTGGTGCCCGGCTCACCGTTGCCGGTCGAGCGGATACGCATGCCGTCGTCGATGCCCGCGGGGATCTTGACTTCGAGTGTCTTGTTGTTCTTGGTCTTGCCCACGCCGTGGCAGGTCACGCAAGGCTCGGGAATCAGCTTTCCCGTGCCTTTGCACTGCGGGCAGGTTTGCTGCACGCTGAAGAAACCCTGGCGCATCTGCACCACGCCGTGGCCATGGCAGGTGGTGCAGGTCACCACTTTGGTGCCGGGCTTGGCGCCGCTGCCGTGGCAGGTATTGCAGTCGTCCCAGCTGGGAATGCGAATCTGTGCGTCCTTGCCGTTAGCGGCTTCTTCGAGCGTGATTTCCATGGCGTAGCTCAAGTCGCCGCCACGGTAAACCTGCCGGCCGCCGCCACGTTGTGCCCCGCCGCGCTGGCCGCCGAACACGTCGCCGAAGATGTCGCCGAAAGCTTCGGCAAAACCGCCAAAACCTTCCGCACCCGGGCCGCCGCGCATGTTGGGGTCTACGCCGGCATGGCCGTACTGGTCGTAGGCCGCGCGCTTTTGATCGTCGGAAAGCATCTCGTAGGCCTCTTTGGCCTCCTTGAATTTTTCTTCGGCAACCTTGGACGCATCCCCCTGGTTGCGGTCGGGGTGGTGCTTCATCGCAAGCTTGCGATATGCCTTCTTGATGTCTTCATCGCTGGCGTTTTTTGCAACGCCCAGCGTGTCGTAATAGTCTTTTTTGGTGGCCATGGCAGGTCAGTCAGGAATCGTTATTGTGAGGGTCAGCGGGAAACGCAAAAGCGGAAATCCTGGATTGCTCCCGGTTTTCCGCCTTTGCTGGCTGCCTTTGCCGTCTGCTTTTGCATGCAGTTATCGCGCCAATGCAGGGGTGCTTTGTAAAAAAGCGCTTAGCCCTTTTTGACTTCCTTGACTTCAGCGTCCACGACATTGTCGTCGACCGGTTTGGCTTCAGCCTGGGCGGCGCCCGCTGCGCCTGCGTCACCACCGGCTGCCGCCTGCGATGCCTGCATGTCGGCGTACATTTTTTCGCCGAGCTTCTGGCTGGCTTCCATCAGGGCCGTGTTCTTGGCGTCGATGGCGGCCTTGTCGTCGCCAGTGAGCGCTTCTTCCATGTCCTTGATGGCGGCTTCAATCTTTTCCTTCTCGCCGGCTTCGAGCTTGTCGCCGTATTCACCCAGCGATTTCTTCACGCTGTGCACCATGGCTTCGGCGTTGTTCTTGGCGGTGACGAACTCGACTTTTTTCTTGTCTTCTTCGGCGTTCAGCTCGGCGTCTTTCACCATCTGCTGGATTTCAGCTTCAGACAAACCGGAGTTGGCCTTGATGGTGATCTTGTTTTCCTTGCCGGTGCCCTTGTCTTTGGCGCCGACGTGCAGGATGCCGTTGGCGTCGATGTCGAAGGACACTTCGATCTGCGGCGTGCCGCGCGCTGCCGGCGGAATGCCCTCGAGGTTGAACTCGCCCAGGCCCTTGTTGCCCGAAGCGATTTCGCGTTCGCCCTGGAACACCTTGATCGTCACGGCCGGCTGGTTGTCTTCAGCGGTCGAGAAGGTCTGTGCAAACTTGGTCGGGATGGTCGTGTTCTTCTTGATCATCTTGGTCATCACGCCGCCCATGGTTTCGATACCGAGGGACAGCGGGGTCACGTCGAGCAGCAGCACGTCGGTGCGGTCGCCGGAGAGGACCTGGCCCTGAATCGCTGCGCCTACGGCAACGGCTTCGTCGGGGTTCACGTCCTTGCGGGGTTCCTTGCCGAAGAGCTCCTTGACCTTTTCCTGCACCTTGGGCATGCGGGTCTGGCCGCCGACCAGAATCACGTCATGGATGTCAGCCGCGCTGACGCCGGCATCCTTCATGGCGATGCGGCAAGGTGCAATCGTGCGCTCGATGAGTTCGTCGACCAGGCTTTCGAGCTTGGCGCGGGTCAGCTTGACCAGCAAGTGCTTGGGGCCGGTGGCGGGGTCGTGCGCAATGTAGGGAATGTTGACTTCGGTGGCCGGGCTGTTGGACAGTTCGATCTTGGCCTTTTCAGCCGAGTCTTTCAGACGCTGCAGGGCCACCACGTCTTTCGACAGGTCGATGCCGCTGTCTTTCTTGAACTCGGCCACGATGTAGTCGATGACGCGCTGGTCGAAGTCTTCGCCGCCCAGGAAGGTGTCGCCGTTGGTGGAGAGTACTTCAAACTGCTTCTCACCGTCGACATCGGCGATCTCGATGATGGAGATGTCGAAAGTGCCGCCGCCCAGGTCATACACAGCGATCTTGCGGTCGCCCTTTTCCTGCTTGTCCAGGCCGAAGGCGAGAGCCGCTGCGGTGGGTTCGTTGATGATGCGTTTCACGTCGAGGCCGGCGATGCGGCCGGCGTCTTTGGTGGCCTGGCGCTGTGCGTCATTGAAATAGGCAGGCACGGTGATCACGGCTTCGGTGACCGGCTCGCCGAGGTAGTCTTCGGCGGTTTTCTTCATTTTGCGCAGGATGTCGGCAGACACTTGCTGGGCCGACAGCTTCTTGCCGCGCACTTCCACCCAGGCGTCGCCGTTGTCGGCAGCCACGATGGAATAAGGCATCAGTGCGATGTCTTTCTGGACTTCTTTTTCGGTGAACTTGCGGCCGATCAAACGCTTGACAGCGTACAGGGTGTTCTTGGGGTTGGTCACGGCCTGGCGCTTGGCCGATGCACCGACCAGCACTTCGCCGTCTTCCTGGTAGGCGACGATGGAAGGGGTGGTGCGCACGCCTTCCGAGTTCTCGATCACGCGGGGGGTGTTGCCCTCCATGACGGACACGCAGCTGTTGGTAGTGCCGAGGTCAATGCCGATGATTCTTCCCATGATGATTTACTCCTGCTTTTTTGATTCGTTAAAGATTGAAGGTGGGGTGGCCGGGGCGTTCAGTGCCGCTGGCCGCGGTATGGATTAACTATGTTGATAACTTGTGGGTAAGTTGTGTGGCTTCAAGGGCTTCAACAATGTTTTCAAGGTTTTTTAAGAGTTTTTTACTTGGGAGCTGCCACCGTGACCAAGGCGGGGCGCAGCACGCGCTCGGCGATCAGGTAGCCTTTTTGCAGCACGTTGACCACGGTGTTGGCTTCCTGGTCGGCCGGCACCATGCTGATCGCCTGGTGTTGGGTCGGGTCGAATTTGGTGCCGGGCGCGGGGTCGATGGCGACTACCTTGTTGCGCTCGAGCGCACTTTTCAGCTGCTTGAGTGTGGCCTCGGCGCCTTCGCGGATCTGCTCCGGCGTAACGTCCTTGATGGCCAGGCCGGCTTCCAGGCTGTCTGCCACGGGCAGCAGGCTTTCGGCAAAGCTTTCCAGTGCGTATTTGCGGGCCTTGGCGACTTCTTCGTCCGCGCGGCGGCGGGCGTTTTCGGTCTCGGCCTTGGCGCGCAGGTAGCTGTCGGCCAGCTCGGTGTTCTTGGCCTGCAGCGTCGCGACTTCGGCTTGTGCGACGGTCAGCGCATCAAACTCGTTGGCGGCCTGCGCCGCTTCCAGTTCTTCAGGACTGGGCTCACCGCTAAGTGGTTGATTTTGTTCGGGTTGTGTATTGTCAGACATGCTCGAAAACAGGGTTGAAGCTGGTAATGTTTCCAGCTGGGGATGGCAAAGCCCTTTTCAAGACAGGGGCTTCGTTTTTGGTCCAGATAGTTTGGCTGCGGGTGCGCGGCCTGAGGGGTCCAGCACGGTTGGGGCCCTGCCGTTCCTGTGCGGACCGGTGTGCCCCAGCCGCAGAAACTGGTTCGTGGCCTGAATTGTAGTGGCTGGCCACCCGTTCCCCGGCCGGTGAGGCAGGTTCTGGCAGTCCATGGGATGGTGCCGGGTGCAGGCCTGATGCTATGTTATTGATAGCTATCGGCGCGCATTCCTATTGGGATGAAAGGCTAAAACGTCGAAATTTCAGGTGGAGACGGCAAAAACCGCTTCAAGGCGTGGCCGGTTTCTGCATGCGCATCATGAGTTCGCGCTTGTTGTCACGGCTGCGGTGGGCATGTTCGCGCATCAGGGCTTCGGCACGCGCCCCTTCACCGGCCTGCAGTGCGGCCAGCACGTCTTCGTGGTCGGTTTGTGCGCGCTGAATGAACCCGTATTCGAGCAGGGGCAGGGCGCCGTTCAGGCTGAGCGCCCCGGCGCCGGCCATCGGCGTTTTGCTGACATGGGCCAGTGCGGAGGTCAATGTGCTGTTGCCGGCGGCGTGCGCCAAGGCACTATGAAAGCGGGCGTTCGTGGGGACCCAGCGGGCTGCGTCAATCACATGGCCGGCGGCCCGTGCCTGCTCCAGCAGCAGGCGGCCGTCCTCGATGCAGGCCTGCAGGGCCTCCCGGGTTTCGGGCGTGATGCCGCGCTCGGCGGCCTGCCTGGCTGCCATGCCTTCCAGCACGCCCCGCACGTCGACTGCATTGGCAATTTCGTCAACGCTGAATTGCCTGACGCGAAAGCCGCGTGTCGGCAGGCGTTCCAGCAAGCCTTCCTTTTCCAGCTCACCGAGCGCAATACGGATCGGTGTGCGCGAAACCGCCAATTGGGCGGACAGCTCAAGCTCCACCATGCGTTCGCCCGGGGCCGCCTGGCCGCTGAGGATTCTTTGCCTCAATGTCTGCGTGGTGTATTCAATCTGGGAAGACATAAGCTGTAACGGTTGATAGTGGTTGGCTGAGTGGAAGGATTATTGCATGCAGTATCTGGGTTTATTAGGGTTAATCTGGTTAATGAAGTCACTATTGCGTGCAATAAAATAAGATGACTAAGTATTTCGCGCTGGATGGCGCATGAACCATCAACCTGCCACCAGCGTTGTGGCCGATACCACCCCCAGGAGACACCATGGATCTACTTCGCCTCCATTCCTTGCGACGGCTTGCCCGCACCGCAACGCGGCTGGCAGCGGCTTGTGCTGCATCGTTGGTGCTTGCCTTCACTGGCTTGTCCGTCGCGCACGCCCAGCCGGCTGCAAGTTATCCCAGCAAGCCCATCAAGCTGATCGTTCCTTTTCCTGCGGGTGGTGGCGGTGACACACTGGCCCGGCTGGTCATGCAGCGTGCCACCAGGGAATTGGGTCAACCTGTCGTGGTCGAAAACCTGGGCGGCGCCGGCGGAAACGTGGGCAGTGCAACAGCGGCCAAGGCGCCGGCCGATGGCTACACCCTGCTGTACGGCACCAACGGCACACATGCCATCAACCATGCGATCTACAGGTCACCCGGCTTCAACCCGTCTCGCGACTTCGAGCCCGTGACCCAGCTCACACGCATCGCCGCCATGGTGGTAGTGCGGCCCACGCTGCAAGTCAACTCCATGGCGGAACTCACCAAGCTGCTCAAGGCCAATCCGGGGAAATACACCTTTGGCTCCGCCGGCAACGGCACCACGTCCCACCTGGCCGGAGAAATCTACAAATCGCGCGCGGGCCTGGCTGTGGTGCACAGACCTTACCGCGGCGGCGCACAGGCCATGACGGACCTGGTCGGCGGGCAGGTCGACATGATGATCGAGGTCATGCCGAATGCCGCACCGCAGGCGAAAAGCGGACGTGTCAAACCATTGGCGGTAACGACAGCCACGCGCGTGGCGGGCTGGCCGGATTTACCCACCATCGCGGAGTCGGGCTTGCCCGGATTTGATGTCAGCGCATGGGACGCGATTTTTGTTCCCGCCGGAACGCCCAGGCCCATCGTCAATCGCCTGAACGAAGCGATCCACAAAGCCCTGGCGGATCCGGAGTTGCGCGCGCAGCTGCAGTCGCGTGGTGCCGAGGTGGCGCCGGGCACCCCCGAGGAACTGGCCAGGCATATTGCTGCCAGCATGACTTTGTGGGGTGACGCGGTGAAGCGTTCCGGCGCTGCAGTGGATTAGGGCGCCGGGAAGTGCATGGATGAATACCTGATGAATGCCTGTTGATCGGTAAAACAGCGCAACAAAAAAGCGACCCTGAAGGTCGCTTTTTTTCGGGCCAGGCTGGCCAGGTAATTTACTTTTTCTTGGTCTGGCTGACGGCCCACTTGCCGGCAAATGCCTGCAGGTCGTTCAAGCGCTTGAGCAGGTCGGCGCCCAGTGTGGTGACCGTGTAGCCGTCGCTGCCATGGCCAAGCAGGCCGGCTGCGCGCAATTCCTTGATGCGGGTATTGAGGGTGTTGGGTGTGATGCTGCCGATGCTGTCTTGAAGGAGGCGGAATGTCTGGGGATGGCCGTCTTTCAGGGCCCACAGCACGCGCAGTGCGTAGCGTGCTTCCAGCAGTTCAAGCAATTGGCCTACCGCTGCATTTTCTTTGGCACTCATCAGGTTATCTCCTCGGGTCACAGTTTGGTCACAGGGGGTTGTTAAGCAGAAAGCTTCGAAAGCTTGGGGCCAAATATAACGCAAATTGCTGACTGCTACGAGTTTTATAGCTGCCCACGCCCGCTGCCGTTGGACTACAGCCTGAAACTCTCTTGGAAAACCCTGATGCGCCGGATGTGGCAATGGGCTTAAGAACGCATCGGGTAAGCCCAGGCGCATCATTTCTACCTACATCACCGGGATCCGTGTTGCCGGATGAAGTGCTACAGCGCTGCCTGTTCTGGATGATTCCATGATCACTTCAATCACTTGTTGCACGCCAAGTGCAGAGCGCCCCGTTACGGTGGGTGCACGTCCATTCTGGACAGAGCGAATGAAATCCTGCAGCACGGCGCGATGAGCTGCATGGTCAAAGGCCATGGGGTTGGCGCCACCGCCGGAGGCCTGGCGTGCACCGGCGGTCAGCGTCTTTCCACTGGAAAAGACCGCCCGCATTTCACCGCCTTCCAGCGTCACGGTGCCCTGGGTGAAGTTGAGTTCAATGCGCTCGGGAAAACCGGGGTAGGCCGCCGTGGTGGCCTGAACCACAGCGACCGCACCGCTGCTGTAGTGCAGCAATGCGGCAGCCGTGTCTTCGCCCTCCATGCGATGCACTGCGCTGGTGCTTGCAACGCCTGTGACGCGCTCCGGCATGCCGGTGAAGCTGAGCAGCAGGTCGAGCGTATGAATGGCCTGCGTGATCAGCACGCCGCCGCCGTCCCGCGCCAGGGTGCCGCGTCCGGGCTCATCGTAATAACTTTGCGGCCGCCACCACCGGATCGACGCGGCAGCGCTGACCAGCGGGCCCATAACGTCGTCACGCAGCAGTGCCGCCACGGCAAGGGCCGCGTCGCGCATGCGGTGCTGCAGCATCACTGCCAGCATGACCCCCGCAGTTTCGCAAGCATCGACCAATGCATTGGCCCGGTTCAAATCAATTTCGAGGGGCTTTTCGACCAGCACATGCTTGCCCGCACGCGTTGCCTGCTGCACGAGGTCCAGATGGGTATTGGGCGGCGTGAGAACCAGCACGGCTGTTACGCTGGCGTCTTCCAGAATATCTTCCAGTCGCGTAGTTCGGCGCGCCCCTTGGGGCACTTCTACAGCGGCCAGCCGTTCGGGATTTCGCCCATAAACCCATGCGACGTCTGCTTCACTGGCCAGGTCTTCAAGACTTCGGAAGTGAGGTGCCGAGCCCAGCCCTGCGCCAATGACGGCGAGGCGCAGCCGCGCAGGGCTGGGTATGGACGGCATGTTCAGTCAAGCTTGACGTTGGCCGCCTTGATGACTTGCGCCCATTTCTCGACCTCTGCCTTCTGGAAGGCGGAGACCTGCTCGATCGTCATGCTGGACGGTTGCATGCCCAGTCCTTTGAGGCGTTCCTGCATCTCGGGCTGCGCGGTGATTTTCATGATTTCATCGTGCAGCTTGTCAATGATGGGCTTGGGGGTGCCGGTGGGTACAAAAATGGCTTGCCATGAGGCAACCTCAAATCCGGGGACGGATTCGGCCACCGTTGGCACATTCGGCATGGACTCCAGGCGCTTGGCGGAGGTGACCGCCAGCGCACGCACCTTGCCGCTCTGGATATGAGGACCTGCTACGACCGTGGTGTCGAACATCATGTCCACCTGCCCGCCGATCACGTCCTGGATGGCGGGGCCGCTGCCTTTGTAGGGCACATGGATGAACTGGGTGCCCGACTTGAAGCCCAGCAGTTCCAGCGAGAGATGCTGCGATGTGCCGCTGCCGGCCGATGCGGAAGAAATGGTTTTGGGTTTGGCCTTCGCTGCGGCCAGCACGTCCTGCAGCGTTTTGTAAGGGCTGTTGGCCCCCACCACCAGCACGACGGGGTTGGTGCCGATGAGCGCCACCGGCGAGAAAGACTTGATCGGGTCGTAGCCCAGTTTCGGGTAAAGGCTCACATTGATGGCATGCGAGCTGACGGTGCCGCCCAGCATCGTGTAGCCATCTGCCGGTGCGCGGGACGCGACTTCCGAGCCGACGCTACCGCCAGCACCGCCCTTGTTGTCAATCACGATGGTGGTGCCGAGTACCGGCCCGAGTTTTTGGCCAATCAGCCGGCCCAGGATGTCGGTGGTCCCGCCTGCAGGAAAGGGCACGATGAAGGTGATGGGTTTACTGGGCCACTTGTCTTGTGCGAAGGCAGGAAGTCCCAGCGCCGACAGGGCAGCGCCAGCAAGTGCGGAATGGATGAGGGAACGGCGTTTCATGATGTCTCCTGTGTGTTGTCTGGTGGTGTTGTCTGGTGGTGTTGGTTGGAACTACTTACTTGATGGCCTGAATGCGTTCGTACAGACTCTTGGGCCACGGGGCATCGGCAGCGGTGAGCGAAGGCAAGACCGCTGCGGCAAAAGGCGCGCGGTCTACCTTGTTGACGGTTTTGCCTTTTTTCTCGAACTCGGCGACCAGGCGGTTTTCGGCATCGACGATGTCCTGGCTGGCGCGGCTCGACGCCTCCCAGAGCACCTGGTCGAAGACCTTCTTGTCGGCCTCACTGAGTTTGGACCAGACCGAGCTCGACACGGCCGTGAGCAGCGATTCGGTGATGTGGCCGGTCAGGGTGATGTATTTCTGGACTTCGTAAAACCTTTTGGCCTCGATGGTGGGAAGCGGGTTTTCCTGTGCATCGACCGTGCCGTTTTGCAGCGCCAGGTAGACCTCGGCAAAGGCGATGGGCGTCGGGTTCGCACCCACGGCCCTTGGGAACATCACAAAAAGTGGTGCGTCGGGCACGCGCAGCTTGAGGCCTTTCATGTCCTCGGGTTTGTTGATGACCTTGTTGGAAGTCATGTGGCGCAGGCCGTAGTAGGTGTAGCCTGCAATGTGCTGGCCGCCGGTCTTGCTGGCATAACCCTGAGCCAGCTCCTGAAAGATCGGACCGTTACGGAATGCCTGAAAGTGCGCGTAATCGCGAAACACAAAAGGCGCGGCGGCGATCGACAGCGGCGGGTGTGCACGCCCGGCAAAGGCCGCGCCGGTGTAGATGATGTCGACGGTGCCCAGTGTCAGGCCCTGGTTGATGTCGGTTTCCTTGCCCAGGGATGAGGCCGGGAAGACCTCCACCACATAGCGGCCGTTGGTCTTCTTCCTGATTTCGTCGGCGGCCCAGACGGCCTGCTTGTGAAAGGTCTCCGAGGTCTCGTAGACGTGAGCCCATTTGAGTTTGGTCTGGGCTGCGGCGGCGCCTGCGCCCAGCGTGCCGGCCAGTGCCAGCAGCGTCGCACCCGCAATGCTGCAAAGGGTTCTGCGTTTCATGTCTTGTCTCCTGATTGTTTGTAATGGCTCAGTGGGTATCGTTGGTGGGGAAAGGGCGCCGCGGTATACCGCCCCCGGCGCCTTGCGGGCTACAAACTTCCCGTGCAGATGGGCATGGCAGATTTCCGGAATCCTCTAAATTCCGGCGGCCTGCTGGATTCATCGAACCATGCAGGGCATCTTGTTGTTGAATTTCCAGTTGGGGATCAGGTATTGCATGGCCACGGCATCGTCGCGCGCACCGAGGCCGTGCTTGAGGTAAAGCTGGTGCGCTTTTTCCACTTCAGCCATGTCCAGCTCTACGCCGAGGCCCGGTGTTTTTGGCACTGCAACCTGGCCGTCCACAATTTGCAAGGGTGCCTTGGTCAGGCGCTGGCCGTCCTGCCAGATCCAGTGGGTGTCAATCGCAGTGACTTTGCCCGGCGCGGCCGCAGCCACGTGGGTGAACATGGCCAGGGAAATGTCGAAGTGGTTGTTGGAGTGCGAGCCCCAGGTCAGCCCCCATGTCTGGCAGATCTGCGCGACGCGCACTGAGCCTTGCATGGTCCAGAAGTGTGGATCGGCCAGCGGGATGTCGACCGACTGCAGGTGGATGGTGTGCGACAGCTCGCGCCAGTCGGTGGCGATCATGTTGGTGGCGGTCGGCAGGCCGGTGGCCCGGCGAAACTCCGCCATCACTTCGCGGCCGGAGAACACGCCTTCGGCGCCGCAGGGGTCTTCTGCGTAGGCCAGCACATCGCCGCGGCCCTGGCAGATGCGGATGGCATCCTTGAGCAGCCACCCGCCGTTCGGGTCCAGTGTGATGCGCGCATCGGGAAAACGTTCGGAGAGGGCGATGATGGCTTCCATCTCTTCCTCGCCCCGCAGCACGCCGCCCTTGAGCTTGAAATCCTTGAAGCCGTAACGCTTGTAAGCCGCTTCGGCCAATGCCACGATGCCATCGGCGTCCATGGCGGTCTCGTGGCGCAGGCGCAGCCAGTCGTCCTCCGCATCCGGCGCACTGCCATAGGCCAGATCCGTCTGCTTGCGGTCGGCCACATAAAAGAGGTAGCCCAGCACGGCCACTGAATCCCGTTGCTGGCCTTCGCCCAACAGTGCGGCCACAGGTACGCCCAGGAATTGGCCCAGCAGGTCGAGCAGGGCGCTTTCCACGGCAGTGACGGCATGAATCGCCACACGAAGGTCGAAGGTCTGGTTGCCGCGGCCGCCGCTGTCGCGGTCCGCAAAACGTGTGCGCAGGGTGTTGAGAATCTGGTTCCACGCGCCTACCGATTGCCCTTCGATCAGTTCACGGGCGTCTTCCAGGGTGTTGCGGATCTTCTCGCCGCCCGGTACTTCACCTACGCCGGTGCGGCCTGAACTGTCGGTCAGGATCAGCAGGTTCCGGGTGAAAAATGGGCCGTGGGCACCGCTGAGGTTTAACAGCATGCTGTCCTGGCCGGCCACGGGAATCACCTGCACGCGAGTGATTCGGGGAGTTTGGGAAAGGGCGTGAGGGGCTGTTGCGGGAGCGTTTGAAGCGGGCATACCGGACTTGCTTGTAGGATGGTTGATAAAACAATTTATCAGTTATCGTACAACTCGTCGATTATTTATGCAACCAGATTTGTACCCAGAGTGCGAGGCGCTTGAGGTTCGGAAGGCTCTTCGGGTGGCTGCATGGTGTGCGCGTTATTGCCCCGGCGAAGCCGTTCACGGCTATTGGACAGGTGCGTCCGCATGGCGGCGCGTGCGGCCTCCGCATCCTGATTGCGGATGGCGTTGTAGATGCTCTCGTGCTCGCTGTTGACCCGCTGCAGGTAGTTGAAGCGGCCTTCGGGTGCGCTGTGCGCCGTGTTGACGCGAGTGCGCGGAATGATCATGGTGCCCAGGTAGGTCATCAGGTCGGCGAAGTGCCGGTTGCCCGTGGCGCGGGCCACTTCCATATGGAACTGGAAGTCCGGTGGCACGGCGTCAGAGTCCAGGCTGATGGAGTCGTGAAAGGCGCGCAGTGCATTTTCCAGGGCCTTGAGGTTTTCTGGCGTTCTCCTCTGGGCGGCAAGGCCGGCGGCTTCGGTTTCCAGGCTGATGCGCAGCTCCAGCACCGAGATCACATCGGCCACAGTGGCAAAGTCCTCGGCGGTGATCTTGAAGTTGCCGGCGTCCTGCGGTTGCAGGACAAAGGTGCCGATGCCGTGCCTGGTTTCGACCAGCCCTGAGGCCTGGAGCTTGGACAGCGACTCGCGCACCACGGTCCGGCTCACGTCAAAACGGGCCATGATTTCGGCTTCAGTGGGCAGTTTTTCGCCCGGCTGCAGGTGACCTGAACGGATGCTGGTGGCCAGATTTTCGACGATCTCACTCACCAGTCCGCGGGGGCGGCGCATGCGCAACGGCTCTTCGTGAAAGCCAACCGTAAGGCCTGCCTCAGAGCGACTAGGGGTTTTCCTTGAGTCCATTAAAAAACCATTGACAAGCTAGGGGGCGAACTGGAGAATTCCAAGTCATCAGACAACCTATGACTGCGATGTTCTTGGGTTGACTTTAACAAACTTCATAAAAAAGTCCAGTGTTTGCAATCACACCGGACGCAGATTAAAAAAATGACCATCAAAGTTCACGAAAAGCTCTTGTTGACCGGCGCGGCCGGTGGCTTGGGCAAGGCCTTGCGCGAGCGCCTGAAGGCCAATTGCTCGGTACTCCGGCTGTCCGACGTGCAGCCTTTCGGTGCTGCCGGAGCCAACGAAGAGGTGATTTTGGCCGATCTGGCCGATGCCGCCGCCGTCCACACCATGGTTCAGGGCGTGGACGCGATTGTCCACCTGGGCGGTGTCTCGGTAGAAGGGCCCTTTGGTCCCATCCTGCAAGCCAACATCCTGGGCGCCTATAACTTGTATGAGGCCGCGCGCAAGAACGGCGTCAAGCGCATCGTCTTTGCCAGCTCCAATCACGTCACCGGCTTTTACCGCCAGGACCAGACCATCAATGCCGACCATCCGCCGCGGCCCGACGGTTTGTACGGCCTGAGCAAAGCCTTCGGTGAAGATCTCGCGCGCCTGTACTTTGACCGCCACGGCATTGAAACCGCTTGCGTGCGCATCGGCTCTTCATTTGCCGAGCCCAAAGACCGCCGCATGCTGGCCACCTGGTTGAGCTTTGACGACCTGCACCGCTTGATCACCGCCTGCCTGACTACGCCGGTGCTGGGCCACAGTATTGTGTTCGGCATGTCCGACAACGCCGTCACCTGGTGGGACAACAGCCGCGCACGCCACATCGGTTATGTGCCGAAAGACAGCTCGGACATCTTTCGCGAGGCCGTCTACGCCCGAACCCCCGCGCCTGACCTGAAAGACCCGGTCGCCCAGTACCAGGGCGGCGGCTTCGTAGTAGCCGGTCCTTTCGGCGACTGAGTGGTCAGGATAAACATGAGCGAGTCTCACGTCGAGCTGGTTCTGGATGCGCGCAATGGCACAGGGGAAAGCCCTGTCTGGCAGGCCGCCGAACAAGCGCTCTATTGGGTTGATATTCCGGCGCGCAGGCTGTGCCGCTGGAGCGTGGCCGAAGGCGTGCTCACCGAATGGGCCGCTCCCGAAATGCTGGCCTGCGTTGCGTCGATAGGCGGCACGCAGGACTGGGTCGCAGGCACTGAAAGCGGCGTGTTCCGCCTGAGTCCACGGGCGGATGGCCAGCTTGGGTTCAAGCAGCTTGCCGCCGTTACGCATGCCACGCCCGGCATGCGCTTTAACGATGGCCGCTGCGACCGTCAGGGGCGCTTTCTTGCCGGTACCATGTTGATGAATATGGCTGCCGGCGCACGTGTGGGTTGTATTTATAGCTACAAAAAAGATAGCGAACTAAAAAAACTCCTGGACGGTTTCATCACGCCGAACGGTATGGCCTTCAGCCCCGACGGCCGCACGATGTACCTGTCGGACTCGCATCCGTCGGTACAGGTCATCTGGGCCTTTGACTACGACACCGAGACCGGCACGCCATACAACCGGCGCGTCTTTGTCGACATGAACCCGCTACCCGGCCGCCCTGATGGCGCGGCAGTCGACGCCGACGGCTGCTACTGGATCTGCGGCAACGACGCCGGCCTGATTCATCGCTTCACGCCCGCCGGCAAGCTGGACCGTTCGCTGGCCGTGCCGGTCAAAAAACCTGCCATGTGCGCCTTTGGCGGCGCCGGGCTCGACACCCTGTTCGTGACGTCGATACGCCCCGAAGGCATCGACTTATCTGACCAGCCGCTGGCCGGCGGTGTGTTCGCGCTGCGCCCCGGCGTGCGCGGGCTGCCTGAGCCCGCGTGTCTGTATTAAAAGTTCCTGCTACCTGTTTTCCACCACCAACCCTAGAGGATGAGACATGAAGATTAAAAAAACACTGTTTGCAGTTGCCGCTGCACTGGCGCTGATGCCGCTGGCAAGCTTCGCCACCGAGTTCCGTTCGTCGGACATCCACCCCGACGGTTATCCCACCGTCGAGGCTGTCAAGTTCATGGGTGAGCGCCTGAAGGTGTTGACCAACGGCAAGCACACCATCAAGGTGTTCAACAACAGCGCTTTGGGCAACGAGAAGGACACGATCGAGCAGACCAAGATCGGCGCGCTGGCCATGACCCGCGTGAACATTGCGCCGATGAACAACATTTGCGCTGAGACGCAAGTGCCGACCATGCCTTTCCTGTTCCGCTCCACGGAACACATGCGCCATGTGCTGGACGGCGCGATCGGTGAAGAGATCCTCGCCTCCTGCGCACCACAGGGCTTTATCGGCCTGGCGTACTACGACAGCGGCGCTCGCTCGCTCTATACCGCCAAAAAACCAGTCCGCACCTTGGCCGATGCCAAGGGCATGAAGATCCGCGTCCAGCAATCCGACCTGTGGGTTGCACTGCTGGAAGCCATGGGTGCCAATGCCACCCCCATGCCTTACGGCGAGGTCTACACCGCACTGAAGACCGGCCTGGTTGACGGCGCTGAAAACAATTACCCTTCGTATGAGAGCTCGCGTCACTTTGAAGTGGCCAAGTACTACTCGATCACAGAGCACTCGCTGGCCCCTGAAATGCTGCTGTTCTCCAAGCGGACCTGGGACACCCTGAGTGCGGATGACCAGAAGGCGATTCGCCAGGCGGCCAAAGAGTCGGTTCCTTACATGCGCAAACTGTGGGACGAGCGTGAAGCCAAATCCAAGGCCATCGCCAAAGCCGGTGGCGCCGAGTTCATTGAGGTCGACAAGGCTTCATTCCAGAACGCGATGAAACCTGTCTATGACAAATTTATTGTGGATGCAAAGCTGAAGGCGCTGGTCAAGCGTATCCAGGACACCAAGTAAGCAAGGTATGACCCCTCTCGTCATCGGCGATTGATCGCCGGTGACAGGAGATGTCAGCGAGCAAAAATATAACAGGCCGCCGGAAAGACCGGCGCCAACAGTTTCTTTTCTACCAACGCCGGTCCAACAGATCCGGATCAATTTATGTACACAACAATTTGTCGCAAGCTCGCCCGGGCCTGCATGTGGCTGGGTATCTTCGGGCTGGTAGCGGTGATTTGCGCCGTCAGCTGGCAAGTGTTCGGCCGCTACGTGCTGAACAACACGCCGACATGGGCCGAAAGCCTGGCGCTTCTGCTGGTTGTATACGTGACCATGCTGGGTGTTGCCGTCGGCGTCCGCGATGCAGGCCACATCGGCCTCGAGTCCATGCTGGTGCTGGCGCCCGACTGGCTGCGGCTGAAGATGGAGTACCTGATTCACGCGCTGGTCCTGCTCTTCGGCGCTGCCATGGCATGGAACTGCGGTTATCTCGCAATATCCGTGTGGGGCTACCGCCTGCCCACCCTCTGGATTTCCGAGGGCTGGAAGTATGTGCCTGCCACTGTGGCCGGCGTTCTTATCGTGATGTTCTCGATCGAACACATCATTGCCCTGGCCAAAGGCCGCGAAGTTGAACCAGCCTGGGGCTAAGCATCCATCATGACAATTCCATTACTTATTCTCTGCCTTTCGTTCACACTGTTTCTGCTGCTTGGCGTTCCCGTTGCCTTTTCGATTGGCCTCTCGGCCCTGGCCACGCTGGCGTATGAGGGCCTGCCCCTGGCCGTCGGTTTCCAGCAGATGACGTCAGGCATGGGCATCTTCTCTTTCCTTGCGATTCCATTTTTCATCTTTGCCGGCGAGCTGATGCTCTACGGCGGTGTGGCGGACCGTATCGTCAATCTCGCGCGCGGCCTGGTGGGCCATGTGCGCGGCGGCCTGGGCATGTCCAATGTGGTGGCCTGCACCTTGTTCGGCGGTGTGTCCGGTTCGCCTGTGGCTGACGTTTCGGCCATGGGTGCCGTGATGATCCCGATGATGAAAAAAGAGGGTTACCATGCCGACTATGCGGTCAACGTGACGACGCACGCCGCACTGGTGGGCGCACTGATGCCGACCAGCCACAACCTGATCATTTATTCGCTGGCTGCCGGTGGCAAGGTGTCGATCGCAGCGCTGATTCTTGCTGCGCTGGTGCCTGCCGCGATCCTGACCATCTGCAACCTGGCGGCCGCTTACCTGGTGGCCGTGAAGCGTGGTTACCCCGCAGGCACCTTTCCCGGCTGGTCCATCGTCGCGCGTTCACTCGCGGCTGCCTTGCCGGGCCTGATGATCGTGGTCATCATCCTGGGCGGCATTTTGTCGGGTGTGTTCACGGCGACAGAGTCTGCGGCCGTTGCCGTGTTGTATGCGTTGGCGCTGACGATCTTTGTTTACCGCTCCATCAAATGGGAGCACTTCATCAAGGCGGCCTCCAAGGCGGTCAAGACCACCGGCGTCATCTTGCTGCTGATCGGCATCTCCAGCACCTTCGGTTACCTCATCAGCCTCTATGGCGTGGCGGAGTTGACAGGCCAGATGCTATCGCAAATCACCACCACACCGTGGGTGATCTTCCTGCTGATCAACATCATCCTGTTTGTGTTGGGCACCTTCCTGGACATGGCCGCGACCATCCTGCTGTGCACGCCCATCTTCCTGCCGATTGCCCAGCACTACGGCATGAGCTCGGTGCAGTTCGGCATCGTGTTGCTGATCAACTGCGCATTGGGATTGAACACGCCGCCCGTGGGAACGACCCAGTTCGTGGGGTGTGCCATTGGCGGAGTGTCCGTGGGCACCGTGATGCGGACCATCTGGCCTTTCTATGGCGCGCTGATTTTCGCGCTCGCACTGGTCACGTTTGTGCCGGCTTTCTCCATGTGGTTGCCCAGCCTCTACATGACGGTCGGCAAGTAAAAAGTTCAACAACACAACGGAGACATCCATGACAACAGGAACCACCATTCGCCAGGTCCTGATCCCCGCCGTTTTTGCCGGGACCATGGCTGCCGCTGGCGCCAGCAGCGCAGCCACCTGGGTGTATGTCAGCAACGCCGACAGCCAGGAGATCTCGGTGTTTCAGCTGGATCGCGCCGCAAGTGCCCTCAAGCCGGTGGCGAGGGTTCCTGTGGGCGGAACCGCCATGCCCATGGTGGTCAGCAAGGACAAAAAAATCCTGTACGTGGCCCTGCGCTCGCAGCCGTTTCGCGTTGTCACCTTTGCCATCGACGGCGCCAACGGCGGGCTGAAGAAACTCGGCGAGGCCTCATTGGCCGACAGCATGGCCAACATTGACCTGGACGCCTCTGGCCGCTGGCTCTTTGCCGCCTCCTATGGCGGCAACAAGATCACGGTGAACAGCGTGGGTGCCGACGGCCTTGTCGGGCCCGTCCAGCAGATCGTTCCGACTTCGCCCAACGCCCACGCCATTCACCAGGACCCTGCGGGCCGTTATGTATTTGCCACCAGCCTGGGCGGCGACAACCTGTCGAGCTGGCGCTTCGACCCCAAGACCGGCCAGCTGAGCGCCAACGATCCGGCGCTGGTGAATGTGTCGCCGGCCAAAACCGGCCCGCGGCACTTCCTGTGGAACAAGGCCCAGACGCATGTCTACCTGCTTAACGAACTGGACGGCGGTGTGGATGTGTTTGCATACGACGCTGGCAAGGGCGCCATGCGCCATCTGCAGCGAAGCACTGTCATGCCGGCTGGTTTTACGGGCAAGCCATGGGCGGCAGACCTCCAGCTGTCCGCCGACGGACGGTATCTGTATGGATCGGAGCGTACTTCCAGCACGTTGACCACATTCAAAATAGACCCTGCCACCGGCCTGCTGCAAACAGCCGGCACAACGCCCACTGAGAAAACGCCCCGCGGCTTTGCGGTGGACTCGAGCGGCAAGTTCCTTATCTCTACCGGCCAGGACTCCCATGCCGTGTCGCTGCATCCGATCGATGCGGCCACGGGTGTGCCTGCCGCCGGGGTGAGCCAGCCCGCGGGCAAGAACCCGAACTGGGTGGAAATCGTCGACTTCTGATGGAACGCACCAACGTCAACCCTCTTTTTATCCGCATGCACGGTGCGGACAACGTCGCCATTGTTGCCAACGATGGTGGCCTGCCAGCGGGCGCAGTGTTTGCCGATGGGTTGACGCTGATCGAGCGGGTTCCGCAGGGCCACAAGGTGGCGCTGGTCGACTTGCCCAAGGGCGCGGCGGTGCTGCGTTACAACGTGCCCATCGGTTACGCATTGAAAGATATTCCCGCCGGCAGCTGGGTGCATGAACGCCTGCTGGAGATGCCCGACGCGCGCACGCTGGACGCGCTTCCCATCGCCACCGTGCGGCCGGCCCCTCAGCCCGCGCTGGAGGGTTACACCTTTGAGGGCTACCGCAACCCGGACGGATCGGTCGGCAGCCGCAACATCCTGGCCATCACCACCACCGTGCAGTGCGTGGCCGGCGTGGTGGACTTCGCCGTCAAGCGCATCAAGGCAGAGTTGTTGCCCCGCTTTCCCCATGTCGATGATGTGGTGGGGCTGGAGCACACCTACGGCTGCGGCGTGGCCATCGATGCGCCGGACGCCATCATCCCGATCCGCACGCTGCGCAACATCAGCCTGAACCCCAACTTCGGCGGTGAAGTCATGGTGGTCAGCCTGGGCTGCGAGAAGCTGCAGCCTGAACGTTTGCTGCCGCCGGGCACCATCCAGATCGTCGATGAACGCAACGTGGCCGATGTGGGCACGAATGCGGAAGCCGCGCTGGATGTGGTGTGCCTGCAGTCCGAGAACCATGTCGGCTTCATGTCCATGATTGATTCGGTCATGGACATGGCACTGCAACATCTCGAACGCCTGAATGCGCGACGCCGCGAAACGGTGCCCGCCAGCGAGCTGGTGGTGGGCGTGCAATGCGGTGGCAGCGATGCGTTCTCTGGTGTCACGGCCAACCCTGCGGTGGGCTTTGCCACCGATCTGCTGGTGCGTGCCGGCGCCACGGTGATGTTTTCCGAGACCACTGAAGTGCGCGACGGTATTGACCAGCTGACATCGAGGGCCAGCAGCCCTGAAGTGGCCGCCGCGATGATCCGCGAGATGGCCTGGTATGACGCGTACCTGAAAAAAGGGCAGGTTGACCGCAGCGCCAACACCACGCCGGGCAACAAAAAAGGCGGCCTTTCCAACATTGTGGAAAAGGCCATGGGCTCCATCGTCAAGTCAGGCTCCGCGCCCATCAGCGGTGTACTGGCACCCGGCGAGAAGGTGAAACAAAAAGGCCTGATCTACGCCGCCACGCCCGCCAGCGACTTCATCTGCGGCACGCTGCAGCTGGCCGCGGGCATCAACATCCATGTGTTTACCACCGGCCGCGGCACGCCCTACGGCCTGGCGGAAGTGCCGGTCATCAAGGTGGCCACGCGAAGCGACCTCGCCCGGCGCTGGCACGACCTGATGGACATCAATGCCGGGCGTATTGCCGACGGCGATGCCACCATTGAAGACGTCGGCTGGGAGCTGTTCCAGTTCATGCTGGACGTTGCCAGCGGCCGAAAGAAAACCTGGGCCGAACACTGGAAGCTGCACAACGCGCTGGTGTTGTTCAACCCGGCGCCCATTACCTGATGGACTGATGCATTGACGTATAGATTCAAAGATTCACTGCCTACCTGATCAACAGAGATCATCGATAAAAAGAGAGTTAACTCATGACACAAGCAACCCCTTATCAAAGTTTTCCCAACAGCTTCAAGCGCGACCTGCTGGCCGGCAAAAAACTGATCGGCTGCTGGTCCTCGCTGTCCAACGCCATCACCACCGAGGTGCTGGGCGTGGCCGGTTTCGACTGGATCCTGCTTGACGGTGAACATTCGCCCAACGACATGGCCACCTACATCCCGCAACTGATGGCGCTGAAAGACAGCCGCAGCGCACCGGTGGTGCGCCCGACCTCAAACAACTCGGTAGAGCTCAAGCGCCTGCTCGATGCCGGCTTCTACAACTTCCTGATCCCCTTTGTCGAAACCGCCGAGCAGGCCACCAGCGCCGTCGCCGCCACCCGTTACCCGCCGCAAGGCATTCGCGGCGTGTCGGTGTCCCAGCGCAGCAACAAGTACGGCACGGTGCCGGACTACCTCAAGTCCATCAACGACCACATCTGCGTGATGGTGCAGATCGAAAGCATCGCCGGCACGGCGGCAGCGAACGAGATTGCCGCCATCGACGGTGTCGACTGCATGTTTGTCGGCCCGTCCGACCTGGCCGCCGGCCTGGGCCACCTCGGTAATGCCGGGCACCCGGAGGTGCAGGCCGCCATGGTGAAAATTTTTGCCGCCGCCAAGGCGCACGGCAAACCGGTCGGCATCCTGGCGCCGGTGGAGGCCGACGCGCGCCGCTACATGGAGATGGGCGCGACTTTTGTCGGCGTCGGCAGCGACCTCGGCGTTTTCCGTGGCGCCACACAGGCCCTGCGCGACAAATACCTCGCCTGATTTTTCTGTCATCCCGGACCTGGTCCGGGATGCGCCTTGTGGACCGCGCGTCCGGGGCCATTGCTATTTTTTACAAACAAGGAGCATTTTTATGAGCAAGCTTGGATTTATCGGCTTGGGCATCATGGGCGCGCCGATGGCTGCGCACCTGATTGCGGCAGGACACGAGGTTTTCATGAACACGCGGAGCAAAGTGCCTGCGGCTCTCTTGACCGGCAAGGGCAAGGCCTGCGACTCCATCGCCGACGTAGTAAAGCAGGCGGACATCATTTTCCTGATGTTGCCCGATACGCCCGACGTGGAGAACGTGCTGTTTGGCGAGGGCGGAGTGGCCTCGGTGCTGACCAAGGGCAAGACAGTGGTCGACATGAGCTCGATCTCGCCGATGGACACCAAAGAGTTCGCCAAGAAAATTGACGCCCTCGGTTGCGACTATCTGGACGCCCCGGTGTCGGGCGGTGAAGTCGGCGCCAAAGCTGCGAGCCTGACCATCATGGTGGGCGGCCCGCAGGCGGCGTTTGACCTCGTCAAGCCGTTGTTCGAACTGATGGGCAAGAACATCACCCTGGTGGGCGGCAACGGCGACGGCCAGACCTGCAAGGTGGCCAACCAGATCATCGTGGCGCTGAACATCGCGGCCGTGGGTGAAGCCCTGTTGTTTGCCAGCAAGGCTGGCGCCGATCCAGCCAAAGTGCGCCAGGCGCTGATGGGCGGTTTTGCCTCGTCGCGCATTCTGGAAGTTCACGGCGAACGCATGATCAAGCGCACCTTTGCGCCGGGCTTCCGTATCGGCTTGCACCAGAAGGATTTGAACCTCGCGCTCAGCGGTGCGCGTACGCTGGGTCTGGCTTTGCCGCAAACGGCGGGCGCCGCCCAGCTGATGCAGGCCTGTGCCGCCAACGGCATGCAGGACCTGGACCATTCCGCTCTGGTGCGCGCGCTTGAACTTCTGGGCAACCACGAAGTCGCGTAACTCATCCGCATGAAGAGCCCACAGAGGCTCACGGCGCAGCTGGTGGAGGACACCGCTTTTTCACACATCCGGAGACGAACATGCCGATCAATCGACGAGAGCTTATTGCTGCTTCACTGGCTTTGGGGACTGGCGCTGCGAGCGCGCAGGCTTCATGGCCGTCCAAACCCATACGCCTGGTGGTGCCGTACCCACCCGGTGGTTCTTCAGACATCATCGCGCGCGCCATTGCGCAGCCTCTGTCCGAGGCGCTCAAGCAGTCGGTCATCGTGGACAACAAGGCTGGCGCCAACGGTAACCTGGGCGCCGACATCGTGGCCAAGTCAGCACCCGACGGCTACACGCTGCTGCTGTGCGACACCGGCGCTCTGGCCATCAGCCCTTCGGTCTATCCCAAGCTGGGTTTCGACCCGACCAAGGACTTGCGTGGTGTCACGATGCTGGCCTACTCGCCGCACCTGCTGGTGGTTCATCCCTCGGTACCCGCCAGCAATCTCAAGGAGCTCGTAGCGCTTTCGCACAAGACCGACCTGAACTTTGCGGTAACGGCCATGGGTAGCGCACCGCACCTGGCTGGTGTTGCGGTCGAGCGGGCGAGCAAGGCGAAGTGGCAGTACATCCCCTACAAGGGCGGTTCGCAAGCCGTCAGCGATACGATCGCCGGCCAGACCCAGGTGTTGATGAACGGCATGCTGGCCACCTTGCCGCATGTGCAAAGCGGGAAGCTGAAGATCCTGGGTGTCTCCAAGAGTACGCGCATGCCGCTGATTGGCAATGTGCCGACGCTGGCGGAGCAGGGGCTTGCCAACTTCGAGTCGGGCACCTGGCAGGGCTTGCTGGTGGCTAATGGTACGCCGGCAGCCGTCATCAATCGCCTCAACACAGAGCTCATCAAGATCATCCGCAGCCCGGACATCCGCGCCAAGTTGGCGGGACAAGGCGCCGAGGTAGTGACCATGACACCGGCACAGCAGGATGTGTTTTTCAATCAGGAGCGCAGCCGCTGGGCCAAAGTTGTTGCAGAAGCAAACATCAAACTGGATTGAAAAATCGTTGCGTGATTTAGTGGTGATATTGCCTGATATCTTTGGGTTGTGAGCGCGCATCCGTGGGAATATCGAGCAAGGGATTCAATCTTGAAAAGAAACGAGTCGGCCCATCAGAGGCTGGCCGTTATTAGCCACGCCAGGAGACAAAAACATGCGGACTTCATTCAAGGGGCTTTTGTGCCTCTCTTTTGCCCTATGCGCGAGCGCCGCCATGGCTCAGACCAAGCTGCGGGCATGGAACATCCATCCCGATGGTTATCCGGTATCGGAAGCCATGAAGAGTTTTGTAGAGCAGGTGGCCAAGAGCACCAGTGGTCGCTACAACATCGAGCTTTTCAACAGCGGCACACTTGGCGACCAGCCCAAGGCCGTTCAGATGCTCAAGAGCGGCGAGATTGACGTGGCTGAGTTCAGCTCGGGCCCGCTGTCGGATGCCGTGCCGGGTATCAAGGTACTGAACCTCCCTTTTCTATTCACCGACTCCGCACACATGTTCCGCCACCTGGACGGCAAGCTGGGCGAACGGTTTTCTGCCAACCTGAAGGCTGCTGGCTTCGTTGTACTGGGTTGGTACGACGGTGGTGGACGTTCTTTTTACTGCGTCAAACCCGTCAACAACATCAGGGACCTGGCCGGCATGAATATCCGGGTTCAGCAGTCCGAGGTTTATATCGAAATGGTGAAGCTCATGGAGGCCAAGCCGGTGGCCTTGCCTTTCAAGGATGTGCTGAGCGCCCTGGAACAGGGTAAAGTGGATTGTGCCGAGAACAACCTGCCTTCGTATGAATCCACCGGCCACTACAAAGTCGCAAAAAACGTTTATATGACCAACCACGTGATCTCGCCCGAAGCGCTGGTGGTGTCGACGAAACTCTGGGACAAGCTGAGCAAGGAAGACAAGGCCGCTTTCGCCGATGCCGGGGCCAAGTCGGCCATCCTGATGCGCGAGTTGTGGAACAAGCGAGTTGCCGCTGCCCTGGAGACAACGACCAAACAGGGCTCGCAGTTCGTCAAGGTCAGGGACGCATCGCCCATGGTCAGGCGCATGGGGCCGCTGTACGGAAAATACATGGCCGATCCGACCACACGCGAAGAACTGCTGACCATTATTGCCAAGTGAGCAAGCTGAATACCGTCATGTTGCTTGATCCCGCGCGGTTTGTGCGCGAGATCGACGGCAAGTCCGTCGGGTTGTTCACGCTGCGCAACCGGCAGGGAATGACGGTTTGCGTGACCAACTACGGCGCCAAGATCGAGCAGATTCTGGTGCCCGGCCGCGATGGACATTTTGGCGACGTGGTGCTGGGCTACGACAGCATCGACGGCGTGATCGGCGGAGCGCCTTCAGTGGGTGCCTTCATCGGGCGCTACGCAGGCCGTATTGACCATGCGCGCTTCACGCTGGGTGGCAAGGAGCATGTGCTGACCGCCAACAACGGTCCCCACTGCTTGCACGGCGGCGTGAAAGGCTCGCGTTTTCGGGTATTCGATGCGGTGCAGTGCAGCGATTCCAGCGTTGAAATGCGTTATGTGTTTGCCGACGGGGAAGAGGGCTTTCCGGGCACGATGGCGCTGCGCCTGACCTACAGCGTGACCGAGGCGAACGAGCTGGTGCTCGACTACGAGGCGCTCGCGCTGGATGCCCCCACGGTAGCCAATTTCACCACGCATGCTTTTTTCAATCTCGAAGGCGTGGGAAGTCGTAACGCGCTGGAGCATGAGGTCACGATTTACGCCGACCGCTATTTCGAGATGGCGCCCGATCTCATCGCCACGGGCAGGTTGCTGCCGGTGGAAGGAACGCCGTTTGATTTGCGCAAGCCGGTCGTGCTGAACAAGCGCGTGCGCGGCCCGCAAGCCGAGGCCGGTATCGGCCTCGTCGCCGGGTATGACGACTGTTTTGAGATTGACCGCTCTGCCGCCAGTGATGAAGATCTGGCGCTATGCGCGCGCGTGAGTGCACCCATTAGCGGGCGGGTGATGGAAGTCTGGTCGACCGAACCCACCATGCAGTTCTACACCGGTCTTGTGGCAGGCGAGCCGCTGGCCGGCGGTCCGGGCAAGGGCGGCAGGCAATACGTGCAGCAGCAAAGCCTGTGCTTTGAGCCGCAAGGGTACCCCAATGCACCCAATGTGCCGGCATTTCCTTCCGCCGTGCATGAGCTGGGACAAAGCCGCCAGGGCCGCACGCTCTACCGCTTCAGCACTTCCTAGGCAAGTGCGTTCCGCATGTCAAAATGCTCCGGCAACAAGCTAGGAGCTGAGCATGCGATGGTGGAAACTGGCGTGGATGTTTGGGATGGTGTGGGCGGCGCAGACGACCGGCATGCCCGCATGGGCGCAGCAGCCCGAGCGCGTGCCGCCGCAGATCGTCAAACTGCCTCTGCTGATCGACGGTAAACAGTATGAGGTTGTCACCCATCTCTACAAGCCCGCTGGCGAAGGTCCGTTTCCGCTGGTGATCTTTTCCCACGGGCGGGCGCCGTCGCGCGTTGACAGGGCCAAGCTTGAGTATCCGGTGCTGGTCGGGCACGCCAACTACTGGCTTCGCAAGGGTGTTGCCGTGGTTGCCCCGGTACGGCCGGGATACGGGGATACCGGGGGCACCGACAGGGAGGACTCCGGCATCCGGTGGAGCGGCAAGGTTTGCACCGGCGACCCCGACTTCACGCGTGTGGCCAGCCACGCGGGCCAGACAGTAGTCGCGTTGCACCAATGGGCGCTGCAGCAGCCCTGGGTGCGCAAGGACAGGGTGCTGCTCGAAGGGCAGTCGGTGGGCGGAATGACGACGGTGTCGGTCGCGGCGCTCAATCTGCCGGGCGTCGTCGGCGCCGTCAATTTCGCGGGCGGCTCCGGCGGTAATCCGGAAGACTCCCCGGCCAGGAGTTGCAAGCCCGAGAACATGGGTAAAACCTATGGCGAGCTCGGCAAGCTGGTCAAGGTGCCCAACCTGTGGCTCTACGCCGAGAATGACCAGTTCTGGGGAGCCGAGGCGCCCCGCGGATGGCACGAGGCTTTTAGTGCCGGTGGCAGCGATACACAGTTCATCCAGACCGGCCCGGTTCAGGGACATGACGGGCATTTGCTGCTGACCTACGGCGGAAAAATGTGGTCGGTGCCGCTGGATGCGTTCGTGCGCAAGGTGGGACTGACGGCGCCCTGAGTTTTGATCGGGCATAAAAAAGCCCGGAACCCTGCGGGGCCGGGCTCATCAAGTCCCTGACTTGCCCATGGAATAAGTTCGGATTTCCTGGCAGAGGTCTTCAAGCGCAGTGACCATGGGGATGTCGTAGTGTGCACACACGATGTCCACATTTCCCTTTCGCCAGTAGCCCGGAGGGCAACAGACCACCGCCTTTCTTTCGCGAGCCGCGAGGCCGAGTTCCAGCAAAGTGACGGGAGCCTGGGATTGCGGGGCAAAGTAAAACGCCACCATCCCCGCGGCTTCCATCGCGCTCAATTCCCATTCGACCTGCTCACGAAACGGTGGAAAGTCGGCTTGCGCCTGCCAGCTTGAATCCCACTGGGCCCGGCGAGGGTTGAGCAAGGTTCCTGGACAGTCCGCCAGAGACAATGCCAGCTCCGCTTGCCAGTCAACGCTTTTTCCCAAGTCGATGGACCCCGCCAGGAACACGGCTTTGTCAAAAGACAGCGTGGAAAGACGAGTGGGTGGCAGGACAAGCTGCATTTCTCAAATGCGCTCGGTCAGCGTGAAGAAGAAATCCAGCATGTGGAAGTGATCGTCATGAAACCGGTCCTCCATGGAGGTCAATTGATTGACTGGAATCCATTCAGCCGCCGCCGCGTCGTCGGCCGCCTGGATTTCCGGCAGGTGACGCGAGCCCAGATCAAAGAAGTGGGCATGGGTGATCACGCGGCCGCGCAAGCTGCGATCCGGATGGTCAAACACGTGGACTGCTTTCAAGGCGTTTTTCATATCGCCTTCCAGCAAGCGCATCTGGGTTTCTTCTTCCAGCTCGCGCAAGGCTGACTGATACACCGTTTCCCGCTGCTCAATGAATCCGCCCGGCACGGCAAACAAGCCCTTGCCGGGAGAACGTCCGCGCTGTATCAGCAATACCCGGTCACTGCATTTCACGACCGCATCCACCGTCACAAAAACCGGCGCATAGGGAGAGCCGGCCCACTTCGCCTTTTCCTGCCTGAGGCTCTCCCATTCCTGTGCGAGTTCAGGAAAGTAAGGCAAGGCCGCCCAGGTGCGAAGAAATGCGATGGTGCTGGCCGGCGCCTGACTCACTAATGCGGCGAGTGCCGGTTCCAGCGCCGCGCCGGCATTGCCAAAGTAAGCGTCACGCAATGCGCTGGCATCGATCCTGCCTTGCGATTCGACGGTATCAAGTGTCCAGCCGGGGAAATTCTTCAAATACTCGCTGGTCGCATCTTTAAAGTGCCCGACGAGCACAAAGGATGTCCCGGATTTCTCGCCCACCAGCTCCGCCACGCCGTGCTTGACCGCCGATACCCAGCGTTCCTGGTCATAGTAGTCACGCACAGGCAGAAACCGGATTCTGTCCCGGTCGGACTCAGGCAGGGCCAGGCGGATCATTTCCGCCCGCTCTTGCCAGGTGAACGGGTTCTTGGGCGTGCGGGCCTGGTAGGCCGAGCCAAGTACGACGATGCACAGCGGCGCCGCTTCCAGGGCCCGGCGCAGCAGCGCAAGCTGCCCGTTGTGAAAGATCTGGAACCTCCCGATATAAATCGAGACGTCGTGTTTTTTAGGGTTTGATGTCATGAGAGCCTATTGAAATTTGGCGGCAATCGGCATCTGGCGACCGGAGCCGAAGGCGCGCGCGCGCAGACGGATGATGGGGGGGGCCTGCCGGCGCTTGTACTCGTTGCGGGCGATCATGCCCTTGATACGTTCGATCATTGCGAGACTCTCGGGCTGCCGGCGCAGTTGCGCGACGAAAGCGGACGCTTTCTCGTACTCCCACCCGGCCAGCCGCCGGCCTTCGATCAGGAGCTTGAGCACCTCGTCGAGCACCGGGTAAGGTGGCAGGCTGTCCACGTCCTTCTGATCGGGCGCCAGCTCCGCGGAGGGGGCTTTGTCGATGATGGCCTGAGGGATGATTTCTTTGCCTGCGACTTCGTTGAGGTAACTTGACAGGGCGAACACCTCGGTTTTGTAAAGGTCGCCGATCAGGCCCAAGCCGCCGTTGGTGTCGCCATACAGCGTGCAGTAGCCGACCGAGATCTCGGACTTGTTGCCCGTGGTCAGCAGCAGATGCCCGAAGCTGTTGGAGTATTCCATCAGGATGGTGCCGCGTGCACGGGCCTGAAGATTCTCCAGAGCAATACCGTGCAGCGGCTGGCTGAAGGCGGCTTCAAATCCACCGGAAAATTCGTTCACGATGTCGGCGATCGGATGGTGAAGCAGCTCCACCCCCAGATTGCGGCAAAGGACTTCAGAATCATCGACCGAGCCGGCCGACGAAAACCGCGAGGGCATGGTGATGGCCGTCACATTGGATGGGCCCAGGGCCTCGGCGGCCAGCGCCAGCGTCAGCGCCGAATCAATACCGCCGGACGATCCGATCACCGCGCGGGTGAAGCCACAGCGCCGCGCATAGTCCTGCAGGCCGAGCACGATCTGGCGCCGGTAGAACTCCATGGTCGGCAGTCCCTCCACGGGAACGGGGGCGGGTTCATCCCCGGCCAGCGTGAGGAACCGTCCGCTTTCAAAGCGCAGGGTCGTCACGTCTTCGGCGAAGCGTTCGGCTTCAAACACCACACCGGCTTGGGGCTCCACCGCGAACGATGCACCGTCATAGACAAGCTGGTCATGGCCGCCCACCTGGTTGACGTAGAGGATGGGCAATTGGTTGCGCTTGCTGGCGGCGCCAAAGATCTGGTGACGCTGTTCACGCTTGCCGATGTTGGACGGGCTGGCATTGATGGAAATCACCAGGTCGGGCGCGGCGTCGCGCATGCGGTCAAAGGGGTTGATCGCATAATCCAGTCCCTCATCGTTCCAGCCGTCTTCGCAGATCAGCACGCCTACCTTGGCATCCCGGATGCGCAAGACCTTTGCCACATCCTGGCCGGGTTCAAAATGCCGGCGTTCATCGAAGATGTTGTAGGTGGGCAGCAACTGCTTGGCGTATTCCAGCAGCACCTCGCCACCCTTGATCACGCGCAGCGAGTTGCGCAGCTTCTTGCCCGGCGCTTCGCGGCGCGCGGGCAGGCCGATGACCCAGCAGAGATTAGGAATCTGGCGGGAAGCCAGCAGCAGATCCTGGAGAGCCGAATCGACGCGCTCCATAAAGCCCTCTTCTTCGAGCATGTCGCCGGGGTAGTAGGCCGTGAGCGACATCTCGGAGAAGACAACGATGTCGGACTGGTCGATCCAGGCCTTGCTGGCGGCCGTGACCATCTTGGCCACATTGCCTGAGAGGTCGCCTATGGTGAAGTTCAGTTGGGCGGCGGTGATTTTGAGCATGCTGTCCTCAAACCGAAGCAGGAAAACGGAACACCTGGCGCAGGTAGGCCAGAAAGGTCTGGTCGTTGCACAGCGTCTTGCCCGGGCTGTCCGACAGCTTGGCCACCGGCCTGGCATTGGCGCCGGTCAGCTTCATCACGATGTTCAGCGGCGTCAGCCCGACGTCGTTCGTCAGGTTGGTGCCTATGCCGAAGCCCGTCTGGGTGCGCCCGGCGAAGGCGCGGTAGAGCTTGAGCGCGGTCGGCACGTCCAGCCCGTCGGAAAACACCAGGCGCTTGTTCTGCGGGTCCACGCGCAGCTTGGCGTAGTGGGCCAGGGCTTTTTCACCCCACACAAACGGGTCGCCGGAATCATGGCGAAGGCCGTCGAACAATTTGGCGAAGTAGAGATCGAAGTCCGCCAGAAAGGCGTCCATGCCGACGACGTCCGTCAGGGCCACACCCAAATCGCCGCGGTACTCCTGCACCCAGTCTTCGAGTGCGGCCCGCTGGAAGTCGCGAAGCGTCATGCCCAGCGCTTGGTAGGTCTGCAGGTATTCGTGGGCCATGGTGCCGATGGGCACCAGGTTGAGCTCCTTGGCCAGCAGCACATTGGAGGTGCCTTTGAAATACTGCGGGACTTCGCGTTTGAGCGTGGTGACCACTTCGGTCTGCCAGTCGCGCGAGAAACGCCGGCGCACGCCGAAGTCAAAGAACTCGAAGGGGTTGCGCAGCGAGGGTTCTTTTTCGAAGGCACGCAGGATGTCAATCTTGCCCTGCAGGCGCTTGCGTCCCTCCACAAGGGCGACAGCCTGGTCAGAGCGGCGGAAATAGAGCTCGTTGACGATCGCGAGCACGAAGATCTCGAAGGCCATGGTGTGCACCTGCGGGCCCACGGCCTTGATCACCAGCGTGGGGCCGTCGACCGTGGCTTTGATGAACTCTCGCTGGAATTCAAAGATGCGCAGGAAGTCGACAAAGTCGCTCTTGATGAAACGAAGGCCACGCAGGTAGGCCAGTTCCTCGGGCTGGAAGCGCAGGGTGCAGAGATGGTCGAGCTGCGCATTGACCTCCGCCAGCAGTTCGCTCAAGGGGTAGCCCGGCTGGTTACGGCAGACAAAGCTGTATTCGGCCTCAGTCTGCGGATGCCGGTGCAGCATGGTTTGCCACATGGTGAACTTGTAGAGGTCGGTGTCCAGCAGGCTTTGAATGATGGGTTGCATAGTGGCTTTGTGATGAAGAGAGAACGTCGCTCAGGCGTTGGCTTGCAGGGCTTTGAGGATTTCCGTGCTGGTCGACAGCACCACGCCGCGGCCGGCCATGTCGTCCAGGAAGGCCTGGTGCTGCGCTTCAAAACCGCCGACCGGGCTCATGCAGTCGGTCAGCAGCACCACCTTGCCGGTCTTGCCGGACGGCAGGTTTTCCACGATGTGCTCGGTGGTCGCTTTCACGCAATGGCTGCTGGCCTCGCCGGCGATGATGAGCAGGTCCGCCTGGTCCAGCGAGGCGATCAGCGCAGTGTTGAGCTGCGTCGCCGGGTCTTCTTCATCCGGCACCTCGGCCTGCATGGCGCTGTAGTGTTCGGTCCAGGGGTTGCTGCCTTTGCCGATCTTTTGCACCATGGCAAGGCGGCTGTCTTCCCAGCTGTTGTAGGCAGCCTTCACGGCGGGGTGCACATTGTGGCCCCAGCTGCCGATTTCGCAGTGCACCGGCCAGACCATCAGGGTGTAACGGCCGCGCCGCTCGAGTTCGTCGATGTAGGCCAGGGCTCTGGGCAGCATGGCCGCATCTTTGGGCAGGTAGTCGCCCTTGCGCACCTGCGCCGCCGTGATCGGCGTGAACGGCCCCACGGCCGCGCCGGCGCCGGTCTTCCAGAAGGTCGGGTGAGCGATGTCAAACCTGTGGTGAGAATCCAAAGTCACGCCGATGGCGGAAATGCCGGGCGCGCCTTCACGGATCAGCGTGGCCAGGCGCAGCATGTCGGCATGGGCACCCGCCACGGGCAAGGCCGGCGAGGTGGCTTTCCCCGTCACCGGGTCAATGGGCAGCCAGTCGGCCGGCAGGTCGCAAAAGTCGTTTTGCGGGTCGATGATCAAAAGCTGGATGTTTTTCTTCATGCTGTCCTCTGTTGAGATTGATTGGGTGCACTGCCGCCGATTCTCGCAGCAGCGGCCGGTTTTATTCCACCAGGATTCCCTTGGTCTCGCAGACGCCGATGCGGGCTTCCATGCCGGCGGTGAAACGCAGGAAGTCAGCCTCCATGCCGTCCGAGAAGATGACCCCGTTGTCCGGCATGCGCGAGCGCAGCGTCAGCACGTCCGTTTCCTCGATCTCTCCGTACAGCAGGGAGGTCTGGGAGGCCCGGCTGGCAAAGGGCTCCCGCACGGCGAAGACGAGGTGGTCGGTGTCGCGCGGCATGGGTTCGTATTCGTCACCCCGCCCATAGCCCACCGCTTGCGCGATACCGATGGAGCCAGTGATGATGCTTTTAAGCCAGGCCGTCGATCCCAGCCCGGTTGCGACAATCAGGCCCGAAGACGACTGCGCCTCCTTCACGCCGCGGAACTCGATGTCGTAGAGCGCCGAGGTATGACTTTTCGGGCCTATGAACAGGTCGTTGACGCCCCTCAGCACCTGCCCGTCGGACAGCCTGGCCTCCGCCATGGTCACCAGCGAGGTCGCGCGGCTGCCCCTCGCCACCCCGGGCAGCACTGATGCCAGCTGTGAGGGCTCAAACGGAAGCAGCACGCCGTCCCAGCGTTTGGGCTCCGGGTTGACGCCGACCAGCGGCTGGCCGTTCAGGTACTTCAGGGTGTTGGCCACCATGCCGTCCTGGCCCAGCGTCACCACGATGTCGTCGGCCGCGAAGATGTAGTTGCTCAGGTGCGCCCTGTCGATGATCTGGTAGCGGCCCCAGGCCTGCAAGGTTTCCGCGACCACCCGCAGGCTGGAGGCATAGGCCTCGTTCTCGCGCAGGTAGTCGGTGAAGTCGGCGCCCAGGTGTTCCAGGTAAAACTGAGCCTGGCCCAGGGTCTGATAGCGCGCCACCAGCTCTTCGAGCCGGGTCTGGCGCGTGACCAACACCACCTTGCGGTTCTCGGCTGCAGACATGTTTTTGTCCTTTCCTGTTTCTGCTTATTTCCGGGTACCGGCGTTCGCGCCTGCCAGCAGCGAGTTGAGCAGTTCGGGCGACATGTTCAACTGGCCGATCTTCTCGGCCTTGTCGGCGATGCCGCCAAAGGCCTGGGCGATCAGCTGGGCTGGGTCCATGCCAGCCGAAGCCAGTGCCTGGATGGTGCGGGGATCTACCGCCTGGAAGGTCTTCATGATGGCGTCCAGCCGGGCCGCTTCTGCCTCGGCCAGTGTGCGCGAGTTGGCGGCCTGGCCGTTGACGTAAAGCTTGCGTTTCTCTTCGAGGGCCACGTCCGAATCCATCTGCTCGGTACGCAGGGCGTTTTCCTTGCGCATCACCGATGCCTTGGCGGCCATCTTGGCGTCCTCGATCTGGCTGCGTTTGTCTTCCACGGCAACTTCGGTGTCCAGTTCGTTTTCGCGGATAGAGCGCTCGTTCTGGACCGCGGCCATGCGGCGCAGGTAGATGGCGTCGTCCGCAGCCTTGAGGTTGGCCTCGCGCGATTCGGCTTCCAGAGCCCGGGCGATGTCAGGGGTCGGCTTGATGGCCAGGATGGACACCCCCAGGACCTGCAGGCCCAAGGCCGCGATCTCGGGCTGCGCGCCCAGGCTGGCTTCGGCATGCCGGGCGATCTCGGCGGAGGAGAGCAGGGCTTCCTTGAGCGCCAGTGCCTGGACTTTTTGCTGGATGATGACCTGTACCTGCATGCCGACACGGTCGCCCAGCTTGAGTGGGTCGTCCGATGCATAACCCTGGCCGTTGGCTTTCAACGAGAAGTCCATCAGGCGAGCCGTCAGCTGCGGCGTTTTGACCTGGTAGGTGACCTGCCCCTGCACCGTGACGTTCTGGAAGTCGGAGGTCACCAGGGTCAGCATGAAGGGGTGGTGGGCGCTGGCCACGGGCACCGCCACCACGGTAGAGGTGGGCGCGTAGTAATAAAAGGACTGGCCTGCGCCTTCCCGGATCACTTTCCCCCTTTTGAACTGAATCAGGTGAACCGTGGGCTGGGACTTGATGAACCGGATGCCTAACATGGTGCTTTCTCCTTGTGGTTAATTGTTCGATAGGTTGTATTGAACAACCTATTTATGAGTTGCATAATACAACCTAATTCAGATTTGTCAAACGGGAGAAAAAAAATGGCCGCCAAACCGAAACACCTGAACTTTGAAAAACCGCTGACGACGGTCGACATAGTGATCTTCACCGTGCTGGACGAACACTTGCAGGTCCTTTTGGTTAAACGGCCCGTGGGGCCGGAAGAGCCGTTCCCGGACGCCTGGGCCCTCCCTGGCGGTTTTGTGGATGTTGACAAGGACGACTCGCTGGAGGCCTGCGCCAGGCGCAAGCTGCTCGACAAGACCGGCGTCAAGAGCCCCTATCTGGAACAGTTGGGCAGTTGGGGCGGCAAAACGCGTGATCCGCGCGGCTGGTCGGCGACGCATGCTTACTTTGCGCTATTGCCCGCCGACTCTGTGCAACTGGTTCAGGATGAAGCCAAGCCGGCCAAATGGCATCCGGTAGATGAGTTGTCGCCCCGTAAGCGGCTGGCGTTTGACCACAGCGACATCTTGCAAGCTGCGCTGGAGCGCCTGCGAAGCAAGGTGGAATACACCTCGCTGCCGGCTTTCCTCTTGCCGGAACCGTTCACGCTGCCGCAATTGCAGAAAATGTATGAGGTGGTGTTGGGGCGGTCCATCGACAAAAGCGGGTTCCGGACTCGCGCGCTGGCGGCGGACTTTCTGAAGGAGGAAGGCTTTCTCGACGTAGGATCGCCCAGGCCTGCCATGGGCTACCGCCTGAAAGACAGGCGTGCAGTGATGTATTTTCCGAGGACCTTCAGCCCCCGTAGCTAAGGGGATGGCCTATGCGGCCCGCTCGATGTACACCGTCTCGACCGGCACTTGCAGGTTGGGATCATCATCCGTGGCTTGCAGGCGCTGCGATGCGACGAAGCTGCTCATGTCGATCACCTCCAGCAGCTCGGTCGTGGCCAGCGCGCGTAAGGCCTCCCCGCGCAAACCGAGCTGTATGGCCCGGCGGGTGAGGTTCGCGCCCGATGGTGCGTGGTCTGGATCCCACTGGCGCCTGACATTCGAAGTCGCAACGGCGGCTTGCCATTCCTGTGGGTTCGCATAGACCTCGCTGTCGAACATGGAAGGCACGGCGGCGGCGAGAAGCGAGTCAAAGAACGTACGCCTCAGTCTCAGGCCCAAGACCCCTTCTTGCCCCTCTTTGCTACCCCAGCCTGAGCGATACATCATCCACAAGAAATTTGGCTTGATCCAGCTCATGCGGTTGAAGCTGAAGTCAGGACCGCCCAACTGCCCATGCTCAATGGCGTACGCCGCCGTGCTGGGTCGATAAGCCTGGTAAACGACGATGGTGTCCGCGTCGTGGTGCGCTAACACATGCCGACCCTCTGTTGGCCATACCCGTCGCTGTTCTACGTAAGGAGCAGTAGTCAGTTTCACTCAGGGCTCCCGGCCTCAACAACGCAGAGGTAAACCGGCGGCACATGATCGGTCAGCCATACATTGTTTTCCGATCGAAAGAACAGATAACCTTCTGCCGCCATGCGCTGGGCGTCCACGGCAAGCAGAACCGGTTGACCATAACGCTGGCCCACCGCGGTAGCCGTTTCGCTGCTTTCGCTCAGGTGGACATGATGGCGCTGGCGCTTGGTCAAGCCTTCCGCCAGGACGGCGTCGAGGAAACGCGATGCGGTGCCGTGATAAAGCCTTGCCGGCGGAGCCAAAGGCGGCAAGCCAAGTTCGACATCCACAGAATGGCCTTGGTTGGCGCGGATGCGCAAGCCGTCGTCGCTGAAGGCGAAACGTTTTTTGTCGCTGGTTTCGACGACTTTTTCGAGCAGGGCACGAGAAAGGGGATGGTTTGCCGACGCAGCCCTGGCGAGCAGCTCATCGACGTTGGCCCAGCCCGCCGCATCTAGCGAAAGCCCGATGGTGGACGGCTTGTGCCGCAGTACCAGGCTGAGGAACTTGCTGGTGCTGGTGAGTTGTTGTGGGGTCATGAATTTTCCTTTTTTATTGTTATAGGTTGATTTATAGGTTGCTCTGAGCAACTTATAGGGTTGCATAATACAACCAAACAACGGAAAGTCAAACCCCTGAACAGATCAGCAGGCAATGAGCGCGAATCGGCGGTCAATATGCATTGATTTTGGTGTTGA
Source organism: Polaromonas sp. P2_G11 (assembly GCF_056403595.1). Classification (NCBI taxonomy): domain Bacteria; kingdom Pseudomonadati; phylum Pseudomonadota; class Betaproteobacteria; order Burkholderiales; family Comamonadaceae; genus Polaromonas; species Polaromonas sp. P2_G11. The sequence continues at coordinate 376,926 of NZ_JBFUFE010000005.1, read as the reverse complement.
CATGAAAAAGCCCGGCGCCTTGCGGGGCCGGGCTTTCAAGAAGCTTTGAAGAAAAAGCTGTTTACAGCGTGTCGATAAAGCTGCGCAGCTTGTCCGAACGCGAAGGGTGCTTGAGCTTGCGCAGTGCCTTGGCTTCGATCTGGCGGATGCGTTCGCGCGTCACGTCGAACTGCTTGCCGACTTCTTCGAGCGTGTGGTCGGTCGACATTTCGATACCGAAGCGCATGCGCAGCACCTTGGCTTCGCGCGGTGTCAGGCTGTCGAGAATGTCTTTGACCACATCGCGCAGGCCGGCCTGCATCGCGGCTTCCAGCGGTGCGGTGTTGGCGCTGTCTTCGATGAAGTCGCCCAGGTGCGAATCATCATCGTCACCGATCGGTGTTTCCATCGAGATCGGCTCTTTGGCGATCTTCATGATCTTGCGGATCTTGTCTTCAGGAATCTCCATCTTGGCGGCCAGGATGCTGGCGTCCGGCTCAAAGCCGAATTCCTGCAAGTGCTGGCGCGACAGACGGTTCATCTTGTTGATGGTCTCGATCATGTGAACCGGGATGCGGATGGTGCGGGCCTGGTCGGCGATGGAGCGCGTGATGGCCTGGCGAATCCACCAGGTGGCGTAGGTCGAGAACTTGTAGCCGCGGCGGTATTCGAACTTGTCGACGGCCTTCATCAGGCCGATGTTGCCTTCCTGGATCAAGTCGAGGAACTGCAGGCCGCGGTTGGTGTACTTCTTCGCGATCGAAATCACCAGGCGCAGGTTGGCCTCGATCATTTCCTTCTTGGCGTCGCGCGAGTTGGACTCGCCTTCGTTCATGCGTTTGTTGATGTCCTTGAGCTGGCCCAGCGGCACCACCACGCGGGCTTGCAACTCAGCTAGCTTGGTTTGCAGTTCCTGGATGGGCGGCACGTTACGCGCCATCACCACCGACCACGGCTTGCCGGAGGCAACCTGCTTTTCAACCCATTTCAGGTTGAGCAGGTTGGGCGGGAAGTCCTTGATGAAGACTTCCTGCGGCATGCCGCATTTCTCGACGATGATGCGGCGCAGCTCGCGCTCTTTCTTGCGCACGTCCAGCACCTGGCCGCGCAGCATGTCGCACAGCTTTTCAATGGTCTTGGCGGTAAAGCGCACCGTCATCAGCTCGTCGCTCAGGGCTTTTTGCGACTTTACGTAAGTCGGTGTGCCGTAGCCTTCCTTGTCGTAGGTCTTGTGGACCTTCTCGAACAGGGTGGCGATCTTGTCGAAGCGGCTGAGTGCTTCTTTCTTGAGCTCTTCGAGCTTCTTGGTCAGGGCCTTGGAGCCGCCCTTGCCGTCGTCGTCGTCCTCTTCGTCGAATTCGTCAAAGTCTTCTTCGGCCACATAGTCGTCGGCTTCATTGGGGTTGGAAAAGCCGTCGACCACGGTGGAGATGACGATTTTGCCTTCGCGGATTTCTTCGCCCAGACGCATGATTTCTGCGATGGTGGCGGGGCTTTCCGAGATGGCTTCCATCATCTTCATGAGGCCGCCCTCGATGCGCTTGGCGATTTCGATTTCGCCTTCGCGCGTCAAGAGCTCAACCGTGCCCATTTCACGCATGTACATGCGCACGGGGTCGGTGGTCCGGCCGAATTCGCTGTCGACGGTGGACAGCGCGGCTTCGGCTTCTTCTTCGGCTTCTTCTTCCGTGGCGACCGTAGGGCCGGTGTTGTTCAGCAGCAGGGTTTCGGCGTCAGGCGCCTGCTCGTACACGGCCACGCCCATGTCGTTGAGCATGTTGACCACGACTTCCAGCGTTTCAGCATCGACCAGCTTGTCGGGAAGGTGGTCGGAGATTTCGCCATGCGTGAGGTAGCCGCGCGTTTTACCCAGCTTGATCAGGGTTTTCAGGCGCAGGCGGCGTTTGAGCATGTCTTCTTCGGAGAGGACGGTTTCGTCCAGGCCGAATTCCTTCATCAGGGCGCGTTCCTTCGCCTTGCTGATTTTCATGCGCAGCGGTTTGACCTTCTCGGTCGTTTCCGCGATGGGTTCCCCGACGAGATCGTCTTCAATGTCGGACATGTCGAGGTCTTCCCCCGTCTTGACCGGGCCGGCGGCGCTCTTCGGCTTGCGGCCGCGCTTGGCGCCGGTGGTAGTGGCAGGCGCGCTGCCTTCGGCTGCCGGGTTCTTGGGCGGGCGGCCGGGTTTCTTCTTCACGGGCACGTCGGCGGAGACGGCGAGGGGCTTGGCTTCAGGACTGGACTTGGTCGGCACGGCGGGGGCTTTCTTCAGGGGCAAATCGGAAATCGCGGATTTCGCGGTTTTCAGGGGGGCTTTGCTCACCAGGGCATTGGGTTTGCTGGGTTTAACAGATATGGCGTGTTTTCCCGGCTTTTCAACCTTGCCGCTTTTGGCGGCAGGCTTTGCGGCAGCCTTGGTTGCTGCTTTGACTGGAGGCTTGCCTGCGGGCCGGGCAGCAGCTTTGGGCGCTGCCTTGGCTTTGGGCTTTGCGGCAGCTTTGGGCTGCGCACCTTGCGGCTTCTTGGACGTGCTCGGCTTCTTCGGCTTGGCAGTAGGCATAGGACCTCCAGTTGTCGGGAATTGTTTTAAATATCGATCAGCTACCAGTAAACAAAAATGCGCCTTTGCGCCTGTACAAAGCACAGGCACGGTGACAAGAGTTCAGAGTCAAAACGAGAGGGCGGAAAACAGGCCGGGCAATGCCAAAGGCACATGGCGGCTTATTTTCCCGGGCAAGCTGTTTGGGCGAACATTTGGTGTGCAGTCCTTGCGGAAATTCCCTGGGGGAAGTGGCCGTCTCATCTGTGAGTTCCCCGAAGTTTCAGGGTGGCCGGGCCGGAGGTGCTGCTGTCGCGCTTGCCGTCGAAAATCGGATTATACCCTGTTGCCTGTTTTTTGGGCGATTTATATGGCCCAGAAACAGGGATTTTTCCGGAGGCCGGGCCCGCTCAGCGGGCCGGGTCGGTGGCGGTGGTTTTGAGGCTGGCGGCCAGTTCCAGGTAGCGCTGCCGGGCGGCCGGGTCGGTGGCGGCGCGAGCGGCCAGCTCGCTCATCTCGCGCTGGCGGTGCAGGCGCAGGAGCTGGTCCAGGATGCTCCGAACCTCATCCCAGTCACTTTCGATGCCTTCGGGAATCTGTGCGATCTGCGCTGTGGCGTGTCTTTCGTAAGGGTGGCCGCGCAGCCCTTCACGCAAGGCGGCCCAGGGCTGGGGTCCGTGCTCATGCAACTGGCTCTCCAGCCAGATGAAAAGCGGGCCGTGGGGCTCAGGCAACTCGACCAGTAAATGATGCTCTTCAGTGGTGAGCCGGTCCCAGGTCTGGGCCTCGGTCAGCAGCAACCTGAGCACGCGGTCTTCACGACTGGCCGGCAGGATACGGCCAGCCACGCGGCGTGGAGCCCGGGCGCCGAAGCTGCGTCCCGCCGTTGACGATGCCGGGAAATAGTTGCCAGAGGGCTCGGACGAGGTGTAATCGGGCTCCTCGCGAAAATCCGGCAGATAGTCCGCAGGGCCGGACATGTCCTGGGAAGCGCCTGATGCTGAGGATGATTCCGGCTTCTGGCCCTTATTGGACGTGCGTAAGCTGCTATTATTTTTATAGCTGCCCTTGGAGGTCGCAGGTTGCCAAAGCTGCATCAGTTCGCGGCTGTCAATCAATACCCTGTCGGCAATTTCAGCCAGCAGCTGGCGTTTCAATGCGCCATCGGGCATCAGGTTCCACAGCGGGCGGGCGTTGCTGGCCATGTGGGCGCGGCCCTCGGCGGTGTCCAGGTCGCAGCCCTCGGCGGCGGCCTCCAGCAGGAAGCGGCTGAGCGGCACGGCCTTGCTGACATAGGCCGCGAAGCCTTCCTGGCCGTGCTCGCGGATGTAACTGTCGGGGTCGTGTTCGGCCGGCAGGAACAGGAACTTGACGGTGCGTACGTCCGTGGCAAAGGGCAGGGCGGCGTCCAGCGCTTTTCGGGCGGCGCGGCGGCCGGCGCTGTCGCCGTCAAAGCTGAAGACGACTGAGTCGGTGAAGCGGAACAGCTTTTGCACGTGATCAGCCGTGCAGGCGGTGCCCAGGGTTGCCACCGCATTGGCAAACCCCAGCTGGGCCAGGGCCACCACGTCCATATAGCCTTCTGTGACGAGGGCATAGCCGTGTTCGCGCAGGGCGGTGCGGGCCTCGAACAGGCCATAAAGCTCCCGGCCCTTGCTGAACACAGGGGTTTCCGGCGAATTGAGGTACTTGGGCTTTTCGTCGCTGAGCACGCGGCCGCCAAAGCCTATGCATTCGCCCTTGACGTTGCGGATGGGGAACATGACCCGGTCACGAAAGCGGTCATAACGCTTGGCTTCACCGGCCTGGTTTTCTTCGCCGGGCTCGCCCGTGATGACCAGGCCGCTTTCTACCAGCAGCGGGTCGTTGTAATCCGGAAAGACGCTGGCGAGGCTGCGCCAGCCTTCAGGTGCGTAGCCCAGGCCGAAGGTCTTGGCGACTTCGCCCGAAACGCCGCGGCCCTTGAAGTAGTCGATGGCGCGCTCGGAGTTGCGCAGGGCCTTGATGTAGGCGACGCCGGCTTTTTCAAGCACGCTGGTGAGTGTGGCCTGCTGCTCGCGCATCTGGGCGGCCCGCGCCCGGTCTTGCGGGGAGACGTCGTCTTCAGGCACTTGCAGGCCGTATTGCTGGGCAAGGTCCTTGACGGCTTCGACAAAGGTCATGCCGCCGTGGTCCATCAGAAAGCTGATGGCGTTGCCGTTTTTGCCGCAGCCGAAGCAGTGATAGAACTGCTTGGAGGGGCTGACACTGAAAGAGGGCGATTTTTCGCCATGGAAGGGGCACAGGCCCATGAAGTTGGCGCCGCCCTTTTTCAGCTGCACGTAGCGGCCCACGATGTCCACCACGTCGGCGCGCGCGAGCAGCTCCTGGATGAACGATTGGGGGATGGCCATAACCGATTGTAGAAACAACAAGGCCCTGCGACGGCAGGGCCTTGTAATTCACGGGGTATCGGGCGGTTTAGTCACCCAGGACGAGCCCTTCACGCCGCGGATCGGCGCCGCCGAAGAAGCCCTCGGGTGTTCTCTGAATGGCTTGCAGGCCGCTGGTCATGGTTTGTTCGCGTACCTCGGCGCCGCGGCTTCGCAGCGCCTCGACGGTGGCCGGCGAGAAACGTTTTTCTTCCAGGATGCTCGGGCCGTTGAGTGAGGCGAAGTTGGGCAGGTCGATCGCCTGCTGGGCATTGAGGCCCCAGTTCAGCGTGCCGTAAAGCGTCTTGGCCGTGAAGTGAATGATCAGCGCACCGCCGGGGCTGCCGCCGCTCATGACGAGCTGGCCTGAGGTTTTGTCAAACACGAGCGTAGGCGCCATCGACGAGCGCGGGCGTTTGCCGGCCTGCACACGATTGGCCACGGGCTTGCCGTCGGCATCGGTCGGGGCAAAGCTGAAGTCGGTGAGTTCGTTGTTCAGCAAAAAGCCGCCAGCCTTGCCGGTGCCGCCATCGGTCATCAGGCGCGAACCGAACTGGTCTTCAATCGTCGTGGTCATGGCGATCGCGTTGCCGTAGCCGTCGATGATGCTGATGTGCGAGGTACCGTACTCGGGCTGGTCGGGCATGGGCGCATAGGCGGTGGTGACGGCGCCTGGAACGCCCGGTTTGGCGGTCTTCATGCTCGGGCCTGCGGGCTGGATCAGCTTGGCGCGCTCGCTGAGATAGGCCGGTGCGAGAAGGCTCATCCAGTTGCCGCCCGGCGGCTGCACGAAATCAGGGTCACCCAGGTATTGCGCACGGTCGGCAAAGGCCAGGCGCGAGGCCTCGGTGTAGAGGTGCAGCCAGTCGGCCGAAGGCGTGGGCGACACGGTGCCGGGAACACCGCCGGTGCCGGTGACCAGGCCCAGGGTGCTGGCCGGCGTGTTGTTCAGGATGCCGAGGATCTGCCCGACCGCAATCGCGCCCGAGCTGGGCGGCGGCATGCCGCAGAGGCGGTAGGCCTTGCCGGCCGCGCTGTAGTCGGAGCAGATCGGGTCGCGCTTTTTGGGCTGGTAGCCGGCCAGGTCGCCCAGGGCCAGCTTGCCGGGGTTGGTGGCGTGGCCCTGCACTTTGGTGACGATGGCTTGCGCGACTTTGCCTTCGAGCAGCGCGCTGGAGCCTTTGGCAGCGATCTGTCGCAGCACGTCGGCGAGCGCCGGGTTGCGCAAGACGGAGCCCACATCGACGGGGCTGCCGTCGGCCTTGTAGAAGTAGGCTGCGGCGGTGGCGTCCTTCTTCAGGTGCACTTCACTCTTGAGCAAGGTATTGAGCCGCGGGCTGACCTTGAAGCCGTTTTCTGCGAGCTGGATGGCCGGCACAAAGAGCTGGGCCCAGGGCAGGCGACCGTATTGCTTGTGGGCCATCTCCAGCATGCGCACCGTGCCGGGCGTGCCGACGGAGCGGCCGCCGACCACGCCGTCGTAAAACGGTATCGGTTTGCCGTCGGCGCCGATAAACAGCTTTTCGTCCACCGCTGCGGGCGCGGTTTCGCGGCCGTCAAAGGCCTCGACCTTGCCGCCGTTGGCGTGCAGCAGGAAGGCGCCGCCACCTATGCCGCTCGATTGCGGCTCCACCAGCGTGAGCACCATTTGCACTGCAATTGCAGCGTCGATGGCCGAACCACCGGCTTTGAGTACCTGGTAACCCGCATCCGTGGCCAGCGGGTTGGCGGCGGCCACGGCGAAGGTCTTGGTGGCCCAGCCGGGCTTGGGGGTGAAGCCCGAAGAGCCCTCGGGCTGCATGTACTTGGTGCCGCGCGCGACTTCATCGGCGGGGACCTGGTAGTTAAATGCGGTGGGGCTGCTGGCGCAGGCGGCAAGCAGCGCGGTGGCTGCCAGCGCCGGGAAGGCGTGTCTCATGCGATATCCTTGAATGTAGTTGTAGCTTGTGGCAGGACCCTGTGCCTGCGCTGTTGAATATATCGAGCGGCCCCGCGCCTCACAATGGCGTTTCAGAGAAATCACTCTTCCATGGAATTTGACAATCTCGATGCCTTGCGCGTGCTGCTGGCTACGGCGGAAACTGGCAGCCTTACAGCAGCGGGCAAGCGCTGCCGGCTGTCTACAGCGGCCGTCAGTGCGGCGATCAAGCGGCTGGAAACCTCGCTGGGTGTACGTCTGTTTGAGCGAACCACACGCGCCGTGCGGCCCACGGCCGAGGGTGCTGTCATGGTCGACCATGCCCGCCGCGCGCTCGAGCTGGTGTCCGAAGGCCAGGCCAAAGTCCGTGCCGGCACCTTCGGCTTGACGGGCAGCATCCGGATCACCGCCACAGCCATGCTGGCCCGCGAGATGCTGGCCTACTGGCTGGCCGAATTTGCCAACACTCACCCGGGTATTGAAATCGACCTGCAGATCAGCGATGCGCGTGTGGACCTGGTGCGCGAGGGCATCGACATCGCCCTGCGCAACGGGCCGCTGATGGATTCGACCCATTCGGCGCGCCTGCTGGCGCCGGCCCGGCGCGTGGCTTGTGCGGCCCCGGACTATCTGGCGCGCCGCGGCACGCCGCTGGAGCCATGCGAGCTTGTGCAGCACGACTGCCTGGTTTGCCATGTGCGCGAGCGCCGGCAAGATCAGTGGCAGTTCGAATTGCAGGGAGAGGCCAGCGCGCCTTTTCAGGTGCGCGTGGCTGGGCCGCTGGCCTGTAACGACGCATCCATTGCGCTGCAGTGGGCGCTGGAGGGGCGGGGCATCGTCTACCAGTCCGAGATCGACCTCATGGCCTCTTTGGCCAGCGGCAAGCTGGTGCGCCTCTTTGCGGGTCACCTGGGTGAGCCGGCGCCGCTTTATGCGGTGGTGCCCAGCCGACGCTATGTGCCGGCCCGCGTCAACGAGGTGATTGAACGGCTTTCAGCGCTGCTGACCGAACGGCTGGCAGCGCTGCACCCGCCTGCGGCCTAGGCTCAACGTGGTGCGAGGCGAATCGCGCCGTCCAGGCGAATCACTTCACCATTGAGCATGTCGTTTTCGATGATGTGTTTGGCCAGGCGCGCATAGTCTTGCGGTGTGCCCAAGCGCGAGGGGAAGGGCACGCCGGCAGCCAGCGAGTCCTGCACTTCCTGCGGCATGCCAAAAAGCATGGGCGTGCCGAAAATGCCGGGCGCGATGGTCATGTTGCGGATGCCGTTGCGCGCGAGGTCGCGGGCAATCGGCAAGGTCATGCCGACAATGCCGCCCTTGGAGGCGCTGTAAGCGGCCTGGCCGATCTGGCCGTCGTAGGCTGCGACCGAGGCGGTCGAAATCAGCACACCGCGCTCACCGGTGGCTTCAGGGTCGTTCTTGCACATGGCGTCGGCTGCCAGGCGGATCATGTTGAAGCTGCCGACGAGGTTGACGGTGATGGTTTTGCTGAAGGCGCCCAGGCTGTGCGCGCCGTTCTTGCCCACGGTTTTTTCGGCGGGCGCAATGCCGGCGCAGTTCACCAGGCCCATCAGTTTGCCCATGGCAACCGCCTTGGCCACCACGGCCTGGCCGTCGGCTTCCTGGCTCACGTCGCATTTGACGAAAGTGGCTTTGCCTTCGCCCAACTCTTTGGCGATGGCCTCGCCTTTATCTGCCTGCATGTCGGCGATGACGACTTTGGCGCCGTTGGCCACCAGCATGCGTGCCGTGCCTTCACCCAGGCCCGATGCGCCGCCGGTGACGATAAATACTTTGCCTGCGATTTCCATGGTGGTTCCTTGATGAAGATGGAGAGATTTTGAAGAGCTTGCGTGAACGTTTTGGGTGACGTTAACGTAAACGTCAATTATGGCGCATGAAAAGTACCCCCCGCGCTCGTTCACTTCGTGTGGTCGCTGCCCCCGAGGGACGCTTTTCATCTAGGGACGGCCCGGCGATGAAAAAGCCCGGCGCCTTTCGGCGGCCGGGCTTTTCGCAAAAGTGGGGCGTTGGCTTATTTGTAGCCGACACGGTCCAACATCTGCTGCACTTTGAGCTGGTTGTTGCCCACGGCGCTGATCGGGATGGTTTCAGACTTGAAGCTGCCATTGCCCGACGGTGTCATGGCCTTGAGCGCGGGATTGCTCACGCCCAGCCCCGGTACGGCGGCCCACTCGTTGTTGCCGTTGGCAAAGTACTCCTGTGCGCTCGGGCTGGCCAGATATTCCATGAACTTGACGGCGTTGGCCGTGTTCTTGGCGTTTTTGGCAACCGCCGCGCCGGCGATATTCACATGCGTGCCCCAGCTGTCCTGGTTGGGGAAGACCACGCCCACGCGGTCGGCCACGACTTTGTCTTCAGGCGCGTTGGAACGCATGATGCGCGCCAGGTAGTAGGTGTTGGTCAGCGCAATGCCGCACTCGCCGCTGGCCACGGCCTTGATCTGGTCGCTGTCGCCGCCCTTGGGGTCACGCGCCATGTTCGCCACCAAGCCCTTGAGCCATTGCTCGGCCTTGGCTTCGCCAAGATGCTCGGTCACCGCACCGAAGAGGGAGAGGTTGTACGGATGTGCACCGGAGCGGGTGCACAGCAGGCCCTTGTTCTTCGGGTCGGCCAGCTTTTCGTAGGTGTCCACGTCGGCTTTCTTGACCTTGAGCTTGTCAAACACCACAACGCGGGCGCGCGTCGAGAAGCCGAACCAGGTCGTGCCTTCGGCCGTTTCCTTGGCGCGCAACTTGGCCGGGATGGCGGCTTCCAGGGCGGGTGACTTGATGGGCTTGAAGAGGCCGTCCGCATCGCCCTTGTGCAGGCGCGCGGCATCGACCAGCAAAATCACGTCGGCAGGAGATGCCGTGCCTTCGGCCTTCAGGCGCGCCAAAATGCCGGCGTCATCCGCGTCCACGCGGTTCACCTTGATCCCGGTGGCCTTGGTGAAGTCGCTGTAGAGCTTTTCGTCCGTCTGGTAATGGCGGGCAGAATACAAGTTGACCACCTGTTCCTGCGCTGATGCCAAGCCTGCCAGCAGCATCAGCGACGAGAGAACCACTTTTTTGTACATAACTTTCCACTTCCTTACTGGTATTTTTAAAGCCCGGCCATGATAAAGCAAATAAGAATCATTCTTGGTAGTCCCCCTACGTTGTGCAAGCCTTCACGAGGGCTGGACTGGCTGGCGGGCATCGGCCTGGCTGCGGTTTTGTCGCTGTTTGCCGGCTGCGCCACAGCGCCGCCCGGACCGGCCGCGCCTGTAGCGCCGCTACCGGCGGAGGCCGCCAGAAAGCCGGTGCGCATCGGGCTGGCGCTGGGCGGTGGCGCGGCGCGCGGCTTTGCCCATGTGGGTGTGATCGCCGTGCTTGAGGAGGCCGGGCTCAAGCCGCAACTGGTGGTCGGCACATCAGCCGGCAGCCTGGTGGCGGCGCTGTACGCCAGTGGCAAGACCAGCGCGCAGCTGCAGCAGACCGCGCTGAACATGGAGGAAGTTGCCATCACCGACTGGATGCTGCCGATCATCGGCCGCGGCATGTTCCGCGGTGACGCGCTGGCCCGCTATGTCAACGACCTTGTGGCCAACCGGCTGATGGAAAACATGGCCATTCCGCTGGGCATCGTCGCCACCGATCTCAACAGCGGCCAGGCCGTGCTGTTCCAGCGCGGCGATACCGGCACAGCAGTGCGCGCATCCAGTGCGGTGCCGGCTGTGTTCGTGCCCGTCAAGATCAACGGCCGCGAGTATGTAGACGGCGGCCTGGTCTCACCGGTGCCTGTGCGCTTTGCCAGGCAGATGGGGGCCGACGTCGTGATTGCTGTCGACATCTCCAGCCCGCCCGAAGCCAACCTCGCCGGCGACACGTTGCAAATCCTGCTGCAGACTTTTGCCATCATGGGCAAAAGCATCAACCAGTACGAACTCAAGGATGCCGATGTCGTGGTCCGTCCGTCGCTTACGGGCCTGAAAAGCGCCGACTTCTCTGCGCGGCAGCGCGCCATCGATTCAGGCCGTGCGGCCATGTTGGCCGCGTTGCCACAGCTGAAGGCAAAGCTGGCCGCAGCGGGTGTGGCGATGGCAAGGTAGCTGCTATTGATTTGATAGCTGCTAGCGCTCGTCCCTATTGGGTAAAACGCCTGAATAGCTTAAATCGGGATGCGCCGGACAAAAAAAAGCCCAATCTTGCGACTGGGCTTAACTGGATCCGTGAAAATGAATTTCGAATGGATCCGAGGAGACAAGCGGTCTGGAATCGTGCTGTTACGCAAGGTTCCGGGATCAGGCTCCGGTCGTTCCCGCAGAAATGCGGGAACAATGAATAACAATTAACGCTTCTTGGAAGCGGTTTTCGTGGCGCTCACTGCGGATGCAGCCACGGTGTTGAAGTTGGCTTCAGCCATTTCGCTGGCTTGCTTGACAGCCTTTTGCATGGATTCGAATGCGTTATTCGCGGCAGCAACAGCGCTCTTCATCACGGCAACGGCGGTTTCGGAACCGGCTGGCGCATTTTTGGCAGCGTTGTCGACCAGGCCGACAAACTTCTTCTGTGCATCAGCAGTTTGGCCTTCCAGGGTCTTGCCCAGTTCAGCACCGGCAGCCGAAGCGATGTCATACAGGTGACGGCTGTAAGCAGCGGTCTTTTCAGCCAGGGGCTGGACCAGGCCGGCTTGCAGGGCCATCAGTTCTTGCGCGTCTTTCACGCCCATCACGGCTTGTGCGTGGTTGGCGGTTTCGGCAAGGGCAGCCTTGGTGGCTTGCACGTTCAGTTCGACCAGCTTTTCAACGCCTTCGAAGGCTTTGTGGGTCAGACCAAACAGGGTTTCGATGTTGGCTTTGTGGGAGGCCATGATTTGTTCAGCGGTCAGCATAATTAATCTCCAGATATAAGTTAATGAGTCGTCGGGTCAATAGTTGCGTTGCGCTGAATTGCTGCACTGCAACATGACCCTAAGTATAGGCATTGGCCGAGGCATTGCAAGCAGTTTTTGTTGCACTGCACCATTTTAGATGTCGGGCCCTATTTGCACCCCGAAAACAGAATTCAAAAGCATTCAAAAGTCCACGATTTCCGGTGCTGGGTACTACATGCCCGTCGCTGCTGCTTCAGGCCACAATCGTTGAAGCCCTTCCTCGCTTCTCATCTTGCAAGCTTTTTACGCCGACAACTTCGTATTGCCGCTGCCGCTTGGGCACCGTTTTCCCATGGCCAAGTACCGGCTGTTGCGCGACCGCCTGGTCAACGAACTGTCGGCCGTTCGAATGGCGCAGGCACCGGCCGCCACCGATGGTGAGCTCGCCCTTGTTCACACGCCCGCCTATATAGATGCGATCATGCACGGCACCTTGCCGGCGCCCGCGCAGCGCGAGATCGGCTTTCCCTGGAGCCTGGGCATGGCCGAGCGTGCGCGCCGCTCTGCCGGCGCCACCGTTGCAGCGGCCCGCGTGGCGATGGGGCCAGGGGGCAAACGGGGCGAGGGCGTTGCAGCCAACCTGGCCGGAGGTACGCATCACTCGTATGCCCACAAAGGCGGCGGCTTCTGCGTTTTCAACGATGCGGCGGTGGCCGCCAGGCTCATGCAGGCGGAGTGGGCGCGGCTGCACCGCCACGAGCGCAAACCGCTGCAGGTCGCCATCATCGATCTGGATGTGCACCAGGGTAACGGCACTGCCAGCATCTTTGCCGCGGACACCAGCGTGTTCACGCTGTCGTTGCATGGGCAAAAGAATTTCCCGTTTCGAAAAGAAGCCAGCGACCTCGATGTGGACTTGCCGGACGGCTGCGGCGATGCAACCTATCTGCAGGCGCTGGAGCATGCGCTTGACGAGCTGGAGCGGCGCTTTGAGCCGGGGCTGGTGCTGTTTCTGGCGGGCGCCGATCCGTACGTGGGCGACCGGCTGGGACGGCTGGCCCTGAGTTTTGACGGTCTGGAGGCGCGCGACCGGCGCGTCTTCGACTGGGCCTGGCAGCGCCGCATCCCGCTGGCGTTTTCCATGGCGGGTGGCTATGGCATCAACATCGACGAAACCGTGCAGGTGCAGATGAACACCTACCGGGTGGCGCTTGAATACTGGAAGCGCTGGAATCCGTAGCGGGGGTGATCCAGCGGGGATTGCTGCTACATTGCCAGGGCCATCCTAGGTGGCCAGGAAGTAAAACAAGCTAATAACAAACAAAAATATGCAGCCACGCTCCGGGGAATCCCAGAAAAATACCGCAGCCCATGCTGCCCACGCTCTTCGCGTGCTGGTGTTAGGCGGCACCGGCTTCATTGGCCGCCATGCCGTGGCGGCGCTGCACGCGTCGGGCGCGCAGGTTTCGATCGGCAGCCGCCATCCTTCGCGCCACGAAGAGGCCTATCCTTTTGCTGTCTTGCGCGCTGCGCGCTTTGAGCAGCTGTTACAGCCCGATGCGTGGACAACCCTGCTGAAAGATGTGGACGTGGTCGTCAATTGCGTGGGCATCCTTCGCCAGCGGCCGAATGAGTCGTATGACCATGTGCATCACCGCGCGCCAGCGGCGCTGGCCGTCGCTTGCGCCGGCGCCGGCATTCGGCTGATTCATACCTCGGCCCTGGGCTTGCACGCAGGCGCCAAAAGCCGGTTTTTGTCGAGCAAGCTGCTGGGTGAGCACACCATCGCGGCGTCGGGCAGCGACTACGCCATCGTGCGGCCGTCCTTGCTCGACGGCGAGGGCGGCTTTGGTGCCCGCTGGCTGCGCGGCTTGTCGCGCTCGCCGGTGCAATTTATTCCGCGCGGTGCGCGCGGCGGTATTGCGGCGATGGCTGCCACCGATCTTGGGAAAGCGTTTGCTGCGCTTGCGGCTCTTTCCTCCCTGGCTGGTCACCGCGAGGTTGAACTCGGCGGCACCCGCCGATACGGCTACGCGGAGTATTTGCGTGAGCTTCGCGCCGACTACACCCGCACCCGCGCGCTGCAAATTCCGTTGCCCAACTGGGCGGCACGCCTGGGCGCGCATGTATGCGACGTCCTGCACTTTTCGCCTTTCTCGTATGGGCACTGGATATTGCTGCAGCGGGACAACGTGCCTTCACCCAATCGTTTGCCGGAATTGCTGGGGCGCGAGCCGCTTCCGATCAGACTTCCCTGCAGCCCAGTTATTCATCCAAAAGCCCACCCTGAGTCCGGCCAGGTTCACGCTGGCAAAATAGGTTCTCATGACCTCCCCGACACGCCCGCAGGCTGAAGCCCGCAGCGCCTATAAAGCCTTTCGCGACATCGGCACCCGATGGTCCGACAACGATGTTTACGGTCACGTCAACAACGTCGTCTACTACAGCTGGTTCGATACCGCCGTCAACGGCCTCCTGATTGAACGCGGCGCCATCGACATCCACACCGGCAGCGTGATCGGCCTGGTGATCGAAACCCAATGCAACTACTTCGCGCCGCTGGCCTTTCCGGAGCCGGTGGTCGCGGGCATCCGCGTGGCACACGTCGGCTCGTCCAGCGTGCGCTACGAAGTGGCCCTGTTCCCCGGCGATGAGGGTGCATCGTGCGCGGCCCGGGGCCATTTCATCCATGTGTATGTCGACCGCGTCACGCGCCGGCCGGCGCCACTGCCCCCCGAACTGCTTTCTGTACTGGAGACCCTCTGATGACCCAGGCACTGCCCGTGCTTCCCTATATCACCCCGCGCCGAGCAGGCGATGCACGCAATGCGGTGGATGAAGCCATCGTCAGCCGCCAGTCGATACGCCAGTTTTTACCCAAACCGGTGCCGCGCGAGACCATTGCCCACCTGCTGGAAGTAGCCAGCCGCGCGCCTTCAGGCACCAACACACAGCCCTGGAAGGCCTATGTGCTGCAGGGCGCGAGCCGCGATGCGTTGGTCGGCAAAGTCTGCGAGGCCCATGACGCGATATACGCCAACCCCGCACTGGCCGCCGACTACAAAGAGGAATACGACTACTACCCTGAAAAGTGGGTCTCGCCCTATATCGACCGCCGTCGCGAAAACGGCTGGGGCCTCTACGGACTGCTGGGAATCACCAAGGGCGACAAGGACAAGATGCATGCACAGCACCATCGCAACTTCCAGTTGTTCGACGCGCCTGTGGGCCTGATGTTCACGCTGGACCGCGTGATGGGCCGGGGTTCACTTGTGGACTACGGCATGTTCATGCAAAACCTCATGGTGGCCGCGCGCGGCCTGGGCCTGCACACCTGCCCGCAAGCGGCCTGGAACGGGTTTTCCCGGATCATCCTCCCGCACATCGGCGCGGGTAGCGACGAAATGCTGGTGTGCGGCATGGCGCTGGGTTATGCCGATGACACGGCGCTCGTCAACACATTCCGTACGCCACGGGTGCCGGCTTCGGAATTCACCACATGGCTTGATTAGGCGCAGCGCAGTTGCATCTCCGTACGCGCCAGCTAGTTTGGGTGTTGCGGGTAAAGTCAGGGATTCGCGAAAAGACGCGATTTCTTTTTGCCTGTTTGGGCTCTGTTTTTTTGTTTCACCTGTTTTAGAAGGACCTCACAATGAATCTCACCACCACACCTTCCGGCCTGCAATACGAAGACACCGTGCTGGGCACCGGTGCCATCGCCAAGGCGGGGCAACATGTCAAGGTTCACTACACCGGCTGGCTCTATAACAACGGCGTCCAGGGCGCCAAGTTCGACTCCAGCAAGGACCGCGGCCAGCCGTTCGAGTTTTCCCTTGGCGCAGGGCAGGTGATCCGCGGCTGGGACGAAGGCGTGCAAGGCATGTCGGTGGGTGGCACCCGCCGCCTCGTCATTCCGGCGGAGCTGGGCTACGGTGCGCGCGGCGCCGGCGGCGTGATTCCACCGAACGCCACTTTGCTGTTTGAAGTGGATTTTCTCGGTACCTGAGCTGGCGCGAGTTGAAGAAGGCCCCGGTGCGGCATTGGCGCCGGGCCTGTTCACCTGATTAACCGCCAAGGCGCCCTGGCGCCGCGGCCCTCAAGCGATCCCCATGATCATCACCAGCCTGCTAGACACCGACTTGTACAAGTTCACCATGATGCAGGTGGTCTTGCACCAGTTTCCGGGCGCCGAGGTGGAATACCGCTTCAAGTGCCGCAACGCCGGTGCTCCGGGTATTGGTGATCTGGCGCCCTATGTGACCGAGATACGGGAAGAAATCCGTGGCCTGTGCAGTCTGCGCTTTCAGGATGCCGAGCTGGCTTACCTCAAGGCCATGCGCTTCATCAAGAGCGATTTTGTCGACTTCCTCGGCATCTTCCGGCTCAATGAAAAGTACGTCAGCGTCACGGCCTTGCCTTCGGGCGAGATCGACGTGTCCATCAAGGGCCCCTGGCTGCACACCATCCTCTTCGAGATTCCGGTGCTGGCCATCATCAATGAGGTCTATTTTCGCAACACGCAGAAGAAGGCGGACCTGGTCGAAGGTCGCAAGCGCCTGGAGACCAAAATTGGCGAGTTGCAGACGCAGGGCCTGCGAACGCTCAAGATCGCCGATTACGGCACACGCCGCCGGTTTGGCAAAGCCTGGCACGAAGAAGTGCTGCGCACCCTGGTGACGCGGCTGGGCACGGGGGTGGGTGGCCAGTTCGCCGGCACCAGCAATGTGCTGTTTGCCATGAAGCTCGGGCTGACGCCGTTAGGCACCATGGCGCATGAATACCTGCAGGCCTGCCAGGCGCTGGGGCCGCGTCTGCGTGACAGTCAGGTCTTTGGCTTCGAGTCATGGGCCAAGGAATACCGGGGCGACCTTGGGATCGCGCTGTCGGACGTTTACGGCATGAGTGCCTTCCTGCGCGATTTCGACATGTACTTCTGCAAACTGTTTGACGGCGCGCGACACGACAGCGGCGACCCGTTCCAGTGGGGCGAGCGCATGCTTGCGCACTACACCAAGAACCGGGTCGACCCGCAGACCAAGACGCTGATTTTCAGCGACGGCCTGACGGTGCCGCGCACCATCGAGCTGTTCCAGCAGTTCAGGGGGCGTTGCCAGCTGGCCTTCGGGATCGGCACCAACCTCACCAATGACCTGGGCTATGAGCCGCTGCAGATCGTCATCAAGATGATCCGCTGCAACGGCCAACCCGTGGCCAAGCTGTCTGACACACCTTCCAAGAACATGTGCGACGACGAAAAATACCTGGCATATTTGCGGCAGGTGTTTGAAATCGCCTCGCCTGCATAATCGACAGCCTACCTGGCTTATCTTGAAAACCCGCGCGTGACTATTGCAGGCGTTCCCCTAGATTTCGTATTGTTTGGCCTGACGCTGCTCGGCGTTGCAGTGTTCCACCATCACACGCTCAAGGTGGCGTTGGCGGGCCTGGCGGTCATCACGCTTTACAAGCTCGCGCTGGGTGATTTTTCAGGCGTGCCTGGTATCGGCGGCCTGCTGCAATTGCTCGCGCACGAGTGGGTGACGCTCGGCAACTTGCTGGGCCTGTTACTGGGTTTTGCGCTGCTGTCCGATCATTTTGAAAAGAGCGGTATCCCCGCACTGTTGCCGCGCTATCTGCCCGACGACTGGAAAGGCGGCTTTGTGATGCTGGTATTGGTCTTCGTGATCTCCAGTTTTCTCGACAATATCGCGGCGGCCATGATAGGCGGCACCATGGCATCTGCGCTGTACCGCAAGCGTGTTCATATCGGCTTCCTGGCTGCCATCGTGGCCGCCAGCAACGCGGGCGGCTCGGGCAGCGTGGTGGGAGACACCACCACGACCATGATGTGGATTGCCGGGGTTTCGCCGGGCCAGGTCTTCGAGTCCTATGTCGGTGCATTGGTGGCGCTGGCCATCTTCGGCGTGATCGCTGCGCGCCAGCAGCACGCGCTGCAGCCCATCATGAAGGACGCCACTCCGGGCGCGCATCTGCATTGGGCCCGGCTGGGCATCGTCGCCATCATTCTGCTGTCGGCAGTAGCTGCCAATGTGTATTTCAACCTGCGCGATCCGGCGGTGCTGGAGCAACTGCCGGTGATCGGTATCTCGGTATGGGTGGCCATCGCGGTGACCACGCCCTGGCGCCGGCCCGACTGGCGCTTGTTGCCTGACGCCGCACGCGGTAGTGTGTTTCTGCTGTCGCTGGTGCTTTGCGCTTCCATGATGCCGGTGCAGCATTTGCCGGCCGCCAGCTGGCAAACTGCTTTCGGCCTGGGTTTTGTGAGTGCGGTGTTTGACAACATTCCGCTCACGGCGCTGGCCCTGCACCAGGGCGGCTACGACTGGGGCTTTCTGGCATACGCCGTCGGCTTTGGCGGCAGCATGCTGTGGTTTGGCTCCTCCGCTGGTGTGGCCCTGTCGAATATGTACCCCGAGGCCAAGTCGGTTGGCGCCTGGATCAAGGGCGGCTGGCATGTGGCGCTGGGCTATGTGGCCGGATTTTTCGTTTTGCTGGCCGTGCTTGGCTGGCATCCTGACGCTCCCCGTGCCCGAAAGATTGCAGCGACCGCACCGCCGGCGTCCGCAATGCATTCCCCCACCGGGACGGAAGTACCTGCTCCCGCATCACTTGTGAAAACACCATGACCAAACCCAAAATTCTCGTCGCTCGCGCCGTATTCCCCGAAGTCATCGCCCGCCTGGAACAGTATTTCGAGGTTGAATCCAACCAGGCCGACGAGACCTGGTCCAAGACCCAGCTCACCGAGCGCCTCAAGGGAAAGGACGGCGCCTTCACCACCGGCGGCGACAAAATCGACGCGGAGGTGCTGGCCGCCTGCCCGGGTCTAAAAATTTGCGCCAACATGGCGGTGGGCTACAACAACTTCGACATCGACGCCATGACCGCTGCCGGCGTGCTGGCCACGAACGCGCCCGACGTGCTGACTGAAACCACCGCTGATTTCGGTTTTGCCCTGCTGATGGCCACGGCACGCCGCGTGACCGAAAGCGAGCATTACCTGCGCGCCGGCAAATGGACCAAATGGAGCTACGACATGTTTGCGGGCTCCGACATCCACGGCGCCACGCTGGGCATCCTGGGCATGGGGCGCATAGGGCAGGGCATTGCCAAACGCGGTGCCCATGGATTTGGCATGAAGGTGATTTACCACAACCGCTCGCGCCTGGATGCAACGCTGGAAGCAGAATGCAAAGCCAGCTACGTCGGCAAGGAAGAACTGCTCAAGACGGCAGATCACCTGGTGCTGGTACTGCCGTATTCGCCTTCATCCCACCACACCATTGGCGCAGCAGAACTGGCGTTGATGAAGCCCACCGCCAACCTGATCAACATCGCACGCGGCGGTATCGTCGACGATGCCGCACTCGCTGCCGCCTTGAAGAACAAGCATATCGCAGCCGCAGGCCTGGACGTGTTCGAGGGCGAGCCCAAGGTGCATCCTGATTTGTTGACCGTACCCAATGTGGTGTTGACGCCGCATATCGCCAGCGCCACCATTCCCACACGCCTTGCCATGGCCGGGCTGGCTGCCGACAACCTGATCGCATATTTCGGCGGCAAGAAGCCGCTGACCCCGCTCAACCCCGTGGTACTGGCCGGCAAATAAGCAAGAAGAAGGCAGCAAGCGGACAATGAACAGATGATGGAATCCTGGCTGATGATTGCCTTGTTGGTGGCCAACCTGCTGTTGCTGGTCTGGCTGCTGTTGCGCAAGCCCGCCGAACCAGCGGATACGGGCCGCATCGAGCTGCTGGCAAACATCGCGGCAGGCCACGACAAACTTGAGCGTGAATTGCGGCGCGAGATCGGCGACAACTCGCGCAGTAGCCGGCAGGAATTGGCGACTACTTTCGCCACCTTCCAGCAAACGCTGGTGCAGCAAAGCGCCGAAGCGATCCGCACGCAGAACACGCAAATTGACGCGTTTTCGCAGCAACTCACCCTGCTGCAAAAAACGCTGTCGGATACCCTGACCACTCAGCTGCAGTCCGTCAGCGAGTCGAACGCCAGGCGCATGGGTGAAGTGCGCGAGACCCTGGAAAAACAGCTGGCGCAACTGCAGCAAACCAATTCGGCCAAGCTCGACGAGATGCGCAAGACGGTCGACGAGAAACTGCAGACGACGCTGGAGACGCGCCTGGGCGAAAGTTTCAAGCAGGTAGCCGACCGGCTCGAACAGGTGCACAAGGGCCTGGGCGAAATGCAGACGCTGGCGCAGGGCGTGGGCGACCTCAAGCATTTGCTCACCAATGTGAAAACGCGCGGCATTTTTGGCGAAGCGCAACTATCGGCGCTGCTGGAACAGGTGTTCACCGTCGACCAGTATGCGGCCCAGGTCATTACCCGCCGTGGTGGCAAGAACCCGGTCGATTTCGCCATCAAGCTGCCAGGTCGGTCTGATTCGGGTGAACCTCTGTGGCTGCCCATTGACGCGAAATTCCCGAGCGAAGACTACGAGCGCCTGCTGGACGCGCAACAGCGCGCCGATGTGCTGGGCGCTGAAATCGCCGGCAAGGCGCTGGAGACGCGCATACGGCTGGAGGCCAGGTCGATCTCCGAGAAATACATAGACCCGCCTTACACCACCGATTTTGCGATTCTTTTTTTGCCGACCGAGGGCCTCTATGCCGAAGTGCTGCGCCGGCCCGGCCTGATGGAATTCCTGCAGCGCGACCACCGTGTCACGCTGGCCGGCCCGACAACGCTGCTGGCCATGCTCAATTCACTGCAGATGGGTTTTCGCACGTTGGCGCTGGAAAAACGTTCCAGCGAAGTCTGGCAGGTGCTGGGTGCGGTGAAGACAGAGTTCGGCAAGTTCGGCGACGTGCTGGCCAAGGTCAAGTCGCAAACCGAAACCGTGCTCAACACGCTGAGCAGCGCCGAGCAGCGCAGCCGTGTCATGGGCAAAGCCCTGCGCAATGTCGAAGCGCTCCCGGAAATCGATTCTGCCCGCCTGCTTCCATTGGATCCGCTTGACAAAGACCTGGACAACATTTGATGCGCACCGCATGAGCTGTGCGTCATGACGCCTGAACTTGCACGCCTTATCGTGGCGCAGATCTGCCTGCACGCCTGCATGGCCGGCACGCGCATGGCGGCGCCCCTGCTGGCGCTGCGCGAGGGCTACAGCCCTGCGGCGGTGGGAGTGCTGCTTGCGTTGTTCGCTCTGACGCAAGTCTTCCTGGCGCTGCCGGCCGGCCGTTTCGCCGACCGGCATGGTCTCAGGCGCCCGATACGGTATAGCGTGTTCGCTGCGGTGCTGGGAGCCGGGGCTGCGGTGGCCTTTCCGGTGTTCCCGGTGCTGTGTCTGGCGGCGCTGCTCACGGGCGGCGCCACCGGCGCGGCAGTTATTTCCCTGCAGCGCCACGTGGGCCGTGCGGCGGTCGGCGCACTGGAGTTGCGCCAGGTGTTCAGCTGGCTAGCCATCGGTCCGGCGGTGTCCAATTTCATCGGGCCTTTTTCCGCCGGCCTGCTGATCGACCATGTGGGCGCCGTGCCGGGCAGTACTTCCGGCTACCGGGCGGCGTTTTTGTTGATGGCGATCCTGCCGCTGGCCTGCTGGTTCCTGGTGCGCAAGACGCGGGAGCTCCCTCCGGTGATCGCCGCCAGCGGCGGGGTGCAGCCCAAGGCCTGGGATTTGCTGCGCCAGGCCGACTTTCGCCGCCTCATGCTGGTGAACTGGTTTTTGTCGTCCTGCTGGGACGTCCATACTTTTGTGGTGCCGGTGCTGGGTTTTGAGCGCGGCATCAGTGCTTCGGTCATAGGCACCATCCTGGGATCGTTTGCGGTAGCCGCGGCCCTGATCCGCATGGTGATGCCGCTGGTGGCGGCCCATCTGCGCGAGTGGAAGGTACTGGCGGTCTCCATGCTGGCGACAGCCGCACTGTTCGGCATCTACCCCTTGATGCATTCGGCGATCGGCATGGGCCTGTGCTCCATCCTGTTGGGCCTTGCGCTGGGCATGGTGCAACCCATGGTGATGAGCATGCTGCACCAGATCACACCGGAAGCGCGCCACGGCGAAGCGCTGGGGCTGCGCTTGATGGCGATCAATGCGTCCAGCGTGGTGATGCCCATGTTGTTTGGATCTGCCGGCGCGCTGATGGGAATCGGCGGGGTCTTCTGGGTCACCGGGGCCATGGTCGGCGCGGGTTCACGCGCGGCGTGGCTGCTCAAGGACAGCATGTCTGCCCATGGCGGGCACCATCCCGAAACCGGGCCTACAGACGGTAAAAGTCCTTGATCAGGTCCCAGGCGACCTGTGCGTCGTCCACGTACTGAAAGAGCTTGAGGTCGTTGGGCGATATCACGCCTTCTTCCACCAGCATGTCGGTGTTGAGCAGGCGTTTCCAGTAGCTGCTGCCAAAAAGAATGATGGGCACCGGTTTGGCCTTGCGGGTCTGTACCAGCGTGATGACTTCAAACAGTTCGTCGAGCGTGCCGAAACCACCCGGAAACACCACAAGCGCCTTGGCGCGCATCATGAAGTGCATCTTGCGCAGCGCGAAGTAGTGGAATTTGAATGACAGCTCAGGCGGCACATAAGGGTTGGCCGCTTCTTCCATGGGCAGGGCGATCGCCAGGCCCACACTGAGCCCGCCGGCCTCGTGCGCACCCCGGTTGGCCGCCTGCATGATGCCCGGGCCGCCGCCGGTGCAGATGAAGAGCTTGGTCTCGGGCGGTTTTGTCTCGCTGTACTGCGCCACGAGCTTGCCGAAGGCGCGGGCTTTTTCGTAATAGTGGGCATTGCGGGCCAGTTTGCGCGCGCGGTCTATGGTTTCGGCATCCCCGCCTGCCTCGGCTTCGGCCACCATGGTGACGGAATCTTCCTCGCTGCGAAACCTGGCGCTGCCGAAAACGACCACGGTATTTTCAATGCCATGGGCCTGCTGTTCCAGGTCGGGCTTGAGCAGTTCCAGCTGGAAGCGGATCCCGCGTGTTTCACGCCGCAGCAAAAACTCCGGGTCGGCAAATGCCAGCCGTGAGGCGTCGGCCTCCAGCGGTGTGCCTTCCCGTGCATGGGCCTGCAGTTCAGCCCAGGCGTTGGCCAGGCGGCTGACGGATAAATCTTGTTTTTGTTCCATAAGCTTATTGTGAACGATCAGGTGGGGAGGGTGCTTTTCGGGGACTGGAGGCCGCGCAAAGCAAAAAGGCTCCGTAAGGAGCCTTTTGAGGGAGATGAAAGAGGCAGAAGCGGGATTACACGCGCTTGCGGTACTCGCCGGTGCGGGTGTCGATTTCGACCACGTCGCCTTGCGCCACAAAGATGGGCACGCCGATTTCAAAGCCGGTGGCGATCTTGGCAGGCTTCAGAACCTTGCCGGAGGTGTCGCCCTTGACGGCGGGTTCGGTCCAGGTGATTTCGCGCTGCACGCTGGTGGGCAGTTCAACCGAGATGGCCTTGCCGTCGTAGAACACGACTTCCAGTTCCATGCCGTCCTGCAGGTAATTGAGCGAATCGCCCATGTTTTCCGCTTCGACTTCGTACTGGTTGTATTCGGAGTCCATGCAGACATACAGCGGGTCTGCGAAGTAGGAATAGGTGCAGTCCTTTTTGTCGAGGACGATCTGGTCGATCTTGTCGTCGGCCTTGAACACGACTTCGGTGTTGAAGTTGGCGACCAGGCTTTTGAGCTTCATGCGCACGGTGGCGGAATTGCGCCCGCCGCGGCTGTATTCGGTCTTGAGCACCACCATCGGGTCTTTGCCGTTCATGATGACGTTGCCGGCGCGGATTTCTTGAGCGATTTTCATAGCAGTTTTACTGAGGTAGGCCGCTAAACGCTTGCACCGGTGTGCAGGTTCCGCGGCGGGTTGTGCAGGACGCCAAAGTCTGGTCGACCTTCAGGCTGTTCTGCAAAGCCTATGATTTTAACGTTTTTTTGTCACGAAACCGAGCAGCCGTGTCCCCAGGTCGTCTTGGGCCATGAGGCGGGAACGGGTCGCTTGGGCTGTTGCTTGCCAGGCCGGCAGGTCAATGGGGAAGGACGCCAGGCCGCCGACGGTGGGTGGCGACGCTGTTTTGCCGTTCCAGGCGGCGTGAAAAGCCCGCAGGGAGGGGGGCGCCTGGAGCATGTCCAGGAAGGCCTGCAGTTTGGCCAGGTGGGCGCCGTCATGCTGCGGATAGATGTGCCAGACGAAAGGCTTGCCGGCCCAAAGCGCCCGCACCACCGAGTCCTCCCCGCGCACAAAATTCAGGTCCGAGGCCCAGAGCAGGTGGTCAAAGCCGGTTTGCGTCAGCAGGGGGAGGTATGAAATTGATAGCTGCTTGCGCCCGTCCTTATTGGGCTGCAGCCGATTTTGATCGTCAAGCAGGGTGCGAACGGCATTTGCGGCACGCCCCGCAGCCACCAGCAGATGCACCGGTTTGCCCTGCAAGCCATGTTCTGAAAATTGCGCCAGCAGGCCTTCGAGCGCGGGGGGCTCATAGCAAAACAGGGACACCAGGGTTTCGCCGCCCCAGTGGATTCCGTAGGTTTTCAACCAGCCTGCGCGGTCAAAGCCTGCTTGCCTGTCCTGCAGGCCTGACTCGCGCAGCAGCCCGCCGGTACCAGCCGTGAAGCCCGGGTAGAAAAACCACTTGGTCCAGCCGGCGGCCGGACCGCTTTGTACCGGCGACGGCATGGCGTGGGAGCGCTCCACGTAGTCCTCGGCAGACAGGTATTCGAGATTGATCCATACGGGTTTTTGGCCTCCAGCCCAATGCTGGCGAGCGCAAACCGCTATGAAAACAGGAGCAACTTCACAGCCGAAGGCCTCAACCAGCACATCGCAGGGCTGCCCGGCGAGCCTTGCGGCGTCCAGGTCCAGGGGTTGTTCACCGGAGGGCCACGGAAATACCTGCACGCCTTCACAGCCCCCGGGGGCCATCCATGTCAATGCTGAGGCATCGTCCACCCAGAGCCGCACTTTTTGCCCGCGCGAGGCCAGGTCAGCGGCCAGGCGCCAGCACACACCAATGTCCCCGAAGTTGTCGATGACTTTGCAAAAAATGTCCCACTGCAGGCTGCGATTCATGAAAGGATTGTCCACAATACGGCCAGTTGCACCATTTCAGCCCATGACCAAAGCCCACGAATTTGACCCCCAACTGCTCAGCGAAGTCGCCGCGCTGCCCGCCTTGCCCGGCGTGTACCGCTACTTCGATGCGGAGGGCGGTGTACTGTATGTCGGCAAGGCGCGCAACCTGAAGAAACGGGTTTCCAACTACTTCCAGAAGAACCACGGCGGCACGCGCATTGGCCATATGGTGACCAGGATCGCCCGCATGGAAACCACAGTGGTGCGCTCGGAAGCTGAAGCGCTGCTGCTCGAAAACAACCTGATCAAGACGCTCAACCCGAAATTCAACATCCTGTTCCGGGATGACAAGAGCTACCCCTACCTCAAGCTGACAGGTGCGCGCCCAGCCGAAGAAGGTGCTGCGCCCACGGCCGCCGTCTTCCCGCGCATTGCCTACTACCGCGGCGCGGTCGAGAAGAAGCACCGCTACTTCGGCCCATATCCTAGCGCCTGGGCGGTGAAAGACACCATCTTGCTGCTGCAAAAGGTGTTCAGGCTACGGACCTGCGAAGACACGGTGTTCAACAATCGCACACGGCCCTGCCTGCTGTACCAGATCAAGCGCTGCTCCGCACCCTGTGTGGGTCATGTGTCGCCCGAGCAGTACGCGCTGGACACTGCCAATGCCGAGCGCTTTTTGCAAGGCCAGGCCCAGGACATCCTGACCGAGCTTGAGAGAAAAATGCTGGTGCATGCCGACAAGCTGGAGTTTGAGCAGGCCGCAGAGTTGCGTAACCAGATGTCGGCACTGTCCAAGGTGCTGCACCAGCAGTCCATGGAAATCGGCGGCGACAAGGACGTCGACATCCTGGCGGTGAAAGTGCAGGGCGGCAAGGCCTGCGTCAACCTGGCCATGGTGCGTGGCGGCCGCCACCTGGGCGACAGGGCGTACTTTCCGAGCCACGTGGAAAACGCCACCGACGTCGCGGCACTGGATGCCGAGATCGATGCGGATGCCAGGCTGGCAGCGCAAGCCGGGGCGGCCGGTGAAAGTGTTCCGCCGGTTCCTGCGCCCGCACCTGCGGGCAAATCCCTGGAGGCTCTGGTGCTGGAAGCCTTCATTGCGCAGCATTACATTGATGTGCCGGCTCCACCCACCCTGGTGTGCAGCGAGCCGGTGGACAAAGAGCTGATGGACGCCCTGAGCGCACAGACCGGGATCAAGGTCACGGCCCTTCACCAGCCGCGCGAGCAGCGCCGCATCTGGCTGGAAATGGCACAGAAGAACGCTGGCCTCCAGCTGGCCCGGCTGCTGGCGGAGCAAGGTTCCCAGCAGGCGCGCACGCGCGCGCTGGCCGAGGCGCTGGATCTTCCGCTCGACAACCTCGACACGCTGCGCATCGAATGTTTTGACATCTCGCACACGGCCGGTGAGTCGACCCAGGCCTCCTGTGTCGTGTTCCAGGAGCACAAGATGGTCAACAGCGAATACCGCCGCTACAACATCGAAGGCATCACGCCAGGCGACGACTACGCCGCCATGCGGCAGGTACTGATGCGCCGCTATACCCGGCTGGCTGAAGCCGCACGCAATGGGGAGGCCAAACTGCCCGACCTGGTGCTGGTCGACGGCGGCAAGGGGCAGGTGTCGATGGCACGCGAAGTGTTCGAAGAACTGGGCCTGGACCTGGGCCTGATTGCCGGCGTTGAAAAAGGGGAGGGCCGCAAGGTTGGCCTCGAAGAGCTCGTGTTTGCGGACGGCCGTGACAAGGTCTATTTAGGGCGGGATTCGGCTGCGTTGATGCTGATCGCGCAGATCCGCGACGAAGCCCACCGTTTCGCCATCACGGGCATGCGGGCCAAGCGCGCCAAGGTGCGGGTGGGCGGCAGCAAGCTTGAGGACATTGCCGGCATTGGCCCCAAGCGGCGCGCCAGCTTGTTGCAGCGCTTCGGCGGCATTCGCGGCATCGCTTCGGCCAGCGCGGAAGACATTGCCACGGTGGATGGCATTTCGAAGGACCTGGCCGAGGAAATCTACCGCGCCCTGCATTGAGGCCGCATCGGTTGCGTGCCCTGTTTCGGGCAGCAGTTCCTTGAAATTTGCTCAGATGTATTTGTGCAACGGAACGCACTGTTTTGGCGTGCTTTGCACCGCTATCCGGCACCACCGCACGGCTCATGCCAAAATCGGGGCATGTTTCTGACCATCCCTACGCTGATGACCTGGACCCGCATCGTTGCGATTCCGCTGATCGTGGGGGTGTTCTACCTGAACCTGGCGCCCACGGAGCGCAACCTGATTGCCACCGTGATGTTTGTCGTGTTTGCCGCCACCGACTGGCTGGACGGCTTCCTGGCGCGCAAGCTGAACCAGACTTCTTCCTTTGGTGCTTTCCTCGATCCGGTGGCCGACAAGTTCCTGGTCTGCGCCTCTTTGCTGGTGCTGGTGCACCTGCAGCGTGCCGACGTGTTCGTGGCGCTCATCATCATCGGCCGCGAGATCGCCATCTCTGCGCTGCGCGAGTGGATGGCCCTGATTGGCGCGACCAAAAGTGTGGCCGTGCACATGCTCGGCAAGGTCAAGACCACGGTGCAGATGATTGCCATCCCTTTCCTGCTGTTTGACGGCGTGCTGTTCGGCGTGATCAACACGCACGCGTGGGGCACCTGGTTGATCTGGATCTCCGCCATCCTGACGGTCTGGTCCATGATTTATTACCTGAAAAAAGCCATCCCGGAAATCCGCGCGCGCGCCAAGTAATCCTGCCCTTGGTGTTGCCGTTCTAAGGCTTCTGTTCTTGAGTTCTTCCTCTTCTTCATCCTCTTCCGGTGCGCTGATCCGGGCCATGCCCGCTGTGTTTGTCCTGATCTGGAGCACCGGCTTTATCGTCGCCAAATACGGTTTGCCTTATGCGCCGCCGCTGACTTTCCTGGCGATCCGCTATTTTCTGTCGATTGCTTGTTTCCTTGTCTGGATCGTGCTCGCCCGGGCGGCGTGGCCGCAAGGCCGGGCGCAATGGCTGCATCTGGCCATGACCGGCGTGTTGATGCATGCCGGTTATCTGGGTGGCGTCTGGATTGCCGTGAAGTCGGGCATGGGTTCGGGATTGACGGCACTCATTGTCGGACTTCAGCCAGTGCTGACTGCGCTGTGGGTTTCGTGGGTTGCCTCGCCCGAGGCTAACGGCGGCGAGGCCAGGGTCACCTCACGCCAGTGGGCCGGTCTGGCGCTGGGGCTGGGCGGGCTGTTGCTGGTGGTTTCGCGCAAATTTGGCACGGGCCATGAAGTGACGGCGCTGACGCTGGCCTGCACGGTCTTTGCGTTGTTCAGCATCACTGCGGGAACGCTTTACCAAAAACGTTTTGTCAAACCTGCCGATGTGCGCAGTGCCAATGCCATTCAGCTGGCCGCTGCTTTCGTGGTGACTCTGCCGCTTGCGCTGTTTGAAACTGAAGCGATCACGTGGAACCATCAGGTTCTGGGCGCCATGGCGTGGTCGGTGCTGGTGCTCACGCTGGGAGGAAGCTCCCTCCTTTATCTTTTGATCCAGCGTGGCGCGGCAACAGCCGTGACCAGCCTGCTGTACCTGGTTCCGCCAACGACCGCCCTGATGGCATGGCTGTTGTTTGACGAACCCATTACGCTAAGCACGATTGCCGGCACCGCGCTCACGGCGTTGGGCGTGAGCCTCGTGGTGCGGGCCGCGAAGCCGGCGGCAGCGTAGTTTTCCAGGGCGCTTCCTGAAACTGTGCGACCAGGTGGTCAATCAGCAGGCGAATACGGCGTGGCTGGTCGGTGCGGTAGGGGGCCAGCCAGTGAATGTCGGCATCGGGCATTGAATAGGCCGGTAAAACGCGCACGAGCCGGCCCGATGCGATGTGCGGTGCAATATCCCAGAGGCTGCGCAGCATGATGCCGCGGCCTTCCATGCACCAGTCGCGTACCAGTTCCCCCGAATTGCTGGCCAGCGGGCCTTGCACGCGAACGCGTACCGCTGCTTTCTCTCGTTCCCTGTGCAGCGGCCAGACATCAAAACGCTGGCCCGGGGCATTGCCGTTTTCGCGCACGATCAGGCAGGCATGGTCCTGCAAGGCCTCCAGGCTGGCGGGCGAGCCGTGCTGTTTGATGTAGCGGGGCGAGGCCACCATGATGCGCTGGTTGCGTGCAAGACGGCGTGACACCCACTGCGCCGCCTGCCGCCCCTGTATCGACCAGAGCCAGATGGCGCCGTCGTAACCTTCCAGCGCGAGGTCGGGCAAATGCTCGGTGAGCTCCAGCTGTATCTCGACACGCGGATAACGCTCCTGGAATTCCGCCAGCGCAGGGCCCAGCCACAGGCGGCCGAATCCAAAAGTTGCAGCGAGCCGGATCAACCCTGTGGGCTCCGCTTTTCGCTCCTGCAACTCTGCCTCGAGCGCCTGGAAGCCCTGCAGGAGGAGGATGGCTCGTTCGCAGACTGTTTCGCCTTCAGCGGTGGGGCTGACGCGGCGGGTGGTGCGCTGGAACAGCCGTTGGCCCAGCCTGGCCTCCAGCGCGGCAAGCCGCTTGGTGACCACCGGTGGCGCTACATCCAGGCTTTGCGCTGCGGCCGCCAGGCTCCCGTGGTCGCGAACGGCAAGCACCAGTTCAAGGTCGCTGCGCTCCATTCATTCCTTTTTAGAAATAATTGATTGCCTGATTATTGCTTGTATTGGATGCGACTGTTCTACAAAATCGGGTCAGGATCTAAAAAACGTTCAAGGCACCGGGGAATTGCTCGACCGAAGACGAACCAAGGCAGACTGATTGATGTTTGAGAATTTCGTTTCGTGCGATGTCGACGGCCCGGCCGGCAGCTTGCACACTCTGCGGGGCGGCGCAGGGGTGCCACTTCTGTTGCTTCATGGGCACCCGCAAACCCACGCGATGTGGCACCTGGTTGCGGGAGAGCTTGCGAAAAAATTCACCGTCGTGATGATGGACCTGCGCGGTTACGGTGACTCCGCAAGGGTTGCTGGGGACTCAGCGCACGAGGCCTATTCCAAACGCGCGATGGCGCTGGATGCCGTCGCTGTCATGCGTCACCATGGGTTCGAACGGTTCCAGGTGCTGGCGCACGACCGCGGCGCGCGTGTAGCCCATCGCCTTGCGGCGGATCATCCTGGCGCGGTTCAGCGGCTGATGCTGCTTGACATCGCGCCCACGCTGGCCATGTACGACAACACCTCGGATGCATTTGCCCGTGCTTACTGGCACTGGTTCTTCTTGATCCAGCCGCCGCCTTTGCCGGAGGCCTTGATTGAATCCGATCCGGTGCGTTACGTGCGCAGCGTGATGGGTAAGCGCCATGCGGGCCTTGCGGCTTTCGCGCCGGCCGCCCTGGCCGAGTACGAACGCTGCGCGCAAATTCCCGGCACCGCACAAAGCATCTGCGACGACTACCGGGCCTCTGCCACCATCGACCTGACGCACGACCGCGCGGACGTCGCGGCCGGCCGGCGCCTGGCGCAGCCGCTGCGCGTGCTGTGGGGTGAACATGGCGCGGTGGGCCAATGCTTTGATGTGCTGGACCTCTGGCGGGACCGGGCTGAAGATGTCTCGGGCCGGAGCCTGCCTTGCGGTCACTACATTGCGGAAGAAGCGCCGGCGTTGTTGCTGGCAGAAGCGCTGAGTTTTTTCAAACCCTGAATCAGCGGCTCTCAACGGGTCAAATTAACGCCAACTACAGTCAAAAAGGAACACCATGAGCAAGAGCATCGGAAAAAAACGCATCGCCGTCATTGCAGGCGACGGCATCGGCAAAGAGGTTATGCCAGAAGGCGTGCGTGTGCTGGAGGCTGCGGCCGTCAAATACGGCATTGACCTGCAGTTTGACCACTTCGATTTTTCAAACTGGGACTACTTTGAAAAGCACGGCAAGATGATGCCGGACAACTGGAAAGACCAGATTGGCGGCCATGACGCGATCTACTTCGGTGCGGTGGGATGGCCCGAGAAAATTGCCGACCACGTGTCTTTGTGGGGTTCGCTGCTGCTGTTCAGGCGTGAGTTCGACCAGTACATCAATTTGCGGCCGGCGCGGCTGATGCCCGGCATCATTGCACCGGTGGTCAGGCGTGACGGAAGCGCGAGGCAACCTGGTGAAATAGATTTTTACATCGTCCGCGAAAACACCGAGGGCGAATATTCCAGCATTGGCGGGCGGGCTTTCCCCGGCACGGAGCGCGAGTTTGTGCTGCAGGAATCGGTGTTCACCCGTATCGGCGTGGACCGCGTCCTGAAGTTCGCCTTTGAACTCGCCCAGTCCCGTCCCAAGAAGCACCTGACCAGTGCGACGAAGTCCAACGGCATTTCCATCTCCATGCCTTACTGGGACGAGCGCGTGGCCGAGATGGCAAAAAGCTATCCAGGCATTCAGCTAGATAAATTTCATATCGACATCCTGACGGCGCATTTTGTGCAGCGGCCCGACTTCTTCGACGTGGTCGTGGCCAGCAATCTCTTCGGCGACATCCTGAGTGACCTGGGGCCGGCCTGCACGGGCACCATAGGCATTGCGCCCAGCGCCAACCTGAACCCTGAGCGGAAGTTTCCTTCGCTGTTCGAACCGGTGCACGGCTCGGCCCCGGACATTGCGGGCCGCAACATTGCCAACCCTATCGGGCAGATGTGGTGCGGTGCCATGATGCTGGAGTTCCTGGGGCACAAGGATGCGCATGACGGCATCCTCGCTGCAATTGAAAAGGTGTTGAGCCCTGGAAGCGGTGCGCCGCGCACCCCGGACCTGGGCGGAAAAGCCGGGACGACAGACCTTGGCAAGGCCGTCGCTGAGGCCCTGTCCGCTTCCTGAAACCGTCATAAAGACGGCTTTTGTCAAGCATGAAAATTACACATCATGCTTACGATTAAGCCGTGAAAGCGCTGAAAAACCGTCTAGAATCCGCCTCCGCACGTTGTAAAAACTTGCTGCTGTATTGACAGGTTAGGAGTCCATGGCTCTAATTGGAATCAGCAGAAAACTGCACATGCCGCTCCCGCTGACACACTCAACACAGTGTCCCGGGAGATATTTTTTAGAGACAACCAGATTAACTTTTTATCAACGAGGGGCTCCTTGTGAACAAGACTGAACTGATCGAGCACATTGCCAAGCATGCTGATATTTCCAAAGCTGCCGCCACGCGCGCGCTGGAGTCAACCATTGGCGCTGTGAAAACAACCCTGAAAAAAGGAGGCTCCGTGTCTCTGGTGGGTTTCGGCACTTTTGCCGTGGGAAAACGTGCTGCGCGCACCGGCCGCAATCCGCGTACCGGCGATGCGATTAAAATCAAGGCTGCCAAGGTTCCAAAGTTCCGTCCAGGCAAAGCTCTCAAGGATGCTTTGAACTGAAACGGAAACTCAACGTGGGGTGCTTAGCTCAGTTGGTAGAGCAGCGCCCTTACACGGCGTAGGTCGGCGGTTCGAGCCCGTCAGCACCCACCACCCACGAAAAAAGGCGAACATGGTTCGCCTTTTTTGTTGTTGGCTCCCGGTTTGTTCGTAAAGCTGTTGCAGCACAGGAAGTTCGAGATGTTTGATTTCATTCGCAAGCACACCAAAGTCACCATGGCGTTGCTGTTTTTGCTGATTGTTCCGTCCTTTATATTGGTGGGCATGAACAGCAATGGTCCCTCCGGGAACAACAGGGGGGTTGTTGCCGTTGTCGACGGAAAAGACATCACGCAGCCCGAATGGGATCAGGCTCACCAGAGCGAGGTCCAGCGCATACGCGCTTCCATGCCGTCGATTGATGTCAAGCTGCTGGATACACCACAAGCACGCTACGCGACGCTGGAGCGGCTGGTACGCGACCGCGTGGTTGCTGCTGCTGCCCACGTCACCGACGACTATCTGGCGCGCGAGCTGCAGAAAATTCCTGAAATCGCCGCCCTGAAAGGCCCGGACGGCAAGCTCGATATGGAGCGCTATCGCCAGTTGCTGGCATCGCAGGGCATGACGCCGGAAATCTTTGAGGCCAATGTCAAGGCCGGGCTGCCGAGCCGACAGGTGCTGGGCGGTATTGGTGCAAGCGGCTTCGCCACGAATGCTGCGGCTGAACTGTCGCTCAATGCCTATTTCGAGAAGCGCGAAATCCAGCTGGCCCGTTTTGATGCTGCCGATATGGCAGCCAAACTGGCACCGACCGATGCCGACCTTGAGCAGTTCTACAAAGCCAACGAGAAACTCTTTCAGGCGCCAGAACAGGCCAACATTGAGTATGTGGTGCTCGACATCGAGACTGTCAAAAAGACGGTCACGGTCAACGAGGCCGATCTCAAGACCTACTATGAGCAGAATATCCAGCGCCTGGGTGGCACTGAAGAACGCAGGGCAAGCCATATCCTGATTGCAGCGCCCAAGACTGCCTCGGCAGCCGATCGCGAAAAAGCGAAAGCCAAAGCAGAGGAATTGCTGGCGCAGGTCAGGAAGGCGCCCGATACTTTTGCCGATGTGGCACGTAAAACCTCGCAGGACACTGGTTCGGCACCTTCCGGTGGCGATCTCGATTTCTTCGCGCGCGGCTCGATGGTCAAGCCGTTTGAGGATGCCGCCTTTGCGATGAAAAAAGGCGACATCAGCAATGTCGTGGAGTCGGAGTTCGGCTACCACATCATCAAGCTGACGGACATCAAGGCACCGAAGCGGCCCGCGTTCGAAGAAATGAAACCGCAGCTGGAAGCCGATCTCCGCAAGCAGGAAGCCCAGAAGAAATTTGCTGAAGTTGCCGATGTCTTCACCAATGGCGTCTATGAGCAGCCCGACAGCCTCAAGCCCGTGGCGGACAAGCTGAAGCTTGAAGTCAAGGCGGCCAGCAATGTGGCCCGGCAGCCCAAAACCGGTGCGGCTGGCGTGCTGTCGAATCCGAAATTCCTGGGCGCACTTTTTTCGCCGGATGCGATCGAAAAGAAGCGCAATACCGAAGCCATAGAAACAGCGCCCAGCCAGCTGGTTTCAGGCCGGATCACCCAGTACACCCCGGCACGCACCCAACCCTTTGCCGAAGTGAAAGATGTCGTGCGCCAGCGCTGGGTTGCCCAGCGCAGCGCCGAAGAAGCGCGCAAGGAGGGCGAGGCCAAGCTGGCTGCCTGGAAGGCCGCCCCGGCGTCTGCAACCGCTTTGGCCGCACCGGTGGTCGTGTCGCGTGAGCAAACCCAGAAGCTTCCCAATCCGGTGATCGATGCGGCGCTCCGCGCGGACGCGGCTGCCTTGCCGGCATTTGCCGGGGTTAGCCTCGGCGCACAAGGTTACGTCGTGATCAAGGTCAACAAGGTGGTTCCGCGCGAGGCGCCACCTGAAGCGGCAGCCAAGCAGGAACGCAACCAGTACACGCAGTGGTGGACCGCCGCGGAAAATCTGGCGTATTACAACGGCCTGAAAGATCGCTTCAAGACGAAAATCCTGGTGGCAAAGCCTCCTGTCGCCAAGGCAGGCGCAGAAGAAGTCGTCACCCAGTAAATTGCAGCGGCTTTGCCGCTATAATGCAGGGCTCCGGTGGCTGTAGCTCAGTTGGTAGAGTCCAGGATTGTGATTCCTGTTGTCGTGGGTTCGAGCCCCATCAGCCACCCCAGTATTTGAGAAGTCCCGCTTGCCGCAAGGCTCGCGGGACTTTTTCATTTGGGGCCTGGCGCGGCTGCCTTACACAGGCGGGGCCATACCCTAGTTCACCATGACCAGCTTGCCCTTGACGCCCCGTGAGCCCATGTGGGTATAGGCGGCTTTCAGTTCGGCCATGGGCATGGTGCGGTCGATGACCGGTTTGATCTTGCCTTGGGCATACCAGCCGGCCAGCTCGGCCATCATGGCCGCATTGGCCTTGGGTTCGCGCTTGGCGAAGTCGCCCCAGAACACGCCGACGATGGAAGCGCCCTTGAGCAGCGTGAGGTTGAGTGGCAGGGACGGGATGGGGCCTGAAGCAAAGCCCACTACCAGGTAACGGCCCCGCCACGCGATGGAGCGAAAAGCCGGCTCGCTAAACTCGCCGCCGACCGGGTCATAAATCACGTCAGGTCCCTTGCCTTCGGTCAGTGCCTTGATTTCGTCACGCAGGTTTTTCGTGGTGTAGTTGATGGTGGCGTCCGCGCCAATGGACGTGCAAAGGGCACATTTCTCATCGGTCGATGCGGCTGCGATTACGCGAGCTCCGGCGGCCTTGGCAATCTGTATGGCGGCGGTGCCCACACCGCCTGCCGCACCCAGCACCAGGACGGTTTCACCGGCCTTGAGTTGTGCGCGGTCCATCAGGGCGTGCCACGAAGTTGCGTAAATCATGATGAAAGCGGCGGCATCCACAAAGGGGAACCCTTTTGGCAAGGGCATGCACAGGGCCGCCGGTGCAAGGGTGTGCGTGCCGAATCCGCCGGTGCCGGAGAGGCAGGCCACGTTTTGCCCCACCTGGAGGTGCGTGACGCCTTCACCTACCGCCTGAACGATGCCGGCGTATTCGGAGCCGGGCACAAAGGGCAGGGGCGGCTTCATCTGGTACTTGTTCTGCACGATCAGCAGGTCGGGAAAGTTCAGGCTGGCGGCCTTGATCTCAATCAGCACTTCGCCTGCCTTGGGTTGCGGTGTTGGCAATTCTTTCCAGGTCAGGGCGTCTACGCCGGTGGGGTTTTCACAAAGCCAGGCTTGCATGGAATGTCTCCGATAGAAGGAATGCTGCGACAGGTGCAGAAGAAAAAGGGGGGCGGCCGACGGAAGGAGGCGGCGCCTTGCCTGCATCATAGGCAAAGCGGCAGGTTTTGCGATGTCCGGCAGAGCTCAGGCTGTCGCAGCCGTGACCGTAAAATCAGTTTATGAAAATCCTCATTTGCAACGACGACGGTTACCAGGCCTCCGGCATCATTGCCCTCTATGAAGCGCTTAAAACCGTTGCCGATGTCGAGGTGGTGGCCCCCGAGCACAACAACAGCGCCAAATCAAACGCGCTGACCCTGCACTCGCCGATGTACGTGCAGACCGCGGCCAATGGCTTTCGCTACATCAACGGCACACCGGCAGACTGCGTCCACATCGCGCTGACGGGTTTGCTGGGCTACCGGCCCGACCTGGTGGTTTCAGGTATCAATAACGGCGCCAACATGGGCGACGACACGATTTACTCCGGAACCGTGGGCGCTGCCATGGAAGGCTACCTGTTCGGCATTCCTTCCATCGCGTTTTCCCAGACTGAAAAGGGTTGGGCGCACATTGATGTGGCAGCCCGGCGTGCGGCCGAGCTGGTGCAGCAACTGATGCCCACCCTGGAGGCCGTGGCGGAAGGCGCTGAGCCGACGGTGCCGCCCTGGCTGCTCAATGTGAACATTCCCAACCTGCCCGACAACGAGATCCAGGGCGTGAAGGTGGCCCGGCTGGGGCGGCGCCATGCGGCCGAACGCGTCATCGTGCAGACCAGCCCGCGCGGCGAAACCATGTACTGGATTGGCGGTGCAGGGCCTGCGAAAGAGGCTGGTGAAGGAACCGATTTTTATGCCACCAGCCAGAAGTTTGTGTCCATCACCCCGCTGCAGGTGGATTTGACCGATCATGAGCGTCTGCCTTATTGGGCTCAAACCGCTGCCCGGCTGGCCGAGTTGCACAAAAAATCGTCATGAAATCCAGCCTCAAACCGCCATTCAATCCCGCTGCCAAAGCGCCGGCTGCAGCAGGCCGCCCGGCATTTCCGGTTCGCCTGAAGCCCGACGCGGGTGTCCCATCTGCTACAAAATCAATAGCTGGTAGCGCAAGACCAGAGCGCGCTACAGGCCAAAATAGCTTGAAGAAACCGGCACCGACCGCAGCCTCCGCGTTGCCGGGCGGTGTCGGGCTCGATTCGCACACCGTGCGCGCGCGCATGGTGAGCAAGCTTGCTGCACAAGGTGTTGCCGATGCGCTGGTACTCGCCGCCATGGGGGCTGTCGAACGCCATCGTTTTGTCGACACCGCGCTGGTCAACCAGGCCTATGAAGACACCAGCCTGCCGATTGGCCTGGGGCAAACCATTTCCAAACCCAATGTGGTGGCCCGCATGCTGGAGCTGCTGCGCCACGGCGCGGCCGGCAAGCTGGGGCGGGTGCTTGAAATCGGCACTGGCTGCGGCTACCAGGCCGCGGTGCTCAGCCATCTGGCGACGGAGGTCTACAGCATCGAAAGGCTGCGCGGCCTGCACGACAAAGCCAGGGAGAATTTGCGGACTTTGCGCCTCCCCAATGTGCACCTGCTGTTTGGTGATGGCATGATGGGCTACGCCAAGGGCGCGCCATATGCGGCCATCATTGCGGCTGCCGGCGGGGAAGCCATTCCGCCTGCCTGGATTGATCAGCTGGCTGTGGGCGGCAGGCTGGTGGCGCCCATGCAAACCGCCGGCGGCGCCCAGGCGCTGGTGGTGGTCGACAAAACCCCCCAGGGCGTCAGGCAGACCCTGCTGGAGGCCGTTCATTTTGTGCCTTTAAAATCGGGGACAAGCTGACGATCCGGCCACCTGCAGGACTCAGGCCGGTTATCGATATAGCAGTGACGGCATTGAACCATCCGATCATCCAGTTAACCAATACGCCATACCCGTCAGATTGACGACGAAAGAACCAATGAATCAAACCGTACGGCCGAACCGGGCAGTGTCTGTGGATGCCGCAGGCGCAAGTCATGGCGCCCGCTCAACGCTCGGCAGGCTGGCCCTGCCATGCGCCCTGGTGGCAGCGTTGCTGCTTGCCGCAGGTTGCGGCACGCGTTCTTCCACCCATGCTCCGGTTGAAGACCGCGGCACCGGACTGTCGCGTCCCACCCCAGGCGCGGTGGACGCAGGCAATGTCAAACAGTTGCCCGGTTTTGAAAACGCCGGAAAACCCGGTTACTACAC
This sequence comes from Polaromonas sp. P2_G11, assembly GCF_056403595.1. Classification (NCBI taxonomy): domain Bacteria; kingdom Pseudomonadati; phylum Pseudomonadota; class Betaproteobacteria; order Burkholderiales; family Comamonadaceae; genus Polaromonas; species Polaromonas sp. P2_G11. The sequence goes on along the minus strand of NZ_JBFUFE010000005.1, from coordinate 339,339 downwards.
CGTCAAACCCGGTGACACCATGATTCGCATCGGCCTGGAAAATGGCCAGAACTGGCGCGACATCGTGCGCTGGAACAACCTTGAAAACCCCAACATCATCGAAGTAGGGCAGGTGCTGCGTGTGGTGCCGCCGACCAGTGAAAACCCGCTGGTGGTGACCCGCCCCGTGACATCCGGCTCGGCCACCACGTCGACAGCATCCACCACGCCGACGCAGGCTGCCAGCGCGGCGCGTCCCGCGTCAGCACCGGCCGGCACCAGCCCGGCACCCGCAGCAACGGGCGATGAAGACATCGCCTGGATCTGGCCCGCGCAGGGCACGATGCTGGCGGGTTTCGATGAAGCCAAAAACAAGGGCCTGGATATTTCAGGCAAGGCGGGGGACCCCGTCATTGCTTCGGCCGACGGCCGCGTGGTGTACGCCGGCGCCGGCCTGCGCGGCTATGGCAACCTGATCATCCTCAAGCACAACAACACCTTCCTGACGGCCTATGCGCACAACCAGACCTTGCTGGTGAAGGAAGACCAGAGCGTGCGAAAGGGCCAGAAGATCGCCGAGATGGGCAACAGCGACGCGGACCGCGTGAAGCTGCATTTCGAGATTCGCCGCCAGGGCAAGCCTGTCGACCCTTCCAGATACCTGCCTGCCAAATAAGCGGTATTTCCATCCACAGAAAGGAGCCCCGCGTTTGCCGGGCTCCTTTTTTGTTTCTGGTGCCTTGACGCTGCTTGCGCCAGGGCAAATCTACCGGAAAATTTATGAAAAAAAGGCTCGTAGTCCAGTCTGGAAAAGCGCAAGCAGCTATCTATTTTGTAGCAAACAGTCGCACGGGAATACAGTTGCCTTCCCGGGCTTGTGATCAGTGAGGCTGCAAAATCTCGTCGTAGCCACGGCCCTTGAACTCCAGCAGGTCAATGCCATGGCCAAAGGGGTCGGCCAGCCCCGCGATGCGTCCCCAGACCCGTTCAGCCACGGGCATTTCCAGAACGGCGCCGTGGCGCTGCAGCCGGTCAACCGCCGCATCAATGTCTTCCACCACAAAATCAAGGTGAACAGGTGTCCAGTGGCGCTGGTAGGTGCGAACACTCTCGCTGCCCTGACCGCTGGCGATAGGCCGGGTACCCGGCGCATTGAAGAGCAGGTCGATCGGGCTGCCCGCACCGAGGATTTCCACGAAATCGCTCTTGAAACGGCGGCCTGTACGCAGCCCGAGCGCCTTTGTATAGAACTCGACGGCGCGTTCCATGTTGTCAACATCGATGCAAATACGAAGCTCCATGGCGCCTTCCTTTCACGGGTTCAGAAAATGGTACCGCAGCCTGAGACAATTGGTGCATGACAGAAGAAAGCCAGAACAAGCAGCCTGCTACGGCGGCCGACTACCCGCCAGACGTGCTCGAGGTCGAGTCGCTCGACATCGAAGCCCAGGGAATTGCCCACAGGGCTGACGGCAAGGTGGTTTTTATCGAGGGTGCCCTGCCTTTCGAACGGGTAACTGCCAACGTCTACCGCAAGAAAAGCAGCTTTGAAAAAGCCATGGTGATGGCGATTCACCGTGAATCGTCCCAGCGTGTGCGGCCGGCATGCCCGCATTTCGGCATGCATACAGGCGCATGCGGCGGCTGCAAGATGCAGCATTTGCATGTGGGGGCGCAGGTGGCCGTGAAGCAGCGTGTGCTGGAAGACAATCTCTGGCACATCGGCAAGGTCAAGGCGGACAACCTGCTGCGGCCCATCGAAGGGCCGGCCTGGGGATACCGCTATCGCGCGCGGTTGTCGGTGCGCTATGTCCGCAAAAAGGGCGCCGTGCTGGTGGGGTTTCACGAGCGTAAAAGCGGCTACGTGGCCGATATGACCGAATGCCACGTGGTGCCCCGGCACGTGAGCGACATGCTCGTGCCGCTGCGCGAGCTGATCGGCAGCATGGATGCGAAGGAAACCCTGCCGCAGATCGAGCTGGCCTGTGGCGACGAGGTCACGGCCATGGTGCTGCGCCATATGGAACCCTTGAGCACCGGTGACTTGAACCGCCTGCGTGCTTTCGCTGTGTTGAACCCCGGCCTGCAATGGTGGCTGCAACCGGGGGGCCTCGAGACGGTCAAGCTGCTGGACGACGCTGTGCAGGAGCTGAGCTACGGCCTGCCGGAGTTCGATGTGGTCATGCCGTTCAAACCGACCGATTTCACGCAGGTCAACCCTCACATCAACCAGGTGCTGGTGTCGCGTGCACTGCGGATGCTGGCGGTGCAGCCGGACGAGCGGGTGATCGACTGGTTTTGCGGCCTGGGCAATTTCACCTTGCCGCTGGCCACACGCGCCCGTGAAGTGCTGGGCATCGAAGGCAGTGAAGTCCTGGTCGCCCGTTCACGCGAGAATTTTGAAAGGAACAGGCCTGCATCCAGCGTCCGACGGGCGCTGGCAGCTACAAAATTTGTAGCGCGCAACCTGTTTGAAATGACGCCGGCGATGCTGGTGAAAGACGGCCGGGCCGACAAATGGCTGGTGGACCCTCCGCGTGAAGGCGCTTTTGAGCTCTTCAAGTCCTTGGCAGCGCTGCACCAACAGATCGTCAGCGGCGTCCCCTGTGACGACGGTGAGCACCAGCAGAGCCTGGCCCTGAACGGCTGGGTGCCGCCGCAGCGCATTGTCTATGTAAGCTGCAACCCGGCCACCCTGGCGCGGGATGCGGGCGTGCTGGTGGACAGCGGCGCATACCGCTGCACGGCGGCCGGTGTGGTCAACATGTTCCCGCATACGGCCCATGTGGAGTCCATTGCGGTGTTTGATTTGGCGGCCCCCACGGTCTCTCCCTGCGTGTAGCTCCCGAGGCCTTGCAGGCCGCGGCCCCGGCTTGAATTGGAGAAACCCCAAGCTCACCCTGCGGAGAATGACACGAGGTGCGCATGAAAAAAGGGCCCTGAGGCCCTTTTTTGTTCTGTAGCGAAGCGGATCAGTCCCGGTCGCCGCCGAAGATGCCCAGCAGGGCCAGCAGGCTCTGGAAGATGTTGAACAGGTCCAGGTAAATGGCCAGGGTGGCGCTGATGTAGTTGGTTTCACCGCCGTCAATCACCTGCTTCAGGTCATACAGCAGGTAGGCACTGAAAACCGCAATCGCCAGCGTGCTGACGACGGCCATCAGCATGGTCGAGCCGACAAACACATTGATGACGGCTGCCACCAGGATGACCAGGGCACCGGCGAAGAGCCACTTGCTCATGCCGCTCAGGTCACGCTTGATGACGGTGGCCAGGCTGGCCATCACGAACATCACGCCGGCCGTTCCGGCAAAAGCCGTCATGACCAGCGATGCGCCGTTGCTGAAATTCAGAACCATGTCGATCATGCGCGAGAGCATCAGGCCCATGAAAAAGGTAAAGCCCAGCAACACGGGCACGCCCGCGGCCGAGTTCTTGGTCTTTTCAATGGCGAAAATAAAGCCGAAGGCACCGCCGAGGAACACGATCAGGCCCAATCCGCCCGTCAGGGAGCGGGTAATGCCCGTCGCCACGCCCAGCCAGGCGCCCAGCACGGTGGGCAGCAGGCTCAGGGCCAGCAGCCAATAGGTGTTGCGCAAGACCTTGTTGCGTTGCTCGACGCTGGAAGCAACGCCGTAGTCGAGGGTTTGAACATTGTCAGTCATGAAAGTCGTCTCCGAGGCGCCAGCAAATGCCGGCAAGATTATTTTAGGGTGCATTGCTGTTTTTCCAGCCCTCACTCCCTACTTTTTGTAAGGGTTCTATAAGCTAATTTGGCGGCAATGCGGACGAAGGGCGGCCCCAAATTTGCGTATGCTCGGTATCTTTGCCAACAAACTCCGGAAATCCTGAAGACCATGAAATCAAAAGCAGTGCTTGAACTCGCCGACGTCAAAACCATCGCCGCCGCCGCCGAGGCCGAAGCCCTCAAGAACAACTGGGCCGTCACCATCGCCATCGTCGACGACGGCGGACACCTGCTGCACCTGCAGCGCCTGGACGGTGCACCGCCCATTTCCTCGCACATTGCACCTTCCAAGGCCAATACGGCCGCCATGGGCCGCCGTGAGAGCAAGGTTTACGAGGACGTCATCAACGGCGGCCGTACGTCCTTTCTGTCGGCGCCCTACATTCACGGCATGCTCGAAGGCGGCGTACCCATCGTGAAAGAAGGGCAGTGCATTGGCGCTGTGGGTGTGAGCGGCGTGAAATCCAGCGAAGATGCGCAAATTGCGCGCGCTGGTATTGCCGCCATCGGCCTGTAAACCGCTTCGCAGCGGGAACAAAAAAGCCGACCAGAGGGTCGGCTTTTTTGTTGGCGAGAGCAGAACAACATCAAGAAAAAAAGCCTGGCTAAACAACCCCGAAGGGGTCTGTGGCTGGCTAAAAACGACCTTGGAGGCTTGGTAGCCCCGGATCGCCCCACGATGAAACTGTGCTGATGAAGAGGGTGATGAAACCGTGAAGGCGGCTTACTTGGTCAAAATCAGTTTGCCCAGGCGAGTGGCCTGAAGGCGGTAAGTCGAGCCGTTGTGGTTGATTTCCACGGCCTTTTGCCCGCGCAGGATTTCGGTGCTGTTGACGCAAGCGGCGGAAGCGCCCGACGAATGGCTGCCAGAAGCGGTCTCTGTGTGCGCAGGGGCGCGGGCAGGAAGGCTCAGGGTATGAGAGGCGGGCATTGCGATGGACATGATGGTTAAACCTGTTTGGGTTTCGTTAAGTTAATGATAACCATTCTCATTTGAAAGTCAAGCGAATCCAGGCTGCGGTTTTGTTTCTTTCTGTGTGAAAAACCTGGAGTGCCTGTCCAGCAGGCATGCGTCCAGGACCCTGATCAGTCCTGCAGGCCCTGGTTAGTTCTTGGGTTCAGTGATGAAACCGATCTTGCGCAGCCCGGCCTGTTGGGCTGCTGCCATGGCTTGGGCTACGCGCTCGTAGCGCACTGATTTGTCGCCGCGGATATGCAGGTCTGGCTGCGGGTTTTGTGCCGCCGACGCCTTGAGCTGCGTGACCAGTTCTTCGTCTGAAATTTTGGTCTCGTTCAGGAAATAGCTGCCTTCCGCATCCACGCTCAGGCGAATCGTTTCCGGCTTGATGTTTTGCGCTTCGTTGGAGGCGCGCGGCAGGTCGATGTTGACAGAATGCTTCATCACGGGAACCGTGATGATGAAGATGATGAGCAGCACCAGCATGATGTCCACCATGGGCGTCATGTTGATCTCGTTCATCACCTCATCGCTGTCGTCTTGGGTTCCAAAGGCCATGGTGCTTCTCGGTCACTGAATGAGGGAGCTCCGCGGCTGTGGGGCAGAGCAGGATAGAGGGTTGGCTTTCAGGCTTTTTTCATTGGCACAACATTGGCCTGTTGGCCGCCGGCGCTCACGCGGGCGCCGGTCACGAAGTAGGCGTGCAGGTCATGCGCAAAGCGGCTGAGCTTTTGCAGCACGCCCTTGTTGCCACGCACCAGTGCGTTGTAGCCAAGCACGGCGGGGATGGCGACTGCCAGGCCCAGCGCCGTCATGATCAGCGACTCGCCGATCGGGCCGGCCACTTTGTCGATGGTTGCCTGGCCGGCCGCGCCGATGGACAGCAGCGCATGGTAGATGCCCCACACGGTGCCGAAGAGGCCGACGAAGGGGGCGGTGGAGCCGACCGAGGCCAGGATGGCCAGGCCGGACTGCAGCTTGCCGGTGAATTCGTCGATGGCATTGCGCAGCGTACGCGTGACCCAGTCGCTCACGTCCAGGGCGTCGTGCAGGTGCGCCTTGGTGTTGCGATGGTGCAGCGTGGCTTCGCGGCCTTCCAGGGCGAGCTGGCGGAACGGGTTGGTGGGGTCGGCGCCCAGCTTGGTCAGGCCTGCGGCAAAGTCTTCGCTGTGCCAGAAATCTTCAGAGGCGCGGGCGATCTTTTTGTACTTGATGAGGTCCAGCGTTTTGATGATGATGACCATCCATGACGCGAGCGACATGACCAGTAGCAGCACGGCCACCGATTTGGTAACGATATCGCCCTGGCTCCAGACGTTGGCAAGGCCGAATTGGGAATTCATGAATCAATACTCCACGGGTTTCAAAAAGATTACTCCAGGACGAAGTTGATGGGTACGTTGAACCACATCTCTTCGGCCACGCCGCCACGCTTGCCGGGCACGTAGCGCCAGCGCATGACGGTGGTGACCGCTGCCTGGTCAAGCCGGTCAAAACCGCTTGACTGGCGGATTTCGGTTTTCTTCGCCTGGCCGTCTGCGCCGATCAGCACACGCACGATCACTTTGCCCTGCTCGCCAAGGCGCCGGCTGATGGGCGGATAGGCGGGCTTGGGGTTTTGCAGGTAGTCGGCATCGCTCGACGGCAGCTGTACTGCCGGTGGCGCGGGCGGCGTAACGGGTGCCACGGCCACAGGTGCGGGCGGCAGCGGCGGCGTGACAACGCCTGTCGGGGCATTGGGCGAAGGTGTCGGATCCGGGATGGCCAGCGGCTGGGGCGCGGGTTTGTCGGGTGCCTTGGCAACCGCTTTTTTCTGCACGGTCGGCGTGGGTGGGGTAGGGGGGACGGGCTCCACCTTGGGGGCGGGCGGGTCCACGAATTGCGTGAGGATTTCTGCAGGAATCACGATTTCGGCGGCGCGCATCAACAAGCCGCTTTGCAGCGCCCAGATGAACCCCACGTGCAGGCCCACTACCACGAGCGCGATAACAGCATTGCGGCTGAGGGGCTGGCGCGGCGGGGCGGGGCGTGGTGCGGTGGAGAAAGTGGCGTTCATCGAGAGGGAGATAGGTGGGCGAATGGCCACATGAGGCGCGGTTTCGGTCAAAAGGGCAACCAGGAAACTAGCGGCGGAAGATCCACCACGCGGAACCTATCACCAGCACAAGGCTGACAGGAAGGGCCGAAATCAGTATTGGGGAGAAGGTTGCAAGGTGTTCCATGGGCTGCCTTCCAGCGTGTGGGCGGCGAGCTTGATGTTGGCCGTCGGGCAGCTGGCGCTGCACTGCGCCACCACGTCGCGGGCGCAGCCTTCACACTGGCCGCACTGGGTGGCCACGCCGAGTTCGAACTGGATCTCGTCAAAGCCCAAGCCTGCTCGGGCATGGCGGGCAATTTCGCGGTCGGAGATTCGGCGGCAGACGCAAACGATCATGGATGGGCTTGGCTGGTGATTGATTCAATCGGTGCGTTGATTATAAATGCGAATCTATCGCATTTGCAATCATGAGATGCGGATTTCAGGAAGTGCGAGCTATTTGCAGAGGATTTTTGGCCTTGTTTTCGAAGCCAAATTCAGCAGTAAGCCTTTCTGGGCGGGCGCAAGCAGCTATGAATTAGATAGCGAAAAGGCTGTTTCTGGGGGTGAGCGAGGCACCATCGGGGTGATGGGTTGCTAAAACCCTTCACGATGCAGGACAAACGCGCTCCAACCGCCTAAACCTCAGCCCACATCCGCAGCAGGTTGTGATAGCAGCCTGTAAGCCGTACCACCTCGGCACCTTCGGCCGCACCTGGGGTTGAGCGTTCCAGGTCCTTTTGGCGCAGCGAGGTAATGGCCATATCCATTTCATACAAAAGCCGGCGCTGGGCATCGGAACGCACCATGCTTTCGATCCAGAAGAAGCAGGCCAGCCGTTCACCGCGCGTGACAGGCTCCACGCGGTGCACCGATGTGCCCGGGTACATGACCAGGTCGCCCGCCTCGAACTTGATGCGTTGCTCGCCGTAGGTGTCTTGCACGACCAGTTCGCCGCCGTCATAGCTGGCCGGATCGCTCAGGAACAGTGTGCAGGAAATATCGGTGCGCACGTGCCGTGCTGTGGCGGCATGCGTGCGTACCGCGTTGTCAATGTGGTTGCCGAAGTTGTTGGCGTCGCCGCCGTAGCGGTTAAAGAGGGGCGGATAGACCGATTTGGGCAGCGCCCCGGTCACGAACATCGGATTACGGGCCAGCGCCACCGACACGATGTGGCGCGCCTGCTGGGCGGCGGGCAGCTCTTCTGGCAGCTGCAGGTTGTTCTTGACGGTGCCGCTCTGGCTGCCGGCGGTGATGCGGCCGTCGGCCCAATCGGCGCCCAGGATCAGCTGGCGGACCTGCGCGAGTTCGTCCGGCTTGAGGGCTTGTTGAATGCGAAGCAGCATGGTGGGGCTTCCCGAAAGGCGACTGAAAAAAAATGGGCACCCGGAGTATCCCCCAGGTGCCCAACCTTGAAAACGTTCTTTTGAATCAGAACTTGCTGGTGAGCGTTACGCGCACGCTGCGTGCGTCGCCGGGCGCCACAAAGCCGCGGTACAACGTGTTGTAGTACACCTTGTCAAACAGGTTGTCGATGTTCAGCTTGACGGTGTTTTTTTCATTGATGCGGTATTCCACCAGCGCGTCGGCCTTCACGTAGCCCGGCACCCGGTTGGTGGCCGTGACGGCATTGGCCGGCTTGTTGGTGCTGACGGCGGTGAAGCCGCCGCCGATACGCCACTTGTCGCCGATGCGGTAGGTGGTGAACAGGTTGGCCTGGCGGCTTGGGCTCAGCCCCGGGTTTTGTCCGATCTCGGCGGTGGCGCCGGTCTTGTCGATTCTCGCCGTCAGGAAACCGATGCCTGCAAAGACATCCCACTGGGGCGTGATGCGGCCGGCGACCTCAAATTCCAGCGCATCGGTGTGCCGCTTGCCGGACAACAGGTAAGAGTTGGTGCTCGTGTCGATGTCGGTGTTGCGCTCGTTGTACTTCTCTGTGCGGGCCAGGGCTGCGCGCAGTGACAGGTCACCGCCGTAGAGCTCCCACTTGGCGCCAATTTCCATGTTGCGGCTGCTCTCGGGCGGCGTGTTGGCAGAGTTCGGGTCGAACTGATACAGGTCGCCGGAGGTATTGAACGACGTGCCATAGGCGGCGTAGTAGCTGACCTCATCGGTCGGCTGATATATCACGCCCAGCCGTTTGCTCAGCAGGCTGTCGGATCTGGCGAGCGTCCCGTTGTTGGGTGGTATGCCGGTGGGCCGTTGGTAGTCGGCCTTGAAGTTGTCCACGCGCAGGCCGGCAACCAGTTTCCAGTACTGCGTGAGGTCAATCGTGTCCTGCATGTACAGGCCCAGCGTAGTGGCCTTGAATGCCGTTTCCAGCCTCTGCGTGTAATTGCCCCCGATGCCGGTGCTGATGGGATTGCCCACAGTGGTGGTCGGCTTGGCCCCCGTCAGGAGGGGGTAGCTGAGGCGGTCAGAATTTTCCACGGCGTACTCGGCGCCGATCAGCAGGCTGTTCTTGCGGCCAAACCACTGAGTGGTCGTGAGGTAGTCGGTTTGCAGGAATGTGTGGTGTTCGTTGCCCGCCTTGGCATTGCCGGCGCTGGTGGCGCCGCGGCTCACCACCGTGTTGGCGTTCAGGTTGGCCAGGGTTGTGCCGGCGGCAAAGCTGGCCTGCGTGGCGCGAAGCGTGCGTGAGTAGTAGCCGTCGCGCACCGTGGTTTTCAGGCTGCTGCCGTCGGTCCATCGGTGGGTATGGCTCAGTGTGACAGCGTCGGCCTTGTCGTTCTGGAAGTCGGTGTTGAGGCCATACCAATATTTGTCGGTGCCTGGTGCAGGGCGGCTGTTAAACCACGCAAAGCCCCAGTCGGGCTTGTCGTTGTAGTGCAGGTGGTAGTAGCTGATTTCAAATTCGTTCGCTGTGCCGATGCCGAAGCGGTAGTCCAGGGCCAGGCCGCGGCGATGGGTGGAGGCGCTGGCATTTTCGCCGCGGCCATCGCCATCGGTGGCCATGGCGTTGATGCGCAAAGCTGCGTCGTCGTCGAGTTTGAAATTGAAGTCGCCCTGGTAGCGCTGATAGCCTTTGGTGCCGACGGTGGCGTTCACTTCGTGCTCGGTGATCAGGCGGGCTTGCTTGCTGACCTGGTTGATCACGCCGCCGGTGGAACCGCGGCCAAACAGCATGGAGGCCGCGCCGCGAAGCACTTCCACGCGCTCGGTGTTGAAGTTGTCGCGGTTGTACTGCGCAATGTCGCGCATGCCGTCGGTGTAGATGTCGCCCGCCGCGCTGAAGCCGCGAATGCGGATGTTGTCGCCGACCCGGCCGCCTTCGCCGGCTTCAAAGGTGATGCCGACGACGTTTTCGAGTGCGCTCTTGAAGCTGTCCTTGCCCTGGTCATGCATCAGCTTTTCGTTGACGACCGTCAGCGACTGGGGAACGTCCTTGGCCGGCACGGGCATCTTGCCGACACTGGTAATGCCGCTCTGGTAGGTCTGGCTGGCGCGATCGCGTGTGCCTGTCACCGTGACGGGGGCCAGGCTTCTGCCTTCAACAGGTGTTGCAGAGGTGGACGACGTAGCGGTCGTGGTGCCGGTGCTGGGCGTCGGGGTGATGCTCTGGGCCCAGCCCGACACCGAAACAGCCAGCATGAGCGCGCCAAGCGGGAGCAGTGTTTTGTCGGAAGATGCGGCAGGATTGGCAACCGGGCCGGCAAACGGCGTGAAGTTGTCGGCGCCCATGGTGCGGTTTTTTTTGTTGCGCGCAGGGCGTGCGGCGCGAGCGGAAGGGTATGCCAAGATGGCCTCCAAGCAGGGTCCTGCCTTGCAGGCGGTGGACCGGGTTCAGGAAAAAGCTTGGCTGGCTCGGAATGCCCAGGGGCGCGAGTTGGCTGGCTCGTAAAGTTCGCTCGAAGTGTATATCAAATGATAATGATTCGTAATCTGATGTGTCTGAATGTTGCGGGAATAGGGACGAAAACGGTGGTTGTGTGGCAAAAAGGCCAAATTTAGGGGGCGACAAAAAGGGCTTTGAAAACCAGGAGCGGTCAGCGTTGGCGCAAACAAAAAAACGGGGCCTGTGCCCCGTCTGTTTTGTGCCAGGTATGTCACCGGGCTATTTCAAGACCACATTCAGCTCAGCTCGCCCATCTGGCTTTGCAGGTAGTTTTGCAGGCCAACCTTGCCAAGCAGTTCAATCTGTGTTTCCAGGAAGTCGATGTGCTCTTCGGTGTCATCGAGGATCTCCTGCAGCAGGTCGCGCGAGACATAGTCGCGTACGCTTTCGCAGTGGGCAATGCCATCCTTGATCGTGGCCTGTGCACCGGTTTCGGCTTTCAGGTCGCAGTTCAGGGCTTCTGGAACATCCTCGCCGATCATCAGCTTGCCCAGGTCCTGCAGGTTGGGCAGGCCATCGAGCATGAAGATGCGGTCCATCAACTTGTCGGCGTGCTTCATTTCGCCGATGGACTCTTCGTATTCCTTCTTGGCCAGCTTGTCCAGGCCCCAGTGCTTGTACATGCGGTAGTGCAAAAAGTACTGGTTGATGGCCGTCAGCTCGTTCTTCAGCTGCGCCTGCAGGTGAGCGATGACTTTTGCGTCGCCTTTCATGGGAATTCCTTATCGTTGTGTAGTGCGGATCGCCCATTGTCACTGGCCGCACGCCGTAACTCAAGCATTCCCCTGCGCGGGCGGTCTGGTTGCGTTTGATTGTGAGAAACGTTCGCATTGCAAACGTTTCCCGTTGTCAGTCAGCGCTCGGCAAATGCGCGTTCCACCACGAAGTGGCCGGCTCGCTGCATGTTGCCTTCCTCAAAGCCGCGCTCTTCCAGCATGGCCTTGATGTCGCGCAGCATGTCGGGGCTGCCGCACAGCATCAGGCGGTCGTTCCCGATAGAGATCGCGGGCAAGCCCAGGTCGCTGTACAGCTTGCCCGACTGCATGAGCTCGGTGATGCGGCCTTCGTTGCGAAAGCGCTCGCGCGTCACGGTGGGGTAATACATCAGGCGTCCGCGCACCAGCTCGCCGAGGAACTCATGCTCGTGCAGCTCGTGCTCGATCAGCTCACGGTAGGCCAGCTCGGCGCTGGTACGGCAACCGTGCACCACCACCACGCGCTCAAACCGCTCGTAAGTGTCGGGATCCTTGATCAGAGAGAGAAAGGGCGCCAGACCGGTGCCGGTGGCCAACAGCCACAGCGTGCCGCCGGGCAGCAGGTTTTGCAACAACAGCGTGCCGGTGGGCTTGCGGCCGACCAGAATGTCGTCGCCCGGCTTCAAGTGCTGCAGCCGCGAAGTCAGCGGGCCGTCCGGCACCTTGATGCTGAAAAACTCCAGCTGATCTTCATGGTTGGCGCTGGCCACGCTGTAGGCGCGCAGCAGCGGTTTGCCGTCCACGGGCAGGCCGATCATGGTGAACTGGCCGTTGACGAAGCGAAAGCCCGAATCGCGCGTGGCGGTGAAGCTAAATAGTGAGTCGGTCCAGTGGTGGACGGAAATAATGCGTTCTGTGTTGAAGGCGCTCATGAGAGAAAAAGAAGAGAAGAGGAAAGAAATGGGCGACGAGAAAGGGCTTTGGGTGATGCAAGGGACTCACTACGCATCCCTTCAGGTCGCGCCCTCAGATCGTGCGTGAGCAAGGCTGAATTTTATAGCCTGGGCGCGCCCGCCGCCGGTGATGGCTATAGACGCCACACCGGCGCCAAGGTCAGGCACACCACCATCGCACTTCGAGCGGCGACAGAACTCAAGCGCCAGGCAGCCACACCTGGGCAAGCGTGGCCAGTGAGGGTTCTTTTGGGTTGCTATTAAATCAGGAGCTGCTTGCGCCCGTTTTATAAGGGTTTCTGGCACTTTTAGCATGAAATTTTGGTGTTCTTGTGCTTCGCTTCAAAGTGCTGCCAGATTAACTGTACATATCGCGCCAGAACAAAAAAACCAATCACCCGCCCATTCAGCGTTTGCGCGGCCCTCCGGGCACCCACGAGAACCAGGCCATCACAGCCACGGGCACGCCCAACCCCAGCCAGCACCACCAGTCGCCCCAGCCGTCAGACACCAGCGCGGTCAGCAGGCCGGTGGTGCTGAGCATGCCCAGCACGAGGGGCCAGCGCCACAGGCGCCAGAAAGCGGAGCCCTTCGCGGGATCGGCCTTTGCGCTCACGCGGCACCGCCAGTCGTTTCATGGCGTGCGGCATGCGGCGCTGGTGCTTGCCCTGCCGGTGCTGTTTTTTCCGGCTTCGCGGCTTTGGCCGGATTGCGCCGTCCAAGCCACAGGTAAAGGCCGCTGCCCAGCACGATGATGGTCGCGATGTCCAGCAGGGCCCAGAGGATTTGCATCGGCATGCCGCCGTAGTCGCCGAAGTGCAGCGGCTGCGATACGAGCAGCGCGGTCAGGTACCAGGGAAGCGGCGGGCTGGCTGTGAGTTTGTTGGTGCCTGCGTCCACCAGCACGGGCTTGAGCAGCCGCGAGTTGAAGGGCTCATTGCCGCGCAGGAACACCGTGTAGTGGTGCGGGCTTGAAAACGACGTACCCGGAAAAGCGATAAAGGCCATCTTCATTTCAGGCGCCAGCGCGGTCGCTGATGAAGCTGCCTGCTGCACCGAGGCCAGGCGTGCCGGCGGTTTTTGCCCTTGGTAAGGCGCCAGCAGCGAACTCAACTGGTCGTACTGCCAGTACTTGATCAACAGGTCGGCCCAGGTGTTGATCATGCCCGTGGCGCCCACGGTGAAGGCCCACACCAGCGTCACGATGCCCAGCAGGTTGTGCAGGTCCAGCCAGCGGGCGCGTGGGCGGGTTTGCCGCACCGTGCCGAAGTCCAGCTTGCGCATGAAGGGCGCATACAGCACCACACCCGAGACAATCGCCACCAGCAGCAAGAGCCCCATAAAGCCCAGAAAGAGCTTGCCCGCGAGTCCGGCAAAGAGGTCAACGTGCAGCTTGAGCATCACGTACATAAAGCCTTCGTCGAACCTGGGCTGGGCCAGCACAGCTGCGGTGCGTGCATCGACAGCGACGGTCTTGTTACCCACCTCGGACAGTGGCGTGTCGCCCAGCGTGACGTACCAGAAGCGGTCGTCGTCGATCTCGTGTGAGGCGAACATCGGCACCTTGCCCGGGTGCAGTGCCTGCGCCACTTCCATGACCTTGTCCAGGCTGGCGCGCGGCGTGCCCTTCGGCAAATCGGGCGCTTCAACTTCAGTGCCCAGCAGGTGGCCGATTTCGTGGTGAAAGATCAGCGGCAGCCCGGTCAGGCACAGCAGCAGCATGAAGACCGTGCAAACCAGGCTGCTCCATTTGTGCACCCAGGTCCAGGTCTTGATGCGCCGGCTGTCCATCGCCGTCTTCTTGCCCGTGGGGCTGGTCGTGGTCATCGTGGCTCTCCTTCTTGTCGTCTAGAAGCGGTAGGTAGCGCTGGCCACCACCGTGCGCCGCGCGCCATACCAGCAGTCGCCGCGGGCCAGGCAGGTGCTGAAGTAGGTCTTGTCGGTCGCGTTGTTGATGTTGACGGCGTAGCGCCAGTTCGCGGTGTCGTAGGCGAACATCAAATCCAGCAGCGCGGCTGCGGGGATTTCGGGGCCGCTGCCGCCGCCTTGCTGGTCCCGGAAAGCGCCCATCCAGCGCACACCGGCGCCCGCCGAAAAGCCATTCATGCCGGCGATGGAGAAGCGGTACCTGGCCCAGGCGCTGGCCTGGTGCTGGGGCAAGCCTTCGAGCTGCTTGTCCAGCTCGGTGTAGTTGTAGTGCGCGACCAGCTCCAGATTGGACGTGACGGAGCCCTTGACTTCCAGCTCCAGCCCTTTGGTGCGCGTGGCGCCAACCTGGGTGTAGACATTGGGCAGCGGCGAGGCAATCTGGTTTTTCTCGCGCAGGTCGTAGAGCGCGGCACTATAAGCCAGTGCGCGGCCCGCCGGCTCGTATTTCAGGCCCAGTTCCCATTGCTCACCGCGCAGCGGCGTGAAGAGTTGACCCTTGATGGCGGCCTGCGGGGTGAAGGATTCGCTGTAGCTCACATAGGGCGACCAGCCCGAGGGGTGGGCATACATCAGGCCCAGGCGCCTGGTGGTGGCCGAGGTTTCTTCATCAGGGCGGCCTTCGGCGCCCGACACGGACTTGTCATGGCGAAGGCCCGTCGTCACGATCCAGTTGTCCAGCTTCATCTGGTCCTGCAGATACAGGCCTGTTTGCCGTTGCGTGGTGCCCGGCAGGGCCGCGCGTACGGGGATGAGCAGGTTGCCGTAGATGGGCGCGTAGGCGTCGATATCACTGACCGTGGCGCCCGCCCAGGTGTTCTCGCTGTGGCGCGCAAAGTCCGCGCCCACCAGCAGCGTGTGCTTGAGCGCGCCGGTGGTGAAATGGCCCTCGGCGTGGTTGTCCAGCGCGGTGATGCGGTTGCGTGTGAGCGAGCTGTCGTTGATGCGGCCCAAGCGCCGCTTGGTCACCGGGTCAGACCCCCAACTGCCGGGGCTGGTGAAGAAGTCGCCGTAGTGGTAGCGGTTGTCGTTCTCGTTGGTGGCGTGGCGAAAGTTCTGGCGCACCGTCCAGGTGTCGTTGAACTTGTGCTCAAACAGCCAGCCGATGGATTTGCGCTCGGAGTCGTAGTAGTCGCCCGGTTCACCGATGAAGCGGTTGGTCGGCAACTGGCCGTTCGGGTTGGGCAGCAGCGTGCCTTCCCAGGGAAAGAACTGCGAGGTTGAGCCGCTCTTGTCTTTTTGCCACAGTGCCTGCAACGTGAGCGAGGTGGCAGCATTGGGCCGCCAGGTGAGCGACGGCGCGATCAGGCTGCGGTCGTCGGGTACGAAGTCAACCTGCGTGTTGGAGCTGCGTTTGAGTGCGACCAGCCGGTACAGCCATTCACCATCTTCCGTCAGCGGGCCGGTCAGGTCAAGCTGGAGCTGCTTGCGGCCGTTGCTGCCGAACTGCACGCCCACTTCGCGCTGGGTTTCGGTTTGCGGCCTTTTGCTGACCATGTTGATGACGCCGGCCGCCGTGCCCGCGCCGAACAGCATGCCCGACGGGCCGCGCAGTACCTCCAGGCGCTCCAGGGTGTAAGGGTCTGCGCGTGTGCGGCTGGTGTAGTAGCCGTAGGCTTCACGCAGGCCGTCCAGGTAGTTGTCCGGGCTGGCGCCGCGCACACGCACCGAGTCGGTTCGTGAATCCAGTCCATAGGCATCGGAGCGCACGCCGGCGGCGTAGCCCAGGGCGTCCTGCAGGTTGTTGGCACCCTGGTCGGTAATCTGCTGGCTGGTGATGACGGTCACGGCCTGCGGCGTTTCGGACAGCAGCGTGTCGGTCTTGGTCGCGGTAGAAGCCCTTTTGGCGCGGTAGCCGATCACCGGGCCGGTGGCGGTCTCTTTCTCCTGGTCGGAGCGCACCTGCACTTCGCGAAGGGTTGTCTCGGCCGCTGTCTGGGCATATGCGCCTTGAAGCGCGGCGATCAGAGAAAGGATGGCGAACGGTGCAAGGTGGCGCGCGGCGTGCGGCGGATGCGAGGTGAGCAAGTCAAAACTCCTGGGGAGGATCGCCAGGGAACTGGCGTGCGCACAGCAGCCCCTGACGCCACGATAGGTGACGAAATTTCAGGGGGCCTGTGGGCGGGTTGTTGGCTTGCTACGCCTGGCAGCACGAGAAGGCTGCCGGGTTGTTTGGCTAGCGAGTAGGGCGCTGCGAACTATACCACTAGATGAGAGTAATTCTCATCTTGGTCCCTGCAAGCCCCAGGGGAATTCCGGTGAAAAACCGCGCAAAAAAAGGCCGCCCGGAGAGGACGGCCTTTTCGGGTATCCCATCACTGCATCACTGCACAGTGATGGGGCTGCGGATCAGGTAGTCAAACGCACTGAGCGCCGCCTTCGCGCCTTCACCGGCCGCGATGATGATCTGCTTGAAGGGCACGGTCGTCACGTCACCCGCCGCGAACACGCCCGGCACAGAGGTCTGGCCCTTGGCGTCGACGATGATCTCGCCGTGTTTGGACAGGTCCACCACGCCCTTGAGCCAGTCGGTGTTGGGCACCAGGCCGATCTGGATGAACACACCTTCAAGCTCAACGGTTTTCAGCTCGCCGCTGGCGCGGTCTTTGTAGACCAGGCCATTGACCTTCTGGTCGCCGGTGATTTCGGTCGTTTGCGCGTTGGTGAACACCGTCACGTTCTGCAGGCTGTTCAGCTTGCGCTGCAGCACGGCGTCGGCGCGCAGCGCAGTGTCGAACTCGATCAGCGTCACGTGGCCAACGATGCCGGCCAGGTCAATCGCCGCCTCGACGCCCGAGTTGCCGCCGCCGATCACCGCCACGCGCTTGCCCTTGAAGAGCGGGCCGTCGCAGTGCGGGCAGTAGGCCACGCCCTTGTTCTTGAACTCATGCTCGCCGGGAACATTGATGTTGCGCCAGCGTGCACCGGTCGAGATCACGATGGACTTGCTCCTGAGCGAGGCGCCGCTTTCGAGCTGCACTTCGATCAGGTTTTTGTCCGGCCCGCTGTTCGGTACCAGCGCCTTGGCGCGCTGCAGGTTCATGATGTCCACGTCGTAGTTGCGCACGTGCTCTTCCAGCGCGTGGGCAAATTTGGGGCCTTCGGTTTCCTTGATGGAGATGAAATTCTCGATGCCCAGGGTGTCCAGTACCTGGCCGCCGAAACGCTCGGACGCCACACCGGTGCGGATGCCCTTGCGCGCGGCATACACGGCCGCTGCCGCGCCGGCCGGGCCGCCGCCGACGATCAGCACGTCGAAGGCTTCCTTTTTGTCGATGATCTTGGCTTCACGTTCGACGCCGCTGGTGTCGATCTTGGCCAGGATTTCCTCCAGGCTCATGCGGCCGTTTCCGAACATGGTTCCGTTGAGGAAGACCGTGGGCACGCCCATGATCTCGCGCTCTTTCACTTCGTCCTGGAAGGTGCCGCCTTCGATCATCGTGGTCTTGATGCGGGGGTTCTGCACCGTCATCAGGTTCAGCGCCTGGACCACGTCGGGGCAGTTGTGGCAGGTCAGCGAGACATAGACCTCGAAGTCGAAATCGCCGTCGAGCGCGCGGACCTGCTCGAGCACGGGTTGCTCTACTTTGGGCGGGTAGCCGCCAATCTGCAGCAGCGCCAGGATCAGCGAGGTGAATTCATGACCCATGGGCAGGCCGGCAAAACGCGGGCCGTGGTTTTCACCGGGGCGGTTGATCGAAAACGAGGGCTTGCGGTGCGGGTCGTCGCGGCTTTCGGTCAGTTTGACCAGGGGCGAAGACTCGGCCACATCTTTCAGCAGCGACAGTACTTCACCCGAAGCCTCGCTGCCGTCGAGCGAAGCGACGATTTCGATGGGCGCAGTGGCGCGTTCGAGATAGCTTTTCAGTTGGGCTTTGGTGGCGTCGTCGAGCATGGCAGTGTCACTTTCAATTTCAATGAGGAACAAAAAAGCCCGGGACGGCACACACGCGTGTGCCGGGGCCCGGGCCTTCGTCAGGAAGGCTGCAGGGCGTTAGACCTGTTCTTAGATCTTGCCGACGAGGTCGATGGACGGGGCGATCGTCTTGGCGCCTTCGTTCCACTTGGCAGGGCAGACCTGGCCGGGGTGAGCGGCGGTGTACTGGGCTGCCTTCAGCTTGCGCAGGGTTTCCTTGACGTCACGTGCGATCTCGTTGGAGTGCACTTCAGCAGTCTTGATGACGCCTTCGGGGTTGATCACAAAGGTGCCGCGCAGCGCCAGGCCTTCTTCAGGGATGAACACGTCAAAGGCTTTGGTCAGCGTGTGGGTCGGGTCGCCCACCAGCGGGAACCTGGCCTTGCCGACAGCAGGGGAGGTTTCGTGCCACACCTTGTGCGAGAAATGCGTGTCGGTGGTCACGATGTAGACCTCAGCACCGGCTTTCTGGAATTCGGCGTAGTTGTCGGCAGCATCTTCGACCTCGGTAGGGCAGTTGAAGGTGAACGCAGCCGGCATGAAGATCAGGACCGACCATTTGCCCTTCAGCGATTCGTCTGAAACGTCGATGAACTTGCCATTGAGGAAGGCTTGGGTTTTGAAAGGCTGGACTTGGGTATTGATCAGGGACATCTGGATGGCTTCCTATGCTGGGTTAAAGAACGGGTAAAAATGCTTTTGAGACGATAGTATAACTCTTTTAAATATAGTATATCGATAGATATTAACTATTTATCGAATAGGCGCGATGCGGCGGATTTTGACTGTCCATTCTTGTTATTCGCCGCTACGACCGACGTGCTGACGCCTTTGTGCATCCGGAACGTGTGGGGTGTGACGGCTCACGCGGTAGAGCAGCAGGACGGTATGGCATTGCAGCGCCAATACCTTTTTGAAGCGCCGGCCTGACGATCAGGCCGAAAGGGCAATTACGAGGGCTGATTCGTCGACTAGGGCCTGTACCGGGGAGCGAACTTTGAGGCTGCTGCCGGCAGGCGCAAAGCCGACCAGCTGCAGGCCTCCGTCTAGTTGCATCGACACTTCGTCGCCCGTGGCGCCGCGGCTGATCCGAACCGCACGGCCGCTCAATACGCAAACCTCTGGTCGTGCGGGAACCGCCGGCTCACGCACGGCCACCGCCGTAGCCTTGCACAGGGCCAGTACCGTTTGCCCTTTCTGCAAGCCCAGCAGTTCCGCGCTGGCTTTGGTGATGCGCGAAACCAGCAGTGCCTCACCAGCCAGCCTCAGGTGCACACGCGCCATCTGGCCGTGCACCTCGATCTTCTCAACCTGGCAGGGCAACTGGTTGCGCATGCTGGTGCGTACGCTCATGTTGGACAGTACCGGTAGCGCGCGTGGCAGCAGCAGTTCATCGGACTTGAAGGCGGACAGCACCTTGCTGCGGGAGTCGTTCAAAAGACCTGCCACTGCCAGCAGCTTATGGCCCGCCGGCGTCAGGGTGGCGCCGCCGCCGCCCGACCCGCCCACAGCGCGCTCCACCAGCGCCACACCGGCCAGGTTGGTCAAGGTGTCGATGGCTTGCCAGGCGGCCTTGTAGCTGACCTTGGCTTGCCGCGCTGCCTGCGAGATCGAGCCGCTTTCGCCGACCAGGCGCAGGATCTCGATGCGCTTGTCGGCCGGTTCATGGCTGAAGGCGCTTGCGAAGGAGGATGCGGCGGGCGAGGAATTGGCGGCTTTTTTCATGGGAGCCTCGAGACAGATACCGCTATTCTAAAATAGAATAGCGAATCGACAGGAGTGACTTTCTTTCAAAACGCATCTTCGCCTTCGTCCCTGTCATCTCCCCAGCTTTCATCACCAGAGTTTCATCATGTTCAAAACTGCGTTGCGCTGGCTGCCGGCTCTGTGCCTCGTGCTGGCATCGGCTGCTGCATTGGCGGAGGAAGTCCAGGTCGCTGTGGCAGCCAATTTCACCGCGCCCATGAAACTGATCGCCGCGGACTTTGAAAAAGATACGGGCCACAAAGCGGTGCTGACCTTTGGCGCCACCGGCAAGTTTTATGCGCAGATCACCCATGGCGCGCCGTTTGAGGTCTTCCTCGCGGCCGACGACGAGACTCCCGCAAAGCTGGAGAAGGAGGGCGCGGCCGTGAACGGTAGCCGCTTTACCTATGCCACGGGCAAGCTGGTGCTTTGGTCGGCCCAGCCTGGCGTGGTTGATGCGCAGGGCGAGGTCCTGAAAAAGGGCGACTTCAAAAAGATCGCCATCGCTGCGCCCAAGCTCGCGCCCTACGGTGCTGCCGCCGTCGAGACCATGAATAAGCTGGGCCTGCAAGCCGCCCTGGAGCCCAAACTGGTGCAAGGCGAAAGCATCGGCCAGGCCTTCAGCTTTGTCTCGACCGGCAATGCGGAGCTGGGTTTTATCGCGCTCTCGCAGGTCTACGAAGGCGGCAAGATCAGGTCGGGCTCGGCGTGGATTGTTCCCGGTAGCTTGCACAGCCCGATTCGCCAGGATGCGGTGCTGCTGGCCAAGGCCAAAGACAGCAAGGCCGCGGTGCAGCTGATGGCTTTTTTGAAAACAGAGAAGGCCAGGGCGGTGATCCGCTCCTTCGGCTACGAGCCCTGAACGCGGCACAGAAGCGGCATAGAGGCGACACTGAATCATGCTCGACGATGCAAGCCTTCAGGCACTGGTGCTGACCTTTCGGCTGGCGGCCACCACCACCGTGGTGTTGCTGCTGGCCGGCACGCCGCTGGCGTGGTGGCTGGCGCGTACGCGTTCATGGCTCAAAGGGCCGGTGGGTGCGCTGGTGGCCTTGCCGCTGGTTTTGCCTCCAGTGGTGCTGGGTTTTTATCTGCTGGTACTGATGGGGCCGAACGGCCCGGTGGGCCAGCTCACGCAGTCGCTGGGTTGGGGCGTGCTGCCGTTTACCTTTGCCGGGCTCGTGGTGGGATCGGTGCTGTATTCCATGCCTTTCGTGGTGCAGCCGCTGCAAAACGCCTTTGAGGCAATTGGCGAACGGCCGCTGGAAGCCGCTGCCACCTTGCGAGCCTCGCCGCTGGATACCTTTTTCAGCGTGGTGCTGCCGCTGGCCCGGCCCGCCTACCTGACCGCCACCGTCATGGGCTTTGCGCACACAGTGGGCGAGTTCGGCATTGTGCTCATGATGGGGGGCAACATTCCCGGCAAGACACGCGTGATGTCTGTGCAGATCTACGACCATGTGGAAGCGCTCGAATACAGCCAGGCGCACTGGCTGGCCGGCGGCCTGCTGGCGTTTTCCTTTCTGGTGCTGCTGGCGCTCTATACCTTCAATGCCTTGCAGCCGGGCCGGCGCAAAGGGCAGGGCGCATGAGGCCGGCCAGCGTTCTCGGAGGCGGCATCTCCGCCTCGTTTCATCGTGTCTTCACCGATTTCTCGCTCGACGTGTCGCTGGACTTGCCTGGGCGCGGCGTCACGGCCGTCTTTGGTCCTTCGGGGTCGGGCAAAACCAGCCTGCTGCGCAGCATTGCCGGTCTGGAGCGTGCAGCAACCGGCCATCTCTCGGTCAATGGCGAGGTCTGGCAAGACGACAAGGCCGGTGTCTTCTTGCCGGTGCATCAGCGGCCGCTGGGCTATGTATTCCAGGAAGCAAGTCTGTTCGCCCACCTGGACGTGCACAGCAACCTCGATTTCGGCCAGCGCCGCGTGCCGGCTGCCCAGCGCCGCATCTCGCTGGAACACGCCATTGAATTGCTGGGCTTGCAAAAACTGATGCGGCGCATGCCCGGCACGCTTTCGGGCGGCGAGCGCCAGCGCGTGGCCATCGCGCGGGCGCTGGCCACCAGTCCGCAGCTTTTGTTGATGGACGAGCCCCTGGCCTCGCTGGACATCGCCCGCAAGGCCGAAATCCTGCCTTACCTGGAGCGCCTGCATGACGAACTCGACATGCCCGTGCTCTACGTCAGCCACGCGCCGGATGAGGTCGCCCGGCTGGCCGACCACCTGGTGCTGCTGGACGCCGGCCGCGTCACGGCCTCAGGCCCGACGCGCGAGCTGATGACGCGGCTGGACCTGCCGCTGGCGCACGGCGACGCCGCAGCCGCGGTGATAGATGCCGTGATCAGCGCCGTTGAACCCGAATGGCACATGAGCCATGCCGAGTTTCCCGGCGGACGCATCAGCCTGCTCAACCCTTCGCTGCAGGTCGGCCAGCGCGTGCGCGTGCGCATCCAGGCGCGTGACGTGAGCCTGACGCTTGAGCGCCAGGAGGGCACCAGTGTGCAGAACATCTTTGCGGTTACCGTCACCGGCCTTTCCGCCGACAGCCCGGGACAGGTGATGGTCGGCCTGGACGCCGGCGGCAGCACACTGCTGGCGCGGCTCACCCAGAAGTCGGCGGAAGCCTTGCAATTGCAGCCCGGCAGCCGTGTGTACGCGCAGGTCAAGGGGGTGGCGGTGCTGGGCTGACCTGGCGTTGCTATAAAAAAGATAGCTGCTCGCGCATGTCGGGATTGGGTCAACGGCTGATTTCATGCGAAATTTTTAGCCAGGCCCAAGGCTCTATTTTTCGCTAAAAAATGCTTTCTGGCCAATAGGGACGGGCGCAAGCAGCTATCAAATCAGTAGCAACTCACCCGATCCCCGGGAAAAAACGGCTTCAGCCGCCATGCATCGGGAAATCTGTGTCGACGCTGACCCCTGCTTCGATGAATGCTCACCTTGTGCATCCGTGCGGAGGCATGGGATGTGCATGGCCCCGCCTCAGTACTCCAGCCGCTCCGGCCGGATTTCCTGCAGGATGGTGGTGGCGATCTCTTCAATCGACTTGGTGGTGGTTGACAGCCAACGTATGCCTTCGCGCCGCATCATGGCTTCGGCCTCGTGGATTTCGTCGCGGCAGTTCTCCAGGCTGGCGTATTTGGAGTTGGGCCGGCGCTCATTGCGGATCTGCGCCAGTCGCTCGGGCGCGATGGTCAGCCCGAAGATCTTCTTGCGGTGTGGCACCAGCGCCGGCGGCAGCTGGCGGCGCTCGAAATCTTCGGGGATCAATGGGTAGTTGGAAGCCTTCAGGCCGTACTGCATGGCCAGGTAAAGCGAGGTCGGCGTCTTGCCGCTGCGGCTCACGCCCACCAGAATGACGTCCGAACCGGCCAGGTCGCGGTTGCTCTGGCCGTCGTCATGCGCCAGCGAGAAATTGATCGCCTCGATGCGGTCGTCGTATTCCTTGCTTTTGGACGCGTCTGAAAACCGGCCTACCCGGTGGTTGGACTTGATGCCCAGCTCACCCTCCAGCGGCGCCACAAACATGCCGAACATGTCCAGCAGCATGCCGTTGCAGTGGGCCTTGATGACCGCGAGGATCTCCATGTTCACCAGCGTCGTGAAGACGATGGGGCGTTTGCCCTCGACTTCGGCCGTGTGATTGATCTGCCGGATCGCCTGGTGGGCCTTGTCCACGCTGTCGATAAAAGGCAGGCGCACGTGGCGCGGCTTGAATTCAAACTGCGCCAGGATGGCGTTACCAAAGGTTTCAGCGGTGATGCCGGTACCGTCAGAGATGAAAAATACGGTGCGTTGGGACATGGGAAGGGGATAAATGAGGGACAGGGAGGGGAAATAAGGGTTTCGCTGGTTGAAAGCCGGGTGAAAGCCTGACACGGCACGCCGGGCCCGAGGCCCCTACAATCGTGGCAATTATCCAGTTTGTCACATCATGCCCCGCCACAACCCCTTCCAACAACAACAAGGTTGCTTGCCGCGCATGGTGAATTCCCCGGTTTTTAAACCTCCCGGAGTATTTTCATGTCCAAGCTGTTTGAGGCGACCGCCCTGGTCGTACCGTTTGAAAACCTGAGGATGACAGACGTCGAGTCTGTCGGCGGCAAGAACGCCAGCCTCGGCGAAATGATTTCGCAACTGCCGACCGGCCCGAACGGGGTTCGTGTTCCCACCGGATTTGCCACTACGGCCCACGCCTTTCGCGTGTTCCTGGCGCATGACGGCCTCGACAAAAAAATCAACGGCGTGCTGGACACGCTCAACACCGATGACGTGCGTGCGCTGGCCGAAGCCGGCGCCAAAATCCGCAAGCTGGTGGAAGCCCAGCCTTTCCCGGCCGATCTGGAAAAAGCCGTTCGCGACAGTTTTGCCGCCCTCAGCGCCGGCAATGCCCAGGCCAGCTTTGCGGTGCGCTCATCCGCCACGGCAGAGGACTTGCCGGACGCGTCGTTTGCCGGCCAGCAGGAAACCTTCCTGAACGTCGTCGGCATCGAGGACGTGCTGCACAAGATGAAAGAGGTGTTCGCCTCGCTGTACAACGACCGCGCCATCAGCTACCGGGTTCACCAGGGCTTTGCCCATTCCGACGTGGCGCTTTCAGCCGGTATCCAGCGCATGGTGCGCAGCGACAAGGGTGCTGCCGGCGTGATGTTCACCATCGACACCGAAAGCGGCTTTGAAGACGTGGTGTTCATCACCTCCAGCTACGGCCTGGGCGAGACGGTGGTGCAGGGCGCCGTCAACCCTGACGAGTTTTACGTGCATAAACCCATGCTCAAAGCGGGCAAACGCGCCGTCATTCGCCGCAACCTGGGCAGCAAGTTGCTGCAGATGGAGTTCACCAGCGCCGACGAGAAAAAAGCCGGCGGCAAGCTGGTCAAGACCACTGATGTGCCGACCGAGCTGCGCAACCGCTATTCGCTGAACGACACCGACGTCGAGCAACTCGCCCGCTATGCATTGATCATCGAGGCCCACTATGGCCGCCCGATGGACATCGAGTGGGGCAAAGACGGCATCGACGGCGAACTCTACATCCTGCAGGCGCGCCCCGAGACTGTGAAGAGCCAGTCCAAGGGCAAGGCAGAGCAGCGCTACAAGCTCAAGGGCACCGGCACCGTGCTGGCAGAAGGCCGCGCGATCGGCCAGAAGATCGGCACGGGCGCGGTCCGCATCGTGCACGACATCAAGGACATGGACCAGGTGCAGGCCGGCGACATCCTGGTGACCGACATGACCGACCCGAACTGGGAACCGGTGATGAAGCGCGCCAGCGCCATCGTGACCAACCGCGGCGGGCGCACCTGCCACGCCGCCATCATCGCGCGCGAGCTGGGTATCCCGGCCGTGGTCGGCTGCGGCGACGCCACCGAAACGCTGAAAGATGGCATGCTCGTCACCGTGAGCTGCGCTGAGGGCGATACCGGTAACATTTATGACGGTCTGCTGGAAACCGAAGTGACGGAAGTGCAGCGTGGTGAGATGCCGCCTATCGACCTGAAGATCACGATGAATGTCGGCAACCCGCAGCTGGCGTTTGATTTCTGCCAGATCCCCAATCACGGCGTTGGCCTGGCACGGCTGGAATTTGTCATCAACAACAACATCGGTGTGCACCCCAAGGCGATTCTTGATTACCCCAATGTGGATGCCGACCTGAAAAAAGCAGTGGAAAGCGTGGCGCGCGGCCATGCCTCGCCACGTGCCTTTTATGTCGACAAGGTGACCGAAGGCGTGGCCACGATCGCGGCAGCCTTTTGGCCCAAGCCGGTGATCGTGCGTCTGTCGGACTTCAAGTCCAACGAATACCGCAAGCTGATCGGCGGCTCACGCTACGAGCCCGAGGAAGAAAACCCGATGCTGGGCTTTCGCGGCGCATCGCGCTACCTTAGCCCCGATTTTGGCGAGGCCTTTGCCATGGAGTGCGAGGCGCTCAAACGCGTGCGCAACGACATGGGTCTGGTCAACGTCGAGGTCATGGTGCCATTTGTACGCACCCTGGGCCAGGCCAAAAAGGTCACGGACCTGCTGGCCCAGCACGGCCTCAAGCGCGGCGAGCAGGGCCTGCGCGTGATCATGATGTGCGAGGTGCCCAGCAACGCCATACTGGCCGACGAGTTCCTCGAGTTCTTCGACGGTTTCTCGATTGGTTCGAACGATTTGACCCAGCTCACGCTGGGCCTGGACCGCGACTCCGGTCTGGACATCCTGGCCCAGGATTTTGACGAACGCGACCCCGCCGTCAAGGCCATGCTGAGCCGGGCTATCCAGGCCTGCCGGCGCGCGGGGAAATACGTCGGCATCTGCGGCCAGGGCCCCAGCGACCACCCGGACTTTGCGCAGTGGCTGAAGGACGAAGGCATCGGCTCCATCTCGCTGAATCCCGACACGGTGATCGCCACCTGGAAGCAACTGGCCAACTGAAGACGGTTGACATGAATTGAAACGGTGCGCTGCGGAGAGATTCGCAGCGCATTTTTTTTGCGTCGGAACCGCGCGACCGAGGGAAAACCCGCGATGGCAGGAGGTTTCCCGGTAAACAATTGGCAATACCTCCGATGACAATCGGAATCGTTGCCTTCATCCCTTCATCTGTTTGTCGTGAGCCATGCTTGCCGTCACCACTACCATCAAACTGCTCACTGAAATTGCTCTGCTTGCGTTGGCCGGGCAATGGGCAGTAGGCCTGCTGGCAGGCGCGGCGAAGGACAGCAATCCGTTTTATCGCGTGCTTCAGCTGGTGGGCTTGCCTTGGGTCAAGGCAGCACGCTGGATATCTCCGCAGGTCGTGATGGACCGTCACTTGCCGCTGGTGGCCTTTTTGGTGCTGCTGCTGGTGTGGGCCATTGCGGCCATCGCCAAAATCCGCATCTGCCTGGAGATCGGGGTGGCACTGTGCAAATAGACGCTGCCCTTCAATACGGTTTTCTGAAAATACGCGCACTGCTTTTGCTCGCCTGCGCCAAACGGCCTGCCGCGCTGGCCGTCTTTGACCAGATGCTGCAACTGCGCCCGGCAGACCCTTATGCGCTAGCCAGCCGCGGCCATGTGGCGGCGCAGCTCCAGCTCACACAAGAGTCCGTTGCCAGCCTGCAGCAATTGACCGCCGTCAGGCCCGGCCATGCCGCGGGCTGGTTCAACCTGGGTTATGTGTTGCAGCAGGCGGGACGCCATGATGAGGCCGGGCCGGCCTTTGAGCGCGCGGTGGCACTGGACGCGCGCCTGGACCAGGCCTGGTATGGCCTGGCGCTGGTGCACATTCAGGCGCACCGGTTTGAGGAAGCCGCCGAGGCCCTGCAAAAGAACACAGTCCTGCAGCCCTTGAGCCCTTACGGCTGGTACCGGCTCGCGCAGGTGTGGCTGGCGCTGGGCCAGCCCGCCAAGGCGCGCAAGGTGATTGCGCACTTGAGTCGCTTTGAGCCGCGTGTGGCGGCCCAGTTCGAGCGCGAAAACGAGGCCCTTTTTGCGGCCACCGGCCAGGCAGCCCATGCAGCCCACTGACAGCCACCGTCGTTACTGGCGCAAGAACCTCGCCGTAACGGCGGTGCTCCTCATGATCTGGTTCAGCGTTACGTTCGGCGTGAGTTACTTTGCGCGCGCGCTGAGCTTCACTTTTTTTGGCTGGCCTTTCAGCTTCTGGATGGGTGCGCAGGGCGCCCTGGTGGTGTATTGCCTCATCGTCGGCTTTTATGCCTGGTACATGAACCGGCTCGACATCGAGCATGACGTGGCGGACGAGGACTGAATGGGCGGCTTTTTTGGTTCGCGCGACGGCGTCATGCTCTCGAGCCAGCAGTTCAAAAAGCAGCTGGACCGCGTCTACCGCTGGTACACGCTGGGCCTGGTGGTGTTTGTGGTCGTCCTGGCGCTTCTGGAACGTGCGGGCCTGCCGCGCCTCTGGATAGGTACGGCCTTTTTGCTGGCCACCATCGGCCTCTATGCGGGCATAGGCGTCATGAGCCGCACCACCGACGCCTCCGAATACTATGTGGCAGGCAGGCGCGTGCCGGCGGTCTACAACGGCATGGCCACCGGCGCCGACTGGATGTCGGCCGCCTCCTTCATTGGCCTGGCGGGAACGCTTTACCTCACGGGCTACAGCGGGCTGGCTTTCATCATGGGCTGGACAGGCGGCTACTGCCTGGTGGCGCTGGTGCTGGCGCCTTACCTGCGCAAGTTCGGCCAGTTCACCATTCCGGATTTTCTGGGAGAGCGCTACGGTGGGCGACTGCCGCGGCTCATCGGCGTGGCGGCGGCCATTTTGTGCTCCTTCACCTATCTGGTTGCGCAGATTTACGGCGTCGGCCTGATCACCTCCTACCTCACCGGCATCGCGTTCGAGCTGGGTATCTTCCTGGGGCTGGGTGGCATCCTGGTATGTTCTTTCCTGGGTGGCATGCGCGCGGTGACCTGGACGCAGGTGGCCCAGTACATCATCCTGGTGGTGGCCTACCTCATTCCGGTGGTCTGGCTGTCGGTCAAGCAGACGGGGATTCCGGTACCGCAGCTGGTTTATGGCTTTCAACTTGAAAAGGTCACGGCCAAGGAGAAAGAGCTGACGGCCGACCCCAAAGAGCTGCAGGTGCGTGAGCTGTTCAAGCAGCGCTCGGCAGCGCTGTCGGGCAGGCTGGAGCACCCCGCCGAGTCGCTGGCCGCCGACAAGCTGGCCGCCGCCAAACGAATGGAGCAGCTCAAAAGCGGCAATGCATCCGTGGCTGAAATTTCATCGGCCGCCAGGGCGATGGCCGCCATGCCCCGGGACGAGGCCGCCGCCGTCAAGGCCTGGACGGCGGCCAGGGCCGCTGCGGACGTCAAAACCCAGCCGCTTAACGGCATGCCCGCCCACGCGGCCCAGTTCTCGGGCAACCCGGACGGAACCCCGAAAGAGCAGGAGACCTACGACACTTCGCGCCGCAATTTCCTGGCGCTGGTTTTTTGCCTCATGGTGGGCACCGCGGCCTTGCCGCACATCCTCATGCGCTATTACACCGTGCCCAGTGTGCGGGAAGCGCGGCAGTCGGTCACCTGGTCGCTGGTGTGTATCTTCCTGCTTTATTTCACCGCACCGGCACTGGCTGTGCTGGTGAAGTACGAGATATTCACCGTGCTGGTGGGCATGCCGTTTGACCAGCTGCCCGCCTGGGTGCATTCCTGGACGCGGGTGGACCCTTCGCTGCTGTCGGTCACAGACATCAACAAGGACAACATCCTGCAGCTCAATGAGATGAACATAGGCGGCGACATCATCGTGCTGCTGACGCCCGAGCTGGCAGGCTTGCCCTACGTGATTTCAGGCCTGGTGGCGGCGGGTGGGCTGGCTGCAGCGCTTTCCACCGCCGACGGCCTGCTGCTGACGATTGCCAATGCGCTGGGCCACGACCTTTATTACAAGATGATCGATCCCAATGCATCAACGGTGAGCCGGGTGACGGTGTCCAAGATATTGCTGCTGATCGTGGCCTTGCTGGCGGCCTATGTGGCGGCGCAAAAGCCGGCGGACATCCTGTTTCTGGTGTCGGCCGCGTTCTCGTTTGCCGCCGCCTCGTTCTTCCCGGCGCTCAGCCTGGGGATCTTCTGGAAACGCGCCAACGGCATCGGGGCCGTGCTGGGCATGGTGTCGGGCCTGGGCGTAACCTCGTATTACATGTTCACCAACCAGGCCTGGCTGCGCACCACCTTCGGCATTACCTCGCCGGTGCAGCTGTGGTGGGGCATAGACCCGATTTCGGCCGGGCTTTTCGGTGTTCCGGTCGGTTTTGCGGTGATTGTGCTGGTGAGCCTGCTCACCCCGCCGCCCAGCCAGAAAGTCCAGGAACTGGTGGAATACATTCGCTATCCGGACCTGAAACGTCTCTGAAAAAGCTCAAGCCACGTGGTTTGGCTGCCTGGATTGTCGGGGCGCCGTGCGCCAACGCCAAAGCGTGGCAGCCAGCCAGCCCAGCATGAGCAGCCCAAACGAGACCCAGGCGATATACGACAGCCGGTTGGCCATTTCCTGGCGTGCCGAGAAATTGAAAGCAAATGGCTTGTAGCTTGCGAATTTCTGGGCTTCCTCGCGTTGATCTGCACGGAAAAGATCGCCTGGTTTGCAGTTGTTTTCTTTTGGGTAAACGTAGCAGGCCGGGTTTTTCAGGTTCAGGAACCCGTTGTGCTCGGCAAGAACTGGCCCGGGACTTAATCCGTCGGCTGAAAAATACTCTCTGCGGTATCCAAACGCCGGGTTGTAGCACTCCAGTTGCGACATGCCGGCAACCAGTGTGTTATTGATAATGGCCCTCAACAGCCGCGGTCCAGACTGTATCTTTGAGACGGTTCCCAGTTCCCTGATCTCAGGCGTAAAGCTCTTTTCTTTCAATTGCTGGTGAGCTATGGCGATGGCGCCGGAATAGTAAATCGGCTGGAAATAGAACTTTCTCGGATCGGATGATGACTGAATGACTAGACCTGTGAGGCATGCGATAACTGCGACGACTTTCAGGTGTGGCCACCCGGAACGCTCGAACAGCAAGCCTGTGCCGACGGCGATCATTGGGATGTACACAATGATCCAACGCAGTGGCGTACTGGTTGAGTTGATGACGGGAATGCTTTTAAGGATGGCATTCCAGTGCGGCTCAAAGTAGTTGAATGCAATGGGCCATACCAAGCCAACGACTAAGGCCAGCAGCATGAACAGTTTTTGTGGCGCGGGCCATTTAAGTGCCCGGGATGTCAGCGTCCATCGCATCATGCGCTCGGAAAGTAGAAGGACAAGCAGTACTGCGCATGCAGTGCCAAAGCTGTACGCCCATTCCTCCGGGTTAAGCCCCCACTGCTGGTTGACGAGCAACTTCACCCCGATGTCGTGTGCCTGCTGCGAATCCATGAACAGGGCGGCCATGATCATGGTCACCGTGTCTGTCAAAGTACCTGCGCCTGGAAGCAGGTAGGCAGTGCGCGGAAAAAAGGCCATGAAGGAAAACGTGGCGACCAGTTTGGAAGCTGAAAGCGCTGCACCAATGGTGGCCGCCAGCACGCCCCGGATCATGAACTGGCGGAAGGCCCCCCCCAGCAAGCCATGAAGCAAACCCAGCAGCAGCACGGACAGCGCTGCTGGCAGGAGCAGTGTGCTGAAGCCTGAATGAACCCAGTACGCAGGGATGAGGCCTGCCAGTGCTATCGCGACAGCCGTGTCGGCTCGGGACCGAAGCGGCAGGAGCAGCAGCAGCGCCAGCCACGGGACCAGCGCATAACCGTGAAAGACCACATGCCCGATGATCATCCGCTGAGGCAGAAATCCGTTGAGCATCAGCATTCCGCCTACAAGCAGGCCCGTTAGCGGCCCTGCCATGAAGCCTCTGCGCATCAGAAGATAACCCCCCCAAAACAGCAAGCTGGCTGCGATGCAGAGCGTCACCCAGGCGGCTTTGACGGGCTCCATGGCAATGGCCAAGAACTGGGGCAGCGAGTAGTACGCCGATACCGGGTCTGGAAAAAAAGGCTGCCCGGCGCAAAACGACGGGGTGAACCAGGGCACGCTCAGGCCGTTTTGGGTGAACCAGATATAACCATCCAGCCAGCCTGGCAGTGCAAGTTTGAAGTCGGGGCCCAGCCAGCCATCCTGAATCGGAAAAAATGGTTCAAACGTCTGAGCTGTAATAGCCAGTAATACCAAAAAAATCAGCCAAATCCATGCTGATTGCTGGCGCGGTGAGGGGGC
The DNA here is from genome assembly GCF_056403595.1 of Polaromonas sp. P2_G11. Taxonomy (NCBI): domain Bacteria; kingdom Pseudomonadati; phylum Pseudomonadota; class Betaproteobacteria; order Burkholderiales; family Comamonadaceae; genus Polaromonas; species Polaromonas sp. P2_G11. The sequence goes on along the minus strand of NZ_JBFUFE010000005.1, from coordinate 307,813 downwards.
GTTCCATTTTGAAAAAAGCTGCATGTATGCCTGGGGAGTATTGGGTGTGTCAGGGCGCCTTGCGCCGGCGCCAAAGCGTGGCAGCCAGCCAGCCCAGCATGAGCAGCCCAAACGAGACCCAGGCGATATACGACAGCCGGTTGGCCATTTCCTGGCGTGCCGAGAAATTGAAAGCAAATGGCTTGTAGTTTGCGAATTTCTGGGCTTCCTCGCGTTGATCTGCACGGAAAAGATCGCCTGGTTTGCAGTTGTTTTCTTTTGGGTAAACGTAGCAGGCCGGGTTTTTCAGGTTCAGGAACCCGTTGTGCTCGGCAAGAACTGGCCCTGTTGTCAGGCCTTCTGCTGAGAATCTCTCCAGGCTGTAACCGAAAACGGGGTTATAGCAAAAGAGCGCCGATTTGCCTGCAGCCAGAAGGTTGTTGGATGTCACTCGCAGAATGCCCGTCTCGGTCTGCATGTCTGCACGGCTTCCGAGTTCCCGGATTCCTGCGGCAAATGTACCGTCCCGTAATTTTTTTTCAGCGATTACCACGCTGCGGGGGTCATATCCCTGCCACGAATAGAACTCCCGGCCTTCAAGCGCTGACTGCGCCACTGTTGCTGTGAGGCAGACCGCCACGGCCAGGCCTTTCCAGCGTTTCCAGGTCGCGCGTTGCAGCAGCAAGCCCATACCGACGGCAAAAATGGTGATGTACACCACCAGCCAGCGTACCAGCGTGCTGGCTGAGTTGACGATGGGCAGCGTTTTCAGGAAGGCATTCCACCGCGGATCAAAGTAGTTAAGTGCCAGCGGCACGGCCAGGCTCAGCAGCAAGGCAGAGCCCAACAGAAATTGACGCCAGCCCGGAAGCCGAAATGCCGTTGTTGCTCGGCGAATCCTGTCAACCATAAGGCAAACCAGCAAAACGGCGCTCGCCATCCCGAAGTTGAAGGCCCACTCGTGCGGCGATTGCGTGGCCTGCAGGTTGGTCATGGAAGCCTTGCCGATCTGGTAGGCCTGCTGGGACTCCAGAAAAAGTGCTGCGACGGTCATTCCTGCCGCTTCATGCCATGAAGGTGCGCCCGGCAGCGGATAAAAAGTACGAGGAAAAAGGGCAAGAAAGGAAAAGGTTGCCATCAGCTTGGACGCCGAAAGCGCCAAGCCGACGATGCAGGCGATCAATCCCCTCGCCATGAACTGCCGGAGGTCGCCGCCGGCCATGCAATGCAGCAGACCGATCACGAAAACAGCGAGGCCCCCTGCGAGCATCAGAGTGCTGAGGCCGGAATGCACCCAATAGGCAAGCACAACCCCCGCCAGCACTGATATCCCGGCCTGATCGAGTCGCGAGCGGATAGGCAGCAGGAGCAGTAAAGCCAGCCAGGGCACCAGGGCAAGCCCATGGAAGCCGACATGCCCGATGATGATCCGATGTGGAAGAAACCCGTTGAACATCAGCAAGCCGCCCACCAATACTGCCGCCAGGGGGCCGGTTAAAAAGACCTTGCGCGCCAGCAGATAACCGCCCCAGAACATCAGGCTCGCGCTCAGGCACAGCAACAGATATGCGGCGTTGATCGGCCCGGCCAATATGGCCAGTAACTGTGGAAACGAATAAAAAGCGGACTGTGGATCAGGAAAAAAGGGCTGACCGGCACAGAATGACGGTGTAAACCATGGGGTGCTCAATCCGTTCGTGGAAAACCAGATGTGCCCATCCAGCCAGTTGGGCAACATCAGCGAGTAGTCATGACCCAGCCATCCTCTTTCCAGAGGGAAAAAGGGCTTGAAAATCAGGCCAAGGCAGAGCAGCAGGAGGCCGTATACCAGCCAGACCGCATAGGTCGCATGCCGCCCTGAAAGGCTTGCTGGCGCGTGAAGCAGTTGCATGTCGACGGCGTAGGTAGGCGGGTGCGGGAGGGTTGTAGTCCAGCGCATCCGGATCTGGCGGGAGATTAACACGCAGTAACAATCAGCCAAAGAGCTTCATTGCATGGATCATCGCGTGGGTTCTACCCGGCTGTGTCCGGCGCTGGTGCCAGCGCTTTGAAGCAGGGGGAAACTACCCCAAAAGCTGCGATTTCCTGGGTTTCTAGATGGATGGCCAGGCCAAACTGGCATCCGAACAAGTCTTCAGGCTATAATCATGGGCTTCGCCTTGCTGCACCCTTAACGACGCTGGGGCAGCTTCAATCAACCACAAGGAGAGTTTATGCGTCACTATGAGATCGTCTTGCTGATCCACCCGGATCAAAGCGAGCAAGTCCCAGCCATGCTGGAACGTTACAAGGGCATGATCACCGCCGGCGGTGGCAAAGTGCACCGTGTCGAAGATTGGGGCCGCCGCCAGCTGGTGTACCTGATCCAGAAACTGGCCAAAGCCCACTACCTCTGCATCAACATCGAAGCCAGCCAGGCCGTGATGGAAGAAATCGAACACGCGTTCAAGTTCAACGATGCCGTGCTGCGCCACCTGACCGTGGTGAAGAAGAAAGCCGAAACCGGCCCGTCCCTCATGATGCGCAACGTCGAGAGGGAAGAAGCCCGTAAGGCCCAACAGCAGGAGTATGCGGCTTAATAGCCACCATGCTGTTGAACGCCTCGCTGCTGCGCATCTGCTTTTGAGCAAGAGCCCGCAGTGAACCACGTTGAACTGACCGCCTGTATCGCCGAGGCAAGTCCTCTTCGCTACACGCCCGCTGGAATCCCCGCCGCCAATTTCGTCCTCGAACACGAGTCCGAAATCGTCGAAGCCGGAGTCACCAGACAGGTCAAGTTGACGGTAAGGGCGGTTGCTTTCGGAGCGCTGGCTGAGCAATCAGCCAAATCCCCGCTAGGCAAACCCTTCAGGTTCACCGGTTTTCTGATCAATGCGCGCACCAGCAAAGGTGTTGTTTTTCATATCCAGGCTCTGCACAAGGTAGAGCAAGTACCGAACCCCATTTAAGGAGTCCATCATGCCCGGACCAAAACGTTTCAACAAAGACAAGCGCCCCAAGCGCAATACCCAATCCCTGCTGTTCAAGCGCAAGCGTTTTTGCCGCTTCACAGCCGCTGGCGTTGAAGAAATCGACTACAAAGACATCGACACCCTGCGCGATTTCGTAGCCGAAAACGGAAAAATCATCCCCGCACGCCTGACCGGCACGCGCGCGATTTTCCAGCGCCAGATCAACACCGCCGTCAAGCGCGCTCGCTTCCTCGCGATGCTGCCTTACAGCGACCAGCACCGTAGCCTGTAAGGAGCACGACCATGCAAATTATTCTGCTCGACAAAGTCGTGAACCTCGGTAACCTCGGCGAAATCGTCAAGGTCAAAGACGGCTATGCACGCAACTTCCTGATCCCTTCGGGCCGCGCACGCCGCGCCACGGAAGCCAACAAGGCCGAATTCGAAGCCAAGCGCGCCGAACTCGAAAAAGCTGCAGCTGCCAAGCTGGCCGAAATGCAGGCCCAGGGCGCAAAGCTCGGCGGCACCACCGTCAAGCTCACGCAAAAAGCCGGTGTTGACGGCCGCCTGTTCGGCTCCGTCACCAACCATGACATCTCGGCCGAGCTGACCAAGCAGGGCTTCCCTGTGCTGAAGTCGCAAATCCGCATGCCTAACGGTCCGCTGAAGATTGTTGGCGACCACGCCGTGACCGTTGCCCTGCACACCGACGTGGCAGTGGACATCACCGTCACCGTGTACGGCGAAACCGCTTAAGCGTTTTCTCCCTTCCCGAAAAAAAGCCGCTCGCCGAGCGGCTTTTTTCATGGCCGGCCGGATCAAGCGGCTGTACACAAGCTCACGGTGTATTTCCACCCGATTTCCCCCGGTTATCCACAACCTTATCCCGTGAGGTTTTACGCTCCCGGCGTACCATTCACCCTCTCCCAAGGAAACCCATGTCCGCCGTACTTTCCACCTATGACGATCCCGGCTACAGCCCTGACCGCCAGATCGCCCAGCTGCGCATTCCGCCGCACTCCATCGAGGGTGAATCCAGCGTGCTGGGCGGCCTGCTGCTCGACAACGGCGCGTGGGACCGTGTGGGCGACCTGCTGACCGACCAGGACTTCTACCGCTCCGAACACAAGCTGATCTATGCCGCCGTAGGCGCCCTGATCAACGCCTCCAAACCGGCCGACATCATCACGGTCTACGAGCACCTGCAGAACCAGGGCAAGGCCGACGAAGTAGGGGGCCTGAGCTACCTCAATTCCCTTGCGCAATACGTTCCCAGCGCGTCCAACATCCGCCGCTACGCGGAGATCGTGCGCGAGCGCTCCATCCTGCGCAAACTGGTGTCCGCCTCGGACGAGATTTCCACCAATGCCTTCAACCCGCAGGGGAAAGACGTCGCCACCATCCTCGACGAGGCCGAACAGAAGATCTTCAAGATCGGCGAGCAGGGCTCGCGCATGAAAGAAGGCTTCCAGAGCATGGACACGCTGGTCGTGAGCCTGCTCGATCGCGTCACCGAGATGGCCGAGAATCCGCAGGACGTCACCGGCGTGCCCACGGGCTTCTACGACCTGGACCGCATGACGTCCGGCTTCCAGGCCGGTGACCTGGTGATCCTGGCGGCGCGCCCCTCCATGGGCAAAACCGCACTGGCCATCAACATTGCCGAAAACGTCGCCTTGCTCGAAGGTCTGCCCGTTGCCGTGTTCTCCATGGAAATGGGCGCCTCGCAGCTTGCCGTGCGTATCGTGGGCTCCATTGGCCGCATCGACCAGACCCATCTGCGCACCGGCGCCCTGACGGACGAAGAATGGCCGCGCCTGACCGAAGCCATTGAAAAGCTGCGCACGGTTTCGTTGCACATCGACGAAACCCCCGGCCTCACTGTGAGTGAGCTGCGTGCCAACGCCCGCCGCCTGGCACGCCAGTGCGGCAAGCTCGGCCTGATTGTGGTCGACTATTTGCAGCTCATGAGCGTATCCGGCGGCATGGCAGACGAGAACCGCGCCACCGCCGTCGGCGAAATCTCACGCGGCCTGAAGATGCTGGCCAAAGAGCTGCAGTGCCCCGTGATCGCGCTGTCGCAGCTCAGCCGCGGCGTGGAATCCCGCACCGACAAACGCCCCATGATGAGCGACCTGCGCGAGTCCGGCGCCATCGAGCAGGACGCCGACATCATCATGTTCATCTACCGTGACGAGTACTACACCAAAGAGGCCTGCAAGGAGCCGGGCGTCGCCGAGGTCATCATCAGCAAGCAGCGTAACGGCCCCACCGGCACAGTCAAACTGGCGTTCCTGAACCGCATCACCAAGTTCGAAAGCCTGGCCAGCGGCGGCAGCGGGGACTTTTGAGGCCTGAAGAAGCTCGCAGGTCTTCCTGTCGTATCGAGTGGCCACGGCGCAGTGGCCTCCTAGGGTTTTCCGGCGGCCGTTTTCGGGAAAACGGTGATTTAATGGCAGAAAACAGCTGCAGGCCAATCAAGCCGGGCGCAAGCAGCTATCAATACAATAGCTAAAGGAGGAGGTTCCATGCCGACGCCCCTGCGGATTCTTACCGTCACCTCACTGTAGGTCCGGGAATCCATGCCTGTTTCCTCCGTCATTCCTGGTGTCATCCCCGACGCCGACATCCTGGCGCTTTTGCGTGGCGACGCGCTTTTCACCGACCTTTCCGGTAGCCAGCTTGCACGCCTGCTCGGCAGCCTGCACACGCTGGAATTCGCCGCCGGCGACACGCTGTACGAAAAAGGCGCGCCGGCCGAATTTCTGTACGTGATCGAAACCGGTGAGCTGCAGCTGACCACGCCTGGCGGCCGTACCGTCGCGCTGCCGGGCATGCGCTGCGGTGAAGAGGCCGCCTGCGATACGGCCAGCTACCTGTGCAGCGTCACGGCAGCCACGCCGGTCAGGGCGGTGCAGGTCCCCCGCGACGCCCTGGCCGAGCTGGCTGCGAAATCGCCCGCCTTGCGCAACAAGGCCTGGCTGACGCTGATGGGTTATGTGGGCGGCGAATCCTTTCTTGCGCCGGCCCCCGGCAAGCCTGCCGCCAAAAAACCGGCCAAACCCATTTCCCGGCGCGAGCTGGTGGGCTGGCTGGGCGTGGTGCTGGTGCCGCCCGCGATTTATTTCCTCTCCGGCTCGGCTGGGCTGGTGGTGGAGGCCTCGTTGTTCCTGGCCATCCTGTCGGCCACGGTGCTGATGTGGCTGTTCAACCTGGCCGACGAGTTCGTGCCGCCACTGGTGGCCATCGCCGCGGTGCTGATCGTCGGTCTTGTGCCCTACGAAGTCGCGCTGGCCGGTTTCTCGTCAAGAACGCTCACCACGCTAGTGGGCGTGTATGCGCTGGCCGCGGTGATTTCCGCTTCGGGCCTGAGCTACCGCTTCATGTTGTGGTTGCTGATACGCCTGCCCGACACGCCGTTCTGGCACCAGGCGGCGCTGCTGCTGTCGGGTTACCTGCTGTCGCCCATCATGCCCTCGGGCAATGCGCGGTTGTCGCTGGTGCTTCCGTTTTACCGCGACATGATCGAAGGCCTCAACCTGCCGGCGCACAGCAAGTCCGCCACGGCCCTGATGGCCGCCACGTTTTCCGGTGCCATGCTGTTCTCGCCGATGCTGCTGACCAGCAAGTCGTCCAACCTGACGGCTTTCGGCATGCTGCCCGTGCAACTGCAGGACCAGTTCCAGGGCCTGTTCTGGTTTGTCGCGGCCGGCGTGGCTGCGCTCACCGTCACGGCCGCGCACCTGGTGGTGGTGCGCCTGTGTTTTGGGCGCACGGCCCAGGCCGCTTTGCCCAAGGAAAGGCTCGAGCGACAGCTGGCCCTGCTGGGCGACGTCACCCGGCCCGAAAAAGCCGCACTCACCGGTTTCCTGTTCTTCCTGGTGGGCGCCGGCACCGCCGGCTGGCACCAGATTTCTCCCGCCTGGCTGGCGGCCTTTTTGCTGGTGGGCCTGCTGCTCATGGGCTTGCTGAGCAAGAAAGACTTCCAGCAGAAGATCGACTGGCCGATGATTTTCTTTCTGCTCAGCCTCGACGGCCTGAGCCGCGCCATCAGCTACCTGGGGCTGGACACCGCACTGGCCCATTCCGCGGGCAACATGTTTGATTTCGTCGGCGGAAAAATGGTCTGGTTCATCCCGGTCGCGCTGGTGGTCACGCTGCTGCTGCGCCTGGTGCTGCCCATCACCGCCGGCATGATCGTGGCTGCGGTCATCCTTCTGCCGATCGGGCAGGCGCAGTTCATCAACCCCTGGGTCGTGGTCTTCCTGACCGCCATGTTCAGCGACATCTGGTTCATACCCTACCAAAGCTCACAGTACCTGCAGGTCATGGGAAGCGGGCTGGACCGCTACTACAAACACACCGATTTCCTGCGCTATAACCACTGGATGAACCTGGCGCGCCTGCTGGCGGCCTATCTCTCGATCCCTTACTGGGAATGGCTGGGCCTGGTATGAAAAACGGAACCCTCGCTGTCCTGACGGGCGCGGCCCTTCTCGTCGCGCTGCTGCTGCTGGGCATGTTCAACCTGTCCAAGCCGCGGGTGCTGGTGCTGCACAGCTCGGACCGCAACTCCACCACCGTCGGCAAGATGGACGAAGGCATACGCCATGTCCTGGACAAAAACAGGCAGCCCTTGACTGTTCGCTGGCATTACCTGGGCATAGACCGCCTTCCCGATGAAGACCACCGCCAGGACGCCGCAAAGGAAGGCCTGCGCGCCATTGAGCAGTTCAACCCCGACCTGGTGATTGCGGTAGACGACGAAGCCCAGCAATACGTGATGCGCCGCTTCGCCGGGCAGGGCCGTCCCAGGGTGGTGTTCGCCGCCATAGACCATGAGCCCGCAGAGTACGGGTACGTGGGCGCAGCCAACGTCACCGGTGTCGCCGAGCGCCTGCCGCTCGCCGCCATGCGAGACTTGCTGCAGCACGTCAAAAAGGGCCAGCCCGTACGCGTGGCGGTGCTGGGCGATGCCGGCCCCACCAGCCAGGGTCAACTCAGGCAGGTCGAGGCTTTCAACTGGGCGCCGCACAGTGTGGCGGTCACCCACACGCTGGGCGATTTCCCCGCCTGGCAGGCCGCCATCAAGGTCATGGACGGCAAGGCCGATGTGGTGTTGGTGCTCTCGCACGGCAGTTTGCGTGCCGGGCCCGCGGCGGCCGGCGTGGTGCCCGATGCCGAGGTGATCAAGTGGCTCGAAGCCAATGCCGCGCCCTTGCCGCTGGGGGTCGACATTGAATACGTTCAGCAGGGCGGGGGGCTCAGTGTGGCGCCGTCCGCCAAGTCGATGGGGGAAATCGCCGCCGCCGACGCGCTGGCCTGGCTGAAGGCAAAACCCGCCAGTGCGCCGCCGCTTCCGGGCCAGGACGCGCGCTACAGCGTGGGTTTGCGCGCTGCCGCCCTGGTTGCCCGCAACATCACGCTGCCGTCGATCTACACCGAAGCCGCGCGGCTGGAGCAACTCTACTACCCCTGATGCCCGCAGGGCCCGCCATCATGGGGCGGTGACAGGTTCCAGCCCGGTTTTCCGGATGACGGGCGCGGCCGCCGCAGTGGTAAAGAAACGAATCAATGCACGTGCGGCATCCTGCTCGACAGCATCGGCGGCAATGCCTGCTGAAAACACGGTGACGCGCTGCACTTCATCCGGCAGCGGCCCCACATAGTCGATGCCCGGAACCGGAAGCAGTTCGCTGACCTGCTGGAAGCCCAGTTCGGCATCGCCGCGGGCCACCACGCTGCCCACCCGCTCGCTGAGTATTTTGGTGCTTTTGCCTGCCACCTGCGCGGAAATTCCCAGGCGCTGGAACAGCTCGGTCGAAATATAGACACCGCTCGCGCTGGCCGAGTAGGCAATGGACCGCGCGTCCAGCAGCGTGCGCCTGAGCGCGTCGACCGTGCTGATGTCCGGCTTGGGCGCACCTGCGCGTACCACCATGCCGATCAGTGAGCGCACCAGGTCCACCCGGCTGCCGGCTTGCACCTTGCCCTGGCTCACGAGCGCATCCAGCGCCGGCGCCGCCAGGATCACGATGTCGGCCCGCTCCTTGCGCGCCAGCCTGTTCGGGATGGCGTCCGGCGCGTCGCCCATGGACGCGCCATAAGCGGCAATGACCTTGTGCCCGGTTGCACGCTCAAAGGCCGGCACCAGTTCGTTGTAGGCGGCGGTAAAACCACCCGAGGTCATCACATGTATATCGGCCGCCCAAGCGCCGCCGCCGGGCCACACCAGCACGGGCAGCAGCAGCCAGAAGATCCTGCAGAACTTCAGAAGTTGTTGCATGCCATCTCCTCGCTTTCTTCGACTTCTTCGACTTCTTCGACTTCTTCGACTTCTTCGACTTGCTGCGTGGATGCGTGACTCAGCGCACGCACTCAAACCCGTACTGCTCGGGGGTCGGCTTTGTCACCAGCCGGGCATGCAGGCCGCGCTTCTGGCATTCCATTTCAGCGATGTCGGTGGCTTCGCCCAATTTCGACGGGCGGGCTTTGACCACAATCTGCTTTTCATTGACGCTGACCAGTTCGGCGGCGCAACCGGAGATCAGGACGCAGGCGAGCAGGGGGAACAGTGTTTTCATGGTTGTTTCCTTCTAAAGATAAAGATAAAAATCAAGATAATTTTTGCCGTCAGGATTTTTAAGTAAAAATCGGTTGAAACCCTTTGTGGATAAGCGCGACCAGCTATCAATTTGGTAGCGTATTGCGGCCGCGCCTACCCCAGCCCCAGCGCTTTGTACACCCGCAGCGCGCCATAGGCATCGTTGGCCGCGTAAATGATCTGCGCTTCCGTCAGCCGTTCATTGGCCCAGTTGGAGGTGGCGGCTTTCTTGGATTTGAGGAAGCGCTTGTTGAACATCACGGCCACGGCGCCGCGCACGCCCATGTCCTTGCGGTAGCCGCGCTCGCGGAACACCACGTTCAGGTCCAGCACGCCCTGCAGGTCTGTGCCCAGCTTGCGGATGATGCGGCGCTGGTCGTCCCCCAGGCCGAAGCCGGCCTTGATGATGGCAGGCGAGCTCAGCAGCAACCCGACCACGCGGCGGCATTCGGCATCTTCGAGCTGGAAGATCCAGGCCTTGTCGAGCGTCGAAAGCTGCACGATGTGCGGCCCTTCAGACGCCTCGTTTTTGGCAAAGGTCGGTTTCGACTCGGTGTCAAAGCCCAGCACCGTGGCGCCGGCCAGGGCCTGCAGCGCTGCGGCGGCCTGGGCCGGTGTCGCCACCACCTGGATCTGTCCCAGGCTCAGCCGGTCGAACGGCTCCAGCAGGGCAATTTCTTCTTTTCCGGGGGTCGGGTGACGCTCTGTCATGGGTATTGGGGCATAAGTGGGCAAAAAACAGGGCTGCGGCAAGGTCTGTGCAAGGCTAGAGCTTACAGTCAGGGTTGGCGCATTACATCGGACGCCCCCGACCGCCCTCACTCACCCACATCATGGCAGCAGCACAAAGCATCACCACCGAGCAATACAAGCTCTTTCCGTCGCCGCGCAACCGGCACCGCACGATTTTTCTGCACCAGGTGTTTGTGCCGCACTCCTTCATGCTGATCGACATGGAAAGCTACGGGCTCAAGGGCAAATACAGCCTGTTCGGCGCCTGCCGCCTCGCCGACATGCGCATGGGGCAACTGGTGACGATGGAGCTGCCCGAGGACGAAGCGACCTTCAATGCGAAGTTTGTGCCGGACTGACACGAGCCGCGCATTCAGCCCGATTTACCGCATGCCGCTGACGCCGCGCAGCATTTCATGCACATCGTGTGTCATCACCGCCAGAAACGCCGCCAGGGCCAGGTAATAAAAGCCGTACTCAAACCGCGTGGCGGCGCTGGTGGCGTAATAGGTTTTCGCTTCTTCGCTGTCTGATTTGTAGCGTATGGCCTTCAGCAGCTGCGGCCCGGCCAGCAGCGCCATCAGGATCAGCATGGGGCTGGGCCGCCAGAAGAACAGGCCCACCAGCACCGGCACCCCCAGAAACCAGATGCGCGGCGACAGCACCGCGGTGATGCGGCCTCCGTCAAACGGAGACAGCGGAATCAGGTTGAAGAGGTTCAGGAAAAAGCCGGAATAGGCAATCGCCAGCAGCAGGTTGCTGTCCTGGTCGCGCGCCAGAAAATAGCAGGCCAGCGCGCCTATCGTGCCCAGCAGCGGGCCGCCCAGGCCCACATAGGCTTCGGTTTCGGCGTCATGCGGCATGTCCTTGAGCTCTACCCACGCGCCCACAAACGGAATGAAGGTGGGCGCGCCCACGTTGAGGCCGCGCTGCCGCGCGGCGATGTAGTGGCCCATTTCATGCACAAACAGCAGGGCCACAAAACCCACTGCGTAGCGCCAGCCGAACAGCAGCGCGTAGGCAAACACCGAAATCAGCATGCTGCCGCCCGTGAGCAGCAGCTTGCCGAACTTGGCGCCGGTGAAAAGCAGCAGCAGGAGTTTCGTCACGCGAAGGTGCTTTTCAGGCGGTAGGCGGCGCTGGGGGTTTTGCCGGGGTGGTTGACGCGTTTGCTGCACTGCCGAATGCGGCAGGAACCGTCTCCTGCTCGGCGGCCGCGACCGGCATGGGCGCTGCAGCCGGTTTGCGCTTGAAGTATTTCAGGAACACCGCGCCAAACCCCGCCACGGCCAGAAAGATCACCTTGGCAAACTTGGCAAAAAAGAGTGCGGCGACGGCGAAGAAGCCGAGTTTTTTCGCGGCCACGCCCAGCACCAGCGCGGCCAGGCCGTATTCGGCCACCTTGTCGGTTTTGGAATTGAAATCGGCATAACGTTTGCCGTCGTTGTATTGCAGGGCCGACAGCAGCTCCGCGGCGACGGGTTTGTCCTTCGGCAAATCATTCAGCGCCGTCACCAGGTTCAGGCTGAAGTAGCCCTCACGCCCCAGCGCGTAAGTGTTGTAGTTCACGCCCTGTGCGGCATCGGGCGCTGCGCCGCGGTCCTTGCTGGACATGGCCCACACCAGCCGGTGGGTGGCGGCGTTATAGGCCGGCTTTTCGGCCCAGCCGACAATTTCCATTTCAGGAAAACCCATCTTCTTGCGTTCGCTGTTCGAGGCTTCCGTGCCTTCGCGGTAGCTTTTGAGAAGGTCGTCGGCGTTCCAGTCCTTGGCGTCGTCGTCTTTCACGTAGCCTGCGGACTCAAAGCGCACCGTGACAAACCAGGAATCGTTGGCCGCGGGAAACACCAGGCCCTGCAGCCGCGAATCCTTGCCGGGGTTGCCCATGGCATTGAGAAGCCTGGCGGCCTGCGGCTGCGGCACAAAAATGCGGCCGGCCGGCAGCTTCAGCACGGCCTGGTCGGCCAGGGGAATATCCTGCGGGCCTTCCTTGGCTGCGGCGCGGGCTTCCGCCCAGATTTTTTCGGCTTCGTCTTTTGACATCGGCTGCGCCAGGGCAGCACCGCAAGACAGTACAACCGCCAGCGCACAGATGCGCGTCCACAAATGGTTCATCAAGTCCTCCCTGTTGGAATAAATTTCCGGATATTCTGACACGGGCTTTGGTGGAACCGGCGGCTTGTTTGATCTGGATCAACAGCGCCCCTGATCGCCTCCCTATAGTCAAACTGGCTGCACGGTGTCCGGTTGGCTGTTGCCGGGTTGGCTGGCCGGCAGGGTGCATCCGTTAACCAGGGGAATATCCATGAGCATCCATCACGTCAGCTACCACAGTGGGGAATTGCCCGCGCCTCCCGCCGCTGCGGGCATGGTTGACTTCACCATGCCGTTGGCCGGCTTCTCGCAATGCCACTTCGGTATCGTGTCCCAGCTGCAGGCTTTCGCTGAACTGCCGGCCTTGCTGGCCGCGGCGGCGCAAGCGCGCAACGTCGCTTCGCACACGCTCAGCCTCTTCAAGTACGCGGTGGCAGGCCACCATGCCGACGAAGAAAATGAATTGTTCCCGGCGGTGCTGCGCAGCGCCGCCAAGGGGGAAGAGGCCGAGAAGGTCAGCGCGATGATCAAGCGCCTGGTGGCCGAGCACCGCAAGATCGAATCGATCTGGAAAGACCTCGAACCCGCAGTGAAAGCGGCGGCAAAAAACCAGCCGGCAGAGCTGGACCTGCAAGCGGCGGAGGCTCTGGTGCAGGCCTACCTGAAACACGCGCGCTTTGAAGAGGAAGAATTCCTTCCGCTGGCCGAAACCATTCTCGGGCGCAACGGCAACCACATGGCTGCCCTTGGCCTGTCGCTTCACCTCAGGCATGCGCCCATGGTGGTGGGGCATGTCTAGGCGCTTGCGTGGCTGATGTGCGTTGCACCGGAATATTCAAGCAAAAACAGGCTGTAGCCCAATAAGGGAAAGCGCAAGCAGCTATTAAAAGTATAGCGTTCGGGCTCTGAAAACATGCCGCGTGGCGGCCGCCCTCAGCCCCGCAGCTGCTGCGCCAGCAGTACCGCGACGTGAATCGCCTCGCGCTGCGCGCCGTCCCTGATCTGGTGGCGGCAGCTGGTGCCGTCGGCCACCACAATGGCGTCGGGCTGCTTGCGCACCGCTGGCAGCAGGCTGAGTTCGGCCATCTGCATCGACACCTCGTAGTGGTTGGCCTCATAGCCAAAGCTGCCTGCCATGCCGCAGCAGCTTGACTCGATCAGCTCAGGTTTTGCGCCGGGAATCAGCTTGAGCACATCCATGATGGGGCTCACCGCCCCAAAGGCCTTCTGGTGGCAGTGGCCGTGCAGCAAGATGGGTTGGGCTGTCGCTTTCAGCCGGCCCTTGAGCTTGTCGAGTTTGCCGTCGGCCGCTTCTCGCGCCAGGAATTCTTCCAGCAGCAATGCGTGGCGGCTGATGGTGTGCGCCGCTTCGCCCAGGCCCATCACCAGCATCTCGTCGCGCAGTGTCAGCAGGCAGGAGGGCTCCAGGCCGACGATGGCGATGCCCTTTTCGGCAAAGGGCAGCAGGGCTTCCACCACCTCGCGTGCCTTGGCCCTGGCCCTGGATACCATGCCGCTGGCCAGGTAAGTGCGGCCGCAGCACAGGCTTTTGCCGTCCGCCACGGTTTTCGCGGCCACATGTACCGTGTAGCCGGCGGCCTGCAGCACCTTGAGCGCGGCCAGTGCGTTTTCTGACTCAAAGTAGCCGTTGAAGGTGTCCACAAACAGCACGACCGGCCGTGCGGCGGCCAGCACCTCTTCGCGGCTGGCGGTCGTGATGCTTCCTTTCGACGCCGCGCCGGGCTTGTTCAGGCGCTTCCAGAAGGTCTGGCGCGTCCATTGCGGCAGTGTGCGGCGGGCCGACAGGCCCATCAGTTTTTCGCTCCAGGCCGCCAGCACCGGCACCTTGTCGCGCAGGTTCAGCAGCGGCGCCAGGCGGCTGGCCCATTGGGCATAGTCGGGCAGGTACGCGACCATCTTGTCTTTGAGCGTGTAGCCGTGCTTGTGCTTGTAGTGGTGCAAAAACTCCACCTTCATTTTGGCCATGTCCACACCCGTGGGGCAGTCGCGCTTGCAACCCTTGCAGCCCACGCACAGGTCCATGGCCTCCTTCACAGCTTCGCTGGTGAAGGCGTCTTCGGCCTTCATCCCGTCCAGCTGCCCGCTCAATGCCAGGCGCAGTGTGTTGGCGCGTCCGCGCGTGAGGTGCTGCTCGTCGCGTGTCACGCGGTAGCTCGGGCACATGGTGCCGGCGTCAAACTTGCGGCAGTGGCCGTTGTTGTTGCACATCTCCACGGCCTTGGCAAAGCCACGGGCCGGGTCGCCGCCGCTGCCGGGTGCGCTGGTCCTTTCGGTGGCCGGGTCGTTCTGCACATCCCAGGCGCGCCAGTCCAGCGCGGTCTTCAGGGGAATGACACGGTAGCCCGGCGGAAACCGCATCAGCCGCGTGTCGTCCATCTTGGGCGGGTTGATCATGCGTCCGGGGCTCAGCAAGCCCGCCGGGTCCATGTATTGCTTGATGTCGGCGAAGGCCTGGCTGATCTCCGGGCCGAACTGCCACTTGATCCATTCACCGCGGCACAGGCCGTCGCCGTGTTCGCCGCTGTAGGCACCCTTGAACTTGCGCACCAGCACGGAGGCTTCTTCGGCAATCGCGCGCATCTTGGGCGCGCCTTCGCGCCGCATGTCCAGGATGGGCCGCACATGCAGCGTGCCGACGGAGGCATGGGCATACCAGGTGCCCTTGCTGCCGTATTTCCTGAAGATCTCGGTCAAGGCGTCGGTGTAGGCGGCCAGATGCTCCAGCGGCACGGCGCAGTCTTCGATAAAACTCACCGGCTTGCCGTCGCCCTTGAGGCTCATCATGATGTTGAGGCCGGCCTTGCGCACCTCCCACAGGTTTTTTTGCGGTGCGTCCTCGGTCATCTCCACCACCGAATCGGGCAGCAGCAGGTCGCCCATCAACTCGCCCAGGCGCTTGAGCTTGGGCAACAGCTCGGCCTTGCTGGCACCCGAAAACTCCACCAGCAAAATGGCCGCCGGATCGCCGATCAGCGCGCTGCGGATCGTCGGCGCAAAGGCCGGGTTTTGCAGCGACAGGTCGATCATCGTGCGGTCGACCAGCTCTACCGCAGTGAGCGTGCCTTCGCCGATCTTGACGATGAATTGCGCCGCATCCATGGCGCGGTAAAAGGTCGGGAAATTCACCACACCCAGCACCTTGGCCCGGGGCAGCTCGCTCAGTTGCAGCGTCAGCGACCGGGTCAGCGCCAGCGTGCCTTCGCTGCCTATCAGCAGGTGCGCCAGGTTGACCGAGCCGTCGCTGGTGTAGGGCCGCTCGCTCTGCGGGTCAAAGATGTCCAGGTTGTAGCCGCCCACGCGCCGCATGACTTTCGGCCAGCGCCGCTTGATGAGGGGGTGCAGCTCCTCGGCCAGCGCACGCACGTGGCTGCCCAGCTCGCGTGCCTTGCCGCTGCTGCCGGCGTAAGCGCCCAGCTGTAGCAGGCTGCCGTCGGATGTCCAGGCTTTGGCACCCAGCACGTTGTGCACCATGTTGCCGTAGGCAATGCTGCGGCTGCCGCAAGAGTTGTTGCCCGCCATGCCGCCCAGCGTGGCCTGCGCACTGGTCGAAACATCCACCGGGTACCACAGGCCGTGTTTTTTCAGCGCGGCGTTCAGGTGGTCCAGCACAATGCCGGGCTCTACCTCCGCCGTGCGTTCTTCCGGGTTCACCGCCAGGATGTTGCGCACATGCTTGGCGTAGTCGATGACAAGGCCGGTGCCCACGGTTTGCCCGCACTGGCTGGTGCCGCCGCCGCGCGGCACGATGGGCACCTGCATGTCGCGGCAGATGTCCAGCGCGGCCTTCACATCGTCTGCCGTGCGCGGCACAAACACGCCCACAGGCATGACCTGGTAGATCGAGGCGTCGGTAGCGTAGCGGCCCCGGTCGGCCGGTGAAAACAGCACTTCGCCCTGTGTTTCGGCGGCCAGCCGCGCCGCCAGCCGGCCGGCAACTTCATTGCTGATGCGGGCCACGTTGTCGTAGGCGTGGGCCGCGGCCTGCCGGGAGATCTTGAGTGGAAGAGGGGCGTTCATCGCGGGCGATCCGGGTTTTGTGTGGGTGTTGAGGCCCGGCCCTGAAGCCAGGCAAAGGTCACGTTGCAGGTCACGCCCTGGAAGGCGTGCTGGAGGGCGCCGCTGCGGCGCGCAGTTGCTGGACCACGACTTCGCGCTTGCTGGCCAGGTGGCCCAGCAGCACCTTGCGCATGGCGGCGGTGTCGCGCGCAGCCAGTGCGTCAATCATCAGCTCGTGTTCATTCACGGCTGACTTCCATTTTTCTTCGTCCTGGTTGGAGCGAAAGCGCAGCGCCTGCAGGCGCGCATTGACCTGCCGGTAGGTGGTGGTGAGCACCGGGTTCTTCGCGGCCGCGTTGATGGCGCTGTGAATGGCGGAGTTGAGCCGGTAGTAGTTGGGCAGGTCGCGGCGTGTGTAGGCGGCCAGCATTTCAAAGTGCATGGCCTTGATTTCGGCCAGCTCGTCGTCGGTGATGCGCTGCGCGGCCAGTTCGCCCGATTGCGCCTCCAGCCCGGCCATGACCTCAAAGGTATTCAGCACGTCGGCTTCGGTGAGTTCCACCGCTATCGCACCGCGGTTGGGCAAGAGCTCGACCAGGCCTTCAGCGGCCAGCATCTTGATGGCCTCGCGCAGCGGCGTGCGCGAGACATTCAAAACTTCGCTGAGTTCGCGTTCATTGAGCTTGGCGCCCGGCTGGATGCGGTTTTCAACCAGCATCTGGCGCAGGCGGTGCGCCACCTGTTCGTGAAGGGCAGCGCGGGGGATGGGAATGATTTCGGCAGCCATGAGCAAATTTTGTATGCAAAAAACAGGGGTGTCAAATCAATTTGTAACCCTTTGCTCTATTGACAAATGAATTTTGTATGCAAAAAATAGCGTCCTACTTCTGGAGTTTTTCGCCATGTTGACGCTTGACTTTCACCCCACCGGACGTCATTTTCTACAAATTCCCGGCCCTTCGCCGGTGCCTGACCGTGTCCTGCGGGCCATGAGCCTGCCCACCATCGACCACCGCGGCCCTGAATTCGCGGCGCTGGGCCTCAAGGTGCTGGCCGACATCAAGAAGATCTTCCAGACCCAACAACCCGTCATCATTTACCCGGCCTCCGGTACCGGCGCCTGGGAAGCTGCACTTTCCAATACGCTGAATGCGGGTGACCATGTGCTGATGTACGAAACCGGCCACTTTGCTGCGCTGTGGCAAAAGCTGGCCGCGCGCCTGGGCCTCAAAACCGAAGTCATCGGCTATCCCGGCGCCGACGTCTGGCGCCACGGCGTGCAGGCCCACCTGATTGAAGAGCGCCTGAAGGCCGACACCCAGCACAGCATCAAGGCCGTCTGCGTGGTGCACAACGAAACTTCCACCGGCGTGACCAGCAACATTGCCGCCGTGCGCAAGGCGATTGACGCCGCCAGGCATCCGGCCCTGCTGCTGGTCGACACCATTTCGGGCCTGGCCTCGGCCGACTACCGCCACGACGAGTGGGGCGTCGACGTCAGCATCAGCGGCTCGCAAAAAGGCCTGATGCTGCCGCCCGGCATCAGCTTTAACGCCGTGTCGGCCAAAGCCATCGAAGCCAGCAAAAAGGCCACGCTTCCCAAAGCCTTCTGGGCCTGGGACGAAATCATCGAAATGAACAAGACCGGTTACTGGCCGTCTACCCCCAACACCAACCTGCTGTACGCCCTCAGCGAAGCCTGCGACATGCTGCTCGAGCACGGCCTGGAAACCGTGTTTGCGCGCCACCAGCGCTGGGCTGTCGGCGTGCGCGCTGCGGTCAAGGCCTGGGGCCTGCAAATCCAGTGCGCCGACGCGGCCGTGTATTCGCCGGTGCTGACCGGCGTGATGACACCGGAGGGCATCGATGCCGATGCGGTGCGCAAGATCATTTACGAACGCTTTGACTGCTCGCTCGGCACCGGCCTGGGCAAGGTCAAAGGCAAGATGTTCCGCATCGGCCACCTGGGCGACTGCAACGACCTCACACTGATGGCGGCGCTGAGCGGCTGTGAAATGGGCCTCAAACTTGCAGGCGTCAAGCTCGCGGGCTCGGGCGTGCAGGCCGCCATGGATCATTTCTCCAGCCATGCGGCTGTGGTGCCGCAGCGCAAGGCAGCCTGATCACCCGCTGCGCACGAGCGCAGGGGGTGTTACGTCAAACGGTCATCAAAATTCCATAAATTACTGAATCAAAAAGGGAAACCATGCAACGCAGAACCTTTATCAGCGCGGCGGCGGCCACAGCCGCCATGGTGGCGTCACCCATGCTCAGGGCGCAAACGCTGCCCAGCGGGCCGGTGCGCATTGTGGTGGGTTTCCCGCCCGGCGGCGGCACCGACGCGCTGGCGCGCGTGGTCGGCCAGAAGCTGTCCACCATGTGGAACACCTCGGTCATCATTGAAAACAAGGGCGGCGCCGCCGGTGTGATTGCGGCCGATTACGTGGCCAAGCAGGCCGGTGACGGCAACACCTTGCTGATGGCCCACATCAACAGCCACGCGCTGGCACCGGCGCTCGGCATCAAGCTCGGCTACGACGCAGACCGCGACTTCGTGCCCATCAGCATGGTCGGCGTCACGCCTAACATGCTCATCTGCAATGCCGACCAGCCCGCCAAAACCGTGAAGGACCTGGTGGCCTTGTGCAAGGCCAAGCCCGGCCAGATCAGCTTTGCTTCCGCGGGCGGTGGTTCGGCCCAGCACTTTGCACTGGAAATGTTCAAGCTCCAGGCAAAGATTTTTGCGCTGCACATTCCTTACCGTGGCTCAGGCCCGGCGCTGGTCGATCTGATCGGCGGGCAGGTCAACTACTGCTTTGAAACCATGACCTCGGCCACGCCGCATGTCAAAAGCGGCAAGGCCATCGCGCTGGCGCAAACGCGTCTCAAGCGCGCCAAAGGCCATTCCAATGTGCCCACCATGGCCGAGTCCGGTTTCCCGGGCTTCGAAGCCACCGTGTGGTACGGCCTCATGGGCCCTTCCAAAATGCCGCGGGCCATGGTTCAGCGCATGAATGAAGACGTCAACAAGGTGCTGGCCATGCCGGACGTGCAGGAAAAGATGGACCAGTACGGCGCCGAAGACGGCGGCGGCAGCACCGAAAAATTTGCGGCCTTCATCAAGATGGAGCAAAAGAAGTGGGCGCAGGTGGCCCAGCAGGCCAAGGTCAGGGTCGACGCCTGACATACACCGCGCACCGGAAGCACAAGCCGGCCTTGGGCCGGCTTTTTTATTGACACCAATTTTTTCACAAGAGGGTAGGGATTCGTTTCATGAAAGTTGTTAATTTTCCAAAGGGCGGCAGTTTGCTGGCCGCTCTTTTTCTGGGCCTGGCCTGCTCGGCCGCTTCGGCCGACATCGTGCTCGGCCACTCGGGTGACCTCTCTGGCAACAGCGCCGCACTGACGACCGACTATGTGCGCGGCATGAACGCCTACTTTGACGACATCAACAAAAAAGGCGGCGTTCGCGGCGAGAAAATCAAACTCGTCAGCCTGGACGACGGCTTCAACCCCGACAAGACGGCCGAGAACACCAAGGCCCTGATCGAAACCCAAAACGCCGTGGCGCTGGTGGGCTATCGCGGCACGGCCAACATGCTGAAGATCGTGCCCCTGGTGCAGGCGGCCGGCATTGCGGAGATCGGCAACACCAGCGGCGCAAAGTCGCTGCGCGACCCGTATGTGTCCAACCTGTTCCATGTGCGCGCAAGCACCACCGACGAGATCGAAGCGGCGGTCAACCACGCGTGGACCATCGGCATCAAAAAAATCGGCGTGATGTACCAGGATGACGCTTTCGGCAAGGAAGGCCTGGAAGCCCTGAACGCCGCCATGCAAAAGCGCGGCGCAACGGCTGCTGCCGTGGCCCCGGTGCCGCGCGGCACGGTAGACGTGGCCAAGGCCGCCGAGGTGATTGCCGCGGCGCAGCCGCAGGCCGTGATCCTGATCGGGCAGGCCAAGCCCAATGCGGCGTTCATCCAGGCTTTTCGCGCCAAGGGCGTGACCGCCCAGTTCATGGTGCTCAGTGTGTCGTCCGGCCTGCATGCCGAACTCAAGGATGCGGCAGCCGGCGTGATTGCCTCGCAGGTCGTGCCTTACCCGTTTACCGAACTGGGCAATGCCGTCGTGCGTGAATACCAGACCATCATCTCGGCCAACGGCGACAAGAAGTTCAGCTACAACAGCATGGAAGGTTTCCTGAACGCCAAGCTGGTGGTGCGCGCGCTGCAAAAAACGCCGGCGCCGGTTACGCGCGCCAAACTCATCAGCACGCTGGAAACATTTACCAATGAAGACCTGGGCGGCTTTGCGTTGACTTACAGCAAGCAAAGCAATCTGGGTTCGCGCTTCGTGAATCTGACGATGATTCGCGCCGACGGCACCTTCGCCCGCTAAGCGCTTCTTTACGCCGCCGGCGGCGGCGCTTGCGTTTGACCCCGCGCTATTAAATCAGTAGCTGCTGGCGCTTAAGCGGCAAAGGCTGAGAGGCCATTTTCTTGCAGCATTTTCGAGGCTGCAGAGGCCACAGCAGCGGCGCGCCTCAATTGCGCAGCTTGCCGTCGCGCGTCACCATGCCCAGCTCCACGTACTTGCTGCCGTGGTTCTGGCCTGGTGAATAGGACACGACGAAGCCGCCGGTGTCATAACTGCCCATCGCGCTCATCGCAGCCAGCAGGGCTTTGGCATCGCCTGGCTTTTTGCTGCGGCGCATGGCTTCGGTCAGCACCTTTGCGCCAATACAAGCTTCCAGATGGGCGCTGTTCATGGCCTGCTTGACGCCGGCGTCCTGCAGCGCCTTGGCGCATTCCTTGACCACCGGCAACGGGGATGCGGCATTGGGCACGACCTGAGAGATGGACACTCCGGCGCCGGCTTCGCCAGCTGCGTCGATGTATTGCTGCGCGCCCACAAAAGACAGGCTGGACATCGGAATGAATTTGCCCTGTGCTACCACCTGCTTGCTGATGTCAGCCGCGGCGCCGGACAGCACGGTGTTGATGAGGACGTCGGGCTTGAGCGCGAGCAGCTGCGCGACCTGGGCCTCACTCACCTTGGCATTGCGCTGCAGGGAGAAAGCCTCGGGTTTCTTGCCCTGTTTGGCCAGATAGGCAACCACCACGGCCAGATTCTGCTTGCCGACCTCGTCGTCGTAATGCACCACCACCACCTGCTTGAGGCCCAGGCCCGTCCAGAAGGACAGCATTTTTTCAAGCTCGTCGCCGTAGGATGCGCGCAGCGTGTACACCACCGGGCTGGGCTTGCGCACCGGGTTGGCACCGGAAAACGGTGCAAAAAACAGCACACCGGCTTTTTCCGCCTGGGGCATGGCGTCCAGGCTCAGCGTGGCCGACGCATAACCAAACAGGGCCACCGCGTCATTTTCGGCCAGCAGTTTCGTGGTGTTGGCGCCGGCCAGCTTGCGGTCGTTTTTATCGTCGAGCGTCACCAGCTGGATTGGCAGGCCGGCCACCCCGCCTTTGGCGTTGACTGACTTGAAGTAGGCCTGAGCGCCGTCCTGAATGTCGCGTCCGAAACTGGCGTTGCTGCCACTCAGGGGGGCGGACTGGCCGATGACCCAGGCTTTTTGCGCGTGGCTGGCACCCGCAAAAAATACGAGATACAGGCTCAGGGCGCGAAGAACGGTACGTGAAGCCGAAATGTTAAACATGACTCATCCATCAAAAAAATCTGGCTGAGCCAGCGGGAGCTTTCAATGATAGGTTGCCCGAAGAGGAAAAATCCCCCAAGTTCGCACGCTTCGCGAGATGGATACCCACCATGCGCGACGGGGCGGCACTGCGGCGTTGACCGTGCGCAACACAGGGCAACTTCCCGTAAGCTGCAAGTACTACACCCCTGTTCGGACGGGGCTTCTTTTTCAACCCGGGCCGACACGCTGCATGGTGACGCGCGACGGCAAGCTGCGCAATTGAGGCGCGCCGCTACTGTAGCCTCTGCAGGCTCGCCAGCAGCTACTGATTTCATAGCGTGGGGTCAAACGCAAGCGCGGCTGCCTGTGGCCTACGCAGGCACCGGCGTCTTTGGCTTGAAGTCGCACCACGGCGCCACCGCGCACTGCCAGCACTGGGGCTTGCGCGCAATGCACACATAGCGCCCGTGCAATATCAGCCAGTGGTGCGCGTCCACCAGGTATTCGGCGGGCACGCGCTTGAGCAGGCCCAGCTCGACTTCCAGCGGGTTCTTGCCGGGCGCCAGGCCCGTGCGGTTGCTCACGCGAAAGATGTGCGTGTCCACCGCCATCGTCGCCTCGCCAAATGCCGAGTTCAGCACCACGTTGGCTGTCTTGCGGCCTACGCCGGGCAGGGCCTGCAGTGCCTCGCGGCTGCGCGGCACTTTGCCGCCATGCTGCTCCACCAGAATCTGGCACGCCGCCAGCAGGTTTTTGGCCTTGGTGCGGTACAGCCCGATGGTGCGGATGTAAGACTCCAGGCGCTCCAGCCCTAGGTCGATGATGGCCTGCGGCGTGTTGGCCACCGGAAAAAGCTTGCGCGTCGCCTTGTTCACGCCCACGTCGGTGGCCTGCGCACTCAGCAGCACGGCGGCCAGCAGCTCAAATACGCTGGTGTATTCCAGCTCGGTCACCGGCATTGGGTTGGCCGCCTTCAGCGTGGCAAAGAATGGGGCGATGTCTTCTTTTTTCATGCCTCGCAGTGTATCGGCGTGCGCAGGCCGGCGCGCGAAGACCCGTCGGCGTAGCTAGATGCCGACAAACAAAAACGGGGACGCAGGGAAGCGGGGAAGCAGGGAAATGGGGCAGGGCGCTCAGGCCGCCATGCGCGGCACGTCCCATACCGAGCTGGACGGCGCACCGGCCCGATCCAGCTGGTCGCGCATCGTCTGCCATATGGCGCTGCAGTTGTCGGGCGTGGCAACGCCCCCGACGACATACTCCAGCTGCGCCGCCTGTGCCATGTCCTGCATGCGCTGGTGGGTCGTGGTGTCGCGGGCAACCCCCACCAGCACCGGCTTCGCAGGCAGGCCGTCGCAAGCGGCGATCATGCGGGCCATCAGCGCGTCGTCAAATTTGGCCGAGCCGCAAAAAAGCATCACAAAATGCGGCCACTCCGGAAGGAAAGCCCGGCGCAGCCCGTGCGTGAGGCCGTTGCGCGCCACGGCAATCAGCCGGCATGGGTAGCCGCCTTCCATGAAGTCGACATACTCGCTGCTGCCGTCAAAGTCTGTCTCGCCGGCAAAGCGCCGTTTGGCGACCACCCCGCCGGTTTTTTGGGCCAGCCAGCCCACCATGTCGAAAGCCTCGGTGCCGCTGGCCGAGCAGATACCCATGCGGTGAAAGGCTTCGGGGTCTGCCAGTGCCTGCGCCTGGGCAAGCTGCATGGGCGCCGATAGGCGGCGAAGCACCGAGGAGGGCGAATACTGTTTGCCCTTTTCAAGTTGCTCCCGCAGTGCCATGACCCGGCGGCCGAAATAAACCGCCGACTCGGTGGCCTGCGACATCGCCATGGACCACGGTGTCGGCAAAAGCCGCCGCCCCTTGCTGGTGTGCAGGGTATGGGGTGAATGGTGGCGCGGGTCGTGTTGCACAACATGCTGCAGCAAGTCCCGCACGGCCGCCGAAGGCCCTTCGACCCAATGCACAAACCAGCCGCTTTGGTAATGCAGCACAACGTGCAGACCGAGGGGCGTGTTGTGGCGCAGCGACTCCGTGCGGATGTTTTCCATCTGCGCGAAGATGCCTTCCCGCATGTTGCACATGCTCGCCGTCACCACGCGTTCAACCTCCGTCTCCCCTGGAGCGGCGACATATGGCGCTACGTTGGGCGCCGTGTCCGGCGCTGCGTTGTTGGTCATGAATGCATCCTGCCTTACAACCGAAACGCACGTCAATCCTTTGGCATTGAAACCAAATGTGAACGAGACAGAAGTAGCAGTCCGGAGAGCCATGGTCCTACACAGGGGGACCCAAATGGGTACGTGGTGACGCAGTTACCATGCAAGCCTTCCCGGCAACAGGCCGTGACAGCCAGGGCTGCTACGGGTGACTACTGTTGCCCGCAAACCATGAAGTCACCTAGCATCACCCGCATGATCCCCATGAAACTTCACACACCTTTGCGTATTCTGGTTGCCGCGTTCACGGCAGTATTGCTGGCCAGTTGTGCCGCAGCGCCCGGCGCTACCGCGCTATCGCAGGCCGCTGCACCGCGGCCCAAACTCGTTGTCTTCCTGGTAGTAGACGGGCTGCCGCAGCGCCAGGTGCTGGACTACCGCGACCAGCTCACGCCCGATGGCCTGGCACGCTTCCTTGACCGCGGCGCCTGGTTTGCCAACGCGCATTACGGCCATGCCTTCACCGTCACCGCGGCCGGCCACGCCACCATGCTCACCGGCGCTTATCCGCATCGCACCGGCATCATCGGCAACGACTGGCGCGACCCTATCACCGCAGAGCCGGTGTACTGCACGGGCGACACCACGGCCACTTACATCGGCCACCAGACCAATGCACTCGACGGCACCAGCCCGAAGAACCTCAAGGCGGAAACGGTGGGCGACGTGCTGCGGCGGGTAGACAGCCGCTCTAAAGTGATCGGCATCTCCGGCAAAGACCGCGGCGCCATTCTGCCCGCCGGCAAAACCGGCACGGCCTATATGTATATGGGCGCCACAGGGCAGTTTGCGTCCAGCACGCATTACATGGCCGCGCACCCGGGCTGGGTCAATGCCTTTAACGGCCAGAAGCTGGCCGACCGCTATTTCAAGACTGAATGGAAAGCCCTGCTGCCTGAGGCCGCCTATGCGCGCTCGGTGCCCGACCAGCAAAAATGGTTTGGCCCCGCCGGTGGCGGTTTGCCTGCCATGTACGGAGCGCCCGACGACACGGCGCCCGGCCCGCGGTTTTACAGCTCGTTGCTGCGTGGTCCTTTTGTCGATGCCATGTCGCTGGAGTTTGCCCGCGCGGCCATTGCCGGCGAGCAGCTGGGGCAGGACGACATTCCCGACATCCTGTCGGTCAGCCTGTCGGGCCACGACTATGTCAACCACGCCTACAGCGCCGAGTCGCGTCTGTCACACGACCACCTGCTGCAACTCGACCGCATGCTGCAGGCCTTCTTCCAGGACCTGGATGCCCGCGTCGGCAAAGACAACTACCTCGTCATGCTGACGGCCGACCACGGCTTTATGCCGTCACCTGACTACCTCGCCAGCCAGGGCCGTGAGGCCGGTCGCGTCAACAGCAGCCAGGTGCTGTGGCGCGTCAACACCGGCCTGGAAAAACGCTTTGGCGAAGGCAAATGGACAGCAGGGTTCTCCGGCTCCAGCTTGCTGTTCGACAAAAAACTCATCGCGCAAAAGCAGGCAGACCCGAATGCCCTGGCAGAAGAAGCCCGCACCCTGCTGCTGGCAGAGCCCGGCTTTGCTGCGGCCTATACCCGCCGCGAACTGGCAAGCGCAAGCCGTGCCGGTGCGCCATTTTTCGACCAGATCCGAAAATCCTGGCACGCCGATGTATCGGGCGACGTGCAGTATTCACTCAAGCCCGGCTGGATGTTCGGCAACACGGTCGCCACCCACGGTTCTCCGCATCCGTATGACACGCAAGTGCCCATCCTGATGTACGGCCCCGCCTGGATAAAGCCCGGCCGCATCGATGCGCGCGTGGAAGTGGTGGACATCGCGCCCACGCTGTCACGCCTGCTGCGCATTGCGCCGCCTTCCGCGGCCGAAGGCAAGCTGTTGCCTCTACAGGGGCTATAGCGCCTTGACCGGTACACACAGCCAGCAACTGAAGGTGCCGGTCTTCGGATCCATTACAAAGTCTTCTTCATACAGCTCCAGCGCCGGCTTGTTCTCCGGCTGGTAGCCGCTTTGCGGAAGCCACTCGGCAAACATGTGCGTCCAGGCTTCGTGCACTTCATTGCCCGGCTTGCCGGTAAAACGGCCGCAGGCGTAGCGCCCGCCGCCAAAGTTCTGCACGCCTGTCTCGCCTTGCGGTTTGAAGGCCTCGTTCACTTCAATGCAGGCGTCGTAGCGGCATTTGTCGGCCGGCGTGATCTCGGGGTTGTCCTGGCTGATGCCGTACATCCTGGGGCGCGGGCTCATGTGGCCGTGCTGGCCGCACCAGGCGACAAAGCGTTGCCATAGCTGCGCCACCTGGTCGCCATAAGGGCCGGTATTGCGCATGTAAGCCAGGCGCATGGCAGGAATGGTCTTCAGTTCAATGTGCATGTTCAAGCCTCTTTCAGATAAAACCGGCCCCACGGGCCAGAGGGTTCTATCTTTAAACAGCGCCATGATGGAGTCTTGATTCGGCTTGTGATGGGCTTGATGATTCTTGCCATGTTCAAGCACGTGGCGCGTTGCCCACTCACGCCAGTCGCCACGCCGCCAGGCCGTAGGCGTTGTGCCGAAGTGGGCGCGAAAGGCCCGGCTGAAGACCTCGGCTGACGCAAAACCTGTGTCAAGCGCCACCTGCAATGCGGTCTGCTGCGTAAATATCAGGCGCTGCGCCGCCGACTCCAGCCGCAGGCGGCGCACACAGTCGGCCAGGGTTTCGCCCGTGACCGCCTGGAACACGCGGTGAAAGTGCCAAGGTGAAAAGTGCGCCACATCGGCCAGCGTTTGCAGGTCCAGCGTGCCGTCCAGGTTGGCGCTGACGTGGTCTACCACCCGGTTGATGCGGGCGATGTAGGTATGCTGGTGCGGGTTGGGCGCGAGCTCTTGCGTCTGGGTCAAAGGCATGCCGGCAAGTCTAGCGCCAGCGGCCCCGTGTTGCTGTGGCTAGCCCGCTTTGCGTATCGTGCCCTGCGCTGCTGCGCACAAGATGCGCTCCTTCCCGCGTAGCACAAAAATATCGCATCGGCACACCGCCTGCGTCTTGCCGCTGCCTACCACCGTGGCCACGGCCAGCAGGCGCTCGGCATCTTTGGCCGGGCGCAGGTAGTTGATCTTGAACTCTGACGTGACAGAGTCGCCCAGCACCGAGCCCCCCGCAAACGTGAGCGCGTTGTCTGCCAAGTAAGACAACACACCGCCGTGCACAAAGCCGTGCTGCTGCAAGAGGCCAGGCACCACAGGCACCGACAGCTCCGCGCCGCCGGGCGCAAAGGCATCCAGCTGCGCGTTCAGCATCGCGCTGAAGGGCTGTTGCCCCAGCACCTGACGGCCCCAGGCCAGCAAGTCAGCGGGCATGTTGCCTGCGTGAAAACGGCGGGGTCAACCGCCTGCCGCCCGACACCAGCCAGCGCAGCAGGCGTATGTAGGCCGGCCAGGGCACCTGCCGTGGCTCGTTGCCCAGCGAGAGCTGCGCCTGCGACAGCACGTCTTCCACGCAGACGTCGTGCAGGGGGCCAATCACCAGCGGCCACAAGAGCAGGCCAGTGCCGTGTGTGTTCATCTCAATGCGGTGCTCCAGCACGCAATGCGCAGGCGTGGCCTCAAGCACCTCAAAACCGTGCCAGCCGTCAAAACCCACCGGCGCGGTAAGGCGAAACCGCACCGACTGGCCCGGCGTATAGGCTTCCACCACATAGCGGATAGGCCCATGCCCACCGATGGCACCCACCGCCAGCGGCCTGTCGAACTTCAGGCGCGGCCATGCCTTCCCGGGCCACAGCGTATCGGCCTGCGAACCCAGCGCATCAATCAGCGCGCCTACCTGCTGCGGGCTCGCGTGCAGCAAACGTTGATGAACATTGACAACTTTCATGCAAGTACTCCTGGTTGAATCGGGAACGTGTTCAGGGCGCCACGGCCATCCAGGCCGCGTGTTCCAGTGCGGCCCTCACTTTGGGTGTGACGGCCGGGGTGGGCTGGCTGACCCAGCCCTGCGTAAGCGACATCGCCGGTGAAAACATCAGCGCCATCCACAGGTGAAAAGGCATGGCCCGCATCTCGCCGGCCTCCACCTGCTGCGCTACCCAGGCCTTCAGCGTGGCAAAGGCCTGCTCATTGGCCGCGTCGATCTCGGCGCCGCCTGCCATGTCACCGCCGCGCCGCAGCGTGTGCAGCAGCCGTGCCTGGTCAGGGTGTTGCAGCACCCACTGGATGTACGCGCGCATCAGGCCCTTGACGCCGGCCTGGGCCGAGGCCTTGCCGCTGATGGGCTGCATCAGCGCCGCATGGAAATCGCGCAGCGTGTGCGCATACAGCGCATCGGCCAGCTGTGCCTTGGTGGGAAAGTGGTGGTACAGGCTGCCGTTGCTCACGCCCGCCTCCTGGCGCACCATGTCCATCGACGCGGCCGTGAAGCCATGCGCCAGGAACACCTTGGTGGCGGCGTCCAGCAGGCGGTCCCGGGTAGAGAGGGCGGCAGCGGCAGGGGGTGTGGCAGAACTCATGACTAGAGTATTACTCTAGATTAATACTCTGTCAACTTCCCGGCGGCCGCAAGGCAACCGGCGGCCCAAGCCGCAGGAAACCTGCGCGCAAATTGGCGACAATACAAAACAGAAAGCGAGACCCCCATGCCATTGCAATTTGCCGACCGCCTCAACAACGTTGAAACCTCCGCCATCCGCGAACTTTTCAAACTGCTGGGCAAGCCCGGCATCGTCAGCTTTGCCGGCGGTTTTCCGGACCCCGCCATGTTCGACGTGGCCGGCATCCAGGAGGCCAGCAACAAGGCCCTGAACGAAGAACCCGGCGGCACGCTGCAATACGGCGCCACCGAAGGCTACGGCCCGCTGCGCGAACAGCTCAGCGCCTTCATGGCCACCAAGGGCGCCAAAGACGTCGCCCCCGAAAACCTCATCGTCACCACCGGCAGCCAGCAGGCGCTTGATTTGCTGGGCAAAACCATGATCTCCCCCGGCGACAAGGTCATCGTCGAAGGCCCCACCTTCCTGGCCACCATCCAGTGTTTTCGCCTGTACGGCGCAGAACTCATCAGCGCGCCGATTGACGCCCATGGCGTCAAGACCGACGAGCTCGAACAACTCATCGCCCAGCACAAACCCAAGTTTGTGTATTTGATTCCCACCTTCGGCAACCCCAGCGGCGCGCTGCTCAGCCTGGAGCGCCGCAAGAAGGTGCTCGAGATGGCCGTCAAATACCAGACGCTGATCGTCGAAGACGACCCCTACGGTGACCTCTACTTTGGTGAGGCGCCGCCACCCTCACTGCTGGCCTTGAGCGCCGGCGTGCCTGGCAGCCGCGAGCTGCTGGCGCATTGCGGTTCACTCAGCAAGGTGCTGAGCCCCGGCCTGCGCGTGGGCTGGATGATCGCCCCCGCCGAACTGCTGGCCAAAGCCACCATGTGCAAACAGTTCAGCGACGCCCACACCAGCACCTTCGCCCAGGCCACCGCTGCCCAATACCTCAAGGCCGGCCGCATGCCCGCCACGCTGACCCATGTGCGCAAGGTGTACGGCGAGCGCGCCAATGCCATGGGCGCAGCGCTCAAGCGCGAGCTCGGTGACGCGATTGAATTCACCCAGCCGCAGGGCGGCTTGTTCTTCTGGGCACGCCTGACGGGCGCGGGCGGCAAAAGCAAAGACGCCGGCGAGTTCGCCAAAAAAGCCATTGAGCAGCTCGTGGCCTTTGTGCCCGGCGCGCCGTTCTACGCCAGCAACCCGGACCTGGCCACGCTGCGGCTGAGCTTTGCCACCGCGGATGTGGCGAAGATTGAAGAGGGTGTGGCCCGGCTGGGCAAGGCGTTGTAAGGCGACCGGCCAGCTTTGCTGCCTATCGCGGGCGGTCGCCGATGGCCTCGCGCGATTGATCGATTAAAAAAAGAAAAAAGACGCTTATGAGTGACTACCAACCGGATCCTTTCACCAACCCCGGGCCACAAGGCGGCGGTATGAACGCAGACGCTTACCCGGCGCCACCCCAATTGCATTGGGCTTTGGTGCTGCTGTTTACGCTCCTCACGCTTGGGGTCTTCATGATCGTCTGGATGTTCGTCCAATCCACCTGGGTGCGAAAAATCAATCCGGCGTCGAATGCGACGACCCAATTCGTCATTTATGTTCCGCTGGCCATTTTTGCCCAGATACTGTTTGAAGGCTCAGACAACCTCAAGGGGGTTGGTTTTGTCTTGATGCTCGTGTCGTATGTGATCTTCTATTTCGGGGCTTATTCCATCCGCAGGTCCATGCTGAACCACTACAACAGCGTTGAACCCATGCAGCTTGAGCTTTCAGCGGCCATGACTTTCCTCTTCAGCACCTTCTATTTGCAGTACCACATGACCCGTATTGCGCAATGGAAAGCCGCTTCGAAATTGGCCATATAGCAGCTGCCGGGCCTGTTTACCTTCATGACTCCTGCCGCCGCGCACAGCGCTCCCCACGCCAGCATTTCCCCCGCCGTTCGGCGCTCCATCCTTCTTCTTTCATTTGGCACCTTTGCCAGCATGATGGCCCAGCGCATTTGCGACGCCATGCTGCCCGAGCTGTCGCGTGTGTTTGCCGTCAGCCTGGCCCAGGCTGCACAGGTCGTGTCGATATTTGCCATGACGTATGGCGCGTCGCAGCTTTTTTACGGCCCATTGGGCGACAGGCTGGGCAAGTTTCGGGTGGTCACTTTTGCCACGCTGGGCTGCAGCGTCGGCAGCCTGCTGGCCGTGTTTGCGCACAGCCTTGACGCGCTGGTGTTTGCCCGCCTGCTGATGGCGCTGGGCGCCGCGGCGCTGATTCCGCTGGGCATGGCCTGGGTAGGCGACAACGTGCCCGCCGATCAGCTGCAGGAAATGCTCACGCGCACCGGCCTGGGCAGCACGCTGGGCATTGTGTGCGGCCAGCTGATTGGCGGCCTGCTGACCGATGCGCTGGGCTGGCGCTGGTCCTTTGTGTTCATGACCGTGCTGTTTGCCGTGGTCGGCACGCTGATGTACCTTGACCTGCGCCGCCAGAATGCCGCGCAGCGCGCCGAGGGCAAAGCCCCGGCAGCCACACCCCGTCAACCCGTGCAGCGCACCCATTTCGTCACGCAGGCGCTGGAAATTATTACCGGCCGCTGGTCACGCGTCGTGCTGATCATGGCGGTGATAGAGGGCGCCGCCGGCTTTGGCGTGCTGGCCATCTGGGCTTCGCACCTGCACCATGCCCTGGGCTTGTCGCTTTCGGTGTCAGGCGCCATCGTGGCGCTGTTCGGCCTGGGCGGCGTTGGGTACATGGCCGCAGGCCGCCCGCTGATACGCCGCTTCGGCCAGCACGGCCTGGTGATTCTGGGCGGCACGATGGTCGGCATCAGCGCCCTGGTGCTGGCCTACACCCCGCACTGGGCCCCGGCCATTCCGGCCAGCCTCGTGGGCGGGTTTGGTTTTTTCATGTTCCACAATGTCATGCAGGCCAACGCAACGCAGATGGCACCTCATGCTCGCGGCACGGCCGTCTCGATGTTTGCTTCTTTCCTGTTTCTGGGCCAGTCCATCGGCGTGGTGCTGGCTGCCAGTTTGATCGACCGTATCGGGAGCAGTGCGGTGGTGGCACTGGGTGGGGCGGTGATGGCGGTGGAGGGGGTTTACTTTGCCTGGGTGTTGAGGCGGCGGGATAACTTTCATAAAGGCGTTGAATCAATTGAACCTTAAACTTAAGAATGTGGCCAGCAAAGTTCATCAAAAGTCTCATGCCATAAATCGACGTTGTATGCTTCGAGGCTTATATGGGTCGAAGAGAGAAATATCCTCATCGGAAGTTTGAAATATATGGCGATTCACAAAGTTCAAGAAGAGGTTGCAGATTACCTGAGTGGTTTGCGCCAGGCGAACAGCGAAGAGGCTAAGAAGCTCCGTTTTCAAAATTTGTTGAGTCGACTGTTTCAAGATAGCCAGGCTGCAAAAGACGTTGTAAATGAGCTAGCGCAGGGCGGCGAAAAAACTATTTTCAACATTCCCCGCCCAGGCGTTCCCAAGACTGGATATGCGGACATCGCTTACAGCAACGTAATTATTGAGTGGGAGAAAGATCTCGCCAAAACCGGTAAGCATGCAGAAGATCAACTGGCTGAGTATCTTGCTGGAAGCTGGCACAGTGGTGAGCGGTATGACTACATCCTGATCGCAACCGATGGACGTATCTGGCGCACTTATGCACCCAATCTTGAGGTATTGCTAGGACAGGAAACGCCCAATCGCACTGCATTGCGCAAGGTTGAAGACTTTGAGGTTAAAAAAGACAACGAAGATAAGTTTTTCTTCTTCCTTGACCGCATTCTCTTCCGTTCGACCAAGCAACGTGCCACTCTTGACGCTATTCGGCTCGATTTCGGAGACACCTCGCGCATTTTTATCAATGCCGTACAAGCCATGCAACGCGTTATGCCTGAGCAAAAAGTGTCATCGGCGGTGCATGTTGCGTTTGAACAGTGGCAACGCTTTCTGCAACTGGCTTATGGCAAGTTTGACCTGGGTAATTCGGTCTACCTAGTTCACACCTACTTGAGCATATTTGCAAAACTGCTGGCCTATTCCGTTCTGAAACCAGCAGCGAACCCCACCGACAATGATCTCAGACGCATCTTGTCTGGCGAGGCGTTTACAGCACTGAATGTAGCTAACTTTGTTGAAGGCGACTTTTTCTACTGGGTCAGTACGCCAGAGTTCTTTCAGCAACTGGCACCCACGTTGCGCGAGCTTTACAACCAGATTTCAGAGTACGACTTCACCGATGTTGAAGAAGATATCTTGAAAGGTGTCTATCAGGAACTGATAGACATCGACACCCGCCATGCTTTAGGCGAGTACTACACCCCCGATTGGCTGTGTGAGCGGGTCGTAGAAGACCTGCATCTTGAACGTTCGTTTTATGCGCTCGACCCTGCCTGTGGCTCGGGTTCTTTTTTGCGCGCACTTGTTGCACGCTACCGCCGCGAATGGCCAGACATGCCACCACAACAGATCGCGAGGCAAATTAAAGGCGTAGATGTTCACCCGCTGTCAGTCCAAATCGCCAAGACTACTCTTTTGCTGGCATTGGGTGAAGGCGTGGCCAGGGCCAAGGCTCCAGTCGTGTTGAATGTGTACCTTGCGAACACGCTGTTTTTGTCGTCGGACGAAGCAAAAAAGTCACTCTTTACGACAGGGCACCATTTTTCAGTGCGTGTTGACGGAAAACTTCTACCGCTCGACATGGGCCCCTTCATTGGTCAGCCTGACAGTTTTTCGCGTGCGATCGACCTTGCCCAGCATTTCATTGATGACCAGCTTAATGTGGAGCAAAGTCCGCAGGCCTTTGAAAAAGCACTGCGCAACCGCGTTCCCGATACCGACCTTACGGAGACGAACGCCCGCGAGCTTTACGCCGTGTATCAGGCCATGCGCAATGCCAAGCTCAACAACCGTGACAGCATTTGGCGTTTTGTGCTGCAAAACCTATACCAACCTATCTTCATGCACCGCATGTTTGATGTGGTAGTTGCCAATCCACCATGGCTTACTTATGCAGATATCAGTAGTGGCGACTACCAGGCCGATGTGCGGTCGCTGGCCGCTTACTACGGCTTGATGCCCGGGTCCAAAGCTAACAACCCTCACATTGATTTGTCGGCGGTTTTTTTGTCGCACTGCGGCAAGTATCTTGCCAAAGACGGTGGCCAGCTTGCTTTTGTATTGCCTCGTGCTTTTTTAAGTGCAGATCAGCATCAGAACACTCGCAACGGGGAGGCCCGCGGCTTTAAGCTTACCGAGGTGTGGGACCTCAAAGGTGTTTCGCCTTTGTTCAATGTACCCGCCTGCGTTTTGATGGCGACCGCCGCGCACGCCGAGGGGGTCGATACCCAGCGCCAGCGTGCTTTGCCGCGTAACGGTCTGGTTGGTCGCGTGCTGCACGGCAAGCTGCCCCGA
Source organism: Polaromonas sp. P2_G11 (assembly GCF_056403595.1). Classification (NCBI taxonomy): domain Bacteria; kingdom Pseudomonadati; phylum Pseudomonadota; class Betaproteobacteria; order Burkholderiales; family Comamonadaceae; genus Polaromonas; species Polaromonas sp. P2_G11. The sequence continues at coordinate 273,666 of NZ_JBFUFE010000005.1, read as the reverse complement.
CCGCATATGCATTGGAGCGATGCGCAGACCTTTATCAAGGAAGACAACACGCGCTGGTATTTTCAGGAACTGGGTAATGCGCAAAGCAAAAGGAAGCGTTCTGCTCTGGTTGAAACCCGGCTGCAAGGTGGCAGCGGCGGTAACGTCTATGCGCCGCGCTTTAAGCAAGGGGCAACTATCGTGCCACGCGCTTTTTACTTTGTCCAGTCTCAGGGCGTTTTGCTTGACGGCCTTACCGATCTGGTTGATCGGGTAGTTAACTTGCGCACTCATCCGCTAGCCGTTGAGGGGGCCAAGAAGCCCTGGGACGGCATTGCCTTGTCGGGTGCCATGCAAGGTAAATACCTGTTTCGTACTGCGTTGGCGCGCAATGTCTTACCCTTTGCCTTGGTTAATCCGCCATTGGTAGCTATGCCTCTTATTAAAGAGGGCGACCTTGACTCAAATGGACTGCCGTTGCCAGGCAAGCAACACTGGCGTTTGTTGGATGCGGCTGAGCTAACCGTGCGTGGTGATTTGGAGGCTGCGCGGTGGTTCGGGCAGTGTGAACGTCTGTGGGATGAGCGACGCAGCGATAGTGCGAAAAAGCAAAAATCAAGTATGACGGATTGGCTCGATTGGCAGCACAAGCTGACGGGGCAGCCCGTTGACGGAAAGTGGGCTGTTCTTTATACCGCCTCAGGCGCAGATGCCTCGGCCGCGATGTTGGATGTACAACAAGATGGCGTTCGACTAATTGCGGATCACAAAACGTACGTTATTTTTGTAAAAACCTCAGATGAGGCGAATTTTCTCGTTGGCTATTTAAATAGCCAATATGTGAACCACGCAATTAAGCAATTTCAGACGAGAGGACTTTTTGGGCCACGTGATATCCATAAAAAAATCCTTGAACTCCCGTGGCCTGAGTTTTCACTTAATCGCCCATCACATCGGCGACTTTCGGCACTAGGTAGAAGCGCTGCGCAGGCTGTGCAAGGCATTCTGGGGGGGCAGCAAAATCTCGAGCTTGACCCGCGTACTCTGGGTCGCCTGCGCAGCAGTATCCGCAGAGAGCTGGCTGTTGTGATGGGGGAAATTGATGCGCTGGTTGAGGCCATCTCAACTGGCCGCGACTTGCTGGAGCTCGAGGCTGGATGGGACAGTCTTTTGAATGCTGAGAGACCATCTCTAGAGGGGGCTGACTCTACAGCGCTCAATGAGTTTTTACGACACGAGCGCGAATCATGGAGTGCACGCGATATCCCTCCGTCTAGAGGCAAAGCATGAGCCATGTTTTGCTTTTTGACACCAATGTCTGGAGTCATCTCGTTTTAGGGGATGCCGCTAAATCCGGAAAAGTAAGGGCACAACTTGCGGCGCTGCGCATGAAGTATCCGGGGGCGGCAATGGCAACCAGCGGTATCTGCATTGCCGAATGCATGGTCGCTGCGCGTCGCTTGCCTGACCTCAATGTCCGAATGGCGGCTGAAGCAGCATTTCAGCTGGAATTCGATAGGGAAAATCTGATGGTGGTGGACGTGACTCCGCAGATACTGGACAAAGCTGCGAGCCTTAGAGCAGAAGCTTTGCGCAGGGCTGCTGCTCTTGGGGGAGCACCTGCGGGCCCCAATGGCGGAAAACTAAAATTACCTGATGCCGTCATAGCCGCCACCTGCGTCGACTTTGATCCTGTTGCTATTTTGGTCACTGAGAATGTGGGGGATTTTCAATACATCGAGAACGGTTTGGTGCAGACGGTGTTTAGCTTGACTGTAGAGGTAGTGGGATAAAACACACCTCAGGCTTCTGGCCCGACATTGACCACCATCCAGTTCTTTGTATTTAGTTGGACGTTCTAAGCCCTCTTCCTTCCGTAGCTCGCCGCGTGGGTTGATATGGCGAAGGGAGGCGGTCTTGCTGATCCTACCGATGGCCAACGGATCTTTCCCTTACCCGACATACGTTGATATGGCTCTCACCCCGTCTTCACCACCGTCACAAACTCCGTCCCACTCTCAGGCAACCAAACCTCCCCGGGCCGACCCAATATCTGCCGCACGCTCGCCGCAGAACGCGGCATGGTGATCACCTCAAACTTCTCCGTGGCCGGGTCAAAGCGCAAGAGGGCGTTGCTGCTCCACTCTGAGGCCCAGACGATGTCTTTGTGGTCAACGTACACGGCATAAATATGTGGCTCGGTGCCGGGGGCTTTCCAGGCGCGCCAGCTGCTGGGGCCTGTGCCCAATGCGGGGTCGTGCATTGAGAGGTTGCCGCTGTTCCATTCCGATACCCAGATGCGGCCCCTGCTGTCTGACCAGACGCGGCGGGCGCCCTGGCGGGGTGTGGGTGGCTCGACGATGCGTGATTCGCCGGTCTTGCGGTCCAGTTGGGCGATGAAGGAGCCGGCCAGTGAACACCACCACACGTCACCCTTGGGCGTGGCGCAGATGCCGTAGGGGCCGCGGCCGCGGGGGGACTCTTTCACGGTGACGGTGCCACTGCGTACCTCTACCTTGCCGACGTAGCCGCTTTGCCCGGTGAACCAGAGGTTGCCTTCGCCGTCGAAGGCGCAGGTGTTGAGGTTGGCGTACGGTGTGCCTGCGGGCAGGGGGAAGACCTTGACTTCGCGCGAAGGCCAGGCCACGCGGGCAATGGCGTTTTGCCCGCCGTCGGTCAGCCAGGCTGCGCCGTCGGGCCCGGCAATCACGCCGTGGGGTGATGAGCCATTGCCCAACGCCACCAGGTCTGACTTGCCGGTGCGTGGGTCAAACCAGCCGAGGTGGCCGCTGCGCTGGGCCGAGAACCACACGCCGCCATCAGGCGCGGGTGCGATGTCGTGAATGCCGGTGAAGGTGCGGGCGTTGAGCGGCCACGATTGCAGGCGGACGGTACCGGGTGTTTGCGCATGTGTGGCGGCCGGCAAACTCAAACCAGCCAGGCCCGCCAAACCGGGCAGGGCCACCAACGCGGTGCGCCGGTTGATCTGGGTTGCGTCTGATTGCTGGGGAGCGTGGGATGGAGCGCGTGTCTGCAATGCCATGGCAAAACCTCCTGCGCATCTTGCTGCATGCGCTGAACACGGTGAACGGCGGTGAAGGGTGGTGTCTCTGGCATTTTGGCGGCAATGCGCGCCGCCATCAAGCTCACCTATCTGTACTCAACTCGCGCACGCGGTCTGCATTGGTGGTGCTGCGCGCGCCCTTGAGGTGCATTTCCACATTGGTGGCCTTGTCGCCCACGGCGGCTACGGCTTCACGAAGCTGCTCCTGGGTCACGTCCAGCTTCTTGAGCCATTCCGCAGTGGTGGCTTTGTCATTCAGGTTGATGCGCTCAGGCTGTTCGCCTGCATGTGATTGGGGTCTATCGGTATTGGTCATGGTCTTTTACTCCTTGCCTGCTAAGGTAAAAGACCACATTAGCGCGCCTGGCCCACCATGTTTGTAGGCCATTGCCGACTTGATGGGTTTCAGCGAAGGAATAGCGCGCATTGGCGCAAGTCGGGGGTATGGCCTACGCCCTGCGCGCCCTATGTTCCCGCCGAACCGGGCCTCCGCCTTACTTGCCGGCCTGTGACACCAGCACGGGCTTTTCGCGGTAGACCTCGGGCATCACGGTCTTCAGGTTGGCAATCTTGGGCAGGTCAAACCTGGCGATGTAAGGCTGGCTGGGGTGCAGGGTGGCGTAGTCCTGGTGGTAGGCCTCGGCAGGGTAGAAGGCGGCCAGCGGCGCCAGCTGCGTCACGATCTTGTTCGGGAAGGCCTTGGCGGCGTCGAGCTGGGCGATGTAGCTTTCGGTCACCTTCTTTTGCTCGGCGTCTTTGTAGAACACGGCTGAGCGGTATTGCGTGCCGCTGTCGGGGCCCTGGCGGTTGAGTGTGGTGGGGTCGTGCGCCACCGAAAAGTAAATCTGCAGCAGCTTGCCGTAGCTGATCTTTTTCGGGTCGTAGGTGATTTGCACGGCCTCGGCGTGGCCGGTGCGGCCTGAGCCGATCTGCTCGTAGGTGGCGGTGGCTTTCTCACCACCTGAATAGCCCGAGACGGCGTTGAGCACGCCTTCGGTGTGCTGAAACACGGCCTGCACGCCCCAGAAGCAACCGCCGGCAAACACGGCGGTGGCTGGCTGTGCGGCGGCCGTGGCGTCAACCGTGGGGGCGGGCAGCTTCACGGCTTTTTCTTCTTGTGCGGCGCTGGTGCCCATGCCGCCGCCCACCAATATCCACGTGGCCAGTGCTACTGCGCCCAAGGCGAAAAGGTATTTGTTCATTTTTAGGCTGCCTTGAAGTTAAGGGCCACGCCGTTCATGCAGTAGCGCAGGCCGGTGGGTTTGGGGCCGTCATCAAACACATGGCCGAGGTGCCCGCCGCAGCGGCGGCACAGCACTTCGGTGCGTTTCATGAAAAGGGTGGTGTCGGTTTCTTCGACCACGGCGTTGTTCATGGCCTGCCAGAAGCTGGGCCAGCCGGTGCCGCTGTCGAACTTGGTGGCTGAAGAGAAAAGGGGCAGGTCGCAACCGGCGCAGCTGAAAACGCCGGCGCGCTTTTCTTTATTCAGCGGGCTGGTGAAGGGCGTTTCAGTGCCTGCCTTGCGCAGCACGCGGTACTGGTCGGGCCGCAGCAGCTTTTGCCATTCGGCTTCGGTACGGGTGACTTCATAGGCGCGCGCGGCCGCGTGGGCGGGTGCAGACGCCAGCAGCCCGCGCAGGCCGGCGGCCATGGCGGCGGAGAGGGCGCCCAGTTGGAGCAGGGAGTTTCTGCGGGTCATCATGCTTTGGCCTCTTTCGGTGGGTTGTTGTATTGCTTGCCGTGAACAGGCGGCATGAAGGTTGGTCGGCGTGGCGAGGTGTTTCTTACGGATGACGACGCCCCTGGTGCGAAAGATTGGATGACGCTGTACCGGTTCAGTTCCGTGCGGCGAAATAGCGGGCACGCTGAAACTGCTATCAATACAGTAGCTGCTCGCGCAGACTCCTATTGGGCTGGAGGCCGATTTGATGCTTGAAAATGGCATTGCAAACGGCGAAATGGCCCCAAAAAGCGGCCCCAGGGCCAGCAGCGGCTGAAAACGGGCAAAAAGAGGCAAAAAAGAGGCACAACAGACCCAAAATTCCACCAAAACTGCCCCGCAGGCCGCTATTAAAACAGTAGCTGCTTGCGCCCGTTCCCATTGGTCTTGAGGCCAATTCGGCGCTAAAAAATGGCCTCCTGCAAGCCGCCGAAGCGGTGTTTTCCCATGGCGTGCATTTCCCGCATCGCCGCAGTCCTACAGGCCCGTTTACGCCTCCCCTTTAGACTTGCAGGCAATGATGAAACAGCTCCTGACCCAACTTCGCGACTTTGCGGCCACCATTCCTGGCCGCTTGCGCCACCCCACCAAACGCGGCGTGCTGCTGACACTGGCGGCCATTCCGGTGCTGGTGTTGCTGTATGTGCTGATCCTGATTCCGTTCACGCCCAGCATCAACGACCTGCTGAAAGCCAAAACCGCCAAGCCCTCGGTGGTGATGTCGTCTGACGGCCAGGTGCTGGCGGTGTTCAAGCGCGCCAACCGCGACTGGGTGAAGCTGGAAGACATTTCGCCCAGCGTGGTCGATGCGCTCATCGCCACGGAAGACCACCGGTTTTACGACCACCACGGCCTGGACATCAAGCGCACGGTGTCGGCCGTGCTGCACACGGCCGCCGGCAAGACGCAGGGCGGCTCGACCATCACGCAGCAGCTGGCGCGCAACCTCTACCCGGAAGAAATCGGCCGTTCCCTGTCGATCACGCGCAAGCTCAAGGAAGCCATCACGGCTTTCAAGATAGAGGCGGTTTATTCCAAGGACGAAATCCTGGAGAGCTACCTCAACACCGTGCCCTTTTTGTACAACGCCTACGGCATTGAAATGGCGGCGCGCACCTACTTCGACAAATCCGCCAACGAACTGGACGTGCTGCAAAGCGCCACGCTGGTGGGCATGCTCAAAGGCACGGCCTACTACAACCCGGTGACCAACCCCGAGCGCGCCATGCAGCGCCGCAACACGGTGCTGGCGCAGATGGTCAAGCACGAGAAGCTGCCCGTAGCCCAGCTGGAGGCACTGAAAAAGAAGCCGCTGCGTATCGACTTTGAGCGCCAGGACGAAGAGCTGGGCTCGGCGCCGCACCTGGCGCAGCAGCTGCGCCGCTGGCTGATTGAATGGGCCGACCGCAACGACTACAACATTTATGCCGACGGCCTGGTGCTGCGCAGCACCATTGATTCACGCCTGCAGGACATGGCCAACAGGGCCCTGGCGGTGCAGGTAGACCGCTTGCAAAAGACGGTGGCCGGTGACTGGCGCTTTAACTCGGGCTGGAAGGCCAAGAGCGGCGCGCCGCGTGAACTGGCCCTGGCCTTCATACGCGACACCGCCGAATACAAGGCCCTGCGCACCAAGGGGCAGACCGACGACCAGGCCACCAAGGCGCTGCTGGCGGACGCCGAGTTCATGCAAAACCTGAAGGACGACAAGACGCGCCTGCAGGCCGGCTTCATGGCGCTGGACCCAACCAACGGCCAGGTCCGGGCATGGGTGGGCAGCCGTGACTTTGCGCGCGACCAGTTCGACCACGTGCAGCAGGCGCGCCGCCAGCCGGGCTCGACCTTCAAGCCCTTTGTGTATGGCGCGGCATTTGAAAACGGCGCCAGGCCGTCCGATGTGTACCTGGACGGCGAGGTGGAGATTCCGCTGGGCAACGGTGCCTTCTGGCGGCCGACCGACGGCGGCGGCCCCAGCGGCGAGATGATGACGCTGCGCCAGGGCCTGATGTTTTCCAAGAACACGATCACCGCGCAGGTCATGCACGCGGTGGGCCCGGCCAATGTGGCCAAACTGGCCAAGGCCATGGGCGTGCGCCAGAGCAAGCTGGAAGAAGTGCCGTCGCTCGCGCTGGGCACCAGCCCTGTCACGCTGAGGGAAATGGTGGCGGCCTACGGCACGCTGGCCAATGACGGCCGTTATATAGAGCCCGTGCTCGTTACCCGGGTAGAAGACCGCAACGGCAAGGTGCTGGAAGCGTTTGAGCCCAAGCTGGCCGAAACCGTGATGCCGGCCACCGTGGCGCAGACGCTGCTGGACGTGATGCGCGGCGTGATCGACCAGGGCACGGGCGCAGCCATCCGCAGCCGTTACGGCATCCAGGCCGACGTGGCCGGCAAGACCGGCACGACGCAGGGCAACACCGACGGCTGGTTCATCATGATGCACCCGCAGCTGGTGGCCGGCGCGTGGGTGGGCTTTAACGACAACCGCGTGACCATGGCTGACAGCTATGGGCAGGGCGCCCGCAGCGCGCTGCCGATGGTGGGTGAGTTTTTCCAGGGTGCGATCAAGGCGAAAGTGGTGGACGTGGCCCTGCGCTTCCCCGCGCCAGAGGGTGCAGGCGTGACGGACCAGGAGCGCCAGCGCATTGAAGCGCTGCTCAATGGCGCCGAGCCGCCGCAGGAAAGCCAGCCGGCGCAGTCGGGTGGTGACTCCGGCATGCCCCAGCCTTTGGGCGCACAAAACGTGTCAGGCGCTGTGGGAGGGCAGGCGACCGAGGGCGGCCCGCCGCGCGTGTGGCAGCCGGCGCCGGTGATCAAGTACATCACCGTGAATGGCCCTGCCGCAGACGGCACACCCGCGCCCAACGTACCGGGTGGTGCGCCGGGCGTGGTGTTGCCACCCGAGCAGCCGCGGCGTGTGCAGCCTGAAGGTACGGTGGAAAACACCGCCGTGCCGGGCGTGGTGGTGGGTGCGCCCATCTCACCGCGCTAGCGCTGTGCGCGGTGCGTTAGATTGCTATTAAATAGATAGCTGCTTGCGCTTGTCCTGATTGGGTTTTAGGGCTTTTTCTCTTGAATTATTGCAACGCGGCATGCGGCGTCAGCGTTTCGTTTTGCGCACCGCCTGTGGGCCCGTGTTGACAAAGCTGGCATTGCCCAGCCCGGTGCCCACCGTCAGCACGGCCCAGCGCTTCACGCCCTGCATGAAGGGCAGCTCAGACAAGCCCTGCACCACCGCATCGTTGTGCAGCCGCACCTGGGTGGTCTGGCCGTCCTGGCGCGGCAGCAGTTCGCTGAGGTCATGCGCCAGGTTAAAGCGCGGGCTTTCCCAGTTACCGGGCAGGTTCTGCGCGCCGGCGGCGATGGAGCCGTCGTCGCAGATCATGCCGGGGCAGGCCACGCCGACAAACGGCGCCAGGGTGATGCCTTTTTTGTCGGCCAGACGCTTGAGCTTTTTCAGCATGGCGGCAATGCCGCTTACCAGGTGTTCGCGGCGGGTCACATCGTCGTCGCCGCGGTGGCCCCACTTTTCCAGGCCCGCCACGCGCACGTCCGACAGGTCGGGCGACTTGTTCAGGCGTGGCCGCACAATGCCGCAGCGCACGTTGGTGCCGCCAATGTCTACCGCCAGGAAGCCGCCGTATTGCGACAACAGCTCGGGCGGCGCCAGGTGCACCCAGCCGATCAGCCCGCCTTCGTCGGGGTGGTGGCGCAGCGTCATCAAATGCACGCGGGCATTTTGCTGGTAGAGCAGTTCGGCCGCGCGGTCGATGGCCAGCTCTCCCACCAGGCTTTGCTGGAAGCCGCCGCCCACCACGATGCGCTGCACGCCGTGCCATGAGGGGTGCGCCAGAAAACGCCGCACCACACGCACCAGCTGCCAGGCGTAGTCTTCCGATGCCGCGGAAATCACGGCGGCGGCCTTGCCGTCGCGTTGAAGGAGCAGGTCTAACCGCTTTTTGCTGATGGCCGGCGTGGGCTTGGTGCCCAGCACGTCTTCACCGCTGATGCGGCGAAACACCCGGCGCCATACGTCCAGCATTTCGCTGTAGGCGACGCGGCTGACGGTGTCGCCCAGAAAGCGCTCGCCGTCGTGCAGCGCCAGGCTGTAGCCGTTGATCGTCACGGCAGGCAGCTTCAGCTGACCATGCAAAAGGTCGTCGGGCAGGGAAGCGGAGGCTTTGCGTGGCATGGGTGCGTGTGCTGTGGTGGAAGGTTTCATGATGCGGGCACTGCGTGCCGCCGGCTATCAGCCAACGCGCCTGAACGCGTCAGCCAATGGCTGGTGTACGCGGCGATTTGCGCGCAAAAAAACGGCCGGGAAGAGCCGGCCGATGGTGGGTGTGCAGCGTTTTAGTGCTGCTTAGCGACCCAGGGGGTCGCGGTCTTTGTCAAGATCCTTCTGGATGTCTTCTGCGTTCTCACGCGCGTCGCCGGCGGCCTTTTGTGCCTTGCCCTGGAATTCACGGGCATGGCCCTTGGCCTGCTGTTCGGCATTGCCGACCAGCTTGCCGGTGTGTTCCTGCACTTCACCGGCAACTTCCTTGATCTTGCCTTTGACCTGGTCCTTGTTCATGGGATGTACCTTTCAGAGAGTTGCGTCATGGAAAATTCCATGCAGTTCAAGATAGCCCGCCGGCCCAGACCGCGCCGAAGGCATCGGGCCCATAGCCGTGTGGGTGTGTGCCTACAGGGCCTTTCGACGCGCGCCTGCTACGGGTCGGGAAACAGTTGCAACAGAACGTTCGTTGCGTCAGGATTAAACTGGCATTGCAGACAATGGACTGTGCTTTGAAGTGACCGTGCAGTGGAGGAAGGAAGAAAAAAGTCATATGAAGAAATTAGCCATCGTTTTAGGGGCCCTGGTGTCCGGGGCTTCCCTGTGGGGCGCGCCAGCCGCCCCCACCACATGGTTTACCGTGATGGGTGACCCGGCTGACCCGGCCGTCAATACCATTGAGGTAGACCCGACCCCCATTGCCGCCAACGGCGACATGCGGGCCATGCAGGTACGCGTAAGCCGCGCGCTGCAACGCACCAGCTGGGACGGCGTGCCTTACCGCTCGTATGTTTCCACCGTGCTGTTTGACTGCGCCGATAAAAGCGCCAAGTACGTCACGCTGGCGTTTTACGTGCAGCCCCTGTGGAAGGGCGAGCCGTACAAAACAGTGACTTACCCCAACGAAGTGGTGCGTCCCATGGAGTTTCGCGACGTGACGCCCAACCCGACCCAGCGCATCATTCGCGCTGCATGCGAAACCGGCAAAATTACCACCAATTAGCGACCATGTTGCGGCGGTGGCGGGTTGTGCCCCGCTTGTGCCTTTAGGGCGCTCGGGCTACGATGGTTTGTCGCTTACGCATGGGGCTCCGGCGACTATCTTGAAGAAGGGTCTTGCATGCCGCAACTCATTGCAACGGTCGAAGGCGTCGAAATCAAGCACGTGTACCTGACGAACGACCGCACCACGCTGGGCCGCAGGCCCTACAACGACATCATCTTCGACAACCTGGTGGTCAGCGGCGAGCACTGCGTGTTCCTGCTGAAAGGCCTTGCGGACGTGTACCTTGAAGACCTGGGCAGCACCAACGGCACCTACCTCAACGGCCACATGGTCAAGTCGCGTGAGCTGCTGCACGACAACGACATCATCAATATCGGCAACTTCCGCATCCAGTACCTGGCCACCTCGCGGCATGAAGAAGAGGCTCCGCGCGAACATCAAACCACCGCCATGGCGCTGGACGCGATGGGCCTGCCCGGCACCAGCGGCACGATGCACGCGAGCCTGAAGGTGCTGTCGGGTTCGTCAGCGGGGCTGGAGGTGCCGGTGGTCAAGGCCGTTACCACCTTCGGGCAGCCCGGTGTGGCCGTGGTGTCGATATCGCACCGGCGCGACGGCTACTACGTGGCGCACATGGACGGCGAAAAGCCGCCGACCTGCAACGGCAAACCGATCGGCATGAAAGCGATTCCGCTGGCCCACCACGACATACTGAACCTGGCCGGAACCGAGATGGAGTTTTTGCTCAAGAGCGCCGAAGCCTGAGCGGGCCGGGGGGCGTGCAGGCTCGCTCAGATGGTCGAGCTGCTGATGCTGGTGGTGGGAAAGCCCATGGGCCTGCGGGAACTCCGTGGCCTGTAAGAAGGCGGCTCGCCGGCCAGGCGCCAGGCAAAGGCCCGTGCCAGTGCCTTCAGCTTGAGCGTGGACTTCAGATGCAGCGGCGTCATGCCGGTGCGGGTCAGGTCCGATGCGTTGTTGGACACGCGTGACAGGCGGCGCTGCTCCAGCGCGGTGACGGGTTTGCGGGGCATGGCTGAGCGTGGCGTCTTTTTGATCGCCGTCTGCGTGGCGGCAGCACCGGTGAACTTTTCACGCAGCAGCGTGGCCTCGGGCCGCCGCTGGCTGTCCACAATCCAGTAGGGAATGCCGGCGCGGCCCAGCAGCTCGCGCTTGAAAGCATGCTTGCGGTCAGCCAGCTCGCCGCGCCCCAGCACATCGACGCAACCCAGCACAGCGCCTTTGCGGTCGGCCACGGCGCAGGCAAAGCTCACGGTGCTCAGCAGCGCCTGCCAGTGCGCGTCGCCGCCGCGGCTGTTGGGTTCAATAAAGCCGGTAAAGGGCACCTTGATCAATACATGGTGGTCCGGAAAAATGTCTGCCAGCCAGCGCCACACCGCGAGCTCGTCGCGACTGGTGAGCGGCTTGCGGCGCAGCGCGTGGTTGCGCGCCACCTTCTTGCGGGCCGACACCACATGCGACAGCCAGCGTTCATAGCCCAGCGCCCCCAGGGCCACGCTGCCCACAAAGATAAAGAAGCCGATCAAAAAAGAGGTGCCGGTCATGGTGCTGTCCTGGTGCTGGTACTGCGTTGATGTGCCGGGCCGATGCGCTGCCTGTTTTGATATGGGTATATGACCCTGAGTGGCTGCGCGGCGCTGGCTGAAAATCCCAGCCGTGTTTATAAGGTACATTTTTCATTTTTCGGCAATATGGCCCAGAACATTTGTGAACGTTCGTATTAGGCCGTGCTGACCCGGCCGTGGTGACCACACTTCGGTGTTACCCGGCCAGAGCCGCTTTCCACGCATCCCCTCCTTAAACTCCATGAAGAAACTCCCCACCAGCGGCGGCCTCGTGTATTCCACCGACGCGGGACGCATGTGCCCTGGATGCCGCCAGCCGGTGTCCGCGTGCACGTGCAAGCAGCAGGCCGCGCCCAAGGGTGATGGTGTGGTGCGCGTCATGCGTGAAAGCAAAGGCCGCGGCGGAAAAACTGTCACCGTCATCAAGGGCCTGCCGCTGGACGCCCTGGGCCTGGCGCAATTGGGCAAACAGCTCAAAGCCGCCTGTGGTTCGGGGGGCACGGCCAAAGACGGCATCATTGAAGTGCAGGGCGACCATTGCGACACCGTCATGCAGGCCCTGCAAAAACAGGGCTACGCGCCCAAGCGGGCAGGCGGTTAGGCATGAACCCCGAAGACCTCCAGCTGCTGGTGACCCGCGAAATGCCTTTCGGCAAACACAAGGGCACCCTGATCGCCGACCTGCCCGGCAACTACCTCAACTGGTTCGCCCGCGAAGGTTTTCCCAAAGGCGAAATCGGCCGCCTGCTGCAGCTGATGCAGGAGATCGACCACAACGGGCTGAAGCCGCTGCTGGATCCGTTACGGCGGTAGTCAAGTCACTCAATCACCGCGAAACTCTGGAAGCTTGGCAATCACCTTGATCTCAAACTGAAAGCCATAGAGCCAGGTCACGCCGACACCCGTCAGCGTAGGGTGCGGTGCGTTGCCCCAGTAGTCGGGCACCACTTTCCAGGCTGTCTCGAACACCGATTCCGGATCCACCATGAAGACGGTCACGTCGACCACGTCGTCGAAGGTGCAGCCTGCGGCCTTGAGGATGGCGTTCAGGTTGTCGAAGGCGAGCCGGACCTGCGCCTCCAGGTCGGGCTCGGGGGATCCATCTTCGCGGCTGCCAACCTGCCCTGAAACGAACAGGAATCCGTTGGACTTCACCGCCGGCGAATAGCGGTTGCGTTCATAGAGGGCCTGGCGCCCGGGTGGAAAAACGACGTCACGCTTGGTCATAAAAATGTCCTTTTTCATATGGGCCGTCGCCGGCCCGTGGTTAACGATGAAAGAACTTTAGAAGACTGTGCCTTTCGGATAAACAGGCAAGGCTAACCATCACTGTTCGTAGAATCCAAACAATCATCAACGTCAACATATCTGGAGCAGAGATGGACCGTTTCGATGCAATGCAGGCATTCGCCCGCGTGGTGGAAGCAGGCAGCTTCACCAAGGCGGCCGAGACACTCCATATGAGCAAGACCAGCGTGACGCAGCTGGTGCAGCAACTGGAAGCGCGGCTGCGGGTCAAGCTGCTCAACCGGACCACACGGAAGGTCAATGTCACTGCCGATGGCGCTGCCTACTATGACCGGGTGGTGCGCGTCCTGGCCGAGGTTGATGATGCCGAGACCAGCCTGTCCAGCGCGTCGGCGTCGCCCAGGGGCCGGCTGCGGGTCGATGTGCCCAGCCCCCTGGCCCGCATGATCCTGGTGCCGGCCTTGCCGGAATTTCATGCGCGCTACCCTGAGATTCAGCTCGACATGGGTGTCAGCGACCGCATGGTGGACCTGATCGGCGACAACGTGGATTGCGTCGTGCGCGGCGGCGAGCTAACCGATCAGTCGCTGATGGCCCGCAAGGTGGGTGACCTGCAGTTGGGGGTATACGCCGCCCCGGCCTATCTGGAGCGCTCGGGCACACCGTTGCACCCACGAGAGCTGGAAGACACACATCACCGCATCGTGGGTTTTCTGTGGGCGCGCACCGGCAAGGCTTTTCCGTACGCCATGCACTGCAAGGGCGAGAGCATCAAGGTGCAAGGCCGGCACCTGTTCGCATTCGATGACGGCAATGCCTACCTCGCGGCCGGGCTGGCGGGATTGGGAGTCCTCTGGCTGCCGGACTACATGGCGAAGGCGCACCTGGCTGGCGGCGAACTGGTGCGCCTGTTCAAGGGCTGGCGCCTTGACCCGATGCCTTTGTACGTAGCCTTTGCGCCGAACCGGCATGTCAGCGCCAAACTGCGCGTGTTCATCGAGTGGATTGCCGGGCTGATGGCGCAGCATGCGCCTGTTGCTGGCCCGCGTGACGGAAAAACATGACCCCGCCATGGAAATTCCATCGGCGATATATTCATTTCATTCAAGGAGTTTTCGATGGCCAATCTTCGCCAAGCCCTGGTTCACATGCGCTCGGGGCGCTGGACCGAGGCACACACGATTGTGCAGAGTGATGAGTCGCAACTGGCCGCCTGGCTGCACGGCATCCTGCATGTACAGGAGGGCGACCTGGGGAATGCCGAGTACTGGTATGGCCAGGCCAAGCGGGATTTCAACGGCCGCGGAACGCTGGATGAAGAGATGGACCGCTTTGAGGCAGGGCTGCCCAAATAAGCGTGGTCACACCATCGCAGCCAGACGCGTCCCCTGGTCAATAGCGCGTTTCGCATCGAGTTCGCTGGCTTCGTCTGCGCCGCCAATCAGATGCGTCTTGACGCCGGCCGCGCGCAGTGGCTCCAGCAGTTCGCGCAGGGGTTCCTGTCCGGCGCACAGCACGATGTTGTCGACCGCCAGCACGGTGCCGTCCTGCCGTTTTTCGCCGAAGGTGATGAAGAGGCTGAGGCCTGAGCCTTCTTCGTTTTCACCAATGCGTTCATAGTTGACGCCTGAAAGCATTTCGACGTTTTTCATCTTCAGCGCGGCACGGTGGATCCAGCCGGTGGTCTTGCCCAGGCCCGCGCCCAGCTTGCCGGGCTTGCGCTGCAGCAGGGTGACATGGCGCGCCGGCGGCGTGACCAGCGGGCGTACCACGCCGCCGCGCACTTCACCGGGGTCGGCCACACCCCATTCGGCGAGCCAGGCGGGCAGGTCGAGTGCGGTGGAATGGCCGGTGGGTGTGACGAGGAACTCGGCGACGTCAAAGCCGATGCCGCCTGCGCCTATGAGTGCCACACGTTCGCCAACGGGCTGGCGGCCCAGCAGCACATCGATGTAGCTCAGCACCTTGGGATGGTCTTGCCCGGGAATACGCGGGTTGCGCGGCGTGACGCCGGTGGCCAGCACGACTTCGTCAAACTTCTGCGCAATGAGGTCGGCCGCCGAGACGCGGGTGTTCAGGTGCAGCTTCACGCCGGTGCCGGTGATGCGCTGGCCGAAGTAGCGCAGGGTTTCCTCGAACTCTTCCTTGCCGGGCACGCGCTTGGCCAGGTTGAACTGGCCGCCGATTTTGTCGGCCGCGTCATACAGGTCAACGCTGTGGCCGCGCAGGGCCAAAGTGGTGGCGGCGGCCAGACCCGCGGGGCCTGCGCCTATGACGGCAACGCGTTTTTTGGCGGGGGCGATGCGAATGACGAGTTCGGTTTCATGCCCGGCGCGGGGGTTGACCAGGCAGCTTGCCAGCTTGGCCTGGAAGGCGTGGTCCAGGCAGGCCTGGTTGCAGGCGATGCAGGTGTTGATCTCGTCGCGGCGCCCCTGCGCGGCCTTGTTGACAAACTCGGGGTCGGCCAGGAAAGGGCGGGCCATGCTGACCATGTCAGCCGAGCCGTCGGCCAGCACCTGTTCGGCCACCTCGGGCATGTTCAGGCGGTTGCTGGTGATGACAGGAATCGTGAGGCCGGCGGCACGCAGGTCGGTGCGCAGCTTTTTGGTGACCCAGGTGAAGGCACCACGTGGTACTGACGTCGCGATTGTCGGCACACGCGCCTCATGCCAGCCGATGCCGCTGTTGATGAGCGTGGCACCGGCGGCTTCCACCGCTTGGGCCAGCAGCACGACTTCCTCCCAGCTGCTGCCGCCGGGGATCAGGTCGATCATCGAGAGGCGGTAGATGATGATGAAGTCGCGCCCGACGGCTTCGCGCGTGCGGCGCACGATCTCGACGGCCAGGCGCATGCGGTTGGCGTAGCTGCCGCCCCACTCGTCGGTGCGCTGGTTGGTGTGGGTGACAAGGAACTGGTTGATGAAGTAGCCTTCGCTGCCCATGATCTCGACGCCGTCGTAGCCGGCATCGCGGGCGAGCATGGCGCAGCGGATGAAGGCGCGGATCTGCCGCTCAATGCCGCCGGCGCTGAGCTCGCGCGGGGTGAAGGGCGAGATGGGGCTCTGGATGCGCGAAGGTGCGACGCACAGCGGGTGGTAGCCATAGCGGCCGGTGTGCAA
Source organism: Polaromonas sp. P2_G11 (assembly GCF_056403595.1). Taxonomy (NCBI): domain Bacteria; kingdom Pseudomonadati; phylum Pseudomonadota; class Betaproteobacteria; order Burkholderiales; family Comamonadaceae; genus Polaromonas; species Polaromonas sp. P2_G11. Next base: position 257,665 of record NZ_JBFUFE010000005.1, on the reverse strand, counting down.
AATTTGCAGCGCAATCTTGCCGCCTTCTGCATGTACTGCGTCAGTGACCTGCTTGTGGCGGCGCGCAGCGCCTGAGCTGGCGAGCATGCCGGCAAACGGTTTGGTCCAGCCGGCGATGTTGGGCGCGAAGCCGCCGGTAACCATCAGGCCCACACCGCCGCGCGCGCGCTCGGCAAAGTAGGCGGCCATGGCGGGGAAGTGTTTGCGGCCGTCTTCGAGGCCGGTGTGCATGCTGCCCATGAGCACGCGGTTCTTCAGCGTGGTGAAGCCCAGGTCCAGCGGCGCGAGCAGGTGGGGGTAGGGGGAGGCGGGGTCCAGGGAAAAAGAAGAAGACGCAAGGGAAGGGGGCGTCGTCGCCGAAGTGGGGGTCGCGGCCAAGGCAGGTCTCCTGTCAAAACTGCCTGCATGGTAGTCGTAACAAGGGGCGCTACAAAGCCTGCCGGGTACTCTAGGGGACAGGCTCTACCCCGTCTTGGGGCTAACCCTGAGCGGCGGCACCCCTACGCCGCCTGCCGTGATGTGCTATTGATTTAATAGCTGCTTGCGCCCATCCTGATTGGCTTACCGGCTGTTTTTCTTGAAGCAGGGGCCTTGGATGCCGGATGCCTGCCGATGTGGGTATACCGGAGTACGACCTTGCGGTGTTGTCTGACACCCGCCCTTAGCCGGTGCTGGTACTTTGAAGCTTCGATTTCTGGAGCACCCATGGCAAAAAGCAACACCAGCCCGACACGCGCCAAGACCGGCGAAGGCGCGACGGTGCCGCATCCTCCGCACAGCGAGCCGGACGATGAAGCAGATGGCAACGATGCCAGTACCTTGATTGAAAACCCGGTGAAGCCCGGAAAGGCCGGCAAGCTCAAGCAGCACAGCTTTCCCGACGGTGGCGGCAGCGGCGGCGCCGAGGCTTTCCGGCGCGGGCCGGGCCGGGGGAAGCCTTCGCCCGGGGTTTGATTGGGGTTGGCCGGCGTTTGATCGGGGCCTGATGAAACTCGCGACCTTTAACGTCAACGGCATCAAGACGCGGTTGCCGCAGTTGCTGGACTGGCTGGCCAAAGAATCGCCGGACGTGGTGTGCCTGCAGGAATTAAAAGCGCTGGACGGTGTGTTTCCCCAGGCCGAGCTGCGGGAAGCGGGTTACGGCGCTTTATGGAAAGGCCAGCGGTCATGGAACGGCGTGGCGATTCTGGCGAAGGGTGAGGCGCCGGTTGAAATACGGCGTGAGCTGCCCGGCGATGCGTCAGATGACCAAAGCCGCTACCTGGAGGCCGCAGTAGACGGAATCATTGTGGCCTGCCTGTACCTGCCCAACGGCAACCCGCAGCCAGGCCCCAAGTTTGACTACAAGCTGGCCTGGTTTGAGCGCCTGCACCGGCATGCGCTGGCGCTCTGCGGTTCGGGCCACCCGGTTGCGCTGGCCGGTGACTTCAACGTGGTGCCGACCGACTTTGATATCTACAACCCCAAGTCCTGGCGCAAGGACGCCTTGTTGCAGCCCGAAAGCCGGGCGGCCTATGAAAAGCTGTTGGGGCAAGGGTGGGTAGACAGCCTGCGGCATTTGCACCCGCAAGAGCGCATCTACACCTTCTGGGATTATTTCCGCCAGCACTGGCAGCGCAACGCGGGCTTGCGCATCGACCATATCCTGTTGAATGCAGAACTGGCGCCGCGCCTGAAGGCCGCCGGGGTAGACAGTTGGGTGCGCGGGCAGGAACATGCCAGCGACCATGCGCCGGTGTGGGTGGAGCTGGGGGTGGCGCGTAAAGCTGTGGGCGCGGTGAAGAAGAAGGTGGCCAAAGTGGCCAGGCCGCGAGCGGCAGCGGTGCCGCGCAAAAAAGCTCCGTAAGCCAATGCCGTACCTTACGGATTCGTTGCTATTAATTCAATAGCTGCTTGCGCAAGTCCCTATTGGTCTAGCGGCTGTTTTTGATCGCAGTCGCGGCGTCGGTGACCAGTTCGGGGCCTTTGTAGATGAGGCCGGTGTAGATCTGCACGACATCGGCGCCAGCCTTGATCTTGGAGACGGCGTCCGCACCGCTCATGATGCCGCCCACGCCGATGATGGGAAAGCCTTTGCCGAGTGCCGCGCGCAGCTGGCCGATGACGCGGTTGCTGGCTTCCAGCACCGGCGCGCCGCTCAGGCCGCCGGCTTCTTCGGCATGGCGCATGCCTTTCACGGCGTCGCGGCTCAGCGTAGTGTTGGTGGCGACGACGCCGTCCATGGCGTGGCGCTTGAGCGTGGCGGCAATCACATCGACCTGGGCATCATCGAGGTCGGGCGCGATCTTCACAAAAATCGGCACGCGCTTGCCGTGCTGTTTGGCCAGGGTCTCGCGGCGTTCGGCGATGCGGCCGAGCAGGGCGTCCAGGGCTTCGTCGCTTTGCAGGGCGCGCAGGTTTTTGGTGTTGGGGCTGGAGATGTTGACGGTGACGTAGTCGGCGTGCGGGTAGACACCGTCCAGGCAGGTCAGGTAGTCGTCGACGGCGTTTTCAATCGGCGTAGCAGCGTTTTTGCCGATGTTCAGGCCCAGCAGCAGGGTGTTTTGCGCGCCTTGCTTGCGCACGCTGGATCGCTGCACATTGGCCAGAAAAGCGGCCAGCCCTTCATTGTTAAAGCCCAGGCGGTTGATGAGCGCGTTGGCTTCGGTGAGGCGGAACATGCGCGGCTTGGGGTTGCCCGGTTGGCCCAGAGGGGTGACGGTGCCCACTTCGACAAAGCCGAAACCCATGGCGGCCAGGCCGTCGATGCAGCGGGCGTTTTTATCGAGCCCGGCGGCCAGACCCACGCGGTTGGCGAATTTCAGGCCGGCCAGCTCGACGGGATCGCTCACGCGGTTGCCGCAGTAGGCCAGCGACAGCGGCGTGCCCTGGGTGCGCGCCAGCGAAGCCATGGTCAGCTCGTGGGCGGTTTCGGGGTCAAGCCCAAATAAAAAAGGGCGGGCCAGGGCGTAGGGAAGCAGGGACATTGGATAATTCGGCTGTTGGCGATGAGGCGATGAACCACCCGGGCAGGCCGGGCATGAGGCCTGATTGTCGCAAAACCCGTTTCGCCCCGGCCCGCCCGCCCCAAACACTCTTTAATACTTCCATGACCCAAGCCATGACCCAAGACGAACTCAAAACCCTGGTTGGCCAGGCGGCCCTGCACTATGTCGAGGAAGGCAGCATTGTGGGGGTGGGCACCGGCTCGACTGTCAACAAATTCATTGACGCGCTGGCCACCATGAAGGGGCGCATTGCCGGTGCCGTGTCGAGCTCGGTTGCCTCGACGGAACGCCTGCAGGCGCTGGGCATCAAGGTGTTTGACGCGACGGAGGTGGACGAGCTGGCGGTGTACATCGACGGCGCGGACGAAATCGACAACGCGGGTTATATGGTCAAGGGCGGTGGCGCAGCATTGACGCGCGAAAAGATCGTGGCGGCCCAGTCGCGCAAGTTTGTCTGCATTGCCGATGAGTCCAAGCTGGTGCAGGTGCTGGGCAACTTTCCGCTGCCCGTTGAGGTGATTCCGATGGCGGCCAGACGTATTGCGCGGCAGTTTGCGGCCATGGGCGGTACAGCCAACCTGCGGCTCAAGGACGGCAAGCCGCTGGTCACCGACAACGGCCAGCACATCCTGGACGTGACCGGCCTGAAGATCGCCGATCCGCTGGGTTTTGAGTCGCAGGTCAACCAGTGGCCGGGCGTGGTGACGGTGGGGGTGTTTGCCCACCAGAAGGCGCATGTCTGCTTGCTGGGTGCGCCGGGCGGGGTGAAGACACTGGTGTTTTAGGCTGCTCTGGCTCCAGAAAGCAAAACGCCGGGCTGGTACCCGGCGTTTTGCATTTTTCAGAGCCCGCTCAGAATTTGATGCCGGCAGGGTTGTTGGCCGTGGCGGCGGGTGGTGCCGCCGGAGCAGCCTGCTGGGATGGTGCGGCAGGCGCGGCTGGGGCGGTGCCCGCTGCTGGAGATTTGCTCACCGCGACCAGGGGTGTAGGCGCGGGGCGCTGGTAGGTGGCCGGCAATATAGACGCAGCGGGGTAGCCCGCTGCATTCAGGAACTGCGTCCACTCTGCATCCGAATAGCCTTTGAGTTGCTGGGCGGCTATGGTCAGAAGGGGCAGCGATGCATCACCGCTCAGCCGCTGCAGGGCCGCAATATCTTCGTTGGTGTTGACGGTTTTCTCGCTGAAGGGAATGCCACGGCTTATCAGCATGGCACGAGCGGAACCGCAGGGAATACATTTTTCGTTGGTGTACAAGGTGACCGGGTATTTGCTGACAACCTGTCGCAATTCGAAAGGAAGACCTCCGGATGCTGCTCCACCACCACTTGACGCTGCGTTGGCAGCGCTAACTTTGCCGCTACTTGCCGCCGGCGGTGGCTGGTCGGAAAAGGTTACCTTGCCGTCGGGTCCCACGATGCGGTAGACCTGCGCGTGCGACGGCAGCACCATAAAAATTAAGCTTCCCCCAAACAGCAGCATGGCCAGCAGGGCGTTGGGAGAGAAGGACCTAACAGCGTTTGATTTCATGGTTTCCCCAGTCAGTCTTGAATTTGAATTGAAGTGGCTTGGCTCAGGTGTTTCAAGCCATACCCTGGTGGCGCATCAGTGCGTCCAGCGTTGGCTCGCGGCCCCGGAAGGCCTTGAATGATTCCATGGCCGGACGGCTGCCCCCTGCTTCCAGGATGGCTTGCCGGTATTTTCGGCCTGTTTCTACATTAACGGTACCCGATCCTGTGCCGGCGTCAGTGTTTGTACCCGGGTCGGCTGCAGGATGGGCGGACTCTTCAAACGCGGCATAAGCGTCGGCAGACAGGACTTCGGCCCATTTGTAGCTGTAATACCCGGCTGCATAACCACCGGAAAAAATGTGACTGAATGTATGTGCAGTACGGCTGTAGGCCGGGGCGACAATCACGGCAACTTCCCGGCGCACCTCGTTCAGGAGATCCATCAGGTCGTCGGCCGGGTTGTGAGAGGTGTGCAGCAGCATGTCGAACAGTGAAAACTCGACCTGGCGCAGCGTCTGCATGCCGCTCTGGAAGTTTTTGGCGGCCAGCATCTTGTCGAACAGCTCACGCGGCAGGGCGGCGCCGGTATCCACGTGGGCGGTCATGTGCTTGAGCACGTCCCACTCCCAGCAAAAGTTTTCCATGAACTGGCTGGGCAGCTCGACGGCGTCCCATTCGACGCCGCTGATGCCGGAAACGTCCCGTTCGTTGACCTGGGTGAGCATGTGGTGCAGCCCGTGGCCGAATTCATGGAACAGCGTGGTCACGTCGTCGTGCGTGAGCAGGGCTGGCTTGCCGCCCACGCCCTCGGCGAAGTTGCAGACGAGGTGCGCCACCGGGGTTTGTAGCTTGCCGTTGTCGGGGCGCAGCCAGCGGGTGCGCACATCATCCATCCAGGCGCCGCCGCGTTTGCCGGTGCGGGCGGGCTGGTCCAGATAGAACTGGCCCACCAGCTGGCCGTTGCGCTCGATACGGAAAAACTCTACGCCAGGCTTCCACACGGGTGCCGAGTCCTTGCGGATGGCAACTTCAAACAGTGTTTCCACGATCCTGAAGAGGCCTGCCAGCACCTTGGGGGCAGTGAAGTACTGTTTGACTTCCTGTTCACTGAAGGCGTAGCGCGCTTCCTTGAGTTTTTCGCCGATGTAGGCGTAGTCCCAGGCTTGCGGGTCGGGCAGGCCCAACTGGGTGGCGGCAAAGGCGCGCAGGTCGGCAACATCCTTTTCGGCATAGGGTCGGGCGCGCCGGGCAAGGTCACGCAAAAACGTGATGACCTCGTCGGGGGACTTGGCCATCTTGGCGACCACCGAGACCTCGCCGAAATTACGGTAGCCCAGCAGCTTTGCCTCTTCGAGGCGCAGCGCAAGGATTTCCTTCATGATGGCGCTGTTGTCGAATTTGCTGAACTCGGGTGCGGCCTGGTCGCTGGCGCGGGTGGTGTAGGCCTTGTAAAAGGTTTCGCGCAGTTTGCTGCTTTTGGCAAACTGCATGACAGGCAGGTAGCTTGGCATTTTCAGGCTGAGGCGGTAGCCGGTCTTGCCTTCGGACTGGGCCTGGTTGCGCGCTGTTTCAAGCACGTCGGCAGGAATGCCCTCAACCTCGGCTTCTGTCGCGTAATAGGCAAATGCGTCGGTGGCATCCAGGGCGTTCTCGCTGAATTTCTGGTTCAGCTCGGCCTGGCGTTCCTGGATCTCGGCAAAACGGTCGCGGTCGGTGCCCTTCAGTTCCGCACCCGACAGCACAAAGTTGCGAATGGCGTTTTTATGGGCCTGGCGCTGCTCGGTGTTCAGGGTGGCCACGTCGATGGCTTTGTATTTGTCGTAAAGGCGCTCATCGGCGCCCAGGCGGGTCCAGAACTCGGTCACGCGCGGCAGGGCGGCGTTGTAGGCCGCGCGCAGCTCCGGCGTGTCGGCCACGCTGTTGAGGTGGCTCACGGCGCCCCAGGCGCGGCCCAGGTTCTCGGTGGCCACGTCCAGCACGCCGGCGATGCCGCTCCAGGAGGCCGGAAAATCCGCTGCCGTGACTTGCTCAAGGGCACTTTCGGCCCTGGCCAGCAGCTCGTCGAGGGCTGGCGCCACATGCTCGGGCTGAATCCGGTCAAACAGGGGAAGGTCGGAGAAGTCGAGAAGGGGATTGGTCATGACGTACAGCTGTGGGCGAAAGTCTCGAATCTAAGGGCCTGGGGCTACCGGGCCAGGAAGAATGTGCCTGTCGGGGCGCTATCGGGGCAATTGCCCCGTGCCTTGCGGGCGGGGAACTCAGCCCTGTGCACTCTTCTTGACACTTTTCAGTTGGGGTTTTTTGGCGCGTTTGACGGTGCCGCCGGGCGTGAGGCGCTGGTTGCCGAGCACGCGCAGGGTTTTGACTTCGGGACGCTGGCCGTAGCGGGAGCTGTTTTTCAGTACCTTGACATCACGGGGGCCGGGCATGCGGTCTTCATTGACCTTCTTTTCCTTTTCCGGCATTGGGCGCCACAGCACCAGCAGCTTGCCGATATGCTGGATGGGGGCGGCATTGAGTTCATCTGCCAGGGTCTGGAAAATCGCTTCTCGGCCGGCGCGGTCGTCTGATTGAACCCGCACCTTGATGAGGCCGTGCGCGTTCAGGGCCGCGTCGGTTTCTTTCTTGACGGCAGCGGTCAGGCCATCGGAGCCGATCATCACCACTGCGTTCAGGTGATGGGCATCGGCGCGGTGATCCTTGCGCTGGGCGGGGGTAAGTTGTATTTGAGCCATGACCCAATTATCGGGGGAGTCGGGAAGAGGACAATAGACCCCATGAAAGTAAATGCCAAGACCGACTTCAAACCCGGCACCCAGACCGACGCGAAGGCCGCTGCCAAAGCCGTATCGAAAGCCAGTGCGAAAGGGAAAAAGGTCAACAAGGCGTGGTTGCACGACCACATCAACGACCCCTACGTCAAATTGGCCCAGAAAGAGGGCTACCGGGCCAGGGCAGCTTACAAATTGAAGGAAATTGACGAAACCTTCGGCCTGATCCGGCCGGGGGACTGTGTGGTCGACCTGGGTAGCACGCCCGGGGCCTGGAGCCAGTACGTGAGGCGCAAGCTGTCACCCACCGGCGCGGCGGCGGGGGAGCTCAACGGCCGCATCATCGGGCTGGACCTGCTGCCCATGGAGCCGATCGAGGGGGTGACCTTTATCCAGGGCGACTTCCGGGAGGCGGAGGTGCTGGAGAAGCTGGAGCAGGCGCTGGCCTCGTCCGAAGGGCAGATCCGGGTCGATCTTGTGATCTCGGACATGGCGCCCAACCTGTCGGGTATTGAATCGGCCGATGCCGCCCGCATTGCCCATCTCATAGAGCTGGCCGTGGAGTTTGCCCAGAACCGGATGAAACCGGACGGCACCCTGGTGGTGAAGCTTTTTCACGGCAGCGGATACGATCAGCTCGTGAAGCTTTTCAAGGACACCTTCAAGACGGTCAAGCCCCTCAAACCCAAGGCATCGCGACCGGGATCGTCCGAGATTTTCCTGATTGGCCGGGGGCTTAAGAGGCGTGCCGAAGCTGCACAATGAGTGTGATACGGTGGCAAAAATCACCTAAACCCGCTTCAAACATGGGGCTGGCAGGGGATTACGCGGTTTTTGCCCTTGAAACGCCTAAAATCAGGCGCATGTGACTTTTGTTCTTATACCGGAGTAGTCCTTGAACAATCAGTGGTTTTCCAAAATTGCAATCTGGCTGGTTATCGCCATGGTGCTGTTTACCGTATTCAAGCAATTTGATCCACGCGGTAGTGCCGGCTCAAACTACCTGGGTTACTCCGAGTTCCTGGAAGAGGTGCGTGGCAAGCGCATCAAGCAGGCCACCATCGCCGAAGGCCAGGGCGGCACCGAGATTTCCGCCACCACGGTGGATGATCGCAAGGTTCGCACCACCGCAACCTACCTTGACCGCGGCCTCGTCGGCGACCTGATCGCCAACGACGTGAAGTTTGACGTCAAGCCCCGCGAAGAAACCTCCCTGCTCACGTCCCTGCTGATCAGCTGGGGTCCCATGCTGCTGCTGATCGGCGTGTGGATTTATTTCATGCGGCAGATGCAGGGCGGCGGCAAGGGCGGGGCTTTCAGCTTCGGTAAATCCAAGGCGCGCCTGCTCGATGAATCCACCAATCCAGTGACTTTTGCCGACGTGGCGGGCTGCGACGAAGCCAAGGAAGAAGTCAAGGAAGTGGTCGACTTCCTGAAAGACCCTGCCAAATTCCAGAAACTGGGTGGCCGCATTCCGCGTGGTTTGCTGCTGGTCGGCCCTCCGGGCACCGGTAAAACCCTGCTGGCCAAGAGTATTGCCGGCGAAGCCAAGGTTCCGTTTTTCTCGATTTCCGGCTCTGACTTCGTTGAAATGTTCGTCGGTGTAGGCGCGTCGCGTGTGCGCGACATGTTCGACAACGCCAAGAAAAATGCGCCTTGCATCATCTTCATCGATGAAATCGACGCAGTCGGCCGCCAGCGCGGTGCGGGCCTGGGCGGCGGCAATGACGAACGCGAGCAGACCCTGAACCAGATGCTGGTCGAGATGGACGGCTTTGAAACCAATGTCGGCGTGATCGTGGTGGCTGCCACCAACCGTCCCGACATCCTGGACGCCGCCTTGCTTCGTCCCGGCCGTTTTGACCGCCAGGTCTATGTGACGCTGCCCGATATCCGCGGCCGCGAGCAGATCCTGAATGTGCACATGCGCAAGGTTCCGCTCGGCCAGGATGTGAGCCCCGGGGTTATTGCCCGCGGCACGCCCGGCATGTCGGGCGCTGACCTGGCCAACCTGTGCAACGAAGCTGCCCTGATGGCTGCACGCCGCAACGCGCGCACCGTCGAGATGCAGGACTTCGAAAAAGCCAAAGACAAGATACTGATGGGCCCCGAGCGCAAGAGCATGGTCATGCCCGAAGAAGAGCGCCGCAACACGGCCTACCATGAGTCCGGTCACGCGCTGCTCGGCAAGATGCTGCCGAAGTGCGATCCGGTTCACAAGGTCACCATCATTCCGCGCGGCCGTGCCCTGGGCGTGACCATGAGCCTGCCGGCGCAAGACCGCTACAGCTATGACCGCGAGTACATGCTCAGCCAGATCAGCATGCTGTTTGGCGGCCGTATTGCCGAAGAAGTCTTCATGAACCAGATGACCACAGGCGCCAGCAACGACTTTGAACGTGCCACAGCGCTGGCCCGCGACATGGTGACCCGTTACGGCATGACCGAGGCCCTGGGCCCCATGGTGTACGCGGAAAATGAAGGCGAAGTGTTTTTGGGCCGTTCGGTCACCAAGACCAACAACATGAGCGAGTCGACCCTGCAAAAGGTGGACGGTGAAGTACGCCGAATCATCGACCAGCAGTACGCCCAGGCGCGCAAGCTGATCGAGGACAACCAGGACAAGATGCATGCCATGGCCAAGGCCCTGCTCGAATGGGAAACCATTGACGGCGACCAGCTGGACGACATCATGGCCGGCAAGGAACCCCGGCCGCCCAAGGACTGGACGCCGCGCAATTCGTCGGTAGGCGGCGGTAGCGGTCCCAGCGGCGGCACGCCGGCTGTCAGTACCGATCCGGCGCCGACGGTAGCCTGATGCCTCCACAAGCATGAAGACGACTGCCAGGCAGTCATCACAACCGGGGCCAGTCCCCGGTTTTTTCATGGTGGAGAACATGGCTCGTGTGCTTGCCACTTTGTGTGGCTTCGGCAATGCACCGTTCCTTGCGCGATATTGCATTGCGTACCGGCCTGTGGTTTAACCCTTCATTCGTTTTGGGACATCCATCCATGATCTGGCAAACCTCCCGCTTTCAGATTGACCTGTCAAAGCCGCGCGTCATGGGTATCGTCAATGTCACGCCCGACTCATTTTCGGATGGGGGCAGGTATTTCACCCTCGGTGGTGGTTTTTCAGGTGTCTTTGCTCATTGCGAGAAATTGATCCGGGATGGCGCCGACATGCTGGACATTGGCGGTGAATCAAGCCGGCCTGGCGCGCCGCCCGTGTCACTGGAGGAAGAGCTTGAACGGGTGCTGCCGGTGGTTCGCCATGCGGTCAGCCTGGGGGTGCCGCTGTCGGTCGACACATACAAACCTGAGGTGATGCAGGCTGTGCTTGACCTGGGCGCCGATGTCATCAACGACATCTGGGCCCTGCGCAAGCCGGGTGCGGTGCAGGTGGTGGCGCAGCACCCGAATTGCGGTGTCTGCCTGATGCACATGCACCGCGAACCGCAGACCATGCAGGTTGCCCCCATGGAGGGCGACGTGGTGCCGCAGGTGAGGGCTTTTCTGGAAAGCGCCGCATCTGGCCTGCAGGCCGCTGGCGTTGATAAAACCCGCATCGTGCTGGATGTGGGTGTGGGCTTTGGCAAAACCGTGGCGCAGAATTTCGCGTTGCTCGCGCGCCAGCAGGAATTCCTCGCTGCCGGCTATCCGTTGCTGGCCGCCTGGTCGCGCAAATCGTCTTTGGCCGCCGTGACCAGCACTTCCCTCGCAACTGTCGCCCAGCTCGACGTGACCGACCGCATGGTGCCCAGTGTGGCGGCCGCCGTGCTGGCGGTGGACCGCGGCGCCCGTATCGTGCGTGCGCATGATGTGCGCGAGACCGTGCAGGCCCTGAAGGTATGGATGGCAGCGCATTAGCAGTTTTATCGCTATCCGGCAAAGATGGCGGCTTTGACTGACAAAGGGCTGTACGGGGCCACCTAAAATAGACCCCTGTTTCAATAACAACAAGCTCCACAGGGACAAAATTCCATGACCAGAAAATACTTCGGCACCGACGGCATTCGCGGAACGGTGGGCCAGCCCCCGATCACGCCCGATTTCGTCTTGCGGCTTGCGCACGCTGTCGGCCGGGTCCTTCGCAAAACCGAATCCCGCCCCACGGTGCTGATCGGCAAGGACACCCGCATTTCGGGCTACATGCTGGAAAGCGCGCTGGAGTCCGGTTTCAACTCCGCCGGCGTCGATGTGGTGCTGCTCGGCCCCTTGCCTACACCGGGTGTGGCCTACCTCACGCGAGCCCAGCGCGCCAGCCTGGGAGTCGTCATCAGCGCGAGCCACAACGCCTACCCCGACAACGGCATCAAGTTTTTCAGCGCGCAGGGCACGAAGCTCGATGATGCGTGGGAACTGGCCGTGGAAGCTGCGCTCGACGAGCCACCCGTCTGGGCTGATTCTGCGACTTTGGGCAAAGCCCGCCGTCTCGATGATGCGGCAGGGCGTTATACCGAATTTTGCAAAAGCACCTTTGCCAATGACCTGACGCTTCGCGGCCTGAAGATCGTGGTCGACGGTGCCCACGGTGCGGCCTATCACATCGCCCCCATGGTGTTCCATGAGCTGGGCGCTGAAGTCATTGCCATCGGCTGCGCACCCGACGGCCTGAACATCAACCACGAAGTCGGTGCGACGCACCCCGAGGCGCTGATCGCCAAGGTCAAGGCCAGCAAGGCGGACTACGGCATTGCGCTGGACGGCGACGCCGACCGGCTACAGATCGTGGACGCCGAAGGCCGGCTCTTCAACGGCGACGAGGTGCTGTACCTGATGGTCAACGAACGCCTGGCGCGCGGCGAGAAAGTACCCGGCACCGTGGGCACCCTGATGACCAATATGGCCGTGGAAGTGGCGTTGAAGGCCAAAGGCGTGGAATTTGTACGCGCCAAGGTCGGCGACCGCTACGTGCTCGAGGAGCTTGAAAAACGCGGCTGGCTGCTGGGCGGCGAGGGTTCGGGCCACCTGCTGGCACTCGACAAGCACACCACCGGTGACGGCCTCATCAGCGCGCTGCAGGTGTTGCAGGCCTGTGTGCGCAGCAAGAAAACTCTGGCCCAGCTGCTGAGCGATGTGGTGTTGTTTCCGCAGACGCTGGTCAATGTGCGCCTCAAGCCCGACCAGGACTGGAAGAGCAGCAAACCCCTGGCCGACATGACCAAAACGGTGGAAGCCGAGTTGGGCAACACGGGCCGCCTGTTGATTCGTGCCAGTGGCACCGAGCCGCTGCTGCGTGTGATGGTCGAAGCGCGTGATGCAGCCCAGGCCAAAAGCTGCGCCGAGCGGGTGGCGGACACGGTACGGTCCTGAGCGATTTATTCAAGAGAATAGTGGCTGTAACCCTTTAAGGGCGGGCGCAAGCAGCTATTAAATCGATAGCTACCGTAAACAGGCTAGGAAGCCTTGACGGTCTCCACCAAGGCAGCTCGCTCATCCGGTGTGAGTACCTTGGGCGATACGCGTGGCACCCCATCATCCGGGTTAAAGAAGGGAGTGACCTTGTAGCCGCCATTGAGCCTCGTGCGTATCAGCGTCGCCATGAACCGGAGAATGGACAGGGTGGTGCTGACCGGCATGGCTTTTGGCCTGCCTTTGGCGCTCTTCATGCCGACTTTCATGCGCACGGGGCCGAAAGCGCTGTCCAGACTGGTTGACAGATCTTTCAGGCAGTTGTGCAGCAGACCGACATGCGAGACCTTGAAGTCGCGTGCCGTGTTGCCGATCGGCGTATTGCAGCAGCTGGCATACCAGCGCAACATGCCCCTGTCACTGAGCGACATGCAGGTGAGTGCCTCCTGGCCATGGGTGAAGGTGACGTGCTGGGGAAGCGTGGCGATCACATCCGATCCACCCATCTCATCCAGAATCTCGTCGGCCTTGCCCAGGAAGTGCGCGTAAACCTGACAGTCTTTGCAGTAGCAGACGCCGCGGCATACCGATTCGGTGTGACTGACATGGCCGCGGAGTGTGCCGCATTGGCAGCGCAAGGGGTGATTCATGTGAGAGCCCTGTTTGATGGGTGAGCCATTTAACATTCAGACGCGTGGAACCCCGAGTTCTTGTCTGGCAGGGCAGTCCGGTCATTGCGCGTACGGTGTTTCCTGATGCCGACGAGTGCAATAGCTCCCGCGGTCTGCGTCGTAACCATGACCAGTGGGTAAAGCAGTCCGATACCGAGTGTCGCCACGATAAAACCGGTGCTGGCGTAAAGCGTGGATTCACGTTTGTATTCTGAGCAAAGCGCCAGGACAAGGCCAAGCCCGGCAAGAATGAACGTAAGGCAGGTCAACCAGATAACAGCGTTGGCGTCATTCAGCGCAAAGACGCTGCTTGGCCGAAGTTCGGCAATATAGCTGCGTTCTTGCCGCACCATGCCCAGCCGGTTCAGCGCGTTCAATAGCTTGCCCCCGAAGAGCACACCGCCGGCGCGATGAACGCACCACAACGCAAGAAACAATGAGAAGGCGACGAGGGCCGAGGCAAACGACAGTTTCCCCAAAGACACTCTTTCGCCGGCACCGAGCAATCGCTTAAGCATTCTCAGCGTGCGAAGGGTAGAGATGTTTGCAGAATCGCCACTCATGCACCGGCTGGTCATCAATGTAGGCTGTAGGCTTTGGCAGATAAGCTTCAAAACACTCGCTGATCCCTAGTTCGATGGCTGTGGTTCGGCAGTATTCAGCGCCTCCCGAGCTCCAGAGAAACAAGGTTGCGCCTTCGGATTTCAGCCGCCTGACCTGGGTAATTACCGCAGGCATGGGAATACGCTTCGCACCAACGGACCTGACCATGGTGTCGTCGACATCGATAAAAACGACTTGTGGGGTCATGGGTGTTGAACCTTTGTTTGACCCCGGAATATGTGTGACGCCAGGAGCCACAAGGCTACCGGCAGCAAAAGTGCGGCGGCAAGCACCTCCGAAAGAATTGTGACGTTGGCGATCAGAGGATGAAACTCGATGGGGGCCAACGCATAGTGGCCCAGGCCGTCAAAACCTAACGCCGCGTAAACAGCCATCAGCAGCAGGCCCATAGCCAAGAATTTTTTGCGCATGAGCAGCAAGCCAACGGCACCCACCGAAGTGATGGCAGCCCACACCCCATAAACCTGCGCACGTGTTAGCCAGGCCGGCAGGTTCGGATATTCGCAGATGAACTCGGCGTTGTGGCTGAAATGGCCGAGACTGGCGAGGAAGTAGGCTGCTGTCAGGGCGAGCAGCAGTTTGGGAAAGTCGTTGAAGCTGCGAAAGAAACGCATCGTTCAGGCCTGTGGTTAGAGGGGTGAAGCCCGCAGGCATCTGGCCTGTGGGTTACCAGTCTAACCAACCGGGCAGCCGCGCCGCTCGACGGCCTATTGTTCGCTAACTCAAGCCAGCGTATACGCCGTCTTCACCGTCGTGAAGAACTCCTGCGCATACTTGCCTTGCTCACGCGGGCCGTAGCTGGATCCTTTGCGGCCGCCAAACGGTACGTGGTAGTCCACGCCTGCCGTCGGCAGGTTGACCATGACCATGCCGGCCTGGCTGTGGCGCTTGAAGTGGGTCGCGTATTTGAGGCTGGTGGTGGCGATGCCGGCTGACAGGCCGAATGGCGTGTCATTGGCGGTGGCCAGCGCGGCTTCGTAGTCTTTTACCCGGATGATGCTGGCCACCGGGCCAAAAATTTCTTCACGGTTGATGCGCATGCCGGCGGTGCTTTCGCTGAAAAGCGCTGGTGTCATGAAGTAGCCTTCGGCGCCGCTGCCGGTATGGCAGCGCACGCGGTCACCGCCAAACGACAGCGTTGCGCCCTCCTGCTGGCCGATGGCGATGTAGCTTAAGTCCTGCTCCAGCTGGGCTTGTGAAGAAACCGGGCCGATGTCGGTTCCGGCGGTCAGGGCGTCGCCCACCTTGATGCGGGCCATGCGTTCGTGCAGCGCCTTGACAAAAGCAGGGTAGATGCCTTCGGTCACGATGAGGCGGCTTGATGCCGTGCAGCGCTGTCCGGTGGAATAAAAAGCGCTCTGCGCGCTGAGTTCCACGGCCTGGGTCAGGTCGGCGTCATCCAGGATGACCTGCGGGTTCTTGCCGCCCATTTCGAGCTGCACCTTCTTGAGGTTTTTTGCGCAAACCTCTGCAATGCGGCTGCCCACGCCGACCGAGCCCGTAAAGCTGATGGCATTGACGCCCGGATGGTTGACCAGCGCATCGCCGATGACGCGGCCGGGGCCCATCACCAGGTTGAACACGCCCGCCGGAATACCCGAACGCGAAATGATTTCGGCCAGGGCCCAGGCACTGCCCGGAACCAGGTCTGCCGGCTTGAGCACCACGCAGTTGCCGAAGGCCAGCGCCGGCGCAATCTTCCAGGCCGGGATGGCGATGGGGAAATTCCACGGCGTGATCAGACCGACCACGCCCACAGGTTCACGCGTGATTTCCACGCCGATGCCGGGGCGAACCGACGGCATGGTTTCGCCACCCAGGCGCAGGCATTCGCCGGCAAAAAATTTGAAGATATGACCCGCGCGGGTGGCTTCGCCAATGCCTTCTGGCTTGGTTTTTCCTTCTTCGCGTGAGAGCAGAGTGCCCAGCTCTTCGCGGCGTGCCAGGATTTCGGTGCCGATCTTGTCGAGCGCATCCGAGCGGGCCTGGATGCCCGAGGTGGACCATGCCGGGAAGGCGGCCTGCGCAGCCTGCACGGCAGCATCGAGCCCTGCGGCGTCGGCTTGCGTGTACTCGCCGATCACGTCAGCAAGATTGCTGGGGTTCAGGTTGGGGCTGTAGCTGGTGCCGGCCAGCCATTGGCCGGCGATGAGGTTGTCGTGTTTGGTGGTCATGAGGTGGCTCCAGAAGAAATCAGGGTTGATCAGGGGCGAGAGGGCGCGCAGGTTGCGGGGGTACCACGGGCGGCGCCACATCAATCGCATAGAAACGCAAGGCGTTATCGCACATCATCGCATGTTGCTGGTTTGCCGGCAGGTGGCCAAGCATGCCGGCCACATTGCCAACCAGGTCCGGATAGTTTATGCGCAGGCCAGATACAGGGAAGTTGCTGGCGAACATGCAGCGCTGCCAGCCGAAAATGGCAAGCGTCTCGCGCACAATGCGCGCGTTTTCGTGCCAGTCCCAAGGCTGGCCGCGCAGGCCGAACTCGGAAAGCTTGACGTGTACGTTTTCTTGCCGAGCCAGCGTTTCCATCCAGCCGCGCCAGCGCGTTAGGCCTTCTTCGCTGCGGTCCCAGGCAAAGCCGTGGTGGTTCAGGGCGATGGGTACCTTCGGAAACATCGCTGCCACGGTGGCCGCTTCAGGCAAGTGCCAGGCCGGTACGCGCAGGTCCCACCGCAGGCCGAATTTCTCCAGCAACGAAAAGCCGCGCAGCCAGTTTTCGTGTTGCATGGTGCCTGCCTGCCCTTTGACGCTTTGGTCCGCTGCGGCCGATGTGACAGGTTTGCTGCGGATGCCGCGCACCAGCGGAAACTGCGACTGCGCAAGGAGGCATTCCCCGCTATCAGGCCGGTCAAACCAGGCGTGCGCCACGATGGCGTTCGGAAACCCGTGCCTGGCGTTGACCTCATGCAGCCATGCAGTTTCTGCAACCTGCTCAAGGCGGCTGCGCTCGGCTTCCACATGCACGGTTGCGACCACGTCGCCGGGCCCTACAGCCGCCCGGTAGTCGGTTGCCAGGAAGTCCCGGCAAATCGGCCGGTAGTCGCCGAGGAAGAAGGCACCTGGATCGTACGCTTCCTGCAACCAGGGGTAGTGGCCTTTCGACAGGTCCCACAGGTGGTGATGTGCGTCGACGACGGGCCCTGTAAACGCCTTCACAGGTGCGGGCAGTGAGGTGGGCGATGTGCCTGTGCTCTTCATGAACCGGGAGTGGATACAGACCTTGCTGAATCAATGCCGCCAGACGCAGGACGAATCCGGCTCACGCAGCGTCCTGATTTCCTGCTCGAACGCAAAGCTGTCCAGATTGAGGCGGCGCACCGTCTCGTCCTGAAATGAGATGTAGACCGCCCGGTCCACCGGGTGAAACGACAAGGCCAGCGGGTTGCTGGGCAAGGCAAAGCAGCGCTGCTCCTGCAGGTCCAGGCCGAATATCGACAGCGAATGCTCGCCCGAGTTGGTGGTGAGCAGCAAGTCCTGGCCATGCGCACCCTGGAAGCGGTAGACCCGGTTGGGGTCGCGCCGTGTCTTGCCCGACGCCACGACTTTCATGCTGGCCGTGTCGACCGCGACGATGGTGTCGTCGCCCCGGTTGGCCACGTACAGCAGCGACTCGTCAGCCGACAGCACATTGCCTTCGGGCACGGGCCCCGGCATCATCGCGACCGGTGCGAAGGTCGGATCGTTCGGCTTGATTTTGGTGACGGTGTTCGACAGCAGGTTCAGTGCATAAGCTGTCTGTGCATCTTCCGTCAGCGCAAACAGGTGCGTCTTGTAGCCGCCCGAAGACACAGCCAGGTCCGGTACATGCACCTTTGCCGGGTCTGAAAAGCGCAGCAACACGTTGTGGGCTTCAGACATCACGAACAGGCGTCCCTGGCCGTCCACTGTCAGGCCGTGCGGCCGGTAATACGGCCAGAGGTTCAGCGTGGCCACATGCTCGCGTTTGTCCAGGTCAATCACAAAGACCGAATGCCCGCCTGCGTCTCCCAGATGACTGGCGGTTTCGATGCCATAGTGGCCCACGTAAGCAAGCCGGCGCACTGGATCTACTGTGAACTCATGCGGAAAGTTGGGCAAGACGATGTGTTCTTCCGCCCGGCCGGTGGCCAGGTCGTAAAAGCTGAAGGTATGGGCGCATTTCTGCACCAGCAAGAGTGTTTCCCGAAGGGGCATGGGTGTCCTGAAGATGGGGGAGCCTGAAAGGAAACAGAGAGAAAGAGGGAGAACGCGTGAAGAGGCCGGCCAAAGCCGTTTACCTGTCCCAGCGTAGCACCAGCGGGTCCAGCCGCTGCGCGGTGGCGATCAACCCCTTGCGAACCTCAGGATGCATGGCGGGAAACGGATGGCGCGGCGCCTCGCAGGCGATCACGCCGCCTTCCTTCATCAAGACCTTGGCCGTCAAGATACCGCCCTGGCGGTTTTCATAGTTGATCAGCGGCAACCAGCGGGTGTACTCGGCAATGGCTTCATCCCGCTTGTCGGCGACCCATGCATCCATGATCTTGCGAATGCCGTCCGGGTAGCCGCCACCCGTCATCGCACCGGTGGCGCCGGCTTCCAGGTCGGGTAGCAGGGTAATGGCTTCTTCGCCGTCCCACGGGCCTTCAATCGCGTCGCCGCCCAGCCGGATCAACTCGCGCAGCTTGGAGGCCGCACCCGGCGTTTCGATCTTGAAGTAGGCCACATTGCGGATCTCTTTGGCCATGCGAGCCAGGAAGGTTGCCGACAGCGTCGTGCCGCTGACAGGTGCGTCCTGGACCATGATGGGAATATCAATGGCGGCTGATAGCGTGGCGAAGAACTCATAAGTCTTTTCTTCCGTCACGCGGATGGTGGCGCCGTGGTACGGCGGCATCACCATGACCATGGCCGCGCCCAAGTCCTGCGCGCGGCGGCTGCGCTCGGCGCACACCCGGGTGCCGAAATGCGTGGTCGTCACAATCACCGGCACGCGACCCGCCACGTGCTTGAGGATGGTGGCGGTGAGGACTTCCCGCTCATCATCGGACAGCACAAACTGTTCCGAGAAATTGGCCAGGATGCACAGGCCCGTCGAGCCCGCATCGATCATGAAATCGACGCAGCGCTTCTGGCTTTCCAGATCAAGCTCGCCCGCATCAGTGAAAGTGGTGGGAACCACCGGGAACACGCCCGTGTATCTTGCTTTCATTCCGATCATTCGACGATGTTGAAGTCTTTGAGGAACTCGGTCTTCATCGCCAGGCCCAGGCCGGGCTTGTTGTCGTCGAGTTGCAGGAAGCCGTTCTCCGCGACAGGCTCGCCGTCAAAGATGTAATAGAACAGCTCGTTGCCGACTTCCACGTCGAACATCGGGAAGTACTCGCTCATGGGCGAGGCGAGTGTGCTCATGGTCAGGTGGTAGTTGTGCATCTGCCCGGCGTGTGGAATTACCGGCACGCTATAGGCCTCGCACAACGCATTGATCTTGTGCGCCGCCGTGATGCCGCCTACGCGGTTGGTGTCGTACTGCACGACCGACACGGCTTTTCTATCCAGCAGCTGTTTGAAGCCGTAGAGGCTGAACTCATGCTCGCCGCCCGAGATCGGGATGCTGGTGAGCTGGTTGAGTTCGGCATAGCCGTCGATGTCGTCGGCAATGACAGGTTCTTCCACCCAGCGCGGTTGAAATTTTTCCAGCTTGGGCAGCATGCGTTTGGCGTACTCCAGGTTCCAGCCCATGTAGCACTCCATCATCAGGTCGTTGTCGTAGCCGATGACTTCGCGGATCGCTTCCACGGCTTTCAGGTTTTCAGAAACGCCCTTGGTGCCGTGCGCCGGGCCGTAGCCAAAGCGCGACTTGAACATGGTGAAACCCTGGTCCAGGTATTTCTGCGCTTCGTCCTGCATCGCCTTGAGGTCGGTGCGGTAGAGTTTGGAGTAGTAGCAGGGGATTTTTTCCTTGGTGCGGCCGCCCAGCAGCTTGAACACCGGCTTGTTGACCGACTTGCCCAAGATGTCCCAGATCGCCAGATCCACCGCCGAGATGGCGGCCATGGTCACGCCCTTGCGGCCCCAGGCGTGGGTGCTGCGGTACATGCGCTGCCACAGGTATTCGTAGTCCCACGGGTCCTGGCCCAGCACCAGCGGTGTGAGGTACTGGTCGATGATGGCTTTGGCGATGTGCGGCGCCAGCGCCACGTTGCCCAGGCCGACGATGCCGTCGTCGGTTTCGATCTCGACCACCGTCCACGAATGGAAGCGGAAGGTGCTCATGGATTCTGTCTTTGAGTAGACCAGGTCCATGGCGTTGGAGCAGAAATTGCCTTGGGGTGGAACGGTCTTGCCTTTCCACTCGAACACACGTGCGCGCACTGATTTGATCTTCATTTAAAGGTCCTGTGTGAGATGAATCTTTCGAGCCCTCCCCTGGAAGGGGAGGGTTGGGGTGGGGTGAGCCGTATTACTCCCTTTGGGGAGGCGCCGCCAGGCGTCCTCCCATGCGGCAGGCGATGCGGAAAGCGTTGAGCGTGGCGTTGACATCGGCCACGCCCTGGCCGGCGATGTCATACGCGGTGCCATGCGCCGGCGTGGTGATGGGCACCGGCAGGCCGCCTTGCACAGTGACGCCCTTGCTGAAGCCCATGAGCTTGATGGCGATCTGGCCCTGGTCGTGGTACATGGTGACGATGGCCTGGTACTGGCCGGCCTGCGCTTTCAGGAAGATGGTGTCGGCCGGAAAGGGGCCGTCTACCGGAACGCCGCTGGCGCGCAGCGCTGCCACGGCCGGCTCGATGATGTCGATCTCTTCGCGTCCGCAAACACCGCCGTCGCCGCCATGCGGGTTGAAGGCTGCCACCGCTACTTTGGGGCTGTTGTTGCCGCTGGCCTTGAGTGATGCGTAGATCAACCGGGTGGCGTCCATGATGCGTTCCTTGCTGAGCATGGCTGCGGCGTCTTTCAGCGGAATGTGCGAGGACACACGTGCCGTCCACAAGTCACCCAGCGTGTTGAACTCGCAGAAGTAGCCGGTCACGCCCAGGTATTCGGCAAAGTGGTGCAGCTCGTCTTCATGCTTCAGGCCGCCCAGCTTCATGGCCTGCTTGTTCAGGGGGGCGAAGCAGATGGCATCGACCTCGCCGCGTTTGGCGCCGTCCATGCAGAGGTTGAGCACCTGCAGCACCGCCGCGCCGCAGGCGGCCTGCGCCTGGCTGCGCTGTACTTGCGCTGGCTGAATCGTGTCTGTGGCCAGGAAGGCGGGCAGGCGTGTGTCGGCGCGGCCGCGCACCTCGGCCAGGCTGGCCACGGCTTGCGTTGCGACCTTCTGTTGGGCAATGTCCTGGCCTTGCTGCCAGAGCCAGGCATCACCCACCAGCACGATGTTGGCGCCTGCCGTGATGCCGGGCTGGCTCAGCAGCCGGGCAATCAGCTCGGGGCCTATGCCGGCCGCGTCACCCAGTGTCAGGGCGACGACAGGCACCGGTTCTGTTGTCTGCTGTTTGCTCATGGCGTCTTTTCCTTGTTCTGCATCATCCGGATCAGTCCAGTTTGATGTTTTTCTTGGCGATCAGGTCACCATAGCGCTTGTTCTCGTCATTGTGGAACTGCGCGAACTGCGCCTGCGTCATCGGTGTCAGGTCCGCGCCGATCGCGCCCAGCCGGGCTTGTGTTTCCGGCATCGCCAGGACCTTGGTGACCTCGGCGTAGACACGTTCCTGCACCGCCTTGGGCGTGGCTGCCGGCATGTAGATGCCGTACCAGGCACTCATCTCGACATCCTTCACGCCGGCTTCGGCCATTGTGGGCACGTTGGGAAGCTGCGGGTTGCGTTTGGCGCTGGCCACCGCCAAAGGTTTGATGCGGCCGTTCTTGATCTGGCCGATCACCGAGGGCATGGTGTCAAAGCTCAGCTGCACCTGGCCGCCGACGAGGTCGATCAGCGCCGGGCCGCTGCCGCGGTAGGGGATGTGCGTGATGAAAACGCCGGCCTGGTCCTTGAAGAGCTCCGCCGCGATGTGTTGCGTGCTGCCCGAGCCGCTGGTGGCGTAGTTGAGCTGGCCGGGTTTTGATTTGGCCAGCTTGATGAGCGACTGCACCGAATCGACTGGCAGGGCATTGTTGACCACCAGCACATTGGGCACCGCGCCGACAAACACCACGGGCACCAGGTCCTTGTTGTTGTCGTAGCCGAGTTTCAGCAGGTGCGGGGCAATCGCATGCGCGGTCGAGACGCCCATTAGCAGGGTGTGGCCGTCGGTGGCCTTGGCCGTCAGGTCGGCTGCCAGCGTGTTGGAGGCGCCGGGGCGGTTTTCCACCACCACAGGCTGCTTGAGTAGGGGGCCGAGCCGGTCCGCTACTGCGCGGGCCATCGCGTCGGTGCCGCCGCCCGGGGCGGAGCCCACCAGAATGCGCACGGGCTTGGTCGGCCAGTCTTGTGCAAATAGCGGGGCGTGGGCGGCCACTGTGCAGGCTGCTGCCAGCAAGGCAGGCAAATATTTCATGGTTGTCTCCGTCATCGTTATGAATCAATGCGGTGATAGTAGGCAAGACAACAGTTAACGTAAATTGAAAATTCCTGATTATTTGATAATCTATAGTTATCAATTGAATTGGCCACCCAACATGCTCAACGCCTCACTGATTCCCCAGCTTCTCAACCGCCTGCGCATGCGGCAGGTGGCCCTTATCCTGGCTGTAGGCGAACACGGTACCTTGCGCAAAGCCTCCGCGGAACTGGGCATGACACAGCCGGCCGCCACCAAGATGATCCAGGAGCTGGAGTCTGCGCTGGGCCAGCGCCTGTTCGAGCGGGTGGGGCGCGGGCAGAAGCTCACGCCGGCCGGCGCCAGCGTGCTGCGTTATTTCCGCGGCATGCGCGGTTCGGTCGAGTCCATGACGCGTGAACTGGCCGAACTGCAACTGGGCAGCTCGGGTCGGGTGTCGATCGGCAGCATCATGGCACCTTCTCCGAATTTGCTGACGCACGCGATCATCACGCTCAAGAAAGCCTATCCGCTGCTGTCGGTCGACGTCATGCTGGACACCAGCGACCGGCTGTTCGAGCTGCTGCGCGAAGGCGTTCTCGACGTTGCCATCGGGCGCATTCGCGACGAGCACCGGGCGGACTACGCTTTCACCCCGCTTGAAAACGAGGCGCTGGTGGTGGTGGCGGGTGTGCACCATCCGCTGGGGCAAAAAAAGGCGGTGAAGTTTGCCAGCCTGCTGGACTACCCGTGGATATTGCAGCCCAAGGGCAGCCCGATGCGTGAGGTGCTGGAGCAGGAGTTCCGCATGCTGCAGGCGCCCACGCCCAAGGGCCTGATCGAAACCGCGTCCATCCTCACGACGACCAACCTGATTGCCGAAACCGACATGGTGGGCGTCATGCCGCAGTCGATTGCCGACCACTACGCCCGGCACGGTCTGCTCAAGATATTGCCCTGCTTTATCCAGCACAAGATGGAAGCGTTTGGCTCCATCACCCGCAAGGACAGGCCGCTCAGCGACGCCGCGGGGTTTTTCCTGGCGGCGCTGCACCAGAAATAGCTGCCGGAGGCCGATGGCAAGCCACCGCAGAGAAATTTTCTGAAAATTTCGGGCCTTGGTCCATGGGATGAGTGCCGGCCGCTGCTAAATATGGCGTCAATGCCGGCGAAGAACAGAAATTGAAGTTGGCGTGTGTAGCGGCGGATGAACGCTCCATGACCTGGATCAAGCTGTTGCCCCGTGCCATTGCTTACGCTTGGCGTATTGCCAACATTGGAAGCACACATGCCGAATCTTCAATGGTCTGACGCCCTCGTGCTCGGACTACCCCTGATGGATGACACTCACCGGGAGTTTGTCGAGTTGCTTGCGCAGGCAGAAAACGCGGCGGATGATGCGTTGCCGGGCCACTGGCGAGCGCTGGTGGACCACACCGATGAGCACTTCAGCCGCGAAGACCGGTGGATGCTGGACACGCGGTTTTCATCCTCCAATTGCCACACTGTGCAGCACAAGGTGGTGCTGCAGGTCATGCGAGAAGGCTTGCTCATGGCCCAGGCCGGGGATTTCACGTCTTTGCGCCATATGGCAAGGGAGCTCGCTCTGTGGTTTCCGCAGCATGCGCAGACCATGGATGCCGCGCTGGCCCTGCATCTACGCGGTATTGGCTACGACCCGCTCACGGGGGTGGTGAGCATGCCGCAAGCTTTGCCCAAGGACACCATACACGGTTGCGGGGGCCTGAGCTGTTCCGATGGCCAGGCGCTTGAACACACCGCATAAACGCGGCACGCTGTTGGGTCCGCTGGGTGATGCAATTTATTGCCCCGTTTGCCAACCCCCGCCCAGCGACTGGATCAACGCCACCGCGGTGGTCTGGCGGTCGGCCATGGCTTGCACCAGTGCACGGCGCGCGCTCAGCGCGGTGGCCTGGGCGGTGATGACTTCGGTGTAGCTCACCTGGCCGCTGCGGTAGCGGTTGAGTACCTGCTGCTCGACCTGGTCGGCTGCCTGCGACGCCTGGCGGCGCAGCTCCTGCTGGGTCAGCAGTACACGGGTTGCCGACAACTGATCTTCCACGTCCTGAAAGGCCGCCAGCACGGCCTGGCGGTAACGCGCCACTGCCTGCTGGTGAGAGGCCTCGGCGCCCTCCACGCGGGCGCCGGTAGCCCCGGCGTTGAAGAGCACTTGCGCGGCCGAGATGCCGATGGACCAGACGCTGCTGGAAGCCTTGAAGAGGTCCGCCACCCGGCTGGCGCCCTGGCCGGCCGAGGCGCTCAGCGACAGGCTGGGGTAATAAGCGCTCTTGGCGATGCCGATCTGTTCATTGGCAGAGGCCACGCGGCGTTCGGCGGCGGCAATGTCGGGGCGGCGCTGCAGCAGCTCGGACGGTATGCCGACCGGCACGTCAGGCACTGAAGGATTCCAGGCCACAGGGGCAATCGAGAAATTGCCGGGCGCTTCACCGACCAGCACCGCAATGGCGTGCTCCAGCTGGGCGCGCTGGCGCACCAGGCCGGCGTCGTCGGCCTGCGCGTTGGCCAGCTGTGTTTGCGCCTGCAGCACATCGGTTTTGGCCGCGATGCCGGCGTTGTAGCGGTTCTGCGTGATGTCCAGCGCGCGCTTGTAGCCGTCAATCGTGTCCTTGAGTAGCACTTTTTGTGCGTCTGTCTGGCGCAAGGACAAATAATTGGTCGCCAGTTCACCCTGCGCCGACAGTTTGGCCGAAGCCAGGTCGGCGGCGCTGGCCTGTTCGCTGGCTTTCGCGCCGTCCACGGTGCGGCCCAGACGGCCCCATACATCGGGTTCCCAACTGCCACCAATGCTGAGCTGGTAGTTGTTGCCCACGCGGCCACCGACATTGTTGCCCGCCGTGCTGCTGCTGCTACTGCTGCCCGAGCGGCTGGCGCTGCCATCCAGCGAAACCGTCGGGAACAGCGATGCCCGCTGCTCGCGCACCAGGGCGCGTGCCTGCGCGTAGGCTGCAACGGCCACTGCCACGTTCTGGTTGGACACCTCCACACGCGATGCCAGCTGGTCCAGTACCGGGTCCTTGAAGAGCGACCACCACGGGCCGCGCTCAAGCGTATCGGCGGGCGCGGCCGGAACCCAGCCTTGCGCTTCCTTGTAGGTGCTCACGTCGACCGTGGCCGGGCGCTGGTAGTCGGGGCCGACTGCGCAGCCGCCAACGGCAAGCACCAGCGCAGCGCACAGCAGGCGAAGCTGAAAACGTGAACGGTGTGCGGGGTGAGTGTCGGAAAAGTGGTTCATGGCGTCGTCAGTCATTGCAGTTGGAGCGGGGCGCCGGGCGGCGGCGCGTCGGTCTCGTCAGGGTGGCGGCTGAGCTGACGCTCGGAAGGGCTGCGCCGGCGGAGCTTGTCCATCAGCACATAGACCACCGGGGTGGTGAGCAATGTCAGCACCTGGCTGGCAATCAGCCCGCCGATGATGGCGATGCCCAGCGGGCGGCGCAGCTCGGCGCCTTCGCCGAAACCAATGGCCAGCGGCAACGCACCCAGAATGGCCGCCAGTGTGGTCATCAGGATGGGGCGAAAGCGCAGCAGACAGGCTTCGCGCACAGCCTCAATCGCGGATAGGCCACGCGCCCGCTCGGCTTCCAGCGCGAAGTCGATGATCAGGATGGCGTTTTTCTTGACGATGCCGATCAGCAGGAACAGCCCGATCAGCGCGATGATGGAAAAATCCAGCTTGAACAGCAGCAAGGCCAGCACAGCGCCCACACCGGCCGAGGGCAAGGTGGACAGCACCGTGATGGGATGCACCAGGCTTTCGTACAGGATGCCCAGCACAATGTAGATCACCACCAGCGCCGCCAGGATCAGCAACGGTTGCTCGTTTTGCGATTGCTGCGCATTGAGCGCTGTGCCGGAAAAGCTGCCGCGCACGTTGTTGGGCAGCCGGATGTCGGCTTCCGCCTGGTGCACCGCGGCCTGGCCGTCGCTCAGCGTGCTGCCATCGGCGAGGTTGTAGGAAACCGTGGTGGAAAGCTCGCCGTCTTCGTGGCTGACCGAAGCGGCGGTGGGGTTTTCGCTGAAGGTGGCAATGGCCGACAGGGGCACCATGGTGCTGGCCGAGGCGCTCAGGACCTGGCCCGACGAAGAATCACGCAGGGATGGATTGGCCACAGAGGTGCCGGTGGCCACCGTGGTTGCAGCCGGGGTGCCGGTGCTTCCGGTATTGTTGGTTGTGTTGCTTGTGTTGCCTCCAGCCCCCTTGGCCGGTACGTAAATATCTTTCAGCGACTCGGGGCTGCGGGTGTAGCGCGGCGCCACTTCCATGATTACGTGGTACTGGTTGAGTTCGGCGTATATCGTGGCCACCTGGCGCTGGCCGAAGCCGTCATAGAGCGCGTTGTCCACGTCGCGTGAGCTGATGCCCATGCGTGCCGCGCTTTCCTTGTCCACCGTGACCATGGTCTCCACACCGTTTTCCTGCTGGTCGGTGTCCACGTCGGTCAGGGCGGGCTGCAGTTTCATCTGGTCCGCCAGGCGTGTGGCCCATACACGCAAGTCGGCCGCGTTGTCGCTTTTGAGCGTGTACTGGTAAGTCGAATTGGTCTGGCGGCCGCCGCCGCGCAGGTCCTGCACGGGGTTCAGGAAAAGGCTGACCCCGGTCACCCGTGCCAGCTGCGGGCGCAGCCTCGCAATCACGGCCTGGCCGGCCACGTCGCGTTGCCCCACTGGTTTGAGGTTGATGAACATGAAACCCCCGCCCGCTCGGGAACCACCGGTAAAACCCACCACGGTGTCCACGGCCGGGTCGGCGCGGATGATGTCGACCAGCTGCTTGAGCTTGGCCTGGAGGGCCTGAAATGAGATGCTGCGGTCGGCACGCAGGCCGCCGTTGATCTGCCCGGTGTCCTGTTGCGGAAAGAAGCCCTTGGGCGCCTTCACGAAGAGAAAACCGTTGAGCCCGATCACGGCCACCAAAATCAGCATCACCAGCAACTTGCTGTGCAGGGCCCAGTCCAGGCTCACTTCGTAGCTGCGGTGCACGCGGTTGAAGGCACGCTCGAACCAGCGCCCCACAAAAGCAAAACGCCCGGGCTTCTTCTCGTGCGCGTCAGGCCTCAGAAGCCAGGCGCACATCATGGGCGTGGTGGTCAGCGAGATGACCAGCGAGATCATCACCGCAGCAGACAGCGTGACCGCGAATTCGCGGAACAGCCGGCCCACCTGTCCGCCCATGAAGAGTAGCGGTATAAACACGGCCACGAGCGACAGGCTGATCGACAGCACCGTGAAGCCGACCTCCCGCGCCCCCAGCAGCGCGGCCTTGAAACGGTCCATGCCGGCCTCGATGTGCCGGCTGGTGTTTTCCAGCACCACGATGGCGTCGTCCACCACAAAACCGGTAGCCACGGTGAGCGCCATCAGGCTCAGGTTGTTCAGTGAAAAGCCCAGCAGGTACATCACGCCGAAGGTGCCCAGCAAGGAGACGACGGTGGCCACGGCCGGGATGATGGTGGCACGGGCGCTGCGCAGGAAGGCGCTTACCACCAGCACCACCAGCACGATGGAAATCAGCAGCGTGACTTCGATCTCGTGCAGCGAGGCACGGATGGAGTTGGTGCTGTCGGATGCCACCTGCAACTGCACGTCCTGCGGCAAGGCGGCCTGCAGCTCGGGAATCAGGGCGCGCACGCCGTCGACAGTGGCAATCACATTGGCATCGGGCTGGCGCGTGACCAGCACGATCACCGCCGGCTCGCCGTTGAAAAGACCGAGCGTGTTGATGTTCTCCACACCGTCCTGCACCTCGGCCACGTCCTGCAGCCGGATGGCGGCATTGTTGCGCCAGGCCACCACCAGGTTGCGGTAGTCGATGGCCTTGAGCCCGCCGCTGGCGGTGTTGGAGCCTGAGTAAATCTGGAAGCGCTGGCCGTTGCCTTCGATCGCGCCCTTGGGCCGGTTGGCGTTCGACGCCTGCAGGGCCGCACGCACATCTTCCATGGCAACGCCATAGCGGTTGAGTGCAAACGGCAGCAGTTCCACGCGCACCGCCGGCAACGAACCGCCGCCAAGCTCCACGTCGCCGACCCCGGGCACCTGGGCGATTTTTTGCTGCACGAGGTTGGAGACTTCGTCGTAAATCTGGCCCGGTGAGCGCGTCCTGGACGTGAGCGCCAGGATGATGACCGGCGCCGAAGCCGGGTTGGCTTTGCGGTAGGTCGGGTTGCTGCGCAGTGTGGCAGGGAGGTCGGCGCGCGAGGCGTTGATGGCTGCCTGCACCTCGCGCGCTGCCGCGTCGATCTTCCGGTTCAGGTCAAACTGCAGGCTGACACGGGTTGAGCCGTTGCTGCTGTTGGACGTCATCTCATTGACGCCCGCGATCACGCCGAGGCGCCGCTCCAGCGGCGTCGCCACACTGCTGGCCATGGTGGAGGGACTGGCCCCCGGCAACGAGGCGCTGACCGAGATCACCGGGAAATCCACTTGCGGCAGCGGTGAGACCGGCAGCACGAAGAATGCGGCGATGCCTGCGAGGGCCAAGCCTATGGTGAGGAGGACGGTGGCTACCGGGCGGCGGACGAAGGGTTCGGAGAGGTTCATGGCGTGGCTCCCACGCTGGCCGTGACGAAGGTGACTTTTGTTCGAACGGCGGGAGTTTTTGCTGAGGGTAGCTGGCCGGGGGTTGCCCGGCGGCAACTCACTTTTCTTTTGCTTCGCCAAAAGCAAAGTAAGCAAAAGAAAAGGCGACCCTGCTGTCTGCGTCCCTCCGCTTCGCTACGGGCAACCTGCGGTGCTCGGTCCAGGCGGGGTCTCGCTCGAACTCGCCTTCGGCTCAGACAATCGCGATCCCTGATCCGCCTGAACCTGCGCTCCTCGGCGCATACAGAAGGGGCGATCGGGAACGGGGACCGAAGACAAATACCAACAAGGACACGCCATGGCGTGTCCTTGTTTCTTCTGGTGTTCGGGTTCCGGCATTCGGCAGTTGGCTGTTCGGTATTTCTGTTTCCACCCCCTTGTGGATGCGCCGAGGAGCGCAGGGCCAGACGGATCAGGGCAAAAACTTGTTTGAGCCGAAGGCGAGTTGTTTTTGACCCCGGCTGGACAGAGTACCGCAGGTTGCCCCGGAGCGAAGCGCAGGGGACGCAGGAACCAGGGTCGCCTTTTCTTTGCTTACTTTCTTTTGGCGAAGCAAAAGAAAGTGAGTTGCCGCCGGCAACCCCGGCCCCGGGACAAAGCACACCCCGAAAGAACGAAAGAGCAACAGGCCTCACGCGGAAACCTCCTCAACTTTCCCTTTCCCCCGAAACCTCCGCCCCAACCGATCAAACGCCAGATAAATCACCGGCGTCGTAAACAGCGTCAACACCTGGCTGACAATCAACCCGCCAAAAATCGCCAACCCCAGAGGCCTCCGCAATTCAGCACCTTCGCCAAAGCCCAGCATCAGGGGCACAGCAGCAAACAGCGCCGCCAGCGTGGTCATCAGGATGGGCCGAAAGCGCAGCAGCGCGGCCTGGTGAATGGCCTCCTGCGGGGATTTGCCCTGGCTGCGTTCGGCGTCGATCGCGAAGTCGATCATCATGATGGCGTTCTTCTTCACGATGCCGATCAGCAGGATGATGCCGATGATGCCTATCACCCCGAGGCCTGACCCGCTGATCATCAGCGCCAGCAGCGCGCCCACGCCGGCGGAGGGCAGGGTCGAGAGGATCGTCAGCGGGTGGATGTAGCTTTCATACAGCACACCCAGCACGATGTAGACGCAGATCACAGCCGCCAGGATGAGCCAGAGCTGGTTGGACAGCGAGGCCTGGTAGGCGCCCGCCGCACCCAGAAAGGTCATGGTCACGCTGGCGGGCATGGCGATGTCCTTGGCCGCTTCCCGGATCTCGTCGACCGCCTTGCCCAGCGAGACGCCGGGCGCCGTGTCAAAACCCAGCGTGGTGGCCGGGTACTGGGCCACGCGGGTAACCTGCAGCGGGGCCGCTTGCTCCGTGATGGTGGCGATGGCCGACAGCGGTGTTGGCGTGCCGGAGCCGGTTTTGAGTTGCAGGCTGCCCAGCGATGCCGGCGTGCGCAAGGAGTCGGGCATGGCTTCGAGGATCACGCGGTACTGGTTGGTTTCGGTGAAGATGGTCGAGACAATGCGCTGGCCGAATGCGCTGTAAAGCGCGTCGTCAATGGACGAGGTCGTGACGGCCAGGCGCGACGCGGTGTCGCGGTCTACCGTGATGTAGGCTCCGGCGCCGCTGGAGCCCGCATCGGACGACACGTTGCGCAGGCTTTCGAGCTGCCGCATGCGCTGCGTAAGCTTGTTGGCCCATTCCACCACGGTGGCGTTGTTCGAGCCTTCGAGCGATACGCGGAATTGCGTGGGCCCGGTTTCGGCGTCAATGGTCAGGTCTTGCGTGGGTTGAAGGTACAGAGTAACCCCGGCTACCGCGGCGGCCCTGCGCTGCAGCCGGTCCATGGTTTCCTGCTGGCTGCCTATGCGCTCTTTTTTCAGGTTGATCAGCATGCGGCCGGTATGCAGCATGGTGTTGTTGGCTGCGTCCACGCCAATGAAGGAGCTCAGCGTTTCGACGTCGGGGTCTTCCAGGATGGCCTTGGCCGTGGCTTGCTGCAGCGCGGCCATGCGGTCATAGGACACCGATTGCGCGGTTTCCACGCGAGCCTGCAGCTGGCCGGTGTCCTGCGTCGGGAACAGGCCCTTGGGGATCAGCACATACAGCAACACCGTGAGCAGCAGGGTGGCCAGCGCCACCAGCAGCGTGGCGCCCTGACGTTTGAGCACCCAGGTGAGCCACACGTCGTAGCGTGCGATCACGTCGTCAAAAAAACGCTGGAGCCGCGCGCCCGCCTGGGCCAGCCGGCCTTCGCCCGCCGTTTCCGGCACGTGCTTGAGCCATCTCGCCGACATCATGGGCACGAGGGTGAGCGACACCACGGCCGAGATCAGGATGGTGATGGCCAGCGTGACGGCAAACTCGCGGAACAGCCGGCCGACCACATCGCCCATGAACAGCAGCGGAATCAGCACCGCGATCAGCGACACTGTCAGCGAGATGATGGTGAACCCGATCTGCGTCGCACCCTTGAGGGCTGCGGCCATCGGTTCTTCGCCTTCCTCGATGTAGCGCGAGATGTTTTCGATCATCACGATTGCGTCGTCCACCACAAAGCCGGTGGCGATCGTGAGTGCCATCAGGCTCAGGTTGTTGAGGCTGTAGCCCAGCAGGTACATCAAGCCGCAGGTGCCGACGAGTGAAATCGGCACGGCCAGGCTGGCGATGACTGTGGCGCGCAAGCTGTGCAGGAAAGCAAAGATCACCAGCACGACCAGCAGCACGGCCAGCAGCAGTTCAATCTCGACGTGCATCACCGAGGCGCGTATGCCGGTCGTACGGTCGCTCAGCACATCGACCCTGAGGGAGGTGGGCAGGCCGGCCTGCAGTTCGGGCAGGCGTGCCTTGATAGCGTCCACCGTGGCAATGACGTTGGCGCCGGGCTGGCGCTGCACATTGAGGATGATGGCTGGTTTCAGACCAGACCATGCGCCCAGTTTGATGTTCTCGGCGCTGTCCACCACCTGTGCCACGTCTGACACTCGCACCGCCGCACCGTTGCGAAAGGCGATGATGAGGTTTTTGTAGTCAGCAGCGGCGACCAGCTGGTCGTTGGAGTTGATCGAATAGGACCGTGTAGGGCCATCGATGCTGCCTTTGGCGCCGTTGGCATTGGCCGCGGAGATCGCAGTGCGCAGTGAATCAAGCCCGAGGCCGTAGGAAGCCAGCGCCCGTGTGTCGGCCTGGATGCGCACCGCGGGGCGCTGCCCGCCACTGAGCGACACCAGCCCCACGCCATTGACCTGGCTGATCTTCAGGGCCAGCCGGGTGTTGACGATGTTCTGCACCTCCGTCAGCGGCATGGTGTCGGACGTGATGGCCAGTGTCAGCACCGGGGCATCCGCCGGGTTGACCTTGGCATAGACGGGCGGGGCGGGCAGGTCGGCCGGCAGTAGCGAGCCGCCCGCGTTGATGGCCGCCTGCACCTGCTGTTCGGCCACGTCCAGTGCCAGGCCCAGGCCGAACTGCAGCGTGACGATGGAGACACCGGCGGCACTGGTGGAGCTCATGCGAGAGAGACCGGCCATCTGGCCGAACTGGCGTTCCAGCGGCGCTGTCACGGTCTGCGCCATCACTTCCGGGCTCGCGCCGGGATACAGCGTCTGCACCTGGATGGTGGGGTAGTCGACCTGCGGCAGGGCCGACAGCGGTAAAAATTTGAAACCCACGAGGCCAGCCAACACAATGGCCACCATCAGCAGCGAAGTGGCTACCGGGCGCAGGATGAAGGGGCGTGAGGGGCTCATTCAATAACCTTCGTGCTTCGCACTGCGATGCTATTTGCCTTGGGAACGGCCCGGCGGCTCATGCGCGGAAATACCTTCGTGCTTCGCACTGCGGTGCTATTCACCTTGGGAACGGCCCGGCGGCTCATTGGTACGAGTCCCGGATCATTGCGCCGGCCGTTCGCCCTGGCGGCGGTCCTTCATGCCTTGCCAGCGTGCCAGGGCTTCCGGGTCGCCCTTGTCGATCTGCTCCAGGAAGCGCTTGCGGCGTTCCAGCGCGGCCGGGTCGTCCTTGACCTGGTCGAGCATGCGCTGGCGCTGCTCGGCCGTGGGGCCGGCCATGGAAGGCGGCGCGGCGCCGGGCTGCAGTGCCGCTGCCGGGGGCGTGGAAGGTGCCGCCACCGGTGCACTGCCGGCGGTGTCGGATGCGGGGCGCTGGCGCCCGGCCGCCGAAGCGCCGCCGCCCGGTGCGCTGGCGCCGCGGCGCTTGCCGCCCATGCCGGCGCCGGGCGCGTCGCCCGGCAGCACCACGCTGGCGCCGTCCTTCAGGCGGTCGGCGCCTTCGGTGATCACGCGCTCACCGGCCTTCAGCCCGGAGGTGATCACGATTTTTTCGGCTGTGGCCTGGCCGCGCTGCACTGGCCGCAGGGACACCGTACGGTCGGCGGCGTTCAGCACATAAACGTAGTCCCCGGTGCTGCCCAGGCGTACGGCGGTGACGGGCACCACCACCGCGTCTTCCAGTGTTTTGACCTGCAGCTGCACGTTCACGAACTGGCTGGGGAACAGCGTGAGCTTGCTGTTGGCAAAGCGCGCCTTGGCCCGGACGGTGCCGGTGGTGGTGTCCACCTGGTTGTCGAGCGAGGCAAAAACGCCGGTATCGAGGGTGGCGGTGCGCGTGCGGTCCAGCGCAACGACTTTCATGGCAGTGCTTCCAGCGGCGTTTTGCTGCAGCTCGCCCGCCCGGTCCTGCGGGACGGAGAAGACCACGTCAATCGGGCTGACCTGGGTAATCAGCGCAATGCCGTTGGCGTCGCTGTTGCTCACCACATTGCCGATGTCCACAGTGCGCAGGCCCACGCGCCCGCTGACGGGCGCCACCACGCGGGTGTAGCCCAGGTTGAGTCGCGCTGTGCCTTCATTGGCCTTGTCGATGACGACTGTGCCTTCCAGCTGCTTGACCAGTGCAGCCTGCGTGTCGACTTCCTGCCGTGCAATCGAGTCCTGCTCGAGCAGGGTCTTGAAGCGCTGCAGGGTGACGCGGGCGCTGTCAAGTTGCGCCTCGTCGCGCTGGCGCTGGCCCACGGCCTGCATCAGCGCCATTTCAAACTGGCGCGGGTCGATGGTGGCCAGAAGTTCACCGGCCTTGACCATCTGGCCTTCCTTGAACAAAACCTTTTCCATCACGCCGGAAACCTGTGGCCGCACCCTGACCGTGGCCTGGGGAGTGACGGTGCCCAAGGCTTCCAGGACGATCGGGATGCTGGCCTTCTCGGCCGTGGCGACGCCTACCGTGGTGGCTGGTGCACCGCGCCTGAAGGCTCCGCCAGGACCGCCCGGGCCGCCGCCCGTCTGGGTGTCTGTGGAAGGGTGGGTCAGGTGCCAGGCCAGCCAGCCGGTGCCGGCCAGTGCCAGCACGGCGATCACGCTGCCGATGATGGACGCGCGGCGGCTTAGTCTTCTACGGGATGGGGTAGGGGCGCCGCTTTCCGGCGTCTCGGCTTTCGGGTCCATCAGCTGTCCTTGGTGCCCGCTGCGCCAGACGGGCCGGCACAGCATTTTTTTGTGTTTGATGGTGATTCATGCGCCGGCAGCCAAAGCCCTCGGGTCCACCTGACGGCGCTCAATAATTATCACTGCAAGCCTCGGCGGCGCAGATAAAGCGCCTGAAAGAGGCGCGTAAATATCCGGTAAAGCGGCGATTGGCCTACACGACTTCGGGCAATAACAGGTGCGGGGCTTGAGTTTGCCGATTGCTATCGTTTTAATAGCTGCTTGCGCCTGTTGCTATTGGGCTGCAGCCATTCTTTCCAGATTCCGGTATTTAGCCCAGCAGCGCCGCCGCTTCGGCGAAGGACGGCATGCCATCGATGGCGCCGTGCCGCGTGACCGACAGTGCGGCAGCCGCATTGGCCCACTGCATGGCAGCAGGCAGCATTTCTCCGCGTGCCAGCGCGGCGGCCAGCGCGCCGGTGAAGGTGTCGCCCGCGCCTATGGTGTCGCGCACGGCCATGCGGCGGCCCGGCAGTGAAACGGGCGGCTTGCCGGCCTGGAAGAGCCGGCAGCCGGAAGCGCCCAGCGTGACGAGCACGGCGCGTGTACCACGGTTGAGCAACTGCAGGGCAGCGTCGTCCACCGAACCGGCATGCGCTGCACCGGCCAGCAGGTAGAGTTCGTTTTCATTGGGAGTCAGCACATCGACCAGCGCCAGAAGTTCGTCAGGCAGCGGTCGCGCAGGTGCGGGGTTCAGGATGGTGATGGCCCCTGCGCCGCGGGCCAGACGAAAGGCTTCCAGCGTGGCGTCTGCAGGCACTTCGCACGAAGCCATCACGACGCGGCAAGCGCCCAGTACCTCATGCGCTGCCTGCGCATGGCGCGCAGCCAGGCCGGTGCCGGCACCGGGATACACCGCAATGCTGTTGTCGCCGTCCTCGTAGACGAGGATTTGCGCAACACCGCTGCGCTCATCGGCTACCTGTTCGACGTGCGTGGTGACGACGCCTTCCTCATGCCAAAGCTTCATCCCCATGCGTCCGAAGTCGTCGTCCCCGATACGTGCGATCAGTGCCACGCGCGCACCCTGTCGGGCAGCAGCCACTGCCGCATTGCTGCCCTTGCCGCCCGGGCTGATGCTGAAATCGCTGGCCATCAGCGTTTCCCCGCGCGCGATGGGCCGCTCGACGCGGGAGATCAGGTCGGCGTTCCAGCTGGCAACGCAAACGACACTGGCGTCTTCGTTGGCCCTGGCGCTCATTTATTTGGCTCCATAGCCCATGGTTTGCGGCAGCCACAGCACAATTTGGGGAAAACACGTCATGGCCAGCAACAGCAGCAGCAGCATGACGAGGAAAGGCCAGCCTTCCTTCATCATTTCGCCGATGGGAATGCCGGTAAGGGCTTTCGTCACGAACAGCAGCATGCCGAAGGGCGGGTGGATCAGCCCGATCATCATATTGAGCACGACCAGCACGCCGAAGTGCACCAGGTCCACGCCCAGCAGCTTGGCCGCCGGCAGCAGCATGGGCACAAACACCAGCAGCAGCACTGACACATCGAGGAAGCAGCCGAGCACCAGGAACATGACGTTCACCATCAGCAAAAAGCCGATCTGCGAAAAATGCATGCTGTCGACCCACGCGGCCATGGCCTGCGGCACGCCTTCGGCGGTGAAGGCGTAGTTGAGCATGAAGGAGCCGGCCAGGATCATGGTGATCACCGCGCTGGCGCGTGTGGATTCCATCACCACGACCCAGAAGCTGCGCCACGTCAATGCGCGGAACACCAGCGCCGCCAGGATCAATGCATGCAGCGCGGCCACGGCGGCGGCTTCGGTCGGCGTGAAGATGCCGGAGTAAATGCCGCCCAGCAGCACGATGGGCATCGACAACGGCAGCGCACCACGAAAGATCAGGCCGGCCCATTCCGAGCGTGGCACAGGTTCGTCGCGCGGCATGTTGCGCTTTTTGGCGATGACCGCGACCACGCCCATCATCAGCCCGGCCATCAGGAAGCCCGGCACCACGCCACCCAGAAAGAGGGCACCGACCGAAGCGCCCGACACCAGTGCGTAAATCACCATGGGGATAGACGGCGGGATGATGGGGCCCAGCGTGGCGCTGGCCACCACCACCGCGCCAGCAAAGCCGCGCGTGTATTCCGGTTTTTTCAGCATCTGGCGAATCGTGACCAGGCCGGGACCGGCCGCGTCGGCGATGGCGCTGCCGCTCATGCCCGAGAAAATCACGCTGACCAGAATGTCCACCTGCGCCAGGCCGCCGCGAAAGCGGCCCACCAGGATGCGGCAAAAGTCAAAGATCCGTTCACTGACTGTGCCGGCATTCATGATGTTGGCGGCGAACACAAAAAGCGGCACTGCCAGCAGCACGTAGCTGTTGTAAAGGCCGTTGCCGATCTGCTCGGCCACCAGGCCGATGTCCTGTCCCTTGACTGCAAGGTAGCCGATGCCCGCCGCGATCATCGAAAAACCGATGGGCATGCGCAGCAGCATGCCGCCCGCCAGCACCCCAACCAATACCCAGATAGCGCTTGTCATATCCGCAGCTCCGCTTCAAGACCCTTGCCACGGATCGCGTTCCAGATCGCCCAGGCCGAGCGCACCGCCAGAGCGGCGAGCAGCAGCACAAAAGGCATGAAAACCCATTGGAAAGACACGCCCAGCACGGGCGTTCCTTCGCGGGCCATGAAGTGCACATAGTCCCAGCAGCCCGGAATGCCCCAAGCCGCCAGGCCGCCAACCAGCAGGTTGCCGGTAATCGCCATGGCTTGCCGGCCGCGGTAGGGCATGTTATTCCAGACCAGGTCGAACACCACATGCTCGCGCTCGGGCACCACCACGGCGGCGGCCCACAGAATGAC
The DNA here is from genome assembly GCF_056403595.1 of Polaromonas sp. P2_G11. Classification (NCBI taxonomy): domain Bacteria; kingdom Pseudomonadati; phylum Pseudomonadota; class Betaproteobacteria; order Burkholderiales; family Comamonadaceae; genus Polaromonas; species Polaromonas sp. P2_G11. The sequence continues at coordinate 220,376 of NZ_JBFUFE010000005.1, read as the reverse complement.
CCAGACATAGAGGATCACGGCTGCCTCGTCCGTCCAGGCCAGCGGTTTGTTGAAGGCAAAACGCGCCGTGATCTGGATCACGAACACGATGAACAGGGTCAGGAAGAGTCCGCCGCCAATCAGGTTGGCGGTTTTTTGGAGCCAGCTTTTCATGGTTGTTTCAGGGTGGTCCGCTCGACTTACTTGGTGGCGTTGATGCGCTCAAGCAGGCCTTTGGGCCAGACCTTGGCGTACTCGGAGTTGAGGTAAGTCGTCTGCACTGTTTTGCGGAAAGCGTCCACATCCGGCGTGGTGACAGTGAGGCCTTCTTTCTTGAAGAACTCGACGAGCTGGCCTTCTTCCTTGATGCGGTTTTCATTGTTGTAGGCGGAAGCGGCCTGTGCGGCGGCTTTGACCTTGGTCTTTTGCGCCGGACTCATCGCGTTGTAAGCCTTGTTCGAAATCGCGATGAAGATCCCGTCCACCAGGTGGCTGGTCAGTACGATCTGCTTGGTCACTTCATAGAACTTCGCAGCGCGCACGGAGGGCAGGGGGTTGTCCTGGCCGTCGATGGTGCCGGTCTTCAGGCCCAGGTAGACCTCGCCAAAGGCCAGCGGCGTCGGCGTGGCGCCCAGTGCCTCACCCAGGAACAGCCATTCCTTGGAGCCTGGCATGCGCAGCTTCACACCCTTGAGGTCGGCGGGAACCTTGACGTTGCGGGCCTCACGCAGGTTGACCTGACGTGTGCCGAGGTACACGGTGGACAGCGGCGTCACTTCCATTTTCTCGGAAACCATCTTGAACATCTCGGTGCCGATGGGGCCGTTGAACACCTTTTGCTGGTGGTCCGGGTCGCGCACGATGTAGCCGGCCGTGAAGATCGAGAACTCGGGAACCAGTTTGGCGATGTCAAAAGCGGAAATCGACGACAGCTCAAGGTTTCCGCGCGCCATGGCGGCGGGCTCTGTGCCCTGCTTGAAGAGCGATGCGTTCAGGTTGATCTGCACGTCGAACTCGCCGGGCGCGCTCTTTTCAAGGTTCTCCTTGAAGACGGTCCACATCTTGGCGTGCCAGTCATCGGGCACGGCCGGCGTGGAAACGCGCAGCACGACCTTGTTCTGTGCCTGTGCGGCGGGCAGCAGGGCGCCCATCAGCAGCACGGCGGAAGCGGTGCCCAGCAGGCTGCGGCGGAAAATACCTTTGAGGGAAGCTGTCATGTTGTCTCCTTTGTCGTTACTTTGTCGTGAAGTCGCGTGAAATTATTGAAACCGTACCGGGACCAGCCCGGCGTGGCGTCACTCGGATTTTGTATTAATCCCGAAGGCGCTGATGGTTTTTTCCAGCGCCGTGTATTCGTCGGTTGTCAAAGCCACCAGCGGTGCGCGCACGCGCAGCCAGGTCTTGTCGCCGCTCAGCATGGCCATGATCCCCTTGAGTGCGGGCATCAGCGAATAGGGGCCCAGCATGCCGATGAGCTCGACAACGCGCTCGCGTTCGGCGGGCGTGCTGGGGGCGTCGGGTTCTGTGACCAGCCGCTTGACCAGTCGCGGCATGAAATTGGCCAGGCCGCTGATGGCGCCGGTGCTGCCGCGGCGGCCCATCTCCGGCAGGTCGGGTTCAAAACCGACGTAGACCGTGATGTCTTTCATGAACGCGTCGGACAGGCCGACCGAGTGCGCGGTGGTGCAGGCGCTGTCCTTGATGCCGACGATGGTGTCCGGGTACTGCTTCTTGAGCGTGCTGATCACATGGTGCGACAGCGGAACGCCCGTGACCTGGGGGATGTGATACAGGTACAGCTTGAAAGGCGTGCCGGCCATGCCGTCGATCACATAGCGGTAGCTGTCGATGACGCCCTGGTCAGACACGCCCTTGAGGAAAAACGGCGGCAGCATCAGGCAGCCGTGCACCCCCGCCTTGACGGCGTGGCGCGTCAGCTCCAGCGTTTCGGGCAGGGCGGCGCAGCTGGTTGACACCATGATCTGCGCGGCCGGAATGCCGTTCTTGATGAGCTGCTCAATGGCTTCCTTGCGCTCGGCCAGAGAGAATGATGGCCCTTCGCCGGTGGTGCCAAAAGCCGTGACACCAGGGCAGCCGTTGGCAATCAGGTGCTTGCAGTGGGCGGCAAATTTGGCGTGGTCAATGCTGAGGTCGGCATTGAGCGGTGTGAGCAGGGCAGGCCAGATGCCGCGGAATGCGGCGTTGGGGGCTGCGGGGGAAATCGTCATTCAGGGTTCTCCAAAGACCACGGCATATCGGGCCGCGGCAGTCCTAGCACACGTCGGTGCGCGCTTTCAATGTGGTGGCTCAGGCGTTCGATCACGGCAGGCGCGTCGCGCCGCTTGAGGGCGTCGATAAACCAGAGGTGCTCTTCCATGGCGGGAATCAGCACGTCGGGTGAAAGGGTCGAGCCTTCGAGCTTGATCAGTCGCACGCGCAGGCTGTTGATGCGGTAGACCTCGGAGATCAGCTCGTTGCCCAGTGCGTCGATCATCAGGTCGTGCAGGCCCCAATCCACCGCGGTGGCGTCCTTGAGCAGGCTGTCGTCAATGGCCTTTTTCCGCGCACGCTTGACGATGTTCAGGTGCGCCTGCTCGATGGCTGCGAGGTCGGCATCGGACACGGTGGTGACAAAACGGATGGCGGCCTCGCGCTCCAGCAGGCGGCGCAGCTGAAAGGCGTTGTTGATCAGTTTCAGATCTACGTGAGCGACCTGCAGGCCGCGCTGCGGCACGGTCTTGAGCAGGCCCTCGGCCTCCAGGCGGGGAATGAGCTCACGCACGGCACCCAGCGGCATACCCAGCAGCTGCATCAGTTCGCGCTGCGAAACAAACTGCCCGGGGCGAATGTTGGCATCGACGATCTGCTGCTGAAAGCTCTCATAGGCCTGCGCACGCAGGCTGATGGGCGGGCTGTGGGGGGCTTGCGCCGCGTTCACGGTCAGCTCGCGTCGCTGGATATGACGCCCTTGCGCAGCAGGATGTTGCCGTACTTGCGCTGCTCGCCCGTCTGCAGGATCAGGAAGGCCGCTTCGGTGCGCGCATAAAACTCAAACCGTTCCAGCGTGGCGGCGGGCCGCTCGGCCGCCTGGGCCAGCAGCGCGGAAAATTCGGCGACAGGGGCGGGCACAGCGCCGGCATCACCGACCACCTGCATCGTCCAGGCAACGTCGCGCACGTAGCTGTCCAGCGGCAGAAGTTGCAGCACGGCCTGCAATGCCTGCGGCGACGTGACACCCGCCAGCTGCACCAGCCGGGCGCCGCCCCGGGCCGCCACGGCAGCGGCAGGAAAGTTGGCGTCCACGATGGCGACGTCATCTCCATGGCCCATGCTGCAAAGTCCATGCAATGCGTCAGGGGTCAACAGTGGCGGAATATTCTTGAGCATGCGTTGGGGACGAGGTAGTGATAGGCAATAGCCCAGATCCGCCCGGCTTTTCAGGCTGCGGGTTTCTCCGGGTTGGATGACTGACATGTTAGCTATAACATTGCTGAACTTTTATTGGTGTTTACCCGGAACTGCGGTTTTACCGGCATGTTGAAATGACTTCCACCTCTTCCAGTCCCACATCCCTTCGGCTCGGGCTCGGCGGCGCGCCGCTGGGGAACCTGTTTTCGGCCGTCAGCAACGAAGAGGCGAAGGCGCTGGTGGATGCCGCCTGGGCTGGCGGCTGCCGCAGTTTTGACACGGCACCGCATTACGGTCATGGGCTGTCGGAGCGGCGGATGGGCGATGCACTGCGTTCCCGGCCACGGGACAGCTTCACCCTGTCCAGCAAGGTCGGCCGCATCCTGACACCCGACGGGCATGCCGCGACCGCCCAGCACGGCTATGTCGACATCCTGCCTTTTAACCAGCATTGGGACTTCAGCGCTGGGGGCACGCGCCGCAGCGTGGAAGACAGCCTCCAGCGGCTGGGCATGTCGCGGCTCGACAGTGTCTACATTCACGATCCGGACGCCCAAACCCATGGCGCCGACGCGGGGGCCGTACTGCGCCAGCTGATTGACGACACGTTACCGGCGCTGCAGCAACTGAAACGCGAAGGCCTTGTGCGTGCCATCGGGCTGGGCACCAATGATGTCGGCGTCGTACTGGACGTGTTGCGCGAAGCCGATCTGGATGTGCTGATGCTGGCCGGCCGCTACAGCCTGCTGGACCACAGTGCGCTGCCTGTTTTGCTGCCGCAGTGCCTGGCGCGCGGCGTGCGGATCGCGCTGGGCGGTGCATTTAACTCGGGCATTCTTGCCACCGGGACGCGCGGCGGTGCTGCAACTTTCAACTACGCGCCGGCCGCGCGCGAATGGCTGGAGCGGACCGCGAAAATTGAAGGAGTTTGTGAGGCGCACGGTGTTCCACTGCGCGCCGCTGCGCTGCAGTTTCCGCTGGCGCACCCGGCCGTGCACAGCCTCATGCTGGGTGCCCGAAAAGTCAGCGAATGGACGGACGCCGTGACCATGATGGCGCACCCCATCCCGCCGGAGTTCTGGACTGCGCTGCGCACGCAGGGCCTGCTGCCCGCCGAGGTGCTGACGCCATGACATCGTTTCCAGTGATCGACGCGCACTTTCATTGCTGGCAGCTGGCGCGCGATGACTACGGCTGGCTGACACCGGAGCTGGCGCCGATCTACCGCGATGTGGCCGTGAAGGACTGGCAGGCGCAGTCTGCGCCATTGGGTGTGCGGGGCGGCGTGCTGGTACAGGCCGCAGCCACTGAAGCCGAAACACATTTTTTGCTGACGCAGGCCGATGCGAGCCCCGGTGTGCTGGGTGTGGTCGGCTGGGTGGACATGCTGTCGCCCGACGCACCTGCCCGCATAGCGGCGCTGGCCCGCCACCCCCGGCTCAAGGGACTGCGCCCGATGCTGCAGGACATTGCCGATACACAATGGATATTGCAGCCAGCGCTGGCGCCGGCCCTGCAGGCGATGGTGGAGTGCGGCCTGGTGTTCGATGCGCTGGTCAAGCCAGTGCACCTGCCGCATATCGTGACACTGGCGCGCCGGCACCCGGATTTGCGCATGGTGATAGACCATGCCGCCAAACCTGACATCGCTGCGGGCCAGTGGCAGCCCTGGGCCAACGACATGCTGCGCATTGCCGGCGAGACACAGGCCTATTGCAAACTGTCGGGCCTGATGACCGAGGCCGGGCCGAAGCCGGCTGCCGGCGCTGTCACGCGCTGGGGCAAGCGCGTGCTCAAAAGTTTTGGTGAGCAGCGTGTGGTGTGGGGCAGTGACTGGCCCGTGCTGGAGCTGGCCGGCAGCTACGCGCAGTGGTGGGGCGAGACGCAACAATTGCTTGCGCCGCTCAACGTGGCGAGCCAGGCGGCCGTCATGGGTGGCAACGCCAGAGAGTTGTACTGGCTTTAAATCCCGGTTTGCGCTCTGCTTTGCGCGCCGTCTTTAGAATCATCCGATTGTCTGCACTGAAAGCGCATCGCGTGACCGAATCCTCCAACCCTTCCGAAAGCCCGCTGCAGGTTTGCCGCGCCGACTACGGCAATCCCGTGCATGCCGCCGCTGTTGTGCAATTGCTCGACGCCTATGCGCAAGACCCGGCCGGCGGCGCCAAGCCGCTCAGCGATTTTGCAAAGAAACATCTCGTCAGTGAACTCGCCAAACGCCCGCATGCCTTCAGCGTGCTGGCCTTTAGCGGCGGCAAGGCTGTCGGCCTCGTCAATTGCATTGAGGGCTTTTCCACCTTCGCCTGCCGCCCGCTCGTCAACATCCATGACGTGGCCGTGCTGCCCGGCCACCGTGGCCAGCGTATCGGCGAGCAGATGCTCGCGCTGGTGGACGAGATTTCACGCGAACGCGGCGCCTGCAAACTGACACTGGAGGTGCTGCAGGGCAACCGCAGCGCCATCAAGCTTTATGAACGCATCGGTTTTGCCGGCTATCAGCTGGATCCGGCCATGGGGCAGGCGCAGTTTCTCCAGAAGTGGCTGGATTGACGATTTCAGGCGCTTTGGCTGGCCGGGCGGGACGGATCCCGCAGCAACATCAACGCCGCGAAAGCCACCAAGCCCAGCGCTGCTGAAAACCACAGCGCGCCGCTGCCAAAACGGTCAATCGCCAGGCCAAACAGCCAGGGCGCTGTGGCCTGCGCAAAGCGGGCTGGCACCATCAACAATCCCTGGCGCGCGCCGTAATCCCGCACGCCAAACAGCACCAGCGGCAGCGTGCCTTTGGCAATTGTCAGTACGCCATTGCCGGCGCCGTGCAGCAGGGTGAACACCGCGCCGGCCGGTACGCCGAAAAACAGGAACGCCATTGCGCCCAGCGTGTGCAGGCAGCCGGCCACCCGTGCTGACACCAGCGGGTGGATGTTGCGCAGCAGGCCGTATTCGAGCAGCCGGCCCGCAACCTGTGCGGGGCCGACGAGTCCGGCAAAGACCAGTGCCGTAGCCAGTGGCACGCCGTGGGCTTGCAACAGCCGCGGCAGGTGTGCGGCCATGGCCGTGCTGATGAACCAGGTGACGGCAAACACCAGCGCCAGCAGGAGTGCGGTGCGGGCGGTGTTGGAGGCGGAAGAGGAGCTGGAAGACGTGGAAGAACTGGAGGAGGGGGACGGTGCGGATGCCGCAGAGTGCGCTGGCACTTCGGGTTGATTCGTATCGGGGTGAGCCCCGGCGGCAATGCCCGCCCTGGGCGAAGCCGGAAGCCGCCAGTTCAGTGGCAGCCCCACCAGCAAGTGCAATGCGGCCCAGGCCAGACAGGCCGCGCGCCAGCCCCATTCAAGCTCCAGCCAGGTCGACAAGGGCCAGCCCACCGTGCTGGCAAAACCAGCAAACAGGGTGATGCCGGTGATGGCGCCGCGCGCGTCTTTCCCGTACAGGTGAACCAGCGCGGCAAAGGCCGCTTCGTACAGGCCCGCGGCCATGGCCACGCCCAGAATCACCCAGCCGGCAAACAGGCCCACCGGCCCCTGCGCCATCGCAAGCACCACCAGCCCAGCGGCAAAAACCAGGCTGTTCGCGGCCAGCACTGGCCTTCCGCCGTGCCGGTCAATGGCCTTGCCCGCAGCCGGACCCAGCACTGCGGAGACCACCAGCGCGGCAGAAAAAGCAGCAAACACGGTGGGTGTGCCGACGCCGAGGTCGCGTGCCATGGGTACCGCCAGAATTGCCGGCAGGTAGTAGCTGGAGGCCCATGCCAGCGTTTGTGCGATGCCCAGCTGGACGACGGTGGCGGAACGGCTTTTCGGTGTCACAGCCACAAGGGTACCAAGGACGGACGCGGTGCCTTGATTCGCCGCCTGCGTTTCAGCCTTGGCCCACGGCCTGCTGCCGGCCGAGCGCATGGTGCAGGGCCACGCCCGCCAACGCACCGGCAGCCTGGGCAGCCACAAAACCTGCCGTGCTGGCGGGCGCAATGCCGGCAAAACTGTCTGACAACATGCGTCCCAGCACGGCGGCCGGGTTGGCAAACGAGGTGCTGGCGGTGAACCAGTACGCTGCGCCGATGTAGCAGGCGACCAGCGCTGGCGCCTTGGCCGCAGGGGCGCGCAGCACGACAAAAATCAATCCGCCCGTGGCCACCGCTTCGGCCAGCCACTGGCCCCAGCCGCTGCGCAGTTTGGTACTGAACTGCAGCACGCTCATGTCAAACATGGCGTGCGCCAGCCAGGCGCCGGCTACAGCACCCAGCAACTGGAGTGCTATGAAAAGAATAGCTGCTTGCGCTCGTCCCTTGTGGGTTACAGGGCCTTTTGACCACATAACAAGGGTGACCAACGGATTGAAGTGCGCGCCACTGACCGGCCCGAGCAGCTCGATCAGCACATACAGCGCCCACACGGTGGCCAGTGTGTTGGCCAGCAGGGCCACACCCATGTTGCCGCCGCTCAAGCGCTCGGCCATGATGCCCGAGCCGATGACGGCGCAGAGCAGGGCAGCGGTGCCGACGAATTCCGCGAGGAGTTGCTGTGCTAAAGGCTTGGGGGCTTCTGCGGGAGTGATGTTTATCGCCTGGCTCATGAGCGGGCCAGATCACGCGCGCTGGTTTGCAGCATCAGCTTGCCAATATGGGCTGGCGGAAGGTTGACCAGCAGATCCAGCCGGCGGCGAATGGCATGCAGGGTCTGGCGGAATGCTTCCAGTTTTTGTGCCTCCGTGCCGTCACCTTCGGACGGATCCGCATAACCCCAATGCGCAGTAGCGGGATGGCCTGGCCAGAAGGGGCAGGCCTCACCCGCCGCGTTGTCGCAAACCGTAATGACCAGATCCATGTGTGGTGCGTCTGGCAAGGCGAATTCGTCCCAGTTTTTGCTGCGCAGGCCTTCGATGGAAATGCCCGCGGTGCGCAGGGTCTGCAGCCCCAACGGATTGGGCTGCTGGTTTTCGCGCGGGCTGCTGCCTGCCGAGTAGCCTTTGAACCTGCCCTGGCCGATATGGTTCAACACGGCTTCGGCCAAGATGCTGCGGGCTGAATTGTGGGTGCACAGGAAAAGGACGTTGATGGGTTGCGTTGTCATGGGGGGCTTCTTCTCTTGGCCGTTGTTTAGCAGCAGGCTTTGGTGCCTTGGGCCGATCGTGGGGCTTCGGAAAGCTGTACGGTTGCTACAGTATTTCTAGCTGCTTGCGCACAGCAGGATTGGGCTGTGGCCTTATTTGGTGTGGGTTTCGACTCGCTGAAAACAGGAATGCTGTCCAGCGTGTGGAACTGCTCCCAGGCGATGCCCTGCGGGTCGGTCAGCCAGTATTTATCGCTGCGGGCATAGCAGCAGGTGGTGGGGCCTTCATCCAGCAGTGTCATGTCGGCGCGGGTGGCGCTGGCTTTCAGGGCCTGCAGCTCTTCGGGCCTGTCGACCTGAATGCCCAGATGGTCCACGCCGGGCGCATTTCCGCGCGTCGAAATGGCAAAGTTGACCGGTGGGTCGCTGAGCATCCACTTGGCGTAGTCGGCTTCGGTGCGGGCCGGCTGCTGGTCAAACATGGCCGAGTAAAAGGCGATGTTCTGCTCGAGATCTTTCACGTGGACGTGGACATGGAAGCGTTTCATGGGGCTCTCCTTGGGTGGTGGTGTTGGATTGGCTCTGTGGGTGATGGAGGTGTGGCGCGTAATCGCGTAGTGGCGTTCAGCAGTTGCTGCAATCGGCCTGGGTGGCTACCTCGCAAGTGCCGCCTTCGCAGCAGTGCTCTGTCAGGTAGCCGAGCAGCGCATTCATTTGCCCGAAGTTGGCGCGGTAGATCAGGTTGCGCCCGCGCGCCTCGCTGTTGACGAGGCCGGCGTGTGAGAGCTCTTTGAGATGGAAAGACAGGGCACTCGGTGCGACGCCCAGTTGTTCGGCCATCGCGCCCGGCGTCAATCCGTCAGGCCCGGCGACGACGAGGGCGCGGAACGCGCGCAGGCGCTGGGCTTGCGCCAGCGCTGCCAGGGCCTTCACGGCAGAACCTTCCTCAAGCGGGGGAAAATCAAGGTTTGGGATTAATGCTTCCATAATTCAAATATAATTGAATTATTGAATCGATGCAACCAATCCCTTTTCAGGAGTGAAACTTATGCCTTCCGCCGTCACGATTTACCACAACCCCCAATGCGGCACGTCGCGCAATGTGCTGGCGCTGATCCGCAATGCCGGCATCGAACCCGAGGTCATCGAATACCTGAAAACCCCGCCAACGCGGGAGGCGCTGCGGGAGCTGGTTGCGCAAATGGCGGTGCCGCTGCGAGAGGTAATCCGGGAAAAGGAATCTGTCTACAAGGATCTTGGCCTGGACGACGCCACGCTGGCCGACGAAGCCCTGATCGACGCGATGCTGGCCCATCCCATCCTGATCAACCGGCCCATCGTCGTTACGCCGTTAGGCACGCGCCTGTGCCGGCCTTCGGAAGCCGTGCTGGACATCCTGCTCACGCCGCAGCGGGGTGCGTTCAGCAAGGAAGACGGTGAACAGGTCGTCAATGACAAAGGGGAGCGTGTGGCGGGCCGTTGAGCTTCCCGTCCTTGGCGCAACGCAGTCCGGGCCGTCCGACTGCTCGGCCGGTTGCACGGGTCTGTCCATGGTCATGCATAGGCGGCAATGTCGTCTTTTCGGTCATTTCCGCTGTTTAACCGAGGGAATGGGCACCTGATTTGACAAATGCTGCGCTTATAGGCCCAAGAATGCTGGTGCCCCCGCGTTTCCTCACGCATAATCGGGAGGTGCGGTTGCCATTGCATTCGCACAGGTTAGGTGATCGGTCAGTTTCGCGCGCTACGGCGGTACTTTTTAGGTTTGTTGTGCTTTCGGGACCCCATCGCTTTTGTTTTATGTATTTTTGAGGAGTCCCCATGGGCAATAAACTTTACGTCGGCAATCTGCCATACACCGTCCGTGACGAAGACCTGCAACAATCTTTCGGCCAATACGGCTCTGTCTCCAGCGCCAAAGTCATGATGGAACGCGACACCGGTCGCTCCAAAGGTTTTGGCTTTGTCGAAATGGGCAACGATGCCGAAGCACAAGCTGCAATTTCCGGCATGAACGGCCAGTCGCTCGGCGGCCGCAGCATCACCGTGAATGAAGCACGTCCAATGGAAGCACGTCCTCCACGTAGCGGCGGCTTCGGCGGCGGCGGTGGTGGCGGCTACGGTGGCGGCGGCGACCGTTCCGGTGGCGGCGGCTACGGCGGCGGCGGTGGTCGCGGCGGCTACTAAGCCCTGCAAACCCCGTCAACGGCAGAGATGCCGTTGCCAACCCGCTCTCTCGGCGTTACGTTGAGAACAGCATAAAAGGCTTCGAAACTTCGGTTTTGAAGCCTTTTTCTTTGGGGCTGGGTAATATTTACCTGCGGGCACTTTGCCGGGTGGTCACAACGTTTGCAGTTCGCGTGCACAGGGTGTTTCGTGGCCTAATGCCCCTCTATGAAGGTTCACAAGGTGCACGACGCGACCATCCTTATGTTGGGTGACAGTCCCCCACCGGGCGACTTCGATCTATGCATCTATGAAGCAGAAGACGGCGACGGATGGCAAGGCTTTGTTGCCGGGCGCGCCGGGTCAGCCAGTGCCGAATTTCGGCTTGCAAGTGCCTCGGCTACCTATGAAGCCGCACTGGCCAGCTGGATGGAGTCCAACCGGGGTCACGGCCGGTGACCATCTGGACGGCATCTGGCACGACGGTGATGAGCCTCCGGCAGCATCCCCGGTGTCACAAGCGCTGCCGATCTTGATGGCAAAAAACTTTATGGAACAGGCGGCGACAGGGCCTCGCGAAGACATCTTTCAAGGGCCTGCGTGATGCGCCGGCGGGCACTCATGCCTTTGCGCAGGATGCCGATCTCGCGGTAAAACGTTTTTTCGCCCAGGGAGATTGCGCGCACTCCCGGCGGCATGGGCAGGTAGGCCTCCACCATCGGCACCAGCGCAACCCCCAGGCCTTCGGCGACAAGGTTCATCAGGCCCGTGATCTCGTCAAGCTCGATGGAGTCCTGCACCGCCAGTTTGTTCTCGCGCAGGAACCGGGTCACCAGACGCCCACCGAAAGACGTGCGCTCGTAGCGCAAAAAAGGCTGCGACTGGAGCAATGCGCGCCAGTCCCGCCCTTTGATTTCCTTGCGCACGAGCAACTTGAAGGGTTCGTACATCAAGGTTTGCCAGGTCATTTCCGGCAGGATGCCGAACGGGGGTCGGATCATCACCGCCGCGTCGATCTCAGCACTGTCGAGCTGGTCCATCAGCTTCATGGACACGCCGGGAGCAATGTGGACGAGCAGTTTCGGGTTTTCCTTCCTCAGTGCCGCCAGTGCTCGGGGAAGCACCGAAGACTGAACAGAGGCAATGGCGCCGATCCGCAGGGTGCTGGCAAGCTCGTCATCGGTGCCCGCATCGCCCAGTTTGGAGAACAGCAGAACAATCTCTTCGGCACGCGCGAGCACCCTGGCGCCCGCTTCGTTGAGCACCGCGGAACGCCGTGTACGGTCAAAGAGCGCCAGCCCGAGGGACTCTTCCAGCCGCTGGATCTGGCTGCTCACGGCGGACTGGGTCAGTCCAATCTGGCCGCCGGCGGCGGAAAAGCCGCCGTAACGCACCACCGCGATCAAGGTTTTCAGCTCGGTAATCACATGGGTTTCCCATTAATTCATCGAAATTATTGATTCTCAGGTTGAATATATATCGTTTTTCAAAGTGCATCAATCGACCTAAAGTGCGGCTTCCACGACTCAAAGAGGCTTTCGATGACCACGCCAAACGCAACCACTCCCGCCAAAGCGCTTCCGCCATTTCATCTGGCGTTCCCTGTCCACGACCTCGCCGTCGCACGCCGGTTTTACGGTGAATTACTGGGCTGCCCCGAAGGCCGCAGCTCCAGCGAATGGGTCGACTTCAACTTCTACGGCCACCAGATCGTGGCGCACCTGGCGCCCGACGAGTGCGGCCACCGCCAGACCAGCGCCGTTGACGGCCACAACGTCCCGGTTCGCCACTTCGGCGCGATCCTGTCCCTCGGCGAGTGGGATGTCCTGGCGGCCCGGTTGAAAGCAGGGGGCACGCAGTTCGTCATCGAACCCTACGTCCGTTTCAAGGGTGAGCCCGGTGAACAGGCCACCATGTTCTTCCTCGACCCGTCCGGAAACGCCATCGAGTTCAAAGCCTTCGCCACGCTCGACAGCCTGTTTGCCAAGTGAAGGAAGCATGATGATGAAATTGGTAGCCTGTTCGGGCATTGCCGCAGCGTTCACCCTGGCGGGAGCTGCGGCCACCGCGCAGCCAATCGACACGCTCAAGAAGATCAAGGAGACGGCAGCCGTCACCATGGGCGTCCGTGAAGCCTCCGGCGCCATGTCCTATACGCTGGGCGCAGGCGAATACACAGGGTTTCATGTGGACATCTGCAAAAGGGTGATCGCGGATATCCAGAAACAGCTGGGCCTGGCGAAGCTGGACGTGCGTTACCAGTCCGTCACCGCGCAGAACCGGATCCCGCTCGTCCAGAACGGCACGGTAGACCTGGAGTGCGGGACAACGACGAACAACGCCGCACGCCAAAAGGATGTTGCCTTCGCACCCACGCTCTATATTGAAGAAGTCCGCGTCGCCACCAAAACCAGGACCGGAATCACCAGCCTGTCCCAGCTTGCCAACAAGACCGTGTCCGCCACATCTGGCGCTACAGCCGTCCAGCTTATCCGCAAGCACGAACGCGCGGCGGGCGTCGACTTCAAGGAGGTTTATGGCAAGGACAACAGCGAAGGTTTCCTGCTTCTTGAAAATGACCGGGCCGAAGCGTTCGTGGCGGACGGCCAGATCCTGGCCACCATGATTTCCCAGTCAAAACAGCCGAAAAACTATGTGGTGCTGAAAGAAGTCCTGAGCGTCGAGCCGATTGCCATCATGCTGCCCAAAGGGGATGCCCCCTTTAAACAGGCGGTGGACGCCAGCATTGCCAGAATGGCGAAAAGCGGCGAGGTCGCAAAGCTCTATGACAAATGGTTTGTCCAGCCGATACCGCCGAACAACACACAGGTAGGCATGCCCGCATCGGAGCTGACCAGGGCGGCATGGGCCAACCTGAGCGACAAGCCGCTGGAAGACTACACGAAGAAGTAGCGAGGAACGGGGCGAGGGGAGCAGCCCGCCCTGAAACGCGTCGGGCCCAACATAATCGGCAGCATGAAATGCACCAGGAAGAAATGACATGACACACTTCAAGGAAGTCGCCCTCGCACACGCCAGCCGCCTGATCAATCACGGCCCAACGGTTTTGGTGACGAGCGCGCACGGCACGGCGCGCAACGTGATGGCCGCCGCCTGGTCGATGCCCGTGGAGTTCACGCCGCCTCGCATTGCCATCGTGATCGACAAGAAAACCTATACGCGTGAACTCATCACCGCCAGCGGCGGCTTCGGCATATGTCTTCCGTGCACGGCCCTGGCCGGCTTGACGCATGCAGTCGGCAGTGAGTCCGGCCGCACGGGCGACAAGTTTGCGCAATACGGCTTGAAGGCCCGCACGGGGCCGGTGCTCGGCATGCCCGTGCTGGAGGAGGGCTGCGCGGCATGGCTGGAGTGCCGCCTGATCCGCGAACGGCATACCGAAGACGCGTACGACACCTGCTTTGCGGAGGTGGTCGCTGCCGCCGCCGATGAGCGTGTGTTCCAGCAGGGGCACTGGCGCTTCGGCGACGACAACCTCGATCTGCAGACGATTCACCATCTGGGAGGCGGAAATTTCGTCAGGCCGGCGGGAATGTTTCATGCCGGTGATGTGACGACAAAAATGCCCTGAGGTCATCGTCAATCAGGAGTTGGTTTCGCCCCACAACCTTCCCCGCACATCATCAAGGGCCAGGCGAAGGCTTTACCATTGCGGGCATGAAAACAACCTACATCCTCGGCGCCATCCTGGCTTGCAGCGTTATCGGCGCATTGGTCGGCGCCCGCTCGGTCAAGACTGGACTTCTGGTGACATCAGGGCTGCTGTCCCTTTATGGCCTGTTCCGCCTGTTGGGTTGAACGTACCGGCATTTCCTGACCGGCGCGACACGAGCCTCCCAATTCCATGGCAACCAGCCGAAACCAGGGCAACCTGATCACCCGCCTCCTGCAGCGTGGCAGGGAAGAGCGCATCGCCCAGGCGGCGGGCGGTCTCACTTTCACGATGGTGATGTCCATGGTGCCGATGCTGGCGGTGAGCTTCGCACTGTTCGCGCGCACGCCAGCGCTGCATGCCACCGGTGACGCGATTCGCGAGCACCTGCTGCGCGGCCTGTTGCCGGAGGGCATCGCCAAGACGGTGCTCAAACACCTGGCGCAGTTCGCGGGCAATGCCAATGGCCTCACGCTGGTGGGTTTTGCGCTGCTGCTGGTGTCGGCCCTGACGCTGCTGCTGAGCATGGAAAACACGCTGAACCGCATATGGCAGGTGAAGAAGCCACGCCCCGTGCTGCGCCGGCTGGCTTTGTACGCAGGCATGCTGCTCACGGGGCCGGTGCTCATCGGCGCCAGCCTGTGGGCCGCGTCTTATCTGGTGGCGGCTTCCAGCGGGCTGATGGGCGCGCGGCCTGCCTGGGTGCCGCATGCCATTAACCTGGGGCCCGCCATTCTGAGCGCCATCGGCTTCACCTGCCTGTTCCGCTTTGTACCGAACACCGTTGTACGGTGGAGTCATGCGATCGCGGGCGGCCTGCTGGCCGGTATTGCCTTTGAGCTGGGCAAGTACGGCTTCGCGATTTACCTGGCCAACGTGCCCACCTACCGCACGATCTACGGCGCCTTCGCGCCGCTGCTGGCTTTTCTGGTGTGGGTGTATTACTCGTGGCTGGTCACGCTGGCCGCGGCGCTGGTCAGCGCCAGCCTGCCGCGTGCCGGGGGGCAACCGGCGCGGCGGCTGTCACGGGCATAACCATGTCAGCATGGATTCACTGATTGCCGCCTCCGCCCGCGCACTGGCCGCCGGCGATGCGCTCGGTGCCCTCAAGCGCGTTGCCCTGCGCGACGACCCGCCGGCTCTGGCTTTGCGCGGCATCGCCATGGCCCAGCTTGGCGAGCACCCGCGCGCCCGCGAGCTCCTGAAACGCGCCGCACGCGGCTTTGGCGTGCATGAAGAATTGGCGCGCGCACGCTGCGTTGTGGCAGAAGCCGAGGTAGCGATGGCCATGCGCGACTTTGGCGGCTCACCACGCGCACTGGCAGCGGCAGCGGCCACGCTGGAGGCGCACGCCGACACAGCCAATACGCTGCAGGCGTGGCTCATCACCGCACGACGGCTGTTGCTGCTGGGTCGGCTTGATGAGGCCTCTGTGGCGCTGACGAAGCTGGATGCGCGCGGCTTGCCGCCTTCGCTGCGGGCCGTGGCTGAACTGACTGCTGCCGAACTAGCGCTGCGCTCGCTGCGCGTCGGCGACGCGCGGATGGCGCTGGCGCGTGCGCATGCAGCGGCCGAACGTGCGCAGGTGCCGGCGCTCATGGCCGAAGTCACCGAAGCGCGCGCTGCGCTTGACCGGCCCGCCGCCCGGCGCCTCACCGCCGGCGGCGAGCAGGCGCTGCGCCTCGATGAGGTTGCGGCACTCCTGGCTTCGGACGCGCTGGTGGTCGACGCCTGCCGCCGTGGGCTGGGGGCCGGAGACCAGTGGCGGCCGCTGGCGCGGCGGCCGGTGTTGTTCTCGCTGGCACGTTCACTCGCCGAAGCATGGCCTGGTGATGTGAGCCGCGAAGCGCTGATCGAATCCGCCTTTCGCACCAGGCGCCCTGACGAGACGCACAGGGCGCGCCTGAGGGTCGAAATCGGCCGCCTGCGAGCGTTGGTCAAAACACTCGCAAGCATCGAAGCCACCGAGCGGGGCTTCATCCTGAAGCCGCGTGGTGAACGCGATGTGGCTGTGCTGGCACCGCCCATTGATGGCGAGCAGGCCTCGCTGGTGGCGCTGCTGTCTGACGGCGCGGCTTGGTCCACTTCGGCACTGGCGCTGGCCGTCGGGGCAAGCCAGCGCACCGTGCAGCGGGCGCTGGCCGATCTGGAAGCCGGTGGGCGGGTGCGCTCCATGGGCCGGGCACGGGCTCAGCGCTGGCTGGCGCCGCCGCTGGCCGGATTCACGACGATCTTGTTACTCCCTGCTTCGCTGCCGATTGGATAGAGTTGTCTCCATGGCGCCGATGGACGGTGCATTAAGGAGCAACGATGAGCAGCAAGACCCTCACGGCAAAACCCGAACCCAAGGCGCGTCCCGCCGAGATCGTGCGCGAATACAGCTTCCCCGGCGTCAACGACGTCGCCGGTGTCACGCATGATGGCCAGCGCGTCTGGGCCGCCACCGGCGCAAAAATCGTTGCTTTCGACCCCGCCAGTGGCGAGCAAACGCGCACGCTGGAATGCGCCGGTGACGCCGGTACCGCCTTCGACGGCAAACACCTCTACCAGATCGCCGAGACGCGTATCGACAAGATCGACCCGGCCACGGGCAAAGTGGTGGCCACCATCCCGGCGCCCGGCAGTGGCAGCGACTCGGGCCTGACCTGGGCCGAAGGCAGCCTGTGGGTGGGCCAGTACCGCGACCGCAAGATCCACCAGGTTGACCCGAAGACTGGCGCCATCCAGCGCACGATTGAATCGAACCGCTTCGTCACTGGCGTGACGTGGGTGGACGGCGAACTCTGGCACGGCACCTGGGAGGGCGATGACAGCGAGATCCGCCGCATCGACCCGAAGAGCGGCGCCGTGCTCGAGCGGCTGGAAATGCCGAAAGGCACCGGCGTCAGCGGACTGGAGTCCGACGGCGCAGACCTCTTCTATGCGGGCGGCGGCAAGAGCGGAAAAGTCCGAGCCGTTCGGCGGCCCAAAGCAGCAAAAGCCGCATAGAACCCAGCGCAGGCCCCCCTGCGCTGACAACCCCATTCGGTCACAAAGACCGATAACGAGCGCACCTGTTACCAGCACGGGTCGGGCAGCGCATTGACCCACGCAACGCAAACCCAAGCAAACGGCTCACCGAGCCAAGGAGAAAACCATGAAGCTTTACTACAGCCCGTCCGCCTGTTCTTTGTCGCCGCACATCGTGGCCAATGAGTTAGGCCTCGCCATCGAACTCGTGAAGGTCGACGTGGTCGCCAAGCGCACCGAGCACGGCGAAGACTTTCTCGCCATCAACCCCAAAGGCCTGGTGCCCGTGCTCCAGCTGGACGACGGCACCGTACTGACGGAAGGCCCCGCCGTTGTGCAGTACCTTGCCGACCTCAAGCCTGAGGCGCAGCTGGCACCCGCCAGCGGCAGCATGGCGCGCTATCGCCTGCAGGAGATGCTGGGGTACATCAATTCAGAACTGCACCAAGGCTACATGCCGCTGTTCAACCCAGCCTGCAGCGATGAGGTTCGCAGCGCGCGCATGGCCCACCTGCACAAACACTATCGCCTGCTGGAAGCCACGCTGGGCCGCACACCGTTCCTGTTGGGCGACCGTTTCACGGTGACCGATGCCTATTTGTTTGTGGTCACGCGCTGGGCGGAGTTCGTCAAGCTGGACCTGTCGGCCTTTCCCAGGCTGCTGGCGTTCCAGGCGCGAATCGCTGCCCGGCCTGCCGTGCAGGCCGCCATGCACCGCGAACAACCGGCAAGCGCCTGAGCGCGGACTACCCATCCACCCACCCGTTTAACCCAGGAGAACACCATGAATACCACCATGACCGAAACATCCGCCATGAAGCACTCCGTTGTGTCCAGAGACAAATGGCTGGCCGAGCGCAAGACGCTGCTGGCCCAGGAGAAAGAACTGACACGCCTGCGCGACCGGATAGCCGGCGAGCGCCGTGCGCTTCCCTGGGTCCGTATCGAGAAAAACTACATCTTCGACACGCCCGAAGGCAAACGCTCGCTTGCCGACCTGTTCGAAGGGCGCCGCCAGCTGATGGTGCAGCACTTCATGTTCGGCCCGGGCTGGGAGCAGGGCTGCCCGAGCTGCTCTTACATGGCAGACCACACCGCCGGCATGCAGATCCACCTGGAGAACCGCGACGTGAGTTTTGTGGCCGTCTCGCGCGCCACGCTGCCCGAGATCGAGCGTTTTCGCCGCCGCATGGGCTGGAACTTCAAGTGGGTTTCTTCGAACAGCAGCGACTTCAACTACGACTTTCACGTGAGCTTCAAGCCCGAGGAAAGGGTCAACGGCACCGTCAACTACAACTACGGCATGACCGAATTCCCGGCCGAGGAAGCGCCCGGCATCAGCCTGTTCTACAAGGATGACGCAGGCCAGGTTTTCCACACCTACTCGACCTACGGGCGCGGTGTGGAGGTAATGATGGGCACCTACAACATGCTGGACCTCACGCCCAAGGGCCGGGACGAGCATGACGGGTTTTACAAGATGGACTGGGTGCGCCACCACGACCGCTACGAAACTGCGTCCGCATTCACGCCCGCGCCCGAAGCCGATTCGTGCTGCAGCACCAAGGCCTGAGCAGTCCGCGACCGGCGCGCACATCATGTCAAGCTTTTGGCCGTGGCTTGTGGTGGCAGGGGTCGGCGCCCTTCATGGGCTGAACCCCGCCACCGGCTGGGCGCTGGCTGCCGCCTGGGGCGTGCGTGCACGCGACCGGTCGCAGGCGCTGCGGGCGCTGGTGCCTATTGCAGCCGGGCACACCGCATCGATCGCGCTGGTGGCCGGCGCGGTGGCAGGGGGCGTGGCGCTGGATCGCTTCACCTTGCAGGTCCTGGCAGGCGGCCTGCTGGCCGCCTTCGCCGTGGTTCACCTGTCGGGCCGCGCACCCAGGGCGGCGCGCGCGCCGGCGGGGCATGCCGGGCTGGCGCTCTGGTCTTTCATGATGTCCACCGCGCACGGCGCCGGCTTGATGCTGGTGCCGGCCCTGATTCCATTGTGCGCAGGGGAGGCATCGGTCGCAGGGTTAACCGGATCAGGACCGCTGGCGCTGGCCCTCGCGGCGGTAAGCGTTCATACCGCCGCGATGCTTGCCGTTGCCGGTCTGGTTGCCACCGGGGTTTGCCATGGTGTTGATGCCGGTGCCCGTGTGATCAACGCTCGCAAGCGGGTACGGCCTCCGGCGCAGCGCTGATGGTGATGTGGCTGCGCGAAGCGCTGGCCAGGATCCGCAGGCTGCCATGGCCGAGGTAGTTGCTGCTTCCACTGTCTGGGTGTTGTTTGATTTTTGCTATCTTTTCTATAGCTGCTCGCGCAGATTCCTATTGGGCTTGAACGCGATTTGATGCCCGAAACAGGCAAAAAAACGGCAGTTTTTGAGCGTTTCGATGTTTTTTCCTCTGCCCAAGCGTCTTTTTGGGTGCCTTGAGAGCCCGTTTTTAAGGGTAATTTAGCTCGTTGAGGCAATGTGGATGGGCGCGAGCAGCTATCAAAACAATAGCGATTTCACGGCGCCTCGTGCAGCCATTGCGCCCGCTGGCAGCTTGATCCGCAGGCGCTATTTCCTGGCCGCATTCCGCTTGCGGGTGGCGGCAGCCTTTTTGGCAGAAGCTGACCGCTCTTGCGCCGTGCGGGAGGCTGCTGCTGCGCCGCCAAGGCGCCCGCCTTTTCGGGACGGTGCATGGTTTTCGGCCTTGCCGCGGCCCGAGCCCGACTTTTTGCCGCCGCCGGTTTCCTTGTTGACGGTGGCCCAGGCGCGGCGCTCGGCTTCTTCCTTGCCGACGCCGCGGTCTTCGTAGCCTTCTTCAATGTGTTCAGCCTTGCGCTTTTGCTTGTCGCTGTAGGCAGATTTGTCGCCTCTGGGCATGTCGGTTCTCCTTGGCTGGGTTTTCTTCGCCGTGATCGCTGTGATGGCGAGAGCTTGAAAATACTGCACCGGGGCAGGGCGCTTCGCGCGCGGCATTCCCGAAAAAAGGTCGGTGATCTCCTACACGGCGCGGCGCTTCGCTGCCGGTCTCAAGAAGGCGCGGCGTTCAGTTCATCCATCAGCCACTGCGCAAACTGCTGCGTCTCCGGGGCGGCATTGGGCGCAAGGCCAAAATAGTGGCGACCCAGCGCCATCCGCAATTCCGGCAAGGGGCTTATCAACCGTCCCGCCGCCATGTCATGGGTAATTTGCGATACCGGCGCCAAGGCAAAACCCAACCCGTCGACGGCGGCCTGAAGCACAAAGTGCAAATGATCAAATTGCAGGCAACTGGCTGGATTCAACTCTGGCGCGTTCACCTGCTTTTTCCAGTTCTCCCAATCGTGGCTGCGCGATTTGGATAACAGCAAGACATGGGACGCCAAAGAGTGCGGGCCGGTGACGGGGCGGCTGGCAAACAATGCGGGCGACCCAACAACAAGAACTTCGTCCTCCAGAAATGGATGAATCTGCATCGCCGGCGGCCACCCCCTGGTGCTCCGCCGGATGGCCAGATCGAACTCATCTACCGCTTTGTCCGGCGGCAAGGTGCTGGTCATCACCTGCGGTTCGATGTCAGGGTGCTTCGCCACGAACGCTGACAACCTTGGAATCAGCCAGCGCACCGCGAACGTGGGCCGGACGTTGATCTTGACGGCGCGCAATGGCGTTCCACCCCTGAGTGATTCGGCGGCTGCGCCAATCTGCTCGAGTGCGGGGCCCACTTGCGTATGGAACTGATGGCCGGCTGCCGTCAGAAGAACTTGCCGTGTTTTTCGCTCGAACAGGTCCACGCCGAGATAGGTTTCTAGCACCTTGATCTGGCGGCTGATGGCGCCGTGCGTTACATGCAATTCCAGGGCAGCCCGGCTGAAACTCTGATGGCGCGCCGCCGCAGCGAAAGCGCGGACCGCGTTCAACGGGGGCAGGCGAGGCAACATGCGTGCAATTTTCTCACACGTGCCGCGCACTAATATCGTTTGTCGGGAGAGGCGGCCCTGCGCACCATACAAGCCATGCAACAGATCACGGCTTCTGCTTCCGACCGCAACTCGCGCCATGCCGCCATGGTGCTCGGGCTCTCACTTCCGGGGGACACGGTGCTCTACCTGCTCCTGCCGATGTTCGCTCCTGCGTTTGGCGTCACCTTGCCCGAAGCGGGCATTCTCCTGGCCGCTAACCGCCTGGTGCGCATTGCGGGCTACGCAGCGGTGGCAAGGTTTTACGCCCGCAACGGTGAACGGCTCACCTGCTCACTGGCGGCGCTGGCGGCCGCGGTGTGCGCATTGGGCTACGCGATGCTGACCGGGTTCGTCGCCCTGTTGTTCTTGCGGCTCTTGTGGGGCCTGGCCTTCGCCGCCCTGAACCTGGCCACCCAGGCATTGGCCACCGCCGAACCGGCGGGCGCTGCGCGTCGGGCAGGGCGGTCCCGCGCATTCACGGCACTGGGGCCCATGCTTGCCCTTCCTTTGGGCGGCGTGTGCGCGCTTTGGTTTGGCCCCAAAGTTATTTTTTTCCTGTTCGCGGCTGTTGCGTTGAGTGCCTTGCTGGTCGCGCGGCAGATGCCAACCGGCGCGCATGCTGAGCCGGCACCACGAAAAACAGGAATCAGGCTTCCGGGCGGGCTGGACATCTTTTCCTTCACGGAAGGCCTGGTGCTGGACGGCCTCTTCATCATCGGCCTGTCTTATCTGGGCCGTGACCTGTTGCCCGGCAACCCGGTCATCGTGGCCGGGCTTCTGCTGTCGGTCCGCTACCTGGCGGAAATTGTCTTGAGTTCTGCCGGCGGACACATGGCTGAAAAGCATGGCGTCGAAGTTCTTCTGGTGACCTTCTCCGTGCTCACTTCTGTTGCCCTGGTGGGCTTTGGTTTCGGCTGGCTGTGGACTTGCGCACTTGCCATTGTGGTTTTGCGTGCCTTGCTGTTGCCGCTGCTGCCGCCGCTGGTTGCACTGCGCACGCCGGGGCCCGGACGCATACAGGCTCTCGCCACACGCTCGGTCTGGCGCGACATGGGCGCCGGCGCAGGCCCGGTGCTGGCCGGCCTGTTGTTGCCCATCGTGCCCTCCGCATGGATTTACGGCGTTGCTGCACTTCTTCTTTCGGTCACCGCCATGGCCTGCCTGAGGCAGCGCAGCAACTGAGCGCGCATCCGATACCACTTTTTTCATTCCCTCTTCTTTTGGAGATTTTCACTTGGACATTCACCACACACTCATCAATTGCGCCGGGGGCACGGTCGCGTTACCAGTCAGCCCGATGAACCATCGAAGCGATGGCGGACATTTGCTGGTCAATCCGCCCCGGCCGGTGTGGGAAAGAAGTGAACTGACCCCCGATGAACTGGCGCTATGGGCCTGCCTGGTCGCAGCCACCGCAAGAGCCATGCTGGAAACACTGCCCCAGCTCGCCGGAGGGTGCCTGAACTACTGGGAGGCCGGTAACAACGCGCTCAACGAACTGGCGCATCCACCCGGACCAAAAACCCCCCAGCTTCACCGGAAAATGCATCTGCATATCTTCGGAAGAAGCCCAAAAGCGAGTCACCCCGATTGGCAATGGGGCGAACCACCGCAGTTTCCAAAATTTGCTTCATCCAAAACCTGGGCGGCTCAGTTCAGCCGTCTGGAGCTGGACGAATGCGAAGCCATAACAATGAGGCTCGAAGTGCTGTTGGCAACCAGGTATGCGGTGGGCTCTTAGCCGCGCTGCGCAGGCGGCCGACGCGTGCCCGCCACACGCCGCGAATTTCTTCCCGTGTCACACAACTGCCATTGAACTGACACGAACGCGTCACCCCCGGCTCCCAGAATCACGCCATGACCAGCATGACGGAGCACCCGATGAATGACGGACAGGCGCAGGGCCCCAGCCGCACCTTGAGCAGCGGCATCCAGGACTTCAACAAGCAGTGCCTGCGCATCCTGCGCTGCACCGCACAAGCCCTGGCGAACAGCCCTGGCGGCTTGCGTTTCAAGGCGGGCACCCGGCCCTGGCTTGAGGGTCTTTCGAATGCGCGGCCGATGCTGGCCGCCGGTTTGGGGCGACGTGACAAGGTGGTTTCGCTGACCGCCGGTGATTGAGAGTCAAAGCCCCTTTTTTGGGGCTTTTTTACAGCGCGATTTGAAGTTGCCGAAGTTGTTGAGACACCAGGAAACAAGGAGTTAGCCATGAAAGAACTGCCCAATCCCACCTTTGCATTGTCGCCAGTCGCAATGCCACGGGGGTCACTTCATCAAAGCGGTCATGCTGTCATTCCCGCCGTTGTTCAAAGGCCTGCCGTGGGGAAAATCACGGTCAGCTGGGCCCGGCACCAGGACGAGGTCCGGCAGGCACAGCGCCTGAGGTACCAGGTCTTTGCGCTCGAAATGGGTGCCAACCTTTCCAAGGTGCTGCCCGGCCACGACGTCGACCTGTTTGACGACTATTGCGAACACCTGCTGGTGCGTGATGCCGACAGCCAGGAAGTCATAGGCACCTACCGCGTGCTGACGCCGACCCAGGCAAAGCGCGTGGGCAGCACCTACAGCGACACGGAATTTGACCTGACCCGCCTGCGCTCCCTGCGCGAGCGCATGGTCGAGCTGGGCCGCAGCTGCGTGCATGCCGACCACCGCCACGGCGGCGTCATCCTGGCGCTGTGGGGTGCGCTAGCTGAATTCATGGCGCGCAACCAGCTGGACACGATGATCGGCTGCGCCAGCATCCCGATGCAGCACAACGGTGTCTCCAGCGGCCACGCCGCCGCCAGCATCTGGCGCCAGGTGCGCCAAACGCATCTGGCACCCATTGAATACCGCGTGACGCCGCGTCTGGCGCTGCCGGTGGAGCGACTGGACGACACGCTGGACGTGGAGCCGCCCGCGCTGATCAAGGGCTATTTGCGCCTGGGTGCCAAGGTGCTGGGCGCACCGGCCTGGGACCCGGACTTCAACTCGGCCGACCTGCCCATGATGATGCGCATCGCCGACCTGCCGCCGCGCTACCTCAAGCATTTCTCCGGTAAGCCTGTGTCGGGCAGCCCTTCGGAGGCCTGATGCGCAGCATGTTTGACGCCATGGGCGCGCTGGCTTCGTCTGGGAACGGCTTCAGCGGGAACGGCGACGACCATGATGACGACGACTCGCTGCGCAAGCGCTACCGCACCATCTTCATTTCAGACATCCACCTGGGCACGCCCGGCTGCCAGGCGGTCGCGCTGCTGGATTTTTTGAAGGCCCACCCGAGCGACAACCTGTACCTCGTGGGCGACATCGTCGACGGCTGGCAGCTGCGCCGCCGCTGGTACTGGCCGCAGTCGCACAACGACGTGGTGCAAAAACTGCTGCGCCGCGCCCGCAAAGGCTGCCGCGTGGTCTATGTGCCGGGCAACCATGATGAGTTTGCGCGTGAATTTATTGGCAACCAGTTCGGCGGCATCGAGGTGATCGATGAAGCCGTGCACACCACCGCCGACGGCCGGCAGCTGTGGATCATCCACGGCGACTACTTCGACGCCGTGGTGCAGTGCGCCAAATGGCTGGCCTACGTGGGCGACAACCTCTATGAATTCACACTCAAACTCAACCGCCACCTCAACAGCCTGCGCGCCCGTTTGGGGCTGCCGTACTGGTCGCTGTCGGCTTACCTGAAGCAAAAGGTCAAGAGCGCGCTCAATTACGTCACCGACTTTGAAGAGGCCGTGGCCAATGAAGCCCGCCGCCGCGGCCACCAGGGCGTGGTCTGCGGGCACATCCACCGCGCCGAGATGCGCGACATCAACGGCGTGCTGTACTGCAACGACGGCGACTGGGTGGAAAGCCGCACCGCGCTCGTGGAAAACTTCGACGGCACCCTCGAGCTGGTGCACTGGGCGCCCGCGCATGAAACGCAGGGCCGCGGGCATGTAGCTTCCACGGTGACCGCATGAGGGTCGCTCTTGTAACGGACGCCTGGCAACCGCAGGTCAATGGCGTGGTCACCACCCTGGTGGAGTTGGTGCGTGAACTGCAGGAGTTGGGGCACCAGGTGGAAGTGATCCAGCCTGGCCTCTTCAAGACGCGGCCTTGCCCGGGTTATGCCGGTATTGACCTGGCGGTGCGCCCCAAGCGCGGCCTGACCGAAAAGCTCGATGCCTTTGCGCCTGAGGCCATCCACATTGCCACCGAAGGCCCGCTGGGCTGGGCTGCGCGCAGCTATTGCCTCAAGCGCGGCCTGAAGTTCACCACCGCATTTCACACCAAGTTCCCCGAGATCCTTCATGCGGCATTGAAGATTCCGCTGTCCTGGGGTTATGCGCTGTTCCGCCATTTCCACAGGCCCTCGTCGGGCGTGATGGTGCCTACCCATGGCGTGCTGCGCATGCTGGAGCAGCGGGGCTTTCAGAACCTGCGCAGCTGGACGCACGGCGTGGACACGGAGCTTTTCGGCTTTGAGCCGCAAGCGCGGCTGTACCCGCCCATGGGGACGGTGGTGCGGCCGGTGTCGTTGTTTGTGGGCCGGGTGTCGTATGAGAAAAACATCGAGGCTTTCCTCAAGCTGGACATTCCGGGGACCAAGGTGGTCTGCGGGGTAGGGCCCCTGGAGGCAACGCTCAAGGAGCGTTATCCGCAGGTCCGCTGGATGGGTGTTCTGCCCCGGGATGAGCTGGCCAAGGTCTACGCGGCGGCCGATGTGTTTGCCTTTCCCAGCCGGTCGGAAACTTTTGGCCTGGTGATGCTCGAAGCCATGGCAGTCGGCACACCGGTAGCCGCCTACCCGGTCGATGGCCCGCTGGAGGTGCTTGGAAAGCCCGATGGAAGCTGTCACGGCGGTGTCATGCATGAAGATTTGCAACAGGCTTGTTACAGCGCATTGGCTGTGCCGCGCCATGAAGCCCGTTTGCGCGCGCTGGACTTCAGCTGGGCCCATGCGGCGCAGCTTTTCGAGTCGTTCCTCGTAACCGCCGGGCACAACAACGCCATGAGCGGTACTTGCCAGCCTTTTCAGGCGGGTGCACCATCAGTCAAAAGTACTGTCACGCCATTGTCATGAAACACGTCAACACTGTGACTTGTTGTTAATGACAAAGACCACTCTTGTTGATGCCCACTTCACCCGCCTCGGTGGCAGCCGCTGCGCCACCCGTCCAGTTCCTGGACCGCGACCACAGCATTCTTGCCTTCAATGAGCGGGTGCTGGACTGGGCCAGGCGCCCGGACGTGCCGCTGCTGGAACGGCTGAGGTTTCTCTGCATTGTCTCGTCCAACCTGGACGAGTTCTTTGAAGTCCGGACCGCGCCCCACCTGACGGCGGCGCAGGCCAATGAACAAAAAGCGCTGTATTCGGTGCAGTCTTTCGCCGCACTTTCTGCGGCAGCCCACGACATGGTGGCGCGCCAGTATTCGCTCTACAACGACGAGCTGCTGCCGGCCTTTGAGCGGCAGGGCATACGCATCGTCTCGCACGGCGAGCGCAATGCGGCCCAGCGGCGCTGGGTGAAAGCATATTTCGAAAGGGAAGTGCGGCCGTTGTTGATTCCAGTCGGGCTGGACCCTTCGCATCCGTTCCCGCAGGTGGCCAACAAGTCGCTCAACTTCATCGTGCGGCTGGGCGGTCATGACGCCTTTGGGCGCGACAACGACATTGCCATCGTCAAGGTGCCGCGCGTGTTGCCGCGGCTGATTCATATGCCTTCGCACGGCAAGGACAAGAGCCGGCTGTTCGTGTCGCTTTCCAGCGTGATCCGGGCACACCTGGCCGAGTTGTTTGCCGGCCGCGAAGTGGGGCAGTTCTCGCAATTCCGCGTCACCCGGCATTCTGACCTGGCCGTGGATGAAGACGACGTCAAGAACCTGCGCACCGCCTTGCGCCAGGGCCTGGAGCAACGCCATTACGGGCAGGCTGTTCGGCTGGAGGTTTCTGCGGGCTGTTCGGAATACCTGGCCAGCTTCCTGCTCAGGCAATTCAACTTGCCGACGCAGTCCCTGTACCGGGTGCACGGCCCCGTCAACCTGGTGCGGCTGACGCAACTGGTGGACCTGGTCAATGACCCCAAACTGCTCTTCCCCGGCTACAGCGCGTGTTACCCCACCCAGTTGCAGCCCGGCCAGTCGTTCTTTGAGCGGCTCAAGGAAGGCGACGTTTCCATTCACCAGCCTTTTGAAAGTTTTGACGGCGTGCTCGTCTTCCTGCGCGAGGCGGTTAACGACCCGCAAGTGCTGGCGATCAAGCAGACCATTTACCGCACAGGCACCGACTCGGAGCTGATGGTGCTGTTGCGCGAAGCGGTGCGCCGCGGCAAGGAAGTGACGGTGGTGGTGGAGCTCAAGGCGCGCTTCGATGAAGAGGCCAACATCAACTGGGCGGAAATGCTGGAGTCGATAGGTGCGCAGGTGGTGTACGGCGTGGTGGGCCTGAAAACCCACGCCAAGATGCTGCTGGTGACGCGGCGCGAAGGCAAACACCTGGTGCGCTATGCCCATCTTTCCACCGGCAACTACAACCCGCGCACGGCCCGCCTTTACACCGACCTGAGCTACCTGACGGCCGACCCCTTGACGACGGCCGACATTGACAACGTGTTCGTGCACCTGGCCAGCCAGAGCCGCCTGCCCAAGCTGCACCATTTGCTGCTGGCGCCGTTCCAGCTGCACCGCAAGCTGATCGAGAAAATCGATTCGCTGGGCGAAGCCGCCCTGCAGGGCAACGACACCCGCATCGTGGCCAAGATGAACGCGCTGACCGACGAAGACCTGATGCAGGCGCTGGTGAGGGCGGGGCAGCGCGGCGTGAAGATCGACCTGATTGTGCGCGGCGCCTGCATGCTGCCGGCCCAAGTACCGGGTGTGACGGACAACATCCGCGTGCGCTCCATCATCGGCCGCTTCCTCGAGCATTCACGGGTGTTTTATTTCCGCTGTGCTGAAGAGGAAACCTTGTTGCTTTCCAGCGCCGACTGGATGAACCGCAACATGTTGCGCCGGGTTGAACTGGCCTGGCCTGTGACCGACCCCGTTCTGCGCCAGCGCATCATCGACGAGTGCCTGGTGGCCTACCTGCATGACGGGCGCGACGCCTGGGATCTGCAGCCTGACGGCACTTACCTGCGCGTGAACCCGCAGGGCGATGCCCCGCGCCACGGTGCGCAAGCGGCCTTGATGGCACGCTATTCGGCTCCCCATCACCAGGAAAAATAACATGGACCTGATCCTGTGGCGCCATGCAGAGGCAGAAGACTGGCCCGAGGGTGACCCGCAGGGCGGAAGCGATCTTGAGCGCTCACTGACGTCAAGGGGCGAGAAGCAGGCGGCCCGCATGGCCAATTGGCTGGACCGTCAGTTGCCCGAAGGCGCGCGCATTTTCGTTAGCCCGGCACGGCGCTGTGAGCAGACCGCGCTGGCGTTGGGACGCAAATACAAAATCCGTAGTGAGCTGGCGCCCGACGCCACGGTTGAACAGCTGCTGGAACTGGTGCAATGGCCGTCGGCCAGGTCGCCGATTCTGGTGGTGGGCCACCAGCCCAACCTGGGGCAGGCCATCGCGCAGCTGCTCAGCTTGCAGGAAAGCGAATGCCCGGTCAAGAAGGGTGCGCTTTGGTGGCTTCGCAGCCGCGACCGGGATGGCCTCAACCAGACCGTCGTGGTGACCGTGCAGTCGCCTGAAGTTCTCTGAAACAGCAGCACACTCAAAGCCTGCCCGCGGACAAAAAACGGACCCAATACAGGTAAGTTTTCCCGGTGCCAAGGCTATAGTGCAAATACCGCCGTTCCAGGGCCTGATCCAGTTTCTATGTCCAGATTAGATCGCAACCGCCAGGTTATGCCGCAGGTTTTGCGGCATACATTACGTTAAGCAATCCTTTTGATTCGCCAGTTCTAAGGAATTCGATGCATGCTCTAGGCGCTATATTGCTGGTCATTGCGGGCGCCATTTGGGTGATAGGGGGCCAAATTGTCGTGGGTCGGTGTCACAAGCGGTACGGGAAAGAGTTGACGTACAGGCAGTACAAATTGCCCTGGTCTATTTTCAATTCAGAAGAGTGGAAATTGACTGCAATTCTTGCAATTGCTTCGCTTTCTTTGGGAGGACTTGGTGCGACATTTGTGCAGTGGTAAAAGGACGAGTTTGTTTAACACAACGCTGGACGCTGTCACGCAAGCGTGCCGGTCAGCTCGGCGTTAAACCATATGTCCTTTTGTTCATCTTGCGGAGAGGTCATTGGAACCAATGCCACAAGCTGCCATCAGTGCGGCGCTGGGGTTGGAACTATTCGGGGATGGATGCCTCTTGGCTCGCCTCCTCCGTCTGAACTCACTTTTAGGCCGTCATTCGTTGGAAGCATTTGCCGTTGGGCTCGTTGGGTTGGCTCTGGTCGCGGCTTTCTTGCTTTTTGGCAGTTGAAACACTATGCATGCTCCTTTCCTGTTGATCACCGTTCGGCATGCAAGTGAAAGCGGTATGGTTGCCTCGGCATGCAGCAGGTTTCCTCCGTCGGCCCAAAGGCGATCGCCTTCGGCGTCACCTGGCCTCCAACGTTAGGCGCCGAAAGGCGGACCCATGCTGCTGCTCAAGTCGCTCGTAGCCTGGGTGCTCATACTGTGCCTGGCAGTGGCAAATGGCGCTTTGCGAGAGGCGGTTCTCATTCCTTCTCTTGGCAGGGCCGGCGGTTTGGTTCTGAGCGGTGTATTGCTTTGCGTGTGCGTGGCGCTGGTCGCCTATGTCCTTGTTCGCATTGAGCAAGGAATCTTGGTCAAGCAAAGTGCGTTTGTAGGCGTTCTTTGGTTGTGCCTGACACTGGCCTTCGAGTTCGGCTTCGGGCGTTACATCCAGCACAAGCCTTGGCCTGAGTTGCTCGCCGCGTATACGTTCAAAGGCGGTAACCTCTGGCCTGTCGTCCTTCTCGTCACTCTTCTGGCGCCATACTGGGCAACGCTCGCTCACGCAAGGTCGAGGCATGCAAAGAGCGGTGCCTAACCCCTCCGTCGAGCGGACGTCTTCCGGCAAGCTTCGCTTGCCTCCAGCCGCCGCTCATAGCAAACGTTAGACCTCAGAACCCAACTACTGGCTCGAACACATGTCAACCCAACAGCACCGCGTAACGCCTGTATCGCTTCCTCCAGAGTCGGCAGTTACCAGAGCCTACGCATCGACGAATCTCGCAGATGCCTACTCGATCGAGCTTCCACCCGGAGCGTCGACCAATCCCGAACTGCTGGCGAGGTTCATCTTTTCCCATCAGGCACCGTGGGTTGGTACCCTCATGTCGGTCCGGGATGCGGTCGTCGGCAGGGTCGGCCTCAAAACCGCCAGGCAACTCACTTCACTTGAAGCGGAGGGCGAAACAGGCCGTCTTGGCATCTTCAAGATCTACGGCACAAGCCCGACCGAAGTTGTCTTTGGAGAAGACGACAAGCACCTGGACTTCAGGCTTTCTGTCCTCTGCTCCAGTCAGCCGTTGCCGGGAGGCAAACGCCACCTGACTTTATCAACCGTGGTCCATTGCCACAACCGCCTGGGTCGTCTCTATATTCTTGTCATCGCCCCGTTCCACCGCTTGGTCGTTCAATCCAGTCTTCGTCGTGCTGCCCGAATCGGCTGGCCGCCGGCAGCGGAGGCGTAAACCAGATTCCCGGTCGCCACGTGTAGCCCGCTGAGGGCCCCCCCTCATCGAGGGGACGTCCGCAAGCAAGCTTCGCATGCTTGCGGCCACCGCTCGTGTCAAACGTTAGTTGGCATGAAAGCTGGGAGCTCCTGCAGTTCCTTTGCGTGGCTTAAGAACCAAGCGTAGGCCGGCCGGTCTTGATGGCGGGGACCTGCTCCAGCGCCGTCAGGAAGGCGGCGTCGGACAGGGTGGCCAGCAGCTTGATGCCCGCGCGCAGCAGTTCGCTTTTCTTGGCGGGGCGGGTCAGTTTGGCGGCGCGTTGCTTCAGGTCGTCAAGCACCACGTATTCGGTTTTCGGAATGGTGAAGCTGTCGCGAACCAGTTTGGGCTTTTTGGTTTTTTCCGGCTTTGCGGTTTTGGCGGGTTTGGCGCTGGCTTGTGGTTTTGCCGCAGGCTTTTTGGCGCCGGCCTTTTTCACGATGGCTTTCTTGACCGTGCCTTTGCCGGCCGGGGCCTTGGCAGGAGGCGATTTTTTCGGGGCGGGCTTGGCGGCGGTTTTCACGGGTGCCTTGGGCGTTGCGGCCGGTTTAGGTGCCGGTGCGGCGGGTTTTGCAGTTGCTTTTTTGCGGGTTGCCATGGATTGATCCTTTTTTGGTGAGCGGTCGAATAAACCGTATATATAGTTTATACGGTTTGTTTAAAAACCGTCAAGGCCTGGTCTGGCGTGGCAGAAGGAGGGTGCTCAGGGGCCGGGCACAACCAGCGTCCACGGCGTTTTTTGCCACGCCAGGACTTCTTCCTGCAGCAGATGGGCCGATTGCGGGAAGGCCTGCGCCCAGCCGGCGCGGCAGTTCAGTACAAAAATCTTTCCGGGCTCGGCGCTGCTTTCGAGCTGGAGGCCTTTGAGGTCAGGGTCGCGCCGGGCGTGGCAGAGGATGACGGCCAGGCGCAGGCACAGCAGTTGCTGGATGAACACGCGGTCTTCGAAATTGACTTCAAGCTTGCGCAGCTTGCCGCGGTGGCCCAGCACCAGAAGGCTCAGGCGATGCAGTTCGGGCAGGGCAAAGCCCGGCGCGTCGGCGTTGTCCAGGATGTAGGCGCCATGCTTGTGATAGTCGCTGTGCGAGATCTGGCTGCCGATCTCGTGCAGCTCTGCGGCCCATTCCAGCTTGCGCTGGAAGCGGGCAGATTCCGCAGCGGGCATGCCCTTGCCGGCCATGACGAACAACTGCCTGGCGACTTTGCTGACGCGTTGGGCCTGTGCGTTGTCGGTATTGAATTTGCTGGCCAGGCGCTGCACGGTGGTAGAGCGCAAATCGGTCAAATCCTGCTCACGGTCCACCAGGTCATAGAGCACACCATGGCGCAAGGCGCCTTGTGCGGCTTCCATTTGCGCGATGCCCAGGAGATCGAACACGGCCCTCAGCACGCTCACACCGCCGCCTATGACGGCGCGCCTGTCGTCTTTCATGCCGTCGAGCTTGAGGCGGTCGGCGCTTTGCGCCTTGAGCAGCCGGTCCAGCAGCCAGTCGAGGCCTTCTTGCGTGACCATGCCCGCGGGCCAGCCCGAGGCTGTCAGTACGTCGCTAACGGCGCCAATCGTGCCGGAAGACCCATAGGCGGTGTCCCACGCATCGGCGCGGTAGATATTGACGGCTTCGTCAAGCACCGCCTTGGCGGCGACCTCTGCCGTCTGGAAGGCGCGCGGGGTGAACTGCCCGTCGGGGAAATACTTCATCGACCATGCCACGCTGCCGACGCGATAAGACTCCATGGTCCTCGCGTCCAGCCCCTTGCCGAGGATCATTTCGGTGGAGCGCCCGCCGATGTCCACCACCAGCCGGCGTTCATCGGACTGGGGCAGGAGGTGGGCAACACCCTGATAAATCAGGCGGGCTTCTTCGCGGCCCGGGATGACGTCAATGGCAAAGCCGAGGATTTTGTGGGCGCGCGCGAGGAACTCTTCGCGATTGCGTGCTTCACGCAGGGTCTGGGTGGCAACGGCGCGAACCTGGTACTTCTTGAAGCCGGCCAACCGTTCACCGAAGCGCGCCAGGCAGTCCCAGCCGCGCTGCATGGCTTCCGGGGTCAGGTTTCGGTCGGCGTCCAGCCCGTTGCCCTGGCGAACGGTTTCCTTGAGGTATTCGGTGCGGTGAATCTGGCCAGCATCAAAGCGGCCGATTTCCAGCCGAAAGCTGTTGGACCCGAGGTCTACAGCGGCGAGCAGCGTTCCATTTTGCATACCTGAGTTTAAGCTCCCAATATAGCCATCGCGCGGGACTCTCATCAGCATTTCTGGGTGCCTAGCCGATCAACCGGCCGTCGACGGTCATCATGCTTTGCGTGACGTAGGTGCCGCTTCTGCGCTGGGGATTGAAGCTGATGCTGAATCCGCCCACATCGAACTTTGTGCGGCGCTGAAAGGCGGCCAGAACGCTCTGGCGGTTCAGGGGGCCGTCGACGTCATTGAGCACTTCGTAGGTGTAGCGTGCTGCAATGAATCCTGCCAGGCTCAGCGGCGTGGGCGGCTCGTCGAAGAGGCGCGAAAGCGTTTCACGGTAGCTTCTGACCACCGGAAGGCTGGCATTGACCAGGGGTACCGGCTGGGTGGCGATGACCGGCGTGTTGCGCGCCGCGCCCATCTGCAGCATGGTTTGCAGGTTCACATCGGCCAACGCCACGACATAGCGCTGGCGGGCCTGCTTTTCCAGGCCCTGGGTGAATTCGGCGAGCTCCGGCGTTCCGCCCACAAAAAGCAGCACTGCGGGTGTACGGGGCGTGAGTTTCTGGCCCAGCGCGCGCAGGTCGTCTGTTGCCTTGAAGGGCTGCAGCTTCAGTTGCATGTCCAGGGCAATGCGCTCGACATCCGAGTGATAGGCCGCGTGATCCTGTGCTGTGGCGTAAATCGCACCCAGCTCCTTGAGGCCCATGGTTGAAAGGCTTTTGAGCGCATAGGCAATCTGTTCCTGGCGCGCGGCGAAGATGGGAAAGGTCTTGTCGTCGATCTCGAGGCTGGAGTTTTGCAGCCACGGGGCGGCGTGGGGGATGCCCAGCCCGCCCTGGCGGGACAGCGCCACGATCTGGCTGGCAACCTGGTCGCCGACACTGCCGGAAAGCACCATGCAGGCGGAGTTGTCCTTGACCGAGTCCAGTGCCGTGCGCAGGCTTGCGGGGGTGCCGTCCGTTTCAAGTGCCAGATGCTGGACCTGCCTGCCGCGGACGCCGCCGCGCAGGTTGATGTCCTGCCAGGCGGCGCGTGAGCCGATCAGGAAGTCCTTGGAGACATCCTGCTGGGCCTGGGAAAAATCAACCGGCTGGGCCACGACGATGCTGCGCGATGAAGCGCCCTTGCCGGGCTGGGCCCAGGCTGGGCTCGCAATTGCTGCGGCAACCAGGCCGGCGCGGCGAAGCAGCCGGCGGCGACTAACTAAAGGCATTTGAGCTGGCATGGATGTTCCCCGGTGCGAGGCGACTTGCCGTGCACGGATTGCTACTAAAACAATAGCTGCTTGCGCAGGCTCGATAAGGTCTGGAGCACGAAATTGCACAAATTCAATAAAAAACGGGTCAAACCTTCCGGCTTGACCCGTTCCAGCACCCGTGGGCTTATTTGGCGGGCGGAATCAGCACGCTGTCCACAATGTGAACAACGCCATTGGTGGCGGAAATGTCGGCGGTCTGGACCATGGCGTCCTCGATGGTGACGAATTCGCCGGCCTTGGAGAGCGCCACATTGGCGCCGTTGACGGTTTTGGCGTTGCCGTTTTTGACGTCAGCTGCCATCACCTTGCCGGGAACGAGGTGGTAGGCCAGAACCGCCTTGAGTTTGGCCGGGTCTTTGGCGAGCTCGTCCATGGTTTTGGCCGGCACTTTGGCGAAAGCCGCGTTGGTGGGCGCGAATACGGTGTAAGGGCCGGTGCCCTTGAGTGTGTCGGTCAGCCCGGCTTTGGCTACCAGGCCATTGAGGGTGCTGAGCTGCGATTGGGTGGCAATCGTGTCTGCCACGGACACCGGGGTGGAGGTGGTGGCGCAGCCGGCGAGGGCGGCAACAGCGGTAGCGAGGACCAGAAAGCGGCGGTTCAACATGAAAGATTCTCCTGATTAATCCTGATTAAGACGAGGCCAAGGGTAGGAGAGCCCGATGACAGATTCGTGACGGTAATTTGAAGGTTTTGTGACGCTATAGAGGGGCGGCAGCCCGCCGGGAGGCTGTCATATTTGTCACATCCTTGTCACACAAGATTTCTACAGTCGACGCATCTTCCCGATCAATCCCAACCAGTTTCGACCAATCCCAACCCAAGAGGTGTTCTGATGAACCTGACTTTCAAAGCTTCCCTGACTACCGTAGTAGGCCTTGCCCTGACGTCGCTTGCCACGCTCGCCGCCGCCCAGGACGTGACCGGCGCCGGTGCGAGCTTCCCGGCCCCCCTGTATTCCAAGTGGGCGGCTGACTACAACAAGGCCACCAGCGTCAAGATCAACTACCAGTCGGTCGGTTCAGGCGCCGGTTTGCGCCAGATTGAAGCCAAAACGGTCGATTTTGGCGCCTCTGATGCCCCCCTGAAAGATGAAGAACTGGCCAAAAAAGGCCTGATGCAATTTCCCACGGTGATCGGCGGCGTCATTCCTGTGGTCAATATCAAGGGCATCACCCCCGGCCAGCTCAAGCTGAGCGGCCAGGTGCTGGGCGACATCTACCTTGGCAAGATCACCAAGTGGACCGACCCGGCCATCAAGGCCCTGAACCCCACGCTGCCCCTGCCTGACGCCGCCATCGCACCGGTGCGCCGCGCCGACGGCTCCGGCACCAGCTTCATCTTCACCAACTACCTGAGCAAGGTCAACGCCGAGTGGAAGTCCAAAGTGGGCGAGGGCACCGCAGTGAACTGGCCCGTAGGCGCTGGCGGCAAGGGCAATGAAGGCGTGGCGGCATTCGTCGGCCGTCTGCCTAATTCGATCGGCTATGTGGAATACGCCTACGTCAAGCAAAACAAGATGACTTTTGCCCAGCTGAAGAACGCCGCTGGCAACTTCGTGTCGCCTGAAGATGGCGCATTCAAGGCCGCCGCCGCAGGTGCCGAGTGGTCCAAGAGCTTCTACCAGATCCTGACCGAGCAGCCTGGCAAGGATTCGTGGCCCATCACCGGCGCTACTTTCATCCTGATGCAGAAAGTCCAGGACAAGCCTGCCCAGGCCGCTGCTTCACTCAAGTTCTTTGAGTGGGCTTACAAAAACGGCGACAAAACTGCCGACGACCTGGACTATGTGCCCATGCCTGCCGCCGTGAAAACCATCATTGAAAAAGCCTGGGGCGACATCAAGGACACCTCGGGCAAGGTTGTCGCTTACAAATAAGCGCAACAAGCTGATTTTCCGCAGTCGTTACATACCATAGGGGTTTCTCACGTGTCCTCTACACTTCCGGCTAGCCGGGCCGCTTTTGACCACCCGGCAAAAGCGACCGGACGCGATATGACCAATCCTCCTCCTGGCGGCACTGTGCGCAGAAGCCCCCTGGCAGATCGGCTTTTCGGCTGGGCTGCGCAGGGCGCGGCCTGGCTGACACTGGCCCTGCTGGCCGGCATCCTGGTTTCCCTCGTCATCGGGGCGTGGCCAGCGATCAGCAAATACGGCCTCGGCTTCCTCACCAGCAGCGTCTGGGACCCTGTCAAGGGCGAGTACGGCGGACTGGTCATGATTTACGGCACCATTGCCACGTCATTGATCGCACTGCTCATCGCGGTGCCGGTGAGCTTCGGCATCGCGCTGTTCCTGACCGAGTTGTCACCCGCATGGCTCAAAAGGCCCCTGGGCACCGCCATCGAACTGCTCGCCGCCGTGCCGTCCATCGTCTACGGCATGTGGGGCCTGCTGGTGTTCGGCCCCATCCTGGCCACCTACGTACAGCAGCCGCTGCAAAGCCTTTTGAGCGGCGTGCCTTATCTGGGCGCGCTGGTGTCTGGCCCCCCCGTCGGTATCGGTATTTTGTCGGCGGGCATCATCCTGGCCATCATGATCATTCCCTTCATCGCCTCGGTGATGCGGGACGTGTTTGAAGTGACACCGGTGCTGCTCAAAGAGTCCGCCTATGGGCTGGGCTCCACCACCTGGGAAGTTGTCTCCAAGGTCGTGCTGCCTTACACCAAAGCCGGTGTGGTGGGCGGCATCATGCTGGGCCTGGGCCGGGCCTTGGGCGAAACCATGGCGGTCACGTTCGTGATCGGCAATTTCAACCAGCTCGATTCGCTGAGTCTCTTCCAGGCCGCCAACAGCATCACGTCGGCGCTGGCCAACGAGTTCGCTGAAGCGGGCGAGGGCCTGCACCAGGCTGCTTTGATTTACCTGGGCCTGGTGCTGTTCTTCATCACGTTTGTCGTGCTGTCGCTGTCCAAGCTGCTGCTGGCCCAACTGCGAAAAAGTGAAGGGGTGAAAACATGAGCGCCGTGATGCACGATGCG
Organism: Polaromonas sp. P2_G11; assembly: GCF_056403595.1. NCBI lineage: Bacteria > Pseudomonadati > Pseudomonadota > Betaproteobacteria > Burkholderiales > Comamonadaceae > Polaromonas > Polaromonas sp. P2_G11. The sequence goes on along the minus strand of NZ_JBFUFE010000005.1, from coordinate 183,111 downwards.
CGGTTGGCCAAGTTTGCCCGCCGCAAGCGGGTCAACCGGATTGCGCTGGTTCTCTCCCTCGCAGCCATGTCCTTTGGCCTGTTCTGGCTGGCATGGATTTTGTGGGAAACGATTCGCCTGGGCGTGGGCGGTCTTTCATGGGCAACCCTGACCCAGATGACGCCGGCGCCCAATGAAGAGGGCGGTATCGCCAACGCAATTTACGGCTCCTTCCTGATGGTGCTGCTGGCCACTTTTGTGGGCACGCCGATCGGCATCATGGCGGGCATCTACCTGGCCGAATACAACACCAAGGGCATGCTGGCATCCGTGACGCGCTTCGTCAACGACATTCTGCTGTCTGCACCATCCATCGTGATTGGCCTGTTTGTGTACACGGTCGTCGTGTCGCAGTTCAAATCCTATTCGGGCTGGGCCGGTGTCCTGGCGCTGGCACTGATCGTTATTCCCGTGGTGATTCGCACCACGGAAAACATGCTGCAACTGGTGCCGCCAGGCCTGCGTGAAGCGGCTTACGCCTTGGGCGCGCCGAAGTGGAAGGTCATCACCAGCATCACCTTGCGTGCCGCACGTGCCGGCGTGACGACCGGCATCCTGCTGGCCGTGGCGCGGATTGCCGGGGAAACGGCGCCGCTGCTCTTCACGGCGCTGAACAACCAGTTCTGGACGTCTGACCTAAGCCAGCCCATGGCGAGCCTGCCTGTGACGATCTTCAAGTTTGCGCTGAGCCCTTACGAGAACTGGCAGCAGCTGGCGTGGGCAGGCGTGTTCCTGATCACCATGGCCGTGCTTGGCTTGAACATCCTGGCGCGTGTATTGACACGCGCCAAAAACTGACAGGCTGACGCCTTTCCTTTAGACCACACAACACAACAAGGTCACAGATGGATACCCTTACTGCACCACGTGAGCAATCGAAAATTTCGGTCAAGAACCTCGACTTCTACTACGGCAAGTTCCACGCCCTCAAAAGCATCAACCTGGAAATTCCCGAGAAGAAGGTCACGGCCTTCATCGGCCCTTCGGGCTGCGGCAAGTCGACGTTGTTGCGCATCTTCAACCGCATGTATGAGCTTTATCCCGAGCAGCGCGCAGAAGGTGAAATCATGTTCGACGGTGAGAACCTGCTGACGTCCAAAAAAGACGTGGCGCTGATCCGCTCCAAGGTCGGTATGGTGTTCCAGAAGCCGACGCCGTTCCCGATGTCGATCTACGACAACATCGCCTTTGGCGTGAAACTGTTCGAAAGCCTGAACGCTTCGGACATGGACGAGCGCGTGGAATGGGCGCTACGCAAGGCCGCGCTGTGGACGGAAGTCAAGGACAAGCTGAACCAGAGCGGCTCCAGCCTCTCGGGCGGCCAGCAGCAACGCCTGTGCATTGCCCGCGGCATCGCCATCAAGCCTGAAGTGCTGCTGCTGGACGAGCCCTGTTCGGCGCTGGACCCTATTTCCACCGCCAAGGTGGAAGAGCTGATTGCCGAGCTCAAGAACGAATACACGGTAGTCATCGTGACGCACAACATGCAGCAGGCGGCCCGCTGCAGCGACTACACCGCCTATATGTATCTGGGCGACCTGGTTGAGTTTGGAGCAACCGAAGACTTGTTCTTCAAGCCAAAACGTAAAGAAACCGAAGACTACATCACCGGCCGTTTCGGCTGATACGGATTAGGGAGCACACATGCCTGATAAACACCTATCGACCCAGTTTGACAGCGAACTCAACGGCGTCTCTTCGCGCGTGATGGAGTTGGGCGGCCTCGTCGAGTCGCAGATTCGCCTGGCCATCTATGCGCTGTCCCAGTTCAGCGCCGAAAGCGCCAACCAGGTGATCGAAACCGAATCGCGCGTCAACGCGATGGAAATCGACATCGACCGCGAGCTGTCGTCCATCATTGCGCGGCGCCAGCCTACGGCTCGCGACCTGCGCCTGCTGATTGCGATTTCCAAGACCACAGCCAACCTCGAGCGTGCCGGCGACGAGGCCGAGAAGATTGCCCGCATGGTCAAGTCCATCATAGAAAGCGGATCGGCCCGTGCCCTGCCTTCGTCCGACCTGCGCATCGCGGCGGAGCTTGCTTCCGGCCTGCTGCGCAAGGCACTGGATGCTTTTGCCCGGCTGGACACCGCGGTCGCGGTTTCCATCCTCAAGGAAGACGACCAGATCGACCAGGAATTCGACGGTTTTGTGCGCAAGCTCATCACTTACATGATGGAAGACCCGCGCACGATTTCGCCTAGCCTGGACCTGCTGTTTGTGGCCAAGGCCATCGAGCGCGTGGGCGACCATGCCAAGAACATCGCAGAATTCATCATTTACATCGTCAAGGGCGCCGACGTGCGGCACACGCCGATGGAACAGATTGAATCCGCAGTAAAGTAAAGACGGAATGAAACACCTGCCACGCATACTGATTGTTGAAGACGAGCCAGCCATTGCCGAGTTGATTGCCGTCAACCTGCGGCATGGTGGCTTTGACCCCGTGGTGGCGGAAGACAGTGTGTCGGCCCAGCGCGAACTCGACGCTGTGTTGCCCGATGCCATCCTGCTCGACTGGATGCTGCCGGGGCAAAGCGGCCTGGCGTTGGCGCGTCACTGGCGCAAGCAGGCGCGTACCAAGAGCATTCCCATCCTCATGTTGACGGCACGCGGTGACGAGCCCGACAAGGTGGCCGGGCTGGATGCCGGCGCCGACGACTACATCACCAAGCCGTTTTCTACCCAGGAACTGTTGGCGCGCATACGTGCCGTGCTGCGGCGCCGCGCTCCCGAGTCGGTGAACGACAGCGTGACCGTCGGCGGGCTGGTCCTGGACGCCGCCACGCATCGCATTTCCTACCTGGGCCAGGAGCTCAAGCTGGGCCCGACCGAGTTCAAGCTGCTGCACTACCTGATGAAACACGCCGAGCGCGTCCACAGCCGCAGCTCCCTGCTCGATAAGGTGTGGGGCGACCACGTGTTCATTGAAGAGCGCACCGTCGACGTCCACGTCAAGCGTCTGCGTGAGGCCTTGGGCGCAGCGGGCACCATGGTGGAAACTGTGCGCGGCGCCGGCTACCGGCTGACGGCGATGGCCGCCAACAACCCGGTCGCTGCGGCACAATCCAGCGCATGATCAATCGGTGGATTGTTTTTGCCGCCTGCATGATTGTTGGCGGCGGTTTGGGCTTTTGGGCGCGCACCGCAAACGGCTTGACCTTCGGACTGGGCATAGGCTTGGCTGTGGGGGCGATGGTCTGGCTGGTCATCGACAGCTTCTACATCGGCCGCCTGCTGCGCTGGCTGCGCATCGAACAAAACAACGATACACCGGCCGTGACGGCCGGCAGCGCCCCCAGCCTTCCCGGTGTATGGGGCGAGGTAGCGGACCGGACCCGCCGGCTGCTCAAGAATCGCGATCAACAGTTGCAGGAAAGCCAGGCGCGCCTCGATGAATTCCTGGCGGCCATGCAGGCCTCGCCGAGCGGCGTGGTGCTGCTCGACGCGCAAGGCCGTATCGAGTGGTGCAACCAGATGGCCAGCCAGCACTTCGGGTTTGACGCCCAGCGCGACGTGCTGCAGCACATCGCCAACCTGGTGCGTGACCCGGCCTTCAAGGCTTATATGGCAGCGGGTGATTTCTCGCACGACGTGGTGATCCCGGGCAACTTCAGCACGCCGGCCCGCCCGGTGAAGCTGTCGGTGCATGTGCATTCCTATGGCAAAAACCGCAAGCTGCTACTGTCGCGGGACATCACGGCCGTGGAGCTGGCAGAAGCCATGCGTCGCGACTTTGTGGCCAATGTGTCGCATGAGATCCGCACGCCATTGACAGTCCTGTCGGGTTTTATCGAAACCTTGCAAACGCTGCCGCTCAAGGAGCCGGAGCGTGCCCGCTACCTGGCGCTGATGTCGCAGCAGTCGCAGCGCATGCAGACGCTGGTGAATGACCTGCTGACCCTGTCGCGACTGGAAGGCAGCCCGTTTCCGGGCGCCAGTGACTGGATGACCGTCAGTGCGCTGATGGCCCAATCAGAGCAGGAGGCAAGGGCCTTGTCGTTGGTGATTGCGCCGCAGGGCCACCAGCTGGAATTTGACCAGGGGCCAGGCACCGAAATCGCCGGGGTACAGACCGAGCTTTATAGCGCGATGTCCAATCTGGTAACCAATGCAGTGCGCTACACGCCGGAGGGCGGTTTGGTCCGCGTCAGCTGGGCGCTGCTGGAGGACGGGCGTGGTGAGTTCAAGGTCAAGGACACCGGGCCGGGTATCGCGCCTGAGCACCTGCCACGCCTGACGGAACGTTTTTACCGTATCGACCGCAGCCGATCGCGTGAAACCGGGGGCACCGGCCTGGGCCTTGCCATCGTCAAACATGTCGCCCAGCGTCACGGTGCTGAGCTCAACATTCAAAGTGAACCGGGGCACGGCTCCTGCTTTTCCATCATTTTTCCCGTCGTGCGCGTTCGCCGGACTCAACCAGTTTGAGTCACCTTCAGGCTGCGCCTGACTGCATGCCACAACAGAGCCAGAAAACATGCCGCAACGAGGCCAATGGCGAGCGTGCTGGCCGCCCAGAAACTGCTGGCGGACTGCGTCGCGGCCTGGCCTGCAATGCCGTCGTAAGCCAGACGATAGCCCCCCAGAAGCCCAAGGCCCCATAGCAGCACGCCATAAAGGGCCAGCGGCGCAATGGTGATGCGGTAGCAGCGGAGCAAAAAGGCCGTCAGGGCCTGTGTTGCATCGGCGACGTGATAGAACGCAACCCACACCAGCAAAGCGGAGGCCAGCGCGACGATTTCCGGGTTGCCGGAGTACCAGCCTGCCAGCACGGGGCCGGCCATTGAAACCACGGCCGCGAGTGTCAGCGCCGCGAGCCCTGTGAGCTTCAGCCCCAGCAGCACCACGCGTTTTGCGTAATCCGGGCGTCCTGCGCCTATCCAGAACGAAACGCGGGCACTGCACGCGATGGCCATGGACAGCGGCATCATGTAGAGAACCGCGGCCACGCTGGATGCAATCTGGTGGCTTGCGGAGGCCACGGTGCCGAGGCGGGCGATGAAGAGTGCCATCAGCGTGAACGACGTCACTTCCACCAGATAAGCCAGGCCGCCGGGAATGCCGAGCCTGGCGAAGTGACCTATTTGCAGCCAGTCCGGCCGTTCCATGCGTTGCCAGATGCGATAGGGCAGGTACAGCGTCTGTGTGCGCAGCATCAGGATGGCCAGCGCCAGCAGCAGGTAGTTCACAATCAGCGTGGCCCATGCGCAGCCGACAGCGCCCATGGGTTCTACGCCGGCACCGCCGGCCACCAGCCAGATAGACAGGGGGATCTTGACCAGCAGGGCGCCGACCTGCAGCCAGGTGACCAACAGCGGCTTGCCCAGTGCCTGGTTGAAGGTGCTGTAGATGCGAAACAGCAGGGATGGTGCGAACGCAAAGGCCAGCACCGCAAGGTAACGCTGTACCTCATCGCGCATCAGTTCAGGCACTTGTGCCCAGCGCAGCAGGGGGCCGGGGAAGAGCATAGCTGCCATACCCACCACCACGATAAAACCGCACAGGTACATGCTTTGGCGCAGCGAAGCACCTACCGCCTCATGGCGGCGCGCGCCCATCATTTCGGCCCAGATGGGCAGCAGCGCCTGGACAATGCCGATCAGGCCAACGTAAACACTGATGTAAAGCGCCGATCCTACCGACAGCGCGGCCAGGGCCTCGTCGCTGTAGCGGCCTGCAATCACCGTGTCGGCCACACCGAAGGCCATGACGGCCAGTTGCCCGACGAGCACGGTGCCCGCGTGCTGGCTGATGATCTTGAGTTCGCTCAAGGGCTGGTTCTTGAGTTCGGGCGGGGAAGGCCCACCCGCTTGAACAGCAGGACGTTTTCCGTCTTGTCCGTGGGTCGGCGCACCGTCGCCTGGAAGGCCCAATCGGGCAAATTAACGACGCGGCTGAGCGTTGGCTGCGCCTCGACATCCACAATCAGGTAGGGGCAGCTTGCCTGCGTTCCGGCTTGCCGGAGCTCGAGCCCGCCGTGGTACTGCAGCGCGGCGGCCTGCGCACTGCCTACGCCGTAAATCTCAACGCAGGCGCTTTTGTCGACGAGATTTGCGATCTGGCGCGACAGGGGCGCAAGGCTGCGGGCATAGTCGAGCAGGGGCAGCCAGAGCGTCATCAGCAGCAGCCAGCACAGGGTGGCGCCGCCGGCAGGCAGTACCAGCGATTTCCAGATGGCCGCACGCTGCGCGCCGGCGCGCCATTTGACGAGCCAAGCCCAGGCTAGGGTGGCCAGCAGTGCGGCCAGAAACGCCAGCCACGAGAAGCTGGGTTCAAACCCCGGTGCGAGTTTGGCGACGTTGGCTGCGGGTTGACGCGGAACGCCAGTCTGCATGGCAATCCAGACCACCCAGATGATGATGCCGCAGCCGGTGAAAAACAGCAGTGTGAACCAGTCAATCAGCGAGGCCACGCTGCGTTTGAGTGTGGGGAGCGCGAAGGCAGCCAGCGCTGCCAGCGGCGGCAGGCTCAGCAGCAGGCTGCGGTCCGAGGCTGTGGTCGTCAGCGTGGCGGCCACGGCCATCGCGGCGAACCACAATGGCAAGGCGACATGGCGGCTGGCCAGCTGCCTGCGCCAGCGGTAAAGTGTCCACATCGCCAGCGGCCAGGCCGGCCAGGTAAACCACAGCAGCAGGCGACCCAGGCTGCGCCAGTCTTTCAGGGCGGACTGACCGTCTGCGCCCGGCAGGTGAATTCTCCAGCGCCACAGGTCCAACCCATGGGCCAGCAGCGCTACCAGCAGCGTGATGCCGGTGATCAGCAGCACCCAGTGCCAGGACTGTTGCCTGGCTGCAGGATCGGACTGGCCGGTGCCCCAGCGCATGTGAGTCCATTCCACCAGTGCCCCGCCCATGCCAATCAGCAATGCCAGTGTGGGAGCACCGCTCAGGGCGAGTCCTGCAAGCCCGATCAGCAGACCGAATGCCGGGCCGAGGATTTTGGTGGCCGCACGGTAGGGGCTTGCTGCCATGGCGTAAAAGGCCAGCGCCGTGAACCCGAGCTGGGCCAGGGCCGGCGTGGTTTCATGGGAGAGCTGCGCCAGGCCAAGACTGGCGATCAGCGCCAGCAGGGCGGTATCGGCGATAGCCCGGGCGTAGTCGACCGGACTGGCCTCGCCGCCGAAAGCAAAGGCGACTGGCTGGGCTTGCGGGCTACGCGCCAGGTAGTAAACGGCGTACCACGTCGCCAGCATCGTCAACACGAGCAGTGCCACAAATGGAATGCGCACAGCCCATGCCGGATCCAGAAAGGGGAAAACCTTGATGGCGATGGCACCCAGCCAATACGGTGCCAGTGCATCGAATTCCGTGACCTGGCCGAGCAACTGTGGACGCAGCCAGTTGCCCGCCATGGAGGCGAGTTCACGCATTACGCCAAATGCAGCAATGTCTTCGTTTTTCCAGGGGCCACGCCCCAGAAAACCCGGCAGCGCATAGGCTGCGCAAAACAGCAGCAGTGCGAGTCGCGGCAGGCGGCGCACAGCGGACTGGGCAATGATGGCAGGAGACGGTTTATTCAAAACGTATGGGTCGGATAGATCTGGGAGATCGAAAGGGAGCGCGGCTGCTGTCGGGTCGTTCAGTCCTGGCTACGGGTGATTCTGCGTCAAACCAGCCTGAGGCACATCGCGTAACCTGGCAAATTTTGCCGAAAAAAAAGCAGCCTGAATTTCAGGCTGCTTTTTTGCAGGCTGGCGAAAGTTTTTTCGCAGCTTATCCGGCAGCTTACTTCGCAGCTTCGGGTGCGGCCTCTTTGGCTGCGGTCTTGCCGAAACGGTTGCGGAATTTCTCGACGCGGCCACCCATGTTGTCCACGGATTTTTGTGTGCCGGTGTAGAAAGGGTGCGATTCGCTGGACGTATCGAGCTTGTACAGGGGCAGTTCGCGACCGTCGTCCATCTTCACCATTTCTTTGGTGTTCACGCAGGAGCGGGTGACGAACTTGAAGTTGTTGGACAGGTCCAGGAAACAAACTTCGCGGTAGTTGGGGTGAATGCCTTCTTTCATGATCTTTCCTTATTCGTTGCGGGAGCCACACCAAGCCAGTCCTGGGCACTTTCCGCTAAGCCGCACATTATAGCACCCCCGTCCAAGTTCACTGCGTGTAACTTGTTCCCCCCTCAAGGGGGCGGCGCCTTGGGCCGGCGAAGCCGGACCCTCGGCCCCCGCTGGTAAATACCCCACTGGTTGCGCCCTGGATCTTCAATCCAGTATGAGCCGCGGGACTGGCTTTGCCAGACCGCAGGCGGGCGGCCCCCTCGGGGGGCAGGAAGCTACACGAAGTGAGCGACCGTGGGGGCCACGTTCTAGCCGCCCCGCCTCATCATGTCGAAGAATTCGTGGTTGTTCTTCGTCGCTTTCATGTTCTTGAGCATCAGCTCCATGGATTCGATTTCATCCATGTTGTACATGAATTGACGCAAAATTCGCGACTTTTGGAGAATTTCGGGTGCAAGTAACAGCTCTTCCTTGCGGGTGCCGCTGCGGTTGAGGTGAATTGCCGGGAACACGCGTTTTTCGTACAGGCGGCGGTCCAGGTGGATTTCGCAGTTGCCGGTGCCCTTGAATTCTTCAAAGATCACTTCGTCCATGCGGCTGCCGGTGTCTACCAGCGCGGTGCCGATGATGGTCAGGCTGCCGCCTTCTTCAATATTGCGGGCCGCACCGAAGAAGCGCTTGGGGCGCTGCAGTGCGTTGGCGTCCACACCGCCGGTCAGCACTTTGCCCGATGAAGGCAACACGTTGTTGTAGGCGCGGGCCAGGCGGGTGATGGAGTCCAGCAGGATAACGACGTCCTTGCCGAGTTCAACCAGGCGCTTGGCGCGTTCGATCACCATTTCGGCCACATGCACGTGGCGTGCGGCGGGTTCGTCAAAAGTGGAGGAGATCACTTCGCCGCGCACGCTGCGCTGCATTTCGGTCACTTCTTCAGGGCGCTCGTCCACCAGCAGCACCATCATGACCACTTCAGGGTAGTTGGCGGTAATGGCGTGGGCGATGTTCTGCATCATCACGGTCTTGCCGGACTTGGGCGGTGCGACCAGCAGGGCGCGCTGGCCTTTGCCGATAGGCGCGACGATGTCGATGATGCGGCTGGTCAGGTTCTCTTCGCCCTTGATGTCGCGTTCGAGCTTGAACTGCTCGCGTGGGAACAGCGGGGTCAAGTTCTCGAACATGACCTTGTGCTTGTTGTCTTCAGGCAGGCCGTCGTTGACCTTGTCGAGCTTGTTCAGGGCAAAGTAGCGCTCGCCATCCTTGGGGGTGCGCACTTCGCCTTCAATCATGTCGCCGGTGTGCAGGTTGAAGCGGCGAATCTGGCTGGGGCTGATGTAGATGTCGTCGGTGCTGGCCGTGTAGCTTGAATCCGGAGCACGGAGGAAACCGAAACCGTCGGGCAGCACTTCCAGCACGCCGTCGGCCACGATGGTCTCACCGGTTTTTGCACGTTTTTTGATGATGGCGAACATCAGCTCCTGCTTGCGCATACGGCCGACGTTTTCGATCTCAAGGGCTTCGGCCTGCTTGAGGACTTCAGACACGTGCAGTGCCTTGAGTTCGTTTAAGTGCATGGAGTTACTCCTTGCGGAGTTCATTGATGGAAACGGGGGAGGTTTGAAAAGAAGCCGCAGAAGATGGCTTACAAACCGGGAACTCGAACCAGGCAGCGAGTGCCGTCTGGTGAATAAAGCACATTATGACAGGAAATTCATGCAGGAAATCAAGGCATTTTTCCTGCGTCCGGCCAGCGGCCGGGGGACCTGCGCCGGTCGGGAAGCGGCGGTGCGCCGTGCTTCCCTTCCAGCGCGAAAAACCTCAGGCCAGTTGCTGGTCAATGAAGGCGGTCAGCTGGGCCTTGCTCATGGCGCCGACCTTGGTGGCGGCCAGCTGGCCGTCCTTGAACAGCATCAGGGTGGGGATGCCGCGGATACCGAACTTGGCGGGAATGTCGCGGTTTTCGTCGACGTTCATCTTGGCGATCTGCAGGCGGCCGTCGTAACCGGTGGCCACTTCGTCCAGAATCGGCGCGATCATCTTGCACGGACCGCACCATTCAGCCCAGTAGTCCACCAGCACGGGTTTGGAGGCTTGCAGCACGTCGGCTTCGAAAGTGGCATCGGTGGTATGTTTGATCAGTTCGCTCGCCATGGCGGCTCCTTTGTCTGTTTAGGATGGTTACGATACGGTACGGCTAAAGTTGTAGTCATTGTGGCAGAAAGCAAGTGGCCGGGTCGGGCGCGCGGGGGCTATGGCGCCGATAGAGATTATTCAATTTGCGGCTTCCGGCCCCATTTCTTTCTTGCCAACCTCTTTTCCCCAACCTCTGTATGCCACCCGTTCCAACCTCTGATGCCGCATGGTCCGCGCCTGATGCGCTGTGCTGGCACCAGGCCATGGGCCGGCTTGCAGAAGCGATGCAGGCGCGCGGCGTCCATCCCGCAGAAGCCGTGGTGCTGCTGCCCTATGCCCAGCTGATCCAGCAGGCGCGCCGCGCCTGGGCTGCGCAGGCAGGCGAGACATTTTTTGTTCCCCGCTTTGAAACCACCATGAACTGGGCCAGCGGCCTGGGCGGCACGCTCGGCTTGTATGTGCCTTCAGGCGACGATTTGCGCATGGATGTGGCGGTCGACATGCTCACAGCCGCATCGCTGCTGGGCCGCGCGGGCCTGGGCGCCCAGCAGGATGCGCTGGCGGGCCGGCTGGTTGAAGCGGCGTGGAGCCTGGCCGGTGTGGCCGCAGCCGTCGTGCCGGCCGCTCGCCGCGCCTGGAGCGAGCGCTTGGCGCTAACGCTGGGAGCAGGCCTGGATTCGCCGGTGCTGGCCCTCGAAGCTGCCGTGGGGCGCATTGCGCTGGCCTGGGCGGCGGCGTCCGCCTATCCCACGGACCGCCTTTTCCAGGCGAAACCTCAGCTGCTCGCCGTGCTGGAAGGCTTTCAGGCCGACCCGCTTACCGAGGCCCTCAAGGCGCACTTCGGCGACCGGTCGGTTTCCATCCCGCTGTGCGTCTCACTCGAAGAGCCCTCGGCACCGCCCGCGCTGCACATTGCGCAAGACGCCGAAGACGAAGCGGGCCGCGCCGCCGCCTGCGTGCTGGCGCATCTGGCGCAAGGCCGCAGCCCGGTTGCGCTGATTGCGCAGGACCGGCAACTCACACGCCGTGTCGGCGCCATGCTCGCTGAGCGCGGCATCGCCATGCGCGATGAAACCGGCTGGAAGCTTTCAACCACTCGCGCCGCCGCCGCTCTGATGAGCCTGCTGCGCGCCATGCCCTGGGACGCGTCGACGGATGCCGTGCTGGACTGGCTGAAAAACGCACCGGCGTTTGACGCCGCGCTGGTCACCGCCGCCGAGACTGAGTTGCGCAAGACCGGCGTGCGCGCCTGGCGCGACCTGCCGGACTTTGCGGAAGACGCCATCTTGCCGCCAGCCTTTGCGGCAACAGGCCCGTTGGCGCGCGAGGTGAACGCATTGCGCAGCCCTTTCAGCCGTGCCCGCCCGCTGGCGATGTGGCTGCGCGACCTGCGCACCCTTTTGCAGTCGGCGGGGCAGTGGGACGCACTGGCGCAGGACGAAGCCGGGCAGACGGTGCTGGACGTGCTGCGCCTGCACGAAGGCGCCGAGACCGAATTCGAAGCATCGCCGGTGATGCGGCTGCATGACTTCACGCAGTGGGCCAATCAGGCGCTGGAGGGCGGCAAGTTTTCCCCGGCGCATCCGCCCGCGGAGCAGGTGGTCATACTGCCGCTGCCGCAGCTGCTGGGCCGCCCCATGCAGGCCGTGGTGCTGCCCGGCTGCGATGAAATCCGCCTGCCGGTGTCACCAGAACCTCCCGGTCCCTGGACGCCCGGCCAACGCGAGCTGCTGGGCCTGCCGTCGCGGGAAGTGCTTGCCGCTGCCCAGCGCCAGGCCTGGCACTATGCCCTGCACATGCCGCATCTCGATGTGCTCTGGCGCACCAGTGAATCCGGCGAACACCTGATCCCCAGCGGCTTTGTGCAGGAGCTGCTGCTGGACCAGGACGAGGAAGCAGTACAGCGCATGGCCACCGACCCCCGCAGCCTGCGTGCCGTGGCAACCCAGCCGACGCCGTATCCCTTCCCGACCGGCGAGGCCTTGCCCGTCATCCGGCTTTCAGCCAGCGCCTATGAAGACCTGCGGCGTTGCCCCTACCGCTTTTTTGCGCTGCGTCAGCTTAGGCTGCAGGAGCCCGAAGAGCTCGAAAGCGAGTTGGGCAAGCGCGACTTCGGCAACTGGCTGCACAGCCTGCTGCGGCATTTCCATGAGGCACTCAAAGCGGCACCAACCCCCGATCTATCAGCGCGGGTAGCTATGCTAAACATAGCAGCGGAGCGCGCCACGCAAGAGCTGGCGCTCAGCGACAGCGAGTTTTTGCCTTTTGCCGCGGCCTGGCCCGGCGTGCGCGAGGGCTACCTGAAATGGCTGGCCGACCACGAAGCCACCGGCGCGGTCTTCGACGAAGCCGAAGTCTGGCGCGAAGTGCCTGTCGGCACGCTCACGCTGCTCGGCCAGCTCGACCGCGTTGATCGCCAGCCTGACGGGCACGCCCTGGTGATCGACTACAAGACCGAGCCGCGCACGACCACGGCCGAACGCATCAAGAACGGCCAGGAAGACACCCAGCTTGCCTTTTATGCCGCCCTGATGAGCGACGACACGCTGGCCGCGGCCTACGTCAACCTCGGCGAAAAAGAGCCGACCAAGACCTATGAGCAAGCCGAGATCGTCGGCTTGCGCGACGAGCTCATCGACAGCATCTTGACCGACATGGCGCGCATCTCGCGCGGGGCGGCGCTGCCGGCATTAGGGGAGGGCAAGGCCTGCGACTATTGCGCGGCCCGCGGCCTCTGCCGCAAGGATTTCTGGAGCCTGGACGAGGAAGCCACGGCAGGGGAGGAGGGCGTATGACCCCGCCGGCTAACACCTTGATCGCTCACGCCGCGGCCTACGAATGCAACGGCGAGCCGCTCTCCGCCGATGCCTTCTACGCCATCGCCTGCGACCCGCGGCGCAGCGTGGCGGTGGAAGCCTGTGCCGGCGCCGGCAAAACCTGGATGCTGGTGTCACGCATCGTTCGGGCCTTGCTGGACGGCGCCACGGCCGCACCGGGGCAGCAGGTCTTGCCGCATGAAATCCTGGCCATCACCTTCACCAAAAAAGCCGCCGGCGAAATGCGAGAGCGCCTGGACGACTGGCTCAAGGCCTTTGCCCACGCCGACGATGAGACCCTGCAGCGCGAACTCGAAATGCGCGGCGTCAGGGTCGATTTTTCAAGCCAAAAAGGCCTGAAAGCCGCGCAGAACGTGCGCGAGCAGCTATCAAATTTATACCGCTCCATTCTGGCCAGCGGCCGCTCGGTGCAGATACGCACCTTTCACAGCTGGTTTGCAGCCCTGCTGCGCAGCGCGCCAGTAGCGGTGCTGCAGCGCCTGGAGCTGCCGGTGAACTACGAGCTGCTGGAAGACGATGCGCCGGCACGCGCGCTGGTGTGGCGGCGGTTTTATGCGGCCGTCGCGGTTGACGCGTCACTCAAGGCTGACTTTGAGGCGGTGGTGCTGGCGTATGGGCGTTTCCAGGCCGACAAGGCCTTGCAAGCCGCGCTCGACAAGCGCACCGAGTTCACGCTGGCTGATGAAAAAGGCGTGATCGACGCCTCGGTACAAGCCTTCAGTGCACAGTTCACTGAATTTGGCGGCCTTGATGAACCCGAAGAGCTGCTCAGCACCAACCGTTTTCACCGGCAAACCTTGAGGGACGCCGCCATCGCGCTGGGCCGCGCGAGCGCGCCGACTTTTTCGGCCAAAGGCGTGGAACTGGAGCAGGCGTTGACGGCCGGAGACTTCCCGGCGGCCATTGCGGCCCTATTGACCGAAAAGGGCACGCCGCGCAAGTTCGGCGAAAAAATTGTCGGCATCGAACAGGTGCGCATTGCGCAAGACCTGGTGCTGCGTGTGGTGGCGGCCCGCCAGCAGCATGACGCCTGGCTGTACCAGCAGCGCATGGCGCGCCTGACGCGCGTGCTGATCGCCCAGTTCACCGCCTTGAAGCGTGACCGCGGCTGGGTCGACATGAATGACGTTGAGAGGGCCGCGCTGCTGATGCTGGCCGACCCCGTGCTGTCGGGCTGGGTGCAGGAGCGGCTGGACGCGCGCATCCGGCATCTGATGATTGACGAGTTCCAGGACACCAACCCGCTGCAGTGGCAGGCTCTGTATGCCTGGCTCATCGGCTACTCGGGTGCGGGCACGGCGCCCAGCGTGTTCCTGGTGGGCGACCCCAAACAAAGCATTTACCGCTTCCGCCGCGCCGAGCCGCAGGTGTTTCGTGCCGCGCAGGCTTTTGTGGTGCACGGCCTGGGCGGTGACTTGCTCAGCTGCGACCACACCCGGCGCAACGCCGAGGCGGTGATCGACATCGTCAATTCGGCCATGGCCACGGCGCGCGAAACCGACGGGTACGACGGTTTCCGCGAACACACCACGGCCTCTGGCCGGGCCGGCGCTGTGGGCCGGCTTCCGCCCATTGCACGCAACAAGGACGAAGAAGAGGTCTCGCCGCTGGCCGCCGGCTGGCGCGACAGCCTGACCACGCCGCGCGAATTGCCCGAGGAGACCCTGCGCACGCGCGAGGCCCGGCAGGCCGCCGCATGGATATCCGAACAGGTCGCCGCCGGACTGCGCCCCCAGGACGTGATGGTCCTCTCGCGCAAACGCGCAGGCCTGCTGCCGCTGCAGGACGAGCTACGCGCGCTGCACATTCCCGCGCAGGTGGGCGAGAAAACCGAGCTGATCGACTGCTGCGAAGTGCTGGACGTGGTGGCGCTGCTCGACGTGCTGGTGTCGCCGCAGCACGACCTCTCGCTGGCACGTGCGCTGCGTTCGCCGCTGTTCGGGCTGGCTGACGATTGCCTGGTGCAACTGGCGCTGCTGCAGCGCGAGCACCACCAGCCGTGGTACAGCCTGCTACAAAAAGAGGAGCTGCTTGCGCCTGGCCTGAAAGGGCTGGGGCCTGTTTTGACCAAGTGGAAGAGCTGGCTGGACCGCTTGCCGCCGCATGATGCGCTGCAGGGCATTTACGACGACGGCGACGTGCTGGCGCGTTTTGGCGCTGCCGCCCCGGCGGCCCAGCGCAGCGCGGTGCTGGCCAACCTGCGCGCGCTGCTGGGTGTGTCGCTGGCGCTGGACGGTGGGCGTTATGCCACGCCCTACGGTTTTGTGCGCGCCCTCAAGGCCGGGGGCACGCAGGCGCCGGCAGCCGTCAGCAGCGAGGCCGTTCGGCTGCTGACCATCCACGGCGCCAAAGGCCTTGAAGCCGAAGCCGTGCTGCTGCTGGACACCGACACCGTCGAGCGCAATGCCGACAGCATGGGCGTGCTGGTCGACTGGCCCGGCGAGGCGACGGAGCCGCGCAAGTTCGTCTTCCTGGTTAGCGAAAGCCGCCCGCCCGCCTGCGCTGCCGACACATTGGCGAGCGAGCAGGCGGCCCGCAAGCGCGAAGAACTCAACGCCCTGTATGTAGCGCTGACGCGCGCCCGCCGTACGCTGGTGATTTCCTCCATCGAGCCGCACCGCGTGACGACTGAGAGCTGGTGGCAGCGCCTGCACGCACTGGTGGGCGAACTGCCTGCGCCGGTCGCGGATGAGTCCGCAGCCGCCCATCTCGATGCGGCCGACGCGGGCGTGTTCTACCTGCCCGAGTTGCCTGAACTGCCCGAGGTCATGACGATTTCCGAGCCTGCTGCGGTGCGCGTTGATGAAGATTCGCTCAAGGCCCGCATCGGCAAGGCCATGCACCGCCTGCTGGAGTGGGGTGGTGCGTTGTCAGACCCTCAGATCAAGGCGGCGGCGCGCGAGTTTCGCCTGAGCCCTGCACAGGCAGCCGAGGCCGCCGGCCTGGCCGGGCGCATTCTGGCGGGTGAGGGCGCCTGGGCCTGGAGCCCGCAAGCCGTGGCCTGGCAAGGCAACGAAGTCGGCCTTGTCTACGCCGGGAAAGACTTGCGGCTGGACCGCCTGGTGCAGCGCAAGGACGCCGGCCACGAAGGCCACTGGTGGGTGCTCGACTACAAATCCGCCGTGGCGCCGGAGCTGCAGCCCGCGCTGGTGGCGCAGCTGCAGGACTACCGTGCGGCGGTGCAGCTGATTTACCCCGGCGCGCCGGTGAAAGCAGCTTTCCTGACGGGGCGGGGAACTGTTGTCGAGCTGGATTGATCTCACACAGCCCGCGCTCTACCCCATGTTATTCGCCGACCTGAAGAAAGAGACAACCATGTTCAAGCAACTTGCCGCCTCGCTAACCTTCCTGGCCGTCCTGCCACTGGCATGGGCCCAAACCCCGGCACCGACTAACCCCACGGTGCGCCTGCGCGCGACGATTGAAAAAGTCGATGCGACCAGCCTCACCATCAGGGAACGCAGCGGCGAAGTGATCACGCTGGTGCGCCCGGCCGAGATGGACGTGTCCGAGGTGTACCCGCTGTCGCTCGCCGACATCAAGCCCGGCAGCTACATCGGCACCGCCGGCATGCCGCAGCCCGACGGCAGCCAGCTGGCGCTGGAGGTGCTGGTGTTCCCCGAAGCAGCGCGCGGCGCCGGTGAAGGCCACCGCCCCTGGGATTTGCGGCCCGACAGCACCATGACCAACGCTACCGTGGCCGACCTGGCCGCGGCGCCAACGTCGGTGCCCGGCGGGCAAAAGCTCACGTTGCGCTACAAGGACGGCGAGAAAACCGTGATTGTTCCGCCGGATGTGCCGGTGGTGTCCTTCAAGCCCGGCAAGGCCGACGAAAACGCCTTGCTGGTGCCGGGTGCCAAGGTGATGATCACGGCGCAGGAAAAAGCCGGCAAGCCGACCGCGCTGCGTGTCATCGTCGGCCGCGATGGTTTTGCGCCGCCCATGTAATGCAATGCGCCGCGCAGGCCGGCAAGTGCGGCCTGTGATAATTGGCGCATGCCGCCAATCGGCGCCAAACCTGTACCTGGCCCCTGTTTTTAAGCGATTTAGCCCTGCAGGCCAATCGGATCGGGCGCAAGCAGCTATCAAAAACAGAGCAAACACATTCGCCTGCGAAGCGCTATCTTTGATGCCTTTCAGGAAAGCGGCTGCTGTTTGGCCTTGATTTCTCCCATCTCACCATACCTCGCCTCCGCGAGCAGACGGAACACCTTTTGAACGATTCAGCCTCTCCCGTGAAACCGCCGCCTGTCGGCCCCCTGCGTATTGCCGTCATAGGCGGCGGACCCGCCGGCCTGATGGCCGCCGAGGTGCTGGCCGCTGCCGGTGCGGCCGTGAAGGTCGAGGTGTACGACGCCATGCCTTCGGTGGGGCGCAAGTTTTTGCTGGCCGGCAAGGGCGGGCTCAACCTCACGCATTCCGAAGCACCCGAGGCTTTTCTGAGCCGCTATGGCGAGCGCGCTGCGCAGCTGACGCCGTTGCTGGCCGCGTTCGGCCCGGCCGAGCTGCGTGCCTGGGCTGAAGCGCTGGGCGTGGAAACCTTTATCGGCAGCTCGGGCCGCGTGTTCCCCAAAGACATGAAGGCTGCGCCGCTGCTGCGCGCGTGGCTGCACCGCCTTCGCCTGGCCGGCGTGCAGTTTTCCATGCGGCACCGCTGGCTGGGCTGGGCCGATGACGGCGCGCTGAAGTTCTCAACGCCCACCGGCGAGGTGCTGGCACACGCTGACGCCGTGGTGCTGGCTTTGGGCGGCGGCAGCTGGGCGCGGCTGGGCTCTGATGGTGCCTGGGCGCCGCTGCTGGCTGAGCGCGGCGTGGCGGTGGCACCGCTGCAGCCGTCCAACTGCGGCTTCGACGTGGCCGCACGCGCGGACAGTCCGGCGCAGCTTGAAGAGGCGGCAGCCGACGCCGGCGAGACCCGCCGCGAATTCCTGCAGGAACTCATAGGTAAAAGTCCACAGCCGCACATCGGCTGGACAGAGCATTTCGCCAGCCGTTTTGCCGGCCAGCCCTTCAAGTCCGTGGCCATCAGCTTCACCGATTCACATGGCCGCAGCTTCAGCCGCAAGGGCGAGTTTGTCGCCACTGCCACCGGTGTCGAAGGCAGCCTGATCTATGCCGCTTCCTCCTTGCTGCGTGACGAGATTGCTGAACACGGCAGCGCCACCTTCCTGCTCGATTTGCTGCCCGCCAAGACCGCCGAGCAGGTGCTGGTGGAGGTGCGCCACCCGCGCGGCTCACGCTCGCTGTCCAGTCACCTCAAGAGCCGCCTGAACCTGGATGGCATCAAGGCCGCGATGTTGTACGAACTGCTGGGCAAGGACGCGATTGCCGATCCGGTGCGCCTGGCCGCCGGCATCAAGGCGCTGCCGGTGCGCGTTACTGCGGCCAGGCCGATGGATGAAGCCATCAGCACCGCGGGCGGCGTGATGTTTGAGGGCCTGAGTGCACAGCTACAGCTGGGTGCTGCGGCTGCAGTGCCCCAGCCCGTGTTCTGCGCCGGTGAAATGCTGGACTGGGAAGCCCCCACGGGCGGCTATCTGCTCACGGCCTGCTTTGCTGGCGGGCGCGTTGCCGGGCAGGGCGTTTTGAGTCATTTTGGCCTGTAGACCAATAGGGTCGGGCGCAAGCAGCTATTGATTTTGTAGCATTTTTTTTGAACCATTCGCAGTTGCGCGAGAGGAGCCGCCATGATCGTCCGTTTTAACATCGACTCTTTTGACAAGACCCAGTACGAATACCGCGTGACCTACGAAGGTGAAGACCTGTTCGGGGACGCCGGGCTGGGCGGCATTGAAGAATGCATCATCGCCGCCACTGAAGGCCTGGGCCAGGACGCCGTGGCCGCAGAAGTCGCCTTCAGGGGCATCATCAGCGGCACCTACCCGCTGGCGTCACTGGCGCTCATGTCGGCACAAATCGCCATTCATGCCTTGCAGACCACCGAGGCGGTTGAAGAAGTGAGCCGGTAGTACCGAGGCCCACAAAAGCCCTGGAGGTGGACTTTGCCGGGGAACTTTCGTTTGTGCGGTAGCGCACATACCGGAGGGCCGTTAGTGCCTATACTTCGAAGACGGTGCGAGATCTCTGCCAGAGGCCCAACTCGAAGCCAGATCCGCCCCGGAGTGTCTCGATGGCCCATTCTTCCAACCCCAAAGACAACGAGCTGCTTGCCGCATTGCCGGAAGCAGAGTGGCAGCGCTGGCTGCCGCAACTGGAATGGGTCGACATGCCGCTGGGTCAGGTGCTTTATGAGTCGGGCACCACGCTGGACCATGTGTACTTTCCCACCACGGCCATCGTCTCGCTGCTTTATGTGATGGAAAACGGCTCTTCGGCCGAGATTGCAGTCGTCGGCCATGAAGGTGTCGTGGGCATTTCCCTCTTCATGGGCGGGGAGTCCACACCCAGCCGCGCCGTCGTGCAAAGCGCCGGCCAGGGTTTTCGCCTCAAGGCACAGGCCATCAAGGACGAGTTCAAGCGCGCGCCGGTGCTGCACCTGCTGCTGCGCTACACCCAGGCACTGATCACGCAGATGGCACAAACCGCGGTGTGCAACCGCCACCATTCGCTCGACCAGCAGCTGTGCCGCTGGCTGCTCCTCAGCCTTGACCGGTTGCAGAGCAATGAGCTGGTGATGACGCAGGAGCTGATCGCCAACATGCTGGGCGTGCGCCGCGAAGGCGTGACCGAAGGCGCGACCAAGCTGCAAAACCTCGGGCTGATCCGCTATTCGCGCGGCCGCATCACAGTGTTGGACCGCCCGGGCCTGGAGCAGCGCACCTGTGAGTGTTATGCCGTGGTCAAGAAAGAATACGACCGCTTGCTTCCCGAAAAACTCGCCTCCTAGCATTCCGGTGTGCGGCCTGTTGTGTGCTGTGTGCGCTGGCACACGGTGGCGTTGGCGACACGTCGTGCATACTGAGGCACCGAATTGAACTGACGACAGTAGCGCGGCCTTGTCCATGACCCGGCACTCCCCGGGGTCCGCCTACACCGGAGAGCCGCTTTGGCCCCTGTCGAAAACCACCTCATTGAGCTTCTCCCTCGCAAGGATCGCCTGCGCCTGCTCGCCGTCTGCGAGCCCGTCGAGCTGTCGCTAGCTGAAGTGCTGTGCGAACCCGGCAAACCCACACGTTACGTCTATTTCCCGGTCGAAAGCTTCATTTCCCTTGTGGCCCTGGTGGAAGGCAGCCCGGGGGTGGAGGTTGGCATGGTGGGGCGTGAAGGCATGCTGGGTGCGCAACTGGTGCTGGGCGTTGTCACCGCGCCGGTGCATGCGGTAGTGCAGGGCGCGGGGGCGTCCTGGCGGATCAGCACCGCCGTTTTCCGGCGCGAGCTGGCGCGCAGTGCTTCGTTGCAACGCGGCCTGAACCGCTACCTTTATGTCTTGATGGCGCAGCAGTCCGCATCAGCCGCCTGCCTTCGTTTTCACCTGACGAGCCAGCGCCTGGCCCGATGGCTGCTGATGAGTCAGGACCGCGCGCATTCCGACAATTTTCATGTGACGCACGAATTTCTGGCCTACATGCTGGGCATGCGCCGCGTCGGCATCACGTCGGCCGCCAGCGCGCTGCAGCGCGGTGGATTGATCGAATACCACCGTGGTGAATTGAAGGTTCTTGACCGCGGCGGCCTGGAAGCCGCGGCATGCAGCTGTTACGCGGCTGACCGGAAAACCTATACCCAATTGCTGCATTGAGGGGCGGCTTTGGGATGGCGGGGGCCTGTCTGTCAGGCAAAAGCATCGGTTTACCTGTTTCAGCTCAACTGCGGCCCGCGACACGGCCTGAAAACCTTTTGCGGCCGATGTGCGTTACCGCACGGACGGATCGCCTAGGGCCGCCTAGAAAGGAGCGTACGGCGATATTGCGAACCTTTGAAGGCGCAGCGCCCAACCGCTGTTGCAGCGCCATGCAACTCCTTTAGCGAGGGTTCTGAAATGATCCGGCTTGCTTCCTCACCCCCTCCCAATATCAGGCTGCTGGCGCGCTCGGCGCTGACCATGCTGAGCTCTCCTGAACTCATGAAGGAGTCCCGATGCGAGCTGCCCGCCACCAGTGCCGCTGCGCTGGATGTTCTGCGCGACTGGGCCAAAGGAGGCGGCGAGGGCGCTGACGACGCCCATCTCGCCTCGCTTCCCGAGCGGCAGCTCGAAGCGCTCACACCCGACCACCCGCTGGACATCGCGATCGCCGACTGGGACGCGCTGTTTGGCGCCGTCAAGGCCAGGCTCATGCTCAGCGTCGGTGAAAAACTCGCAGCAGCACCCAACTCGCAGGTCGGCGAGGCCGCGGAGCTGGTCCAGTCCACCGTGTTGGAGTGTGTGGGCGCCTTGCACCAGCTTCACCTGGCACTGACGCAGGAGCGCGGGCAGCGTGCTCATCCGGCAGTTCCAGGCGCGCAGGCCACCCAGCCTATGGCGCCAGGTTAACGCCGGGTTAGCGCCGGGCTAACTTCTCTGCCTGCTTTTTGGGATGTCCGTGAAGCCGTCAGGCCGGCTTTGACGCAACCGGCACGGGCTGAAAAGTTTCCAGGTGGGCGATGATCAGATCGGTCACCTCCATCCCGCTCAACGAACTCAACGCAAAAAACGCCACAGAGTCGGCATGGCCGGCCCGGGGATCGTAGTACTGCGACGGCACCTGCCGCAAATAACGCGCACGCGGCCTGCTGCCCTGTACGTCATACACCAGGGCGTCGTCGGCAATTCCTACTTGCAGCCCGTGAAGCGGGCCTCCTATGCAGGTCATCAGCATTGCATGGTTGTCTCCGTCAATGGACTGTATACGGATGGGGTGGCTGTGGCTATGGGCCGTCTG
This sequence comes from Polaromonas sp. P2_G11, assembly GCF_056403595.1. Classification (NCBI taxonomy): domain Bacteria; kingdom Pseudomonadati; phylum Pseudomonadota; class Betaproteobacteria; order Burkholderiales; family Comamonadaceae; genus Polaromonas; species Polaromonas sp. P2_G11. The sequence continues at coordinate 161,286 of NZ_JBFUFE010000005.1, read as the reverse complement.
GCCTAGTGGTGGCTTTGTCGGCTGGATGGGCGGTGGCAAACCTAAAATGGTTCTGGCAGCCCAAGGCCGCATGTTCTTTGGGTCTTCCATGGCGAATTCCGGCCCAACCTTCAATCCATGAAACCCTATTCCATTCTCTTTGTCTGCATGGGCAACATCTGCCGCAGCCCCACAGCCCATGGCGTGTTCCAGCAGAAAGTCATGGATCGCGGGCTTGCCCATCAGATCCAGGTTGATTCAGCCGGCACGCACAACTACCACCCCGGCAACCCACCCGATGAGCGCTCGCAAGCCTACGCCGTCAAGCGCGGTTATGACCTATCCGGCCTCAGGGCCCGGCAGATTTCGGATTCAGATTTTGAGCGCCACGACTTGATTCTGGCCATGGACTGGGACAACCTGGCCTTGATTCAGGAGGAATGTCCCGCCGAACATCTCGGCAAGGTACGCAGGCTCACGGAGTTCTGTTTGAGGCATGACAGCCCGGTGGTGCCTGATCCTTACTACGGTGGCAAGGATGAGTTTGAGCATGTGCTGGATTTGGTTGAGGATGCTTGTGAAGGGCTGCTTCGGTATGTTGAAGGTCAGCTGAAGCTGGCGAATTGAGCGTGCGGTGGCTACTTTCATGTCGTTGCTCTTAGCCGGTTACGCCATGGTGCTTCTTTTGATAAAGATGTAACTTGTATTTGAAAAGGCGTTTCGATGTCCACCGAGTGCCCCAATATCTCCCAAACACTTGTCATCGGGGATGATCCAATCCTGCTCGCGGAGGTCTCTTGCGTGTTGGCAAAGCAGGGCTCTTATCTCCCAATTTTGGAGGGGCCACGTATGACTCGACCAGACGCAGATGGCGAGATAGTGCGTCGGAACAATGTGGCGGCCCGACTGCAACCGACTCGTATTGTTTTGGCAGGGCTCAGTGCCGAAGCATGCGATCAATTTGTTGGGCGATTTCCTGCTAAAAAGACGCTGAAAATCTCTTCTCTCGGAGAGTTGATCGCCGCAGGTGTTGTTAATGCTGTAGCTAAAAATCAAACCTTTACCTGGGGTCGGAACAACATTGGCGTAGGACTCTTGCTCGCACTACGGGCAAAAAAACTCATTACCTTCACTGATGATTCAACGCCCCAAAGTGTGGTCGCATCTCAATCCGGACATCTTGTGGTTTGTGAACAGGGTGACCAGTTGGCTCAAGTTATTGCTGCCAACTACGCGTTTTCCCTTGGCGCTGGTTTCTGCCTTATTCCCGAAATGAGCGAGGAAGAAACTGACGTCATTCTCGATCAGCTCTATGGGCTGTATGACCATCATGAAGAATCACCAACTGATGTTCTACAGGCGGTGCGTCAATCGCTGCGGTCTCACGCCGCAAATGTTTCTCTTGCTGGTATTCGCTCAATTACCTTCGTAACTCAAAAATTGCCTTGGGGGTTTGCTTTTCCAGAAGTTCCAACAACGCACCTTTTCGCATACCCCGATCTTGGGACGTGCATAGCGAGCGGACTTCAGGCTGAACAGCGCGGATCGCCCGGTATACGCGTCGCTATGCTAATAGACCCAGGCGAGGTGAATGCGGGAGAGATAGACGCCGCAGTGGATGCCCTGAGATCACGGTCAGTGTTTATACGAGGCGTTTGCAGTCGAGCTGCAACGGTCTATGAGGTAACGCGGGCGGTCGAGCTCTACCCATACGATCTTTTGCTTGTATCGACTCATTGCGGCGATGCGTCAGGTTGGAGATGGACCTACGAATACACTGACAGCGAAGGACGTGATCGCACGTTAGTGATCGATGTTGCTATCAGCGTTTCAGTAGTTCCCGGTAGTGAAAAGCTTGACGTCATGCAGTTCACGCGATTCGTGTCACTGGATGGGGTTGATTGGAATGATTCGGAGAAGAAGAAGTCGCTATACGTTGGGACTGCGATCAATGACTACATAGAGCGCACAAGAGATCCGGAGCGCCTGCAGCCAGTCAAGAAAGAACTAATTAATCGTGTTGTGGGTTCAGCTGCACTGAAAATGTCTGATGGAAATTTCATTGCCGTGCCTCGATCTCTAGCCAATTATGGCTGCCCGATTGTGCTAAATAACGCATGCGCATCCTGGCACAGACTTGCTGGAAACTTCGTCTTCGGAAACGCCAGAGCCTACGTAGGTACATTGTTTAGTGTGTCTGATGTTGAGGCGCAAGAGGTGATGACAAAGCTTATGGCGAAGTACTTTGGGCGACCCTTGGCTATCGCGCTTTGGCATGCGCAGAACGACGTTTACGGGGATAGCCCGCGTCGGCCGTACATCATTGTGGGTACGCATATGCAGCGACTTCGCGCTACTTCCTCGGACGCACCAGTTGATATTTATAAGCAACTTGTGACTGCCCGTGATCGGTGGAGGCGAGACCTAGAGAAAACAGGGCCAAGTGAAGAGCAAAGACATCTAACGGCTCGCGACTATGCGAGTTACCTCGATAAAGAGGCTAAAGGCGTGTACAAGCGTTGGATTGCACCGCGAGGAGAAGGTGTCTAGGTGTCCCGAAGATCATTTGGAACCAGGATTCTGACGCACCACCGGGAGCCCCGGAGGTTCAATCCTTCGACTTGAGCCATGTCTTTTCCTACTTCATAAATTAATGAAGTGGCACACTCAAGTGATACAAAACCGCAGCGGGAAGCCGCTCTAGGCATAAAACCCGCGAGAAGCGCGGATTTGAGATGAATAAGGTGACGAGCCTTGACCCCGGCACTGACTCCACAGTTAGGGCTGCTTGGTTCCCCACCTGACCCGGTTGGCCGCTTTACCATGCGGGAAGGCCCGTCACCCTCGATTGTAAGGGACTTGGGAATGACCCCTCTGGCATACCCCCATCAGTGAAAAGGGCACCGAGCGATCTATTCCAGCCGGGGCCGCGGGACTGGCTTTGCCAGACCGCAGGCGCAGCGGCCCCCTCGGGGGGCAGCGCATTACACGAAGTGAAAAGCGTGGGGGCCATATCCTAGAATGGGCGGATGTCCTATCTCGTTCTTGCCCGCAAATACCGTCCCAAAAATTTCTCGGAAATGGTGGGGCAGTCGCATGTGGTGCAGGCACTGGGCAATGCCCTTGCAACTCAGCGTTTGCACCATGCCTACCTTTTTACCGGCACGCGGGGCGTGGGCAAGACGACGATTTCGCGGATTCTGGCCAAGTCGCTCAATTGCGTGGGCCCGGACGGGCAGGGCGGCATCACGGCCACGCCCTGTGGTGTGTGCCAGGCCTGTACCGACATCGACAGCGGCCGTTTTGTCGACTACACCGAGCTGGACGCTGCGTCCAACCGCGGCGTCGATGAAATTGCGCAGTTGCTGGAGCAGGCTGTTTACAAACCTGTCGTCGGCCGTTTCAAGGTCTTCATGATCGACGAGGTGCACATGCTCACGAACACGGCGTTCAACGCCATGCTCAAGACGCTGGAGGAGCCTCCTGAATACCTGAAGTTTGTGCTGGCTACGACCGACCCGCAAAAAGTGCCGGCCACCGTACTGTCGCGTTGCCTGCAGTTCAACCTGCGGCCCATGGCGCCCGAGACGGTGCTGGAGCACCTGATACAAGTGCTGGGCGTTGAAAACGTTCCGGCCGAGCAGCAGGCGCTGCGCCTCTTGGCGCGTGCGGCGCGCGGCTCCATGCGTGACGCCCTGTCGCTGACGGACCAGGCCATTGCCTTTGGCTCTGGCAAGCTCGAAGAAGCCAGTGTGCGCACCATGCTGGGCAGCGTGGACCGCAGCTATGTCTACCGCCTGCTTGATGCCCTGGCGCGCGGCGACGGCAAAACCGTGGTCGAAACCTCCGAAGCGTTGCGGCTGAACGGCTTGAGCGCGGCTTCCACCCTGGAGGAAATGACGACGGTGCTGCAACGCATGGCGGTGTTGCAGGCCGTACCCGAGATGGGGGCGGGCGACGACGGAGCCGACCCGGATATCGCGGAGACGGCGCGGCTGGCCCAGGCGCTGCCCGCCGATGAAACGCAGCTGCTTTACAGCCTGTGCCTGCATGGCCGCGGTGAACTGGGCCTGGCGCCCGACGAATACGCGGGCCTGACCATGGTGCTGCTGCGCCTGCTGGCCTTCAAACCCTCGGCTTCGGCTACCACCCATGCGGGGGGTGCCGCCGAGCCCGGAAAAAAGCCCCAGCCTGAGGTGGCGCGGGCCCATGCGCCCGAGGCTTTGCCTGAACGGCGTGCGGCGCCGGCGCCTGCCGCTGCACGCGAACCTGCCCATGATGAGCCCGTGCCCGCTGCGCCGCGTGTTTCACAAGAACCACCCACCGCTCAAAATTTTGAGAAAAAACAGCCTGTAGCCCAGACGGAACGGGCGCAAGCAGCTATCAATTCAGTAGCGACTCCCGTGACGATGCCGGAGCGGCCAGTGCCGCAGCAGCGCCCGCAGCCGGGCATGCCAGCTGCTGCCGTCGCGCCTCTGGTGCCTGTTCCGCACGGCGAGGGCTGGAGCCAGACCGTCAACCAGCTGGTGGCCGCCGAGGCCGTGGCGGCACTGACGCGTGAACTGGGCCTGCAGTCTGAATTGCGCAGCCAGGCCGATGGGCTGTGGACGCTTCGGGTGGAGCGCGAGTCGCTGAACCAGGCGGCAGCGCGTGAAAAGCTGCAAGCCGCGCTGCAGGCGCATCTTGGCGACGCGGCCCTGCGGCTCGCGGTGGAAGTGGGGCCCGTCACCGACACCCCGGCGCGCCGCAATGCGGCGGCGCAAGCCGAGCGCCAGCGTGCGGCCGAAGAAATGATCCAGAACGACCCGTTTGTGCAGGACATGATTCGCGACTGGGGCGCCAAAATTGTCCCCGGCAGCATCCGGCCGCTGGCCGCGAAGTCGATATGATCAAAGGCAGGTTTTAAAACCAATTTCTGCCCCCAATTTCGACGCAATTTCAGACGCAAAGCACACCTCGATTTCAAGTTTTAAAGGAACTACCATGTTTAACAAAGGACAACTCGCGGGCCTCATGAAGCAGGCGCAGGCGATGCAGGACAACCTCAAGAAAGCCCAGGAAGAACTGGCATTTGTGGAAGTCACCGCTGAGGCCGGCGCCGGTCTGGTGAAGGTCACCATGACCTGCAAGCACGATGTCAAACGCGTTGAAATTGACCCCAGCCTGCTGACCGACGACAAGGACATGCTGGAAGACCTGGTAGCCGCTGCGTTCAACGCGGCCGTGCGCAAGGCCGAAGAAGTGAGCAACGAGAAAATGGGCAAGCTCACGGCCGGTATGCCCGGTCTGCCTGGCGGCATGAAGCTGCCCTTCTAAAGTTGTGAGCCCCCACGGTCGCTCACTGCGTGTAGCTCCCTGCCCCCCGAGGGGGCCGCTGCGCCTGCGGCCCGGCAAAGCCGGTTCCGCGGCCCCTGCTTGCGAAAGCGGGTACAACGCTCGGTCGCTGCTGCCACATGGCTGACTCCAACGCTCTCGAAGGCCTTACCCAGGCCTTGCGCAAGCTGCCGGGCGTGGGCGCCAAGTCGGCCGCGCGCATGGCTTTTCATTTGCTGCAGCACGACAAGCCCGGCGCGCTGCAGATTGCCCGTGCGCTGGAGCACGCCGTCAATAGCGTGCGGCATTGCACCTTGTGCAACACGCTGACGGAGCAGGAGGTTTGCACCACCTGCGCCAACCCGCAGCGTGACCGCAGCAAACTGTGCGTGGTCGAAACACCGGCCGACCAGGCTGCCCTTGAGCGCACGCTGGCCTACAAGGGCCTTTATTTTGTGCTCATGGGCAAGCTGAGTCCGCTTGACGGCATAGGCCCCAACGACATCGGCTTGCAAAAACTGTTTGACCGCGTGGTGCCCAAGAACGAGCGCGGCGAGGCATTGCCGCCTGCATCGCGCGAAGTGCAGGAAGTCATCCTGGCGACCAATTTCACGGCCGAAGGTGAAGCCACTGCACACGTGATTGCACAGGCGCTGAAAAGCCGCGGCGTCCAGGTGACGCGCCTGGCGCGCGGAGTGCCGGTGGGCAGCGAACTTGAATACGTAGACCTGGGCACCATTGCCCACGCGTTGGTGGACCGCAGGTGAGGGCGGTGTTTTTAGTTTTATCTTGACAGCTTCATGCCCGCAGCGGGCGACCATAACGAAAGGAACTCACCATGACATTCGCACGCTTCACCATTGCCTACTGGTGTGTTCTGATTGCGGCCCTGTTGCCCATTGTGTGTGCCGCCATTGCCAAATACGGCACGATGAGCACCCCGCGGCGTGATGGTGGATATGACAACCACAACCCGCGAGGCTGGCTGGCGCAGCAAACCGATTGGCGTGCCCGGGCCAACGCCGCGCAAGCCAACACATTCGAGGCGCTGCCCTTTTTCTTTGCAGCAGTCATCATTGCGCACGTCCTGCAGGCGGGGCAGACACGGCTGGACATCCTGGCATTGCTCTTTGTCGTGCTGCGCATTGCCTACATCATGATGTACATCGCTGACCTGGCCAAAGCCCGCTCTGCCATCTGGGCGTGTGCACTTTTTATCAATATCGTCATTCTTTTTTCCGGCTTTCGTTGACACATGCGTCGGGCGTGTGAAAGTTACCTCTGGTAACGCGATCACCTTCGGTAAAAACCCGCACGGGATGACCCCGATGCGGGTTTTTTTATGCCTCGATAAGCTTGTGACATCAAAAAAAGAGAGAGGCTTGCATGAATCGCCAACCCCTGATTTCCCGCCGGGCTTTTGCCGGTGGCACCGCACTGGCAGCAGCAACGCTGGCATTGCCGGCGCTTCGCGCGCAACCCAGGCTCGAGAAAACAAAAATTGCGTTGGCGGTCGGCGGCAAGGCGGCGTTCTATTACCTGCCTCTTACCATTTCAGAGCAACTGGGGTATTTCAAGGCCGAAGGCCTGGACATTGAAATCAGCGACTTTGCCGGTGGTGCACGCGCGCTGCAGGCCGTGGTGGGCGGTTCTGCCGACGTCTGTTCGGGTGCTTTCGAGCACACCATCAATCTTCAGTCCAAAAACCAGATGTTCCAGGCTTTTGTGCTGCAGGGCAGGGCGCCGCAAATTGCTTTTGGCGTGTCAACAAAAAACATGCCCAACTACAAAACGGTCGCAGACCTGAAGGGCAAGAGAATCGGTGTGTCTGCGCCGGGCTCGTCCACCAACATGATGGCCAACCTGGTACTTTCGCGCGCGGGGCTCAAGGCCGGCGACGTGAGCTTTATCGGAGTCGGCACTGCGGCGGGCGCGCTCACTGCGCTGCGTTCGGGGCAGATCGATGCCATGAGCAATACCGACCCGGTCATGACCATGCTCGAGCAAAAGGGCGAGGTGAAGATCATCAGCGATACGCGCACGCTCAAGGGCACGATCGAAGTTTTTGGCGGTTCCATGCCGGCGGCCTGCCTGTACGCCCCGATAGAGTTCGTCCAGAAAAATCCCAACACTTGCCAGGCACTGGCCAATGCGATCGTGCATGGGCTCAAATGGCTGCAGACTGCAGGCCCCGGTGACATCATCAAGACCGTGCCCGAGAGCTACCTGCTGGGTGACCGGGCGCTGTACCTTGCGTCATTCAACAAGGTGCGTGAGTCGATTTCGCTTGACGGCATCATTCCTGATGACGGCGCGCGCACGGCGCTCAAGGCACTGGCAAGCTTTGACCCCAGCATCAAGGCCGACAAGATCGACATCGCCAAGACCTATACCAACGAGTTTGCGCGCAAGGCCAAGGACCGATTCAAAGCTTGAGCCCCCACGCTTTTCACTTCGTGTAATGCGCTGCCCCCCCCGAGGGGGCCGCTGCGCCTGCGGTCTGGCAAAGCCAGTCCCGCGGCCCCGGCTGGTGAAGATAGAGGCCCTGCGCAAGCACCTTGCTGTAAGCTCCCGCCATGCCAGAACCCGACGACGCCTGTGCCCTGGAGCTGATCAACATCAGCTGCACCTTTCGCTCGCGCGACGATGCGGGCCAGCGTTATGCGGCGGTAAGCGACACCACCTTGCGCATACGGGCCGGTGAATTCGTTTCGGTTGTCGGGCCTACAGGTTGCGGTAAATCCACGTTACTCAATATTGGTGCCGGTTTGCTGGAGCCGTCTTCCGGTGAGGTTCGGGTGTTTGGCCAACCGCTGGGCGGCATCAACACCCGCGCCGGCTACATGTTCCAGACTGAAGCCTTAATGCCGTGGCGCAGCGCCATCGCCAATGTGATGATGGGCTTGCAATACCGTGGTGTTCCGGATACCGAGGCCCGCCGCCAGGCGCAGGACTGGCTTGAACGCGTGGGGCTGGGCGAGTTCGGCGACCGCTATCCGCACCAGCTTTCGGGCGGCATGCGCAAGCGCACCGCACTGGCCCAGGTGCTGGCGCTGGATCCCGACATCATCCTGATGGACGAACCTTTCAGTGCGCTTGACATTCAGACGCGCCAGCTCATGGAAAACGAGGTGCTGGACCTGTGGGCCGCAAAAAAGAAGGCCGTGCTGTTCATCACCCACGATCTTGACGAGGCCATTGCCATGAGCGACAGGGTGGTGGTGCTGTCGGCTGGACCCGGCACGCATCCCATCGGCGAATTTGCCATCGATCTGCCTCGTCCGCGCGATGTTGCCGAGGTACGCAGTCAGCCGCGGTTTGTCGAGCTGCATACGCAGATATGGAATGTGTTGCGCGATGAGGTCCTTAAAGGTTACGCGCAGCAACTGAAGAAAGCGGCTTGAGCATGTGGCACCGCCTCAAACCTTCAGAAAACAACCTGCGCGCCTGGCAGCTGGGCTTGTTGGTACTCGTGCTGTTGGGCTGGCACCTGGCTTCGCGCGACCAGAAAATTGCTTTTTTCCTGGGCGAGCCCATCAAGGTCGCCGGCAGGGTGTGGAGCTGGTTCATGCCTTTTGGTTTTGGTGAAAGCCGCATGTTCCCCGATGGCTTGCCGGGCAATGCCGACATCTACCTTCACCTGGGCACCACGTTGCTGGAAACCGTGCTGGCCTTCGGCATAGGCACCGTGCTGGGCCTGGCGTGCGGCCTGTGGCTTGCCCTGGCCCCTACAGCCAGCGCCATCCTGGACCCCTACATCAAGGCGGCCAATTCCATGCCCCGTGTGATCCTGGCACCCATTTTTGCGCTGTGGTTTGGCCTTGGCATCTGGAGCAAGGTGGCGCTGGCGGTCACGCTGGTGTTTTTCATCGTGTTCTTCAATGTTTACCAGGGCGTGAAAGAGGTCAGCCCGGTGGTGCTGGCGAATGCCCGCATGCTGGGCGCCAACCAGCGCCAGCTGCTGCGCACGGTGTACCTGCCAAGCGCGACCAGCTGGGTGTTTTCCAGCCTGCATACCTCTGTGGGCCTGGCGTTTGTCGGGGCCGTCGTGGGTGAATACCTGGGCTCTGCGCGCGGAGTGGGCTACCTGATTTTGCAGGCCGAGGGCACGTTTGACGTGAACACGGTGTTTGCCGGCATCGTGGTGCTGACGGCATTTGCCCTGGTGCTGGACGGCATTGTTGGCAAGCTGGAGAAGCGGCTCATGAAATGGCAGCCGCGCACTGGTGAGACAGAAAAACTCTGACGTTTTCCCTGTACCGCAACTCTTCCTGTCGTCCTACAGCCTGCGGCCGGGTGGCTCCTTAAAGTCGTGACTGCCTGCACCGCTTCTGCCATGCGCAGCAGCGGCAAGCCGGCTTCACTCCAAGGACACACCATGAATCTTTCACTCAGCATCGGCCCCATCGTGTCGCTCATCGCGGGGATCCTTATCCTGCTGATACCGCGGCTGCTCAATTACATCGTGGCGATTTACCTGATCGTTATCGGCTTGATCGGTTTGTTCGGCAGCGGTTCGTTCAAGCTGTAGCAGCAGCCCCGCAGCTGGTGACTGCTGGAGCGCGTGATCCGGAACGTCAACGTTTTTTGGACTTGACGACCGTCTTGGTATTGCTGCGTTTGGTCACTTTGGCGGAACTGCCGCGACTGCGGCTGGAGGCTGAGGCCTGGCTTTTTGAGGCATGGCTTTTGACCGGAAGAAAAACCACCACCTGATGGCCCAGCTTGAACGCGCTGGAAGTGCTGACATTGTTCCATTCGGCAACGCTGGCAACGCTCAGGCCGTAGCGCTTGGCAATGGTTGCAACCGACTCGCCCTTGCGGGCCTTGACGGTGGTGCGGCGTGTCACGACTTCAGGAGAAAACGAGACTTGCGCGGTATCTGCAACGTGGCTGGTAACGTCGTTTTCCACCTTGGCGGAACGCGGCACCAGCAAGGTCGAGCCTGCCTTGATGAGCATGCGCGGCGGTATGTTGTTGACGCTGCGCAGATCGGCCTCACTCATGCCAGTGCGGCGTGCTGCTTCGGCCGGGTTCATGGTGCTGGGCGCCGACCAGGCGGTCCAGCTGGCATATTGCCCCTGGGTGTAGGCCTCGAAGTTGCGCTGAAACACCGTGGCGTTGTCCCAGGGAAGCAGTATCTGGGGCGTTCCTGCTGCGATGATGACGGGGCGATGTGCTGAAGGGTTCAGTGCCTTGAAGTCTTCAATCTTGACGTCCGCAAGGCGTGCGGCCAGGGCTACATCAATGTCACGTGTGATCAGCACCTGCTGAAAATAAGGGTGGTTTTCGATCAGCGGCAATTCCGTGCGGAATGCCTGGGGATTGGCCACAATGTTTTTGACGGCCTGCAGCTTGGGCACGTAGAGCCTCGTTTCTGCCGGCATGTTCAGGTCGGTGTAGCTGGTGCCCAGCCCTGCTCTCTGGTTTTTGGCGATGGCGCGGCCCACGCTGCCCTCCCCCCAGTTGTAGGCCGCCAGCGCCAGATGCCAGTCGCCAAACATGCCATGCAGCTTTTGCAGGTAGTCCAGTGCCGCACGGGTGGAAGCCAGTACGTCGCGCCGGTCGTCGCGGAAAGCGTTTTGCTTCAGGTCGAAATATTTGCCGGTGGCCGGCATGAACTGCCACATGCCGGCGGCTTTGGCGCTGGAAACGGCCTGCGGGTTAAAAGCGCTTTCGATGAACGGCAGCAATGCCAGTTCCGTCGGCATCTGGCGGCGCTCAAGTTCTTCAACGATGTGAAAAAGGTATTTGCTGGAGCGCTCGGTCATGCGCTGGATATAGTCCGGCCGGCTGGCATACCACTGCTCGCGATCCGTCACCAGTTCGTTTTGCAGGTCGGGCATGGCGAAGCCGCGGCGAATACGGTCCCAAAGTTCCTTGGGAGGTTCCGTGGAGGCGATCTGGTAAGAGCCGATCTGACCTGGTGTGATGGCTTGAAGTGGGCCGCCCGGCACTTGCGGTTTGGCGGCGGGGCCTGTTCCTGTTGTGAGGACCGGGTCACCCGGCATGCCGGGTGGCTGTGTGGCGCAGCCCGCCAACAGTGTCGCCACAAGCAGAAACGCCAGCGGAACAATACGGAAATTGATGAGATTGGGAAGAGGGGATGCTGCAGTGGTTCGGTCGTGTGGCGTCATTTGAATTGGTTTTTCCACTGCCGGATGGCGGCAAATACGGTGTTGTCGTCGCGGGCCGACGCATCAAAGTGCCGGGCAGCCGCCATGATAGTGGGTTGGCGGGTCCGCAAGAAGGGGTTGATCAGCAATTCCTGGGCCACAGAGGTCGGCAAGGTTGGCTTTCCCTGGGCGCGAAGTGCAACGCATTGCGCCTGATATGCCGCCAGGTCGGCATTTTCTGGCTCGACTGCCACGGCAAAGCGGAGATTGCTGAGTGTGTATTCATGGGTACAACAGACGACGGTGTTGCCAGGCAACGCAGCCAGCTTGTCGAGCGAGGCCAGCATTTGCGCCGGTGTACCCTCGAATAAACGTCCGCAGCCTCCCGAGAACAGTGTGTCGCCGCAAAACAGCAGCGGCCTGCCGTTCACGGCAAGGCCATCCGGCGCCGGGCCGCCCCAAGCCGGATGAGCCCCCTCGGGGGGCAGCGCATCACGCGAAGCGGAAAGCGTGGGGGCAAGGTAATAGGCAATGTGACCTGCGGTATGCCCGGGCACGTCGATCACCTGGAAATCCAGGCCGAGGGCCGTGAGGCTGTCACCTCCATTGAGATGTGTGTAAGGCTGCGGAATGCGTTCGGTGGCAGGGCCCCAGACTTGGGCGCCCGTCGCTTCGCGCAGGGCATCGACACCGCCCGTGTGGTCGGGATGGTGATGCGTGACTAGAATCGACTCCAGTTGCAATGCGTGCTGCTCCAGGGTGCGCTGCACCGGCCCGGCATCTCCCGGGTCCACGACCAGGGCACGCCTGCCGTCATGCAACAACCAGAGGTAGTTGTCGTCGAAGGCAGGAATGGGAATCAAATACATACAGTGGTCTCAATGAGCTCTGAAATTATAGGTTTGACGGACTGGCTGAAGACCCCTCCCGGTGGTTATCTTCTGGACTGGGAACGCACGCATTTTGACCAGGCCGTCAGTGACGTGTTTGGTTACCACGCACTGCAATTGGGCCTGCCGGAGCTCGACGCCCTGCAAGCCAATCGCATGCCGCACAAATGGCTGGCACTGGATTCCCTGCCGCCGTCGTCTGAACCCGGAAAGTCCCCGGCTACAGATACGAGCGGCCGCACGGCCGCAAGTTCCCGGCGCGCGGCGCTCCTGACCGATGCAGGAGCACTTCCCTTCCCGGAGAACAGCCTGGACCTGGTGGTATTGCCGCATACGCTCGAACTCAGCAGCGACCCGCATGCCAGCCTGCGCGAGGTGAGCCGGGTGCTTGTTCCGGAAGGTCGGGTGGTCATCAGCGGCTTCAACCCGACCAGTTTGTGGGGGCTGCGCCAGCGCCGCGGCCACATCTACCAGCGCTGGGGGTATGACAACCTGTTTCTTCCCAAAACAGGCGAGTTCATCGGCTACTGGCGCCTTCGCGACTGGTTGAGGCTGCTGGACTTTGAGGTAGAGTCGGGGCGCTTCGGCTGCTACCGGCCGGCGCTCACAAGTCAGGCCTGGCTGGACCGGTTCGAGTGGATGGATGCGGCGGGCGAACGCTGGTGGCCTATTTTTGGCGCTGTTTATTTCCTCGCGGCGGTCAAGCGTGTACGTGGCGTCCGGTTGCTTGAGCCCGCCTGGAAGGCGCGAAGGGCGCCGGCAACGGCACCCGCCGCGATAGCCAACAAGGAGCTGCTCACCCGTTCATCCCGCTCACAGCCGCCTGCCTGATTTTCTTTAACCACCGGCTGCTCTTTGGAGCTTCCCGGGAGCATTTGTAACGCATGACCGACACACCAACAGGCACAACGCCACAACCACAACACGTCGTGATCTATACCGACGGCGCATGCAAGGGAAACCCCGGCCCCGGAGGTTGGGGGGCGCTGCTGGCAATGGGCGGCACCGAAAAAGAGCTATTTGGCGGCGAACTTGGCACTACCAACAACCGCATGGAGATGACTGCCGTCATCGAGGCGCTGGCGGCGCTGAAGCGGCCCTGCAGCGTGACGCTTTACCTGGACAGCGAATACGTGCGCAAGGGCATTACCGAGTGGATTCACGGCTGGAAAGCCCGGGGCTGGCGTACAGCGGCCAAGGCGCCGGTCAAGAATGTGGATCTCTGGCAGCGCCTGGACGCCCTGGTCGTCTCCAGCGGCCACAAGATCGACTGGCGTTGGGTCAAGGGGCATGCCGGCGACCCGGGCAACGAGCGTGCCGACGCACTGGCCAACAAAGGTGTGGAACGCGCGCTCGGCCGCTTGTAACAAAGACCTGGCTGGGAGTCTGAAGACGGGGCGGGAACGCGCGCGCAAAAACACGCACCAAGCAGCCAAGGCCCACGTAAAAATTGCAAGCCCCGGGCGCACCATAAGCGTACATAGCATCCGTGCCGTTTTGGTCGCCCAGGGCGTTTGGTAAAGCCGTTGTAAAGCTACCGCGCTTACCCTGTGCAAAGGCCAGAAAAAGGCTGCGCGCGCCATGGTGTCCTGCTACATTGGAAGTTTGTATCTCTTTGTATAACAAGTTTTCCTCCCCATGGCATCAAAAGCAATTTACACAGCGGTCGCGATAGCGGGCATTGCGGTCGCCTCGGGTGCTGCCTGGTGGGTGCAAAAACCCAAGGCGCAGGGCGGTGCGGCCGAGTCTTCGCCGGTTGCCTCGACGGGCCAGGGCGCCGGCAATGGCACCAACGGCGCCGCCGCCGGAAAACCGGTGACCGTGGAAGCCGCGAAGGTGGAACTCGCCAGATTGTCGGATGACACCTCGGCCGTGGGCAGCCTGCGTTCGCGCCGTGGCGTGGTCTTGCGGCCCGAGGTCAGCGGGCGCATCACCCAGCTCAATTTCACCGATGGCCAGCGTGTGCGCAAAGGCCAGGTTCTGGTGCAGTTCGACGACCAGTTGCCGTTGGCGCAGGTGCAGCAAAGCCAGGCCGAACTGTCGATCGCGCGGGCCAACCAGAAGCGCAACCAGGAACTGGTGGCGCAAAACTTCATCAGCCAGCGCTCGCTCGATGAAAGCGCCGCCAACCTGCAGGTGGCCGAGGCCAAGCTGTCGCTGGCCAAGGCCACTGCCGCGCGGCTGAAGATCGTCGCACCATTTGACGGCATTGCCGGCATCCGGCTCGTCAACGTGGGCGACTACCTGAAAGACGGCGCGGACATCGTCAACATCGAGGACATCGAGGCCATCTTTGTCGACTTCCGGCTGCCTGAACGCTTTCAGAGCAAGGTCAAGCGCGGCCAGACAGCTGTGCTCGACATCGATGCCTTGCCCGGACGCAAGTACAACGCGCAAATCCAGGCCATAGACCCGTTGATCGACGCCAATGGCCGCTCCATTGGGATCCGGGGCTGCATCGACAACCGCCAGCTGCAGCTGCGGCCCGGCATGTTCGCCCGGGTCAACACGGTGTTCGGCGTGCGCGAGAACGCGCGCGTGGTGCCGGAGGAAGCGATTGTTCCGCAGGGCGGCCGGCAGTTCGTCATCAAGCTGCTGGAAGGCCCGAACGAGCAGACCCGCACCACCAAGCGCGTCGAAGTCAAAGTCGGTCTGCGCAGCCCCGGCAAGGTCGAGATCCTCGAAGGCCTGGAGTCCGGCGACGTGGTGGTTGCGACCGGCCAGCAGCGCGTACAGCGTGACGGCACTGTGGTGGCAGTGGTGGACCTGGCCGCAAATGCTTCTGCCCGCGCGGGCAACGCAAAAGCGCCTGCCGCTGCCGGTACTGCGCCCGCGGCAGCTGCCGCAACGGCCCCTGCGGCTGAGGCCGCGCCGGCCAAAGCTGTGGCCGCCGCCGCGCCGCAAGCACCACCGGCCGGCCCCAACCCCTGTGGCGTCGTGGTATCGGAAGCCCCGGGGGGCCTGGTGCCGGTGCGTAGCGTGGCCCCAACCGAGCGCCGCCCGGCCGGCCCGCCAGCCCGCGATCCCACTTGAGCGGCAGCCGCGCCGTAGCCCCCACAGGCCCTTATGCAACTCGCTGAAGTTTCCATACGCCGCCCGGTCTTTGCCACCGTGCTGTCTTTGCTCATCGTTCTGGTCGGTGCGGTGAGCTTCAACCGCCTTTCGGTGCGTGAATATCCCAAGATCGATGAACCCGTTGTGACCGTGAGCGTGCGCTATGCAGGCGCATCCGCGGAGGTCATAGAAACGCAGGTGACCAAGCCGCTGGAAGATTCCATCGCAGGCATTGATGCTGTCGACGTCATCACCTCCATCAGCCGTGCCGACCAGGCGCAGATCAGCGTGCGTTTCAGGCTCGAAAAAGACGCTGACTCGGCTGCCGCCGAAGTACGCGACCGCACGTCGCGCGTGCGCAACCGGCTGCCTCAGGCGATTGAAGAGCCTGTGATCGCCAAGGTCGAGGCCGATGCCTTTCCGGTTATCCAGGTGGCTTTTTCCAGCGATTCACTGACGCCGCTACAGATCAACGACCTGGTCAACCGCATTGTCAAGCCGCGCCTGCAGACCGTGACCGGCGTGGCCGACGTGCGCGTCTTTGGCGAGCGCAAGTACGCCATGCGCGTCTGGCTGGACACCGACAAGCTCGCTTCCTACAAGCTGACCACGCAGGACGTGGAAGACGCCATCAGCCGCAGCAACCTGGAGCTGCCGGCCGGCCGCATCGAGTCCCAGCAGCGCGAATTCAGCGTGACCTCGCAGACTGACCTGGTCAGGCCCGCGCAGTTTCGCGAGATCGTCATCAAGAATGTGAACGGCTTTTCCGTCAAGGTGCGCGACGTCGCGCGCGTGGAGGAGGGCGCAGCCGACGAGCGCACGGCGGTCAGGCTCAACGGCCGCTCCGCTGTGGCAGTCGGCGTCATCCGCCAGGCAACGGCCAACCCGCTGGACCTGTCCAGGGGGGTGCGGGAGGCCTTTCCCAAGCTGAAGGCTGACCTGCCGTCCGACATGCTGATTGACGTCGCCAACGACAACTCGGTGTTCATCGACCGTTCCGTGAACAACGTGTACCACACCATCGCCGAGGCGATCGTGCTGGTGGCCCTGGTGATCTTTGTGTTCCTTCGCACCCTGCGCGCCTCCATCATCCCCATCGTCACCATCCCGGTGAGCCTGATCGGCACCTTCGGCATGATGGCGCTGGCGGGCTTCACCATCAACACGCTGACCCTGCTGGCGCTGGTGCTGGCTATCGGCCTGGTGGTGGACGATGCCATCGTGATGCTGGAAAACATCTTCCGGCACATTGAGGAAGGCATGGACCCGTTCTCGGCCGGCATCAAGGGCGCGCGTGAGATCGGCTTTGCCGTGGTCACCATGACGGCCACGCTGGTAGCCGTGTATGCGCCGCTGGCGTTTACGCCGGGCCGCACCGGGCGGCTCTTCGTGGAGTTTGCCCTGGCGCTGGCCGGTGCGGTGGTGGTGTCGGGCTTTGTGGCGCTGACGCTCACGCCCATGATGTGCACCCAGCTGCTCAAGCACAATCCCAAGCCCAATCGTTTTGACCGGTTCATGGAGCGGGCGTTGACGTCGATTTCCGACCGTTACGGCTCGGTGCTGCGTTGGGTCGTCACCACACGTTACGTACCCGCGGCGGAGGAAGGCGCTGCCGGCCGGCCCTCGCTTGCCCAGCGACTCAAAGGCATGGCCTTGCAGGCCCGCTGGATTGTCATCGGCGTGATGGTGCTCAGTGCCCTGGCCATTGCGCTGGTGTTCCCGAGCATGAAGCAGGAGCTTTCGCCCATTGAAGACCGCGGGGTGATTCTGGCCAACGTCAATGCCCCTGACGGCGCCACGCTGGACTACACCAACCGCTATGCCAGGGCGCTGGAAAAAATGGGTGAGCCCTTTCCCGAGTTCGACCGCATTTTTGCCAACGTGGGCAACCCGACGGTGGCGCAGGCCAGCGTGGTGTACCGCACTGTTGACTGGGACAAGCGTACGCGCTCCACCATCGACATGGCACGCGAGCTGCAGCCCAAATTCAATGCGCTGCCCGGCGTTACCGCCTTTCCGATCACGCCGCCGTCCCTTGGGCAGGGCTTTCGCGAACGGCCGCTCAATTTCGTGATCCAGACCTCCGACAGCTACCAGAACCTGAACACCGTGGTGCGCCAGATGCTGGAGGAGATCGCCAAAAACCCTGGCATCGTCTCGCCCGACGTAGACCTGCGGCTGAACAAGCCAGAACTGCGCATTGAGGTGGAGCGGGACAAGGCGGCCGACCTCGGCGTCAGCATCCAGGTTGTCGCAAAGGCCATCGAGACTCTGCTGGGCGGGCGCAACGTGACGCGCTACAAGCGCGATGCCGAGCAGTACGACGTGATCGTGCAGACCGAAGCCAGCGGCCGCACAACGCCTGAAGACATCGACCGCATTTATGTGCGGGGCCGCAACGACGCAATGATTCCGCTGTCGGCATTGGTCAAGGTGCGTGAAAGTGTTTCCCCGCGCGAGTTGAACCATTTCGGCCAGCGTCGCTCGGTGTCCATCACGGCCAGCCTTGCGGGCGACTATTCGCTGGGCGAAGCGCTCAAGTTCATGGACCAGACCGCCGCCAAGGTGCTCAAGACCGGCTACAGCACCGACCTGAACGGCACCTCGCGCGAGTTCAGAAACTCGCAGGGCGCCCTGGCCATTGTGTTTGTATTGGCACTGGTGTTTATTTTCCTGGTGCTGGCCGCACAGTTTGAAAGTTTTATCGATCCGCTGGTCATCATGCTGTCGGTGCCGCTGTCCATGATCGGGGCCTTGCTGGCGCTCAAATGGTCGGGCGGCTCTCTCAATGTGTATTCCCAAATTGGTCTGATCACGCTGGTTGGCCTGATCACCAAGCACGGCATCCTGATTGTGGAGTTCACCAACCAGTTGCGCGGGCAGGGCATGGAAATGATCGACGCGCTGGTCAAGGCGTCATCGCAGCGCCTTCGCCCCATCATGATGACGACTGGTGCCATGGTGCTGGGAGCCTTGCCGCTGGCCCTGGCCAAGGGCGCGGGTGCCGAAAGCCGCACGCAGATCGGCTGGGTTATCGTGGGGGGCATGTCGCTGGGCACTTTGCTCACTGTGTTTGTGGTGCCCACGATGTACACGCTGTTTGCCCGCAAGGCGGTCCCAGGGGCCAACAAGGCCATTGCCAGGGAGCAACCCGATGAACACCTTGAACACCCGGAGTACGTGGCGAAATGATCGTGAGGAACCGCTTGCCCCAGGCCGGGTCCCTGGCATGCTGATGAGAAAACCGGTTTGACCGCAAACCCAGCGGGCCGAATCCGTACAGTTGCTTCTTTCTTCCTGATTCCGTTCCTGCTTGCGCTGGCCCATACGGCTTCTGCGCAAGCCCAGGAAGCGCCTGGAACGGGCGCATATGGCGTGCAGTTCTTCTGTTCACCGTCCCAGCTGGAGCGGCTCGGCCCCCACATGTTTCGATATCTCCAGCAGCTCGGCATTCCAGCCCGCCTGGTTCAGGAAACTGTCGACAAGCCGCGGGGCACCATGACGTATTCCCTGCTGGGCTCAGGCGCGGCCGTGAGCACCCTGTTTTTGGCGCAACGCCCGGAGCTGGCGATCAAGGACGAGGTAGTGCTGGTGCCGGTGAGAAACAACAAGACACGCAAGCTCAAGACGGTTTCCAAAAAAGAAATCCTGTTGGCCCTGTTGCACCCGGGCCGATTGACCGAATTCAGAGGAAAAGCCTGCGATGTGCAGGCTCTGGTCGACCATGTCGGTATTCGCCAGAACACCGTGATATGGGCAGAGGTGCTGGAATGGGGGTGGCCCGAGGGCGGCCCTGCCAGATGGAATGCCCGCTACTGGATCAATGGAACGCCCCGGCTGCGCATGCCCTTGCACAAGGCTCTCAACGACATGTTTTTTGAGCAGGGGAAATACGACATAGGCTGCTACGCCGCGACCAAGGTGGTGTTTGCCCAGGGTGCGCTGGATTACTTCCGCCGCGTCAAGAAGGACGTGGGCAGGGCGCAAGGCGTGGAGCGGCGATTACTGGCCGACGGTGAGCCACTGGTTGACCTGGAACCCGGCCGCATGTGGAGTTTTGAAACGGATTTTGATCCGCTGGAGCTTGAACGGCCAGGCAAGGTCTTGCGCATGGTGGGCGGTGTGGCCGCCGGCAACTTTGTCCCTGGCGATTGGGCTTATTTTCTGAACACCGACCAGCGCACCAGCCAGAAAACGGGGTATGAAGGCTCGAATGCCATCTACCTGGGCGGCAACCGGTTTGACGACTATTACAACGACAACGACCACCACTACACCTACGAGGAGAAACTCAGTGAGGTCTATCAGTGGCGTCACGATGTTTTCAGCCGGCAACGCGATGCCGAAAAAATACAGCACCTGGCCGCGCACGACTATGAACGCCTGAACGCAACGCCGGAAAACGGCGGCTTGCTGATGAGCTTTCGGGTTGTGCCCTATTTTTTCGGCTATGAGGACCTGCCCCCGCTACCGGCTCCCCGAAGCGACTAGTACTGCAACCCGCAAGTAGCGAAACAAAATGAAAGCGATGGATTCGCGCCCAGGGCAAGGCGCAAGCCGTAACGAAGGCTGAACGCCTTCGCAAGGATTGCAACGCAGCCATGGGTGCGAAGACGCGCTTTCATGTTTCGATATTTTCGGGTTGCAGTACCAGGGCCTGGCGGCGCCGAGGATTCAATGGATTTACAGGGCACCCTCAAACATGAGGACGTCAACCATGTCCCCTGCAGCGACATTGCCTTGCGCATGGTGAAGCACCATCAGGCCGTTGGCCTCGGCCATGGAGCGCAGCACGCCCGAACCCTGGCTGCCGGTAGTCCTGACCTCCAGGGAACCGTCGGGCGCGGTGGATACCCAGCCGCGCTGGTATTCGGTGCGCCCCGGCTTCTTGCGAATGGGCTCCAGGCTGCGTGCCTTGAGCAACGGCGCCGGCGCGGCGCTGGCGCCCATCATCTGGAGCAGGGCGGGGCGCACAAAGGCCAGGAACGTCACCATCACCGCCACCGGATTGCCGGGCAATCCAAACAAAATGGCGCCGTCGGGGTTTGGGAACGTTTTTTGAGTGCTACTATTTTCATAGCTGCTTGCGCTTGTCCCTATTGGGATAGAGCCTGATTTCTCTATTGAAATCCGTCCCACGGCCATGGGCCGGCCGGGCCGCATCGCAATGCGCCAGAAGGCCACGTCGCCCAGCTTTTTCATCATGGCCTTGGTGAAATCCGCTTCACCCACGCTGACACCGCCAGACGTGATGACCGCGTCGGCCTCGGCTGCCGCTCGTTTGAATGCAGCCTCCAGAAGTGCCGGCTCATCGCGCACGACGCCCATGTCGAGCACCTGGATGCCCAGCCGGCTGAGCATGCCGAAGACGGTGTAGCGGTTGCTGTCGTACACAGCGCCTTCGCGCGGTGTTTCGCCCAGCGACAAAATCTCATCACCGGTGGAGAAGTAAGCCACCCGCAGCGGCCGCCAGGTTGACAAGGTTTTAAGACCCAAAGAGGCTGCCAGGCCAAGGCGGGCGGGCGTAATACGCTCACCTTTTAATAGCGCCGGCCGGCCCTGCATGAGGTCCTCGCCGCGCAGCCGGCGGTTGTCGCCGGGCTGGAGCAAACCCGACGGGATACTGATGCGTGTGCCCTGGCCATCCTGGTGCAGGGTGACAAACTCCTGTGGCACCACGGTGTCCAGGCCGGAGGGCATGATGGCGCCGGTCATGATCTTGACGCACTGGCCTGGCCCGGCGCTGCCTTGCCAGGCCTTGCCTGCCAGCGCTGTTCCGTCGGCCACCTGCAGCTCAAGCGCCTTGCCTGCAGCCAACTGCCCACCATCGAAGGCATATCCGTCCATGGCCGAGTTGTCGTGCGGCGGCACGTCAAACGGCGAGACCACATCCTGGGCCAGCACCCGCCCGAAAGCCTCCATCAAGGGCAGCTCGAGCTGCTCCTGCACCGGCATGACCAGCCGCGACAGGAAGTCCAGTACCTGGTCGGCAGACAGTGACTGTGGGTCGTAGCCTTGCAGCTCCGCGGCAATCTGGTCGAGTGTTTTCACGGCTGGCGGGATTCCAGCTGGTGCAGCTCGGCCAGCGTATTGGCATTGAAGAAACTGCGGCTGTCGTCACCGGGTTTGTCGAACGGCACGATCGCTGTTTTGTGCTGCGCCGTCCATGCGTCTATCTTGCGGCCGCCACTGTGGGTGAAGCGCACCAGGCTTTCCAGCATGTGGGTACCCATGAGGCAAAACACCGGTTGGGGCCTGAGCTGCCCATCTTCTTCGGGCGCCGCCGCCACGGCAAAGTCGGCGCCGTCCTGCGCAAGTGCTTCGGCAAGCCGTGCCACCAGGTCGTCGGGAAATAGCGGGGTGTCGCAGGGCACAGTCAACAGGTAAGGGGTTTCACAACGCTCCAGGCCCGTCAGGAATCCCGCCAGTGGCCCGGCAAACTCGCCCAGCCCGGTACTGTCGGGCCACACCGGAACGCCGAATGATTCATAAGCGGACAGGTTGCGGTTGGCATTGATCATCACGTCACCGACCTGGGGCGACAGCCGCATCAGCGTGTGCAACGCCAGGGGAACGCCGTTGAAGTTCTGCAAGCCCTTGTCGACACCGCCCATGCGCGAACCACGGCCACCGGCCAGGATCACGCCGGTAATGGCTTCGGCGTGGATGGGCATGGTGTTGTGGTCGTGGGTTGTCAAATCAGCCGCCTATGTAACTCATCTCGACCCGTTTCATAGTTGAATCGGGGGTGCTTGTGTCGGCGGGCATCGCAGCACGCAACTCCGAATAGCGGTCGTCGCGCCCCTGCCAAATATGGGCCACAGCCGCTGCGATCTGGTCGTCGCCGTAGCCGCCGCGCAGCAGGGCGCGCAAGTCCTGGCCCTGGCTGGCAAACAGGCATAAAAACAGCTTGCCCTCGGTCGATAGCCTTGCCCGGTTGCAGTCGCTGCAAAAAGCCTGGGTCACGCTGCTGATCACGCCAATCTCGCCAGCGCCATCGGCATAACGCCAGCGCTCGGCGGTCTCACCAGCGTAGTTGGGGTCTATGGCTACCAAGGGAAATTCGGCGTTGAGGCGTTCCACCACCTGGGCTGAAGGCAGGACCTCGTCCATGCGCCAGCCGTTGGTGGCGCCCACGTCCATGTATTCGATGAAGCGCAACACCGCCCCGCTGTGGCGGAAATGCCGGGCCATGGGTACGATCTCGGCGTCGTTGGTGCCGCGTTTGACCACCATGTTGACCTTGAGCGGCGCCAGGCCAACCTTTTGCGCCACTTCAATGCCCTTGAGCACATCAGCCACCGGAAAGTCCACATCGTTCATGCGACGGAAGATGGTGTCGTCCAGCGCATCAAGGCTCACGGTGACGCGCTGCAGTCCAGCATCCTTGAGGGATTGGGCTTTTTTGGCGAGCAGCGAGGCGTTGGTGGTCAGCGTGATGTCCAGCGGCTTGCCCTGCGGCGTTTGCAGCTTCGCCAGCATTTCGATCAGTATCTCCAGGTGCTTGCGCAGCAGCGGCTCGCCGCCCGTCAGCCGGATTTTCTCGACCCCATGAGCCACAAAAATCTTCGCCAAGCGCGTGATTTCCTCAAAACTCAGCAGCGAGGTTTGCGGCAGGAAAGCGTAGTCCTTGTCGAATACCTCGCGCGGCATGCAGTAGCTGCAGCGGAAATTGCAGCGATCCGTCACGCTGATGCGCAAATCCCGCAGCGGCCGGCCCAGCGTGTCGCTCAGCAGGCCCGTCGGGGCAGACAACCGGGCAGGGATATGCGGTACGCGGCTTGCGTAGCGAATATCTGCCAGCGGAATGATTTTGTCGGTCGTCATCGTGAGGAGCCCAAGGGGAGAATTTACCCCATTGGCCCGGCTGGGGCACTAAAACCAGGCCTTATCCCCAAAGAGGGATTGGCTCACCCCCGTCCAGGCTCACTTCGTGTAGCCCGTTCCCCCCTCAAGGGGGCGGCGCCTGGGGCCGGCGAAGCCGAAAAATTGGCACACCCCTATCGAGCTCACTTCGTGTAGCCCTTTTCCCCTTGCAGGGGACGGTGCCTGCGGCCCGGCAAAGCCGGTTCCGCGGCACCCATTGGTGAAATACCTCGCACTGGTTACGCACAGAACTCTTAAACCCAGCATGAGCCGCGGGACTGGCTTTGCCAGACCGCAGGCGGGCGGCCCCCTCGGGGGGGCAGGGAGCTACACGAAGTGAGCGACCGTGGGGGCTCTACACACACCGGGCGCCGTCTACTTCCAGGCATACACCGCTGATGAAGTCCGCTTCGTCGCTGGCCAGGTAAAGCGCGGCATTGGCCACATCCAGCGCGGTCGAAAAACGTCCCAGCGGAATGCTCGCGCGAAACTTCGCCTTGCGTTCTTCATCCAGCGGGCCACCCGCGAATTCGGCCGAGAGGCCTGTGTCGGGGTTGAATACCGGGTTGATGCAATTGACCCGGATGTTGTCGGGGCCGAGCTCGGCAGCCAGCGACTTGGAGGTCGTGATGACGGCCCCCTTGGAGCCGTTGTACCAGGTCAGGCCAGGACGGGGGCGTACCCCCGCCGTCGACGCAATGTTGATGAAACTGCCCCCGCCTTGCTCGCGAAATACCGGCGTGGCGTGGATGGTAGCCAGGTAAATGC
The DNA here is from genome assembly GCF_056403595.1 of Polaromonas sp. P2_G11. Classification (NCBI taxonomy): domain Bacteria; kingdom Pseudomonadati; phylum Pseudomonadota; class Betaproteobacteria; order Burkholderiales; family Comamonadaceae; genus Polaromonas; species Polaromonas sp. P2_G11. The sequence goes on along the minus strand of NZ_JBFUFE010000005.1, from coordinate 137,300 downwards.
TCTTGACGTTGATGGCGTAGCACTTGTCGAAATCGTCTTCGCTGACATCAAGTGCTGGCTGGTTGCGGTGCGTCCAGCCGGCGTTGCTGACCATCACGTCGAGCCGGCCGTAGCGCTGCACAGCGGCAGCCACCAGCGCCTTGACCTCGGCGGACTTTGTGACGTCGGCGGCAAAGAACGAAGCTGTGCCGCCGGCCTTGACGATGGCGGCCACGACTTTTTCGCCCAGCGCCACATTGATGTCGTTGACGATGACCCTGGCGCCCTCGGCCGCCAGCCGCCGCGCGATGCCTTCACCGATACCGCCTCCGGAGCCGGTCACGATGATGGATTTGTCCTTGACCCGCATGATTTTGTCTTTCTCGTAAAGGTTGCTGCCGGCGCACGCTGCCGTACGGTGGCGTGCGGCTTCCATTGCTTATTGTTGCTGATCACGGTGGTGCGGGTTTTCCCTCTGTCTCTCTCGCTTGACGGGATTCGTGAAACATGAAGTTACATCTACAATGCGCTTTATAAAAGGGAGGGATTTCATGAGTTATCAATTTGCCCGCACCGGTGCGGGTGCAGCCTTGTGTGCGCTGGTGCTTTTCGCGGGGACAGCGCACGCGCAACAATCCAGCAAGAACCTGGCACCCGGATTCTCGGAACGCGCGGCGGCCTCGAAGCTGGTTGTCGTGCCCGCAGACCTCGAGCTCTTTTCCATCGGTGCCGGCGGCGTGCAGGAGCCCAGGGCCGACTGGACCATGGCTGCCCAGAAAAACGTCAAGTCCGGTCTGGCTTCGAGCAAGCTCAAGTTGGGTTCTGACGTGATCGGGCTTGAAGAAAAAGACATGGACGAACTCGCGGACATCAACTCCCTGCACGGAGCTGTCGCGCAATCTGTTTTTCTGCACCACATGATTGGTGGTGTACTCAAGCTGCCCACCAAGAACGATGCCCTGAACTGGTCACTCGGAGATGCCGTCAAGCCTCTCAAGGATAAAACGGGGGCTGATTACGCCCTGTTCATCTGGATGCGCGACAGCTATGCCAGCAGCGAGCGCAAGGCCGCGATGATCGCCATGGCTGTGCTGGGCGTGGGGATTGCCGGGGGCGCGCAGATTGGTTATGCCTCGCTGGTCGATTTGAATAACGGGCGGATTGTCTGGTTCAATGATTTGCGCCGGGCCTCAGGTGACCTGAGGGAACCCGAGCCAGCCAAAGAAACCATCGAAGCCCTTCTCAAGGGTTTTCCGGTCGCCAGATGATAGGCATACCGGCTGGCGGGCGCCGTGCTTTTTTGCGGACGGCCTGCAAGCACTGCCTGGGTATGGGCGCCCTGTTGCCAGGCTTGTCAGCCTTTGGCCAGGAGAACCCTGCAGCTGCCTCCATCTCGCCTTTGCCCGCGGAGCGCTTTGCCCGCCCTGCGCTGGAAACAGATGAAGGCGGCTTGTGGGGAATGATGGACCGTGAAGAAACGCGTCTGCGGCGCAGTCCATTTACCGTACGCGACCCGCAACTGAGCCAATATCTGCAAGACTTGGTATGCCGTCTCGCGGGAGACCACTGCCCTGACATTCGTGTACATGTGGTGCGCACGCCGCTCTTCAACGCCAGCATGGCGCCGAACGGCATGATGCAGGTCTGGACCGGATTGCTGCTGCGCGCGGAGAATGAAGCGCAACTCGCTGCGGTACTGGGCCATGAAATCGGTCACTACCTCGAACGGCACACGCTTGAGCGCCTGCGGGATCTGAGAAGCCGGGCCGCCTTTGCGCAGTTCATCGGCATGTTCGGCCTTGTCGGCGCCATTGGCCAGCTTGGTGCTCTGGCCGGTGCTTTCGCTTTTTCCCGGGACCACGAGACGCGGGCCGATCGTCTGGGCATGCGCCTTATGACCCGGGCGGGTTATGACGGCAGGCAGGCTGCACAAGTGTGGGACAACCTGCTGGGCGAACTCAAGATCACCGGCGGTGAAGACGTTGGCAAACGCAGTCCCATGATGGCGACGCATCCCCCGCTGGAGACGCGCCGTGATGATCTGCTCCGCCTGGCGGGCGACGGCGGCGGTAAAACGGGTGCAGTGGAATACCAGCAGGTGATGTCACGGCACCGCTTCGGGTGGCTGCAGGATGAAATCCGGCGTGGCCAGTTTGAAGAAAGTCTGGTGCTGTTCAATCGCTTGCTGTCGCGCAATCCGGAGGACGGCCAGGCGCTGTACGCGCGCGGTGAGGTGTATCGGTTGCGGGCAGGCAAGGAAGATCTTCAGGAGTCCCTGAACGACCTGACGCGCGTGACCGCTCTTGAACAGGCTCCGGCCGAGGCTTTCAGGGCGCTCGGCCTGGTGCAAAAGCAGCGGACCGACACCGCCTCGGCCGTACAGGCCTTCGAAAAATACCTCACCGCCGCGCCTGAGGCGGCGGATGCGGGTCTTATTAAAAATTACATTGCGGAACTTAAACCATGAAAAAACTCCTGATCCTTCTTGCCTTCGCTTTCCTGTCGGGCTGCATGTCCATCACCAAGGTTGAGGGTGAGCAACTGGTCAATAACCGGCTGGCCGTCAAGGTGACTGATGCCTGGAACAAGGTTGCCCCACCCGGCACCCAGCAGCCTTTTGACATGTGGACCCAGGAGGGATTGACGCTGGATCACCTGCGCCTCTGGGCGGCCGTCAAGCCAGGCCAGGCGCTGCTGGTCAGGCCTGCAGGCAGCGTGCCGTCCGGGCAGAAGGCAGCCCGTGTTCCAACTTACCAGGCAGGCATGCCGCTTGACCAATTGGTCAACCTTTTCGAGATCATGTATTCGGCAGACGGTTCCATCGTCAACATGACAAAGGTTGAACCTTCGGTATTTGCGGGTGAGAAAGGTGCGCGGTTCGAATTTACCGTGACGAGAAAGGGCGATGATGTCCAGCTCAACGGCGTAGGCTGGCTTAGCCAGCGAAATGGCGAATTGTTCGCTGCCACCTTCCTTGCTCCCAGGCTTTCATTTTTCCCGCGGCTTCTGCCAAAAGCTGAAAGCGTTGTGAAGACGGCGCAAATCAAGGGCTGACTGCAGGGCGGCCGTGGCGAGGGGCACGAACCCGAGACCTTGCGGCCGGGGTCGGCTTAACCGTGTCGTATGGCCACTGTTTTCAGCGTGGTGAAGCCATGCAAGGCCTCAAAGCCTTTTTCACGGCCGTAGCCCGATGACTTCACGCCGCCGAAAGGTAATTCCACACCACCGCCGGCGCCGTAGTTGTTGATGAACACCTGGCCGCTTTTCACTCGCCTGGCCATGCGGAACTGGCGTGCCCCATCGCGCGTCCAGATGCCGGCGACCAGGCCGAACAGCGTGGCATTGGCAAGTTCCACTGCGTGATCCTCGTTTTTGAAGCTCATGGCGCACAGCACCGGGCCGAACACTTCATCCTGCGCCAGCCTGTGCGTTACCGGCACGTCGCGCAGCAGGGTGGGGGCCTGGTAAAACCCGGTATCGGGCGCCTCGTCGACGATCTGGCCCTGGGCCACCATGGGAATGTTGGCAACCTGCGCATCGCTTAAAAAGTCCCAGACGCGCTGCTGCTGGCTTTGCCGGATCAGCGGGCCCACGTCCAGGTCCATGGCGGCGGGGCCGACGCGCAGGTTTTCAAAGGCTTCGCCCAGGCGCAGCAGCAGGGGCTCGTAAATCGCCTGTTCTACCAGCAGGCGCGAGCCGGCCGAGCAGGTTTGCCCGGCGTTCTGCACGATGGCGTTGATGATGGCCGGTATGGCGACATCCAGGTCGGCATCGGCAAACACGATTTGCGGACTTTTCCCGCCCAGCTCCAGCGTGACGGGGCAGTGGCGCTCGGCGGCGACCTGCTGGATCAGCGTGCCCACGGCGGGGCTGCCGGTAAAGCTGATGTGGTCGATTTCTTTGTGGCGGGCCAGCGCGTCGCCGACCTCATGGCCGTAACCGGTCACGATGTTGATGGCGCCGGCCGGAAAACCCACTTCGGCCGCGAGTTGCGCCACGCGAATCAATGACAGGCAGGCATCCTCTGCCGGCTTGACCACGCAGACGTTGCCCGCGGCCAGCGCGCCGCCGACGCTGCGGCCGAAGATCTGCATCGGGTAGTTCCACGGAATCACGTGGCCCGTCACGCCGTGCGGCTCGCGCCAGGTCATCACACTGTAGCCGTCCAGATAGGGAATGGTGTCGCCGTGCAGCTTGTCGCAGGCGCCGGCATAAAACTCGAAGTAGCGCACCAGGGCCGCCGCGTCGGCGCGTGCCTGTTTGGTGGGCTTGCCGCAGTCGCGCTGCTCGATCATGGCCAGCTCTTCGGCATGCTCGGCCACCTTGGCGGAAAGCCGCATCAGCAGTCGCCCGCGCTCGGCGGCGCTGAAGCGGCTCCATACCAGTTCCAGACATTCGTGGGCACTTTTCACCGCGGTATCAATGTCGTGCGCGTTGCTGCGCTGAATCTCGTCAAACACCTGCCCGTCGGACGGATCGATCATTGGGATGGTTTTGCCTGAAGAAGATGCGACAGAGGTATTGGCGATGTAGTTGAGTTGCATGGCGCTATTGTGCTGAATTTGCCCCCGGCCGGAGGTTACCGCCTCCCACGGGCAGAAATGAGCCATGGGGGCAGGGCCTCCCGCGAGGTAACGCTCCCCAAAAGCGTGCGTTTGTCACAGCCACAGCGTTGTGTCTCGGCCAATTTACAAATCCTTTGCTGCGCCACGATTGGCATATATGTAGGATTGAACCTACACATGCACCTCGCCAATTCCTACAGGGAATGGTGCTCATGTTACGCAACGGCCCGGCCGTATTGGCGTGACGACAGCGGCAGGCAGCCGGCAACTGCGGGTCCGCATTTTTGACGCATTACCGCGATGACTGATCCCACCAAAAGCCCAGCCGATATTCCGCCCGGCGACGACGCGCCCACCACCAGCCTGCTGGCCTGGTTTAAAGCCTTTATGGCCCGTTTGCGCGACTGGTTGTCGATTCAGACCTTTGGCATGAAGTTCGCCGTACTGGCCGTGGCATTGATGATTCCGGCAAGCGCCTATTACGCCTGGTCGACCCTGGAGCGGCAGGAAAAAATGGCGCTGGAAGTCAAGGCCATGGCAGCGTCGGGGCCGGGTGTTGAAGCGGCCTGGACTTACAACACCGCATTGCCGGTCGTCTTCGGAAGCGGGTCGGTCCTGAGCTTTCTCGAAGCCCATCCGGTCACGCGCATCACCATCATTTACCGGCCCATTTTGTGGACCGTTTCCGAGCGCTTTGTGCTGATTGAATCGGAGGGCAGGCAGTACGCCTATTACCCCTCGGACATGGAAACCAAGATATTGGCCGACAAGGCCGTCACGGCACCGTGGGGTGGCAAGCTCACCTTCGTGCCCCGGGGCGCGCTTGATGACGCGAGCAAGGACATGCTGGCGCGCCTTGAACAGCGTTTCGGTGACGCCCGCCCGCAATCCGAACAGGACGCCTGGAAAGGCGGCGCCAGCGCGCTGGTATCAGCGACCTTGACGCTGGGGCTCATCGCCTTCCTCTGGTACCAGACGGGCGGGCAGCGCAAATCCCTCAAGTTCATTTCGCCGGCGCAAATCAGCGGTGACATGGAGGACCTGGTCGGCATGGACGATATCAAGGCCGAGGTTGCGCAAATCCGCGACCAGTACGAACGCCGCCTCGAATACGCCGCTTATGGCGTGAACAAGCCTTTCAACGTGATGTTCAGCGGCCCCGCGGGTACAGGCAAGACCAAGCTGGCCAGCTACCTCGCCAAAGAGCTGAACCTGCCAATTCTTTTCCATTCAGCCGCCAACCTCGAGACCGGCTATGTGGCCGGCGGCTCGAACACCTTGTCGCGCATTCTTGCGCTGGCCAAGCGGCGTAAACGCTGCATCGTCTTTCTTGATGAAGCGCAGGACCTTTTCATGCGGCGCGGCGGCAACCGCAAATATGACGATGACACGCAGAACATGTTGCTGGCCATCCTGGACGGTGTGCGGACCAAATCGGATACTGAAATCATCTGGATCGTGGCGTCCAACTTCAATTCGGCCAACCTGCAGATGGATGAGGCCATGCTGCGCCGCTTCCAGATGAAGGTCGACTTCCGCATGCCCAACCAGCAGGAGCGCCTGGCCATCACCGGCCACTACCTGCGCCAACGTGCCGACAAGGTGCTGCCCGACATGGACCTGCGCCATTTTGTCGAACTGACGGAAGGCTGCAGCCCGGCAGACCTCGAAACCATGGTCAACCAGGCCGGCATCATCGCGGTGCAGGCGGGCCAGATGATAGGCGCGCACACCCTGATGCAGGCCGCCGAGCGTGTGCTGGTGGGCAATGTCAACGACAACACCACCAAGGAGCGCGAGCGTGACCGGCGCATCATCGCCGTACATGAGTGGGGCCACTTCCTGATGGATTTCCAGCATCGGCGCAAGCTGACCGGCGACAACTGGAACACGCTGCTGGCCGACATGACCACCATCAAAATTTCATTGAAGGCCAACCCCCGCAACAATGCCCTCGGCTTTGTACTGCACAAGCAGGACAGCAACCTGCTGCAGACCAAGGGTGACATGGAGCATGAGGTGCGGGTGCTGCTGGGCGGCATGGCGAACGAGGAGATCTTCTTCGGCGAAGACGGAACCACGGGCGGCGCCCACAATGACATCACCCGTGTCACGCGGCTGCTGCACCATGCGGTGGCTGAAATGGGCATGTACCGCAAGACCCGGCTGAATTACGCCGCGCTGCTCAAGGACGGCGGCACGGCACCGCCGGACGAGGAAACCCGCAGCATCATGGAAGCCCAGAGCGAGCGGCTTTACAGTGAGACGAAGGCCACGCTGGCCCAGTACACCGCCCTGACGGAGTATCTGACCGGCTGTCTGATGAATGCAGGCGAGATGACATTGAGCGAAGCACTCCGCGAAATCAGGTACTTTGAAAGCCTGACTGCCGCACCGGATCTGGCGCTGCCTGGGCCGGGTTCCAGCCGGTGGATGCCAGCCTGAGTCAACGAACCTTTTTTTGCAGCTTCGTCCTCACAGGACGCCCAAAGAAAAAGCCCTGCAACGCAGAGCTTTTTGCATGGGCCGGAGCGGTCTAGCGTGAGGCCGGTGCGGCTGGCGTTGGCGTTGCTGCGGCATTGGGCGCCTGCGTGGGCGCGGGCGCCGGCATGGCGGGTGCAGTCGGTGTGGCGGCCGGTGCACTCATGGCAGCAGGCGCGGCCATGGGTGCCACCGGGGCCGCTGCGGCTTCACCGCCGTGGAACTTCATCACCAGGGGCACGATCAGCAGCGCCACGATGTTGATGATCTTGATCAGCGGGTTCACGGCCGGGCCGGCTGTGTCCTTGTAGGGGTCGCCCACGGTGTCGCCGGTCACGGCGGCCTTGTGTGCCTCGGAACCCTTGCCGCCGTGGTGGCCGTCTTCAATGTACTTCTTGGCGTTGTCCCAAGCGCCGCCGCCGGTGCACATCGAGATGGCAACGAAGAGGCCGGTGACGATGGTGCCCATCAGCAGGCCGCCCAGTGCCTGGGGGCCGAGCGCCAGGCCGACCACGATGGGCACGACCACGGGCAGCAGCGAGGGGATCATCATTTCCTTGATGGCAGCTGTGGTCAGCATGTCGACAGCGGTGTCGTACTCGGGCTTGCCCGTGCCGTCCATGATGCCCTTGATGTCGCGGAACTGGCGGCGCACTTCAACCACCACGGCGCCGGCAGCGCGGCCCACGGCTTCCATCGCCATCGCGCCGAACAGGTAGGGAATCAGGCCGCCGATGAAGAGGCCGACGATGACCTTGGGATTGCTCAAGTCGAAGCTGATCACGTTGCCGTAGGCTTCGAGCTTGTGGGTGTAGTCGGCAAACAGCACCAGCGCGGCCAGGCCGGCGGAGCCGATGGCGTAGCCCTTGGTCACGGCCTTGGTGGTGTTGCCCACCGCGTCCAGCGGGTCGGTGATGTCACGCACGCTGCTGGGCAGTTCGGCCATTTCGGCAATGCCGCCGGCGTTGTCGGTGATGGGGCCGTAGGCGTCCAGCGCAACCACGATGCCCGCCATGCTCAGCATGGAAGTGGCGGCGATCGCGATGCCGTACAGGCCCGCCAGCGAGTAGGCCGTCAGGATGGCGATACAGACAAAAATCACCGGCCATGCGGTGGAGCGCATGGAGACACCCAGGCCGGCAATGATGTTGGTGCCGTGGCCGGTAGTCGATGCCTGTGCAATGTGCTGCACCGGCTTGTACTGCGTGCCGGTGTAGTACTCGGTGACCCAGCACAGCGCGCCGGTCAGGATCAGGCCGACCGCGCAGGCGCCGAAGAGGCGTATCTGCGTGCCGCTTGCCGTGACGGCGTTGTCGGGCATCAGCCACATCGTGACGAAATAAAACGCGATAAGCGACAGTACGCCGGCAATTGCCAGGCCCTTGTAGAGGGCCGGCATCACGTTCTTCATGCCGGGCGAGGCCTTGACGAAAAAGCAGCCGATGATGGAGGCGATGATGGACACGCCGCCCAGTGCCAGCGGGTAAACCGCCGCAGTGGCGCCTGCGCCCGAGAGCAGCAGGGCGCCCAGCACCATGGTGGCGATCAGCGTGACCGCGTAGGTTTCAAACAGGTCGGCGGCCATGCCGGCACAATCGCCCACGTTGTCGCCGACGTTGTCGGCAATCACGGCCGGGTTGCGCGGGTCGTCTTCGGGAATACCTGCTTCGACCTTGCCCACCAGGTCGGCACCGACGTCGGCGCCCTTGGTGAAAATGCCGCCGCCCAGCCGGGCGAAGATGGAAATCAGCGACGAGCCGAAGGCAAAACCAATCAGCGGGTTGAGCAGGTTGGCCAGCTTGAGGTCGGGTGTGTAGTTGCCATTGCCCACCAGAAACCAGTAAAAGCCGGTCACGCCCAGGAGGCCCAGGCCCACGACCAGCATGCCGGTGATGGCGCCGCCGCGAAAGGCAACGTCAAGCGCGGGGCCAATGCCTTTGGTGGCGGCTTGGGCGGTGCGCACATTGGCGCGAACCGACACGTTCATGCCGATAAAGCCGCAAGCGCCTGACAGCACGGCGCCAACGACGAAGCCGATGGCGGTTTTTCCGTCAAGGAAAAAGCCGATCAGTACCGTGAGGACGACGCCCACCATGGCGATGGTTTTGTATTGCCGTGCCAGGTAGGCGGCGGCGCCGGTCTGGATGGCGGCTGCAATTTCCTGCATGCGCGCATTGCCTGCATCCTGGGAAAGAATCCAGCTGCGAGCCCAGATGCCGTAACCCACGGCGACCAGCCCGCAGACGAGCGCAAGAATAAGCGCTGAGTTGCCTGTCATAGAAATCTCCTACGTTGTTTTTCGCTTGGAGGGGGTTTCAACGCTAGCAAATGGTGTCTTGACCCCCGCTGCGTTGCTTCCTCGTTGCTTGGTCTACGTAGAGACAAGACGATTGGCCAACTCGCGCAATTTACAGTGAAAACATGACAACTTTAAGAACCGTAAGGTGTGAATCAGTAAAATGAGGGTAAATACCGAGCAGTTGGCCTGTGCCGCGGCTGCGCAGGTAGCCCATGTGTTTTAAGAATCTTCTTTTCGCCCTTCCTTCCCTTTCTTTCTTCTTCCTTCCATAAAGAACTCAAGCGACCATGTCCCTCGATAAAGTTTCCCCCGGCAAAAACGTTCCCGAATCCTTCAACGTCATCATCGAGATCCCGATGAATGCCGACCCGGTGAAATACGAGGTGGACAAGGAGTCCGGCGCGATTTTTGTGGACCGCTTCATGAGCACTTCCATGCACTACCCGACCAACTACGGTTATGTGCCCAAGACCATCAGCGGCGACGGCGACCCGGTCGACGTGCTGGTGATCACCCCGGTGCCCCTGATTCCCGGCGTGGTGGTGACCTGCCGCGCCATCGGCATCCTGAAAATGACGGACGAAGCCGGTGAAGACGGCAAGGTGCTGGCGGTGCCCATCGACAAGAAATGCTCGCTTTACACCCAGTGGCAAAAACCTGAAGACATGAATCCGCTGCGCCTGAAGACCATTGCGCATTTCTTTGAGCACTACAAGGACCTGGAAGAAGGCAAATGGGTCAAGGTGCTGGGCTGGGAAGGCCCGGATGCGGCCAAAAAAGAAATCACGGACGGCATTGCCAACTATGCAAAGGCCGGCAAGGCCTGAAACCTGGCCTCTGGCACGAAAACGTAAGCGTTTTTGTGCTGAAGGTGGCTCAGGCCGTGCGCAAGCAGCTATAAAAAATATAGCAAAGGCATTGAGGGAAACTTAAAAAAGCGCCTGCAGCGTGGTCTGCAGGCGCTTTTTTTATGCCTGGGTGGAATGGTGTGCACCGCCGCCCGGCGCTACATTGAAGCGTTACGCTTTTCGCGCAGGGTCCGGGAACACCAGGCCGTGCAGCTTGCCTTTATCTCCGCGCGAAAACGGCTTCCACTGGCCTTCGGCCTGCGCCAGCCGGTCGGCCACGGCCCACCAGGCGCTGGGGTTCACGCCCATGCCGATATGGCTGGCCAGCACTTCGATGTTTTCGGTTTGCGGATGGGCGGCGCTGGGCGCCTGGATGCTGGCTTGCCAGGCCACCACGCCATCGCTGCGCGAATAAATGCTGGTGGTCGGCACAGGCGGGGCGGCCGGCAGATCGTAGCTTTCGGATTCGCGCTCGACGTTGCGGCCGCTGGTGAGTTCATAGATGCGCCAGGCATTGGTGGCCTTGTGCGAGCCCGCGAAGGGTGTGCCCAGCGTGATCACGCCGCGCACCATGTGCGGCAGCTCCTTGGCCAGCTCGCGCGCGTAGACGCCGCCCAGGCTCCAGCCGATCAGGCTGACCTTGCGGCCCGTGGTTTCGAAGGTGCGGGCGAGGCTGTCGCGGGCTTCTTCCAGCACGCCGGCGCGCGGGCCAAAGTTAAACCCCTGTTCCCAGCCCCAGGGCCTGTAATTGAGCGACTGCAGGTATTGGCGCAGCGGCACCGTGGTGGCGTCATTGGCCGACAGGCCTGGAAACACCATCACGGCATGGCCGTCGCCGCGTGGCGCGCGGGCCAGCAACGGCCAGGCGGGCAGCAGGGCGCCGAACTCCCAGAACGCACGCAGCTCAAGCGCCAGCAGCCAGGCGCTGGGCGGAACATCGTGTGGGGACGGTTTTGCTTGATCTTGGGGGGAGGAGGAAGACGGATTTCGCCTGGATGACGGGCTTGCCATGGCTTGGAGCATTGATTGTCTTGTTGGAGTTCCGACTCAAAGAGTATGGAGGCGCTTACGGTTTTTTACAGAGAGAGGTCTCTCTAACGTGGACGCTTCGCTGCGGTTTTCGTCGCGTTCGTGACAGCGGCTTTGCGGGTTTTTACCGGGGCGGCCTTCACGGCGGTTTTAACGGAGGCCTTCTTTGTCCTCTTTTTCGGCGCGGGCGCTGTGGCGGCGGATGCAACAGGCGCTGCGCTCACCATCAAGGTTTGGGCCTGAGTGAAGGCCTCCTCGATTGCTTTCGCCAAATCCTTCGCATGCGGCAGCGCCTTCTTGTCAGCAACGATGCCGAAATCCACATGGCCGGCATAGGTCTGTATGGTGATATTGAGCGCCAGCCCGTGCATGACGATGGACAGCGGGTGGAAGGTCAGGAACTTCGCGCCGGCCAGGTACAGCGGCACCGGCGGGCCCGGCACGTTGGAGATGGCCAGGTTGGCCACCATGGGCAGGCGGCTGGCGATACCGCTTTTGCCGTAGGCGTTCAGCGCCATCTTGGCTGCGCCGCCCACCAGCCACGGTGCCAGCAGCGAAGGGTAGTCGGTCGGCAGCAGGCCCTTCAGGCTTTGCATCGACGTTTTCACCTTGGCGGTCGATGCCATGATGGCGTTAATGCGCTTGAGCGGGTGGGCCAGCTGCGTGCCCAGTTCCACCAGGCTCATGCTCACCTGGTTGCCCAGGTTGCTGGCGTCGGTGGCGCCGGCTTCGCGCAGCGACACCGGCATGGCCGCCACCAGCGATTTTTTCGGCAGACTGTGGTGCTGCGTGAGGTAGCTGCGCAGTGCGGTCGAGCAGATCCACAAGACCACGTCGTTGAATGAGCCGCCCACCGCCTTGCCCATGGCCTTGCATTCGGCCAGCGGCAGGGTGGCCGTCACAAAGACGCGATCCGTGGTGATGCCGGTATTAAAGGGCGTTTGTGGCGCCAGCTTCATCGGCATCTTGGGCTTGATGCCGGTGGCCGAACTGGTGGTGGATTGTTTTGCCAGCGTGCTGCCAAAGGTGCTGGCCGCAGACGGCAGCGCCTTGGCCAGTTTGGCCAGCTGGCCCAGCGAACTCGAAAACACCGAGCCGATCATCTTGCCCAGCTTCAGGTCAGCCTCGGTTTTGCGGCGGCGGGCAGGGTCGGGCGGCGGCACCTCGCGCGGCACCGGGCTGAAATCGAGCAGGGCATTGGCCAGCATCACGCCGCCCTTGCCGTCCAGCGCCGCATGGTGAATCTTCGAGAAAAATCCGGCCACCACCTTGCCGCCCTGCGATGCGGGCAGCTGGATGCGGTCAAAAATATAAAACTCCCAGAGCGGGAAATTGCGGTCGATGACCTCGCTGTGCAGTTGCGCGCACAGCTTGTGTACCTCGGCCAGCGTCATGGGCGCCGTACCTTTTTTGGCAGAGTCCGCGCGGCGGATGTGAAAGTCGATATCCACCGAGTCAGCGTCGACCCACAGCGGGTGGCCCAGATCCAGCGGCATGAACACCAGCTTGCGGCTGAACACCGGCGCCAGGTGCATGCGTCTGGCGATGTGCGCTTTGACCGCCTTGTGAAAACTGCCCTTGAAGCCCTCCGGCAGTTCGCACAGGTTGAGCGAGCCCACATGCATGGGCATCTCGGGGGTTTCAAGGTAAAGAAAGGTTGCGTCGAGTCCGGTCAGGGATTTCATTGTTGTTGTCTCCGTGAGGGAGACATTAACCGAGCGGGACGGGTTGCGGCACTAGGGTTTGCCGTAGCGGCAGCTGTCACGCCAGGCTCAGCGCGCGGCCGTGATTGCGTTCAAGCTTCGCAGTCGCCCAGCATTCCTTGCTCATCGTCGTTGAGTCCGGCGACAGGCGTCGCCTTGGCCAGCACCATCCATACGCCCAGCGGTAGTTGCTGGCGCGTACGCCGCGGTGCGGCCCTCGCAACGGCCAGGCGCGTGTTCTCCAGCACCATCACACCGCACTCCAGCGGCACCTCGCTGGCATCGCCAATCGGCCGGCCTTTGGCGTCGCAACCGAGCACATACCAGCACTCCCCGCCCAGGTCGAGGTAGGCGGCGCGTTTTTCGGGGCGGCGCAGGTCGCCCAGCAGGTCGGAGCGGTGCACCTTGATCTCGTGCACGATCGGCTCGACATATTCCTGCACCGTGGTGTTGCGGATGGAAAACACGTCGGGCCGGGCGATGCACCAGCGGGCCTTGCCACCTTCTTCTTCGGGCGGCAGCTGGGCGCGCAGGCCCAGGCCGCGCCAGGTGATGCGGCCGGCCCGCACCATTTCGCAGGCCACCTGCTCGACCAGTGCCTCATGCTTTGAAAGCGCCGAGCGGTTGCGCACGAGCACGGTGGCCAGATAGGCCACGCCGGCATCGGTCACGCGCAGGGTTTCGTGGCCTGCAGGGCCGGCCACGCGCTGCAGCATGCCGGTGGCCAGCAGTTCGATTTCCAGCAGGTCCTGGCAGGGCCAGCCGGCGGAGCGGTAGACCTCACGCAGGCGCCGGGCGTGGGGGCGGCCCAGCGGAGGCGCAGGGTCGGCGGTCTGTGTAGCGGTCGCGATAGTGTTCATGGGGACATGGCGGCCTGGGCCGGGGGCAGGGTGGCTGCAAGCCTTGAAACCGTTCGGAAACAGGTCTGGAAGACAGAGCTTAAAACAAAGCTGGGTTTAAGGAAAACAGGCCACTGGCGCAATGCTGACGGGCGCGGGCAGCTATCAATACGATAGCGATTCCGCGCCGGCCGCACCGCGAAGCAGGCCGCCCGCCGGGCAAACGGCTTGAGGGGTCAAAGCGGGAGGATCTCGAATCGTGCGTTGTCCAGGTTGTCTCCCAGCGGCCGCATCGCCGCCAGAATCGCGTCGGTCTCGGCGTGTTGCCAGAGCGCAATGACCTGTTCTTCTGCCTCCGAGGCGTTCTCCAGCGGCAGGCCTTCGTGCAGCGTTTGCGTCAGCATGTAGGCCTGCAGCGAGGGCAGTACATATTCGGGGCCACCCAACGCGAATTCAAGCGCCATGCGAAAACGCAGTTCGGCCGCTGCGCGCTCGTCGGCGGTCAGGGTTGGGCATTCGACGAGGTTGACGGTGTACGTACGTTCGTTGGCGCGGTTGTTGTTGCTCATGGAAATTCCTTTGAACGGGCTTTATAGCAAATAACGCTTGCCCGTGTGATGACAGGTATGACGGGGGTTGCAGGTAAGGGGTGGGAGCGCGGCCAGTTCATGTTTTGCACAGAACATTTATGGAAAAAGTCCATGAAGCCCAATATGGACAAGCGCAAGCAGTTATGAAAAACGTAGCGCCTGCGGCCGCCGAAAGCCAGCACTCAAGCCGAAGTGCCCGGCGCAGCTTGCCTGAAAGGGCTGCGGCGTTCCAGGTCTTCCATGTAGTTGTCGATGCCGGCGCCTTCGCGCTCCAGGAAGCGCTCGACCGCGTCGGCGAACGAGGGGTGCGCCAGCCAGTGGGCGCTGGTGGTTTTGACGGGCAGCAGGGCGCGGGCCATTTTGTGCTCCCCTTGAGCGCCGCCTTCAAAGCGTTGGTAGCCGTGTTCGATGCACCATTGCAGCGGCTGGTAGTAGCAGGCCTCAAAGTGCAGGCAGTCAACACGGGCGAGGGCGCCCCAGTAGCGGCCGTACGCAACCAGGGACTGGTTTTCGGCACTTTCGTCGCCGTGATCCCTTTCAGTACGGGCGCTGACGGCGATCAGGCTTGTCGCGATGGGCCGCCGCTGGCCGTCGGCGTTGTGCTCCGCCACAAACAGCAGCCAGTTCTCCGGCATGGTGTCCTGCATACGATGGAAGAAGTCGCGGCTGAGGTAGGGAGCGTTGCCGTGTTCGTAATAGGTGCGCTCGTAGCAGCGGTAGAAAAAGTCCCAGTCGGCGTTGCTGATGTCTTTGCCCAGCGACCAGCGGAAAGTGATGTTTGCCTCGGCGACCTTGCGGCGCTCCTGGCGGATCTTTTTGCGTTTTTCCTGGCTGAGCGACGCCAGGAAGTCGTCGAAGTCGCGGTAGCCTGCTGGTGGTCCTGTCCAGTGGAACTGCACCGAATGACGCAGCATGAGGCCCGCCTCTTCGCAGGCCGCCACGTCTTCATCGGCGGTAAACAGCAGGTGCAAGGACGAGAGATCCTCTTGCGTGCACCAAGCCACCAGCGCCTTTACCAGCAGGGCACGTTCGACCGGCGTGCGGGCCAGCAGGCGGGCGCCGGGTACGGGGGTGAAGGGCACGGCGACCAGTGCCTTGGGATAGTACTCAAGCCCATGCTGCTGGTAGGCATTCGCCCAGGCGTGGTCGAACACGTATTCGCCGTAGGAATGCTCCTTGAGGTAAAGCGGAGAGGCGCCTGCAAGCACCTTGCCCTGCCAAAGGGTGACAAAGCGCGGCGTCCAGCCGGTTTCGGGCGTGGCGCTGCCGCTTTCGTGCAGTGCGGCCAGGTATTCGTGGCGCATGAAAGGGTTCGCGGGCTCGCCCGGGCTTTGCGCCGCCAGCAGGGCGTTCCACTCGGCCGCATTCACCTCCAGCGGTGAATTCAGCACGCGAATGACATAATCGTTTGAGTTCTTTTTCACGTGTTTTCGGGGTTCTACTTCAACATGCCACTCAAAATCTGCGTTGCCCAATTGAACTATTGCGTCGGCGATATGCCGGGTAATGCGCAAAAGATCATCGACGCTGCCCGCACGGCCTATGAGGGCGGCGCCCGGCTGCTGCTGACGCCTGAGCTGGCCATTTGCGGCTATGCGGCAGAAGACCTGTTCTTGCGCCCATCGTTCATCCAGGCCTGTGATGATGCCGTGAATCTGGTGGCCCGCGAGCTGGCCGGGTTAAAAGGCCTGACAGTGGTGGTGGGCACGCCCACCCACGGCGACAACGGCAAGGGGCTGCGCACCAAAAGCGTGGAAGTGCAGCAGCGCCACAACGCGGCCAGGGTGCTGCGCGAGGGCCGCGTCGTCGACACCTATGCCAAGCGCGAACTGCCGAATTACCAGGTGTTTGACGAACGCCGCTATTTCACGCCGGGGCAGGGCACTTGCGTGTTCCAGGCCGGGGAGGGCGATGACGCCGTCAGCGTCGGGCTGCTGATCTGCGAAGACGCCTGGTTTGAAGAGCCGGCACGCCTGGCCAGGGAAGCGGGGGCCGAACTGCTGGCGGTCATCAACGCGTCGCCGTTTCATGTCGGCAAAGGCGGCGAACGCGAGCAGATGATGCAGGTCCGGGCCCAGGCTACCGGGTTGCCGCTGATTTATGCGCACCTGGTGGGTGGGCAGGACGAAATCGTATTTGAGGGCGCGTCTTTTGCCTTGCAGGCCGATGGCGCGCTGGCCGGAAGGGCTGAAAGCTTCAAGGAAAATCTGTTTGTAATTCAGGCAGGACGAGCGCAAGCAGCTATTAAATTAATAGCAAGTACGGTGCCTGAACGCAGCCATGAGGCGGACCTGTGGGACGCGCTGGTGCTGGGCGTGCGCGACTACCTCGGTAAAAACGGCTTTCCGGGTGCCATTCTGGGGCTTTCGGGCGGCATTGATTCGGCACTGGTATTGGCGATCGCGGTGGATGCGCTGGGCGCCGACAAGGTGCGCGCGGTGATGATGCCTTCGCCCTATACGGCAGACATCTCCTGGATCGATGCGCGCGAGATGGCCGAGCGCGTGAAGGTGCGTTACGACGAGATTTCCATCGTGCCGGAGTTCGAGGCCTTCAAGGCTTCGCTGGCCGGTGAGTTCAAGGGCCTGAAGGAAGATACGACCGAGGAAAACATCCAGGCGCGTATCCGCGGCGTGTTTTTGATGGCGCTGTCGAACAAGTTCGGCTCCATCGTGCTGACCACCGGCAACAAGAGTGAAATGGCTACCGGCTATTGCACGCTCTACGGCGACATGGCCGGCGGCTTTGCGGTCATCAAGGACCTGCTGAAGACCACGGTGTTTCGCCTGGCGCGCTGGCGCAACGAAAACGACCCGTACGGCACGGGCAGCAACCCGATTCCCGAGCGCATCATCACGCGGCCGCCCAGCGCCGAGTTGCGGCCCGACCAGACCGACCAGGACAGCCTGCCGCCCTACGAGGTGCTGGATGCCATCCTGGAGCGCTACATGGAGAACGACCAGGGCGTGGATGCCATCGCCGCTGCCGGGTTTGACCGCGCGCTGGTCGTGCGCGTGGCCCAGCTGATCCGCATCAACGAGTACAAACGCCGCCAGGCGCCCGTGGGTATCAGGGTCACCCACAGGAGCTTTGGCAAGGATTGGCGCTATCCTATTACCAGCAGATTTCGGCAATGAGGCCCCCACGGTCGCTCGCTTCGCGTAGCTCCCTGCCCCCCGAGGGGGCCGCTGCGCCTGCGGCCCGGCAAAGCCGGTTCCGCGGCCCCTGCTGGTGAAGTCACTTGCACGTTGTACGCCGCTAAATGCCTTTTTGACGATATTTAGAATTAATGGAGATATTCAGTGAAACAAATTACCGCCGTCCTCAAGCCCTTCAAACTCGAAGAAGTCCGTGAGGCCTTGGCCGAATGCGGCGTGACTGGTCTGACCGTCACTGAAGTCAAGGGCTTTGGCCGCCAGAAGGGCCACACCGAGTTGTACCGTGGCGCCGAATACGTCGTCGATTTCCTGCCGAAGGTCAAGGTTGAGGTTGTGGTGAAGACCGAAGACGTGGAGCGTTGCGTGGATGCCATCGTTCGCGCTGCACGCACCGGCAAGATCGGTGACGGCAAGATTTTCATCACCAGCGTCGAGCGGGTGGTGCGTATCCGTACGGGTGAGGAAGACGAAGCGGCGGTCTAGATAGGCCCCCACGGTCGCTCACTGCGTGTAGCTTCCTGCCCCCCGAGGGGGCCGCTGCGCCTGCGGCCCGGCAAAGCCGGTTCCGCGGCCCCTGCTGGCCTGAAGAAAAGTCCCTGCGACCGGTGTCAGATTTGGTCGAGGCGGGTGTTGCCTGGCGTCATGCCGGCTGCCTGTACCAGCGTTTCCAGCAGTGATTCGGCATCGCTGCTGGTTCGGATCAGGTCCATCAGCCAGTCATTCATGAAGCCGGTTTTTACCGAAGATGCCAGGAACGCGAGCAGGGCGTCGTAGTAGCCGTTCATGTTGAGCAGGCCGACCGGTTTGTCGTGGTAGCCGAGCTGGCGCCAGGTCCATACCTCAAAAAATTCCTCCAGCGTACCGATGCCGCCGGGCAATGCCAGGAACGCATCGGCATGCTCGGCCATCAGGTATTTGCGCTCATGCATGTTTTCCACGATGTGCAGCTCGGTGCATCCGGTGTGGGCCCATTCCTTCTCCACCAGTGCCTTGGGGATGATTCCCACGACACGCCCGCCGGCCGCCAGCGCAGCGTCGGCCATGATGCCCATCAGGCCATTGCGGCCACCGCCATAGACCAGCTGCCCGCCGCGCTTGCCAATCCAGGTGCCCACGAGGGCGGCAATGGCGGCGAATTCGGGCTGGTTGCCGGGACGGGATCCGCAGTAAACGCAGAGGGAAAAAGCAGGTTTGGAGGCAGGTTTGGAGATATCGGTCACTTTGTTGATGCTTGCGTTCATGCGGCAAATCGCTGGAACAGCGCCAGGGCCCAGGTACCTGCGCACAGCAGCAGGCTGAGCAGTACGGCGGCACTTCCCATGTCCTTGGCGCGCTTGGAAAGGTCATGCCATTCGGGGCCGATGCGGTCGATGGCGGTCTCGATGCCCGTGTTGAGCAGCTCCACGATCATGATGAGGATGACGGTGCCGGCCAGGAGCACCGTTTCGACCCAGCTACGGCCCAGCCAGAAAGCGGCGGGGATCAGCACAATCGACGCGATCGCCTCCTGACGGAAAGCGGTTTCATGCCAGCCGGCGCGCAGGCCGGCAACGGAATAGCCGGTGGCGTGCCAGACGCGGCTCAGGCCCTTGCGGTGTTTTTGGGGGTTGACGGGCTCATTGGAGCCCAGTCGGGAGGTGGCGCCAGCAGCAGCGACATCAACATCAGATGGCGGCGCTGGCACAGACATGGGAAACGGAACTTGTTCGGGCATGGTGCCATTGTCGCGCAGCTTTATGGCACATTGATGTTAGGGCTGATGGGGCGCAGTATCGGCGATACCGGCCTTGTTTTTCCCCTTGCGCCCGGGTTTTTCGGGTGCGACCCAGGTGATGAGCCGCGTGCCCGCCCAGGCGTCGTGCCAAAACTGTTTTTGCGGATGAAAGCGCGCCAGGATGGCCCAGATGGCGACCCACCCCAGCGTCAGTACGGCGCCTTCCCGCCCTGGCAGCGCCATTGCCCAGCTCACGGCCAGGGGTGGCAGGAACCAGAGCCAGCTCAGCGCATAGCGCAGCAGCGCACGTTTCTGGGTGACGGGTGCACCGTTGAGGTCGACCACGCGGATGTTCCAGGTCTTCATGGCCAGGGTCTGGCCTTTGGCCCAGAACCAGACGAAGTAGATACCGAAAATCACAAACACGAACGCCTGCAGGGCATGGCGATTGTCCAGGGCATTTCGGGTCTGGCTCAATGTACTGAAGAGGTAACCGGCCAGAAAAACCACGCCGAACATCAGCATGCCTTCGTACATCCAGCAGGCCATGCGGCGGGGAATGGATGGAATGGGGAGGGTGTCTGTGACTGTCAAAGATGTCGCGATAAAGGTTGGCCACAGTGACGGCAGCAGGCATGGGCCAAGCCCAGCCGCTGCGGTAGCGTTTAGCGTTGGGGCGTGGCGCTTGTTGCGGCACCGCTTGCGGACGGCGCGGCGGGCGTAGCAGCTGAGGCAGGTTGCAAAGCAGTGATTTTAGGGCCAGGTTTGCTGGCTGCCTTGACCGGGTGCGGTGTCACGGGCGCCAGCTTTTGCGGTGCCACCGGTCTCACCGCTGTTGCCGCTCCGGTAGGCTTTGGACTGGCCTTGGCGGCCAGCTTCTGCTTTTCTTCGGGGCTGAGAGCCTGGTAGGTTTCCCATTTGGCTTTTTTCTCTTCAGGCGTGAGCTGCTTGGAGAGTTCCTTGGTCTTGCCGAAGTTCAGCCGGGCTTGCGCGCGCTGCTGGGGGCTCAAGGTGACCCATTCATTCATGCGGCTGTGCAGGTTGGCCTGCCCTTCCGGTGCGAGTGAGGGGTAATTTTTGGAGATTTCCAGCCATTTGCGCTTTTGCGCCTCGCTGACGGTATCCCAGCTTGACGCCAGCGGTTTGAGCGCCTGCTGTTGCATGGGCGTGAGTTCAGCCCAGGTCGGCTTGGCCACGACGGGCTTGGCAGGGACGGCCGGGGGCTTCACAGCTGCACTGGCAGGGCCTACGGGTTTAGGCGCCTGTGCAAGGCCCAGCATGGGCCAGGCCAGCAGGGTAGCCGTCACAAGCCCGAACGACAGCCATTGCAGTCTCAACCGCATGGAGCGGCCATCGACAGATGGGGCGCGTCGGGAGATTGCGCGCGGGATCATTGGGCCGTGGGGGCTTGGCGTGTGGCTTTGAGGTACTGGACAAAACCCGGGTCGGCAAAAGCAGCGGGCGGGAGTTCGTCAGTAAGCAACGCCACATCGACTTCTGCCAGTTCCTGGGCGCGGTTGTCGTTCTGGATCGAATTGATGGCCAGCAGGCCTACAACCAGTGCAACAAGTGGAAGGACCGAACCAATCCGTGCCCACCAGCTCAGGCCGTCATCAGATCCCCATGAAAGGGCGGCACTTGTGCCAACGCCGACGACGCTGGTGGCGGTTTGTGTTTTGGCGACTTTACGTTTTGAAACAGCTTGAGCGCGTGCGGCGCGCAGGCGCTCGGAAATGTCGTAAGGCAGGTCGGCAGCTCCCGCGGACAGGTAGGACGCGGTCTTCAGGCCAAAGCGGTCCTGCAGGATTTCGGCTCTTTTTTGTAGTGAGTTAGTCATAGTTTTATACCTTTGGCACTCAGGGCTTTGCTGAGGGCGTGAACTGCGCGGGAACAATGTGTTTTGACACTGCCCTCCGAACAGCCCATGGCGGCTGCTGTTTCAGCGACATCCATTTCCTCCCAGTAACGCATCAGAAAGGCTTCCCGTTGACGGCCCGGCAATTCCTTTACCTGCAGTTCGATCTCATGCAATATTTGCGCCCGCTCAGTAGCATCCTGGGCGCTCTCTGTACCCTCTGAGTTGGTAAGGCTCTCTAAAGTTTCCAGAAGATCGAAATCTCCGTCTTCTCCCTGCGATTCAAAGTCGCTCATGTTGGAGAAAAGCGCGTTCCGGGTCTTGCGGCGCCGGAACCAGTCCAGCGTGGTGTTGGCCAGGATGCGCTGGAACAGCATGGGCAGCTCGGCCGCAGGCTTGTCGCCATAGTGCTGGGCCAGCTTCATCATGCTGTCCTGAACGATATCAAGGGCAGCTTCTTCATCCCGCACGTGGTAGATGCTGCGCTTGAAAGCCCGTTTTTCAACGCTTTTCAGGAAATCCGAGAGTTCTTGTTCAGTTGCCAACGGTGTGGGGTTCCGGTTCGTCCAGCGCTGCACAGGGTGGTCTGCGGGTACTCGCAGGGCCGATGCCGATAAGGCATGCATCCAAGGATACAGCTGGAAAATTATCGCATCCCGGCCGGTACCGGATGCGATTTTTCACCGCTTGCAGCCATTGCGCAACGCGAAATGCCATAATACGGCCTGCAATTCAAAGGCAAACGGGTCACGACTCGGCGGTTTATGTTTCCGCTTATGGTTTTGGCCTCAAGTCTCGATGCCGCTTCACAAGAGTGGGCAAAGAGGCACCCAAGGTATTTCGTTAGAGAAATTCACAAAGGTTCATCATGGAAATCTCCAAAGCGGAAATCGCTTCCGCGGCAGCTGCGTCTGCACAAACAAATTCTCAAGAACTCCGCGGCGCGGAAATCCTCATGAAGTCCCTTCAGGCTGAAGGCGTCAAATACATGTGGGGTTATCCGGGCGGTGCAGTCCTGCATATTTACGACGCCGTCTACAAACAGGACTCGATCCAGCACATCCTGGTGCGTCATGAGCAGGCAGCTGTGCACGCAGCCGACGGTTATGCTCGCGCCACAGGCGAGGTGGGCGTGGCGCTGGTCACTTCCGGCCCAGGCGTGACCAACGCCGTGACCGGTATCGCGACAGCGTACATGGACAGTATCCCGATGGTCATCATCACGGGACAGGTCCCCACCCACGCCATCGGCCTGGACGCCTTCCAGGAGTGTGACACCGTCGGCATCACCCGGCCCATCGTGAAGCACAACTTCCTGGTCAAGGATGCGCGGCACATGGCCGAAACCCTGAAAAAGGCGTTTCATATCGCCCGCAGCGGCCGGCCCGGCCCCGTGGTCGTCGATATCCCCAAGGACGTGTCCTTCAACAAGGTGCCCTACAACGGCTATCCGCAAACCGTTGAGATGCGCTCCTACAACCCGGTGCGCAAAGGCCATGGCGGGCAGATCCGCAAGGCCCTGCAATTGCTGCTGGCGGCCAAACGGCCCTATATCTACACCGGCGGCGGCGTATTGCTCAGTAATGCCTCGCAAGAACTGCGCACGCTGGTCGACATGCTGGGCTACCCCTGCACCAACACCTTGATGGGCCTGGGCGCCTACCCGGCCAGCGACAAAAAATTCCTCGGCATGCTGGGTATGCACGGCACCATCGAAGCCAACAATGCGATGCAGCATTGCGACGTGTTGCTGGCTGTCGGTGCGCGTTTTGATGACCGCGTGATCGGTAACCCCAAGCATTTCGCGCAGAACGAACGCAAGATCATCCACATCGACATCGACCCTTCCAGTATTTCGAAGCGCGTGAAGGTTGATATTCCGATCGTGGGCGACGTGAAGGACGTGCTGACCGAACTGATTGCCATGATCAAGGAATCCGGCCTCAAGCCTGACGCGAACGCCCTGGGCGGCTGGTGGGACACGATTGAAGGCTGGCGCAAACGCGACTGCATGAAGTACAGCATGGGCAAAGGCGATGTCATCAAGCCCCAGCATGTGGTCGAAACGCTCTGGAAGCTGACCAAGGACGCGGACACCTACATCACGTCGGACGTGGGTCAACACCAGATGTGGGCTGCGCAGTACTACAAGTTCGACGAGCCGCGCCGCTGGATCAATTCAGGCGGCCTGGGCACCATGGGCGTCGGTATTCCCTATGCCATGGGCATCAAGCTGGCCAAGCCCGACTCGGAAGTGTTCTGCATCACCGGTGAAGGTTCGGTGCAGATGTGCATCCAGGAGCTTTCCACCTGCCTGCAATACAACACGCCGATCAAGATCGTGTCGCTGAACAACCGTTACCTGGGCATGGTGCGTCAGTGGCAGGAAATTGACTATGAAGGCCGCTACAGCAGCAGCTACATGGACGCACTGCCCAATTTCGTGAAGCTGGCCGAAGCCTACGGGCACGTTGGCATGTTGATCGAAAAGCCGCAGGACGTAGAGCCGGCGCTTCGCGAAGCCCGCAAGCTCAAGGACCGCACTGTGTTCATGGACTTCCGCACGGATCCGACCGAAAACGTGTTCCCGATGGTGCAGGCCGGCAAGGGCATTACCGAAATGCTGCTGGGGTCGGAAGACCTCTAGGCCTCACGCCACCACACCCATTCATTCACCGTCACCTGACGAATCTATTGTCTGCCGAGCCTGCGCATTACCGTGCGCAGGGGAGGGCAGCGAAAAGAGGAATCTTCTTATGAAACACATCATTGCAGTTTTGCTGGAAAACGAGCCGGGCGCTCTTTCCCGCGTGGTCGGCCTGTTCTCGGCACGCGGCTACAACATCGAAAGCCTGACCGTCGCCCCGACGGAGGACCCGAGCCTGTCGCGCATGACGATACAGACCACCGGTTCTGACGACGTCATTGAACAAATCACCAAGCACCTGAACCGACTGATTGAAGTCGTCAAGGTTGTCGATCTGACCGAAGGCTCCTACACCGAGCGTGAACTCATGATGGTCAAGGTGCGCGCAGTCGGCAAGGAGCGCGAAGAGATGAAGCGCATGGCTGATATATTCCGCGGGCGAATCATCGACGTGACGGAGAAAAGCTACACCATCGAGCTGACTGGGGACCAGTCCAAGAACGATGCATTTCTGGAAGCCATAGACCGCAGTGCGATCCTGGAGACGGTGCGAACCGGCTCCAGCGGCATCGGCCGTGGAGAGCGGATTTTGCGGGTTTGATTTAAGTCGTCCGTGCGCGCGTTTCGACAGGCTCAACGCGAACGGATTTTGAGTGGCGATATGCGTTTACCGTTCGCCCTGAGCCTGTCGAAGGGCATTTTCGCCAATACCTATTCTGGAGAGAAAAATGAAAGTTTTTTACGACAAAGATTGTGATTTGAGCCTGATCAAGGGCAAAACAGTCGCCATCATCGGCTACGGCAGCCAGGGCCACGCACACGCGCAAAACCTGAACGACAGCGGCGTGAAAGTGATCGTCGGCCTGCGCAAGGGCGGCGCTTCGTGGCCCAAGGTCGAAAAGGCCGGCCTGAAGGTCGCTGAAGTCGCGGACGCGGTCAAAGCCGCTGACGTGGTCATGATCCTGCTGCCCGACGAGCAAATCGGCGCGGTCTACAAAAACGACGTGGCTCCCCACATCAAGCAGGGCGCTTCCCTGGTTTTCGCCCACGGCTTCAACGTGCACTACGGCGCCGTGATTCCGCGCGCCGACCTCGACGTCTGGATGGTCGCCCCCAAGGCACCTGGCCACACGGTGCGCAATACCTACGCCCAGGGCGGCGGCGTACCTCACCTGGTTGCTGTGCACCAGGACAAGTCCGGCAAGGCCCGCGACCTGGCTCTCTCCTATGCCATGGCCAATGGCGGCGGCAAAGCCGGCATCATTGAAACCAACTTCCGCGAAGAAACCGAAACCGACCTGTTCGGCGAGCAGGCCGTTTTGTGCGGCGGTACCGTCGAGCTGATCAAGGCCGGCTTCGAAACGCTGGTGGAAGCTGGCTACGCCCCCGAAATGGCGTACTTTGAATGCCTGCACGAACTCAAGCTGATCGTTGACCTGATCTATGAAGGCGGCATCGCCAACATGAACTACTCGATCTCGAACAACGCTGAGTACGGCGAATACGTGACAGGCCCGAACATCGTGACCTCGGCCACGAAAGACGCGATGCGCAAGTGCCTGAAAGACATCCAGACGGGTGAATACGCCAAGAGCTTCCTGTTGGAAAACCAGGCTGGCGCGCCAACCCTGCTGAGCCGCCGCCGCCTGAATTCCGAGCACCAGATCGAGATCGTGGGCGAAAAGCTGCGCGCCATGATGCCCTGGATCGCAAAAAACAAGCTGGTCGACCAGACCCGCAACTGATCGAAGCCCGTCAGGGCTTTGTCCTGCAAAAAGCCGCGCAAAGGTCCTGCGCGGCTTTTTTTCTGACCAAGGCAGACTGGGCGGGGTGAGGTGAAAGTTTCTGCCGGGGCCGATCTTGGTATCCTTGGCGGCTTGAGTCGACGGCTTATTCCTTCAAGGAGGCCCGGCTTCTGGATGGCATCTACAGGTGCTATGAATTTGATAGCTGTTTGCGCGCACCAGTTGTGCCTCAGGAGTGTTTTTATGCATGATGGTGAAGATTCGGCGTTCCCTACCGAAGCGGTGGTGATACGCAAGCGACGCAAGGGCATTTACATATTGCCCAATTTATTCACGCTGGCCGCCCTGTTTGGCGGCTTTTACGCCATCGTCATGGCCATGAACGGGCGCTTCGACCAAGCCGCCATTGGTGTGTTTTGCGCCATGATTCTCGACAGCCTGGACGGCCGCGTCGCCCGGATGACCAACACGCAAAGCGCTTTCGGCGAGCAGATGGATTCGCTCTCGGACATGGTGTCTTTCGGCGCCGCACCGGCGTTGATCGCCTACGTCTGGGCCTTGACCAGCCTGGGGCGGTGGGGTTGGATAGGCGCTTTTGTGTATTGCGCCTGCGCTGCGCTGCGCCTGGCTCGCTTCAATGTGAACACGGCCGTGGTCGACAAGCGCTTCTTCCAGGGTCTGCCGTCGCCCGCCGCGGCGGCATTGGTGGCCGGCTTTATCTGGCTGATGACCGATGCGGGAGTCAGTGGGCTGGAAGTGCGCTGGGTGACCTTCGGCCTCACGCTCTATGCGGGCCTCACGATGGTCACAAATGTGCCGTTCTACAGCTTCAAGGACGTGCAGATGAAGCGCAGCGTGCCTTTCGCCGCCATTGTGTTGATTGCACTTGGGATCGCCGTTATCAATATTCATCCACCGACCGTGATGTTCGGCCTGTTTGTGCTGTACGGTTTTTCGGGCTATGTGCTATACGGCTGGCGCAAGGCCAAGGGCCAGCAGACCAGCGTGATCTCGACGTCCACCGACGAACCCGACGAGCGCGGCCTTCACAAATAATTGTGGTACATTGAGCAGATGAAACAAATTTCGCTAGCACTACTGCTATCTGCCAACGGGCGGAGACGGTAGCGCACGCGTACACCTGATTCAACGGCCCGTTTGCACCAGCAACGGGCCGTTTTTCTTTGGGTTGCTGGTTTTTTTGTAATCTTTGGGGTTGACGAAATGACCATGTTGAAAACACCTTCCAGCAAATACCAATCCTTCGCGCCAGTCCGACTGGCCGACCGCACATGGCCCGATGCCGTGCTGACGCAAGCGCCCATCTGGTGCAGCGTGGACCTGCGGGATGGCAACCAGGCGTTGATCGAGCCCATGGATATTCCTCGCAAACTGAGGATGTTCCACACCCTGGTGAAAATCGGCTTCAAGGAAATCGAGGTGGGCTTTCCGTCCGCGTCCCAGATTGAATTCGACTTTCTCCGCCAGCTCATCGACGGCAATCTGATTCCCGACGACGTCACCATCCAGGTGTTGACGCAGGCGCGCGAGCCGCTGATCCGTCGCACTTTCGAATCGCTCAAGGGCGCCAAAAAAGCCATCGTCCACCTCTACAACGCCACCGCCCCGGTTATGCGCCGCGTGGTGCTGGGCATGAATGAGGACGAGATTGTCCAGCTCGCGACCGACAATGCGCGGCTCTTCCAGCAACTGGCAGCGGCACAGCCTGAAACGCAATGGACGTTCCAGTACTCACCCGAGATGTGGTCGGGCACTGAGCTCGCGTTTTCCAAGCGCGTGGTTGATGCCGTGACCGAGGTCTGGCAGCCGACGCCCAAGCGAAAATGCATCATCAACCTGCCGTCCACTGTGGAGCATTCCACGCCGAATATTTTTGCCGACATGATGGAGTGGATGCACCGCCACCTGGCCAGGCGCGACGCCATCGTGATCTCGGTTCATCCCCACAATGACCGCGGTACGGGCACTGCGGCCGGCGAGTTGGCCTTGATGGCTGGCGCCGACCGCATTGAAGGCTGCCTCTTCGGCAACGGCGAGCGCACCGGCAATGTGGACCTGGTGAACATCGCGCTCAATCTCTACACGCAAGGCGTGTCGCCTGGGCTGGACTTCTCGGAAATCGACGAAATTCGCCGCACGGTGGAGCATTGCAACCAGCTGCCCGTGCATCCCCGCCATCCTTATGCAGGCGACCTGGTCTACACCTCGTTCTCCGGCTCGCACCAGGACGCCATCAAGAAGGCTTTCGCTGCGCGCAAAGAAGGCGACGTGTGGGACATGCCTTATTTGCCCATCGATCCTAAGGACCTGGGCCGCAGCTATGAAGCCGTGATCCGCGTCAACAGCCAGTCCGGCAAGGGTGGCATCGCCTACTTGCTGGAAAGCGAGTTCGGCCTCGAGCTCCCGCGCCGATTGCAGATCGAGTTCAGCCAGGTGGTGCAATCGGTGATGGATGCGACCGGCAAGGAGTTGACCGGCAAAGACATCTTTGCGCTGTTTGAAAAGGAATATGGCGTGCAGACCATCGCCGCACCCCAGCGCCTGGTGATTGAAGAAACCGGAAAGACCGGTGGCGAGTCCTTCCACATTAAAGCCGAGGTCGAGTTTGCGGGCCGCCATCACGCCGTTGAAGGCACCGGGACGGGCCCCATCGATGCTTTCGTGGGTGGCCTGGCCGCAGCGACAGGCCACTCCGTTCGCGTGCTGGACTATCACGAGCATGCCATCGGAGCCGGGGCGAGCGCGCAGGCCGTGGCCTACTTGGAACTGCGGATCAACGACCAGACGCTGTTCGGCGTCGGTATGGATGGCAACATCATCTCCGCATCGCTCAAGGCCATAGTCTCGGGCCTGCAGCGCAGCAAGGCCAGCCAGCCTGCAGGCGTTGCTACCATTACGGGTTAACCGCTTCAGATACCTCAAAACACAGAGCGCCCAACGCATCAGGAATCCCACCATGACCGACAAACTCATTATTTTTGACACTACCTTGCGCGACGGCGAGCAATCGCCCGGCGCCTCCATGACCAAGGACGAAAAGCTGCGGATTGCCCGCCAGCTGGAGCGCCTGAAGGTCGATGTGATCGAAGCCGGGTTTGCTGCCAGCTCCAATGGCGATTTCGAATGCGTGAAGGCTATTGCGGAGGTGGTGAGGGACTCCACCATCTGCTCGCTGGCGCGTGCCAACGACAGGGATATCTCCCGCGCTGCAGAAGCCTTGAAACCTGCGGCATCGGGGCGTCTGCATCTGTTCCTTGCAACCAGCGCCCTGCACATGGAAAAGAAACTGCGCATGACACCCGATCAGGTGTTCGAGCAGGCCAAGCTCTCCGTGCGTTTTGCCAAAAATCTGATGGGCGATATCGAGTTCAGCCCTGAAGACGGTTATCGCTCCGACCCGGATTTCCTGTGCCGTGTGCTGGAGGCCGTGATCAAGGAAGGCGCGACCACCATCAACGTGCCCGACACGGTAGGCTACGCCATCCCCGAGCTCTACGGCAACTTCATCAAGAACCTGCGCGAGCGTATCCCCAACAGCGACAAGGCTGTCTGGTCCGTGCACTGCCACAACGACCTGGGGATGGCCGTGGCCAACTCTCTGGCCGGTGTGAAGATTGGCGGCGCGCGGCAGGTGGAATGCACCATCAACGGGCTGGGCGAGCGTGCCGGCAACTGCTCGCTTGAAGAGGTGGTGATGGCGGTCAAAACCCGCAAGGACTACTTCGGCCTCGAACTTGGAATCGACACGCAGCACATTCTGGCGGCCAGCCGCATGGTGAGCCAGACCACCGGTTTTGTGGTGCAACCGAATAAGGCCGTGGTCGGCGCCAATGCGTTTGCGCATGCCTCCGGCATTCACCAGGACGGTGTGCTCAAGGCGCGCGACACCTATGAAATCATGCGCGCCGAAGACGTGGGGTGGAGCGCCAACAAGATCGTGCTGGGCAAGCTGAGCGGGCGCAATGCGTTCAAGCAGCGTCTGCTGGAGCTCGGTGTCGCCATGGAAAGCGAAGCGGACATCAACAACGCCTTCGCCAAGTTCAAGGAACTCGCGGACCGCAAGAGCGAGATCTTTGACGAGGACATCCTGGCGTTGGCGAGCGATGAAAGCGCTTCGCATGACAACGAACAGTACGGCTTTGTGTCCCTGTCGCAACACAGCGAAACCGGCGAACGCCCTCAGGCCAGCGTCGTGTTCACTGTGGCCGGCAAGGAAGTCAAAGGCGAATCCGACGGCAACGGCCCTGTTGATGCCTCCCTCAAAGCCATCGAGTCACACGTCAAAAGCGGTGCGGAGATGGTGCTTTACTCTGTGAACGCCATCAGCGGATCAACAGAAAGCCAGGGAGAAGTCACGGTGCGTTTGCAAAACAGCGGGCGGGTGGTCAATGGCGTGGGCGCCGACCCCGACATCGTGGTGGCGTCGGCAAAAGCCTATTTGAGCGCGTTGAACAAACTCCAAAGTAAAGCTGACCGCGTGGCGGCACAGGGATGATGTAACAATTCGGAAAATAAAATCCTTTGTATTCAATGACTTAGCGTTGAATCTGGGTGCGAATGGGGCTTTGACCGTTAAAAACGTCACAAAGTGAGTGTGTTTTTAGGAAAGTCGCGCAAGTTTTTGATATTGCGTGACTTTTTCTATTTGTATACACTCCAGCCATCCCATTCATTGCAATCCCACGCAGGCAAGACCACCATGTCTCATCAGATTTTCAATCGCGCATTAAAAATCGTTGGATTCATGGCCCTGATCGCCGCCTTTGCAGTGCCAGCCGCGAATGCGGCAACCGCCAAAAAAACCATTGTCAAAAAGCAGCACGCCTCGTCCAAGGCGTCGGTTTCCCAAAAAGTTATTTCCACACGCAAGAGCGTACGTTTTGTTGCAGGTACAAAACGCAGAAGCATCATCCGCGTGTCCATTCCGGCCAAACCATCCTTCGGTCAGATTGCCGGTTTGCACGGTTCGCAAGATCCCCTTGAACTGAAGTCCAGCGTCGCGCTGGTGATCGACCAGGACACACGTGAAGTGCTGTTCAGCAAAAACGATCACGCTGTGTTGCCGATCGCATCCCTCACCAAATTGATGACCGGCGTCATCGTCAGCGGCGCCAAGCTGCCCATGGATGAGCTCATCACCATCACGCAAGACGACGTGGACACCGAAAAGGGCAGCAGTTCACGCCTGAAGGTCGGCACCACGCTCACGCGTGGTGAGCTGCTCCACCTGGCCCTGATGTCCAGCGAGAACCGCGCAGCGCACGCCCTGGGCCGTACCTATCCCGG
Organism: Polaromonas sp. P2_G11; assembly: GCF_056403595.1. Taxonomy (NCBI): domain Bacteria; kingdom Pseudomonadati; phylum Pseudomonadota; class Betaproteobacteria; order Burkholderiales; family Comamonadaceae; genus Polaromonas; species Polaromonas sp. P2_G11. Next base: position 106,541 of record NZ_JBFUFE010000005.1, on the reverse strand, counting down.
TGGCATGGGCACGTTTGTCAACCTGATGAACGCCAAGGCAAAAATGCTGGGCATGACGGACACCAGCTATGTGGAGCCCACCGGCCTTTCAAGCCGCAACCAGTCCAGTGCGCAGGATCTGGCGACGCTGGTCAACGCAGCACATGGCGACCCCATGTTGCGTGAGCTCTCCACATCGACGGGTTATCAAGTTGCAGTCGGCACCCGCACGCTGCAGTACAACAATACAAATCGCCTGGTGAAAAACCCCGACTGGGATATCGGCCTGCAAAAAACCGGCTACATCTCTGAAGCTGGCCAGTGCCTGGTCATGCAGACCAAAATCGCGGGCCGCAAACTGATCATGGTGTTTCTGGATTCCGCCGGCAAGCTGAGCCGTCTGGGTGATGCCGAGCGCGTACGCCGCTGGGTGGAGTCGAATCCGGTGGCCGAACCCAAGGTGAATGTCAGCACCTCTATCAAGCAGGTGAACGGCTAAGCCTTCCCGAGGTGCGCAACCTGCTATCTTATTTATAGCTGCTCGCGTCCAATCTGATTGGGCTGTAGCCTCTTTTACCTGGGTTTGTAACCCAGCGCGGCTGAAATCTCATTCGCAGTCGCCTGCAACTTGGGCAGCCAGTGTTCGTCCAGCCGGTCAGCCGGGGCCGAAATCGACAAGCCCGCTACCAGCTGGTTCTGGTCATCGTAAATACCTGCAGCCATGCAGCGCACTCCCAACTCCAGTTCTTCGTTGTCGCGCGCGATGCCGTATTGGCGTGCTTTGGAAAGCTCGCGCTCCAGAATTGGCAGCTGCGTGATGCTGTTGCGTGTCTGCCCCGGCAGGCCGGTGCGTGTCGCGTAGGTGCGCAGGCGCTGCGGGTCGTCAAACGCGAGGAACAGTTTGCCCACAGACGTTAGATGCAGCGGCGCACGGCCCCCGATGGCCCGCACCACCTGCATGCCGGAGCGTTCACTGTAGGCGCGCTCCACGTACACGATTTCGTCGCCCTGGCGCATGCTCAGGTTGACCGGCTGCTGCGTGAGCTTGTGCAGTTCGCGCATGGGCAGCAGCGCAGCGTCACGGACGTCCAGGCGGGCCTTGACGAGGTTGCCCAGCTCCAGCAGTCGCATGCCCAGCCGGTAGCTGCCCGCTGCGGGGCGATCCACAAAACGGCCCGTGGCCAGATCGTTCAGGATGCGATGTGCGGTAGAGGGATGGAGCCCCGACTTCTCGCTGATTTCCTTGAGCGAAAGCGCTTCTTCGCGGTTCGCCAGGATTTCGAGCAGCGTGAACATCCTTTCTATGACCTGAACGGTCGGTGTCGCGGGAAGGGCTGAATCGGGCTTTTTCATGTGCAGGCTTTCTGCTGCAAATTTTACCCTGTGAAATCCTGATGCGCTGGATGATGCGCCTGGTGGGGCCGATGCCTATGCCTTGTCGGATGGCCTGCCTGTATTTTCTGCCGCAGGCTCTGCGGAAAGCACCCACTGCCCGTCGACCAGCACTTCGTTGGGCCTGAATCCGGCCTTGTAGTTCATTTTTGGGCTTTCCGCGATCCAGTAGCCCAGGTACACATAGGGCAAATCGAGGCGCCGGGCCTGCTCGATCTGCCACAGCACGCTGTAGTTGCCGTAGCTTGCGCGGCCATCCGGCTCGTAAAACGTATAGACCGCGGAAATGCCGTCCTCCAGCACATCAAGGATGGACACCATCTTCAGAGCGCCTGGCTCGCCGTCAGGCAGGCTTTCGCGAAACTCCACCAGGCGTGAATTCACGCGGCTTTGCAGCAGGAACTGGGTGTATTGGTCAATGCTGTCATGGTCCATGCCGCCGCCTGCGTGACGGCCGTTCTGGTAACGCAGGTAGAGCTGGTAATGCTCCGGCATGAAGCAAAGCTTGAGGATGCGGGCCTGTAGCGTCTGGTGCCGCTTCCAGGCGCGGCGCTGGCTGTTGTTGGGGCTGAAGCTGCCAACAGGCACCCGTAGCGGGACGCAGGCCTGGCACCCATCACAGTAGGGGCGGTAGGTAAACATGCCGCTGCGCCGGAAGCCGTTGGTCACAAGGTCCGAATAGGCGTCGTTGTGGATGAGGTGGCTGGGTGTGGCAACCTGCGAGCGGGCCTGCTTGCCCGGCAGATAACTGCACGGGTAGGGCGCCGTTGCGTAGAACTGCAAGGTTTGCAGGGGCAGGTCTTTGAGATGTGTCACGGTAGGTCCAGGGTTCCCTTCGTTCCCGTCGTCAATATCTGATTCCAGTATACGGGTTCAAAGTGCCAGTCGGGCCCCGTTTTACCCACGCTTTGTCCGAGGTAGGCAACAAATTCCGCCCGGCTGATTTCTCCCGCGCCCAGGGACGCCAGGTGATGGGTATTTTGCTGGCAATCAATCATGGTGATGTGCTGTTCACGGCAAAAAGCCACCAGTGCCGCCAGTGCGATTTTGGATGCATCGGTCTGGTGTGCAAACATCGATTCGCCAAACACCATGCGGCCCAGATTCACACAATACAAGCCGCCTGCCAGCGCGCCGTCGATCCAGGTCTCCACGCTGTGCGCATGGCCTGCCTTGTGAAGGGCGCTATAGGCCTGCACCATGTCAGGGACTATCCAGGTACCGGGTTGGCCGGAACGGGGCTTGCTGGCGCAGGCGTCGATGACGCGCTCAAAGGCGCTGTCGAATCTGATTTCGCAGCGATGCTGTTCCTGAAAACGAACTACCGTTTTGCGCAGCGACCGGTGCAGCTTGAAGTGCCGGGTCTGCAGCACCATGCGAGGGTCAGGGCTCCACCAGAGCACGGGCTGGCCTAGGCTGTACCAGGGGAAAATTCCCTGCGAATACGCATGAACCAAGGTCGGCACATCCAGGGCGGCACCAGCCGCGAGCAAACCGGGTGCCGGGTCATGGGGCCCCCATGCGGTATCCAGCGAGGGAAAGTTTTCGCCGGCGGCAAGCCAGGGCACGGGGCGCGGGAGTTTACCCATGTCTTAAAAATGGACAGTCATAAAGCCATTAAAACAGCGGGCCGTGAAGGACATGCGCAAATGGTAGCCGAGCAGGCTGCTGCGGCGTGGCCAAAGCGTTGTCGAGACCAGTTATCCATCGAGATGCTATTGATTTGATAGCTGCTTGCGCACATCAAACAAGGGCCGAGGGCCAATACGCCGCTGTGCTTTTTGCCCACGCAGAGCCGGCCGCTTGCCATTCAGCGGGAACAAGGCATTGACAGAATTCCGCAGGCTTAAAAAGCCAGAAAATTGACGCTATAATCTAAGGCTGTATTCCTCAATAGCTCAGTTGGTAGAGCGCCGGACTGTTAATCCGTAGGTCCCTGGTTCGAGCCCAGGTTGAGGAGCCAATAAATTCAAGGCCTGCACGCAAGTGCGGGCCTTTTGTCTTTCTTGGCGCCGCGAAACATGATGAGGCGCCACGTCTCATACCATTTCCCCGCGTCAGCTCGATCCTGGTGGTCTGCCGTTAAGTGCCCTATCGTCAGGCGGGGTACCTAGTACCATCGTCAGGAAAATCTTCGAATACCTTCGAATACACAAGGCGACGAGTAGTTGATGGCGCCCTCACAGACCGTAAACATGCAAAACCTAGAAATCAAGCTGCGGATATTCGGCACCCTCCTGGTGCTCTTGCTATTCGTGCCAGCCAGCCATGCGCAAGTCTATAAGTGGGTAGATGCGAAGGGGCAAACGCATTATTCTTCGCGAAAGGACGATGCCGGTGCGGCCAGGGCAGATGAAGTGAAACTGCCGCCTCAGCCAGCACCGTCTCCAATCGCCAAACCTTCAGCCGAATACTTGCGTGGACAAACCAGGCAACCGCAACCACGACTGGTGCCGGAGAAGGTGGCTGACAGTCCACCCACACCAAAACCGCCCAAATCGCTCTCGGGGGGAAAAGAAGATGGCACCGATGCGTCACGATGTGCTCTGGCCCGGGACGTTCTTAGCGGCGCTGTAAGGCACCGCAATGGGCAACCCACGGACAAATATGATCGTGACGTTGCCCAAAATGATGTCCGGGCATTTTGCCGCTAGTGGCACCTCTGCTTGAATTTGCAGGGTGTACCTGAGGGCTACGGAAAACGAATGACTGCACTCATGACTGAAACTGCTTTTGACCACGAATACCCCCGAGTGCTGAGCATTGCAGGGTCCGACAGCGGCGGCGGCGCCGGCATCCAGGCCGATCTCAAGACTTTCGCCGCGCTGGGCTGCTACGGCATGACCGCCATCACAGCGCTGACGGCCCAGAACACGCGCGGCGTTCGCGCCATCCACGGCGTGCCGCCGCAGATGCTGCGCGACCAGATCGATGCCGTGATCGAAGACATAGGCACGCATGCGGTGAAGATAGGCATGCTGCACGCGCCCGACATCGTGCGGACCGTGGCGGAGGCAATTGACCGGCATGCGCTGCAGAACGTGGTGCTGGATCCGGTCATGGTCGCCACCAGCGGCGCGGTGCTGATCGACAACCCGGCCATTGCGGTGCTGGTGCGGGAGCTCTTCCCACGTGCCATGGTGGTCACCCCAAATCTCGACGAAGCTTCGCTGTTGGTCGGCCGCCCTCTGGGCGATGAGCAGGCCATGCAGGCCGCCGCACAGGAGTTGCTGACGCAGGGCGCCCGCGCCGTGCTGCTCAAGGGCGGGCATTTGCCCGGCGACGTGGTCAGCGATTTACTGGTCACGCAAAATGGCGAACTGCACTGGATGCGCGGGCCGCGCATTCCCAGCCCCAACACCCACGGCACCGGTTGCACGTTGTCGTCTGCGATTGCCGCGCACCTGGCGTTGGGGCACCCTCTGCTGGAGGCCGTGCAGCTCGCACGTGCCTATGTGCGCGCAGCGCTGGAGGCCGGTGCGCGGGTGCGTACAGGTGCCGGTGGCGGGCCGCTGAACCACGGCCACGCGCCCATCGCGATGCGGCTCAAGCCGCTGCGGTAATACCGGAGCGGCCGCTGCGGGTGAGGCGTGCCAATGCAAAAGTCAGCACCAGCGTTGGTAGCGCTGCACCCCACTCGGGCGCAAATTTCGCGCACAGGTGATAACACGCAATGCCCAGCACCCAGATCGCGACGGCGCTGGGATTCACCTTGCGTTCGGCCACCAGCGAAGCGATATCGGACGTGCCGGCCAGCCGCGCCAGAATCACGCCGTACAAGGGCACAAAGACCGAACTGAGCATCAACAAAAAAGGCTCCAGGCTGTGCATGGGCAGCACCAGCGCCAGCGCAGTGCACAGCAGGGCCAGCCCCACGCCCCAGCGCCGCACGCTCCAGGCCGGTTTCAGGCTGTGGCCGGCCACCGAGCCCGAATAGAGATCGCCATACGCGTTGTCGACCTCATCGATCAGGATCAGCCCCAGCGCGATCAGGCCGCCTTGCGCCAGCAGCAGCGCGGCGACCAGGTCGGTACTGGGCGCCGTGATAGCGACGAGCACGCCCAGCGCATAGCACCAGATATTGGCGACGGCATAGCCCATCCAGGTGCCGCGCAGCGCGGCTTTTCCATCGCGTCCATGGCGCGCGAAATCGGCCACGAGGGGTAACCACGACACCGGCATTGCGATCACCAGGTCGAGTGCGGACAGCGTGCTCATGCCGCCTTCGCCGGGCCGCATCCACAGCGCGCTCAGTCCTTGGGCATTGGCCTTGGCCAGGAATTGCCAGCTCAACCACAGCAGCGAGGCGATGACCAGCGGCAGGCCATAACGGCCTATGAATTTGCGCACCAGTTTCACCATGGAGCCTGAGAGCAGCGTCAGCAGCACCGCACCCCACAGCAGGGTAGCGAGAAGGGGCCACAAGGCTCCGGTAAAGCCGCCCGACTGGCGCGCAATGGCCATGGTGCCGTCGCGCATCACCACAAGCTCAAACGTGGTCCAGCCGATGAGCTGCACGATGTTGAGCAGCACCGGCAGGCGCGCAAAGCTGCTGCCATAGGTGGCATGCATCAGCCCGGCGCTGGAAAGCCCGCTGTCGCAGCCGATCCTGGCCGTCCAGGCCAGCAAGCCGGCGCCAAGTACCGAGCCGCAAACGATCACCAGCAAGGCTGTCTGGGTGCCAACGGCCGGCACCAGGTAGGCGCCGATCTGCATGACCAGCAGGCCCACCCCGAGGCTGAGCCAGAGCGCAGCATGGTCGCTCCAGCCGAACAGGCGGTCACTGGAGGGCAATGGCGCAAGCGCGGTGTTGCCGGCGGCGGCAGAAGTAGAAGTCGTGGTCATCAGCAGTTCCGATCATCGATGCCAGGTCGGCCTGCTTGAAGCCCGAAAGAACAGCGGGCATCCGGAACATGCTTCCCTGCGCGAGGATTACCTCAAATCAGGTTCAAAGGGACTTTCTCAGCCACCGCAATTCGCGCGACGAATTGCAGCAACACTCCCAGCGAAAGCGCCTATGCAGACGCCAGCCAAATTGTAGGGTGATTCCGGGGCGGGCCTATTGCGTAAGCCGTACAGGCAACAAAAAGCCCGCACGCGGCGGGCTTTCAGGTGGAGCGAGCCAGTTCGGCTCAGTCGTCAAACACCGGCGATTCAACGCCCAGCACCTTGTGCAGTTTCGGGCTGGTCGTGGTGTATTGCAGGTGGATCTTCTTGTCCGGGAAGATCAAGGGAGCCGCGCCAAAAGCTGCCAGCGCGCACTCATGGAAGCCGCTGAGGATCAGCTTCTTCTTGCCGGGGTAGGTGTTGATGTCGCCGACTGCAAAAATGCCCGGAACATTGGTGGAAAACTTCTCGGTGTCTACCTTGAGCTGCTTGCGCTCGATGTCCAGGCCCCAGTTGGCGATCGGTCCGAGCTTGGGTGACAGGCCGAAGAACACCAGCAGCACGTCCAGCGGGACGACACGCGTCACGCCGTCGGAGCCGGTGACCTTGGCGCCGGTCAGCTTGCCGTCTTTTTCTTCGTAGCCGGTGATCTGGCCCACGATGAACTGCATCTCGTAGGCGTCGCAAAGCTCGCGCATTTTGGCCACGCTGGCAGGCGCCGCCTGGAAGCCGTCGCGGCGGTGGATCAGGATCACGCTCTCGGCCTTGTTCGGGCCCTCGGCGACAAAGTTCAGCGTCCAGTCAAGCGCGGAATCGCCGCCGCCCACAATCACCAGGTTCTTGCCGGCAAAGTCGGCGGGGCTCTTCACGCGGTAAAACAGCTGGCTTTCGTCAAATTTCTCCAGGCCGTCCACGCGCAGCAGCTTGGGCTGGAAGGCACCCACACCGGCTGCGATGAAAATGGTTTTGGTCAGGAAGCGCGTGCCTTTTGACGTTTCGACAAAGAAGCGGCCGTCCTGCTGCTTTTCAACCACGCTGACTTCCTGGCCGAAATGAAAGGTCGCGCCAAAGGGTTCGATCTGCTTGAGCAGGTTGTCGGTCAGCTCCTTGCCGGTGCACACGGGCACGGCCGGAATGTCGTAAATCGGCTTGTCGGGGTAAAGCTCAATGCACTGGCCGCCCGGGTAGGCCAGCGAGTCGATCACATGGGCCTTGATCTCAAGCAGGCCGAGCTCAAACACCTGAAACAGGCCTACGGGCCCGGCGCCCACAATCACCGCATCGGTTTCGATGGGGCCGTCGTGCTGCGCTGCGGTATTGATCACTTCTTGGTTCAGTTGAGGTTCCATGGTTCCTGGGGCGCTTTGCAACGCGCGTGGCGGCTCGGGGAGGGCGAGGTGCCGGTGGCTTCAGGCCGGATAAGCCGAATGAACCGGCTTAGTAGGGCTTAGCGGACCAATTCGGACAGTTTGCCCGTCTTGTCTTTCCATTCCTCGGCGTCGGGCAGGGCATCCTTGCGCTTGGTGATGCTTTTCCAGCCTGCAGCGCGGCTCAATTCCACATTGAGCTGAATGAATGCAACCTGGTCGGCCGGCACGTCTTCCTCGGCGTAGATGGCATTGACCGGGCACTCGGGGATGCAGACGGCGCAGTCGATGCATTCGTCCGGATCGATCACCAGCATGTTGGGGCCTTCCCGGAAGCAATCCACGGGGCAGACATCCACACAGTCGGTGTATTTGCAGCGGATGCACGATTCGGAGACGATGTGAGTCATGTTATTTGGGGCTAATCGGTGGAAACCCTCAATTTTAAGAGGATTCCGTGAGCAGGGTTAAGTCGTTGAGGGCGCGGGGCTTGATCCTGGTCAAAGGATCAGCACGGCACCTGAAGTCTTGTTCGAGGCGGTGTCCACCAGGACCAGCGAGCCCAGCATGCGCGACCGGGCATAGGGCAGGGTGGCCAGCGGCTCCTGCAGGCTCAGCTCGATGTGGCCGATGGCATTGGGCGGAAGCTCGCTGGCGTCTTCCTCGGCGAGGGTGTTGACGTCGAGCTTGTGAACGATGCGTTTGACCTTGGCCTTGACCCAGCGGTGGCCATGCAGCGCCCAGTAGACGCGTCCGGCGACCAGCGGCTCATCGTCCATCCAGGCCACGGTGGCCGAGATCTCCCGCGAGGGCTCAAAGGTATCAGTGGCCAGCAGCCAGTCGCCGCGCGACACATCGACTTCCCGGTCCAGCACGATGCCTGCACTGTGGCCGGCCAGGATGGCCTTGGGCTGGCGGGCATGGTCCAGCACCTGCGCCACCACGGCCGTCTTGCCGCTGGGGAGTATGGTCACGCTCTGGCCCGGCTGTACGCCGCCCGAGGCAACGCGGCCCCAGAAGACGCGCCGTCCTTGAGAGGTATCGGATGAAGATGAAAACTTTTCAACCCATTGCACCGGGAAGGCAAAGGCTTCGGTGGTCTCGGCGGGCGTAACGGGCAGGTGTTCCAGCAACTGCAGCAGCGACAAGCCTTCATAACCGCACCAGCCGGGTTGGGCATCCACCACGTTAAAGCCTTTGAGGGCGGACACGGGCACAGTCGCTTTCACCGGGATTTTCCCGGCCCGGGCGAATGCTGCCAGCGCTGCTTCAATGTTCCTGAAAGCCAGCGTCGGGTCTTCCACGGCGTCGAGCTTGTTCACGGCGAACACGATGGACGGCACACGCAGCAGGTTGACCAACAGCGAATGGCGGCGGGTTTGCTGCAGCAGCTCCAGCGCAGGGTTTTTCCAGTCGAGCTTGGTCGCATCCACCAGCACGACGGCGGCGTCGGCACTGGAGGCGGCCGTCACCATGTTGCGGGTGTATTGCTCATGCCCTGGGGCATCGCCAATGATGAATTTGCGGCTTTCAGTGGCGAAATAGCGGTAGGCCACGTCAATGGTGATGCCCTGTTCGCGCTCGGCTGAAAGGCCGTCCGTCAGCAATGCCAGGTCGGTTTCACCCTGGCGCTGCACGCCGGCCAGATGGTCCTGCAGCACGGCCTTGCTGTCCACCAGCAGGCGGCCGATCAGGGTGCTTTTGCCGTCGTCGACCGAACCGCAGGTGATGAACTTCAACGCAGGTTTCAGGTCGTTTTGGCCTGCAACCGTTTCTGGCTGTGCGCCACCAGCTATCAAATCAGTAGTGTGGGTACTTGTAGTCATCTCAGTCTCAAAAATGGTGGCAAGGTCTTTATCAGTGGGGGCCGCGGGTCCGGCTGTGCCGGTCCGCAGGCGCCGCCCCCTGGGGGGAGCAGGCGAAGCCTGCCCGGGGGAGAACTAAAAATACCCGTCTTTCTTGCGCTTTTCCATGGAGGCGTCGGAGGTCTTGTCGTCCATGCGCGTGGCGCCGCGCTCGCTCACGTCGGCGGCCAGCGTTTCAATCACGATCTCGGCCGCCGTGGCGGCCGGGCTGTCCACCGGGCAGGTGCAGGTGATGTCGCCGACGGTGCGAAAACGCACGGTCTTTTCCACCACCTGTTCGCCGTCGCGCGCGGGCGTGAGCTCCGTCACCGGCACCAGCAGGCCCTTGCGCTCAACCACCTTGCGCTGGTGCGCGTAGTAGAGCGATGGCAGGGCAATCTTTTCGCGCTCGATGTACTGCCACACGTCGAGTTCGGTCCAGTTGGAGATCGGGAAAACGCGAAAGTGCTCGCCAGGCTGCAGACGCGTGTTGAACAGCGTCCAGAGTTCGGGGCGCTGGGCTTTGGGCTGCCACTGGCCGAAGCTGTCGCGGTGCGAAAAGATGCGCTCTTTGGCGCGCGCTTTTTCCTCGTCGCGGCGCGCGCCGCCAATCAGCGCGTCAAAGCGGAATTCGTCAATCGCCTCCAGCAGCGTGACCGACTGGTGCACATTGCGCGATTCGCCCGGGTGTGCCAGCCGCACGGTGCCGCGTTTCATCGAGTCTTCGACATTGCGCACGATCAGTTCGGCGCCCAGCTCTTTGGCGCGCAGGTCGCGAAAGTCGGTCACTTCATGGAAGTTGTGACCGGTGTCGATCATCAGAAGCGGGTAGGGAATGCGACCCACGCCGAACGCTTTCTCGGCGCACTTGAGCATCACCAACGAATCCTTGCCGCCCGAAAACAGCAGGGCCGGGCGCTCAAAGGCGGCGGCGACTTCACGCAGGATGAAGATGGTTTCTTCTTCCAGCGCGTCGAGGTGGGAGTTGGACAGCCGCGCGATGGAGGTCGCCGGGTCGGCTGGCAGCAGGTGGGATGGGGTGCGGGCGTTCATAGGTCAGTCAGTGCGCAAGGTGCAGGCCGCATTCGCGGTTGTCTTCGCCCTTGGTGGGGTCCACATAGTCAAAGTTGTTGGGCAGGCCGTTGATCTCACAGTACTGGTAAAGGTCCTTGGACGACCAGTGCAGGAGCGGCGCGACCTTGATCAGGCCGTCGGGGTTGACGCTGACCGGATCCATCTGGGCGCGTACCGCGGTGTCGGTGGCGCGCAAGGCCGTGAACCAGACCTGGGGCGCGGTTTCACGCAGAGCGCGGGCAAAGGGCTCGAGTTTCACCTCCTCAGTGAAGGCCGCATGGCGTGGATCGTCCAGCGCCGGGGTCGGACCCTCCACCGCCTCGCGGTGTGCACGGGAGCGGCGCGGCAGGTAAATATGCAGGTCCAGCTTGAGCAGCCTGGTCACTTCGTCGGCAAAGCGGTAGGTGGCCTCGGTGTTGTAGCCGTTGTCCATCCAGACCACGGGAACGCGGGAATTGGCGCGCGTCACCATGTGCAGTATCACCGCCTCGAAGGGACGGAAATTGGTGGTGACGATGGCGGGCCGGCCCAGTCCCACGGCCCAGCCCACCAGGCCCTGTGCGTTGTGGCCGAGTTCTGCGTTGATCTTTGCAAGGTCGAGGCTCATGGTGTTCAGGCGCAAGCCGCCTCCTTGAAGTGGGGTTGCACGTCCACCGCGTCGCCCTGGTATTTGCCTGCGCTGTAACCGGGGTAGGACGCCAGCACGCGCTGGGCCACGGCCATGTCCTGGTCGGCGCGCAGCACGGCGGTGTCAAAACCGCTGCGCTCCATCTGCGCCAGCTGGTCCACCAGTACGTCGCCGGTGGCGCGGATTTCACCCTTGAATTCGCGGCGGCGGCGCAGCAGGAAGGCCTGGCTGTAGGCGCGGCCGTCGGTGAACTTCGGGAAGTTCAGGTCAATGCGAGAGATGCCGTCGAGTGAGACCTCGAAGGGATCGGCGTCGTTCGCAAGGACCAGGGTACCGGGCTGTTCCGCGCCGCTTTGTTCGCTGAAAGGCAGTAATTTCATGGTCAGTCCTTTCAGTGCGCGACGGTGTTGGGGGCAAAGCGCGCAGCCTTGGCGGCGGCCTTGTACGGTTCAATGCCGACGCGACGGAAAGTCGCAATGAACGTTTCGCCGTCCTCGCGCAGCTGGCGATAGGTGTCCAGCACCGCTTCAATGACTTCGGGCACTTCGGCGCCGGTAAACGAAGGGCCGACCACCTTGCCGGGCACCGAGGCACCGCTCAGCGTGGAACCATCGGAGCCGCCCAGCGAGACCTGGTACCACTCCAGGCCATCCTTGTCCACACCCAGGATGCCGATGTGGCCGCTGTGATGATGGCCGCAGGAGTTGATGCAGCCGCTGATGTGCAGGTCAATCTCGCCCAGGTCGTGCAGCTCGTCCATGTCCTGGTAGCGCTCGGTGATGGCTTCGGCGATCGGGATGGAGCGCGCATTGGCCAGCGAGCAGAAGTCGCCACCGGGGCAGGCGATCATGTCGGTCAGCAGGTGGATGTTGGGCTTGGCAAAACCGGCCTTGCGGGCGGCACGCCAGAGCTCGGGCAGCTCGTCGCAGCGAACCCAGGGCAGCAGCAGGTTCTGGTCGTGCGTCACACGCACTTCACCGGCGCTGAACTGGTCGGCCAGGTCAGCCGCGATGTCCAACTGGTCGGCCGTCGCGTCGCCGGGCGCCTGGCCCAGGCGCTTGAACGACAGCGTCACGGCGCGCAGGTCGGGGTTCTGGTGCGGGGCCACATTGCGCTGCAGCCAGCGGCCGAACTCCACGTCGTCTTCGGCGGCGGCGCGCAGGATGTTGGCAATTTTTGTATCGGCGCTCTTGCGGTCGCAATTGAGCGCGGGCGGCACAAAGCAGGCTGTCACCCGGTCGAGTTCTTCCTGCGTGATGGTGTGCGGCGCGCCGTCGTGTTCCAGAATCTGCTTGTATTCGGCCTCGACGTCGTCGATGTAGCGCTGGCCTTCGGCCTTCACCAGAATCTTGATACGGGCCTTGTAGATGTTGTCGCGGCGGCCATAGCGGTTGTACACACGTACCACGGCTTCCAGGTAATTCATGATCTGGTTCCAGGGCAGGAACTCGCGGATCACGGTGCCGATCACCGGCGTGCGGCCCATACCGCCACCCACCAGCACCTTGAAGCCCAGTTCGCCTTCGGCATTGCGGATCAAATGGAGGCCGACATCGTGCCAGGCCGTGGCGGCGCGGTCTTCGCGGGCGCCGCTGATCGCGATCTTGAACTTGCGCGGCAGGAAGGCGAACTCGGGGTGCAGCGTGCTCCACTGGCGCAGGATTTCGCCGAAGGGACGCGGGTCGGCGATCTCGTCAACGGCGATGCCGGCGCGTTCGTCGCTGGTGATGTTGCGGATGCAATTACCGCTGGTCTGGATGCCGTGCATGGCGACGCTGGCCAGCAGGTCCATCACCTCGGCCGACTTGTCGAGCGGAATCCAGTTGTATTGCACGTTCTGGCGCGTCGTGAAGTGGGCGTAGCCGGTGGTCAGCTTGGAGCTGACCGACAGGCCGTTTTTCAGATTGACGGGGCCGAGCTTGTCCTGCTTGGCTTGGGCTTCATTGAACAGCGCGGCGTTGGGCTGGTCGTATTCGCGGGCGATTTTGGCCAGCACGCGCATCTGCGCGCTCGACAGCTCGCCATAAGGCACGGCCACGCGCAGCATGGGCGCATAGCGCTGTACATACCAGCCGTTTTGCAGGCGCAGCGGGCGAAATTCGTCTTCAGGCAACTGGCCTGCCTGCCAGCGGGTCAGCTGGTCACGGTACTGGTTGGCGCGGGCCTTGACAAACTCGCGGTCAAATTCTGTGTATTGGTACATGGCTGTCGGGATTCAAACGTCGTGGGATTTTTATAAGGAGAGGGTCAGATCGAAATCAGCTTCACGCCGGCATAGGCCAGCAGCACGGACAAAAGCGAACGGATCACGCGGTCAGGCGTTTTGTGCACCAGGTGCGAACCCAGCCAGATGCCGGGCAGCGAGCCGGCGAGCAGCTTGATGAGCAGCGGCCAGTCGACCGAACCGATGGAGGCATGACCCAGGCCCGCCACCAGCGTCAGGGGCACGGCGTGGGCAATGTCGGCCGCCACGATGCGCGGCAGCGGCAGGGTGGGGTAGAGCAGCATCAGCACGATCACGCCGATGGCACCCGCGCCGACTGACGTCAAAGTGACCAGCGTGCCGATGACCGCGCCAAACAGCAGCGGCAGCGACCAGTGGCGCGCACGCGTGGCCTGGCCTATGAGTTCGGGCGCGATGGTGGTAGGGGCGGCCTTGCCGCGCAGCACCTTGTAGGCCGTGGCGCCAGCCGTCAGCAGTAACGCCAGGCCGAGGGTGGTGGTCATGATGGCTTGCGTAGCCGGGTTGGCCGGGCCCATGCGCTGCAACATATAAAGGGTGGCCAGGGCCGCCGGAATGCTGCCGGCTGCTGTTTGCCCGACGATTTTCCAGTCCACCACCCGGGCGCGGGCCAGGCTGACGGTCCCGCCCATCTTGGTAAAGGCCGCAAACAGCAGGTCGGTGCCGATGGCAAGGTGCGGTTTGATGCCGAAAAAGAAGATCAGCAGCGGCGTCATCAGCGAGCCGCCGCCCACCCCTGTCAAACCCACAACCAGGCCGACGGCAAAACCAGCAAATACAAAGGCAAATTCATGCATAGCGGGAAAATGTAAGTGCCCGACTTATAAAAACAAACTACACATTTGTTCTGCCGTTATGCAGATAAGCTTATTCGCCAATAAATATGCGGGTTTCGGGCGGTTTTTTCGTGCCAGCGGCATAAGGCTTGCGTTGAGGCTGACCATTCACCAACCGACCCGTCACAAAGCGCTGGTACAGTCCCTGCTCTTTCGGATGAGCCGCCCTGTTTTGGGCTTGCCAAATTAACCGAATTGCCCATTTTTGGAGAAAACCCGTGAAATTGATGAAGTCCGTCCTGATGGGTGGTTTGTTTCTGGCCTGCGCCACGGCGGTGACGCTCGCCCAGGGCAGCCCGAAACCTCCCATCAAGATCGGCGAAATCAACAGCTACTCCGCCATTCCCCAGTTCGCCCAGCCTTACCGGCAAGGCTGGCAGCTTGCGGTCGAGGAAATCAATGTGGCCGGCGGCCTGCTGGGCCGCAAGATCGAAGTCATCTCGCGCGATGACGCCGGCAAACCCGAGGAAGCCCTGCGACAGGCCGTCGAGCTGACCTCAAAAGAAAGGGTGGATGTGCTGGCGGGCGGGTTTTACTCCAGCGTCGGGCTGGCGCTGGCCGGCCATGCCCAGGCGAGCCGACGGGTGTTTATCGCCAGCGAGTCGCTGGCCGACGCCATCGTCTGGGAACAGGGCAACCGCTACACCTTCCGCCTGCGGCCCAGTACTTATATGCAGGCAGCCATGCTGGTCGAAGAGGCATCCAGGTTGCCGGCCAAACGCTGGGCCACGATTGCCCCCAATTACGAATACGGCCAGAGCGCGGTCACTGTGTTCAAGGAGCTGCTGAAAGCCAGGCGACCGGACGTCGAGTTTGTGAGTTACCAGTGGCCGGCGCTGGGCAAGATAGAAGCCGGCCCGACGCTGCAGACGGCCATGCAGGCAAAACCTGAGGCGATTTTCAACGCGACTTTCGGGGCCGACCTGACCCGGCTGGTCCGTGAGGGCAACCAGCGCGGCATTTTTCCCCGCATACCAGTGGTGTCCATGCTTTCGGGGGAGCCCGAGTACCTGGAGACGCTGAAAGACGACACGCCGAAAGGCTGGATCGTCACCGGCTACCCCTGGGACCAGATCGACTCCCGGGAACACGCCAGCTTCGCGGCCAACTACTATCGCCGCTTCAACGAATACCCCAAAGTCGGCTCGGCGGTGGGCTACGCCACCATGCAGGCGATTTTTGCCGCCATCCGCAGGGCCAATTCCACCGACAACGAAAAGCTGGTGGTGGCGCTGCGCGGACTGAAGTTTTCCACGCCTTTCGGCCCCGCCGAATTCCGCGCCATTGACCACCAGTCCACCATGGGCGCCTACGTGGGCAGGCTGGATCTGCGCGGCCACAAGGGCACCATGGTGCAATGGCGCTATGCCGACGGCAAGGCCTATTTGCCAAGCGATGCGTATGTCAAGGCCCGCCGGCCTGCCGCGGCCATGAAGTGACGTTTTGACAACGCAGGCGCTGAATTCCTTGAAGCCTCCCCGGTGATCCCCCCATAATCGGGCGCAATGACGAATACGGGTGGTGAGGCTGTCAAGCGGGTTTTTGTAAAAGTGTTCGGGTTTGATGACGTTGAGCGTCATGCCCTGAACGCAGTGTTTCGCATTTCCGAAACACGATCCATCGCCTACACCCCCTGGACGCCCGACGCGCCCGAAGAGGCCTTGATGGCGTTGATTGACGGCGACAGCTGGGAAGCTGCGCTGGAGCTGGCCAACCCCGCGAATGACGACTTCACCCTGATCTGGATCGGCGACAACCCGCCGGCCAGGGCGCGTCTGGTGATCCCGCGCCCGCTGCAGTGGACCGCCGTGATTGACGGTATGGACGAATTGCTGGCCGCTGAACGGCGGCAGGCCGCGCAGGCCCTGCAGCCGGGCAAAGCACATGGTGAGAAGGGCCTGGATCTCGACCTGCTGTCCGAATCCACTGCGCTGCTGGACCTCGATCTCGACTTTGATTCGCAGGCGCCTACCGCGCCGGCGCCGCTGGAAGCCCCGGAGCCCCTGCCGGAGCGCCCTCAGGTGTTGGTGGTGGATGCTGACCGCGACGCGCGTCTTTACCTGCGTGCCAGGCTGGCCATGGCCGGTTTCGTGAAGATAGACGAGGCGACCACCGGCACCGAAGCGCTCAAGCTGATTGACACGCATCTTTACAAGCTGGTGATTCTCGACATGGAGCTCCCCGACATTGAGTCCTGGGAAATGGTCAAGCGAGTGGAGGCATCGCGCCCTGCCATCGCCTACCTGATCCTGACCGGCAACCGTCTCTCCCCGCTGGACACCGTGCGCGGATGGTTCGGCGGCGCGCGCGGCAGCCTGCGCAAACCGCTGCACCCCGGAAAGCTCAAACGCCTGCTGCGCAGCGTGGAGTGAAGGCGCTCACTACGCCTTGAATGCTATCTATTTGATAGCTGCTTGCGCCCGTTCCCCTTGGTTTCAGCCCTGTTTTGCTTAAGAATCTCAGGTGTTGACGATCGGTGCGGGCGCCGCATGCTGCGGCACCAGCGCCTCCGCCAGCCGCTGTTCAATCGGCAAA
Organism: Polaromonas sp. P2_G11; assembly: GCF_056403595.1. NCBI lineage: Bacteria > Pseudomonadati > Pseudomonadota > Betaproteobacteria > Burkholderiales > Comamonadaceae > Polaromonas > Polaromonas sp. P2_G11. Next base: position 89,757 of record NZ_JBFUFE010000005.1, on the reverse strand, counting down.
GGTTCGGCGTGCAGCTTCGCCGCCAGCAATTCCCCGCAAAGCGCGGCAAACGTCAGCCCGCGCGACCCCATGCCGCTGCACACCCACAGGCCCGGGCTTTCTTCCAGCGGACCCAAAGCGGGTAAACGGGTGGGTGTAGCGCAGCGCACACCCGCCCAGGACTGAACCTTCCCTGGCTCAAACTGTGCGGCCAGTGCACGGGCGGTTTGCGGCAGCAGGGTTTGCAGCCGGCTGAGATTGTGCTGGTCGTCCTCGGGCCGTGTTTCGGCCTGGGTGTTGTCGCGTTCAAAGCTGGAGCCCATGACCCAGGCCACGCCGCCGGCCTTGCTGGGCAGGGGCACCGCGGGCACCAGGCTGCCATGGCCGTTCACGGGAAAGGGCGGCAGTGCGCCGACCGCGCCGGGCTCGTGCAGGCCCCAGCTCACCTGGCCCCGGATGGCCTGCAATGCCAGTTCGCCAGCCTTGTCCGTACCGGCGCCGGCTGCCAGTTCCAGGCTGGCATAACCGGCAGCTAGCACCACGAGTTCGGCGCGAGCCAACTCCCGGCCCTGCGCATCCAGAACCTGCCATTGGCCCGAGGCCTGGTTCAGGCGGTTCACTATTGATCGGCCGTGCGATTGCACACCCGGCCCCGCCAGCCAGGCGTCGACCAGGGCGGCCGGCCGGATCCAGCCGGCCCGCGCATGCCACAGCGCGGGCGTATCCGGCGGCAGGCCGCATTGCCTGAGCTTGTCGGCGTCGGCTGGCCCTGTCCAGTCGCTAGCGGCGTCGACCCAGTCTGTTTGCCACGCCTCGGGCCGTTTGCGCGGGTGCTCCACCGCGTGCTCCAGCACGCCGGTGCGGCCCCAGTCACCGGCCTGCAGCAAGGCCTCAGCTTGCTGTAGCGTGGCACGAATGCCATGGCGCGACAGGCGCGAGAGCGGGTTGTCGTCGGGCGAGACATGCGGCGCCAGCAAGCCGGCGGGCAGGCCGGACGCCCCGGTGGCGGGCTCTTCGGCAGCATCCAGCACCACGACCTGCCAGCCGCGGCGCGCCAGGCTGGCCGCCACGGCCGCGCCGGCCAGGCCAGAGCCAATCACCACGCAGCGGGCAGGTGGCCGGCGTGTGGGCGAGGGATGTGTTTTTTTCGGCTCCCACGCCGGGTTGAACTCACCCTGCAGGTTGTCGCGCTTGGGCGGAATGCCCGGTACCTTGTTCACCACAAATCCGCATTGCGCCAAGGCGTCGCGCACGCTGCGCGCAATTGTCCAGGTGGCTATACGCGTGCCGCGCCGGCAGCAGCGGGCTACCGCCTTGAAGGTGTGCACGTCCCAGATGTCCGGGTTGCGCTGCGGGCTGAAGCCGTCCAGGTAGACCGAATCTGCCTCAAACGACTGCTCGCGCAGCATGGCCTTGGCGTCGCCGATGCACAGCGTCAGCAAGACCTGGCCGCCTTCAAACACCAGCCGGTGAAAGCCCGGCAGCAGCCCCCATAGCTGGCGCTGCAACTGTTCGGCGAAAGGCAGCAATTCAGGATGGGTCCTGGCGCTGCGCAGCACATCTTCGGCGCTCGCCGGAAAGGCTTCAGTCGAGACGAAATGCAGCAGGCCAGGGCGCTTCGGGTCGGCCTTCCAGGCGGCCCAGGTCACCAGGAAATTCAGGCCCAGGCCGAAGCCGGTTTCAAGAACAGTCCATTGCGGCTGACCGGCCCAGGCCCCAGGCAGGCCGCAGCCCTTGAGGAAGACTTCTTTAGCCTGATCCAGCCCGCCCAGCTCGCTACGGTAGCGGTCGCCAAAGCGCGGGCTGTAGGGGCTGCCGCCGGCGGTGCCGTCGTCCAGCCACTCAATGCGCTCGGGCATGCGGTCAGGTCAGGGCGTGGGTGTCGTGGGTGGGACGTAGCCTTGCACTGCGTCGGCGCCGTCGCCGAAGAAATGTTTTTCCATCTGCCGTGCCAGGTACTGGCGGGCGCGGGCGTCGGCCAGGTTCAGGCGGTTTTCATTGACCAGCATGGTTTGCTGCTTCATCCACTCCGCCCAGGCTTCCTTGCTGACTTCTTCCCAAAGGCGCTTTCCTAGCGGGCCGGGGTAGGGCGGGAAGTCCAGGCCTTCGGCTTCTTTGCCGAGTTTGATGCATTTGACGAGGCGTGCCATGGGGTAGTTCTTTCGTAGGGCTAAGTTGTAGCTGAGATGTCTAAGGATGTTTGTGGAATAAAGAACTGATTTTTTATTCGTTCCAGTTTCTAAGGTCTGCTTCCAGAATCCATTTTGTTCGCATTTACACGCAATTTTTTGGAAAAGAGAGCAACCATGACTTCACGCCGCAACTTTATCAATGTTTCCGCCCGCACTGCCGTGGCGGCCGGTTTGGGTTTGACGCTGGCAGGGTCACTGCTGACCGCCCAGGCCCAGCAAGCGCCCGTCACGCTGCTCAACGTCTCGTATGACCCAACCCGTGAGCTTTATGTCGAATACAACGCGGCCTTCAGCAAATACTGGAAAGCCAAGACCGGCCAGGATGTGACGATCAAGCAGTCGCACGGCGGCTCCGGCAAGCAGGCCCGCTCCATCATTGACGGCCTGGACGCCGACGTGGCCACGCTGGCCCTGGCCGGCGACACCGACGCGTTGGTCAAAAACGGCGGCTGGTTGTCGGCCGACTGGCAAAAGAAGCTGCCGCACAACTCGTCGCCCTACACCTCCACCATCGTGCTGGCCGTGCGCCAGGGCAATCCCAAAGGCATCAAGGACTGGGATGACCTGATCAAGCCCGGCATCAACGTGATCACGCCCAACCCTAAAACCTCGGGCGGCGCCCGCTGGAACTACCTGGCCGCCTGGGAATTCGCCAAGCGCAAATACGGCAGCGACGCCAAGGCCAAGGAGTTTGTCGCCAAGCTCTATGGCAACGTTTCGGTGCTGGACACCGGCGCCCGCGGCTCCACCATCACCTTCGCCCAGCGTGCCCAGGGCGACGTGCTGATCGCCTGGGAAAACGAAGCGTATTTGCTCGAAAAAGAATTCGGCGCCAAGTTTGACGTGGTCGCGCCTTCCCTGAGCATCCTGGCCGAGCCCGCCGTTGCCGTGGTCGACAAGAACGTCGACAAGAAGGGCACCCGTGCTGTGGCCGAGGAATACCTGAAGTACCTCTACTCTGAAGAAGGCCAGGACATTGCCGGCAAGAACTTCTACCGCCCGGCCGTTTCGCAAAGAGCCATTGCCAAGTACGCCAAGCAGTTTCCCAAGCTGAACCTGTTCACCATCGACCAGGCCTTCGGCGGCTGGGCCAAGGCTGATAAAGAGCATTTCGCCGACGGCGGCTCGTTCGACCAGATCTATACCAGGAAATAGGCCCCCCCGAAGCGGCCTCTGGCCGCCTCCCCCCAAGGGGGCGCCCGCTGCGGCCCGGCTGAGCCGGTTCCGCGCCGGCACTGGAATGGGAGAGCTGGCACACGCCGCTTGGTAATCAATGCAACTCAGAGAGCTCCACAAATAATGTCCTCGCAACAATCCGTATTGCTGATTGCCGGCAGTCCTTCCGAACAGTCCCGCTCGGCGGCGCTGCTTGACTCCGTCAGCGACAGGCTGGCCCTGCGGGGCGGCGTGGTGGTCGACCGGTTGAACATCCGCGAGCTGCCGGCCCAGGCCTTGCTGCTGGCTGAGTGGGGCCATCCGGCCATCGTCAAGGCGATTGACCAGATTGCCCGCGCGCGTGCGATCGTGGTGGCCACGCCGGTCTACAAGGCGGCTTACAGCGGCCTGCTCAAGGTGCTGCTTGACTTGCTGCCGCAAACGGCGCTGAAGGAAAAAACCGTGCTGCCACTGGCCACCGGCGGTAGCCCCCACCACATGCTGGCGATGGACTACGCCCTGCGCCCGGTGCTGCAGGCGCTGGCGGCCCGCCACATCCTGCCGGGCGTATATGCCACCGATTCGCAGGTGCCGAAGTCGGCCGACAAGCGCTATGAAGTGGGGCCCGAGATCACCGTGCGTCTGGACGATGCGGTGCTGACGCTGTTGGCGGAAAGCTTCCGGATGCCGGCCACCACGGGCTTTGAGCCTGTGCATTTTTCGCGGGTGCGATGTAGCGTCTGAGCTGAGCCGCCCGCCGGTGCTGAATTCAGGCCACTGAATTCATCGATTTTCAGTTCAACGTTTTTACCCAAGTTCCAGGAGAACCTTTATGTCCATCCAAGCCATCAACGTCCGCAACCAGTTCCGCGGCCGCGTGAAAGAAATCATCCGCGGTGACGTGGTGTCTGAACTCGACGTCGAAACGCCCTGGGGCATCGTCACCTCCGTCATCACCACGCGGTCGGTCGACCAGCTCGAGCTGGCCGTCGGCAGTGAGGTGGTGGCACTGGTCAAGTCGACCGAAGTGTCCATCGCCAAGCTGTAGGCATGCCAGGGCGGGTTGATTGCAAAATTGCTGCCTGGCGCTTTATTGACGGGCGCAAGCAGCTATTAAAACCATAGCAAATTCAGGGCCGTCCCGTTGTGATGAACAGCAGGGCGGCCGCCTGTGTGTGTGCCTTACTGCAGTTCGACGCCCGCCTTTTTCACCAGCTGCGCGTACTTCACCAGTTCACTGCGAAAGTACTGCGCGGCGGCTTCCGGGCTGCCGGGGTTGATGGTGTTGCCCTGCTTGAGCATGGCTTCCTTCACTTCGGGCGTGGCATAGGCGGCAACCACCGCGTCGTGGATGCGTTTGACGTCGGCCGCCGGCAGCTTCGCGGGGCCTATCACCGCGAACCAGCCTTCCATGTTGTAGTTGGGCAGGCCTTGTTCCGCAATGGTCGGAATGTCGGGCGCCGCGGGTGAACGGGCGCTGCCGCCCACACCGATGGCGCGCAAGGCGCCGCTCTTCAGGTGCGCCTGCACGGCAGGGAGCGCCAGCACGCCCATGTCCACCTGCCCGCCGATCATGTCGGCAACCATGGGGCCTACGCCCTTGTAGGGAATGTGTTTGGCCTTGACCTGTGCTTCGTCCAGAAACATCTGCGCGGCCAGGTGCAGGATGGTGCCGTTGCCCGACGACGCATAGTTGTAGGCATCGGGTTTAGCCTTGAGCAGGGCGACCAGTTCTTTCACATTGATGGCTGGCAGTTTGGCGGGGTTCACCACCAGCACCATCGGCGTGGTGCCAATGACGGTGATGGGCGTGATGTCCGCCACCGGGTCGAACGGCAGCGACTTGTACACGCTGGGGTAGATCACGTGGTTGTTGGACACCACGCTCAGCGTCATGCCGTCGGGGGCAGCCTTCACAAGCGCGGACGTGCCGACAATGCCGCCTGCGCCGGGCTGGTTTTCAATCACCACCGGGTTGCCCAGCGCCTTGCCCAGCGCAACACTGGCCGTTCGCACGATGGTGTCCACGCCCGAGCCGGCGCCCACCGGCAGGATGAAGCGCACCACCTTGTCGGTGGTCTGGGCCAGCAATCTGCGTGGCGATGCCAGAAAGGCGCCGCCGGCAAAAAGGGTGCCCAGCCCCCGGAGAGCCTGGCGCCGGGTTGCGGGTTTGTTGCTCAAGGCTGAGGTATCGGTACTGCGGATCATCTTCATCTTGGGGGTCATTTTGTCTCCTTCGTTGTCGTGAGTCGCGCAAATCGGCCGGCAGGTTCAACTCACTGCCTCAACTGACTGCCGCTTGCCGGTGCAGGTCATCCATTTCACCTGCGCTGTAGCCCAGGCCTGCCAACAGCTCGCGGGTGTGCTCACCCAGCGTGGGCGGGTGCAGGCGAACCCCCAGGCGCTCCCCCTGCATGGTGATGGGGAACAGCGTGGTTTTTACCATCTGGCCGGCCTTGGGGCCATCGGGCAGGCGCACGTCGGCCAGGCCGCCGGTGGCCAGCAGGTGCTCGTCGTCGAACAGGTCTTCGGGCCTGCGGATAGGGGCAAACGGCAGGCCGGCTTTTTCCATCATGGCTGAAAGCTCGCCGGCGCTGCGCGGGGCCAGCCGCGCCGCAAGGTCCTTGAGCAGGGCGGGGCGCACCGCCACGCGCTGGTTGTTGGTGGCCAGCGAGGGGTCGGCCTTGAGGTCGGGAAACCCCAGCACGGTGCAAAAGGTTTGCCACTGCGCGTCGCTCACGGCCGCCAGGAAGATTTGTTCACCGTCCCGTACCGTGAACACGTCGTACACGGCCCAGGGGTTGTCGCGCGCGGGCATGGGGGCCGGGTGTTTGCCCGTCATGGCGTACTGCAGCATGTGCTGGCCCATCAGGAAGACATTGTTTTCATACAGCGCCGACTGCACTTCCATGCCCTTGCCGCTAATGCCGCGCTGGATCAGCGCGCCCAGCGCACCGATGGCGCCGAAGAGCCCGCCCATGATGTCGTTGACGCTGGTGCCGGCGCGCAGCGGGTCACCGGGCCGGCCCGTCATGTAGGCCAGGCCGCCCATCATCTGTACCACTTCATCGAGTGCGGTGCGGTGGTCATAGGGGCCGGGCAAAAAGCCCTTGTGGCTGATGTAAATGATGCGCGGGTTGACGGCGCTGAGCGCGGTGTAGTCCAGGCCGTACTTGGCCATGGTGCCGGGCTTGAAGTTTTCGGCCACCACGTCGGCGCTGGCGCAGAGCTTGCGCGCCACTTCGGCGCCCACCGGGTCGTGCAGGTCAATGCCGATGCTTTTCTTGTTGCGGTTAAAGAGCGGAAAGAAGCCCGAGCCGGCGCCCAGCAGGCGGCGGGTCCGGTCGCCGTCGATGGGCTCGACCTTGATGACTTCGGCGCCCATGTCGGCCAGCACCATGCCGCAGGTGGGGCCCATGACCATGTGGGTGAACTCCACCACGCGCAAGCCGGCCAGCGGCTGTGGGGTGGTGGATTCGGGGATGGGTTGCATGCAGTGTTCCGGAAGAAAAATAGTTCAGGCCGCAGCGGCAGCGGAGGCAGCAGATAGGCGCATGGTTTTGGGCAGGCCCGCACGCCACAGCGCGCCGTGCAGGGTTTCGCCTTCCAGCCAGCCCGCCACCCGGGTGCGCAGCGCCATCAGCTTGTCAAAGTCAATGCCGGTTTCAATGCCCATGCTGGCCAGCATATAGGCCAGGTCTTCGGTGGCCACGTTGCCGCTGGCGCCGGGCGCATGCGGGCAGCCGCCTATGCCGGCCAGGCAGGCGTCAAAGCGCGTCACGCCGGTTTGCAGCGCGGCATACACATTGGCCATGCCGAGTCCGCGGGTGTCATGAAAGTGGCCGCAGTCAAGCCGCTCACCGGCCACCTCAAAAGCCTGCTCAAACAACAGCCGCACCATTTCCGGGTCGGCATAGCCTACGGTGTCCGCCAGGCCCACGCGGTCGGCACCGGCGTCCAGCACGGCGCGCAGCAGCCGCAGCACCTCGGACGGCTCGACCCGGCCCTGCAGCGTGCAGCCAAAGGCCGTGCTCATGCCGACTTCGATCACGATGGGCGAGCCCGACGCATCACGCAGTTCGCGGATGCGGGCGATTTCCTCGACCACCTCATCGGGCGTCTTGCGCAGGTTGGCCAGGCTGTGGGCGTGGCTGGCCGAAATCGGCAGCAGCATCAGGTCGGCGCCGGTTTCGATGGCGCGTTCGGCGCCCTTGAGGTTGGGCACCAGCACCGATGTGACCAGGCCGGGCAGTGTTTTGGCAAAGGCCACCAGCCCGGCGGTGTCGGCCAGCTGCGGCAGCAGGCGCGCCGGCACAAAAGAGCCAACCTCGATTTCGCGCTGGCCGGCGTCGTAGGCCGACTGGATCCACTCCAGCTTGTGCGCGGTCGGCATCACGGCGGCAATGCTTTGCAGGCCGTCACGCAGGCCGACTTCACGGATCGTTGCCTGCCGGGGGAGGGCAGGCCTTGAAGGCAGGTTCACTGTTGTCTCCGTTGTCGTCTGTTCATTTTCGGGGCGCAGCTGCAGTTTAGAATTTCCCAAAGGGTTTGATTGGTCAATTTTGGAAGCACTGACGTTCCGATTGGGAATATCAAATCTGCGCCGCTTTTCCAGGCGAGTTGTACGTGTACCCAGGAGCCGCCCATGAGAGACCTCGACATGACCACGCTGCGGCTGTTCGCGGCAGTGTGTGATGCGCGCAGCATTGCCCGCGCGGCCGAGCAGGCCAACATCGTCGGCTCGGCCATCAGCAAGCGGCTGGCCCAGCTCGAAGACACCGTCGGCACGCCGCTGCTGGTGCGGCGCCGCCGCGGTGTGGAGCCCACACCTGCTGGCGAAAGCCTGCTGGAGCACGCGCGCACCATGCTGGCCAGCGCCGAGCGCATTGAACGCGACATGGCCGCCTATGCCCAGGGCGTGCGCGGCCAGGTGCGCATCCTGGCCACGGCTTCTGTCATGGCCGAGTCGCTGGCCGACGACGTGGCGGCTTTTTTGCAGGAGCCGGCGCACCATGACATCCAGGTCGACATGGAAGAGCGCGTCAGCCCCGATGTGATTCGCGGCATCAAGGAGGGTGTGGCCTCGGTCGGCATTTGCTGGGACGCTGCCGACCTGAGCGGCCTGCAGTCGCGCAGCTACCGCACCGACCACCTGGCCATCGTGACCCACCCGTCGCACCCGCTGGCAGGCGAGAAAACCCTGCACTTTGAGCAGACGCTGGATTTCGAGCATGTCAGCCTTCCCGCGCACAGTGCTGTGCAGGTGCTGCTCTTGCGGGCTGCAGCGCTCAAGGGCAAGGTCGTTGTCCACCGCGTCATCGTGTCCAACTTCGAGGCCGCCTTGCGCGTGGTGCGCGCCAACCTGGCCATCAGCGTGGTGCCGCGCGAGGTGGCTGAGCCTTATGCCGCCACCTATGGGCTGCGTGTGATGCCGCTCGCCGACCCCTGGGCCCGCCGGCGCTTTGCCATCTGCTTTCGGGATGAGGCGGGTTTGTCGGCGGCGGCCAGGCTGCTGGTGGCCCATCTGGCGGCAAAAGGGTTGCCCGATGGAGGGTAAAAAGTACCGTAGACGCTCTGCGCGGTATTTTTGGTGCTATCAAATCAGGAGCTACTTGCGCTTACCAGCATTGGTCTGCAGCTACTTTTCATCCATTAAACAGCGTTCAAAAGACGTTTGGTAACACCTGCAGGCACGCCAAATGGCCTCTGGAAGCCCGGGGAAAGCTTCCGGGCCTGCCGTTTAGAGGTAAAATAGGCCTCCAACCCACAGCAGACAAGCGCGAGCAGCTATAAAAAATATAGCGCGCAGGGCTGATCCAGGCTAGCCCGAAAGGGGGCCAGCAACCGCCGAAGGGCGGTTACCTGGTCCGCAAAGTGCTTGATTTAGGGGAAGGAAGCCCCAAATTCACTGCATGAACGCCACCCAACCCCATCCCCACAAAACCGACCTCACGGTCACCCACGTACTGGCCGAGCTGCTGGAACGGCTTGAGCACAGCGCGGTGCCGGTGGGTGCCGAGCAGTACCGCTCCGTGGTGCTGCACCTGGTCAACGAACTGGGCGATGTGGAACCCGGCATGGCGCTGGGCGCGCTGCTCGACACGCACCCGGCTGCGGCAGAGCTGTATGAAAACGTCAATTACCAGTATGCGGGCCTGTGCCGGTCTGCGCTGGACGCCTCGCTCGCTGCCGAGCTGAAGGCCAAAGAGGCCATTGAAAAGGCCATGAAACCCATCAACCCCCAACTGAAGGAAGACCCCAACCATGGCAAGAGCTGACGCCAAAACCGCCGTACTCGCTGACGGCCTGCGCTACAAGTCCAAGGTGTCGGGCTCACCGTTTGCTGCCACCACGTCATTTGGCGCTGCCACGATGTCGTGTTTCATGTGCGGCAAGCACCGCGCCCGCTCCCTGATGGGCACCCGTAAAGTGCTGGGCAAGTCCCAGGCCGTGTGCTCGCCCTCGTGCAAGGCACTCGACGAAGCCCTCGAAAACGCCGCCAACCAGGCCTGAAGCTGAGCCACGGGGCCGGCACCGCCGGCTCTGCCTGGCTATTCATGGCCATCCACGGCTACCCACAACGCCGATGGGGCCGTACGGCTCCTTGATCACCGCGCACACCCGGGCGCATACTGTGCTGAAGACATTTTTCAATGTCTGAACACACAGCAAAAAGGTGATTTTCATGGCCGATTCGTCCCAACCCGACCCGTTTCTCGAACCCGACGATGCCATCGACCATATCCATGGCCCGGCGTCGGCCCCGGTCACTGTTGTGGAATACGGCGACTTCGAATGCCCGTCCTGCTTTCAGGCCTACGGCGCCCTGAAGGTGATGCTGCCGCACTTCGGGCGCCAGCTGCGTTTTGTCTTCCGGCACTTTCCGTTGCGCGAAGTGCACCCCCATGCCGAACTGGCCGCCGAAGCGGCGGAAGCCGCCGGCGCACAACACAAGTTCTGGCCCATGTACGAGTTGCTGTTTACCAACCAGCATCACCTCAAGGACAAGCACCTGCTCGACTATGCCGCCCAGGCCGGCCTGGACATGGCCCGCTACCAGAACGAAATGAACGACCATGTCTACCTGCAGCGCGTGCAGGAGCACATGCAAAGCGGCCGCCACCTGGGCGTGCGCTCAACGCCGGCGTTTTATGTCAACGGCGTGTTTTGTGATGTGTCGTTTGGCCTGCAGCATTTGCATGAGGCCATCGACAAAGTGTTGACCAGCCAACAGACTTAACCGTCAACAGGCTGCAGCGGCGTCTTTAAGGTCTTCTGCAAAAACGCCAGGTCCAGCCAGCGGCCAAACTTGAAAGCCGCCTGTTTGATCGTGCCGCTGTGCTCAAAGCCCAGGCGCTTGTGAAGTGCAATGCTCACAGCGTTGTCCAGGTCAATCGCGCCGACCAGAACGTGCATGCCTTGCACTTCAGCCCTGGCCACAATCGCCTCCAGCAGCTTGCGCCCCAGGCCCAGGCCGCGGCTGTCTTTCTCCACATAGACCGAATGCTCGACCGTGTACTTGTACGCCGGAAATGCGCGGAAGGTGCCGTAGCTCGCAAAACCCAGCAGCTTGCCGCTGTCGTCTTCCATCCCGACTACCGGAAAACCGTTGGCACGTTTGGTGGCAAACCAGGTCACCATGCTTTCGGGTGCGCGTGGTTTGTAGTCGTACAGCGCCGTCGAGTTGACGATCGCCTCGTTAAAAATGGCCAGGATCTGGCCGGCATGGCGCTCTTCGGTGCATTCGACGAGGTGCATGGGGATTCCTTTTGAAAGGGAGAATGATTTGTCTACTATAAGAGATTATTTGTCCCTTATGATAGACGAATGCTTTTTCTGAAGGACACCCCATGACGATTGATGCCCTGATCGCGTCGCGGCTGCTGGCATTGCGCCAGGCCCAGGGCCTGAGCCTGGCGCAACTGGCCGAGGTGTCGGGCGTCAGCAAAGCCATGATCTCCAGGGTGGAGCGCGTCGAAAGCAGCCCGACCGCCATGATCCTCGGCCGGCTCGCAGCCGGCCTGGGTGTGCCGCTGGCGCAGCTGCTCACCGAAGACAAGGAAGAAGAGGCAGGCCGCAGGCTGCGGAAGAAGGCAGGGCAGGCGGTGTGGCGCGACCCGGAAGCCGGCTACCTGCGGCGCCAGGTGGCAGAGCGCGGGCCCGACCAGGGCGTCGAGATGGTGGAAGTCGAGCTGCCGCGGTCGGCCAGGGTGGCTTACCCGCGATGGAGCGGCCAGCCGTATCGGCAGCGCCTCTGGCTGGTCGAAGGCGGCTTGCGCGTGGAATATGGCGACGAAGTTTTCAAGCTTGAGCCCGGCGACTGCCTGGACTTCGGCGTTGACCGCCCCGTGGCCTTTAAAACCCTGGGGCGCAGCGCCTGCCGCTATTTGCTGGTCGTCTGGCCCGGCTGAATTTGTCGCCCCTTACCCATTAACTGGCAGCAGCAGACCCCGGCACAGCCGCGACGTCAAGCGCCGCATGGCGCGCGCGTATGCGCCGCACCTGCAGCGCCGCCCCAATGATGTACAGCAGCAAAAGCACACCCGTGGCGGCCTTGAGTTCGGGCGCATCGGCGTTGGGCAGCAGTGGCGCACCCAATGGCAGGCGCGTCGAAGTCTCGGTGATGGCCGGAATCATGTGGAATAAAAAGGTCATCGAATAGCCCAGCGTCTCCACATACGGCGAGGCACGGCCCAGCACCTTGGTGGTGCCCGCCACCCAGGCAATGCCCAGCACCAGCAAGGTGATGATGCCCAGCGCATGCGGTTTGCCGAAACCGCCATGCTGGAAGATGCCAAAGCCCGTGAGGCAGGTGAGCACCGTGGTCCAGATATAGACCTTGCCCAGTGTGGACGCGGCAATGATTTCCTTGTCGCGAAAGAAGGCGATCACGGCAGCCGCAACGGCCACCAGGCTGATGGCGGTGTGGATCACACCGAGGTAGGTCAAACCATAGATCATCGGAATCTCCTTGTGCCCCTGCCAGGTGAGGGACGTGGGGTTGAACAAGCTGACATGGGTACCCATGCAAACGCCGTGCCGCGCAGATTGTTGCTGGTGACGCCGCTTTTGCCCATGACTTTTCGGCTTGCGCGGCCACGGCCCGATAATCGGTAGTACACCGTGGCCGCAATGCGCCGCTCCTTAGACCAGAAGTACTCATGAAAAAAACCTACCAACTCAATATCGAAGGCAAAAACCGCGACCGCCTGCTCGATGCCGCCAAACACGACATTCGCAAATACCTCAAACGCGAACGCGCCAAAGCCTTGCCCAAGGGCGTGGACTACTGGGACTTTGACTGCAAGTCTGGCGCGAGTGATGCCGCTGCTTCGGAGGTGCCGGTGGCAGACCTCATCAAGTCGATTGACGAGATCGTGAAAGACGGCGCGCCGCAGTTCTATGTGGAAGTGGTGGCCAAGGGCGGTGTCAAGGTGCCCCGTGCGCGCAATGAGGGTGACGACGATTTCGCCGACGTCGAATAAGCATGCGCAGACTCTTTGTGCTCCTGCTGATGGCCGCAGTTGCCGCGTCAGCGTATGCGGACCCGAATCTTGTCGGCCAGTGGAAGTCTGACTCCGAAATCAGCATGCGCTTCAATAACGAGCGCGCAAAGCTGGACAGCAAGACGGCCCTGTTTCTTTCGCAGGTGATGGGTCATATGACCCTGACCTTTACGGCGGACGCCATGACTTCCGAGCTGCCGGATCTGGAGACGAAAACGCAGGAAGGCCGAAAGAGGCCACTGACAGGCTTTCGCGAAACGCATCCGTACCGTGTCCTGGGCGTTGCTTCGGATTCGGTTGCAGTCAAAACCGTTGCGCCAGTGACCGGCAGGGACGCCATCGTTCTCTATAACTTCATAAGCCCAGACATGTTGTGGGTGTACGCAGGAGGGGAAGACAACTCGCAGAGTCTTCATCTGCGTGAATACTATGTACGGGTGAAGGACGCGCCCAAGCCCGATGTGCCCAAGCCGGATGCGCCGAAGAGCGCGCAGCCCTAGGAACATCACTCCCGCAGGGGGTGACACCCGCTCCATCACAACATTCAGGGCCCCCTACCAATGCCCAAAATGACGGCCACAGACTCAGGAGAACAAAAGCTGCTCGATAACATTCGCAAGTTCGGATGGCATTGCATGCAGGTTTTTGGTGACGACCAACACGAAGCGTTCAGCTACACCGTTGGTTTATTTCATACATACGGCCACCCCGAACTGCTGATTTACGGCTTGCCAAGCGAGGTCGCCCACACCATCTTGAGTATCGCCGTCGATGCGATTGCAAATGGGAAAGCCATAAATCGGGGTGAACCAACAGACGCGCTGCTTGAAGGCTATTCCTGCGTATTTGTACCCGTACCGTCCACTGAGTATCCGGAGCATGTCGGGTTCGCCCGCTGGTATTACGACGGAGACAGTTTTCCGGTTGAGCAAATCATATGGCCTTCCCGGGCAGGTCTCTTTCCCTGGCACCCGGAGGCCTCGCTCGAGTTCCGCACCAAGCAGCCCGTTCTTGGGCAGCATGAAAGAGGCTCCTGACCCTCATGGATAGAGACCCACAAGCTCCATCAAGCCCGTTCCCCGACACCATCAAGCAGGGTGACGTGTTCTGGATTGAAGCGGACCCCTCGCGTGGCTCCATCCCGGGCTCCCCGCATCCCCATGTCGTCGTGCAAGACGACGTGTTCAACCGCTCCCGCATCAGCACGGTGATTGTTTGTGCGCTAACTTCCAACCTGAACCGCGCCACGGAGCCAGGCAATGTCTTGCTGGAGCCTGGTGAAGGCAATCTGGAAAAGCAAAGCGTGGTGGTTGTGTCGCAGGTGTCTTCCGTGTACAAAACACGCTTGGGTGCGCATATCGGGACGCTGTCAGGTGAGCGGGTTCAGCAGATATTGGCGGGGATGCGGTTTCTGCAGGCATCGTTTCACAACCGATAGTCTCTCAACCATGAACGGTCTCTGTATGCAGAAAAAAACACTGATTGCCGCGTTGCTGTTTGCCTTCGCATCAATGCCTGTATTGGCATGCAAGCCCACGCTGGTAGCCGATGCCTTTTTTGCCAACGGCGCCGTGGCCTTGGACGAAAAATCACGGGCAATGGTGATCGCCCTTGTGGAAAAAGCCATTCCCCATCCCGTTGAAAACGCGATCGTAATGGGCTTCGCCGATATCTCGGAAGGCGACCCGAAGTCGATCAAGCGCATTGCAACCGCTCGTGCTGACTACGTCAAATCCTTGATGGTCAAGGCCGGATTTCCTGCCTCACGAGTCTTCGTAGAGAGCCGGCAGTTGATAGGCCCCTACTACGGATCGCCAGATGCCGCAAAGAACCGGCGTGTGGAGCTGGAGGTTCTTTATTTGCCGCCAGGCGCGTGCGGCGGGCCACTGCGGAAGTTTCCCTGAGGGAATTGCAGCAGGATTTTGAGTGAAGTTGATGTGTCCTGCACCTGATCAGCTTTTAGGTAGCTTCATGCCAAACTCTCCGCAGCACATGAAACTATTTTTAAGTGCGCTCGGAAACTCAAAGAAATGACCTGAAGGCCCACACCATGCAAGCGCCAAGTGCCTCCACCATCACACTGCTTGTGCTTCTTCCGTTGATCGCGTGGCGCGTTTACGCGCGCTTTCGTCGCATGGTCGGGCGCCAGCGCCTGTCGAGAATTCGCCCCTGGATTACCTTGGCCATCTTTCCCGTCCTGCTTGTGTTGCTTGGCTTCGCCGCGCATGAACACCCCGAACGGCTTTGGTGGCTGGCCGGTGGCCTGGGCCTCGGCGCATTGCTCGGCATCTTCGGTCTGGGCAAGACGCACTTCGAACCAACACCCCAAGGCCTGTTCTACACGCCCAACGCGCATCTAGGTATCGCGCTTTCGTTGCTGTTCGTCGGGCGCATCGCCTATCGCCTGTTTGAGGTCTATGCCGCTGAGCCGGCGGTGCAGCACGGAATGGGCGACTTCGCCCGCAGTCCGCTTACGCTCGCTGTCTTTGGGCTGCTTGCGGGGTACTACATCAGCTACGCGATCGGTCTTGTGCGTTGGCGATTCCGTGTTCTGCGGGCCAAGAGGGAGCGGGACGCGCTGGGACCAGATGCTTAGCTTCCATTAGTTGCCGCCGACGCCTGACGGGGGCATCGGGTTCATCGCCACACCCCCTGCGGCTGATCGCTGCTCAACCCTTGGGTACAAACCCCGCTTTGGTCAGCTCATCAACAACGACTTTGCTGATGCGGGCGGCCGTGCCGTTGTCGGAGTCGGCACAGGCATGAGCATCCAGCTCGCGATCGGCCCTGACCCGCCGGTGCGGTCTTCACTTTTGGCGCTGGACTTTCCATGTTCCGTTTTCTGCCAGGAGTTTGAGGCCCGCCTGCGGTGTTTCAATGCGGGTTTCCTGGACAGAGGCATCAAGTGCAAATGTCTGCCCGGGTTTTTCCAGGGTGAACCAGAAAGAGCCGGAGCGCACCAGAGGTTCGCCTTGAAACCAATAGTCGTTTCCTCTGAAGCTTTGCGATTGAATGCAACCGGGCCAGATCAAGCCTGAGCAACTACTGAAACGCTCGGCTGCTGTTCTGGGCACCACCAGCACAATGGCAGGTGAGACCGTGAGCAGGTGCATCTTGTAAGGAAAGTCCCGCCCGTCCTTGCCATGCTCGACCTTGTTCAGCCAAGGCCTTAGCACCGGCAACTGCTCCGTAAATGAATCAAGCTCCCCAAGCAAAGGCCAGATGTGAACGCGTTTTCCAGAGGAATCCGTGAATGCATAGTCGCACGTTGGGCCCGCAAGAAAACCGCTGGGGCCGCATCTGTAAACAACGTTTGGCCTCGCACCCCCTGTATTCAACGCTCCGGGTACGGTCTTTGACCGGGGTGCATCAAGCTCGTGCCATGGTCCGGCGAGTGGGGCACAGGCCACCAGTGCGAGCAAGGCAGACAACGAGACAGCAGTCCGGGCGAGATTGATTTTCATGAGGGTGACGAGATGGATGAGAAGGCGTTGAAGGCGCTTGTGCGGGCGGCTGCGGCTCTGAACAAGGCGTAGACGACGCCTCCTGGCGCGGTGCAATCCGTGTTTTGAGGCGAAAAAGTTGACTATTTTTTGACGTACTTCCAAACTTCATCGGCAAGTGCAATTAGTGTGCACCCGGCTAAAAATATTGTGCCTGCAACTACACCCCATGCTAGCCATTCCCTTCCTTTAACGAATGGGAGTTGCATCGCGTATGCAGTGCCGTAATCCCAGGCGATACCGATAAGCCCGAACGCCGAAAACACCAACGCCCACACCAACACTTTTGCCACGGAGAGTTGGGCTTCTTGCTTGCCACGGATTCGGTACTCTTCATCCAGCTTTGCTTCCAAAGCCAACAACCTCTCATCAAGTGCTACCCGCCGCGCATACTTCCCCGCTTGATGTACTTCTTTCTGTTCATCACTTAATTCGTCCCAAGTCGGCTCAAGTTTTTTCCATTCAGCGTTTTCTATCTCGTCGGCGGCCTCGCGCTCTCGCTGCAGAACTTGCCAAGGTATGTCGAGTTCCGGTGGGCCAAACCAAATTTCGCGCCAAGGTTTTTTATCACTCGCTGTGCGAAACGAAAGCACTGCAACACAAAAAACAATGGTGGTAATGAGAATTGTCCAGCCGATGTTCTCGTTGATGTGCTTCAACTCTTGGTAGAAGAACGCGATCAACCAACCGCCCGCGAGGAAAAGAAGGAATACCCCGGAGTTTATGAATGCCTTCTTCTTGTCGGTGGTGAAAACGATCCACATCTTCTTCCAGTTGAGGAAGATAAGGAACGGAGGTAAAAGGACACTGATTGCCATGCCAGTTATCCGCTCCCATTCAGCTTTTGGGTACTCTGCGTAGTACCAAACGCAGCAACCAATGAAGGCCATCCATGCAATGAAAAGACCGCCGGCAAATACGGCCATATGGATAGTCTTTGCTACGCCATCAGCCGCAGCCTTGTTCGATGAAACCATGGCAACCAAAATCAGTGCCAACAGTATTGCGATTACCCAGCCCATCGCGCCTCCCTATTTGTCTTGTAGTGTCGGATACTACATTTTTTGAGGTGAAGATGGGCCATAGGCCGTTTGACCAGACTATTTGCTGCTACGCGTCCTCAAGAGTCTTTGTTCAATGCCGCCCGCAACTTATCCTTCTTGCTCGGCCGCTTCCCCTTGATACCACCGGTTCCCGCAGGGTCCACGGGATTCGGCGACAACACCTCCACAGGCTCAAACCCCACCACTTGCTCGCGCGCCACCTTGATGCCCTGGCGCTTTTCGATCAGTTTGAAGTGCGCTTCGGTGGCAGCACTCACAAAACTCACCGCCAAACCTGACTCACCCGCACGCCCAGTACGGCCTATGCGGTGGGTGTAGTCGGTGGCTGATCGGGGCAGGTCGTAGTTCACGACTACGGGCATTTGCGCGATGTCGATGCCGCGGGCGGCGACGTCGGTGGCCACGACCACTTGCACGGCCTTGATCTTGAAGTCTTGCAGCACTTGCGTGCGTTTGCCCTGGCTGAGCTCGCCGTGGAAAGGTTCGGCTTCTATGTCTACTTTGCGCAGTTTGTCGGCGACGATTTCGGCGGCGTGTTTGGTGGCGACGAAGACGAGGACGCGCTCCCATTTTTCGGTTTGCACCAGATGGCGCAGCAGTTGGGTGCGGCGGGGTGCGTCGACTTCGATGGCGCGTTGGGTGATGTCGGGTATGGCTTGCTCTACCGGTGCGACTTCTACGCGTAGCGGGTTGCGCAGCAGGCTGGACGCCAGCGCTTCGATGGCGGGCGGGAAGGTGGCTGAGAAGAACAGCGTCTGGCGTTTAGCGGGCAGCAGGGCCAGGATGCGATTCAGTTCTTCGCCAAAGCCGAGATCGAGCAGGCGGTCGGCTTCGTCGAGTACCAGCGTGCCGGTGTTGGTCAGCGTCAGGGCGTTATGGTCGATCAGGTCAAGCAGGCGGCCGGGCGTGGCGACGAAGATGTCGGCGCCGCCGCGAAGGTTCATCATCTGCGGGTTGATGGAGACGCCGCCGAACACGACCGCGACTTTCACGCGCTGCGGCAGATATTTGGCAAACCCGACGATGGCTTCACCGACTTGCGCGGCCAGCTCACGTGTGGGCACCAGGATGAGGGCGCGCACCGGCCGGTGCTGGCGTTCTGTAGGCACCGGTGCGTTGACCAGTTGCTGCAGCAGCGGCAGCGAAAACGCCGCCGTCTTGCCCGAACCCGTCTGTGCCGAGCCCAGTACGTCGCGCCCTTCCAGAATGGCGGGGATGGCGGCTGACTGGATGGCGGTCGGGGCGGTATAGCCCTGTTCCTCCATCGCGCGCAAGAGTGCGGGCAGCAGTGCGGGCGAAAAGCCCAGTGAGGAAAATGGCATGGGTGGGTGTGGAGGAGGGTGAGAGAGAGGGCGGAGAGCAAGCGCGTGGGGCGGTTTTGCGTTGCCACTTGAAGCCGCAAGTTTAAGCCTCGAGCCTTTGGCGAGGCCCAGGGCGGGTGGCACGAGGCTGCACACCGCTTTGCACCGATCAAGCCCGCAAGCTGCTTGCTATCAAAAGTAGAGCTAGAAGCCAATGACCTGCCTGGGCTGGAGGCCTTTTTTGCTTAATATTTTGGGCGAGAGCCGCCAAACCCCGAGAAACTCATGGTTGAGGCTGCCTGGCCGGCGCCAGAAACAGCAGCGCGCACGCCGACGCCCCCAGCGCACACAGCACACAGCCCAGCACCACCCAGCGAAACGCGTTGATCAGCACTTCGGGCGCCGCCGCCTGCACCGGCCCCTGCAGGCTGACGGCAAACACCACACCCAGCACCGCGACGGCCAGCAGGCCGGCGACGCGCGCCACGGCGTTGTTGATGCCTGAGGCAATACCGGCGTGGGCGGTTGGCACGGCGTTCATGACGGTGGTGGTCAGCGGCGCGACGGCAATCGTCATGCCAAGGCCCAGCACCACCATGGCCGGGAAGAAGCCCGCCCAGTAAGACCAGCCCACGCCGGGCAGCGCCAGCAGCGCAAAGCCGGCGGCCGCCACGGCCGGTCCGGCCATCAGCATGCGCCGCGCGCCAAATCGCTCCGTCAGCTTGGCGGTGCTGGACGATAAAAAGCCCAGCAGCAGCGACAGCGGCAGCAGCGTAGCGCCCGCGGCGGTGGCGGAGTATTTAAAGGCGCCTATCAATACAAAGGGCAGAAAAAACAACGCACCGCTGAGCGCAAAGTACAGCAGCAGCGTGAGCAAATTGGTGCCCACAAAGTCGCGCGACTTGAAGAGGCCCAGCGGCATCATGGGGGCGTGCGTGCGGGCTTGCACAACGACGAACGCCACCAGCAGCGCTGCGCCCAGCGCGATACAGCCCAGCACAGCGGCCGCGTTCCAGCCGCGCTCGGGCGCCAGCGTGAGTCCGTAGGTGAGTGCGCCCAGCCCGCCGGCCACCAGCAGCACGCCCGGCCAGTCCAACTGCTGCGGCGCGTCCGGGTCGCAGCTGTCGGGCACGGCATAGAGAGCCAGCCACACGGTGGCCACCGCCATGGGCACATTCAAAAAGAAGATGGCCCGCCACGACACCGCATCGACCAGCCAGCCGCCCAGCACCGGCCCGGCCGCCCCGGTGATGGCGGCCCATGCCGCCCAGGTGCCAATGGCCTTGCCGCGCGCCTCGCCCTCAAACACATTGCCGATGATGGCCAGGCTGGCCGGCACCAGCAGCGCCGCGCCCACGCCTTGCACGGCGCGCGCAGCAATCAGTGCCAGCGGGCCGGGTGCAAAACCGCAGGCCACCGAGGCCGCCGTGAAGATCGCGATGCCCAGGATAAAAATCGTGCGGCGGCCAAAGCGGTCGCCCAGCGAGCCGCCCACTAGCACCAGCGAGCCCAGCGCCAGCAGGTAGGCGTTGATGACCCACTGCATGGCCGCCAGCCCGTCGGCCGAGCCGCCCGTCAGGTCGCGCTGGATGGCGGGCAGGGCGATGTTGACCACCGAGCCGTCGATAAAGGCCATGGACGAGCCCAGCACCGTGGCGGCCAGCGCGAAGCCGGGGTGCGGGGCGCTGTCGGCCTTCTGATGTTGGGCGCGGATGATGCCTTCGTCGCAGGGGGCGTGCGGGTTGCCGGGCATGAGGGCTCCTGGTGTTGGGTAGGTGGCGGATAGATGGCGGTGGATGGTTGTCCGGTATTTGACAATTAGTCTAATTATGGATAATATTTCCAGATGACGACACATACCGTGACCGCGCAGCCACCCATGCCCCATCCTGCCAGTTCCCCGCCATCCAAGGCAAGCATGCCGGCTGATGCCCAACTCCTGCTGCTGGACAAACACGCGGTCGAGTCCCTGCTGCTGCCCGCCGATGTCCTTGCGGCCACGCGCGAGGCCTTTGTGCTCCACAGCCAGGGGGAGGGCCGCGTGTTCTCCCTGGTGCGTGAAAGGCTGGCAACCGGCGGTGTGTTCGGCATCAAGTCGGGCGACGTGGGTGCGCAGTCGCTGCTGGGCTTCAAGGCGGCCGGTTTCTGGCCTGGCAACCTCGCGCGGGGCGCTGATGCCCACCAGGCCACCATCATGCTGCTAGACCCCGCCACAGGTCGGCCGACCTGCCTGATTGACGGCAACGCCGTCACCACCGAGCGCACCGGCGCCGCCGGCGGCCTGGGCCTGGAGCTGGCGCGGCAGGACAGCCGCACGATGTGCGTCTTCGGCACCGGCGTGCAGGCGCAGGCGCAACTGCGCTTTGCCCTTCGCCAGCTGCCCGGGCTGCGCCAGGTGTTTTACGCCACGGCCAATGGCGGGCCAAAGGCCGCGTTTGAAGCGATGTTTGCCGGCCAGTGCGCCATCTCGCATGCGGCAGACGTGAATGCCGCCGTGGCCCAAAGCGATGTGGTGATCACGGCCACGACCGGCAAGGGCCCGTTGTTCGAGCTGGCTGCTCTCCGGCCCGGCACCCACATCAATGCCGTGGGCAGCGACACCAAAGGCAAACGCGAGCTGCCCGAAGGCCTGCTTGCCAAAGCGCGCGTGTTTGTGGACGATGCAGCCCAGTCGCGCAGCATCGGCGAGCTGCAATGGGCGCCCGAAACCGCGTGCACTGAAATCGGCGATGTGCTGTCGGGCAAGGCCACCTTTTCGCGCGGCGCCGGCGATATCACCTTGTTCGACATGACAGGTATCGCCTTGCAGGACCTCACGGTCGCCCGTCTGCTGGAGCAGCGCGCGCGCCTTGCCGGCAAGGGCCAAAGCATTGCCTGGCCCTGGTGAGTTTGACGCCCATATCGTTCTGGAGACTCCCTTGACCACCAACCAGCCCAACCCCCTGGCCACACTCGACACGCCCGCCGCGTTGATTGACCTGCCGCGCATGCAGCGCAACATCGCGCGCATGCAGCAGCGCATGAATGCGCTCGGCGTGCGCTTCCGGCCGCACGTCAAAACCAGCAAATGCACACCCGTCGCGCGTGCGCAGGTAGCCGCGGGTGCGCAGGGCATTACCGTGTCTACGCTCAAGGAAGCCGCGCAGTTTTATGCCGACGGTTTCACCGACATCCTCTACGCAGTGGGCATGGTCGCCACCAAGCTGCCGCAGGCGCTGGCCCTGCGGCGCCAGGGCTGCGATCTGAAAATCATCACCGACAGCGTGGCGTCAGCTGCCGCCATTGCCGCCTTCGGCCGCGAACACGGTGAAAAGTTTGAAGTCTGGATAGAAATCGACAGCGACGGGCACCGCTCCGGCATCAAGCCCGGTGAGGCCGCCTTGGTGGACGTTGCCCGCACGCTGCACGAAGGCGGCATGCACCTGGGCGGCGTGATGACGCATGCCGGCTCCAGCTACGACCTCAACACCCCCGAAGCGCTGGTGGCCATGGCCGAGCAGGAGCGCGCTGCCTGTGTGGAAGCTGCCGAACGCGTGCGCTCTGCGGGCTTTCCGTGCGCTGTTGTCAGCGTGGGCTCCACACCGACGGCGCTGTCAGCCGCGCAGCTCAAGGGCGTCACGGAAGTGCGCGCCGGCGTGTATGTGTTTTTCGACCTGGTGATGCACAACATCGGCGTGTGCGGGGCAGACGACATCGCGCTCAGCGTGCTGACCACCGTGATCGGCCACCAGCCCGACAAAGGCTGGGCAATTGTGGACGCAGGCTGGATGGCCATGAGCCGAGACCGCGGTACGCAAAAGCAGCAGCATGACTTCGGCTACGGCCAGGTGTGCCGTACGGATGGCACGGTATTGCCGGGCTATGTCCTCAGCGGCGCCAACCAGGAGCACGGCATCCTGTCGCGCGAGGGCGCACCCGACACCGACATTGCCGCGCGCTTTCCCATCGGCACACAGCTGCGCATCTTGCCCAACCACGCCTGCGCTACCGGCGCGCAGTATCCGGAATATCACGCGCTGGCTGAAAACGGTGAACTGGCAACCTGGAGCCGCCTGCACGGCTGGTGACCTCTGGCTTCCATGTGGCCGGATGCTATTAAAAGCATAGCTGTTTGCGCAATAGGCTATTGGGTTTCAGGCCTTTTTGCTTGAGAATTCCTTGAGCTGACTCACTTGCACATGCTGTAGCCGCCGGTCTCCAGGTGGAAGTGGTCCTTGTGCGCGGCGTTGTAGTCGGGGCCCAGCACACCCTTGAAGTATTTGCAGGCCCCTTTGTGGGCGTCGCGCAGCAGCAGTGCCTCGGGCCCCGGCGGTGTGGTGT
Source organism: Polaromonas sp. P2_G11 (assembly GCF_056403595.1). Classification (NCBI taxonomy): domain Bacteria; kingdom Pseudomonadati; phylum Pseudomonadota; class Betaproteobacteria; order Burkholderiales; family Comamonadaceae; genus Polaromonas; species Polaromonas sp. P2_G11. The sequence continues at coordinate 66,737 of NZ_JBFUFE010000005.1, read as the reverse complement.
CGTCTTCGTCAGGCCAGTGTTTCAGCACCGTGACACGCTTGCCGCCCGCCAGCGTGAAGGCAGAAATGTCCAGCGCATTGGCAGTGGCATGGCGGCTGCGGGAACGGGCCGGTGCATTGGGCGGCGCACCTTCGCCGCTGTTGATGTTGCGGCAGGCATAGCTGCCCAGGTGGTCAATGCCCGCCACGCGCTGGCCAAAATGCAGCTGCGCCGCCGGCTGCAGCGCATTTCTTTCCCACATGAAGAACGACAGCGCCATGGGGCAACTGAGCGGCAGGGCCGCGCCTATGCGTACCGGCGCCGTACGCAGCCGCACCGCATTGCTGAACCCGCAGCCGTCGCCCGTGCTGCGGTCGGGCAATTCGTCGTACTGCATGCCGGTGGTTGCCAGCGCGGCCAGGCAGCGCGCCGGGTCGTTGCGGGCGCGTGACAGTTTGTAAAAGGTCAGCATGTTGGGTGGCGCCGTCACTTCCAGTGGCGCCCACGGGTTGACGTGCGTGGGAATCTGCAGGGCGCCGCTGTAAACCCCGTACGCCGCCGTGAGCAGGCCGCTCCATGCGGCCAGCCATACCCAGCGGCCCCAGCGCAGCCGCCTGGCAGGCGCTGCGTCGGGCGGAAGGCCGGAGTCTGGGGGAAGGGGCATGGTGTTCGTTGATAAGCGAGGGGTGCAGCCATGAGCGTACAGGCCTGCTAGCCCAAGATGGTCGGATTTGTTCTCTTGCGCCGAAATCCCGACTGCTGCAGGAGGATTCGACATCCAATTCGTCGTTTAATGGCATCGTCTGACTGATGCCAAAGCCCGCGCGCACAAGCCGCAGGCAACAGGCTTAACGGAGTATTTTGATGGCCGACAACGCAACCCACACCCCAGCCCAATCCCCGCTGGCTGCCGACACCAGCCGGCACCACCAGATGTTTCCGGTGCTCAGCGCCGCTGAAATTGCACGCATCCAGCGCTTCGGCAAGGTGTTGCAGTTCAAGAAAGGCGAGAGGCTGTTTGCCGCCGGTGAGCCCGGCCCCGGCATGTTTGTGATGCTCAAGGGTTCGGTCACCATCACCCAGCGCGACGGCCTCGGCCACGTGGTGCCCATCGTCAACCAGGGGCCGGGCCAGTTTCTGGCGGAAGTTGGCCAGCTGTCGGGCCAGAACGCGCTGGTGGACGGCCATGCCGAAGAAGATGTCGAAGCCCTGCTGGTGCCGCCCGGCCAGCTGCGCGCGCTCATCATTGCCGAAGCCGACCTGGGCGAGCGGCTGGTGCGCGCGCTGATCTTGCGGCGCGTGGCCTTGATCGAAGCCGGCGCCAGCGGCCCGGTGCTGATCGGCCAGCCCAACTCGGCCGGTGTGGTGCGTCTGCAAAGCTTTTTGAACCGCAACGGCGAGCCCAACCATGTGGTGGACATCGCCCAGGACGCGGGCGCCGCCGCGTTGATGGAGCAATACGGCGTGGCCGCCGGTGATGTGCTGGCGGTGTGCCCGGATGGCTCGGTGCTGGTGAACCCCGACGAAAACCAGCTGGCGCGCTGCATCGGCATGGTCGACACGGAAGAACACGACGAGCTGTTTGACGTGATCGTGGTGGGCGCCGGGCCCGCCGGGCTGGCCACGGCGGTATATGCCGCATCGGAAGGCCTGCATGTGCTGGTGCTCGACTGCCGTGCTTACGGCGGGCAGGCCGGCGCCAGTGCGCGCATTGAAAACTACCTGGGTTTCCCTACCGGCATCTCGGGCCAGGCGCTGGCCGGCCGTGCGTATGTGCAGGCACAAAAGTTTGGTGTGGAAATGCTGATCCCCGCGCAGGCTCAATCGCTGGACTGCGCCCACAAGGCCATCAAGGGCGAGCTGCAGGTGAATCTGACCGACGGCCGCACGCTGCGCGCCAAGACCGTGGTGGTGGCCAGTGGCGCCCGCTACCGCCGCCCCGAGGTACCGCGCCTTGAAAAATTTGAAGGCCGCGGTGTCTGGTATTGGGCTTCTGCGCTGGAAGCAAAGATGTGCAGCCAGACCGACGTGGTGCTGGTGGGCGGTGGCAATTCGGCCGGGCAGGCGGCGGTGTTTTTGTCGCAGCATGCGGCCAAGGTCAACATGCTGGTGCGCGGCCCCAGCCTGGCCGCCAGCATGTCGCGCTACCTCATAGACCGCATTGAAGCCGCACCCAACATCGAGCTGCTGCCGCATACCGAGGTGGTGAAGCTGCACGGCGATGATGATGATGGCGACGGCAATGGCGGCACAGGCCTTTCCGGTGTGACCTGGCGCAACCGCAAGAGCGGCACCGAACACGCGGCGGATGTGCGCAACGTGTTCCTGTTTGTCGGCGCCGATCCGGAAACCAGCTGGCTGACAAGTTGTGGCGCAGCCATTGATGCACACGGTTTTGTCCGCACCGGGGAGGCTGTTACCTGCAAGCACTCCGACTACAAACCCGCTCCGCTGGAAACGAATATTCCGGGCCTTTTTGCCATTGGCGATGTGCGCAGCGGCTCTGTCAAGCGCGTGGGCGGTGCAATAGGCGAGGGCGCTGCAGTTGTGGCCATGATCCACCAGCACCTGGCGGCGATGGAGAGCGCGGCTGTGGCCGTCTGATGGGAGTTTTTTATGCGTATCAAACCCTGCAGCCACGTCCCCTCCGAAGTCCACGCACCCAATGCCAAAGGTTGTGAAGAGTGCCTGAAAATGGGCGACACCTGGATGCATTTACGGCTGTGCGTGCACTGCGGTCATATCGGCTGTTGCGACGATTCAAAAAACCAGCATGCCAGTAAACACCATGCAGCGACGGGGCACGCGGTGATCCAGTCGTTTGAGCCGGGGGAAAGCTGGATGTGGTGTTATGAGCACGAGCTGCAGGTGGGCTAGGGTGCAGCTATTTCGCGTAGCTAAAGTCGTAAACAAGAGTTCTAATGAGCGCTGCGACAGGTATATTTAATGGAGCAGGAAGGTCATATGGAGCGGGCAATGGAAGCTGGTTTTGTGGGTGGATTTGCCACCTTATATTGCACCCATATGCGGTATAAATTACGTTATACGGTGCGCGACGTCGCGCTCATTTCCGCGATCGTCCTCTCGAGCTCATTTCTGCTGTCGCATGCTTGGGCGAACAGCACACCGCCCCCTGCGGGAACTGCGGGAGCGCGACTGGTGTTCGAAAAATCGACTGTTTCGATCTCAAACGAACAAAGGTCGGCGCTCGACCATGCAGCCGAGGAAATGGTGGCGAAGTGCGGGCCGGACTGGGCCGCAAAGTCTTGGGTACGCATCGAATACTCGGTTGCCCCTATGTCGCTTCCTCGGCGAGATTATCAACTCATTGGAACGCGGGCAGAGCGCGTTCGCGAGTACATGAAGCGGTTCAATCCCAAGCTCACGCGGGTGTTGATTGATATATCGGAGAGTCCATTTGACGACACTGCTGGTAGTAAGTTTGATCACTCGATCGTTGTGTCCATGATGTGCAGCCTGTGAATGCCCTGCATAACATGTCAATCGACGCGGACCCACAACAGCAGGAGGCGGCTCCGCCGCAAAGGGTGATGGTCCGGTCATTTTTACGTTAGGCAGCAGAAAAAAATGCGCGCACCTGGTCCTTCGAGCAACATTACTCAGTTGGTTTTTTGTCGCGAGAACGTTGATCCCGACGTCGTGACAAATCGGCTCGGGTTGGATCCATCGGAAGCTGTGAGGCTTGGTGAGTGCACAACGACGGGCGTTAGAGCGGGATCCGCGTCGCCGGTTGGTCTGTGGAAACTGGATCTACCAGAGGCTGGCGAAGATCTCACGGTGGAGCAGCAGTTGGCCAAGTGGATTGGACTCCTTCAGCCGAGGTCTGCGGCGCTAAGCAGCCTGCGGTGTGAGGGTTACTCGCCTTATCTGGACTGCCGGGCAGAGCAAGGCTCGTTGTCGCTTTGTATCGCGCCTGATGTACTCGCGTCACTTGGCGAACTGAATGTCTCACTTAGCATCTGGCTTTATGAGCAATCGTGATCGCCAACTGACTAACATGACAATCGACACGTACCCACAACATCAGAAGGCGGCTTCGCCGCAAGTTGTTGTGGTCCGGTCATCTTCACGTGAGGCCGTAAAAAAATACTCTCTGTCTGCCAATTTCCGTCAGCCGCAGCGTGACCAGTCCTAACCGGTTGCTGGTGTCTTTGCTTCGCGTTCACCAAGCCGCATGCAGATCGGTATGTTTACGACTTTAATTGCTCGGAATAGCAGCGGGCGGGGGCGCCGCCTTGGTGGTCTTGGTGAACTCCGTCGAGGCCACCATCACCGGGCTTGATTTCGGGCTGCGCTGCCAATGCTCGTCGGCTGCTTTTTCAATCGCGTCCTTGTCGTAAACGCCTTTTGAGAGGTCAGCCCATACATGCACATAGGCCCGGCACCAGGCGTTCCTGGCCTCATTGACCTTTTCTTCGGAAAGTTCCGGAGTGGCGCCAGGGTTGGGATCGGATTCGGTGGCCATGCAGCCATCGTAGCTGCCGATGGCTGGCGAGTCTACTGCTGTGAGGGCGCAAAGAGCCGGCCCGTGGCAGACGTTACCTTACCTCACGCAACCTATCCCCTCAAGCGCAACCCTGACATCCGCCGGCCCCCGCACCTGAACCGCCTGAAGCCCGGCGGCCCTGGCGCCTTCGACGTTGTCGGGGTGGTCGTCAAAGAACAGGATGGCGTTGAGCGGAACGCCCATCGCGTCAGCGACGTATTCAAAAGAGCGGCGCTCAGGCTTGCGGTAACCGATCTCGGACGACACAAAAATTCGCTCGAATGACTGCGCCAGGCGGGGGTAAAGCGCGGTCCATACCGCCTGATGTGTGGCGTTGGTGTTGGAAAAAACATAGCACGGGAGATGGTTACGCGCTTCCTGCACCAGGTCGAGCGTCTCGGTGATCTCGTCGCCGAAAATGGCGTTCCAGCCTGCGGTGATGTGTGCCGGATTGTCTTGAAGCTGCAAGGCCTCGGCCAGATGGGCGAAGTAATGCGCCGCCGTGATTTCGCCGCGCTCATGCTGCTGGTAGGGCAGATCGGCGCTGAAGGTGGCTTTCAGCTCTTCGAGCGATAGCCGGGAGATTGGCTGCCAGTGCTCAAGCACGCGGTTGAAATCAACATCGATCAACACGCCGCCTAGATCGAACAGCAGTGCCTGGACTTTGGTGGTTTGCATGTTGCTGGGTTTTATGGGTTTTTGTAGGTCTTGTCGCTGTGCGGCGCAGCCAGGAATTCAGGCAACTGTTCAGCCCGGGCAGAGAACTCACACAGGGCTGGGTAGTCAGCCGCGTTCACTACCTCTGGAATCATGGCCTGCGTGAAGTGCCATGTGATGCCCGTGGTCACGCCGTCCTGGCCCATGGTGCCGCTGGTCGCCGCCAGCGGTTTGCGCCGAAGTTCTGATTCCAGTTCACCATAGGCCGCCAGCAACTGGCCCGTCACACGAGACACCCAGGGCTGGTGCAGCTTTTCAGCGGGGCGCAGGTTGCGCTCATAGATGATCTGCACGCTTTTTTCACAGGCGGCCATGGCCAGGCCAATCACGCGCAGTGCCTGCTGGCGTTCGGCAATGGCCGCCGGCATCAGGCTTCTGGGCGGCGCCTGCTGCACGGCCAGCGCCTCGGCGTAGTCGATGATCAGGGTGGAGTCCATGAGCACCGTGCCGTCGTCACACACAAGTGAGGGCGCTTTGACAACCGGGTTGATCTGCCGGAATTTCTCAAAGGTGCTGAAGACCGAGACCGATTGATGTTCAAAGCGCAGGCCGAGGAGTTGCAGGGAAATGGCTACGCGGCGAACGTAGGGCGAGTCGAGCATTCCTATGAGTTGCATGGCAGTTCCTGTTCAGGGTTTACCGGTCACGACGGATTTGTCTTTATGAGGAAGAGGCGGCGACTGGACCATGAGGTCGCGCACCGAGCCAATGGCCAGCGCCAGAAAAGCGGCGGCGCAGAGTTTGTAAGTGACCTTGGCCCACCGCATGCCGGCGCGGCGAAAGATCCTGTCAACCACTGCCGCGCAGAAGAAAGCCCATACCACCGACGACACCATGAAGCCCACAAAAAAGATGCCGTAGTCGGTGGCCGTGGGTTCATGGATTCCCACGGCGCCCAAGGCGCTGCCGAGCGCGGCCCAGTAGGCAATGTTTTGTGGGTTGGTGATGGACAGGAGAACCCCTGCGCGCATGGCCTTTTGGGGTTCGGCCGTTGCCGGGTCCGTTAAAGCGAATTCCTGGCTGGCGCAAAGCCATGAGTCGCGCGCAAGCCAAAAGAGATACAGCGCCCCGGCGATACCGACGGGCCAGCGAATCCACTCCAGCTGAAGCAGCAGCCCGATCCCGACCAGCCCGAGCAGGGCCCACAGCGCGTCGCCGGCCAGTGAGCCGATTTGTACCGCCAGGGCAGGCCGGAAACCGCCGCGCACGCCCTGGCGCACCGTTTCGGCAAAAACAGCACCCGGCGCGGCATTGAACAATAGCCCGAGCAGGAAAGCGGAGATGAAAAGAGTGGTCATGAATGCGAAGGGAATATAGGAAGACCTGACGTTTATACCGCGCAAGCGGCATACGCGCAGGCCTTGTGCGGGCACCGGATGTGGCGTCCCCAAGCCGGCCGCCTCAGCGCGCCGGGAAGGTCGGGGCCAGTTCCCGGAATTTTTCGACCTGCCACGCGAACTCCCCTTCAAAAGCCGACGGGTCGTTGACCGCGTAGCCGCCGTAGCCATAGACGGCGGCATAAGCCGCGTAGCCGGCCGCATCCAGGGCCCGGCCAGCCAGTGCATTGGCCACGGCGTAGGTGGCAGAGACGGCTGCGTGGGCCGCACCGTCAATGGAATTGGATCCTCTGTGGCTGTTGGCCACCGCGGCGACTTCCTGCGCCGCCTGCGCCAGGGCGGGCCTTTCCAGTTTGCCGTCAACGAAAGCCTGAAGCTGTGCCAGGCAATCAACGGCCCTGGGGTCTTCCAGCAAATGCTGCACGCGGCTGGCACACGCCAGGCCAAAGGCCAGCCGGAAGGCTTCCTGACCCGGTTCATCAAGATGGATGCTGGCCGCCAGGCGCGAGAGCTCGTGGTTCATGGCAATTGTTTCGAGGTGCGGGTATTTTGCGGGACTGCCGGACTGAATTTTCGGGGCAAGAGCAGGGCCGCCAGGTATTGCTGGCGTTTCGCAATTTCCAGCACGAGCAGCGGCAACGCGACACCCGCAGCCAGGCTTGCCGCTCCAACGAGGTAGTCGTTGTGGCTGAAGCGGGAAAGCAGCAGGAAGGCCCGCCCCTGCGCGACGGGATGAAACACCAGGATGAGCAGGCTGCCGGAGCCGATGTAGGTCAATGGGCGCTGCAGCCGCGGATACCGCGCCAGCAGTGCAGAGATGCAAAGCACCATATAAATGCCCAGCGCGGCCTGCAGTGTCGCGATGAGCGGCTCGCCGTAGATGCGCAGATTCAGGTCCATGGTCTCGTTGAAGTGGTAGTGCAGCGCCGCAAAGGCAATGGCCGCGGCAAGCAGCCTGATGGCGTTGAATTTCACGGCCATGACCTGTTCGCGCAGCAGAAACCCGAGCAGCAGGCAGGCCGAGCTGATGAAGGTCAGATCAAGGCTCCAGGGCAACCCCGGCCAGCGGGCAAGGCCCATGAAATGCAGGCTGGCCGTGTCGATTTGCCAGAAGCTCCCAACCCAGCGGATGCCCGCGGCCAGCAGCATCGAGGCGGCCAGAAAAACCCAGCGTGCGCGGCGTTTGGCGGCCCTGGTGGCGCGCAGGATGGCCATGGCCGCCACCGACGCGACAAAGAGGTGCGGCAAAAACCAGAGCGGTGCCCACGCAATGGTGGGCGCGGTGGCATACAGGACGCCGAAAAAATAATCAGAGGCGCTTGTGTCGGCGGTAGGAACCATGCCAGGGTCAAGCGCCATCAGGATGCCGACCAGCGCCAGCACGACAAAGTAGGGCTTGAGAAGCGCGTCGGCCCGCGACAGCGCAAACTTGCGCAAGGAATCGGAATCTTTCAGGAACAGGCCGGAGAGGAAAAAGAACAGCGGCAGGTGAAACGCGTAAATCACCCGGAAAAGTTCGCCCTTGTTTTCCAGTACCAGGCTGTTGTGGCCAAGCACCACCAGGATGATTCCGATGCCCCTGGCGATGTCGACGGTGGCGTTGCGGTGCGTGTGTGTCATGGTGTGGATCAATCCGAAAATGACGGCCTCAGACCAGGCGCCTGATCGATTTTTTCTTCCAGACCAGCCGGTAATAAGCCGTCTGCAGACCCAGCATGGCGATGAAGGTGACCGGATAGGCCACCCAGATGCCGTTGATGCCGATGCGGTGGCTCATGAACCAGGCGACGGGCACCTCCACCAGCGCGATGCAGAAGATGGCGATGCCGGTGGGCACCAGTACCGAGCCGCTGGCGCGCATGATGCCCGAGAGCACCGTGGCCATGCCAAAGATGACGCTGCTCCATAGCATGATGTGCAGCAGCGTTTGTGCCACCTCAATCACCGGTTCGCTGGTGATGAAAAAGCCCATCAGGTGGCGCGAGAACAAATAGCCCAGCAGCACGAGTGAGCCGGTCAGCACCAGGTTCATCAGCAAACCGGTGCGCACGATGGTGCCCAGCTTGTCGGTGCGGCCCGCGCCGATCGCCTGCGCGCCCAGGATGGAAGCGGTGATGGCAATCGAAATCGCCGGGAACTGCACATACGCCACCACCTGGTTGACGGCGCCGTAGGCCGCTGTGGCGTTGGAGCCATAGCTGTTGACCAGCGAGAGCAGGGCGACTTCAGCCAGCGCAATGACAATCATCTGCACGCCGGTAGGCACGCCGATCTTGAGCACGGTTTTGAGGATGGGGCCGTTGATGCGCATGTGGCGTACAAATTCCGCATCAGGTGCCAAGGGACTGTGGATGCGCCGCAGCCTGAAGGCCAGCCAGGCCGTGGCCGTCACCATCGACAGCACCGAAGCCACTGCACCGCTGGCCACCCCCAGCTGCGGCAGGCCGAACCAGCCGCGGATCAGCGCCGGTGTGACGGCGAGGCCGACCACGGTTGAAATGCCCAGCGTGTAGAGCGGATTGACCGTATCGCCCACGCCGCGCAGCATGGCGGTGGCCAGCAGGTAGACGAAGAGGCCGGGCCCTGCAATCATCATGATGCGGGCATAGAGCGTGGCGTCCGGCAGGATGTCGGCCGGTGTGCCCAGTGCCCTGAGCAAGGGCCCGGTAAAGATACCGCCGAACAGCGCGACGAGCAAACCAAAAATCAGGCCGACGCTGAGGGTGGTGCCCGCAATTGCCTTGACCTTGCCGGTGTCGCGCGCTCCCCAGGCCTGGCCGATCAGCACGGAGGCGCCTGCGCCCAGGCCGATGGTGAAGGCAATGAAGAAAAACAGGATGGGGAAAAAGCTGGACACGGCCGCCAATGCGCCGACGCCAATCATCTGGCCGACGTACACGTTGTTCAGCGTGCCCGACAGCGACTGCAGGATGTTGCTGAGCAGCATGGGGCCGAGGAAGGCGGCAAAGGTCTTCCACATCGGCACCCCGTCGCTCAATGCGGGGCGGCCGTGCGAAGCGGGTTTCGCCGCCGCGGGCTGTGTTGCCAGCGGCGGGACCGGATCTGCTACGGAAATCGGTGGCGCCGCGATTTCGCCCGCCGTGCGCACGTCGCCCTCACGCACTTCGGTTTCAAGCCGGTGATCAAGGGCGGAAAGATCCGGCGGCTTCATGCGGCGCTCCAACTGGCTGCGGCCAGTGCCGCCAGGTAGGTTCGCACGTCCTCAGGCCAGGGCTCGACCAGGGTAGCAAAACGCAGTCGGTCGCCGGCAAACAGGGCGCGGGTGGCTTCTTCGAAGCCGGGCAGGTCGCCCGCGATTTCCGCCATGAAGCGGTAAGCGGCTTCGCGGGAGACCCGTACCGCGTCGCGTGCCTCGTTGGCCTTGCTCGCCTCTTCCACCAGCTTGCGCAGCGCAACCGAAGCACCGCCGGATTGGCGGCTCAGCCATTCCCAGTGCCGCGGCAGCAAGGTGACTTCACGTGCAACCACCCCCAGACGGGGGCGCCCGACAGAACGCGCCACGGGTGCTTCGGGTTCGGCGGCGGGAAGGTCGGGCGGCGTGTCGTCGGGCGCATCCACGGCGTCGGGCCGCAGGTCAAGGTCCAGGCGTTCCCCGTTGGCATCGTTGAATATGCGAAGCAGGATGTCGGCCGGCTGGGGCGTAGCGCGCAACTGCGCGAGCAGCTCGCGGCGAGGGCCCGAGGCAATGCGCTGGAAACCGGCGAAGGCCGTCAGGGTGCGGGGCGTGGCGATCATGGTAGAGGTCATAAAGTCATTTACGGTTAATTTTGTCCGGGTCAAATGAGGAGTTTATATCATCCGGGTATAAATGATCAAGTTTTGGCTGAAAAATGCGTAAATGCCTGTAAATCGGGTTCTATAGCTAATTAATGATCTAACTAGTCTATTTAATATTCTTTTGAGTTTGGGGAAAGCTCGGCTAAATTCGCGTCCTGTTCAAAAAAGAGCCTCACACGTTTTCACAAGAACCGTGAGGGGCGACAAGGTTTAGCGAATTTTCATGATCGAGCTCAAAGGTATTTTTCAAACCTACAAGGGCCCCAGCGGCCCGGTCGAAGCACTGCGGGGCGTCGACCTTCACATCAACCCGGGCGAGGTCTACGGCATCATCGGCCGCAGTGGTGCGGGCAAAAGCTCGCTGGTGCGCGTGGTCAACCTGCTGAACCGGCCGACGGCCGGCCAGGTTTTGGTGGGCGGCCGGGAACTGACTTCGCTGAACGGCGAAGCACTGCGTGTAGCCCGGCGCGACATCGGCATCATCTTTCAGCATTTCAATCTGCTGTCGTCACGCACGGTGTACGGCAACGTGGCCTTGCCGCTGGAGATTGCGGGTTTGTCGGCAGCCGACATCAAGGCGCGAGTTGAACCGCTGCTGGACCTGGTCGGCCTGAGCACGCTGGCGGACCGGTACCCGGCGCAGATCAGCGGCGGGCAAAAGCAGCGTGTGGGCATTGCGCGCGCGCTGGCCAACCGGCCCAAGGTGTTGCTGTCGGATGAAGCTACTTCGGCGCTGGACCCCGAAACCACGCGCTCCATCCTCGGCCTGCTGCGCCAGATCAACAAGGAATTCGGCCTCACCATCGTGCTGATCACGCACCAGATGCAGGTGATCAAACAGGTGGCCGACCGCGTGGCGGTGATTGACGCCGGCCGCATTGTCGAAAGCGGCCCGGTGATTGATGTTTTTACCCGGCCCCAGCACGACACCACACGCAGCCTGATCGCCGAGATCGTGCCGCAGGATTTGCCCGACAGCGTGCTGGCGCGCATACGCACCCTGATGAGCGCCGAGCACCCTGAAGAAGGGCAGCTTTTGCGGCTGGCATTTGCGGGCGATGAGTCGGATCGGCCTTTGCTGTCAGACGTGATTCGCCGTTTCGGCATTGATCTGTCCATCGTGCACGGGCAGGTGGATGAGATTCAGGGCAAGCCTTTCGGCTCGCTGGCAGTGTTTGCGCGCGGCGCACGCGAGCAGCTCAACGCGGCGGTGGCGCATTTGCGCGGCGCAGGCGTGCATGTAGACCAGGTCGGCGGTGAGCTGGCCGTGGGCGGGAGGATTTAAGCCGTGTTCAGCAACTTTTCACAAGCCCTGCTCGAGCTCTTTGTCAGCTCGCTGTGGGAAACCATCGTCATGGTGGGCATCTCGGGCGCGGTGGGCGCGCTCATCGGCATTCCACTCGGGGTGTTTTTGCGGCTGACAGACGAGGGCGGCGTGTTGCAGAACGCGGGCGTGAACCGCGTCGTCGGCGGCCTTGTCAATGCGGTGCGTTCCACGCCTTTCATCATTTTGCTGGTGGCCATCATTCCGCTGACGCGCTTCATCACCGGCTCGTCCATCGGCACGGCGGCGGCCGTGGTGCCGCTCACCATCGCGGCGGCGCCGTTCATTGCACGTCTGGTGGAAACCTCGCTGCGCGAAGTCGACCACGGGCTGATCGAAGCCGCGCTGGCCATGGGTGCGACCACACGGCAGATCGTCTTCAAGGTGCTGCTGCCCGAGGCGCTGCCCGGCATCGTCGCGGGCCTGACCATCACCTTCGTGAGCCTCACGGGTTACTCGGCCATGGCCGGCGCCATTGGCGGCGGCGGGTTGGGGGACCTGGGCATCCGCTACGGCTACCAGCGCTTTTTGCCGGAAGTGATGCTGGCCGTGGTGCTGGTGCTCATCCTGTTTGTGCAGGCGGTGCAAAGCCTGGGCGACTGGGCTGTGCGCAGGTTGAGCCACAGATGAGCGAGGCCTTCACCTCCTATCAACAGCGATGTTGACTCCCTGAGTTCCTCCCTCCCCCACTGGGGGAGGGCAGGAGTGGGGGCCAGCGGCGGTCGAAAGGCTGCCCGGCTTGCAGAGGCCGCCGGCCCTCACCCTAACCCTCTCCCAGGGGGAGAGGGAACAAAACGACACAACAACTTTCAATTTATCCAAAGGAAACACCATGAACAAACGCACCCTCATCCAGTCCGCCGTCGCACTCGCGCTGACCGCCTCCCTCTCCGGCGCCGTGCTGGCGCAAGACAAGCCGCTGAAGATCGGCGTCACCGCCGGCCCGCACGCGCAGATTTTTGAGCAGGTCAAAAAGATCGCCGAAAAAGACGGCCTGAAGATCCAGATCGTCGAGTTCAGCGACTACATCCAGCCCAACGCCGCGCTGGCCGCCGGCGACCTGGACGGCAACAGCTACCAGCACAAGCCTTTCCTCGACCAGCAGGTCAAGGACCGCGGCTACAAGATCGTCAACGTCGGCTACACCGTCAACTTCCCGATCGGCCTCTATTCCAAGAAGGTCAAGAGCCTGGCCGAGTTGAAGGAGGGCGCGCGCTTCGGCATTCCCAATGACCCGACCAACGGCGGCCGTGTGCTGCTGGTGCTACAGGACAAGGGTCTGATCAAGCTCAAGCCCGAAGCAGGCCTGAAGGCCACGCCGCTCGACGTGATCGAGAACCCGAAGAAGCTGAAGTTTGTGGAGCTCGACGCCGCCCAGCTGCCGCGTTCACTGGACGACCTGGACGCCTCGGCCGTCAACACCAACTACGCGCTCTCCGCCGGGCTGAACCCCAAGGACGCGATTGCTCAGGAAGCCGCCAAGTCACCGTATGTGAATCTGCTCGCCGTGCGTGAGCAAGACAAGGACAAGCCCTGGGTGGCCAAGCTGGTCAAGGCCTACCACTCGGAAGAAATCCGCAAGTACGTGCAGGCCGAGTTCAAGGGCGCTGTGCTTCCCGGGTTCTGATCGAAATCCGGACGGAGCCTGAAGCATGAGCCGGTTGCTGACCCTTCCCAATGCCGGCGCCTTGTCGATTCGCGCCAAGGCGCTGGTGTTCGAAGACCCCGGCTCGCTGGCCTTGCTGGAGCGCGTCGACCAGGTCGCGCCGACCGAAGCCACGGTCCTGATCATTGGCGAGACCGGTACCGGCAAGGAATTGCTGGCGCGCCGGATCCACCAGGGCAGCGGGCGCAGCGGGCCTTTTGTGGCGGTGAACTGCGGCGCTTTCAGCGAATCGCTGATCGATGCCGAACTGTTTGGCCATGAAACCGGCGCTTTCACCGGCGCTGCGCACGCCCGCGCCGGCTGGTTTGAGGCAGCCGACGGTGGCACGCTGTTCCTTGACGAAATTGGTGACCTGTCGCTGAGCCTGCAAGTCAAGTTGCTGCGCGTGCTGCAAGAGCGCCAGGTGGTGCGCATCGGTTCGCGCAAGCCGATTGCGCTGGACGTGCGCCTGATTGCGGCAACCAACGTCGACCTGCGCGACGCGGTGAACGCCAGCCACTTTCGCGCCGACCTTTACTACCGCCTGAGTGTTGCCACGCTGGAGCTGCGCCCGCTGTATGAGCGGCCCGGCGACATCCTGCCGCTGGCGCGACATTTCCTGGCGAGCTACGCCGCGCGCCTGGGCATCAAGGGTGCAAGCCTTTCGCCCGAGGCAGAGCAGGCCCTGCTGGCCCACGACTGGCCCGGCAATATCCGCGAGCTGGAAAACGTCATCCACTACGCGCTCATCGTGGCGCCGGCGGCAACGCTGCATGTCGCGGACCTGCAGGGCATTCACCGCTCTGCACGCATGGCGTCCCGCGCGGCCCCTGCCGCATTGCCGGCACCTGCTTCCGTAGCAGAGGTTTCAACAGAAGCGACGCAGGGTGCTGCACCCGACAGTTTGCGCGAGGTGCTGCTGCAACGCATGAACCAGGCCGAACCTGAACTGTTTGACACCGTCGAGGCCACCCTGGTGAAGACGGCGTTCGAGTTCTGCCATGGCAACCAGGTGCAGACAGCGCATCTGCTGGGCCTTTCGCGCAACGTGCTGCGCACCCTGCTCAAGCGCCATGGCTTGCTCGAACGGTCTGCACACGCCGGAGATGCTGAAGAGAGCAATTCCGCCTTCGTGTCGCTGTAGCCGAAAAGGCCATGCTGCATTCACAGCAGCTGTTGAACACTTTCCCGCACCGCGTCCTGCCCAGCTGCTTCGATCGCAGCAAGAGGGCGGAAAAACGCCTTCCAATGTCCGGTTTTCACTGGCACAAGTCATGCGTAGAAGCTTGTCAGCGTCATTTCTGTCGCCCGTTTTATCAACGACACAAGGAGCTTCTTCATGACAACATTGCCCGTGGATATTCACCCGGTCGCCGGCCGCATTGGCGCCGAGGTGCGCGGCCTGCGCCTGTCTGCCGACCTGCCAGGCGCCACCATCACTGCGCTGAACCAGGCGCTGCTCAAGCACAAGGTGCTGTTCTTTCGCGGCCAGCAGCATCTGGACGATGCATCGCAGGAGGCGTTTGCCAAACGCCTGGGCGAGCCGGTGCCGCACCCCACGGTGCCGGTGCGCCAGGGCACGGGTTTCATCCTTGAGCTGGACTCGGAACACGGCGGGCGTGCCAACTCCTGGCACACCGACGTGACCTTCGCCGTGGCCCCGCCCAAGATATCGGTGCTGCGCGGCGTGGTGATCCCACCCGCCGGCGGCGACACGGTGTGGGCCAACACGGCGCTGGCTTACCAGGGCCTGCCGCCCGCGCTGCGCGAGCTGGCCGAAAAGCTCTGGGTGATTCATGGCAACGATTACGACTACGCCGCCTCACGCAGCGAAGACGAAGTGTCGAGCGAAGGCCTGCGGCATTACCGCGAGGTTTTCACCCGCACATTGCATGAAGCCGAGCACCCGGTGGTGCGCGTACACCCCGAAACCCGCGAGCGCACACTGGTGCTCGGCCATTTCGCGAAAAAGCTGGTGGGTTATTCCAGCACCGATTCACAGCACCTGTTGTCGGTGCTGCAAAGCCATGTGACGCGTCTTGAGAACACCGTGCGCTGGCGCTGGATCCAGGGCGATGTGGTGATCTGGGACAACCGCGCCACGCAGCACTACGCCATCAACGACTACGGCGACCAGAAGCGCATCGTGCGCCGCGTCACGCTGGCCGGCGACGTGCCGATCAGCGTGGACGGCCGCCGCTCACGCGTGCATGGTGGCCAGGCGCAGCCACCGAAGGTCACCCAACCGGTGGTGCCTGCCGAGGCCGTGGCTGCCTGATGGATTGATCTTTCGTGTGGCATGGCCGTGCTGCCAGTGCGGCCGGCCATTTTTGCCGGCTTCGCGCCGGCTTTTTTGTGCTTTCGAGCAAAAAAATGGCCGTCTTGATGCATTTTGAGCAATAAAAATGGCCGCTAGGCCAATGAAAATGCGCGCCACCAGCTATCAAATAAATAGCATATGGTGGCGATGGGTTGAGGCTCAGGCTCTCTGCAGCAGGTGGTAGCTGTGGTCGTCCGAAGCGGTCGACTTGCGGCCACCGCCCCAGCCGACGGCTTTGCGGTAGCTGCCGAGCAGGGCGCCGTGGCGCAAGGCTTCTTCATTCACCTGCACGGACTCATCGGCGCTGGGAGCGACAAACAGCGCGTCTTCCGGGCAGTACAGCTCGCACATGAAACAGGTCTGGCAGTCACCCTGGCGCGCGATGACCGGTGGGCCGCCGGGCACGGCGTCGAACACGTTGGTGGGGCAGGCCGTCACGCAGATGTTGCAGCCGGTGCACTGCGAAGCGCTGATGAGCTCGATCATGCGACCACTTCCTGGCTGACCCGGATTTCGTCGAGCCCGTTGCTGATGAGGCGGTGCCGTTGCGTGGGGTCGGGCGCGGCGTGCTCCTGGCGCCGGTGCATGCCCCGCGTTTCGTTGCGGGCCAGGGCGCTGCGGTACATCCAGCGCGAATGGGCCAGCAGCGCGGCGGCTTCGCGTGTGCGAACCGCCTGTTGCCTGTCGGCCGGTGCGGCCTGGCGCAGGCGCAGCCACAACGCGTCGAGCCGCGACAGAGAATCTTCCAGCACGCCGCCGCTGCGGAACCAGTTGCGCTCATAAGGAAACACTTCGGCCTGCACGGCCCGGATCAGGACTTCGCTGTCGGTGTGTTCGCTGCCCGTGCCCTGCAGGCCCACGCCGCCGGCGCGCAGCACCGCGCGTGCGGCGCTATGCGGGTTTGAGCGCGCGAAACCCGCTGCACCCGCGCCGGCCCAGAACCCGGACGACAAGGCCCAGGCCGCGTTGTGGCTGCCGCCGCCGGTAAAGGCGCCGCAGATCAGCTCACGCGTGGCAGCATCACCGGCGGCATACAGGCCGGGCACAGAGGTTGCGCAGTCGCGGCCCGTAATGCGCAGGCCGCCGGTGCCGCGCACGGTGCCTTCCAGCCGCAAGGTCACGGGAAAGCGCTGGGTGAAAGGGTCTATGCCTGCGCGGTCGAAGGGCAAAAAGAAGTTGGGCTGGGCGGTGCGCATCCAGGCTTTCACCTGGTCGTCGGCTTTATCCAAACGGCCGAACACACGCTGGGTCTGCAATGTTTTGGCAATCAGGCTGCGGCCAAAAGCCGAGCCGGCGCCTTCAATCACGCTGCCGTCTTCGTAGTAGAAGGTGGCCCACTGGTAGAACAGCGACTTGGTGACCGAGGCAAATGCCGCACCCAGTCCGTAGGCGTTGGAAAACTCCATGCCCGAAAAATCGGCACCCACCTCGGCGGCCATCAGGTGGCCGTCGCCGGTCAGCACGTTGCAGCCCAGCGCGCGGCTTAAGAAAGCGCAGCCGCCGGTGGCGATCACGACAGCACCAGCGCGCACCACCCAGGGCTCCAGCGTCTGGCGCTGCTGGCCGGTGGCGCCGCAGACCGTGCCTTCCTCGTCTACCAGCAGCTCCAGTGCCGGGCTGTGGTCGAGGATGCGCACGCCTGCCTCCTTGGCGCGCTTGCGCATCAGGCGCATGTACTCGGGGCCTTGCAGCGAGGTGCGGCGCTGCTCGCCGTCTTCGCCGATCGGGAAAGGGTAGCCCCATTCGGCCAGCTGCTGCATGTTGGCGTAGGTCTGCTCAAGCACGCGGTCCATCCACGCGTGTTCGGCCAGTTGCCCGCCTTTGTCGTAACGGCTGGCTTTGGCGTCTTCGCGCTGCGTGCCTTGCGGCTCCACGTACCAGACGCCTGTGCCCGAAGGCGCCGTGGCGCCCGAGGTGCCGCAGTAGCCCTTGTCGGCCAGCACCACCTTGGCGCCCTGTGCTGCGGCGCTGATGGCGGCCCAGGTTCCGGCGGGGCCGCCGCCTATGACCAGCACGTCGGCATCGTGCTGCCGGGCGCCGGCCGCGTTCGCGAGGGCGGTGAAGTTGAGGTCGCGGCTTCCCATCACGCCACCTTTTGGGCCTTGACGGCGAACTGGTTGACGGGCCGGTCCAGGCCGAGGTTTTCGCGCAGCGTGCTGCCTTCGTATTCGGTGCGGAAAATACCGCGGCGCTGCAGCTCTGGGATCACCAGGTCCACAAAATCGTTGAGCGACTCGGGCAGCACCGGCGGCATCACGTTGAAGCCGTCGGCGGCGCCGTTTTCAAACCACTCCTGGATCTTGTCCGCGATGGTCTCTGGTGTGCCCACTACCACCCAGTGGCCGCGTGCACCCGCCAGGTATTCATACAGCTGGCGCACGGTGAGCTTGTCGCGCCGCGCCAGCTCCAGCACCACGTGAGCGCGGCTGTTCTGGCCCTTGGGCGGTTCGGGAATGTAGGGCGGCGGGGCGTCCAGGTCCCACTTCGTGAGGTCTTCGCCGGGCCAGAATTGAGCAATGGTGTTCAACCCCACTGAAGGGTGAATGAGCTTTTGCAGCTCGGCCCACTTGGCTTCAGCTTCGGCCTGCGTGCGGCCGATCACGGGCGAGATGCCAGGCAGGATCAGCAGCTGTTCAGGCCGGCGGCCGTATTTGGCCAGGCGGCCTTTCACGTCGCGGTAGAAGGCCTGCGCTTCGGCCAGGCTGGTCCAGGCGGTGAAGATCGCTTCGGCGGTGGCCGCCGCCAGTTCGCGCCCGGGCTCGGACGAGCCGGCCTGCACAATGACCGGGTAGCCTTGCGGCGGCCGCTCCAGGTTGAGTGGGCCCTGCACCTTGAAGTATTTGCCGCTGTGGTTGATCTCGTGCAGCTTGGCCGGGTCAAAGTAGCGGCCTGTTTCGGGGTTGCGGATGAAGGCGTCGTCTTCGAAGCTGTCCCACAGGCCCTTCACCACGTCGATGAACTCATGGGCCTGCTCATAGCGCACCTCGGGGTCGGGGTGCTTGTCGAGCCCGAAATTGCCATAAACATTGTCGGCGCCGGTGGTCACGACATTCCAGGCCGCGCGACCTTTGCTGATGTGGTCCAGCGAGGCGAACTTGCGTGCCAGCAGGAAGGGGTCTTCGTAAGTGGTGGAAGCTGTTGCCACAAAGCCGATGTGTTTCGTCACGGCCGACAGGGCCGCCCACAAAGTGACCGGTTCGAAATAGGACATGCGGCCCTGCCGGCTGAAGGCTTCGTCGGTGCCGTGGAATGCGACGCCCGGGCTGTCGGCCACAAACACCTGGTCGAACAGGCCGCGCTCGGCGGTTTTGGCGACCTCGATGTAGTGGTCGATGTTGACGCCTGAATCAACCTGGGAACCAGGATGCCGCCAGGCCGCGATATGGTGGCCTGTGGCCATGATGAATGCGCCCAGGCGAAGTTTGCGTTGAGTCATGAGGGATTTCTTTCTTTGGTAATGGGGTCAGCTGTGCGAGGAAACCGGTTTCCACGCTGTGAAGTGGCGCTCCAGCGCCTGCAGTGCGAAGTTGAGCGTGACCCCGATGGCAGTGATGGCGATGATCCCGAAGTACATGTCGGCGATCAAAAAGCTGAACTGGGCGTAAATGATCAGGTAGCCCAGCCCGGCCTTGGCACCCACCATCTCGGCGGCAATCAGCACCAGCATGGCGGAGGCCGCAGCCAGGCGTATGCCCACAAAGATGGTCGGCACGGAAGCCGGCAGGATGACTTTCAGGAACAACTGGCGCGGTGTCACGCCCATGGTGCGGGCCGACTTCACGAGCAGTGGATCCACCTGCCGCACGGCCGAGATGGTGTTGAGCAACAGGGGCCAGGCGCACGAATACACCACGATGGAAACCTTGGACACCTCGCCAATGCCCAGCAGCAGCAGGAACACCGGCAGCAATGCCAGCGGTGCCGTGTTGCGCAGCAGCTCAATCAGCGGGTTGAGTGTGTTGCCCAGGCGCCGGTACCAGCCGATGGCCAGCCCCAGCGGAATGGCGAACACGATGGCCAGCAGCAAGCCGCCAAGCGAACGGGCCAGGCTGATGGAGGTGTGTTCCCACAGCTGGCCGTTCAGTGCCAATGCCCAGCCGGCGGCAAGCACCTCGCTGAGCGGCGGCAGGAAGGTCGGGTCGGTGAGGCCCAGGCGCGGCGCCAGTTCCCACAGCAGGGCCAGCGCCACGATCAGGCCGGAGCGCCAGGTGGCATTGGCAACTTGCGCCTGCAGGCGCTTCCAGAGCGGCGGCGTGTGAAGGGCCAGGGGTGCGGCGCCCGCGTTCAGGGCAATGTCAGACATGGGCAATTTCCTTGAGGATGGGTTGTGAGGAAATACGGGCGCGGCGTTCGCGGCGGGCAGATGCCACCTCGTCATGCAGCTGCGACCAGATCTCGTGGCGCAGCTCGCCGAACAGCGGCAGCGAGCGCACGTCGTCGGTGCCGCTGCGCAAGGATTCGGGGATGTCCACTATCTGCTTGATGCGGCCCGGCCGGGTCGTCATGATGGCCACGCGCTGGCCCAGCACCACGGCTTCGTCGATGCCGTGCGTGATGAACACAATCGTCTTGCCGGTGCGTTGCCAGATTTCGACCAGCTCTTCCTGCAGCGTTTCGCGTGTCTGCGCATCGAGCGCGGCAAAGGGCTCGTCCATCAGCAGCACTTGCGGCTCGTAGGCCAGGCTGCGCGCAATGGCCACACGCTGTTTCATGCCGCCGGAGAGTTCATGCGGAAAGCGGTTGGAAAAATCGGTCAGGCCCACCAGCTCCAGGTAGTGCGCGGCCTTCTCGCGCCGGGCGCGTTTGCCCTCGCCTGCCACCTCCAGGCCAAAGGCCACGTTGTCCAGCGCGCTGAGCCAGGGGAAGAGGGCGTACTGCTGGAACACCACACCGCGGTCGCGCGCCGGGCCGGTCACGGGCTGGCCGTCAATCAGCACGCGGCCGCTGGTGGGCAGTGCCAGGCCGGCCAGCAGGTCGAGCAGGGTGGACTTGCCGCAGCCGCTGGGCCCGACCAGCACCAGGAACTCGCCGGGGCGCACGTCAAGCGTCACGTCATGCACGGCAACAAATCGTTTGGCGGCGCCGCCGTCGTCCGCGCGAACGGTGAACTCCTTGCTGACGTTTTCAAAGCGGATTTTTGCGGCGCTCATTTGGCGGCCGCCAGTTTTTCGCCGCTGTTGGCGTAGGGGTTGAAAGCGTTGGTGTACAGGTCAGTGGGCTTGACCTGGCCGGGCTTGAGCAAACCATCCTTGACCAGCCAGTCGATCCAGATCTGCAGCTCCTTGTCCTTGATCACGCCTCCGGTTCCCGCCACGCCGGTACTTTTCCAGTACTGGATGGTGTCTGTGCTTTCGGCGCGCTTGCGGCCGTCAATGATCTTGACGAAGCGCGCCCGCACCTCGGCTGGCGGTGTGTTGCGCGCCCATTCGATGGAACGCGCCAGCGCCGACACCAAATGGCGGCTGGTGTTGGGGTTCTGTTCGATGAACTTGTTGTGCAGAACGATCGAGCCCGCCGTGAAGTTGCCATACAGGTCGCGGTCTGTGAACAGCGGGCGTATGCCGCCGCGCTCCCGCGCCTTGTCGCGCAGCACACCGCCTAGGGTGGTGACTTCGACCTGGCCCTGGCGCAGTACCTGTTCACCGGTGACCGGCGGCGTTACGACCAGCGTCACCTGTTTGGCTTCCGCTTCGCTGAGCCTGGCGCGTTCCAGGTATTCGCGGACCATGAACTCGTGGTGTGCGCCCAGCGTGTTCACCGCGACTTTTTTGCCGATCAGGTCGCGTGCGGATTTGATCGGGCTGTCTTCCTTGACGTAGTAGCCGGTCCAGGTGTTTTCATCCACACCGTAGTAGCCCAGCACCGCCTTGATAGGCGCTTTCTTGGCCAGCAACTTCACGACTGCGCCGTTGAAGGCGCCACCCAGGTCGACATCGCCAGTGACCACGCTCTGGATGTCTTGCGGGCCGCTGATGGTGTTGCCCACCCATTTGGCCTTGAGCGGCGCAAGGTAACCCAGGTCTTCGGCCAGCTCGATCCAGGTGACCTGGCCGGCCCAGCCCTGGTAGCGGATTTCGGACTTTTCAAGCGGGGGAGCGGCATGGCCTTGAGTGGACAGGAGGCCAAACGACAAAGCTGTGAGACCGAGGAAGCGAGTGATATTCATGGCGTGAGGAGTGAGTGGTTGACGGGCTCAACATCGCAGCATCCATGCCAGTGATTTCGGACTGATTCAGGGGTGATTTCGGGGTTTTCAGGGCGTCCGGGTGGCTTTGTTGCTGCATCCCGGGCAGTCGGCTGTTGAGGTGCTGTCTGGTTTTGCGCAGAAGCGGCCTGGCGTGTTGACGGGAAGCGGGCAGCGCTGCGGAACCTTGGGGTATTTCTGTCCTGAAGTCCTACAGCGCGCGGCGGTGAATTGATTTAAAACCGGGAATGCCTTTTGCGCATTCGCGCATTCGCTGATCAAACCCTTTCATTCCCACCTTTCTGGAGAACCCCATGGCTCAATACAACATCGCTGTCATCGTCGGCAGCATCCGCAAGGATTCGTTCAACAAAAAACTCGCCGGCGCGCTTGAAAAGCTGTTTCCCGCAGACTTCAGCTTTACCCATGTGCGCATTGACGACCTGCCGCCTTACAACCAGGACGATGACGGGAATCCGTCCGCAGAGGTGAAGCGGCTCAAGGGCGAGATCAAGGCGGCGCAGGGCCTGCTGTTTGTCACGCCTGAATACAACCGCTCGATTCCAGGTGTGCTGAAAAATGCCATTGACCATGCCTCACGCCCTTATGGCCAGAGCGCCTGGGATGGCAAGCCTGCCGGGGTGATCGGGGCATCGGTTGGTGCGATTGGTACTGCGCTTGCCCAGCAGCATCTGCGCAATACCCTGGCTTACCTGAATGTGCCTACGCTGGGGCAGCCTGAGGCTTTTGTCCACAACAAGGACGGTTTGTACGACGCTGATGGCAGCATCAGTGAAGGCAGCCGCAAGTTTTTGCAGGGGTGGGTGGATGCTTATGTGGGGTGGGTTAAGAAGCACGCCTGAGCTTGCGTTTCCCGTTGCTGCTCTTGTTCGGCGGCTACGCTTTTTGCTGAGAGTGGTTGGCCGGGGGTTGCCCGGCATGCAACTCACTTTCTTTTGCTTCGCCAAAAGAAAGTAAGCAAAGGTCACGTAGTGGGGATTCGCTCACTTCGCGAAGCGAAGTTACGCGAATACCAAAAGGCGACCCTGCTGTCTGCGTCCCTTCGCTTCGCTACGGGCAGCCTGCGGTGCTCGGTCCAGCCGGGGTCAAAAACAACTCGCCTTCGGCTCAAACAAGTTTTTGCCCTGATCCGTCTGGCCCTGCGCTCCTCGGCGCATACAGAAGGGGTGGGGTCAAGGAGTATGTGACCGAACCCATGAGCCTGAACATCCGGGAAGAGCCATGACTTGGCGGGATGAAGTGGGACGAGCCCAACGAAATCGGGCCTCTCGGGACAATTTGGGCAACTCGGACTGTAGAGCCTGCGGACGCGGTAAAACCGGGCCATACGGGCTTTCTTGCTATCTGGGCAGGCACCTGCACCGAATGGCCTCGGAATACCCGTATGGCGCGCCGCCACAGGGAAATTGGGCTCCTCCACCTACCATCTGCCGCCGGCCGGCATGCATTGAAGTCGGACATTGGCGTTCGAGTTCAACGTCCGAGTTGCCTAAGTGCATGATTTATATGGCCTCACAACGATACGGACGCGACGGCTAAATTTTTAAACTCGGGCGAATTTTGCTGTCGTTTTAAGCAAAAGTCGAACAGTAACTCGAACGTTCGAAGGCGTTTAAAGCCCCCTTTTTAGGTCGCGGTTTTTACTTTTCCCGCCATCCTGCTAAACTGAAATTAAGGCGCCCGCCGGAGTTTCAAGCGGCTCAAAAAAGGCACAGTTCGCATTGCAATAACCTGTGGCCAATCGTGCAGCTTCGCACGCGCAGGGTCGGAAACGCTTGTGACCCCGCGCATTATTCGGAGTACACGTCATGGCACAGCTATCCGCCGTTGCTTTCGCTGTTCGTAACACGATTTCAGCTCAAGGCATCTCTCTCTCGACTGGTCACGCTCAGCAGCTTGTCGCTGCAGCGCTCGGTCACAATAATCTCGCGTCATACCAAGCATCCAGTGATGATATCGGGCTATCGAAAGCGGTCGATATCGTCTTGGATTCACACCGTTTGCAACAGCGAGCGACTGAACTGGGACACGACCCTCGGGTGTTTGCACGGGCGCTCACTACAGCCCTGCAGTCCAGCTTTCCAGATGCCGACATCTACGATAACCACGAAGCCTGGTTGATGGATGTGCAGGGCCATTTTGAGCTGGCCATCGTGAACGAAGAATCGGTTAGCTCCGAAGTGGCAATGACCAATGGCACCTTTCCGCGCATTGACATCGATTTACCTTGGTGGGACACGCTTGACGAGCATGATGGCGACACCTTGACCTTGGACTTCGACGGCCTTGTCACGGTCGACCAAGACGAAGAGCGCGTCTACTGGGGTGACGAGATCGATGTACGCGTTACTCTGACGGTTGAGAGCTTTGGTCGCCGACTGTTTGGCCATCGCCGCGTCGATGTGGAACATGCAAAATTACGTTGGCTGGGCGAACCGGACCACTTTTTCACTAGCTGAGCCGAACATCACAGAATACCCAAACCCGAATACCGGACGCAGGCCTCCGCTTAAAACGGGGCGTCGCCTTCGATGGTGGTGCGGTAGAGCTTGCGGCGCAGGTGGTCGGGGGTGCCTGCTGCCAGGTGGGTGACTGAGCGGTTGTCCCAGAACACCATGTCGTGCGGCTGCCATTGGTGGCGGTAGATGAGTTCGGGGCGTGAGGTGTGTTCGAACAGTTCGCTGAGCAGCGCTTTGCTTTCGTCCTCTGGTATGCCCAGGATGCGGGTGGTGAAATGCTCGCTGACAAAAAGCGCCTTGCGGCCGTTTTCAGGGTGGGTGCGTACCACCGGGTGGACCACCGGCTTGACCTCTTCCACCTGCTCTTGTGTGAGCTTGGGTCGCCACGGGTTGCGGCTGCGCAGCTCTTCGTATTTGGCGAGGTAGGTGTGTTCGGCGCGCAGGCCCTGCACAGCTGTCTTCAGCGCGTCGGGCAGGGTGTCCCAGGCGGTGTGCTGGTTGGCGAAGAGGGTGTCGCCGCCTTCGGAGGGCAGCTCCCGGGCATGCAGCAATGAGCCCAGGCTGGGCTTGTCTTTGTATGACAGGTCAGAGTGCCAGAAATGGCCGGCGTCGCCCAGGCCGATGGGTTCGCCGTTTTCCTTGATGTTGGAGACGATCAGGATTTCAGGGTGGTTTTGCAACTGGAAGTTTTTCAACACATGAATTTGCAGCGGCCCAAAGCGGCGGCTGAAATCAACATGTTGCTGCGGCGTGATGC
Organism: Polaromonas sp. P2_G11; assembly: GCF_056403595.1. Classification (NCBI taxonomy): domain Bacteria; kingdom Pseudomonadati; phylum Pseudomonadota; class Betaproteobacteria; order Burkholderiales; family Comamonadaceae; genus Polaromonas; species Polaromonas sp. P2_G11. The sequence goes on along the minus strand of NZ_JBFUFE010000005.1, from coordinate 41,689 downwards.
GCTGGTCGCGAAAGACCAGCACGTGGTGGTCCAGGTGTGCGCGGTGGATGCGGCTGAAGTCAGCTGTGGTGAGCGGTGTGGACAAATCCATGCCCAGCACCTCGGCGCCCAGCGGGGCGTCAAAAGGCCGGATCTCGATGGAGGATTGGGTATGCGTTGCTGCCGATGCATCGGCACGGTCGTTCGGAGTCAAAGTCGCTGTCATCTTCATCTTTCTCATCTGCGTCCTGGGGCGCCGGTCAGCCTATAAATGTAGGAGTGCCGCCGTGCAAAGCGAACTACCTATTCGTCGTTTGTTAATTACTTTTAAGTCTGTTCGGCTTCGCCACACGAGGGCGCCAACCATCTTATCTATCGGATCCACTCACTCGCAACGCTTTCACCACCAGCGAGAAGGCCGGTGAAGGCTGGCGTCTGCTGGGATAGTACAGGTGGTAGCCGGAAAATTTTGGGCACCAGTCCTGCAGAACGCGCACCAGCCGCCCGGCTTCAATGTGCGCCGTCAGTTCGTCTTCCGGCAGCAATGCGATGCCCAACCCCGCCAGTGCCGCGTCGACCTGCGGCGTTGTCGTGTTAAAGATCAGCGGGCCATCCACACGGACATTGACCTGGCGGCCGCGGCGCTCAAAGTCCCAGACGTACAACCCGCCGGAAGTAGGCATGCGCTGGTTGATGCAGTGATGTGCGGTGAGGTCGTGCGGTGTTTTGGGGATGGAATGGACCGCAAAATAACCGGGTGAAGCCGCTACTGCCATACGCAGCGGCGGGCCGATGGGCAAGGCGATCATGTCTTTGTCGATCGTGTTTCCCAAGCGTACGCCGGCATCAAAACGGTCGGCCACGATGTCGCGAAAACCATAGTTCACGTCGAACTCCAGCTTGATGTCCGGGTACTCGCGCAGCAGCGGTGAGAGCTTGGGCAGCAGGGTGCTTTGCAGCACGTGGTCGCCACACGTGATGCGCACGGTGCCTGCAGGTTTGTCGCGCAGGTCGGTCAATGCGTCGAGTTCAGACTCAATTTCGTCAAAGCGGTGGCCGATCGCCTTCATCAGCCGCTCACCCGCGGACGTTGTGGCGACGCTGCGTGTCGTGCGTGTGAGCAGCCGGATCTTCAAGCCTTCTTCCAGCCCCCGGATGGCCTGGCTCAGCGCTGACGGGGTCACACCCAGCGTGGCGGCGGCCCGGGTGAAGCTGCCCTGGCGCGCCACGGTGACGAAGGCCAGAAGGTCGTTGAGATTGCGTCGAGGCATTTGCAGGTCTCCGTTTTGCAGGCTACTGATTAGCCATGCTAACAAATTCATTAAGGATTCATTACCTAGTCAATGTTAAAGGTACTTGGCAAACTTCAGGAACTGCGAACGGAACACGGACCACGTCGAACAAGGGCAACCGTCACGCGTAGTGCCTTCTGACCCAACCAAAGAGGAACATCGACCATGAAAACACCATCAGAGAACGACGGCCGCGCAGCGGTCGAACTGTCCAGCGACGCCTCCGGCCGCCGTGAGTTTTTGAGAATGACTGGAACAGGCGTGGCTGCGGCCGGCATGCTTTCGACCGTTGGAGGAGCTGCCTTTGCGGCGGATACGCCGGCCATACCAGGCAGGCCCGGTGGTGCCGATAACTTTTACAAGAGCGACAAGGTGACCGTGCAGAAGGTGACTTTCAGGAATCAGTACCGGATGAACGTCGCGGCGAATCTTTTCATTCCCAAAACGCTTGACCGGAAAAAACGCAACCCGGCCATCGTTGTGGGCCACCCCATGGGTGCGGTGAAGGAGCAAAGCGCGAACCTGTACGCCACCAAGATGGCGGAGCAGGGCTTTGTGGCCATGTCCCTGGATCTCGCTTTCTGGGGCGGCAGCGACGGCCAGCCGCGCAATGCCGTTGCGCCGGACCTGTACGCCGAGAACTTCAGCGCTGCAGTGGATTACCTCGGTAGCCAGGCGTTTGTCGACAGGCAGCAGATCGGCGCCATCGGGATTTGCGGCAGTGGCAGTTTTGTCATCAGTGCGGCGAAGATTGACCCGCGCATGAAAGCCATCGCCACAGTGAGCATGTACGACATGGGCGCGGCCAACCGCGACGCCCTCAATCATTCGCAGACGCTCGAGCAGCGCAAGCAGATCATTGCCGCCGCCGCCGAGCAGCGCGATGTGGAATTCAAAGGCGGTGCGATCCAGTACACCAGTGGCACCGTGCATCAACTGACGGCGGACACGCACCCCATCCAGCGCGAGTTTTACGACTTCTACCGCACACCGCGAGGCGAATACACGCCCACGGGCGGATCGCCGCGAACCACCACGCACCCGACCCTGGCCAGCAACGTCAAGTTCATGAACTTTTACCCGTTCAATGACATCGAGACGATCTCGCCTCGCCCCATGTTGTTCATCACGGGCGACCAGGCGCACTCGAAAGAATTCAGCGAAGACGCCTACAAGCGGGCCGCTGAACCGAAGGAGTTGTTTATTGTTCCGGGCGCCGGCCACGTGGATCTGTATGACCGGGTGACGATGATTCCGTGGGGCAAGCTGACTGCGTTCTTCGGCAAGCACCTGGTGCAGACCGGCGCCTGATGGCGGTTCGGGCGATCATCAATGTGGTGAGCGGCGTCTGCGTCGAACGCGAGACCGCCTTTCACTTCGCCACGCGCAGACGGAGGTTTTGCGCCTCGCTGATGCTTCCACTGCTTTGCGCGAGTAGTCTCGCTGCTGCGGGCGGCGACACTCGGGCAGTTTCCCAACAACCATCTGACCCGACACCCCGCAGGAAGGCACCCGTGATGAAAATTCAGATGAGCGTGGATGGCATCGTCATTGCGACGGCAACACTTGACAGCAATGACAGCGCCAGAGATTTTGCGGCACTGCTTCCGCTGAACCTTGTGTTGAAAGACTACGCGGCCACGGAAAAAGTCGCTGATTTGCCGCGTGCGCTGTCAACGAAGGGTGCGCCGGTGGGGCACAAGCCCTCCACCGGCGATATCGGTTATTACGCTCCGTGGGGCAATCTGGCGATTTATCACAAGGACTTCGCTTTTTCAGACGGCTTGGTTCGGCTCGGGCGGCTTGATTCAGGGCTGGACGCCATGCGGCGCCCCGGCCCCGTGGCGGTGAGGGTTGAACACGCTCCTCCATGACGCTGCACGGCGCAACGTGTCGGGCCGTGTGCATCAGGCCGATGATGTTGGCGAAAACGAAAAAGCCCGCAGTTGCGGGCTTTTTTCCGTACGGCGTTCCGGCATGGGTGCCGGACGCCTGTGGCTCAGGCAGCCAGTGCGGCTTTTTCCTGGTTGGCTGGCTTTTGCGTGTGGGTCACGATTTCAATCTGCGCGGCTTCCAGTGCTGCGGCCTTGGCGGCTTCGCCCATGGCCAGGCCTTCGGCGCGCACAAAACGCACGTCGGTGATGCCGAAGAAGCCGAACACCACTTTCAGGTAGCTCTCCTGGTGTTCCAGGGCTGTCATCGCGTCGCTGGTTGAATACACACCGCCGCGGGCGGACGCCACGATCACCGTCTTGCCGCCGGCCAGGCCCACAGGGCCTTTGTCGGTGTACTTGAAGGTGCGGCCGACTTGCGCAACGCGGTCGATCCAGGCCTTGAGCTGGGTGGGAATCGCGAAGTTGTAGAGCGGTGCACCCACAACGATCACGTCAGCGGCCAGGAATTGCGACACCAGCGCTTCAGACACGGCGTTTTCGCGCTTTTGCACGTCGCTCAGGGCCGTGCCGGCAGGCATGCGGAAACCCAGCGATTCGGCGGAGAGGTGGGAAGGTGTGTCGGCGGCCAGGTCGAGGTAGCTGACTTCGGTGGCGGGGTTGGCGGTGCGCCATGAGGCCACGATCTGGGCCGTGAGCTGGCGGGAAACCGAGTTGCCGCCAAGGATGCTGGAGTCGATGTGAAGAAGTTTGGTCATGGTGAATTCCTTGAATGAAGTGATTGATCGGGTGGGATAAACCGGTTTTCAGGCCGTGTTCACCTTGAACCGCAGCCATGGGATAGATTGTGCGGATGAGTCGAGTGTTTGATAAGTTGGCAAAAATGTGACTTATCGTTCTACTCGTGAGACAATAAACGCCGCAAAATCACAAAATTCCTTCAAACCGGCGCCATCGCGCGCGGTGCAAGGCGAGCAAAAGGCGGCGAAAGGACTTTTCCCATGCAAGACCTCAATGACATGCTGTATTTCGCCGAAGTGGTGGAGCGGGGCGGCTTTGCCGCCGCCGGGCGGGCGCTGGGGCTGCCCAAGTCGCGCCTGTCGCGCCGCGTGGCTGAGCTGGAGGCGCGGCTGGGCGCGCGGCTGCTGCAGCGCACCACCCGCAAGCTTTCATTGACTGAGGTCGGCGAGATTTACCTGCGCCACTGCATCGCCATGCGCGACGAGGCCATGGCGGCGTCTGAAGCCGTGGCGCAAATGCAGGTCGAGCCACGCGGCACGCTGCGCATCACCTGCCCGGTCACGCTGGCGCAAAGCACGGTGGGCTACCTGGTGCCGCGCTACATGGCGCTTCACCCTCATGTGAAAGTCGACATGCGCGTGACCAACCGGGTGATTGACCTGGTGGAAGAAGGCATCGACATTGCCCTGCGCGTGCGGCCCACGCTGGAAGACAGCGGCAGCCTGGTCGTGAAAAACCTGGGCGCCGGCTCCGGGCGCCTGCTGGCCAGCCCGGATTTGCTGAGGCGGCAGGGCACGCCTGAAAAACCGGAAGACCTGCACAAGCTGGACACCGTCGCCATGTCCTGGGTGGATGGCCGGGCGTCGTGGACGCTGATGGGCCCCGAGGGAAAGGAGTTTGTGCTGCAGCACCAGCCGCGTTATGTGGCCGACGACCTGCAAACCCTGAAGCTGGCCGTGCTGGCCGGCACCGGCATGAGCTTTTTGCCAGAATCCCTGAGCGCGGTGGAGCAGCAGGCGCAGTTGCTGGTGCCTGTGCTGCCCGGCTGGGCGCTTCGCCCCGGCGTGGCGCATGCGGTGTTCACTTCGCGGCGCGGACAGATTCCGGCGGTGCGCAGCTTTCTGGACTTCCTGGGGGAACGTATGCGGGGTGAAGAGCTGGTTTGACGGCCTCGCCTGGCGGATTCGCCGGCTGCGAGTGCAGGTAAGGTGCTATGAATTTAGTAGCTGCTTGCGCTCGTCCTTATTGGGCTGGAGGCGATTTCATACTCAAAAAGACTGCCTGAACAGCGAGAGCAGGCTGTTTAGGACCTGCTCCGGGGTGTTCAGGCCGGCGCCATCGCATTGGCGACGTTGATGAATACATTGCCGAATTCATAGACTCTTGGGAAACCCATTTCCCCACTCCATTACTTCAAAAGGACAACACCGATCACAGGACAAATTGCTATGTAGCCTGCGCCGACCATCGTGATAGGCTGAAGGTAGCGATAGGACGCCACAAGCCAGAAACGATCGGGGCGTTGCGCGGCCTCTAACAAACGTTCATCGTTTGTCAGCGAGCCAGGCGAGTCTCTTTTTGGCGAGCTTCCGGTTGCAAACCAAAATGCCAGATTTGCGATCGCAGCCATACCAATGGTGACGAGCATTGGAAAAAATATCAAAGGGAATGCGATCATTTCGTCATGAACTCCATTTAACGAAATGACATATCCCAATACGCATAGCCCAACAATCACCCCGGCTGGTACGCCCAATATTTTTGACTTTTTCTTTTTAATTTCAATTGTCATTGGGGAATTCTTCGCAATTTTTAGATGTGAATGGTCGAGATGATCTATTGCGATTTCTAATTAGTCTTCAATATTTAGAGATCATTGCAATCAGACCACCAATCGCTTCAACGGCAAAGAAAAAAACAAGACCCCACTTCATTACGAAGGCATCTTGGGGGAAGTGTTCCCTTAAACGAGAGAATGCTTTCCGATATTCAGTCTCCCCGGAGAAATAAGCTTTGTGCTTACTAAATAAGTAGACCAAGTACACGAAAAGAAAAAACCCAGCGGTTCCAAATAGAAGGGCAATTATTTTCATGTAGTTTTTTTAATTAGCTGAAAGTTGTTGAATTGCGCTGAGGTTTGACCCCCAACTGTCGCCTTCAGCCAAGAAAGGGCTGTGACGTCTGTCTCCACGAGAAGGATGTTCACGATCCTCGCGAATGTATGCGATTTCCAGGAGGATTGGCCGATAGTTGGATTCGCCTGCTGTCGCGCCGACCAGGATTTGCATGTTCTGAGAAACTTCCCAATGAGCGCTCCCGGCTTACCAGGCAGCCAGCCGTTGACAACCAATTCCTCATGAGAAATATGGTCACAAGCCAATAGGGACGAGCGCAAGCAGCTACAAAAATAATAGCGCCAGGACTCGCTGGATATCACGGCCGACGGCAACCGGGCGGAAGCCGTCGGGCGATTTCAGCGAGCAATATGCTTCAACGCCATTTACTGCCAGTTGGCAGCAATCACCGGCGCCAGACTGCTCTGGTAGCTGGCAGGCAGGGTGGTCTCACCCGCTGCTGGCGGGCTGAACGATGCCATGGCCTGCACCAGATTGTTGACCTGGGTGTTGAGCAGGGCATGCCCATCGCTCACCTGAAAGACTTCGATCTGGTTGAACATGCTGGCGTACCAGTCCAAGTTTTTGTCCGCACCCCCTCGGGTCAAGCTTCAGCGAAATTCAGGACTCGTGTTTCGCATCATGTGCGTCAAAACGACACCGCCTCCTCTATTTGAAGAGGTGCTAATTATTCCAAACGCACACATGCCGGTTAACTCCTTCGGTGCACATGCATAGTCATTCACACATCAGCATCGGTTTCAAATGAGAATGTTTGGGTTAATGATGCCGCTCGAAGTTGCTGAACCTCATCTGGATTGAATGAGCATCGCGATTTATTGAACAAGGTAGTTTTGCGAAACGCGATTGACAGGGTTCACACCACCGGCTGACACTTGCTCTCAAATAGCAAAAGAGGGAGTGGGCAGTGGTCAATCAATATTGTCGGCCGGCGCGCCGATGTGTGGGCGCGGCTAATACCAAACAGCCTTTATTGCATATCGCCGCTCATCTTGTGATGAGCGCCGCCCGGCTAGGCGAGCACATTTTCCACCAGGTATCAGCGTGGTTTCCTTGGCTCATTTTGCTCGTGCTGATTGGCATTTCATTTAATGCTTCTGCCGTTGTCCCCAAGACACTTCAGTTTTTTTATGCCTCGGCATGGGCCTGTCAAGGAACATTGAATACGCCCCAACCTACCGCATTGGCGGCCTGCGAAAACTTTGCCATCACGGCAAATGATTGCACGGGCATTCAACCTCCTTGGTATGGCTCGACTCTGGTTGGAGACCAGTGCTATGTGTACAGGTCCCGTCCGGCGACGCCCGATTGGAACTACACCTATGGCTCGGGTACCTTGCAGTGCCCCGAACGTACCGATTTGGTCAACGGCTCTTGCGTTTGCAAGAAGGGCTTCAAAGAGGATGGCAACAGCACGTCGTGTGTGGTGGCCCCGCCGCCGCCTGTGCTGACATGTCCTGCGCCGAAAAAACGCGTTGTCGATGGCATTGAGGTCGGAAGCCCGATCATTCCCGCGACCGGGGAAAAGGTGTTTGACGACTATGACTACCAGGACGTAGGCCCGCATGCGCTCAGCCTGCTGCGTAGTTTTCGCAGCAGCCGGTCGGCGGGTACTGTGGCGGCAGGGGGCAGTGCCGCTTTCGGCCAAACCTGGTCGCACAACCATGCAGCGTCTGTCCAGCTGGAAGGCATTGTCGGTACGGCAGACAGCACCGCCAAGGTCATGTTCGGCGACGGCAGCGTACGCGAGTTTGGCTGGCAGGTGGGAACCAGCAGCTGGCTGGCCACCAACAGTGCCGATACCCTGGCCTCCAACGGCACGGGCCTGCTCTACAAACAGCTGGACAACGACAGCCAGTGGCAGTTCGATGCGGTTGGCAAGCTGCTCACCGTGACCCAGAGAAACGGCTGGGTCGCTACCTATACCTACAGTACCACCAGTACGCCCGGTAGCATCGCCCCCGTTCCAGGCCTGCTGATCACGGTGACCAACAAATTTGGGCGCAGCCTGGGCTTTATTTACAACGCCTCTAGCCAACTGGTCAGCGTGACGGCGCCTGATGGCCAGGTCATCAGCTACGGCTATGACGGCACTGCAGCCACGGACCGCCTGACAACCGTGACCTACGCAGGCAGTGTGAGCGGTGCCGTCAGCAAGACTTACCACTACGAGAACGCAACTTTTCCGCAATTGGTGACCGGCATCACCGATGAGGTGTCGCATCGCTATGAAACCGTCAGCTACGACACTCAGGGCAGGGGCCTGAGCACCGAATTGGCCGGCGGCGTGTACCGGTACAGTGTGAGTTACGGGGCCGCAGGCGCAACAACCGTCACAGACCCGCTGGACACACAACGTACTTACAACTACAGCACAAACAAGGGCCAGCTCGCCGTGACCGGGGCAACCCTGCCGAGCGCAAGCGGCTCCGGCGACGCGGCCAGCCGGGTGCAAGACGCCAGTGGACTGGTCACGCAAGAGACCGACTTCCTGGGTGTCAACACCATGTACACCTGGGATATCAACCGGCGCCTGCCATTGACCACCACCAAGGCAACAGGCCTTCCTGAGGTGCAGACCACGACCACCCAGTGGCACCCAACCTTCAGGTTGCCGGTGTTGGTGACAGAAGCGGGAAGAACGACTGCTTATACCTACGACACACAGGGAAACCAACTGAGTCAGACCGTCACCGACACGGCCACTAATGTGGCTCGAACCAGCAGTTGGACCTACAACCCTGAAGGCTTAATCGCCACTCAGAGCTTCAATAACATCGTCCAGCAGACCTACGCCTATTACAGCAGCACCAGCTTCAGCGGCACGATACCCAACGTGGTAGGTCACACGGTTGGCGACCTCCAGTCAGTCACCAACGCAGCAGGCCACATCACGCAGTTCACCCTGTACGACAGGGCAGGGCGCGTGCGTCAGATGATTGACCCCAAAGGCATCGTCACAGACACGACCTACACCTCCAGAGGCTGGGTCAGCAGCGTAACGGTGACCCCACCAGGTGGGGTAGCCCGGATCACAACGTACAGCTACGACAACGCCGGCCAGCTGACGGGTGTGGTTATGCCCGACAGCAGCACCATGAGCTACAGCTACGACGCCGCGCACAGGCTGACGGGTGTGACCGATGCCAAAGGCAACACCATCACCTACACCCTGGACGCCATGGGCAACAAGGTCAGCGAGCAGGTCAAAGACCCGCAAGGCAACCTGCAAAGAAACATCACCCGCGTGTACGACGCCCTTAACCGGGTCCAGCAAGTCACGGGAGCGAGTAATTGAACCCCAATGCAAATCAAGCGTATCAGCGAGGTAATAACGTGAATGAAAAGTGCACGAATACTCTAAAGCCTAAGCTCATCGTGGGAAATACGGCAAATCTGAAGAAACAGCTTTTGGCGTGGATTGCTGTGCTGGCTGCGTTGATGTCAGGCACAGCTTTCGCCAATGTGGATCCGCTTACTCCGAGCTGGCTCGGTGTTTCTGCGGGCAATGGAGCGTGCATGTCTTCTGCAATTGCTTCCTGTCAGGCTCAGGAGCCGTTCCAGGGAGTAAGTTGGGTCGCTATGAGCGCGGAGCCGAATCCCAAGCTGCTTTTGGATCAGCAAATCTGGTTCCATTGCACTGTGCCAAATAAGGGCCTTAGCACGTACTCAGCCGTCGGTTGTACGGTTCCCCCCGTTTGTCCAGCGGGGTCGGATCCAAACGGCGCGACGTGCGTTTGCAAGCCAGGCTATCTGGAGAACCCTCTCAAGAACGGTTGCTACAACAGCAGCACTACCAACATTGCCAACCTCCTTTTGAGCTCGCAGCCACAATCTTGTAAGGATGCTGGTTTTGTTCAGAAGGGCAAACCTATCACGCCCTTGGTCGGCGCCGAGACGCACACGGTAGCAACGGGGTTTTCGGTTGGTGGCCAGGAGTGGCGTGTGACTTACGACAACCGCAAGGTTTTCACCGCTGCGTCTATGGGCGTTGCACCCAAAGTGCTCGGCAATATCCCCGCGCTCGGTGCGCTATGGGAGAGTTCGCTGCACAAGAACATCGTTATCGGTGCAGGGGGGTTCGACGCGCAGGTCATGCGTGGAAACGGCACCGTCGTCAGCTTCAGGTACAACCCGACGAACGCCTCCTATGCTCCGATGGGTTTGAACAAAGATTCGCTGGTCGTTGTCTCCGGTGGCTATCGCTATCTGGAGGCTTCCTCACAGACCCTGGAAACTTACAACGCCGCGGGGCGGATCACCTCTGAAGCCGATGGCCGCGGGAACAGGATAACGTACGCGTATAGCTCGGCGGCGAGTACCGCTGCCCCGGCCGCTGGGTACTTGGTGTCGGCAACCGACAACACGGGCCGTAGCATCAACTTCAGCTATACACTGCCCTCCGGCGGCAATGCCGCCACTGACGGGCTGCTGAGCTTCATCAGCAATGCCATGGGCCAAACCATCAGCGCCCTTTACGACGCCAACCGCAACCTGGTCGAACTCCGCTGGCCCGACAACTCGGCTCAAACCTTTGTTTACGAAAACTCCAGCCTGCCGTGGGCGCTCACGGGGTCGGTGGACGAACTGGGGAACCGCTATTCCACCTATGGTTACGATGCCGCCGGCCGTGCCATCTCCACCGAACTTGCCGGGGGCGTTAACCGCTACAGCGTGGCTTACGGCACTCCACCTTCCGTGGCTGTCACGCAAACCTACGATGCCGCAACGACCATTACCACCCGCGCCCACAGCATGGTGTCGCCCAGCAACGTGGTTCTAGCCCTGCCCAATGGGCAAAGCTCGGACATCGCGTCTACCACGGTGGGTGGCCTGAACAAGGCTACGGGCCTGAGCCAGCCGGCAGGCTCAGGCTGTGCCGCAGCCAATAACGCCTCCGCCTTTGATGCAGCTGGGAATTTGCTCTCACAAGATGATTTCAACGGCGTGCGCAGTTGCTATGCGTATGACGGTTCGAATCGGGAGATCACGCGAGTGGAAGGCCTGTCCAACACCGCGGCCTGCAATGCCGTGCTACCTGGCGGCGCCACTTTGCCGGCAGGGGCTAGGAAATTCACGACCACTTGGCACCCGGATTGGCGGCTTCCTGTTGCGAGTGCCACGCCTGGGACATTGACAACGCTGGTTTACCAGGGCCGGCCAGACCCTTTGAACGCCGATGCAGCGGCCAATTGCACCAGTGCGCCAACGTTGCCGAATGGAAAGCCCTTGCCCGTGGTGTGCAAGAGGATTGTTCAACTCGCGAACCCGGCAGCAGCTGGAGGTGGTCCAACCGATCCGAGTGCAGCATTTAATTCGCTTTTGCTTCACATGAATGGGACGAACGGCTCGACAGCTTTTGTGGACGATGGTGCTGCTCTGAAAACGCTCTCTGTCACAGGAAGTGCCTCAATTTCAACTGCGTCGAAAGTATTTGGCACCGGCTCCGGCGCTTTCGCCAACAGTGGATACATCTCGGTACCCGCTGGAACCGACTTTAACTTCGGGTCGTTGCCATTCACCATCGAGTTTTTTCTGAAGCCTGGTTCCATTGGCGGTATTCAGAGCCTTATCTCCACACGACTAGGCCCTGTTTACTCCCCATTTGAGATAGACCTGGAAAACAGCTCTGTACGTATTCTCAAAAGCAACGCGGCCGTGAATAACTGGGAGATTGTTGGTGTATTCCCGAGCACGGCGATTACGGCCAACGTCTGGCAGCATGTTGCCATTGTGGGGAACGGGGCCACGATGTCGGTCTACGTCAATGGCGTCCCATCCACCAGTACCGCCGCCTACACGCCTTTCGCAGCGCTCACGGGCCCTTTGTATATCGGCAAGGGTGGGGAGGCCGTCGCTTTCACCGGGAATATGGATGAAGTCCGTATCACCAAAGGTGTTGCACGATATTCAGCGGCTTTCACACCGCCAGCGGCGCAGTTCCCCGGTATCGCAGCCTATCTTCCTGCGTCAGGCCCCGATGCGAGATTTACCTATGATGTTTCCGGCCGCATCCTGACTTCCATAGATGCGAACAATCGCAGCACCAGCTATGTGTACTACACCGATACCAACATCGCCGTTGATGTAGGCCATACGGTCGGAGACCTGCAGAGTGTGACGAACGCAGCAGGGCACGTCACGCAGTTCACCCTGTACGACAGGGCCGGACGGGTGCGCCAGATGGTTGACCCCAAAGGCATCGTCACCGACACGACCTACACCCCCCGAGGCTGGGTCGGCAGCACCAGTGTCACCCCACCGGGCGGAGCAGCCCGCACCACCACTTACACCTACGACAACGCCGGCCAGCTGACAGGGGTGGTTCTGCCCGACAGCACAACGATGAGCTACAGCTACGACGCCGCGCACCGGTTAACTGGCGTGACCGATGCCAAAGGCAACACCATCACCTACACCCTGGACGCCATGGGCAACAAGACAGGCGAACAGGTCAAGGACCCCTCGGGCAATCTGCAAAGAAACATCACCCGGGTGTATGACGCCTTGAACCGGGTCCAACAAGTCACGGGAGCGAGCAATTGAACACCACAACAACCATCACCCAAACAGGAGGTCGCATGAGCAGCCCTAGCCAAGTCGGTCAAACCTTCAATGCCTGGCTCGGCCGCCTGGCACTGCTCATCTCTCTGGTCCCGGTCCTGGCGCTCGCCGCCACCCCCACGACCACAGCGCTTTCAAGCAGCGCCGGCACCGCCCCCGTAGGCCAGAACATCACGCTGACCGCCACCGTCACAGGTGCCAGTCCCACCGGCAACGTCACCTTCAAGGACGGCAGCACCACCCTGGGCACAGGCACTGTGGCAGGCGGCGTGGCAACGCTTGCTACCAACTCCCTGGCCTTGGGCAGTCACACCTTAAGCGCCGACTACGCAGGCGACACCAACAACGACCCGTCGACCTCTTCGGCGGTGAGTGTTGCCATCAACAGCGGCACCCTGACCTGGCAGTATGGCTACGACGCCATGGGCCGGCCCACCACCGTGGTCGACCCCAATGGTCTTGCCAGCTACACCTACTACGACAGCCTGGGCCGTCCCATCCAGACCCAGCAACCCGCCAACACCGGAAGTGCCACGCCCACCACCACCGGCTTTGCCTACAACGCCAATGACAACCTGACCCAGGTCACCGATCCCCGCAACCTCGCCACCACTTACAGCCCCAACGGCCTGGGTGATGTCACAGCGCAAACCAGCCCTGATACCGGCGCGAGCCAGTACACCTATGACCTCAACGGCAACGTCCTGACCAAGACCGACGCCCGAGGCAAGCTCACCCAGTACGCGTACGACAACCTCAACCGCCTGACCAGCATCAGCTACCCCACAGGCACGGCCAGCGTGCTTGAGTACGACGGCGGATCCACCCCCACCCCAGCCGCAGTAGGCGAGCTCACCAAGATCACTGACGCCTCCGGCCAGGCTGTCTACAGCTACGACAGCCTGGGCCGCAAGACCGGCAAAACCCAGACCATAGGCGGCAAGACCTTCACCGTCGGCTACAGCTGGGGTGATACCGGTGCCGCACTGGACAAGCTGACCGCCATCACCTATCCGAGCGGAGCAAGAGTCAACTACGGCTATGACAGCTATGGCGATGTTTCTGGAATCACCGTCAACCCACCGAACGCCAATGGCGCAGGCACCAACACCGGCACCACCTTGCCGCTGATAGCAGGTATCACCACCAATGCGGAAAGTAAAATCACCGGCTGGAGCTGGGCCAGCAGCAAGACCCAGGCGATTGCCTACGACGCCAACGGACAGATCAGTGCGTACAACCTGGGCGACCCGACCAGCACAGGGATCCGCCGCACGGTCCTTCGCGATACTGCAGGGCGCATCACCGGCTACAGCCACACCAGCAACGGGACTCCGGTGCCCAGCCTGGACCAAAGCTTTGGTTATGACAACCTGAACCGAATCATCAGCGCCACCCTGGGCAGCAGTGCCATCCAATACAGTTACGACGCCACCGGCAACCGCACGGCCAGAGTCATCGGCGGCACGAGCTATCCGAACACCATAGCCACCACCAGCAACCGGCTGAACCAGACCCAGGACACAACAGGCACGGCCACCGTCCAGCACGATGCGGCCGGCAACATCACGAGCGACGGGACCAACACTTATACCTACAGCGACCGGGGGAGACTGGCGACGATGACGAACGCCGGTGGCACGGTGAGCTACAGCTACAGCGCGCTGGAGTTGAGGATGAGCAAGACGGGGCCGACGGCGCTGGTGCCAACGGGTGCGGCTTACTATGTCTATGACGAAGAGGGAAAACTGCTGGGTGAGTACGATGCCAACGGAACACCGCTCTATGAAACCATCTATATGAGCAGCCCGGTGGGGGTGATCAAGCAGACGGGAACGGCTGCGGGAAGCGACATTGCCATCAGCCTGTACAACGTCTGGGCGGATCAGCTCGGTGCGTCCAGAATCATCACACGGCAATCAGATGAGACAGTCGTTTGGAGATGGGACACGGCAGAACCCTTTGGCGCGACGGCGCCTGATCAGAATCCGAGCAGCCTGGGGGCCTTCGCCTTTAACCAGCGCTTGCCTGGGCAAACCTTTGATGCCGAGAGTGGGCTGTTCCAGAACTGGAACAGGGAGTACAACCCGAGGATTGGGCGCTATATGCAGTCCGATCCCATTGGGCTGGAGGGGGGCATCAATACATTTGCTTATGTCGAGGGTGATCCGCTTTCGAAGAGTGATCCTAAGGGCTTGGTTGTCATACCAACAACGTCCGCGGACTCATCCAATGGGCGCAATATATCGCCCGTCCCTCCAACTGACTCAGGCGATGTATTGTGTGGATTGAATAAAAGATGCCAGAAAGTAAACGACATGTGTATCCGCAGATGCGAAGCAACGCTGCCGACTAGGGACTACGGTACATCTTTCTTTCGATGCAAAAATAGATGTATGCTTGAAAATGGTTGCCCAAGCGGAAGCGCAGGAGAATGGTGAAATGGAAAAAGAAGTTGCTCTGAAATTGTCTGATGAAATGCGCGGCGTACTTGCCACTCTAGATGATTCAATTAAGTTAGTGCAGGAAACCTGCGGCCCAAAAGAGTTTGAAGGCTACAGAGCGGATGTTGCAAAAATCATGGGGGGCGTTTGCGATGTCATGAATCGCCTGTACGCTAAGTTTCCTGACATCATGCCCGATGAGTTGAAGTAAGCGCATTAATTAGATATCGCATCCTGGATGATTATCCCGTCATCACCTGTGGATTTAAAGATGGCCTTGCGATGTCGACGCCATCCTTTCCGTGCACTGTCACCCCGCCACCATCCGATGTCAGTTGGACCGACTACGACGCTATGGGCCGTCCCACCACCGTGGTCGACCCCAATGGTCTTGCCAGCTACACCTACTACGACAGCCTGGGTCGCCCCATCCAGACCCAGCAGCCCGCCAACACCGGTAGCAGCACCCCCACCACCACCGGCTTTGCCTACAACGCCAATGACAACCTGACCCAGGTCACCGACCCCCGCAACCTCGCCACCACCTACAGCCCCAACGGCCTGGGCGATGTCACCGCGCAAACCAGCCCTGACACCGGCACCAGCCAGTACACCTACGACCTCAACGGCAACGTCCTGACCAAGACCGACGCCAGAGGCAAGCTCACCCAGTACACCTATGACAACTTGGACCGCCTCAAAACCATCAGCTATGCCACCGGCACGCCCAGCGTGCTCGAGTACGACGGCGGATCCACTCCCACCCCGGCAGCCGTAGGCGAACTCACCAAAATCACCGACGCCTCCGGCCAGGCCGTCTACAGCTACGACAGCCTGGGCCGCAAGACAGGCAAAACCCAGACCATAGGCAGCAAGACCTTTACGGTGGGCTACAGCTGGGGTGACACGGGAAGCGCACTGGACAAGCTCACGGCGATTACCTATCCGAGCGGAACAAAGGTCAACTACAGCTACGACCCCCAGGGGCAGGTCAATGCCGTCACGGTCAATCCGCCGAATGCCAACGGCGTGGGCACCAGCGGAACAACCCTGCCGCTGATAACGGGCATCACCACCAATGCCGAGAACAAGCTCACCGGCTGGACGTGGGCCAGCAGCAAGACCCAGGCGATCAGTTATGACGCCAACGGCCAGATCAGTGCGTACAACCTGGGCGACCCGACCAGCACAGGCGTTCGCCGCACTATTACCCGAGACAGTGCAGGGCGCATCACCGGCTACACCCACACAAGCAACGGAGCGCCTGTTCCCAGCCTGGACCAGAGCTTTGGCTATGACAACCTGAACCGCTTGACCAGCGCGACCCTGGGCAGCAGTGCGATCCAGTACAGCTACGACGCTACCGGCAACCGTATGGCCAAGGTCATCAGTGGCACGAGCTACCCGAACACCATCGCCACGACCAGCAACCGGCTGAACCAGACGCAAGACACAACAGGTACGGCCACCGTGGTGCACGATGCGGCCGGCAACATCACGAGTGACGGGACCAACAGCTACACCTACAGCGACCGGGGAAGACTGGCGACGATGACGAATGCCGGCGGCACCGTGAGCTACAGCTACAGTGCCCTGGAGTCGAGGATGAGCAAGACGGGGCCGACGGCGCTGGTGCCTACCGGTGCGGCTTACTACGTTTATGACGAAGGGGGCAAGCTGCTAGGTGAGTACGATGCCAATGGCGCTCCTCAATATGAAACCATTTACATGGGCATGCCGGTCGGGGTGATCAAGCAGACGGGGATTGCTGCAACCAGCGACATTGCCATCAGCCTGTACAACGTCTCGACCGACCAGTTGGGTGCACCCAGAGTGATTACGCGGCAGAGTGATGAAGCGATTGCTTGGCGCTGGGATACGGCGGAGCCCTTTGGGGCGACGGCGCCTGATCAGAACCCGTCAAGCCTGGGCGTCTTCGCGTTCAACCAGCGCTTACCCGGGCAGGTGTTTGATGCAGAGAGTGGGCTGTTCCAGAACTGGCACCGGGAGTACAACCCGCGCATTGGGCGCTATATGCAGTCCGATCCTATTGGACTGGCTGGCGGGATCAATACCTTTGCATATGTCTCGGCAAATCCTTTGAGTAAAATCGATCCGCAGGGGTTGTGGTCAACTGCCGCGCACAACGCGATTTTGGATGCTATAGGTGCTCAACTGAGATTAACGAGCGCACAAATAGCTGCCATGAAACAGGGTTCGCGTGATGCTGACAGCATGAAGTATCAAGATGCGGCGAACGCATTTATGCATGCAATGAGTTCATCTGCGTTAACCAAGGCGCAATCATGTAAGTTGCTGAATACATTCGTTGAGAATGAGTTAGCAAAAGCCGACACTATTTCGAATTTTGACAAAACAGCGTCGTTCATAAAGCTTGGATTTGCACTACATCCGATAATGGACTCGACATCCCCTGCACATAGGGGCTTTCAGAAATGGAATCTATTCTCGCAAGGTCACAGACATGGGTCTGGCCAGCATTCAGAGGAAGATATTCAGAGCCTAACACCAGAGCTTTTGAAAGAAACTTTGGATCAAATTAATGCTGCCATTTCAGGGCAAAAAATCGATTGTTCTTGCTATGAATAACTTGCTTAGAAGATGGGTTGCACTATGTTTTTGGTGGCCTATGCTTATCGCCTTACCGGCAAACTCGGCTTCTAGAACATTTGACCAATACCAGATAGAAACGGCATGGTTTGACTCCTCGAACATATACATCGCTTTTCACAAAACACGAGTAAATGTATCGTCCTCCAGATCAGACCTTGAAGGCACACCGAAGTATTTAGCAAATGAGAGGCGTATTGCTAAGTTCGATAGAAAACTTTTTGTAAATGGAGCAAGAGTTAATTTGTCGGCTGATAGTAGGGTGTCCACAAGTATCTACAAAGATGACGACTTTCAAGTGGATGCAGATGGCGATCATGTATCGATAGTTTGGGGTAACAGGACAGGACGTTGGCCCCAAGCCCCTTCTACTATCGTTGCACCGGTTCGATACAGAGATCTCCTGTTTTTCCAAAATACTCTACTCAATGTTACTGAGCAGTCAGAAGTTTCAATTTCTCAAGATTTCTTTGCACAAATTAACGCAGACTGTTCAGCTTATAGAAGCACCAGTTTTTTAGCAATTCCTGCGGCTCCGGTCTACGCGATAGATAATGAGAGGCTTTACGCGACATGTTCCACTGCTTGGCAAGAAATTAAGAGCCTGAATTTGGTTAGTTGGTCTTTGGGGCCTATCGGAACCTTAAGTAAAAAAGTCATTTCATTGCCCCCTTCAAGGTCAGGGTACACGGTTTTAAATTCATCTCAAGTCTATAGCCCAGCGAGAATCACTTTGCGCGCTCGTTCCGGCAACGAGTTATTGAGTTGCTCAGAAACCGAGTGCACGAGATTCTTCATTTCCAATGCTTATACATACGCAATTCTTGATGACGCGGGCATAGCAATATTGCTCACTCAGCAGGACCTTACTTCACCGATGCTTGCGATTCGAGTAGCCAAAGCCCATTAGAGGATTTTCGACAAACCTTTGATGCCGAGAGTGGGCTGTTCCAGAATTGGCATCGGGAGTACAACCCGAGGATTGGGCGGTATATGCAGTCCGATCCCATTGGACTGGCGGGTGGCATCAATACCTTTAGCTATGTGGAGGGCGATCCGTTGAGACTAGTGGACCCGTCGGGTCTGGATACAACCGTGGTGTGCCGGCCTGTGAACGATCCGAAGGCTCGCCGGCTTGGCGCTAAACACTGCTTCGTCGTCGTGTGGCATTGGAAAGACGTGTGTGGCGTTCGGGTAAAGATTGTGGATGGTCAATACAGCCTGGCAGGCGGGCGAACTATGTTCAATCAAGGAAGCAATGCGCCCACGTACGTTGACGATCGGAATGCATGGAACGGTGGAGCCCCGGCTGAAGCATACGAAGTGCCTCCGCCAGCGGGGGTGTCTGGACCGGATTTTGATAGAGAGGTTATGCGACAAGCCGAAGGATATGACTCGATCCGACCGTACGATGCGAAATTTGGACCCAACTCGAACACCGCTACTCAGCAATCTGTTGAAAGAGCTGGTGGTACGGTTCCAAATATTTCGGGCGCCTATGGGCAGAACTGGACACCTGCGAAGCCGAGTCCGTTCGGCGCCGGACTGTGGCGGTGAAAATCATGGAACAACTTGCAGATAGTGATATGGACGGCAAACGACGAGGCCGAGTCATGCGCTGGTCGATACTGGGAGTGCTGACTGGAATCATTCTGCTCACTTTAGCGCAGCAGATATTTTTTCCTGTAATTTCCTTCAAGCGAACGGAGTTACTTGGCGCCAAACTCGGGGCGTCGAAGCAGCAAGTAATGAGAATACTTGGCGACAGCGGTGTAGATGATGTTCTACCCGAACTGGTGGGATATCCAGTTATTACCAGGAAGAACATTGCTCAGCTTCAGGACCTCGATGCCGCCCCGGGAATATGCGTAAGTGACTATAAAAACAGTAAAAGCGCGAAATTCAATTTCGATTCAAACAATGGTCCCGTGGGTTTGGTGCACGCATCAGTGAAGGAATTTGCAGCGCTATCCCCGATCAAGACTCGATCCGAGTTGCTGGAGAAGTTACGCGAGCTATTAAGCGATGAGGCAGGGGTTGAAGTATTTGCCTGCATTGCAAGCTCAAGATGGGTTCGACTGAAGAGCGGAATCACCGACAAAGACACAGCCTTGCTACTGAATTACGATGCCTGGACGATAAATGTTCCTGGAGGCTATTCGACCGCGCAACTCCAATTCGCTGATGGCCGGCTATCAGAAATAAATTACCGGTGGCGCCTCTTTGAGTCTTTATAGCTGCGACTATTTGAAACAGGGTTGTGGATCCGTGTGTTGATCCGCTTTTTTCATCGAGCACTGAGCCAATGGTGACTCCTTTGGCGTAGGACTGGCGATCCGCATTTCCGGATTTTGATGGGGTCAAGCGACTGCAAAAAAAGGCAGGTCACATCGACGCGAAACTTAACACCCTCACGTTAAATTCGCGTGAACTCTGTATACCGTCTAGCTATTTCCTCGTTCTCTTTCGTCAATATGTGCTTAATTGTTTCGTCATCAACGACGTTGGAATTGAACAGAGCATATGAAAACGCCCCTCGCAGGCCACCTGCGTCGGTTGCTCTGCATGACAACTCAATCTCGTTGAGACGCCCAGGCATTAGCAGTTTGAACAGCGCATCAAAATCCTCTTGCCGCGCCGCCTCCATGCCTAATGGAACCATGCTGCAACCCGCCTCGTGATCTTGCTCTGTGATGTAGCCGCGTGTGGAAAGTACTTCGACGAAGCGTTCAAAATTGAGGTCCCCTCTACGCACGAAAGCGATCAACGATAGACTTGGTGCGAAGCTCATGCGGTAGTCCCCCTTAATTCACCGAAGCCACAAACACCCACTCCGCATAAGTCTCCTTGTCCTGAAAATCCCGGTACTGAATCGGGAACTCTCTTTTCTTGAAGACGCTCTGCGTGGAGCGACTGTGCACCCCCAAGATGCCGTCCGCACCTTGAACAATCACCCAGTCGACTTCGCCCGTCATGGGGTCTGGATACAGGCGACGCAGGTGACGCACAGGCGCAGTAAAACGTTTGTCCTCCAGCAGATCGTCGAGTGAGCGCGGCAAAGACTGGCTTTTCCCCGCTGGCACACTGCTGTAGTAAGACTTGATTGCGCGGCGGTACTGGTCTCCCACGAACAGCAGCTCGGTCTCTTTGGCGCGCTGGGTGTGGGTGCGCTGCAGTTCCACCATGGCCGATGCACCCAAGGTAGTCAGCAGCAGAAAAATCAGCACCGCGAGCAACACCAGACCTGACTGCGAGGCCAAAGCCTTGCGCGGGCGGGTGGCTTTTGTCATGGCTGAACGAGTCCCGTCACCAAGCGCTGTAAGCCGACCCGTCCAGCGCGCGCTGGGACGACTTCGAGGAGACATCGAACACGTCCGCACCCGGTTGCGGTGCTTCAGCGCTGCTGCTGTAGGCGCGGGTGTTCCATGTCTGCACATCGCTAAGGGCCGGATCTTCGGCGAAAGGGTCACGCGGAATCCTGCGCAGCACCACAAAAGGCTGCGCGGAGAAACCAAAAGCCGCAGAGCGCGGAACGCCGTTGACCAGCACCTCCAGCGACGGAGGGTAGCCGGAGGCGCCTACCCCCTTGTCGATGACCCCGGCGTCGGATGCGGCCTTATAGCTATCCAGCGCCCGGCGTAGGGTGCGCAAGCCCTGCTTGAGTTCGGCCTCCTTGGCGCGTGTTTGCACCACCTGGGTCAGCGGCACGGCCACCATGGCCAGCAGGCCCACGATGGCCAGTGAGACCAGCAGCTCGATCAGCGTGAAGCCGCCTTGCCCCGACGGTTTCACGGCGCGATCTCCGTAGTGGGTGGCTCGACACCTTCCTTTGGCGGGATTGGGTTTGGCACAAGGGGCGCGCGTACGTCGTAGATGCCTGGCTCAGCGCCGGTTGGAAATGGCAAAACCTCCCAGGCTCGGGAGCCGGACACCGGATCCAGCGGGATCTCGCGCAGGTAGCGCTTGTCCACCACCTCCTGCAATTGCATCGGGTACTTGCCTTGGTCGGCGCGGAACTTGTCGATTGCATCGCGCAGTGTGGCGAGGTTTTGTGCCTTGATTTTTTCCTTGCCACCATCCACCGCTTTGAAGTAGCGCGGCGTGGCCAGCGTCAAAAGTAGGGCGAGGATGGAGAACACCACCAGCAGTTCGATCAGCGTGAAACCTGCCGCATGGGGGCGGCGAGGGCGCGGACGGTAGCGTGCCTTGCGCTTCCGGCCTGCGACCGTTCGCAAATCCATCTTGCGGAAACTGCTGGAGAAGGGAGTCACATCGCCTCTCGTTAACGCTTGATCATGGGTGGGGGTGGCGCCAGGCCACCACCACTCAGCGGCATGGCGGGAATGGGCTGCGGAAGAGGTTGTGAAATGGCTGGCGTAGGCGATGGCGTCCCCAGTGCTCCCGGCATCTGTGGTGCAGGCGTGATGCCGCCGGCTGGCGCGAGACGGCCTCCCAGTCCGTTGGGCAGACTCAAACCGCCCACTGGGTCACCCAGAATCTGCCGGTCGCGCAGTGTCAGCGCCGTTCCCGAGAACACGCTGGCCCGGTCCAGGCCGAGATTGGCGTAGTTGCGCACGATGCGTGGCGTGATGGCGAGCACGATTTCAGAGCGCGACTTGGTGGTGCTCGAGTTGCCGAACAAGCGTCCCACCATGGGCAAGTGCCCCAGGCCCGGAATCTTGTCGGCGGTGTTGCGCTCCTCGTCGGTGATCAGGCCGCCCAGGACCTGCGTCTCCCCATCGGCCAGACGCAGAAAGGTGCTGGCGTTGCGCGTACCGATCTGGTACGAGCGGCTGCCCTGCGGGTCGGTGAATTCACGCGCGATGTTGCTGACCTCGAGGTTGATCTTGATGCCCACGTCGTTGCTGGCGTAGACCTGCGGTTCGAACTCGAGCTTGAGGCCGACGTCCTGGTAGGTGATGGTGCCGGTGACAACGGAGGAGCCGCCGTTGACCGGCGTGACGTTGTTGATGATGGTGGGCACGCGGTCGCCGATCATAATCTTGGCTTTTTCGCGGTTGCGCGCCCGGATGCGCGGGCTGGCCAGGATGCGGGTTTCGGTGTCCTGTAGCTTGAAGTTGAGCGTGCCCGAAATCGGGGAGACCGTGAGGCCGCCCACGCCCAGTTGCCTGAGCTGGCCGATGGTGAGGCTGCTGACGGTCCCGCCCGGCGTGGTCGCGCCGCCGCTGGGTGTGCCGATGGTGATGGCGCTGGGTGGGGAGACGCCCAGGTTGCTGTTGCGGCCCTCCGAGATCTCCAGCACTTCCACTTCGAGCATGACCTCCGGGTCGGGCTCGTCGTGCAGGGCAATCAATTTTTCGGCGATGCGCAGGGTTTCAGGCGTGTCGCGTATGACCAGCAGGCCGCTGCGCTCGTCGGCTGAAACGTCTTTCAGCTTGAGCATGGTCTTGAGCATGCCGGCCAGGTATTTGAGGTCACTGTTGGTGACGCGGAAGGAGCGAACCGTCAGTTCCTGGTACTCCGACTGCTTGCCCGCCGTCGCCGGATACACCATCATGGTGTTGCTGTTGACGATGCGTTTTTCGAGCTGGTTCTGCATCAGGATCAGGTCAATGGCGTCTTCGACCGCGACGTCCTTCACAAAGATCGTGACCCTGCCGTCAGACTTGACTTCGCGGTCCAGCAGGATGTTCAGGCCCGTGGACCGGGACAGGGCTTCAAACACGGTACGCATTGTGGCATCGCGGAACTGCAGCGTTACCGGGGAGCTCATTACCGACTTCGCTTCCCTGAAACGGTCACGCTCGAGATCGGCTGCGGCCTTGGCGTCGAGGGCGGCTTTTCGCAGCTGCGCCGCTTGCTTATGGCCGGGCTGGTCCGCCAGCACCCGCGTCGCTCGCTCGCTCGCCGCCTCCAGTTTGCCGTCCTTCAGGTAACGCTCGCCTTCGGCCAGCAGCTGGTCGTTGCGGACGTCCTGGTCCAGCGCCTTCAAGGCCGTCGCCGCACGGACATTGCTGGGGTTCAAGGCCAGCGCCCGGCCATAGAGGTCGCGTGCGCCGGCAATATCTCCACTGGCACGCACCTGGTCTGCCTGCTTGACGAAGCTGTCGGCGTGTTTGTCGCGCTGCACCAGATAGTCGATCTTGTAATACTGGTTGGTGGTATCGAGCTCCGTTGCCTTCTTCAGTGAGGCGATGCCGGTGTCGATGTTTCCCTCCCCGATCTGGCTCATGCCGTCGTTGTGATAGCGCGCGCCGGCGCAGGCCGTGAGCAGCAGGCAGGTCAGTACGGCCGACGCGATAGGCGTCATATGGCTGCGTCCTTTGCCCGCGCGCTCTGCTTGGTTGCCACTTCCGGCAATCGCGGCAATCCGTTCAATTGGTTTCATCTTGGGTTATCCAGAAGTAGAAGCGATTGTTTTTGGCCCAGAGGCAGATAGGTAAACACCACGCGGTCGCTGGTGATCTCGTCGACGCGGTAGCTGCCGGCGACGGTGTCGCCTTTTTGGATCACGGTGAGGTTGTCGCCCTGCTGGATGAAGGCCTGCTGCTGGCCATTGCCAATCCTCTTGCCCTGGATGGCGCCCACCGCGATAAACGGCAGTGGCGGCGCTGTGGGTGGAGGTGGCTCGACAGCGACGGGCGGTGGCGGCGGTTTGCGGGCCTTGGCAAAGGTGGGTGGTGGCGCAGGCGGGGCAACGACTTCTGATGGTGGTATGAATTCAGGCGCCAGCGGGCCGAAGGGATCGCGTACCACCATCTTGTTCATGCGCTGGCTGGCGCTGTTCATCGCGACAACATCCAGGCTTGGGGATGCAACGTCGGCAAGGGGCGGCAGCGCCGTGCCGGACTGCGGAGAGACGGACGGTGAGGCTGTGCGCGGGCGCGGCGGTGCTGCCAGGTCAAGGGCTGCGTCGACCTGGCCAGACTGCCACTTGCCTTGCATGCCGGCCGCCAGCACAAAGCTGCCCAGGCCGGCCGCAACCAGGATGAGGGCCTTCTTCCAGCCCGCAGATGCGGCGGCAGTGCGATCTGGCGGTGACTGGTTCACGGCATGGCCTTTGCAGTGATGGGCCCAGAGACATTCGCTGGACTCTTCCCGACAGCGGGTGGCCCCTGGATGTCGCCCGCCCGCGGTGAATACACGAACGCGAGCTTGAGGAATATCTGATGCTTGACGGCTGTGCCGTCCTTGCGCTCTATGCGCAATTCCTGCACTGCCGCGTGTGGCATGGCATTGAGCACGCTGGCCAGGAATTCCTTGAGCTTGCCGTAGTTTTCGGTGATGCGCAGATCCACCAGGCGGGTGTCCAGGCCCAGGGCCGTCGGGTCCGCATCGCGGTAGTCGCCACTGGCCAACACGATGCCCAGGCTTTTTGCGATGTCAAAAATCTGTGCCAGATCGGCCGTGTAGTCGGCCGAAGGCGGGAAGATGACAGGCACGCCCCGCACAGGATTCACGGCGAGCTTGGGGCCAGGTTTCTGGGTCTGCTTCAGCTCCAGCTGCAGCGTGGTTTTCTGCAGTCGCAGCTGATGGGAAAGGCCCAGCAGCAGGGCACCCACCAGCATCAGCCCGACGCCGCACAGCACGGGCCAGCCGAGGGCGCGCAATGGCTCCAGGCCCGCGCCGCCTCGGAGCCGGTCAAGCGTCCTGGTTATGAAAGCGGGGCCGCGCATCATGGCGAGGGCGCCTTGCTGATGCCCGGCTTCAATACGGAGGGCGAGATGTCCGCCGGTATGAGCGGACTGAGCGTGTTGCTCGACGGTTCCTTTGCCAGGAAAACACCTTCATTGAGACGATTCCAGCTCGCCGTCAGCCGGAAGCGGAAGGTAGCTGGGCTGCTGCGCTCATCGAACTGGTGGCTCATGATGCGCACGTCCGAGAAACCGCTCACCGTGCTCATGGCCTCGGTGTAGGCCAGCATGGACGGGTAGTTCGAGGCCATCAGGGTCAGCTCGATCTTGCGGTTGGCCGGGTTGGTGGTGTTAGGCACCATGGAGAGCAGGGTGACCCGGCCTTCGACGGTGTCGGCTGCGGCTTCCAGGGCTTCAAACATCAGCGACCACGGTGTTTGCAGCAAGGCTTCGAGCTGCCGCCTGGCCTTGATCTTTTCGAGCAAGGCGGGATTGTTCTCGGCCTGCCGCATCTGTTCACTCAGCGCGCTTTGCTGTTTGGAAATCCTGGCCTGCTGCGACCGGACACCCTCAAGCTGTGCCCCGGCCCTTGAGGTCATGTACAGGCCCGAGAATGCGGCGCAGGTGCCCACGGCCAGGATGAGCCAGCTCAAGGGGCGGTAGCGCGGCGCGCCCGGCGCGAACTCGAACGGGCTCTCGACCAGATGCCGGCTCATGCTGCCAGCTCCATGGCAACTGTGGGTGATGCTTCTGCCGCATGGGCCGGCCAGACGCAGGGAACGGCCTGTTCATCGATGCCCGCGCCCGAGGCGATCAGGAAACGGTCCAGCGCGGGCTGAAGCCAGGGATCGTCTGCGGTCGTTGGAAGAGGCGTGACAGTGCGCCATGCAGTGACGGCGCTGCCGTTCATCAAGCGGATGAAGGTCACCATCGCATGACGGCACCCCGAGGCTTCCAGCTCTGTCCAGACCAGTGTGCGCGCATCGCGCTGGCGCCGGCATTTTTGGAGTTCGCTGTCGAGCAGCGCCACGATGGCCGGCTGGCAGCTTGCAAGCGTCATGCGCTGGGCCTGGGCCAGCGCTTGCAGGCCGGCGACCAAGGCCGACTCGAGCGTGATCACGCACAGATGCGTCTGGTTGGCCTCGATGCGCCAGCGTACTTCATGCCCGGCTGCTTCGATGCCAAGTGCCTCTTGGGACAGTGCTCTTGCAACGGCCCGCAGTTGCGGCTCGGAGCGCGCTGAAGGTGAAGAAAAATCCATGGGCGCGATGCCGACATAGGAAGTGCCCATCCCCGTACGCACCACGAGGCGGCTGCCATCGAGAGATTCCGTCTGGCGTGCGCGCAACGCATGCACCGCTTGCGCGGCGGCTTCGATCAGGGCTGTGATGCTGTCGGCGTGCGTGGCACCTGACACCCAGCTTGCCGTTTCGACAATGGCGGTGGCCGCGGCTTCTTTAGCGGGCAAGCTTTTTCCCGGTAGCGTCCGGCGCAGATTGCGCACCAGGCGCAGGCCCCAGCCGGGCGCGGCCGGCTTGAGCGTCGCCCTTAGCTGAGAGGTGCCAATGTCCAGGTGAATCACGGCCTTCATGATTGGCGATCAGGCATGAGCAGCCTCTACGTTCTGCGTGTTCTGCAGGTTCTCCCGGGGTGTGACGCGGTTGATCTCTTCCACAGTGGTCTGGCCTCCCATGGCCAGGGCCACAGCCGAGTCGCGCAGGCTCATGAAGCCCTTGCCGCGCGCTACCTGCTTGATCTGCGAGATCGAAACCTGCCGCACGAGGAGATCGCGTATGTCATCGTCCATCTCCAGCGTCTCGGCAATCGCAAGGCGCCCCTTGTAGCCGGTGCCGCGGCAATGCGCGCAGCCCACGGCATGCATGAATTTCGCCTGGTCCAGGTCCAGGCGTTCCACGGGGATGCCCTGTTGTGTCAATTGCTCGGGTGTCATGTCGGCGGGCACAGCGCAATGCACGCACACGGCGCGCAGCAGGCGCTGAGCGACGATACCGGTCAGGGCCGACACCAGGCTGTAGCTGTCGACGTTCATGTTCTTGAAGCGGCCTATGACGTCGAACACATTGTTGGCGTGCACCGTGGTGAATACCTGGTGGCCAGTGAGCGCGGCCTGTACCGCGATCTGAGCCGTCTCGGCGTCGCGTATCTCGCCCACCATGATCTTGTCCGGGTCGTGACGCAGCACGGAGCGCAGCCCGCGCGCGAAGGTCAGGCCTTTTTTTTCATTGACGGGAATCTGCAGGACGCCTTTGAGCTGGTACTCGATCGGGTCTTCAATCGTGATGATTTTGTCCAGGCCGGTGTTGATCTCGGAGATCGCCGCATACAGCGTGGTTGTCTTGCCGCTGCCCGTCGGGCCGGTCACCAGCAGCAGCCCATAGGGCAGGCTGGAAGCCTGGCGGATAAAGTCCTTGGCGCTTTGCGCGAAACTTAGCGTGTCCAGGCTCAGCGTCTGGAACTGGCCGGTCAGGTGCTTGCGGTCCAGCACGCGCAGGACGGCGTCTTCGCCGAACAGATTGGGCATGATGGAAACCCGGAAATCGATCTCGCGCCGCTCGACGCGGACTTTGAAGCGGCCGTCCTGCGGCGTGCGCCGCTCCGAGATGTCGAGTTCGGACAGCACCTTGATGCGCGAGATCGCCTGGTGTCCCATCTCGGCACTGTCGATGCGCTTGACATTTTCCAGCACACCATCGATCCGGTACTTGACGTGCAGGCCGGCCGGCTGGGTTTCAAAGTGAATGTCGGACGCACCCATCTTGAGCGCGTCGTACAAGATCGAATCAACCAGCCGCACCAGTGGGTTCGCCGTGGTCTCTATGCCTGCGATGGACAGGGTCACGGCAGAGGCATCGACGGATTCCGCCTGTGCAAGGCCACCGGCATCTTCCTCTTGGTCGCTGCCCATGGCCATCAGGTTGCGCTCGGCATGCGCAAGCCAGGCTTGCATGTCCTCGATCAGTGCCAGGCCGCGAATCACTTCACCCGCGTTTGCATCGCCCAGTTGCAGGTCTATCCACTCCTGGCCCTTGAGGTCCAGCGGGTCGCTGACCACGACCGTGCGCAGCTTGTTGCCAGCAGCGTCGATGGACCAGCCGCCCAGGCAGCCTCGCGCCTGGCAGTCGGCAAACGAGATCAGTTCGAAGTCGGGTGTGATGTCTTGCAGGTCTTGCGTGGCCATGGCGTGCAGGCCCAGCGCGGCCGCGACGTCCACAAGTACGCGCGTGCCCTCTAGTCCGCTTTGTCGCACCATCCACTGAAGACGCGATCCCACCGGTGCCGCCTGCACGGCTTGTTGCATCAGCGCGCGCCCGGCCTGGCCGCCGGCCGATGAAGCCGGAACGGTGTCCGAGTCGGCTGGCGGGGAAAAGGGGAGGAGGGCGCTCATGGGCGAAAGCAATGCGAAGCTCAGTTCAGGCTGGAAGCCAGGTCGAAGATGGGCAAGTACATGAGGACCACGATGGCGCCGATAACGGTACCGATCACGATCATCAGCGCGGGTTCGATGACACGCGTGGCCACGTCGATGGAGCGCTGCAGCCGGCGTTCATAGAACTGTGCGATGCGCTCCAGCATCTCCGACATGGAGCCGGTCCGCTCCGCGACCTTGAGCATGCTGGTGGCCACGGGGTCGGACAGGCCCGCGCCGGACAGGGCCGCGCTCATGCTCAGGCCCTCGCGCATCAGCACAACGGCGCGCACCAGACGTTCGCGGTCCGCATCGCCCAGCAGCTTGGCGCCGTGCTCCATGGCGCGGTGGATCACAATGCCGCGCGAAACCAGAATGGACATGGTGCGGTAAAGCTGCAGGTGCTGGAACTCGCGGATCACGCCGGCTATATAGGGAAGGCGTTGCAGCCAGCGCGAGCGCATGCCATGTGCGCGGAAATGCGCGACCACCCAGGTCCCCAGCGCCAGGACTCCACCGAAGAACAGCACCAGTACCCAGGGCTTGGCGGCCACCAACCGGCCCCAGGCCATCAGGCCCGCCGAGAGCATGGGCAACTGGGTGCGGGTGCTGTCCAGCAGACCGGCGAAACGCGGAATCACCACGCCCATGAGGAACATCACAACCAGCCCGCCGACCACGAGCAGCACCAAGGGGTAGACCGAAGCGCCAATGAGTTTGTCCTTGAGTGCCTGCATCTCCCTCTGATGGGCCGCATAGCGGGCCATGCCCTTGCCGAGGTCGCCGGTGCGTTCGCTCGCTTCCACCGTGGCGATCAGCAGCTCGGGGAAGGCGCCCGTGAGCCGCATGGCCGCCGACAGGTTGCGGCCTTCCGACACCGCGCGCGCCACCTGTTCGATGAGGTCGCGCCGCGCGCCAGCCGTTTCCTTGATGCTCAGGGTCTGCAACGCTTCGGTCACGCTAAGACCCGCGTCGATCAGTGCCGCAAAATCCTGTGAGAAGGAGGCGGTGTCCAGGCCTGAGCGGGAAGGTTGCGTGGATTTCCCTCGCATCAATCCGCCAAGGCCGGCGCTGGATTCCTTGGCCGCCTCGCAGCTTAGAACCGTGAAGCCACCGCGCGCTGTCTGTGCGAGCGCTTCGGCGGCCGTGGTCGCGCGCACCTGGCGCGACGCGATGCGTCCCGCACCGTCGCGGGTGACGACGTCAAACAAGGCGTGAGCCGCGAGCATGCGTGAAACTGTTCTGGCGCCAGCGCTGACGTCAATTGACCGAATGCAGCGAGACGTCCTGCGCCTCGCCGGTGCCGCCGGGCTTGCCGTCGGCACCGTAGGAAATGATGTCGATGGCGCCCGCGCCCGGCTTCAGCACATAGGCGTAGTCGTTGCCCCAGGGGTCGGTGGGCAGAGCTTTCTTCAAGTAAGGCCCTTGCCATTTTGTGATCCCCGGTGGCTGTGTGTTCAACGCGTTGAGTCCCTGCTCCGCCGTGGGATAGACGCCCACATCCAGTCGGTACTGGTCCAGTGCCTTGTCGAGCGACTCGATCTGCGCCTTGGCGATCTTGGATTTGGATTTGCTGACCGAGTCAAAGTAGCTCGGCGCGACCAGCCCGGCCAGCAAGCCGACGATGACCACCACGACCAGCAGCTCCAGCAGCGTGAAGCCGCGCGCAGTCTTCCAGCGCTGGGCCCTGGGGGCAATCTCCAGCTCAAACGTACCGTGACTCACTGAATTCCCCTCCCAGAGAAACGCTTATGGATGCGGTTCTAAATTGATCGTTCTGAACCTGCCGGCCTAGCTGTTTTGCGTGCGAAAAGATTCTGCCGGAGGCGCCTGAAATCGAACAACGCGTGTGTTGGTGAAACAACCCATCATCCGTTCCAAAAATAACCCTGCTGCACAGGTCATGACGTTGTTCTCAGGCTGACCAATCTTTTTTCGACCTCCTGTGCGCTGATGGCGCCCGGCGCACGCGATCCGTCGGCAAAGATGACTGTCGGCGTTCCGGTAATGTTGTACTTCTGGCCGAATTCCCGGTTGCGCTTGAGCGAATTCACATCGCAGTCGGCTTGAGGCGGGGTCGTGCTGCGCGTCATCCAGTCTGACCATGTCTTGGCTTTGTCGGCGGCGCACCAGATGTTGCGGGACTTGATGGTCGAATCCTGGCCCAGCACGGGGTAGAGAAAAACGTAGACCGTGACATTGCTAACGTTGGCCATCTCTAGTTCAAAGCGTTTGCAGTAGCCGCAGTTGGGATCTTCGAATATGGCCAGCTTGCGCGCGCCGTCCCCGCGAACGATCTTGAAGGCATCTTCCACAGGTAGCTTGTCAAAATCAACGACGCTCAGTTTCTCGACCCGCTCCTCCGTCAGGTTCCTGCGGGTCTGCGTGTCCAGCAGGCTGCCGCGCAGGAGGTAGCGGCCTTGCTCGTCGGTATAAAAAATATCAAAACCGACCCGCACTTCATAGAGACCACGGATGGGTGTCCTGCTGACCTCATCGATTTTTGTCGAGGCCGGCATTTTTTCAACAAGGTTTTTGCGAATGACCGCTTCCTGCGCAAATGCCGAAGCAAGGAAGAGCGCCCCAAAACCGAGTAGAGCAACTCTTTTCAAAATATGCATGTGGAACCTGATTCGTTGCTTGCGTTTTGTTGCAATGAGTTTAGCGTGCAAGACCTTATCTGGATGGCGTTTCTCCTCCTGCAAATAGGGGTTGTGTCGTTTTCCGAGCACGTGTCTTGTCTTTGACTTAGCTGTGATCACTTAAGTTGTCATTTTTCAGGCGAGCATTTAAAGAGATGAACACCATTTGCTAGTGCGCATTTTTTTATCTGTTGTCTTTAAGTGAACGACTCATTTATTTCATTTATTGAGCATGCAGATCAAGCGGAGTTGGCATTACATTCGCTCTGAATGTAAGCGGTCTCGGGCCGACAAAAAAATGGGAGTGAGGGATGGGATTGCCATACAGCTGGTTTGCGTTAGCACGTTTGCGCGACGCTCGTATAGCGCGTCCGCTGTTGTTGGCGGCAGGTACGACAAGGCCTCACTGGACGTTGTCGCGGGCTCCGAGGCTCGGAATTTACCAGCTCATCGCTTTGGCATGCGGGCAGCTTTTTCATGCGCTCTTGCGAGTGATGGAAAAACGTGCTTTTACCCATGCACCGCTTGCCGTCTTAATGCGGGTGATCACAAAGCGCAATTTTCGTGATCATTGCGGTTCCGAAGGCCGCATGGCCCATCTTTATCGCTTAGGCGCTGCCGTTCTGCTAGCTCTGATGCTAGCGGTAGTCTGGATCCCTGTACGTGCGTTCGCACCTACCTCCCAGCCTGTGCCTCCGGCCGACCTCGCGGAATGGACCGCTTATCAGATGCACAACTGCATCCCTCTGCCTCCCGATCCGGACCATACCTCCTGCAGCGGGCCGAAGGTGGGCTCTGGCGTGTATTCGGGTGGATATGTGATCATGCGGACCAGAGATTTGGGAACTGATGTTTATGCGTACTATCCGTTTGCAACGGTACTCAGCTGCCCTCTAAGCGCTAAATTGGAGGGTGGGGAGTGCGTCTGTAAACCTCCTTCGACCGAGAATGCTGCGCACACTTGCGATCTGCCGTCTCCGGCGGCGATCTCGGTTCCTGTGCAGGTTGCACCCATACCCGAGAAATGCGATTGCGATGGAACGAAGACCCCCAAGCCGATCATTCCGGCGACAGGCGAGAAAATCCTGGCGCAACCCGACTACACAGGGCAAGGCGCGGACGCGCTCAGCCTGGTGCGGCATTACCGAAGCAGTTGGGCTGGCAACACAGACAGAGACCTGGCAGTCAATCCCGGACTGACCCGCGCTTGGTCGCACAACCATGCCATCTCGATCAAGCAAGAAGGCACGGCCGGCACCGCAGGCAGTGTCGCCCGGATCATCTTCGGCGACGGCAACGTAAGCACCTTCAGTTGGAATGTCACCACCAGCAGTTGGGATGCCGGCAACAGCGCCGACAGCCTGACCGCCAACACCACAGGCCTTGTCTATAAACGCCTGGACGACGACAGCCTGTGGCAGTTTGATGCAGCAGGCAAGCTGCTCACCGTAACCCAGCGCAACGGCTGGATCAATACCTACACCTACAGTACCAGCAGCAGTGCGAGTGTCCCGGCAGCCAATCTGCTGGTCTCGGTCAGCAACCAGTTCGGCCGCAGCTTGAGCTTTGCCTATAACGGCGCCAGCCAATTGGTGCGCGTGACCGCCAGCGACGGCCAGGTCGTCACCTATACCTACGACGGCACCACAGTCATCTCGCATCTGACCACTGTCAGCTATCCAGGTTTGAACGGCAGCACCGTCACCCGCAGCTACCACTACGAGAACGCCACTTACATCCAGATGGTCACCGGCATCACCGACGAGCGGGGAATCCGGCTGGCCACCATTACCTACGACAGCCAGGGCCGCGCCATCAGCAGCGGTTATGCCGGTGGTGCCGATCTGTACACGGTGAGCTATGCAACCGGCGCAGCCACGGTGACCGACCCCTTGGGCACACAGCGCACCTACAACTACAGCACCAACAAGGGCCAACTGGCCGTCACCGGAGCAGACAAGCCAAGCGGAACAGGTGCCCCATCCGCGGCCAGCCGGGTGCAAGACGCCAATGGCTTCATCACCCAGGAAACCGACTTCCTGGGCGTGAACACTCTGTACACCTGGGACATCAACCGGCACTTGCCATTGACGACGACCAGATCAGCGGGCCTGCCCGAAGTGCAGACCACCACCACACAGTGGCATCCCACATTCAGGCTGCCGGTGCTTGTGACCGAAGCGGGAAGAACTACCGCCTATACCTACGACACACAGGGCAACAAACTCAGCCAGACCGTCACCGACACCGCGACAAATGTAGCCCGGACCATGAGCCAGACGTATGTCGCCAGCGGAAGTGCAAAAGGTCTGGTGGCCACCCAAAGCACCAACAGCATCGTCCAGCAGACCTATGCCTACTATGGCGCTACCAGTTTCAGCGGCACTGAAAGCAACATCGATCCAGAGCTGAGTCACGTCAGCCTGCTGTTGAATGGCGCCGGTATTCCTGGCTCGATCATCGTAGACAGCAGTCCGTCGCCTAAGCCATTGACGAGACTGGGTAACGCGCAAATCAGTGCAGCCCAGAGCAAGTTTGGCTACAGCTCCATTTACTTTGATGGAAACAGAGCGTCCGTGAGTACACCACCATCAGCGGACTTCCAGTTTGGCTCCGGGGACTTCACGGTTGAATCCTGGGTGTATCAGACAAACCGCAACACGGGGTCATATTGGGCCTACCAACAGGTTGTAGGGCAGTACCAAGCGGCCGCGAACTCAGACGTTAGCTTCGTACTGCTCGCTGCTGACGGGTATCCTCGAGCCGCGTTCTGGTCGGGTAACGCAGTGACAGCGGACATCAACGCAGCAAATCCGTTGCCCTTGAACACCTGGGTGCATCTGGCCGCGGTGCGCAGTGGCAATCTGGTGACCCTCTACGTCAATGGCGTGAGCGCCGGTTCTGCAGCCTTGACTACCAGTCTCGACGTTTCTAACCGGAACGTCACGGTAGGTGCGGACATTGATCGGCGAATAGGCTGGAGCGGCTACCTCTCCGACCTGCGGATCACCAAAGGCGTGGCGCGGTACACCGCGAACTTCACGCCACCGGTACAGGCATTTTCTGATACGGCGCCGGTGATTGACCCGAACGCCACAGGCCACACGGCAGGAGACCTGCAGTCAGTCACCAACGCAGCAGGCCACGTCACGCAGTTCACTTTGTACGACAGGGCAGGGCGAGTGCGGCAGATGGTCGATCCCAAAGGCATCGTCACCGACATGAGCTACACCCCCCGAGGCTGGGTCAGCAGCACCAGTGTCACCCCGCCGGGCGGCGTAGCCCGTACCACAACGTACACCTACGACAACGCCGGCCAGCTAACGGGGGTCGCCATGCCCGACAGCACCACTCTGAGCTACAGCTACGACGCAGCACAACGCCTGACGGGTGTGACGGACGCCAAAGGCAACACCGTCACGTACACCCTGGACGCCATTGGCAACAAGACAGGCGAGCAGGTCAAGGACCCCTCGGGCAATCTGCAAAGAAACATCACCCGCGTGTACGACGCACTGAACCGGGTCCAGCAAGTCACGGGAGCGGGCGATTGAGGGAAATTCAAAGCGACGGCATCGACAAAAGCATCGACAAAAAAATGGCTGCAGGCCACCGAGACGCCAGCACGGAACGCGATTTGTTCGATCAAAGTGCCCTTGGGTATGTCAAACGCCGCACAAAACGTTTCAGTGCTGCGGGTGGCTGCAGGAGATGGCTGCTCTTTGTCCTGGTGCTGCTGTCGTCATGCTTTCCGGTTTCGTCGTTTGCTTCGTTTCCTGCGACTGAGGTCAATACTCACTGTGCCGGCGTATATCCGTGCGTGGACTACGGAAGCGTTGACTTCACAACAGGGGGGGCGCTTTATAGCTACCCCTCCTATGAGGCGGCCTGTCTTGCGGTTCCTGCCAATGGTTCGGCCTGGTCTGTGAACTACAACATGGTCTTCGTCAGTTCCGTTGATTCTCAATGTACGGTAGCTTTGTACCTGAAAAGTAACGGAACTTTCGTTGCCAACTCGGTCTACAGCATGGGGTGGCGCACATTGACCGCGCCCACGTACAGCTGCGCTGATGACGGCGTGCCCTCTGGTTCAAGTTGTACCTGCCCACCCGGCTCCCTTCAGAAAGCGACTAATAACGGCTGTTACCAAAGTGAGACGGTTCAGGTCTTTCGCGATAGGAAGAAGGACGCCCCGAAACCTTGTCCCTGCAACCAGCTCTATCCCTTGACGGGCAGCAAACAGGAGGTCGTCGAAACCGGCGTGAGCATAGGCGGGCAGGCGCTGAACCTTATTTATGACAGCGCCAGGCAAACCGCGGCCACGGCTGCTGCCGTGGCGGTCAAGGATTTCGGCGATGCCCCTTCATTCGGCGCGCAGTGGCTGAGCAGCCTGCACCGCAAGCTGGTCGTCTCCCCGGCCGGTTTTGGTATCCAGCTCTTTCGTGGTGACGGCACAGTTGCCAGCTTCCGCTACCAGTCAGGCGCCTATATCGCCGATGCCGACAACAATGACCGGCTCGTTCCCATCAGCGGCGGCTACCGTTACACCGATGCGGCCGCCAAAAGCATTGAAACCTATAGCAGCGCAGGGCAACTCACAAGTCTGGCTGACGCCTCCGGAAATACATTGAGCTTCACGTACAGCACAGGCGCAAGCAGCATGGCTCCCGCGGCTGGCTACCTGGTGGCGGTCGCAGATAACAACGGGCGCAGCATCCGGTTTGAATACGCCTTGCCTGGCGGCGGTGCTGTCACCGATGGACGCGTGTCGAAGGTAGTCGACGCCTCGGGACAGGCCATCACCGCGGCCTATGACGCCAACGGTAACCTCGCAACCCTGACCTGGCAGGATGGAAAAACCCGCCAGTTTCTTTATGAGAACTCCTCGCTGGCCTGGGCATTGACCGGCGTGGTTGACGAGAGCGGCAGCCGGCTGTCTACCTTCGCCTATGACAGCGCTGGGCGTGCGGTGTCCACGGAATACGCAGGTGGCATCAACCGTTACAGCGTGAGCTACGGAACACCTCCTGCAGTCGCTGTGAGCCAGGTCTACGATGCGGTCACCTTGACCACCTACCGCTACCACGATTGGCAGGCTCCGGCTGGTGTCACGGTGACCAACCCCAACGGGCAAGCCACCGGCCTGGGTGCGACGGCAATCCTGGGCTCCCTCATGTTGACCGGCGTGAGTCAGCCCGCTGGGTCGGGCAATGCGGCCGCCGCCAGTGCATCAACCTACGACACCAGCGGTAATGTCGTGAGCAAGGATGACTTCACCGGCCAGCGCAGCTGTTATGCCTATGACAGCGGCAACCGTGAGATTACGCGGGTCGAGGGCCTGGCCAACACGGTATCGTGTGCCGCCGTCCTGCCCAGTGGGGCGTCGCTGCCTCCAGGGGCCCGAAAAATTGAAACCATCTGGCATCCGGATTGGCGATTACCCACCAAGGTGACTCAACCTTTGCTGAGCACAAGCTTGGTCTACCACGGGGAGCCCGATCCCTTCAACAGCAACATTGCAGCGAGCTGCACGACGGCCTCGGCACTTCCAAATGGCACCGTATTGCCTGTCGTTTGCAAGCGGGTCGAACAGGCCACCTTGGGCAATGGCAGCCCAGACCCGACAGCACCCATCAGAACCACCCGCTTCACGTATGACGCTGGCGGCCGGGTCCTCACCCGTGTGGACCCGAACAACATGACCACGACCTATGCTTACTATGCGACGGCCGCCTCCAGCGGCACGGTGCCCAATGAAGTCGGCCACACGGCAGGCGATCTGCAGAGCGTGACGAACGCAGCAGGCCACCTGACCCAGTTCACTTTGTACGACAGGGCAGGGCGGGTGCGCCAGATGGTCGACCCCAAGGGAATCGTCACTGACATGAGCTACACCCCCCGAGGCTGGGTCAGCAGCACCAGTGTCACACCACCTGGCGACACGGCCCGCATCACCACCTACACCTACGACAACGCCGGCCAGCTGACAGGTGTGGTCATGCCCGACAGCAGCACCATGAGTTACAGCTACGACGCAGCCCACCGGTTAACGGGGGTGACCGATGCCAAGGGCAACACCATCACCTACACCCTGGACGCCATGGGCAACAAGGTCAGCGAACAGGTCAAGGACCCGCAAGGCAACCTGCAAAGAAACATCACCAGGGTGTATGACGCCCTGAACCGGATCCAACAAGTTACGGGAGCAGTCAATTGAATCGCATTGAAGAAAACCATGACTACAAATCGATCATAGGGCGAGCGAGGGCAATAGAGAATGCATGCAGGCAGTTTTTTCATGCGCTCTTGCGAGTGATCGATGAACGTCCTTTTACTCACTCGCCGCTCGCAGTCTTATTGCGGGTGACCGCAAGCCGGAAATTTCGTAGTCATGGTGATTTTGGAGGTGGCATTGCCCATCTTTATCGTCTAGGCGCTACTGCTGTGCTAGCGCTCATGCTGGCAATGATCTGGACACCTGCACACGCCTCGTTTTCCGCAACTCCTGGGGGGACTGAGTACATCTTCAATGATGCTAGGGGGTGGTTTCCGTCCCTCGAGGCCGCTGCTGGTGCTGAGGCTGCGGCCGGCGCGGCAATATTTGGTGGGTCATGGACCTACTCCAACTGTACCGCTGCTAATTCCTGCGACTTTTATAAGGATGGTGGATTGTGGGGGACATTTTCGGCAGGCACTCGCTCCACGCCTATTTCCTGTCCTTCAGGTGCCGCGCCCTCGGGCAACAGCTGCACATGCGTTCCCCCTAATGTAGAAAACGCCGCCCAAACTGGTTGCGATGTGCCATCCCCACCAGCGGTCTCAGACCCGCCAGTGACAAGTGCATCAGTAGCATCCGATCCAAGATCAGACCCAGACAAACCCAAGAAATGCCCTCTTTGCGATGGAGAGCAAACCGCCAAGCCGATCATTCCAGCGACAGGCGAGAAAATCCTGGCGCAAACCGACTACACAGGGCAAGGCGCAGATGCCCTGAGCTTGGTGCGGCACTTCCGAAGCAGCTGGGCCGGTGCGGCAGATAGAGGCCTGGCAGTCAATCCCGGGCTGACCCGCGCCTGGTCGCACAACCACGCCATCTCGATCAAGCAAGAAGGCACGGCTGGCGCTGCAGGCAACATCGCCCGCGTCATCTTTGGCGACGGCAGCGTACGCACCTTCAGTTGGAATGTCACTACCAGCAGCTGGGACGCCGGCAACAGCGCCGACAGCCTGATCCCCAACGCCACAGGCCTTCTGTATAAACGGCTGGACGACGATAGCCTGTGGCAGTTCGATACGGCAGGCAAGCTGCTCACCGTGACCCAGAGAAACGGTTGGATCCAAAGCTATACCTACAGCACGCCCAGCACCATATCCACGACCGCTCCGGTCGCAGGATTGCTCCTCAGTGTGAGCAACCAGTTCGGCCGCACCTTGAGCTTTGCGTACAACCCCAGCAGCCAGCTGACGAGCGTCATCGGCAGCGATGGCCGGATCATCAGCTACAGCTACGACGGCACCACCGCCACCTCACACCTGACCAGCGTCAGTTACCCTGGTACTTCGGGAGGCACCGTCACCCGCATCTACCACTACGAGAACGCTACTTACGCCCAACTGGTCACCGGCATCACCGATGAGCGGGGAATCCGGCTGTCCAACATCGCCTATGACAGCCTGGGCCGCGCCATCAGCAGCGGCTATGCGGGCGGTGCCGACCTGTACACGGTGAGTTACGCCACCCCTGGCTCAGCCACAGTGACCGACCCCTTGGGCACCCAGCGCACCTACAACTACAGCACCAACAAGGGGCAACTGGGTGTCACCGGCGCCGACAAGCCCAGCGGAACAGGCGCTCCATCCGCCGCCAGCCGAGTACAGGACGCCAACGGCTTCATCACCCAGGAGACCGACTTCCTGGGCGTGAACACCATGTACACCTGGGACATCAACCGGCGCCTTCCCTTGAGTACGACCAGGGCAGCAGGATTGCCCGAAGTGCAGACAACGACCACGCAATGGCACCCGACCTTCAGGCTGCCGGTGCTGGTAACGGAGGCGGGAAGGACGACCACGTATACCTACGACACCCAGGGCAACCAGCTGAGCCAGACCGTCACAGATACCGCTACCAATGTGGCACGGACCGCCAGCTGGACCTACGTCCCCAGTGGAAGTGCACAAGGCTTGGTGGCGACCCAGAGCGTCAACGGCGCCGTCCGCCAGACCTACGCCTACTATGGCAGTAACAGCTTCAGCGGAGCTGTGTCCAATGGAGACCCCGAGTGGAACCGCGTCAGCTTGCTGCTCAACGGCACTGGTGCGGCCGGCTCGCCCATCGTGGACAGCAGTCTGTCACCCAGACCCTTGACAGTGTCGGGTAATGCGCAGATCAGCACGGCCCAAAGCAAATTTGGCAGTAGTTCAATTTACTTTGACGGCGCAAGCTCCTATATCTCGACACCCGCCGCAGGATC
The DNA here is from genome assembly GCF_056403595.1 of Polaromonas sp. P2_G11. Classification (NCBI taxonomy): domain Bacteria; kingdom Pseudomonadati; phylum Pseudomonadota; class Betaproteobacteria; order Burkholderiales; family Comamonadaceae; genus Polaromonas; species Polaromonas sp. P2_G11. The sequence continues at coordinate 1,873 of NZ_JBFUFE010000005.1, read as the reverse complement.
CTTCCAGTTTGACGCGGGAAACTTCACCGTTGAAAGCTGGGTCTATCAAGCAAACAACACCACGGGCTATGCGTCGGGAATTCAAAGCATCGTGGGCCAGTACCAACTGGGTGTGAATGGAAACGCCAGCTTTGGATTGCTCACTATTGGAGGTTACCCCCAGGCAGCGTTCTTCGCTGGTAGCTCACTGGTTGCAGTTATCAATGCGCCCAATGCGCTACCCCTGAACACCTGGAACCATCTGGCCGCAGTGCGCAATGGCAACCTGGTGACCCTCTACGTCAACGGCGTGAGTGTTGGCTCTGCGGCTCTTTCCGTCAGCCTGAATACTTCTTCACGCAATGTTGCCATCGGTGCCGACTCGATCGGCGCTGGTGGCTGGAATGGGTACCTCTCTGATTTGCGGATCACCAAGGGATTTGCGCGGTACACCACCAACTTCACACCACCGGCACAGGCCTTCCCCAATAGCGGACCCATCACCATTGACCCAAATGCGGTAGGCCACACAGCAGGCGATCTCCAGTCGATCACCAATGCAGCAGGCCACGTGACCCAGTTCACGCTGTACGACAGGGCAGGGCGTGTGCGACAGATGGTCGACCCCAAAGGCATCGTCACAGACATGAGCTACACGCCTCGAGGCTGGGTCAGCAGCGTGACAGTCACCCCGCCGGGCGGAGCAGCCCGCACCACCAGCTACACCTACGACAACGCCGGCCAGCTGACAGGCGTCACGCTGCCCGACAACAGCACCATGAGCTACAGCTACGACGCCGCACAGCGCCTGACGGGTGTGACGGACGCCAAAGGCAACACCGTCAGCTACACCCTGGACGCTATGGGCAACAAGACCGGCGAGCAGGTCAAAGACCCACAGGGCAACCTGCAAAGAAACATTACCCGGGTGTATGACGCCTTGAACCGGGTCCAGCAACTCACGGGAGCGAGCAATTGAACACCACAACAACCATCACCCCAGCAGGAGGTCGCATGCGCAGCCCTAGTTCCACCAGAGCCGTCACCACCTGGCTCAGCCGCCTGGCACTGCTCATCGCCCTGGCTCCGGTCCTGGCGCTGGCCGCCACCCCCACGACCACAGCGCTTTCAAGCAGCGCAGGGACTGCGCCGGTCGGCCAGAACATCACCTTGACCGCCATCGTCACAGGCGCCAGTCCCACCGGCAACGTCACCTTCAAGGATGGTGGAACCACTCTGGGCAGCGGCGCCGTGACAGGCGGCGTGGCAACGCTTGCCACCAACGCCCTAGCCCTGGGCAGCCATGCCTTAAGCGCCGACTACGCAGGCGATACCAACAACGACCCTTCCACATCTGGCTCCATCACCGTCGCCATCAACAGCGGCACCCTGACCTGGCAATACGGCTACGACGCCATGGGCAGGCCCACCACCGTGGTCGATCCCAATGGTCTTGCCAGCTACACCTACTACGACAGCCTGGGCCGCCCCATCCAGACCCAGCAGCCCGCCAACACCGGAAGTGCGACGCCGACCACCACCGGCTTCGCCTACAACGCCAATGACAACCTGACCCAGGTCACCGACCCCCGCAACCTCGCCACCACTTACAGCCCCAACGGCCTGGGCGATGTCACAGCGCAGACCAGCCCGGACACCGGCACCAGCCAGTACACCTACGACCTCAACGGCAACGTCCTGACCAAGACCGACGCCAGAGGCAAGCTCACCCAGTACACCTATGACAACTTGGACCGCCTCAAAACCATCAGCTATGCCACCGGCACGGCCAGCGTGCTCGAGTACGACGGCGGATCCACTCCCACCCCGGCAGCCGTAGGCGAACTCACCAAAATCACCGACGCCTCCGGCCAGACCGTCTACAGCTACGACA